>NZ_JALGAR010000009.1:0-79754 GCF_022760445.1 Cryobacterium zhongshanensis | reverse complement strand
TGTCCCCGCCAATGACCGTGATCAGATACGGCTAATCGACAGAAGCGTCAGTGAAGGAAAGTACACATGATTGCGGACCTCGGCAACGACGCGGACAAAGCGTCCCCCACCGTCCTTGAGCGTCTGAAAGAGAGCAGGGCGCCGAAGAAGGAGGACGATGGCGACCACCGTGATCAGCACGATGCACCCTGCCGCCATCAGAGCGCACCCCACTGCGCAGTCCGTGCCGCAGGTATTGAGCGCCGACAGCGGGCCGACCCGATCCTCCGACGTCGCTAAGACGTTGTCCGCAACGGCCGGGGTCTCGCCATTCTGCGCCGAGAATTGAGTGACTCCGGCGACCGCTCCCTGAACACCGTCATGGGCGTCGAGCATCGAATGCAAGGCGAGCAGGCTAACCAGCACGCCAACGAGGGCCAGCGAAACGGCGAGGGCACGACTCAGAGCGCGTGGTCGGGAACCGGAAATACCGGAGCGTCGAGACATGCGCGACTCTCCTCTCCCGTGTCCGCGTCGCCGGCGAAAAGCCAGCACATACCCCCCTAGCGTACGCGGAGAACTCGCAGCCAGCTGGCAACTTCCTGAGCCGGGCGGCAGCCGCAGGAGAATTCAGGCTGATAGGTGTTGGTGGTGGTGGCTGTCCGGGGAGTGTTCAAGCTGTGGATAATGGCCTTGTGAACGCGTTCCCGCCGGTTAGCTTGTCGCTGCGTGGGGGAAAAGAAGTCTGTAGAACCACGATCCGAGGCACCAATGAGTGGTGGTGAGTATCGTGCCTCCCAGAGCGACCGCTCCTCCCAGGACGAATCCCAATGCTGACACTCCGTAGTAGAAGGACAAGGCCGAACCGGCGATGAGCACGGTGGACAAGAGGTAGGAAAACTGCCGGGGACGCGGCGTGGGGGGAAGCGGGGGCGCGCGAAACATGTGGCGTACGCCCAAGTTGTAAACCAAATCGAGAATCATGCCATGAGGGAATAACGCCCCGGTGAGGGGAACGATTGCCCCCACTCCAAGAAAGATAGGCGATTGTAGAGCCAATCCGACAAGGATTAGGACGGTGCCTACTGCCGGAGTGAATCGTAGGGGCCCTGCGTAACAGGACTTGGCGTCATCATCGAGACCTCCAAATCCCTGTTTATTCAGGTTGGTCTTCGTGAATTCTCTCACGGCCGCCATTTCAATTCCTTAGTGTTGGACATAGACAGTCCCGTGCGGCTATGGACAGTGAACACTTGCGCCGCTTTGAAAGTCTGCCTTGTCGCTAGGCTAGTGCCGCTCGGTCACAGGATCATGCAAAGGGTTCGGGCCCAGACTGGACAGCCCCCGGTCATCGGATCTCCTGCGGCAGGCCGACAAGCCGCATCCTGAGCCTGAGATCGAAAATCAGCGATGCGTCGTATGGTGTGGCGCGCAGGCAGGTGCGCGGGTTTGTCTCCACAGTCGCATGCACACGGCCCGTGCGCGCAGTGCACTCGCAAGCCATCCCTGACCGCGGCGATCGCCGGGTGTGAGGCGGCATCAGCGATCTTCTGGGCCGTGTCCACGGTCGTCATGCCCGACGCTCTGAGACCCGTATTGGGGATCCAACCTCCTGTACCATAGGGGGGTATGAACGATCGTGCGAAGGAAGGGTAAACCAGCCATGACAAACGTGAGCGCAACACCTGCGGGTGCGGAGCTCCATAGCGGACCGCACGGCTACATCTCCAACAAGGATGACTATCTGAAGCGGCTGCGTCGAATCGAGGGCCAAGCCCGCGGGCTCCAAGGCATGGTCACTGACGAGAAATACTGCATCGACATCCTCACCCAAGTGTCTGCGATGACAAGCGCGCTGCAGTCAGTGGCTCTCGGACTCCTCAACGACCACCTCAACCATTGTGTGCTCGACGCCGCGGTGCGCGGTGGAGACGAGGCAGAGGCCAAAATCAAGGAAGCCTACGACGCCATCGCCCGCCTAGTGCGTTCGTAATCGTCGCGCGTACCGGATCCGGTGGTATTTTGGTACCCCCAAGGGGTATAGTGGGAATATACCCCGTTGGGGTAACCGAAAGGACGCATCACTCATGAGCGAAACCACAGTAAACGACCTGGGCCTGACCGACGCCTCCTGCGCCTGCGGGACACACACTCAGTCCAGGGCCAATCAGGCCGCCGCTCCGGCCGACGGGGCGACGAACACCTTTCGGGTGCTGGGAATGACGTGCTCACACTGTGTGGCCAGCGTGACGAAGGAAATCGGCAAGTTGGCTCGCGCTGAGGATGTGAACGTTGACCTCGTCCCCGGCGGAGTCTCCCTCGTCACTGTTACCGGCGCCCCGCTCGATCGCACGGCTGTCGCCGCGGCCATCGACGAGGCCGGCTACGAGTTGGTCGCTGAGTCCTGATGAGCGGCGTCCGGATGGGCGGCGAACACGTCGACCTTCTTGTTGGCGGGATGACGTGCACCTCGTGTGCTGCGCGCATTGAGAAGAAGCTCAACCGCATGCCCGGGGTCGAGGCCACGGTGAACTATGCGACCGAGAAGGCCAGCGTCTTTGTGCCGGAGGGCACGACTGTCGCTCAGGCGATCGCCGTGATCGAAGAAACCGGATACACGGCCGAGCTTCCGAAACCGCCGGAGGCAGTTGCCGATGAGGCCCCGAGCCAGCAAGACCGAGACGTCGCCAGTCTCCGCCAACGACTGATCGTTTCCGCGATTCTGGCAGCGCCGGTCGTCGCGATGTCGGCAATTCCGCCGCTGCAGTTCATCAACTGGCAATGGCTCGCCCTGACTCTGGCTGCACCCGTCGCCGTCTGGGGTGCCTGGCCGTTCCACCGGGCCGCCTGGACGAACTTTCGGCACGGTGCGGCCACTATGGACACGCTCATCAGCATCGGTGTGTTGGCCGCCCTAGGCTGGTCGCTCTTCGCGCTTTTCTTCGGTACGGCGGGCATGCCCGGTATGACCATGGCATTCAGCTTCACGGCCAGAGCTGATGGTGGCGCGAGCGAGATCTACCTCGAGGTCGCATCCGCGGTCACCGTCTTCATCCTTGCTGGACGCTACTTCGAAGCACGCGCCAAAAAACGATCCGGCGCGGCACTACGTGCGCTGCTCGAGCTGGGAAGCAAGGAAACCGCACTCCTCCGCGACGGCGTCGAAACCATCGTGCCGACCTCCTCGCTCGTCGTCGGTGACCTGTTCGTGGTGCGCCCGGGCGAGAAGATTTCAACGGATGGTGTCGTGGTCGAGGGCGTGTCGGCGATCGACGCGAGCATGCTCACCGGCGAAGCGGTTCCGGTCGAAGTCGGTCCGGGCGCCGTCGTTGTCGGGGCGACTCTCAACTCGGGCGGCAGGCTCGTCGTCCGGGCTACCCGGATCGGCGCCGACACCGAGCTCGCCCAACTCGGGCGCCTCGTCGAGCAGGCCCAGACCGGCAAAGCGGATGTCCAACGTCTGGCGGATCGGGTATCCGCAGTGTTTGTGCCCATCGTGATCGCCCTCGCCCTGGGCACCCTCGTGGTCTGGCTGAGCCTGGGCGCCGGACCGGTCGTCGCCTTCACCGCCGCCGTCGCGACCCTGATCATCGCCTGCCCGTGCGCGCTCGGGCTGGCCACCCCGACGGCCCTGCTCGTCGGCACCGGCCGTGGCGCGCAGCTCGGCATCCTGATCAAAGGCCCGCAGGTCCTGGAGTCCACCCGGCGCGTCGACACGATCGTGCTCGACAAGACGGGCACCGTGACCACCGGGCAAATGACCCTCGTCGCGGTCGTACCCGTCGGCGCCCTCAGTGAAGTTGAGCTTCTCGGCTTCGCGGCCGCCGCAGAAGCGGGCTCCGAACACCCGGTCGCCCGCGCCATCGTTTCCGGCGCGCGTGACCGGATCGCCGTACTTCCCACGGCGGAATCGTTCCAATCCGCAGACGGCCTCGGTGTGCAAGCCGTCGTCGACGGCCGGATTGTTCTAGTCGGACGCCCGCAGTGGCTGACCGACCACGCCGCCATCGCCTTCCCGCCCGAACTGGCTAACGCTCTGGCCGCCTGTGAGAATCAAGGTCAGACGAGTGTCGCCGTGGCCTGGGACGGGGTGGCCCGCGGCATCCTCGCCGTCGCAGACACGGTCAAGGACACGAGCGCCGCCGCAATCGCCGAATTCCGCCGCCTGGGCCTAACCCCGGTGCTCCTGACCGGGGACAACGACACCGTCGCCCGCAGCGTCGGCACCCTGGTTGGCATCGACGACGTGCGCGCCGGCGTGCTCCCCGCCGAAAAGGCCGAGGTCATCCGCGCGCTCCAGGCGCAGGGCCGGGTCGTGGCCATGGTCGGCGACGGCGTCAACGACGCCGTCGCACTCGCCACCGCCGACCTCGGCATCGCCATGGGCACCGGCACCGACGTCGCGATCGAGGCGAGCGACCTCACCCTCATCCGCAGCGACCTCGTCGCGGCAGCGGATGCCATCCGGCTGTCCCGGCGCACGCTCGGCACGATCAAGGCGAACCTGTTCTGGGCCTTCGCCTACAACGTGGCCGCGATCCCGCTCGCCATGCTCGGCCTGCTCAACCCCCTGATCGCCGGCGCCGCAATGGCGCTGTCCTCGGTCTTCGTGGTGAGCAACAGCCTCCGGCTCCGCGGATTCCGCGGGCTTAACGTGGCCATCGATTCACATCAGGTCACGAGCGCGACATCGGAACGGGCGACCGCCAGCGCCTGACAGCTACTGCGGCACCCGCGGATCGCGGGGTGTCACGTGAGTGCGGCGCCACCCGGATCTACGGGTGACGCCGCACTGTCACGGACCACCAGAGCTGGAGCCGCCGAGGCGAATGTTCGCCCCAGTGGACCCGAAATCAGCCCATCCAACACCAGGAAGGCACGATTGCCGAGCCCAGCGAAGTCTTGATTCACGGTCGTCAAGGCCGGTCGCCACAGGGCTGCGAGAGGATGATCTCCAAAACCGACGACACTGACCTCGTCAGGGACAGATTTTCCAGCCTCGGCGAGACCGTGCATGACTTCCATGGCGAGAACATCACTGCCACAGAAGACCGCCGTGACGCCAGGCGAGCGGGCCAGCTGGCGCCCAATGGCGCATCCCGAGTTCGGTTCTTCACTCGAGTGAATGACCTCCGGAGTCGCGGCCCCCGCTGCACGGAGGGCACGGCGCCAGCCCAGTATCCGTTCGTCCTCGTTCGGTGAGGCGGGAACGCCGACACAGTGCACTGTCGTGTGACCAAGCCCAAGGAGGTAGGCCACGAGTTCTCCGGCCGCGGCGGGCTCATCCAATGACACGTGCGGGACACCATTTTGGGGCATGCCGGAGACAGTGACCGTGAGGATTCCTTCGGGGATTCGGCGGAGCGCAGCAACCCCCACCGCATCGGAGGTGAGCACGATCACGCCCGCAACTGCCTGGTCAAGGACGAGTGAGAGAGCCTGATCGATGCTGTCGTCGTCGGCGTCGCCGACCGCTGTCAGGCTCATGAGGTAGCCAGCGGCTCGGGAGCTCTCCTCGATGCCGCGAATGATCTCCACTTGTTCAAACCGTGATGTGGTCCCGGCCAGCACTGCGATGATGCGGGCGTGGCGGCCAGCCAGGGAACGGGCAGCTGGGTTCGGCCGGAAGCCGAGTTCGTGAACCGCGGCGCGAACTCGCGTCAGCTTGTCGTCACTGACGCGTGCGGACCCATTGAGAACACGGGAGACAGTCGCTATTGAGACCCCGGCCAGCCGAGCCACATCATCGACCGTTGGGGTATTCGCGCCGCTGTCTGACATCACGCCCCCACTTTAGGTCACAGGAATCCATGAACGCCCTCTACCGCATTCAGATTGGCGGGCTTGCGCCACCCCGTCGGACTCAACCTTCGGTTGAGGGGATGGGTGCTACTTGTGGATGTTGAGGTTTTCCAGAGCTGACAGTGCGGCGAGCAGGTGTGCGTCGGCCTGGTCGGCGATGTCCTGTATCGCCGGGGAGGTGCTCAGCTGGACCATGGTCTGAGGGTTGATCGTTTGGACTGTGGTAGTAGTGGCCGAGGGGTGTCGCCGGATAACGACGTTGCACGGGAGCAGGAGTCCCATGTCGGGGTCGGCCGTGAGTGCTTGTTCGGCGAGTGCTGGGTTGCAGGCTCCCAGAATCAGGTAGTCGCCGAGGGCTTGTGCGTTTTCGCTGCCGAGTTTCGTTTCAAAGGTTGCGTGGACGTCGATTTCGGTGAGGACGCCGAATCCTTGGTTGGCGAGTTCCTGCCTCACGTTGGTGACGGCTTCCTCGTAGGGCAGCGAGAGGGTGATGGTGTGTGCGTAGTTCACGTGGTTCTCCTTGTGTAGTTGTTCTCACTTGGTATGGGGTGTTGGTCTCAGGATGCTTCGATGATTCCCATCATTCCGGCATCTTCATGGTCGAGGATGTGGCAGTGGTACACGGTCTTTCCGGTGAAGTCGTCGAAAGGGATCCTCACCCGAATTCTGCTTTTTGCGGGCACGTTCACGACGTCTTGCCAGAGGACTTCAGTGACGTGCGCCCCGTTTTGCTCAACAATTTGCATGGGCCAGACGTGGAGGTGCACGGGATGATCCATCGGACTGGTGTTGGTCAGTGTCCATTCCTCGACACTTCCGCCGTGAACAATCGTGTCGATCCGTGCCGGGTCGAACTTTTTACCGTCAATAACGGATTCCATCATGTTCGTGTCGGATCCCATGCCCATTCCGCCTGACCCCATCCCCATTGCGAAGGTCAGCTCGCGTTGACCGTCCACGGGTGAGTTCCGTAGGTCTCGAGGTGCTGGCTGGGCTGGCACCTCGGCGGGAGCGTCGGCCGCAGTGCCTGCTATGACAAGGGTGGCCAGGTTCACGGTTGTGGGGGAGGGGCGGGTTCCGCCCATCATCCCCATCGCGGTTCCCCGGTCCACAGGAAGGGTCTGAAGCGTTGCCGTCCCGTTTGACGTGGTGACAAGAAGATCGGCACGGTTTCCCGGGGCGAGGACAACCTCTGTGACGGTGCGGGGTGATGGGAATCGACCGGAGTCGATTCCTAAGAGTTGTAGTTGTTGACCATCAAGTCTGAGCTTGAGGTACCGGGCAGCACATGCGTTGATGATTCGCCACCGTTCGCGTTCGCCGGGACGGGCTGTCAGCTGGGGTGACGCGTGACCGTTAACGAGCATAAGGCTCCCTTCCCGCCCAAGCATGCGATCCATCGCGGACGCCCCGGGGATTGTTCCGGACTCATCTAGTGTGATGTCGGAGATGACGAGGACCCGGTCCCGGCTGACCGGAATCGGAGTGGGGTCGTCAACGATGATTGCGCCGTACAGTCCACCAAACACTTGAGTGGCCACCGTGCCGTGATGGTGCGGGTGGTACCAGTACACGCCCGGCGGATGATCTTTCGGCAGCAAATATTCGTAGTCGAAAGAGGATCCCGGATCAATGGACACGAACATGTTGTCGCTATTGCCGTTAGGGGACACATGGAGCCCGTGGACATGGAGGTTGGTGGGCTCCTGAAGCTTGTTCTCCACGGAAACTCTCACCCGGTCCCCGGGGCGAACGATCAATGTGGGACCCGGGAGTCCGCCGTTGTAGGTGAGGGCGGTTGCTTGACGTCCCGCGATCAGCGCGGGTCCTTCGGCAGCCTTCAGCTTGAGCTGCAAAGCACCATTGATGCTTCGAAGTGTTTTCGGTTCCGCAAAGTCTTCGCCTGTCGAGGGAACGAATCCGATATTCGCCGTCCAGAAGAGCCCGGTCCCGCCGGCAAGGATACTGGCAGTTCCTAAACCGCCAAGGATCAGAGCGGACCGCCGACTGATGGGCTGCATCAGGTCCTGTCGCCTAAGACACGGATTAGCTCGTGGTATTCCTCCGTGGTCAGTTCCCCTCGGGCATATCTTTCATCGAGGAGCTGACGCGCACTACTGGGGCGCCGCGTGTCCTACTCGTCGCGGCCGTCCCTTTTCACACCGCCTCCGAGGAAGCGCACCAAGAGAATTATCAGCAGCACAACTCCGGCGGCGATGAGTACCCCGAACAGCCACCCACCGCCCATTCCTATTCCATTCATCATGATTCGTGCGCCTTCCTATAAATTTGACGATCATCGATCCCGTCGATTTCCGCGTAAGCGAAACCCTGTCGAGTTGCCGCCTGGGTTGAGAAAGCAACCCGAACGCTGAGCGGCAGCCTTACCTCTTGCAGCGGTGACGTCCCGCCCGCGTCCGCGCGCTATGCCAGAGTCAGAAACAGTTTTTCGAGCTCGGGAACGGTCATCGGGTCAGCCGGATCGTTCGGGGACGCGATGCAACGCCGCATAGCGGACGACACGATGATGAACCCTGCCCGGTCAAGGGCCTTGGAGACGGCTGCAAGTTGGATGACAACGTCGCGGCATTCGCCACCTGATTCGACGGCAGAGATGACCGCGCCAAGCTGCCCTTGCGCGCGGCGAAGTCGGTTCAGCACCCTTCGCTGGCTCTCGCCGGCCGTCTCTGCCGATGCGATGGCTTTGGCAGGTTGCTTCATATTGTGCCTTTCCGTGGGTGTTGGTGTTGGTGTGGGTATGGGCGAAGGGCGTTCAACGGGGGCGGTCACGTGCTGACGACTCGTCCGTGGGGGTTACCGGCGAGGAAGGAGACGGGAGAGGAAGCCTCCCTGGACGCGTGACGGGCTTTCATGCCCGCGGCACCTGTGAGCGCTCGGGATGCCGCGCATCACCTTGTCGACATGTTGCCCGCATCCGGCCCACGTCGTTTTCCCACATTTCCTACACGTAACAGCCCGGCAGATGTGTGCTCCTTGTTCGTGCATAATCGCGCTCTTCACTTGTCCAAAGCCGCAGGCCGATTGACGAATGCTCAACTCGTAACCAAGTTGGCTCCGGCCGTTGCCGCCTCAGCGAAAATGGCGTCGATATGAACGCTGTTCTTGCCGGCGCGCCGCAGCAGATTCGCTGCGATCCCCGAGCTGAGCGGTATCAATCACGGTAACCGTCATGAGCCTTGCTCTCCTGACAGGAATGATCGGGCGGGATAGAGTAGCTCTCTCTGACGAAGTTTACCCCTAGGGGTATTAGTGTTGGCTGGGAGAAATCCTTCCAGAACTGGCGTTGCTCTTGATCGCACCGGCGGAACTGAGATAGGGCTTCATCTCCTAAAAACCTACCTAGCCTGCGCGTTGGGGATCAGCGCCTGCCAGAGCCAGCACACGGTAGCCTACTTCCGGATGGACGACCTCGCCCGGCGGCTCGTCAGCGCCTGCGGCACCGGGATCGCGCACCAGAAGCTGCTGAACGTCCAACATCGACCTGCTCATCATCGATGACTTCCTCACCGTCGGCATCGACAGCGATGCCGCGAGCGACTTGTTCGCGGTGTTGGCGACCCGGGAAGACCGGTTGCCGACGATGATCGCCTCGCAGACCGGGCCCGCCCATTGGGTCGCCGAACTGCCCGACCGGGTCGCGGCGGACTCGATCTTGAACCGCCTCGCGAACCACGCCCGGATCATCAGACTGGGCCAGATCGACATTCGCCAGCACCGCAACGAGCAAACCCGCAGCCACGACACCTCGTACACGACACCTACTAGGAGTGCAACCGCAGCGGCCCGGGCGAATAATCCGGGCCGTTACCACTTCCACAGAAGAGCGCTACCGGGTCATCAGACCGGGTCATCAGAACACCGGTACACGATGAGGCGACGCGCCAGTGCACCACGATTTTGGACTTGACCGGTTGAAGCACGTGCCCGACGCAATTGGGATAGCTCTTCATCAAACCTTCACACGGTCAGGGGCCGAAGCTTCATGCGCCTTCCGCATGCTTGCTGTAGGTGCTCATCGGGTACCTATATGTGAAGGAGCTGAACAACATGAATTTCAATCGAAAGACCGTGACCCGTGGGCTGGTCGGGCTCGGACTTGTCGGAGCGTTCGTGACCGGCGGCGTTGTGGCCGCGCAGGCGGCTACCGGTGAAGGGCCGATTCCCCAGCCCGTGTCGACGGCCCCGTCAAGCGTTGGCGCCGGCCCGTACGGCCACATGGCCGGTATGGCATTCGGCCAGAATTCGCCTATGACCGTCGTTGCCAGCTACCTCGGCCTGAGCCAGACCGAGCTGCAGGAGAAGATGCAGGCGGGGAAGTCGCTCGCGGACGTCGCTAAGACTGCAGGCAAATCAGTATCTGGGCTTGAGGATGCCATGGTCGCGGCGCTCCAGACCAATCTGGAACACGCCGGCGCGCTGACTTCGGATCAGAAGGCGGCCACTGTGGAGGAGTTGCGGACCCGAATCGACGCGATGGTGAATGCAGCGCACACTCCGGGTACGGGAATGGCGATGGGCTCAGCATCTGGTGCGGGTATGGGTATGCAGGGGGCGAACACGGACTCACGAGGTAACCCAGGAATGGGATCAGGAATGGCCCGGGCTGCTAGTTGAAGGGACAAATCATGCGAAAGAGAATACTTCTTGCCACGGCCATCACTGGCGGGATCGTGGCAGTCGTCGGTCTGACTGGGTTGTCTGTTGGCGCAGTCAGTGCGCTCAACGGCGGGCAACCCGTTTCCGGGTTCGCTTCCGGATCCTCATGCCCGACGCCGAACCTGCCTGGGACCGTCGTGAACGTAGCCCTGTCGAATATGGGAGGTCCCATGATGGGCAACAACAGCGGAATGATGTCCGGCGGCGGCAACGAGAGAGTGCCCCGCGGAGCAATGAGTCTCAGCATTGATCATGCGCACATCGGCCAGGGGTCCGTATCACTTCTAGCGGCCAACGATGGGAGCATCAGCCACGAACTGGTCGTTCTGCCCATGTCTGATTCGCAGGCCGTGGGCACCCGAACCATTTCTGGTGACAACAAGGTTGAAGAGACCGGCAGTCTGGGCGAAGCGTCGTCGACCTGCGGCGCAGGCGCAGGCGACGGTATCGTTCCTGGGTCCACCAGCTGGGTCACATTGACGTTGGCTCCGGGACGCTACGAGGTCGTCTGCAACCTCCCCGGTCACTATGCGGCCGGTATGTATAGCGAGCTGACGGTTTCCTAAACAGGAAGCTCGGAACGCGGCCGAGAGCACAATCACAATCACAATCAACGACGGATGAGACGAAGGAGAAGTAGAAATGATGTGGGGAAACGGATACAACAACAACATGGCATGGGGGTGGCCGGTCGGGCTGATCGTCCTTGTGGCAATTATCCTGTTGGTCATTTGGGCCGTGCGAGCCTTTGCGGGCAAGACCAGCCGCGACCATCAAAGCGGCGACGCTTCGGTCACCCCGGCGCAAGGCACGCGGAGTCAAGCACGTCAGCTACTTGACGATCGGTTCGCGAAAGGCGAATTGGACGCCACTGAATACCGGGCACGACTAAAAGTGCTCGAAGAAGCGGCTGGGTAGAAGTTCTCTTAGCGAGTTCTTTGTGTCGATTCGGCCGGCGGGCACGGGGCCGCCAGCTGGTTGTTTCGGCCATAATCAGAGGAAAGGGGTGAACCATGCAGAAGGTCTTGGTCGTTGATGACGAGCCGCAGATCCGGACCGTGCTGCGCGGCTATCTGGAAGCGGAAGGCTATGGCGTATCGGAAGCCGCGGACGGTGTTGAGGCGCTTGGCGCTCTCCGGAGCGATCCTCCGTCCTTGGTGCTCCTGGACGTAATGCTTCCGGGGATAGACGGACTCGAAGTCCTCCGTCAATTGCGCGGCTTCAGCGACGCGTATGTCATCCTCCTCACGGCGAGGGCAGAGGAGGTCGACAAACTTGTCGGACTCGGCGTTGGAGCGGATGACTATGTAACGAAACCGTTTAGCCCGCGCGAGGTCACGGCCCGAGTGAAGGCCATGTTGCGCCGTGATAATAGGGGTGACCGGGCCGACGCTGACGCCCTGCTCCGCTTCGACGGCTTATCCGTCAACCCTGCCCACCGCGAGGTCGAGGCGGATGGGGCCTCAATCGCACTTTCCAGCCTGGAGTTTGACCTTCTCGCGGCACTTGCCGGCGAACCCGGGCGAGTGTTTTCCCGGGCACAATTGCTTGAGAAAGTCTGGGGCTACGATTTTTACGGCGACGAGAGAGTCGTCGATGTCCACATCCGCAGTTTGCGCGCGCGACTCGCTGACGACGCCAGCGATCCACACCTGATCGCCACCGTGCGCGGCGTGGGCTACAAATTCGTCGGCCGGTCCCGATGAAGATGCGTTTGCCGCTGCGGCTTTTCATCTCCTACGCCGTCGTCGCCCTGGTCGGCGGCGGCGTCGCTTACCTGACAGTCTCTCTGCTCGCCCCGCGACTATTCGAAGACCGACTGGGGATGATGATGGACACTGCGGGCAACGGCATGTCAATGGGCAGCATGGACGCGACAACCGTGCGCTCAGCATTCCTTTCTTCGCTGACTACGTCGCTTATCGTAGGGGTACTGGCCAGCCTCGTCGCCGCCGGTTTCGTGGCGGCGGCAGTCACTGGTCGTCTTCTGCGCCCCCTCAATGCGGTGCGGGCAGCGACGAAGCTGATCGCCGCCGGAAAGTACGGGGGCCGTGTCCCCGTCCCTTCCGAACCGGAACTAGCCGCGCTGGCCACTGACGTGAATACCCTCGCCCGGGCCTTGGCCGACACGGAGTCCCGACGCACACGGCTGCTCGGGGAAGTCGCGCACGAGATGCGAACCCCATTGACAGTCCTTGACGGCTATGTGGAGGGCCTAATCGATGGGGTCTTTACCGCGAGCCCCGAAACTTTTGGTTCACTCAGCGAGGAATTGCGCAGGCTGCACCGGCTTTCGGACGACCTTTCCAGCCTGTCTCGTGCTCAAGAGCAGCGACTTGACCTGCATCCCGTCAATGCGGACTTGGCTGACCTGGCTCGTCGCGTGGCTGCGCGCCTCTCGCCTCAATTCGAGGATTCGAACATCACGCTCAACACTGTCGCCGACACGGCCCTCCCTGTGCAGGTCGACCCTGACCGGATCACCCAAGTGCTGACAAACCTGCTCGGGAATGCGTTGCACGCTACGCCCGCCGGCGGCACCGTCACGATCACCGCGCGTGGCGCCGATGACAGCGGCGAGGTCGTCGTGTCCGACACAGGAGCAGGTCTGGCAGAGGAAGATCGAGAGCGCGTATTCGAGCGCTTCTACCGGGTACCAGGCCAATCTCGCCGATCTGGAGGATCGGGTATCGGGCTGACCATCGCTCGAGAAATCGCACGCGGACACGGTGGGGACATCACGGCCTCGTCCGCCGGACGAGGGCAAGGAGCCAGCTTCGCGGTCAACCTGCCCTTGCGATCAACCGACAAATCGGTCTGAATCAAACCCTCGTTTACCCTTGACACGGGTGGCTTCGTGCTTTGTCGGCTGGCGGTCGATCGTGGCTGCGCTCATCCGCACTAACTGTGCCGCCTCCTCATCGCTGATCTCGAGGTCGCCATCACGCCGCAGCAACGGAAACAAAACTCCCAGAATCGGCGCGAATCGCTTGTCAGCCGGCGCCCGCGACACCTGCCAACATGTGATCAGTGCCCGCGTCAACGCTGGCAATTAATTCGACGCCCGCCCCGGTCTGGGCTTGATGACCTTCAACGCCAACGAGTCACGCAACGTTGATTACACTCAAATCACCAACTTCCGCGTGATCACGCGGGACTCGTGGGTGACAGGCCGCCAAGCAGATCACCCTGGTTCGCATCAGCTGTTCTTGGTTCGACTCCAGGTACCTCAGCACTAGCCTGAGAGTGATTGGGAATTGATGCGTGCACGTATATTCAACGTTTATTGCGTCGAGACCGGCCAAGGCGGGCCTAGGTGTTGCGATAGCGTCCCTGCCAGACATCGCACGGAACTCCTGATCAGATCAAGATCAGTCAGGATGAGTCTAAGTATCGGAAGAAGAATCGCTTTGCCAAGAAAGGCCCGCCGCAACCCGTCGGTCCCGGGTTCAAGTCCCGGCCGCCCTACTTTAAAACTGACGTTGATCGGCCTGTTTAGTTGCCGCCGGAGTGGCGAGACTTGAACCCAGTCTCATGCGGACCTGGGTTCAAGTCATTCGCGCCTGTTCGAAGTTGCGGTTGATCGGGATTTCTTATCTCGATTCCCAGTGAGATATTTGACGCAGTCAACGTTTATCCACCGTTTATTCACCCGCGCCTGCCTAATCTTGTCTCTCGTCGACGATGCGCACGTCCCGGTTGGGATGGTCTGGGAAGACTTCGAGCGCCTTCTACCTTGTTGCAGTACGACTGCGAAGCAGGCAGCGTCCGCCACATCATCACGCGGGGTCGGTCCTAGAATTCGCGATGGTCCACTGCTCATTCGATGGCAAGGACTGTGCAAATCGCTTCCAATGGGCACTGTGACACCTCGGACACCCGGGTCGAACGACGACTTTCCTCGTGAACGCTTCCTTCATCGTCAGGGATCCCTCTTAGGCGTCCACTGGCGCTTAGCCGTCGAAACGTATGACGATCACAAGAATGATCAGCGCGAGCAAGCCGGCCAGGAGCATCGCTGCTTTGGGATTGCCGAGGTTCACAGTCCATCCGAGTCCGAACCTGCGCGGAACAAGCAGTGCATGGTCTTCACGGTTGACGTAGAACAAACCGCCGCGCCAGAACCTGTCGTCGTCGCGGTGCGTCAGTCCGGTGTCCGGTTCGACGTCATCGCCTCGGTCCCGGTTGTTCCTGGCCAGGACCAGGACCAAAACCACGACTGCGATCAGGATCGGGAGCGCCACTACCAGTGGCGCCCACGGTGTGACAGTGCCGGTCCACATGAGTGCCGATGATCCAAGCATTGCCACGTCGATCATCGCGACAAGCCCGAGCAGCGCTTTGGCGCTCAGTGCCGTATAGCGCCGATACCAATCGGCGGAGCCGACGGGGCGCGCTGGATCGATGTCGGGCCTGCTGCGGACGATCGCCACTGCCATGACGGCGAACAGAGCTGTCAAACCGATCTGCATGAACACCAACGAGAAGGCTGTGCCAACAGACTTCACGGTCACCCTGTCGGGCAAACGTTTCGCGCCGTAATGCACCGCGAGGACGTCGGGCATCGACGGGTACACGAGCGCTCCAGCTACTCCCGTCCCGACGGTAATTATCACGGCCGGAGCCAGCCACAGCCAGGGGAACCGCAGGGGTTCAGTCCGTAATCCGGTGTCCACCGCGATGCCCTGGTGGCGCCCCTCGAACCACCCTCCGGCGGCTTTCGCGGCCCGGATCTCCTGATTGGCCAGATAGAAGCACCCGTACCAGAGGCCGACAAGCGCCAGCACCGACAAGGGAAGCAACACCGGCTGCCCCGTCAGCGCGAAGATACCGACACCGACCCCGGCGACGACGAGGCCGCCAATTAGTACTCTCCGCCGATAGATGCGGGCCTGCCTTGTTACCGTGAGGTCCCTTGCATGCTCGGCTGGCACTCTGACCCCGAAGGGTACGGTCGGACTGGTGACCGATGGCAGCACCAGGGCCAGGAGGAGAACAAGTCCCAAGAGAACGAGACTCAAAATTATGGCGACGCTCATGGCGTGTCCTCTTGTTGCTTGGCACTGAATGACTCGAGTAGGGACCGGCATGTTTGAAGAACTTCATCGGCCGACAGCCCTCTGGCGATACCCTCGGCCAGAAGAGTCCGGGCCCGTGCTGTCCACTCCGAGGGGAACGTCGCGTCGGCTACCGTTGTTGTCACAACTGCACCGGACTTGCGATTGAGTCGAATCAGTCCCTCCTTCCGCAGGAGGTCATAGGCCTTGTTGACGGTATGGAAATTTATCCCAAAGTCAGAAGCGAGCGTCCTCGTGGCCGGTAACGAGCTGCCTTCGGTCAGCACGCCATCGGCGATTGCTTCCACGATCTGGTCCCTCAGCTGCTGGTAAATCGGCAACTCGCTGTTCAGGTCCACGTTGAGGATCATTGCGTTCACCGCCTCGTTTGTTCTATCTAATATAGAACACATGGTGTTTAAGCGGTAGTGATTTGGTTGGAAGCGTCTCGTCGACTCCATTGCGCGATCGAGGCCTCGTTTTAGGCGGGCGAGCACGTGGAAACGATGAGGAGAGGGTGCGCGTCGGTGACGGTTTCGCCCATGTCGGGCGATGAATCTTTCTGCCCGAGATAGACGATTGCGACACGAGGGTTCTCCTCGAGAATTGCTCGGATCTTCACGAAGTTCAGTCCGTGCACTTGTCGGAATTGAGCCTGTTCGCTTGCGGAGGAGAATCGCCGAATTGGCGGCTGCTCGCAGGGTCACGCAAGAGTGCGACAACACTGTGATGCTTGCGACCTAGGAACAGATCCTGGAGTCCAAAAGCGAAACTCATGAGTCATCGTGACCAGCGGGGCGCGATCAAACCAGCCCAGGCGCTGTTGACGATGGTAACCGCGGCGACCGAATACACGAGAGATGCGAGGACGTCCGTGGGATAGTGAACGCCGAGATAGACCCGAGATACCGCCACTGTCAGGCCCAACACGACCCCGGCGACCACGGTGAGACGATGCCACCGAGATTTCCAGAGAATGACGATGAGGGCGAGACTGAGAGAGGCGGCGAAGGCGGTATGCCCGCTGGGGAAGCTCCACGAGGTGGGAGTGGCGATGATCGGGTGAACGAGTGCAGGGAAGTTCGGACGCACCCGGTGCACGAGAAGCTTGATCACATCGCTGCCGAGCCACGGGACGGCGACCAGGAACACGAACCAGACTGTTGTCACCAGCCGCCGGGAGAACGCGAGCACAGAAGCCGCAACCAGGAGCGTGATGAGGACGGCCATCGGAGGGCCGAAGACCCAGTTGATGCCGACGGCAATCCCGTCGGCGAAACCCGTCTGAGTGCCGCCGACCGCGTTGACGATGGCCAAATCCACCGACGTCCACGCCGGCGACGAGGATACGAGGAAGCCGGCGATCGTGACGGCAATGACTGCAACAACCGACAGCCCTAAAGGCAAATGACGTCCGACAGGACGTGCTTGCTTCTCCTGCACCAGTCGGAGGGGCGTCATGGGTTCGCGGGTTTCGTCGGGAATGGGCATGCATTCCACGTTCGCACTGTGGGTCCCAGAAGCCTCTAAGAATGCAGCACCGTGCACGAGAGTGAATTCTTAGAGAGATCTTGGACGAGCACCGGAAGTATAGACAGCAAGAACCAGATGGACAGCGGCCCGCGCGCATTTTCTGGAGTCTCATCGTCGTCCCATCGACAGGGTCGTAATTTGGGACCCTCACCACACCCCTAAGAAAAGGACCCCTATGGATTGGCGGACCGTGGCGGCGATCACTATTGCCGCTCTCGTCACACTCACCGGAATGCGGGCACTGATTGGTGTTCTCTCCCAGGTCGCGCAGGATGGGGTTGACTGTGACATCTCTGACTAGGGCAACGCAGGCCGCTGCAGTCTTCTTCTCGCCGCCGCAGGAACCGATCGAAGGGCAACGGGAAACGCCTCGGTCACTCGACCTTTGCGCTCGTTTCGACCAGGAAAGGCAGAAGCCGGGCTGGCGTGAGCGAGTATGAGCCGTTTTGTGGGAGGCAGTGCGGCCCCTAACCAACGTCTTCACAAGCCCGATGGCACAATGATTCGCGCTCTCGTGGTCGATGACGAGCCTGCGCTTAGGGAACTGCTCTCGCTCGCCTTGCGCTACGAAGGCTGGGACGCGCGCACTGCCGAGGACGGCCACGGGGCACTGGCCCTGATTCGAGACTTTCACCCGGACGTCATCGTGCTCGACGTCATGCTGCCCGACATCAACGGACTACAGATCCTGAGGCGCATACAGGCCGACGGAAATACAACTCCGGTGTTGTTCCTGACTGCGAATGACTCGCTGGAAGATCGGATAGCGGGCTTGACCCAGGGCGGTGACGACTACGTCACAAAGCCGTTCAGCCTGGAGGAGGTCGTAGCTCGGCTTCGAGGGCTGATCCGCCGCTCCACTCACGCCGTCCCCGACTCGTCCGGTTCATCGCTGACCGTTGGTGAGTTGTCGCTGGACGAGGGCGCCCGGGAGGTCATCAGAGCGGGCGACCGAATCGTGCTCACCTGCACGGAGTTCGATCTTCTCCTCTACTTCATGCAGAATCCGAAACGAGTTTTGACAAAGACCCAGATCCTCGAACATGTGTGGGGATTCGATTTCGGTGGCCGGTCTTCCATCGTGGAGATCTACGTGTCGTATTTGCGGAAGAAGATCGATGCGGGCCGCGAACCAATGATCCACACGCTTCGCGGCGTCGGATACATGCTCAAAGTCAACGATAAGCAAGTCCCCGCTGAAGCAGACGATCTCGATGCTGCACAAAGTTAGGCAGCCCATTTCCCAGCCTGCGCATGGACGAGCAACTTGCCGAACGGGACGTTAATCGCATGACGGCCTTCTGGTTTTCAGCTTCGGAGGACTTGTCACAGCCCCATGTCCTTGAGCGCGGCATCGGTTAGTGCCGGCAGAAACCGCGGGACAGGGATCTGCCTGTGAACTGGGTCGGTGTGTCTGGCCTGAACTATTTGTACTGGGGGGCAGCGGGAAGACCGAAGAATTCTTCGAGCGTGGTGACACCGACGACATGCATTTCCGTGGACAATTCGATCCCGACGTATCGGAAATGCCATGGTTCATACGTGTATCCCGTGATAGGCACTTTGTCCGCTGGGTAACGGAGCAGGAATCCAAACCGCCACGCATTCGCCGCCAGCCACGAGCCCTGGGCGGTCCCGCCAAAACAGGCCTGGAGCGAACACGCGGCCGGCAGAGCGCTGATATCGATGGCGAGTCCCGTCTGATGTTCGCTCGTGCCCGGGCGTGCGGTGTCGGTATCCGCGGCGGCCTGACCATTCGCAGTGACGTCCTGGTCATAGACGTCGCGTTGGGTTGAGTAGCTGCGGAACGCGCTTTGAGATTGCATCTTGAGCCCGGTTTCCGCCGTGAAGGCGGCGAACATCGCAACGACCGCGTCCGCGGCCGGCCTCCGAAGCTGCGGTTCCCACACGTGAGGCACGCCAAGGACGACGAGATCCGGCGGGGTGTAGTCGACGGGAGCGATCGGTCTCGACTTATTGACGACGACCCAGATGCTGGAGGGATCGTCGACCGAACGGGCGGTCCGATCGAACGTGGCGATCGCGTTCGGCGTCGGCGTGGACGACGGAGAAGGAGGGTGTGAACCCGCATCCGTATTTACTGTTCCCGGGGACGTAGCCGCTCCGCCGTCTGCTCCGCCCGAGCAAGCGGTCAGTGCTACGAGCAGCCCTGACACGATCGCGATCCCTGCAACGCTGGCGGTGTTATGCCTCAGCCCGGTCCGTGCCCTGAGAGATGAGAATTTTGCACGCATTGCACCGATCATATTTGGATTAGCTGGGAAACGACGGCCCGATGACCGTAGTTCCAGCACGCATGATCGACACCAGGTCTCGGACGCCGAGACGGCGCGTGTGTCCGAACAAGCCCACGTATCCGCACATGATGGCTGCCCGTGCGATTTGACTCGCTCGTCATCGTCACGGCAGCGGGCGCTGATCAACCATGATGGCAGCAGTGTGAGGGCGCCCGCTGTCTCTCATCGTCATCTCACGAACGGTTCTCTAGCCTCGGACCTATGTCCGAAATCGCAATTGCCACCCGAGGTCTATCCCGGAGTTATGGCTCCGTCGCCGCCCTGCAACATCTGGATTTATCTGTCGAACGGGGTGAGATTTTCGGCCTTCTCGGGCACAACGGTGCCGGAAAGACTACAGCGGTCACAATTCTTACCACCCTGCTCCAACCCTCCGGCGGTACAGCGACCGTGGCCGGCTTTGATCTGGCCACAGAGTCCGCTCAGGTCCGGAAGAATATCGGCTACCTGCCCGAAAACGTGCGGCTGTATGACAACCTGACGATGCGGGAAAACCTCAGGTTCTTCGGCCGACTCTCGGAGGTCGCCAACGTCGACACCCGGATCAGGGACGTCCTCGACTTTCTCGAATTCACCGGGCACGAAGATGAACGCCTTGCCACCTTCAGTAAGGGCATGCGCCAGCGGGTGGGAATCGCCCAAGCGATTCTGCACGAACCCTCCGTCCTCTTTCTGGACGAGCCGACCTCCGGGCTGGACCCACAAGGTGTGAAGACTTTGCGTGAGACGATCGTTCGTCTCAATCGTGATCTGGGCATGACGATCTTCATGAACACTCACCTGCTGTCCGAGGTGACAAAAACGTGCACGTCGATCGGGGTCCTCCGGAACGGCGGATTGATCTACCGGGCGTCATTGGCGGACACCGTGGCGGCCTTCCCCGGGGAAGACTCGCTTGAACAGATCTACCTCACCATCGAGTCCGGCCCCCGCTGATGGGCCAATATCTGACCGTGGTCCGCTACGAAATTATCGGTGCCAGCCGCGATCGGTTGCCCCGCACTCTGCTGATCGTTTTCCTGGGCATGATCGCAGCCTCCGGAATCATCGGGTGGCTGACGAACCAAACCGTCACCGCCGTGTACAACCAGATCCGTGCCGATGGGCTTACGGGGGCGCCCAACCCATTCATGGGTGTCTCACCCCTCCGCTACATGAGCAACACGGTGATCTATGTCGTACTGATCGGGGCATTGCTGTCCACGGTTGCTGGCGTGCAAACGGCACTGCGGGACCGGAAGATGAACACGACAGACCTCGTGCTGAGCCGCCCCGTGTCTCCAGTTCGATACGTGGCCGGCAAGCTGACCGGTCAGGCGTTGTGGCTCGCGGTCGTGCTGGCCATAGCCGCGTTCACCAATTGGGTTTCCATCAGCGTCATCACTGGAACAGTGCTATCGCTTTCAGACGCGGGACAGATCGCCCTCTTTTATGCGATGAGTTGGATGTTTCTCCTGTTCTTCGTCAGCTTGGGGATGATCAGCGGGCTTCGGAGCGGCAGCGAAGCAATAGCGCTGCTGGTGCCGGTCCTGGTGTGGGGGATTCTGATCTTCGTCGTACCCCAACTGGGTACCGCCGCACATCCGGTGTCCTTGCTGAACCCCGTCGCGGTTCCCCCGTCTCAAGGGGGGTTCTTCCAGCTCATGAACACCGTCTTGGGGCCGTTCGCACTGGGCGAGCACTTCAAGAACGTAAGTTCATCAGTCTTGGCCACAAGTGTGGATGCCCAGACGCCGGTTCTGAGCTTTCTGGTGGTCGCCCTCTTCACCGCGGTCGCGGTCACGTCGTTGCTCCTGACTCCCAGGACCGTTCTGAGGAAGGCACTCCATGAATAGCCTCCTGTTGGTCTTCGGCAAGGAGATCACCGATTTCCGTCGGAACCGTTTCTTCGTGCTGCTGCTCGGATTCCTGACTCTGATTATGGTGCTTTCCGTGGTCGTCGCGTCCGTAGACTTCCGCTCCAAAATGGGCGAGTACGTCCTCTACCTCGACAGTTTGAAACGAAGCGGCAGCACGGTGGTCCCTCCAGCCCCGCAACTTTACCCGCTGCAACTCCTCAGGGGAAGCATCGAGTACCTCGAACTCCTCGGCGCCCTGTTCGCGATCATCCTCGGTTATCGGATGATCGCCAAGGACAAAGGCAGCGGCGCCACCCCGCTTGTCTTCACCCGCCCGCACGCTCGCTTTTCTGTTAGCGGCGGCAAACTCCTCGCCCTCGCCGTCATCTGGGCGGGCGTCAATACCCTCGTCTTCGCGACGATGGCTCTGTCACTCCTCGTCGTGGGCACCGCAGCGCTCTCTCCGGAGGACTTCGGACGGATTGCAGTCTCCGCGTCGTTTGCCTGGATGTATCTGATGTTCTGGAGCGCACTGGCGATGGGCCTTGTCGCGCTGAGCAAACGGCTGAGTTCCGGATTGATCGCTGCCCTTGTCATCTGGGTTGTCGTGGTCCTGGTGATCCCGCAGATTGGAGACACCATGGACCCGGACAATCAAGTCCCCGGCGGGCTCTTCAAGAGCCTCCAAGTCGGCAAGGCCGACGAACTCGCTGTCACCGCCCACTTCTCCGGCTTCGAAACCGCTCGCGATCAGATCGAGATCTCCTCCATCACCAAACACTACGAACGCAGTACTTTCGCATTCCTCGGAATCAAAGACGTGTACAACCAACAACCCCTGGGTAACGTGTGGGCTGCGCTGCTGCCTAACACCATCACCCTGACTCTCGGATTCCTCGCCGCGATTGGTTTCGGCCTCCTCACGACTGTGAAACATAACCTCCTTAGGAAAGAATCATGAACCTGAAAAAGTCTGTGCCCCTGATCGTGATCGGTGCCCTACTTGTGGCCGGCCTCATTGCCTGGCAGGTATCGACGGCGACTCCGCCCACTGCAACGTCCCCGGTCCAGGCCTCGGGCTCGTCAGCGGTTCTCCCCGTGACCTCGAACCCAATCGTGAATACCAGCACAACCGTAGGCCTGACCATCGTCGGAGCTGCGGTGCAGGACAATATCGACCCGATCACCAAAGCAGCCATCAACGACAGACTCCAACTCACCCTGAAAAACACAGGCCCAACCAATTTGACCGGATTCGAAGCCTTCTACACAATGACCGACGCAACCACGAAAACGTCGGAATCGTACTACCAGAAACTCGATGGCATCCAACTCGACCCCGGCAAGGAAACGACGGTGTACTTCGACAACCAGAGCGGTCCCGGTCACTACCCGGAGAACGCATTCAGTTTGTACCGGAGCTCGAAGGACAAAATCGATTTCGCCATCCAAATCAGCGCACCAGGGGTGAAGATTGCCACCGCGACCGCCATCAAGGACGCCGGAACCGGTGAGAAAAGCGACTAAACACATGCGTGGCCGGCAGACCGTCGCGGCCACCATCTCCTGTTACCGTGCCGTATGAGGATCCTGGTAGTCGAAGACGATATGCGCATCGCCGATCTGCTCCGCCGAGCGCTCAGTGAGGCCGGATATGCCGTCGACGTCACCCACAACACCGGAACAGCTGAGGAAGCCTTCGCCCTCGAGGCCTACGATCTCGTCCTGTTGGATCTGCTTCTACCCGGCGCGCCCGGGGGAGGGATGGAGCTGTGCCAAGTATTCCGGGTCTCCAACAGTGACATCCCAATCCTGATGCTGACAGCACTCGATTCACCCCGGAACCGGGTCGCAGGGTTGGACGCCGGCGCCGACGACTACCTGACCAAACCATTCCATCTTCAGGAGCTTCTGGCCCGGGTACGCGCCCTCCTCCGGCGTGCGCCCAAAGCCGACCACCCGATCGTGTCGATCCGAGACGTGCAACTCAACCCAGCCACCCGATCCGCCAACCGCGGGGGACGCGACATCCCGCTGACGGGTAAAGAATTCGCCGTGCTGGAATACCTGATGCGCAACGCCGGAACCATTGTCAGCGCGTCCGAACTCATCGACCACGCGTGGGATGAAAACTACGACGGGTACAGCAATGTAGTGCAAACGTACATTCGCTACCTCCGACAAAAACTCAACGGTTCAGGGGAACCCGACTTCATCACCACGCATCGGGGGATGGGCTACATGATCGAGGCGGACCAGTGATCTTCCGCCAGGCGACGCGACGAATCACTGTGGCCTTCACTGGGATACTCCTGCTTTTGTTCGGAGCGTTCGCCCTCGGAATCTATCTCTTCGTCACCGCAACTTTCGACTACGACTCCGTCGCCAGCAATGGGGTCGAGGCCGTCGATGCGGCCGAACAGGGCTTCGCGACCCTCCGGATCGCCCTCCTGATCGGGTACCTGCTTCTCGTCCTTGTCGTTCCCTTCGTGAGTTATGGGATGGCGCGGGTCGTTTTGCGTCCCGTACGCCATAGTTACAACATGCAGCAGGCATTCGTTGATGACGCCTCTCACGAATTCCGAACCCCGCTGGCGATCATCCAGGGAGAACTGGAACTCGCCATCAGTCGCCGCAGACAAACTGTCGAGTATGAGGCAGCGATCAACACGGCACTCGAAGAGGTCGACCATCTCACGTCACTCACAAGCGATCTGCTCCTCCTGGCCAGAGGAAGCGACGACCAGGTAAAGGCCAGGTTCCAGCCCGTCAGCGTGGAGACGGTTATCAAACGCGCCATCGAACGATCCGGCGCCCAGGTGCGCGTCACGATCGAAACACCGGCAGTCCAACACATCACGGGAGCTGAAGACCTGCTTATTCGTGCCGTAGGCAACGTGCTTGACAACGCGGCCAAATTCTCCGCGCCCGATAGCACCATCAGCCTCACCGTCGGTACCCGGGGTGATCGGATACTCATCAAAATCGTTGATGAAGGCCCCGGAATGACCGCCGAAACACTGAGCCACGTCTTCGACCGGTTCTGGCGTGCGGAGGAGTCCCGCAATCTTCCCGGACATGGACTTGGCCTCGCTCTGGTGAAACAGATCTGCGAGGCGCACAACGGGACCATCACCATCGAGTCCGCCCTCGGAGTGGGTACGACGGTCCGGGTTCTGCTGCCAGCAAGCTGACCCACCCGACGACGCCGCTGACGCTCATCGGGCAGCAACCGCAGAAAGGTCACTTCACCAAGTGAAGTGACCAGGGGTAGTCGTATGGATAGCCGCGGCGCGCTTGTCGAAAGCCTGCACAACAGAAGGCGGTCTCCGTAGCCCACAGGATCGCGGCCACCACGGCGAAGGCGCCGCCGGAACCGAAAGCAACAGCGGCCAAAATGCTGAGTACGTTGAGAATCAGAAATCCGCACATGGCGGTTATCTGGAAGTTCAGCGCTGCCTTCGCTTCCGCTGAAGGGAAACGGTCCTGCTCCATGAAGATCAGCCACACCAGCAGGGAGGGCACCACTCCGACGATTCCGCCCAGATGCGCCACGGCAGCCCACCGGCGATCGGCGCGAGGCGGGAGGGGTGCGAGGATACTTTGAATTACCGACGGATCGACATGGTGACCGAGTGCCGACTGACTCATGACAAAGACATTGCTGCCCGGCGTCTGGGCTCAAGTGCGGCCATCCGGATCTGATCGCCCGAGTTCACCACGATCGTGACCGTGCCTCTTGTGCGCTGTGGTCGATTTGCCCGTCCGTCTCCGAATCGATTCGATCTTGGGCAACCTCAGACAGGATGACGATGACCGCTCGAACAGAGGCGATCACCACGACGCCGCCGAGAGCGGCGGCTGACAGAACAAGCCAGGTCATTGTGTTTCCTTTGAGTACGAATTTTCGCGAACGTTCACGGAAATGAACGAAGCGAAAGTGGCGATGTGCACGAAGACGAAGGGGGTGGACTTCTCTGGTTGTCCCCCTGGGGTGACGATGACCGGCTCGGCGAATCGAGTCGGTCATCGTCACCCACCTGACTACGAGAGGGAGGATCTTACTTTTCGGCGGCTCCGCCCTCGTTGTTGACATCGACGCCTTCAGCGTCCGCGTGACCGCCGTCGTTGCCATCGCCGGCCGTGGCGGACTCAACCCCGGGAGTTTCTGTCGGTGATTCGACGCCGGGAGTCTCTGTGGCCGCGGGAGTTGCAGATGTGGCCGCCGTCGGTGCCGTCGGCGTGGCCGCGAGTGCGGCTCCACTGCCGATGCCGGTCAGGGCAAGAACGATGATTCCGGCTGCAGCGATCTTCTTCTTGATCATGTGAGTCTCCTTGAACGGTGTGAGTTGGTGAACACCGTTGACTCTCGCAGCGCAGGATAAGACGTCGATAAGTGCGGCTGGCAGGGTACTGACAGCCCATCTCCCCGGCGATCGTCTCGTCTCATCGGTCGCTTAGCGTCTCCTTATCCAGTGCTGGCATGCTTGGGGTGTTGACCGTGCTTTCTCGGACTGTCAACCGAGGGAGATCCCATGAAAATACTTCTCGTCGAAGATGAATTGGCCATTGTGCAGGCCCTTGAGCGCGGGTTGAAGGCGGAAGGATTCGTCACGGAGTCCGCGATGAACGGAGTGGACGGACTCTGGATGGCGCAAGAGAACGCCTTTGATGTCATCGTCCTGGACATCATGCTCCCTGGCATGTCGGGATATGAGGTCTGCCGCGCCCTACGAGCCGGCGGTTCGACCGTGCCGATTCTTATGCTGACGGCGAAGGATGGCGAATATGACGAAGCCGACGCTCTCGACCTCGGAGCGGACGACTTTCTTTCCAAGCCATTCTCTTTCATCGTTCTCCTTGCCCGGCTCCGCGCGCTGCTCAGGCGTGCTCCGGCCGACCGCGAGCCCATTCTCGTGGCAGGGGCCATCCGGCTGGATCCGGCGTCCAAACGTTGTTGGCGCGGCGATTTCGAGATATCGCTCACTCAGCGAGAATTCTCGTTGGCCGAGTTTCTGATTCGGAAAAAGGGGCAGGTGGTCAGCCGCAACACCATCGCCGAACACGTGTGGGATTCCGAGCTGGATATCGACTCCAATGTCATTGAGGTCTATATCGGGTACTTACGCCGAAAACTCGGAGCCGGACGGGACGTGATCGAAACGGTCCGAGGTGCCGGGTACCGACTCATAGATGCTTCCGAGGAGACAGTCCGTGCATCCTGAGCGGTCTGAGCAGAACGTTCGGCGCGGGGGGATCCGTCGTAGAGTGACACTCACGGCCGCCGCTCTGGTCGGCTTGACTTTGCTGGCAAGTGGAATATCACTTGTGCTCCTTCTGCAGCATTCCCTTGTGGCCAATCTCGACTCGTTGGCCGTGGACCGGGCCCAAGCTGTTGAGTCCCTCGCGGCCAGCGGATCGTTGAGTCCGGTGCTCCCGAGCACAGGCTCGGAAACCTCCCTGGTCCAGGTTGTCGACTCGTCGAACACCGTTGTCTCGGCTACAAGTAATATCGACGGCCAGGAGCCCATCCTCTCGGTACCGCCCACGGACCCGGTACGCACGTTTCTCAGCGTGGACCACCTATCGGCCGGTGACGGTCCGTTCCGGATTCTTGCCGACTCGTTCCAATACAACGGGCGAACAGGATGGGTCTATGTCGCCACGTCCACAGACCAGGTTGATGACGCGGTATCGAGTCTCGCCGCCCTCTTCGCCGTCGGCTTGCCTATTGTTCTCGTCGTCGTCACTTGGGCGCTCTGGCGCGCGGTCGGACAAGTCATCGGACCAGTAGACGCCATCCGCCGAAGGGCGGCTGTCATCGGAGGGGAGGATTTGTCCCAGCGAGTCCCGGTCCCCACAAGCGCCGATGAGATCGCCAGCCTTGCCGTCACGATGAACGAGATGCTCTCACGGTTGGAGGAGGCAGCCATCCGCCAGAGACAATTCGTTGGTGACGCATCGCACGAGCTCCGCAGCCCACTCGCCGCGCTCCGAGTCCAGGTGGATGTTGCGTTGGCGCATCCCGAGGACCCGGGCTCAGCTCACGTCCTGGAAAGCGTCCAGCTTCAGATAGAGCGCATGTCCACGTTGATCGATGATTTGCTGTTCCTTGCGCGCCGCTCGGAAGATGCCCCGCTGACAAATGTAGGTGTCGTGGATCTGGACGACCTGGTCCTGGGAGAAGTGCACCGCCTCCGCGATCGGGGAGGCCCAGACATAGTGTTGCAGGGCCTCCGAGCCGCTCGAGTGACGGGCTCGGCGCGAGACCTGCAGCGCCTGCTGCGAAACCTGGGTGACAACGCGCTTCAACACGCCACGTCTGACGTCACGATCCGTCTCAGGACGGACCACGACACCGCCGAGATCACGGTTATGGATGACGGGGCGGGTATCAAACCCGAAGATCGCCTTCGAGTTTTTGAACGGTTCACACGCCTGGACGATGCCCGCAGCCGTCAGACGCATGGTGGGGGAGCCGGAGTGGGACTATCGATTGCCGCCCAGATAGTCCGCGATCATCACGGCACCATCGCCGCCATGGCCCGGCCCGATGGTCACGAGGGCGCTGTATTCCTGGTGATGCTTCCCCTTGCACCGCAAAACCGGACTCAGAATGGCCTCACGTCGTTTTCAGGTGGCCGATGACGGAACGGAGCGAAAGTGAGGGAACGTATGCTCTGGCCAGCCCGAGCCCTATCGCGGGCAATGCGAAAGGATCCGCATAGGCGAGGTACATCGGTCGGATCTCCGGATGAAATTTGCTCTTGTAACGGTGAAGAGACTGGAAGCCGTAGACCGGTTCGAGAATTCGGCTCAGCATCGAGGTCGCTGCGAACCCAGACAACGCGGTCCCCGACTCCGCGAGCGGCGCGGCCGACAAACTAACCATCTCCAAACCGCAGTGCTTGGCCTGGTCCATTGTCTTAGCGATGAGGACGTCCATGACTCCGGGAGCGCTATCGGCTCTGCGTCGCATGAAATCCAAGGTCAAACCTACAACAACTCCGTCGCGAAATGTCGGAAGCCAACTGGTCACCGCTTCGACGCGCTCTTCGGGGGTGACCGCGATCATCAAAGCTACGTCCGGATCGGCGAGTTCAGCCAATCCACCAAGCGTGAAACCCATTTCGGGAAGTTTCTTGTCGGCGACCCATTCCTCGGAAATTTCGGCAATTTGTCGACGAAGCTCGGCGTCAAGAACGTCGTACCGTGTCCATCGACAGTCGATGCCCAGACGCGAGGCCCGAGTGAGCGCCGTCCTGACATTCTGCATCTTCTTCCCACTCAGCGACCAGACACCTGGGTCAAGAATTGTTTCCTCCGCGACCTTGAGGGAGGACCAGCGCATCTCAGTGAAAAGAACCGTGAGCTCCTCGGACACGCCGTAAAACACAGGCGTCCATCCCTTTTCTCCGCAGAACGCTACAAAATTGGCGACAACGTCCGGCAATGCTGCAGTTGCGCATAACGGTTGGCCCGTCGTAATAGCAATGCCATTGACAACGCGATAAGCGACGATGGCGTCGCCGTCCCTGTCATACCAATACCGGTGCCCGTGCCACGTTGCCATCCACGCCAGCGGGCCACTGCCCAGTCCACGCCGCAGTAGCGCTTTAGCCATTCGCGAGTCTCCGAGATTCGAATCCGACCGGTTTCGTTTCATCCCGGCTCGCGCGAGAACGATCACACTTAACCAGAATGCAGCCCCCATCCAGTCGTAGAGAAACCGTCCGATCGCGTCGGCGGGAGGCGGGGTGATTGCCTCGAATGCCAAGAAACCCTCAGGTACGAGCCGCTCAGGGAGCCCCGCCATTCCCTGTGCAAACGAGGCAGCGAACGGTATGCCGGCGTGCGTAGATGTCGCCACCAAATAGACACCGGCAAAGATGAGTAGGCATGCCGTGGCTCGAAGAGCAAAGGTGCGAGTGGGGGCTCGACCAGGCTCTCGGGGGAAAGACCTCAAGCAGCTCAGAGCCAGAACGACCGTGAGCACGGGCACTCCGATGGCGATTCCGATTGAAAACGGAGCATTTTCATAGTGAGCGGATTGCACCGAGGACGACCCTGGCGCACCGGCAGCCGACCCGAAGTAGATCACAGCGAAGGTGGCAAGTGCCGCATTGATCCCAACGGCAAGCCAGAGCCCGAAGCGTTGTCCGCGAAGAATTCCGAATGCGGCGATGAGCTGGAGGACCAGCGGAAAGAGAGTGACGAGCAGCGAACCGGCGCTATCAGCGCCTGAAACAGCTGATTCGTTGAGCGTGGGCTTCAGCGATTCGCGGAACAGAGCAGCCAACGGTTCAAGGAGGCCGAGAGGTGCCGGTGCCCACACGCTGATGAGCGGACCGATCGCGGTAGTGGCGATGACGGCGGCCAAGAGGGCACGAACGTCGGCGAAAGTTTCAGTAACGACGCGGACGCTATGTTTCCCCTTCCACATGAGGACGCCGATGAGGAGGCCGGCAATGCCCCCTGCCAGCCGATAGATATCGGACGGCTGTCCCGAATAGAGCACGAACATCAGCAGTAAAGAAAAGCTGACCACTCGCACTCGCCTGGCAACAACCGGCCGGAGGCATGCCGTGGCCGCCATTAATGTTCCAACCACCGGGATCATGGGATCCATCGTGTGTTGCGATCGACTCTGCTCCGCCGCGGCACTGTCAAATATGACACCGAGACCTTGGATTACAGTCCCAGCGGCTATACCAAGAACGGAAACGAGAACGAAGGCCACCAGCGTGCGCGCCGATCCCATGAGCCGTTCGGACGCTCCCAAGATCAGGAAAGTCGTCAGGAGGACTACCGCGAGGTAGACCGGCTTCTCGACAAAAAACACGGCAGTTGCCGTGCCTACCCAGTTGCGTTGGGTTAGTAGGGTATCCAGACCCGTGCCAAGCACGGCATTGAGGCGAACGCTATTGGCCTCTGAAAGAGTGCTTCGTGCAATCGCGCCGACGACAATGAGCGCGACCACCGACCATGTCACGGGGAGAGTGCGCACGAACAGGGCCGCCCTCATCATTCCTCGTCTGATTGCAGGCGCAGCAGTGCGAGCGTGCACGAAAAGGGTCATCGATACTTCTCGAATCTCGGGAGGATGGCGGCGCAACAACTGGCCGGGAACTGCCACGGTATCTACACGGTCGTGAGACCACGATGAGTGTCCGCCGATGTGTATCGACGTGATCGATCAGGCTTCGCCGCGGCGCGAGTGGTGCGTTGTTGACTCAAAGAGGCGGAGTTCAGTGGTCCTGAGCTCGAGCTGAGCGGCGTCGCAGCAGGTCGACGGCGATGGGGACGATGGACACGATCACGATGATGATGGAGATGACGTCGATGTTGTCGGCGACGAACGGTATTTGGCCGAGCCAGAAGCCGGCGAGGGTCAGGATGAGTGCCCAGGCCACCCCGCCGATCGCGTTCCACTTGAGGAACGTTCGGTAATGCATCGTCGACATTCCGACGACGGGTGGGATATAGGTCCGCACGATAGGGACAAATCGTGCGAGCACGAGAGAGCGTCCGCCGTACTTGGCGAGGAACGCATCGGCCTGGTCCAGGTACCGGGTTTTGAGGATGCGGGCGTTCGGGGTGAATAGTCGCCGGCCGTATTTGCGCCCGATGAGGTACCCGACCCCGTCGCCCGCGATCGCGGCGATGGCGACGACGAGCACGAGGACCGGCAGGGGAATGCCCAGCGGGAGGGCGAGGAGTGCCGCAGTGAAGACGAGGCTGTCGCCGGGCAGGAACGGGAAGAGCAGCCCGGTTTCGATGAAGATGATGCCCATGATTGCCAGGATTACCCACGGCCCCGAGCCGGTGAGGATGGACGCCGGGTCGAGAATTCCGCCGGCATGGAGGAGCGTCACTGTCGTCAGTGTGTGTCCCATGCTCAGTCGATCGCGAGCGCGCGAACGGGCGACACGTTGATGGCCGAACGGGCGGGCACCGCGGAGGAAACGACGGCGAGCAGGACGGCGCCTGCCGCGATGGCACCGATGACCCAGAGGGGAATCGTGGGCCAGAAGAACCCGCCGATGTGGTGGTCTGACGCGATCGCGGCGAGGGCGCCGGCCCAACCGTAGACGACTCCGAGGACGAGGCCGGTGACTCCGCCGACCACGGTGAGCTGGATGCTTTCGGCCAGGATCATGAACCGTACTTGGCTTTTCGTGAAGCCGAGCGCGCGCAGGAGCCCGATCTCACGTCGGCGCTGCAGCACGCTCAGGGACAGGCTGTTGACCAGTCCGATCGCGGCTATCACTAGGGAAAATCCGATGAGGACGGCAAGGATCCCGGTGGTCAAGGTCAGGAAGGCGGCGTCTCCTGCCGCTTCTGCCGGGTCTGCCGCGGCCGCGACCGGGCCGGTCTGCGCGAGGAACGACTGGCCGGCGACCGTGAACATCGTCACCAGGGTGACGCCGATGACGAGTCCGACGGTCGACCGGGATGAACGGGCGGGGTATCGGAGGGCGTTGGCCGTCGCGAGGGTACTCGGCGTCGACGAGCCTGTGAGGCGTCCTGCGGTCATCAGGAAGCGGGGGATGAAGTAGCCCGAGCCGAGAACGAAGCCCAGGAAACTGAGCGCGCCTCCGGGGGTGGCAACGAGGAGGCCCAGGGGCGTGAGGAGCCCGATGACGACCCCGAGCAGGAGCAGTCCCAGACCTCCCGCAAACAGGACGATCACCAGGGTGCGGCGCCACCGGGGCGTGTCGGCGAGGGATTCCGGTTTGGGTTCCTGGGTCGCGCCGGTGGCCTCGATCGGGGACACGGCGAGCAGGGCACGAGAACCAAACCAGGCGGCTCCCGCCGTGCTCGCGACCCCGACGATGACCGGGGCCACCAGGAGCGGGGAGAAGACGGCGATCGGAGTGTCCACGAACGTCCCGGATGCGATCAGGGCGGAGTAGCTCACGCTGGTGACAACGAGGCCGATGACCAGGCCCGCCAGGGCTCCGAGGAATCCAATCACGATGCCTTCGATGACGATGGCCCCGCGAAGTGTGCGGGCGGACGCTCCGAGCAATCTCAGGAGTGCGATGTGCTTTGCGCGTCCGGCCATAATGATGCTGAACGTGTTGGCGGTCACGACGCACGAGACGAAAACGGCGACGAAGAAAAACAGCAGTCCGAGGATGTCGAGCAGCGCGCGCACGAAGCCATGCTGGGTGAACCCGCTGGCCACGGATTGCACGCTCAGGACGGCGTCCATCTCGATCAGCATCGTCGCGAACACGGAGGAAAGGATGGCGACGAGAACGCTGGAGGTGTGTTGGCGTCCTCGGTGGCGGAGTTCTCGTAGCGCCAGTGCGATCACGCGGCGACCTCGAGCATCAAGATAATGTCCGAGAGCGCCTTGGGGTCGCTGCGGCCGACATCGTGCACGATCGCGCCGTCCGCGATAAAGAGGACCCGGTCGGCGTAGGACGCCGCGACCGGGTCGTGGGTGACGAGCACGACGGTCTGGTCATACTCGCGGGTGAGAACCCCGAGCAGGGACAGAACATCGCGGCTCGATTTGGAGTCCAAGTTGCCCGTGGGCTCGTCCGCGAAGATCAACGTCGGCTTGCTGGCGAGTGCGCGTGCGATGGCCACCCGCTGCTGCTGACCGCCCGACAATTCGTGTGGCCGGCGATTCTCGAGCCCGCTGAGGCCGAGGCGTCCGAGCAACTCGTTGATCCACGCTCGCTCGCCCGCCCCGGGCTTCCTGCCGTCGAGCTCGAAGGGCAACTCGACGTTCCCGAGCACGGACAGGGTCGGAACGAGATTGAACGCTTGGAAGACGAATCCCAGCTTCCGACGGCGCAGAAGCGTCAGCGCGTCATCGTCAAGATCGGTGATATCGGTGTCCCCGATCATCACCCGCCCGGTCGTTGCCGAGTCCAAGCCTGCGAACACGTGCATGAGCGTCGACTTGCCTGAGCCACTCGGGCCCATGATCGCGGTGAGCGTGCCCCGGTGGATGTCCAGGTCGATGCCATCCAGGGCTATCGCCTGGGTGTCACCGGTGCCGTAGGTTTTGGTGATTCCGCGCACGCTGGCGGCGATCGTCGGGTGCGCGATTCCGGTTTGGGTCATGGAATCATCGTGGCAAGGGCGATCCAAGAACTCTCTAAGAATCGCTCGACGCCGCCGATGCGAGCATTCTCGCCCGCTCCGTTTCCGCGGTTACGCTTGTCACCAACGTGTGGGCCCGGGGTTCGTGCCGTGCACGACAGAGAGGGTTCCAATGCCAGTACACGATCCGTTTCCGGCTTTGCTTCTGGTCGAGGACGATCCACAGCTTGGCCCGCTGATGGCGCAGGTCCTCGCCGAAGCCTATGCCGTGACCTTGGTCGCCGACGGCCGGGAGGGACTCGAGACCGCCCTGGCCGAGGAGTTCGACGTGATGATCATCGACCGCAGACTTCCGTCCTTGGACGGGCTGGGTCTGGTCGCGGCGTTGCGCGCGAAACGCGTCACGGCCCCGATCCTCCTCGTGACCGCCCTCGGGACCGTCCGCGACAAGGTCGACGGCCTGGACGTCGGGGCGAACGACTACCTCGTCAAACCGTTCGAATTCGACGAGCTCTTCGCCCGCCTTCGAGCGATCCGCCGCGTCTTCACCGGCGAAGGAACAATGATTGTTATCGGCGAATGGGCGTTCTACCCCGAGAGCCGGATCATTCACTCGCCCTACGACGGGCGCATCATGCTGACAGAACGCGAGAGTGACCTGCTCAAGCTCCTGGCCGACAACCCCGAGCGCACCTTCACCAGGAACCAGATCCTCAAGGCGGTCTTCAGCGACGAGGACCTCCCCGGCACAGTGGACACCTACGTGCACTACCTCAGACGCAAGACCGACGTCGGTGCGGTGATCACCGTGCGCGGTCAGGGCTACCGGCTGGGGGAGCTGTGAAGCGCGCCACCAGCGAGAAGAAATCGGTCGACGGCGACGCGCTGGCCCTCCGGAACGCCTCCAGAAAGGTCGGCTTCCAGGTCACCATCGCCTGTGCCATCGTCGTCGTCGTCATTCTTGTCGCTATCGTCCTGTTCATCGTCAGCGAGGTTTCACTCCCGGTGCTCCTGGAACCCGCGGCGGATCCCACGATCCTCGACATCAACGCCTTCAAGCTGCTCCGCGCGTCGGCGGTATTGGGGGCCGGGTTGATCGTTCTCGCGGGGCTGCTGAGTTGGTTCGTCACGCGCCGAGCGGTCAAGCCCTTGGGCGACGCGCTCCGCGTCCAGCGTTCATTCGTCGCGGATGCCAGCCACGAGCTCCGCACTCCGCTGACTATCCTCGACGCGCGACTCCAGATCCTGCAACGCGGACTCCCCGTCGGGGATCCGTCGACCGAGGTCGTCGCAGAGCTGCGCCGGGATACCGAAACGCTCATCCGAGTCGTCAACGATCTGCTGGAGTCGGCGGAGGGGGCCGCTGGCCAGGACGGGCAGGCTGGCGACGGCAGCGAACTCGGGCCGGCCATCGATGCGGCCGTAGCGTCCATGGATCTCATCGCAGCCCGGGCGTCGGTGAAGATCGACGTCACCCAGCCGGCGGGCATCTGGACGTCGCTGTCTCAGATGAACGTCCAGCGCTGCCTGGTTATCCTCCTCGACAACGCAATCCGGTACGCACCGGAAGGCTCATCGGTGACCGTGGACGTGAGTGTCGAGAGGAAGACGGTGACCATAGCCGTGCGGGATCGCGGCCCCGGCATTCGGGGCATCGACCCCAGCCGGATCTTCGACCGTTTCGCACACGCGGGCAGTGCGGCCGACGGTGGGAGCAGCGGCACAGGCTTCGGCATCGGGCTATCGCTCGTGCGGGACATCGTCGTCAGGAAAGGCGGAACGGTGGGCGTCGTGAGCAGCTCACCGACAGGAACGGCGATCGCCTTCACCCTGCCCGTCACGCGCCCGTGACGAGCACTCGACGCCTGCGCTGAGCCATCCCCCGGAGGAGCCCAAAACGACCCCTCGGTAGGACCCGATTCCGAGAAAACTGCCCTCTCGCACCGCAATCCTGACAATCGGTCGGGAGGACGGTCACCGCGCAATGCTGCCCGCAAATCAAGCTTCAACTGACATCGGGCAGTCATCGCTTGACCGTATTCCCGTCAATCACACCAGACCTCCCGGCACTTGGTCTGTGTGGAAATTCAGTGAAAACAGCGTTCGCTCAGACTTGGTTTCACGCCCCCTGCGAGCATCCCTGACATGACCTCATCTCCCCAAACGTCAGCGATCAGCGCGCGGCACATGCTCAGCAAAGTCCCCGCGATCACGATCTGGTTTTGGATAATCAAGATCCTATGCACGACAGTGGGAGAGAGTTTTGCCGACTGGATCAACGTCGCCCTCGGCGTGGGTCTCGTCGCAACATCGATCATCTTCACGATCGCCACGGCGGCAGTGCTCGCGGTTCAAATGACCCGCCGTCGCTACCAACCCAGCTACTACTGGCTGACCGTCGTCTTGATGAGCGTCACAGGGACCCTGTACACGGATATCCTCACTGACCAGGCTGGCATACCACTGGCGATCAGCTCCGTCGTGTTCGCCGCCGCGCTCGCGGTCGTCTTCACCGTATGGTTCGTAAAAGAGCGCACGCTCTCCATTCACAGCATCGCCACGGTGCCCAGGGAAGCGTTCTATTGGCTCACCGTTCTGGTCACGTTCGCGCTCGGCACGGCACTGGGGGACTGGACCCTGGAGCTCACCGGGTGGGGTCCTGGCCTCTCGATTCTGCTGCCTCTTGCGCTCATCGCCATCACCGCCGGGCTCTGGCGTTTCGGAGCAAACCCGGTACTGGCGTTCTGGGTTGCGTACATCCTCACCCGTCCGCTCGGCGCCAACATCGGAGACTGGCTCGCACTGACACCAGCCGAAGGCGGCCTTGGGCTCGGAACCGCAACTACGAGCATCATCTTCCTTGCAGCCATTCTCGCGACAGTCGTGTATCTCACAGTCAGCAAAGCCGACAATGACGACAACCCATCGAGCAGGACCCAACCAGTCGCGACACCTGAGAGGCGCCGAACAACGCTCATTGCCATGGGGGCCGTCGCAGCCGCAACGATCGGGTTGCTCGTGGTCACAAGCAGCATGCCCCACACCAGCGCACTCGCCGATGAAACGGCAAAACCGACGTGCACGACCGGCTCCGCAGCGCTGACCCAATCCGAGGCGCAAACGGCTGTGCAGACAAGCTTTCCCGCGGATAACGTCGCGGATTTTCGGTCCATCGCCTCCGACACCCTCGCACTCGTCAAGACGGGAGATCAGACCGGAGCTGCGACACGCGTCACAGACCTCGAGACGGCCTGGGACGATAACCAAACCGAGTTGAACGCCGCCGACTGCAAGGCCTGGTCATTTCTCGATCACCAGATCGACCCGGTCCTCGCCTCGGTCCGAGCCTCAGCTCCGGACCCGGCAAAAGAGCAAAAAGCACTGCAAGCCTTCCTCGCCACACTTCCCAGCGCATAAAGGCACCTCTGAAGCGCGACCAAATACCGGCGGGTGGGAGGTCACAAGAGTCACTGTCGAGAGCTCAAGTCCTCAGGAGCCTACGACGGAACGGGGAGGATTCGGGAGTAGGCAGACGTGAGGGGCCCGTGCGGTTGCCGCACAGTCCCCTCGCGTCGGATCGATTTAGCCGGTCGCTGTGTCGGCTGCCGTGGTGGTCGGGGTGATGCCGAGCTGCTTGAGTGCGGCTTGTGCGTACTGTTGGGTGAAGGTCGACGGGTAGGTCACCTTGCTGACATCGGTTCCGATGGCGTTCTCCATCTGGAATATCGTCTTCGGACCGCCTGCCGGCATGAGGCCGTCCGGCAGGAACTGCCCGTAGTCGGCCTTCAATGCAGCGACGTACTGGTCCTTGGACACGGTGCTGTTCTGCACGAAGTCCGGGGGCAGCGCGTCCGCGACGTCCTGTGCGGTGTGCGTGTGGATCCAGTCCATCGTCGCGACGAGCGCGGTGACGACCTTCTGCACGGTGTCCTGGTTCTTGTCCACCCAGTCTGCCTGCGCGAGGAGCCCTGCGGCGGGCCACGCTCCGCCGAGGTTCTGCTGCGCGCCCTCCGTGGTTGCCAGGTCGAGCGCTGAGACGGCGATGCCCTTTGCTTCGAGAGCGGCAACCGTGGGTTGGGTTGTCATGACGCAGTCGGCTTCGCCGCGCTGCAAGGCCGCGATCGCAGTTGCACCTGCGTGCACCGCGATCGTCGTGTAGTCGCTGGGTGACACTCCGCCCTTCGACGCGACGAATTGTGTGAGCTGGTCTGTTCCGGAACCGAGGTCGGTGACGCCCATCTTCTTTCCGCGGATGTCGGCGGGCGTCTTGACGTTTGCCGTCGGGCTGCACATGATCCGTTCGCCGGGGGCGCCGGAGAGTTGCACCAGGTTGATGACGTTCTTGCCCTTGGATTGGAAATCGGGGGCATGAACGTACCAGGCGCCGGAGAAGTTGACCTGGCCGGAGATCATGGCCTCCTCCGCGCCGACGCCGCCGTTCTGCTCGGTCGACAGCTGCATGTTGACGCCGTACTTCTTGTAGAACCCGAGGCTCTCAGCAAGTTGATACGGCAGGTAGATCTGCTTGTCGATTCCACCGACCATCATGGAGACCGTTGGCAGTGCTGATCCGTCGGATGCTGTTGTGTTGGGGGTTGCTGTGCCACTGCAGCCCGCGAGTACCAGCGACAATGCTGCTATTGCGGAGGCAACAGCGACGATGCTGTGCTTTTTCATGGTGTGTCCGTTTCCTTTCGGTGTCGTCGCGCGCGGAAGCGCGCGACGGGTCTGGAGAGGCTGCGACCGAGGAGAGACAACCGCCTCGGTCGTGCCCGGATAGGTGAGCTGTTTCGGGTCAGATCGGCTGGGATTCGGACCGGACGGGCGGCCGCCACCTGAGGACGGACCTTTCCAACAACGTGATGAGGTATTCCGCACCGAGGGTGAAGACTGCAATGATCGCCATGCACGCGAACACCGTGTTCGGGTCGAATCGGCCCTGGGATTGGCTGATGATGAGGCCGATACCCTTTTGGGCTCCGAGGACCTCCGCGACCAGTGCCCCAATGATGGCGAAGCCGAACGCGGTGTGCAGGCTCGCGATGATCCAGGTCATGGCTGATGGGATGGTGACGTGACGGGCGATCTGCAACGGCGATGCACCGAGGACGCGGACGTTTGCGATCAGGTTCTGGTCCACCTCTCGCACGCCCTGGTAGGCGTTGAAGAAGACTGCGAAGAACACGAGGACGGCGGCCAGCAGGATTTTTGGGCCGATTCCCAGGCCGAACGCGACGATGAAGATCGAACCGAGGACGATGCGGGGGATCGAGTTGAGGACCTTGATGTACGGGCTGAACACGTTAGACAGGTACCGGTTCGAACCGAGCAGGATTCCGCTGATGACTCCGGCGATCGTTCCGAACAGGAACCCGAACAGGGCTTCCTGCACGGTGACCCAGAGCTGGTCCCAGATCGATCCGAAGGCGGTGCCCTTGGTGAAGAGGCTCACCAGGGAGTCCCAGACCATGCTGGGTTGTCCGTAGAAGAACGGGTCGACCCATTTGAGGTCGGTGAAGAGTTGCCAGCCGCCGAACACGAAGATCGCGAGGATCAGCCGGCCGGCCCAGACCCACAACGTATTTCGGGTGCGGGCCCGGCGCGCCGATGCCTGCAGCTCCACCTCGGACTGCTGTGTCGCTGATCCGACGCGGGGCTCGGCCTCCGACGTGATCGTTGCCTTGTGCTGGACCAGGGCGCTCATGCGGCCACCCCCGCGGAGCGCTGATAGGCGCGTGTGACTTCGTCCCGGAGAGAGTCCCAGATCTGGGTCTGCAACTCGATGAATCGCGCCTCGTGTCGCAGCGTCTGGACGTCTCCGCGCGGACGCGGCAGGTCGATGTCGAAGACGTCTTTGATCGTGCCGGGGCTGGAGGTCATGATGATCACGCGGTCAGACAGCGCGACGGCTTCGTCGAGGTCGTGTGTGATGAACAGGACCGAGGGGCGCAGTTCCTCCCATAGCCCGAGGAGTTCCGTTTGCATGATTGCCTTGGTCTGCACGTCCAGTGCGCCGAAGGGCTCGTCCATCAGCAGGATGCGCGGGTTGTTGATGAGCGCCGCGGCCATCGCGACGCGCTTGCGCATGCCTCCGGAAAGCTGGTGGGGGTAGCGGTCCTCGAAACCGGTGAGTCCCACTCGGCGCAACCAATCGATGGCGAGGGCCATCGACTTCTTCTTCGACGTGCCAAGAAGTGCCGGACCGATCATCACGTTCTGCAGGACCGTCTTCCAGGGGAAGAGCGCGTCTCCCTGGAACATGTAGCTGACGCCGTTCGTGATGCCGTCGACGATTCGTCCGCCGACCTGTACGGAGCCGCCGCTGGGCCTTTCCAATCCCGAGACCTGCGCGAGCGTCGTCGACTTTCCGCACCCGGTCGGTCCGACGATGGCGCAGAACTGTCCGGCCTCGACTGTGAGGGACACATCCTGGATCGCCGTGAAAGGTTCGCCTTTCGGCGTGAGGAATCTCTTCGTCAAACCGACGATGTCTATTCGCGCTGGATCGTCGGCCACCCCGGGTCCTACGGGCGTGCGGTTCGGGGTCTTGTCAGTGTCACCCATGCTTGTGACCTCTCTGTCGTTGCACTGCGTCGTTGCCTGTGCGTAATGACGGTGCCAGCAAGCTGCTCAACTGTCTCGCTTTTGCGCCATGCGCTGGTTGTGCGCATAAGAAGGTGATTCTGCGCATTTCGCTCACGCGTTGTAATGCAACAATCAACTGATGCGAAGGCGGATCAGAAAACTCTCAACCCAGATGTTCCTGGCACATCTGGTGATCCTGACTGCCTCCACGGCGATCGGATTCTTGCTGTTCGCCACCACGGCACGCGGCCACCTCGACGACGAGTACCAGACGCAGGCAGCAGCAATCGCACAGACCTTTGCACAGAATGCCTCGGTACAGAGCTGTCTCGCCGCGCGGAATGCGTTATGTGACGCGCACGTGCAGCAACTCGCTATGGTGACCGCACAGGAAACCGGGTCCGCCTTCGTTGTGGTGATCGACAGGGACTCCCTACGGGTCTCGCACCCCGACGTCGCACTCATCGGAAAATCGGTGTCCGAACCACTGATCGCCGCTGACGGGCAGGTTCACTTGCGAGTCAACAATGGTTCGACGGGGATCACCGCCAACGCGATCGTCCCGTTGTACTCCTCGGATCGCGCCTTCATCGGTGAGATTTCGGTGGGCATCAAGGAGGACTCGGTCTCCAGCGCGCTTCTGACCCAGCTGCCTTCTTATGGCCTCTGGTTTCTCGTGATGTTGCTCTTGGGCGGGCTGGCCTCGTTCGGGCTGTCGACACTTCTCAAGAAGCGCACGTTCGGGCTCGAGCTCGACGAGATCGCGCGACTACTGCAGGAAAGAGAGGCGACTCTTCACGGAATCCGTGAAGGCATTATCGCGATCGACCCTGCCGGGCGGATCAGTATCAACAACGACGAGGCTCAGCGGCTCTTGCACCTTGCCGGGAATGTCGTCGGACACCGCGTGGACGATGTACTACCGCCCGGCCCGGTACGCGACGCGCTCACGGGCACGAGCGTCGTCTCCGATCAGATCATGATCACCGAGGACTTCTGGATCGTCTTGAACCGAATGCCCGTCACCCTCTCGGGCCGTCCGCACGGCGTCGTGGTGACTTTGCAGGATCACACCGTCGCGCAGGCCTTGAGCCGGGAGCTGGTCGGCGAACGCAGCCTGACCGAGTCCATGCGCGCCCAGCAGCACGAGTTCAGCAATCGGATGCACGCAATCGCAGGTCTGCTCGAGCTCGGACGAACCGAGGAAGCCCTCGAGTACGTCCATGAAATCCGCGGCACAGCGGCTGACCTCGATCAGACGCTGCGCACCCACATCGCCTCTCCGCAGATCGTCGGACTCATGCTCGGCAAAACAGCGGAAGCGAACGAGCGAGGTATCCAGCTGTCGCTTGATCCGGAGACATCCGTCAGCGCTGCACCAGACCGCGTCCAGGCGCTCACGACGATACTCGGCAACTTGATCGACAATGCCTTCGACGCAGTCGCCGGAACACCCGCGCCGCGTCGTATCCAGGTCGGTATCCTGGAAACTGAGGACGACTTCCGGGTGACAGTCGTCGACACCGGGCCGGGCGTGCCGGCCGCGATGCTCCCGCTGGTGTTCCGAAACGGCTTCACCACCAAGCGCGGATCGACTGCGGGGCACAGTGGCCTCGGCCTCTCGCTCGTGCAGCGCACTGTGGCCCGATTCGGTGGCAGTATCACTGTTTCAGAGGGGCCAGGGGCAACGTTTGTGATCGTGCTGCCCCGGTCGACGTCCGAAAGCGAGAGAAGGACAGTGACCGTATGAGCGACAGTGCGCTGACCACCCTCGTCGTCGACGATGATTTCCGAGTCGCGTCGGTGCACGAAGGTTTCGTCGAAATGGTTCCGGGATTCCTGGTGGTCGGAAAGGCACACACCGCCGCGGACGCCATCGAGATGGCGCAACGACTTCAGCCCGACCTCGTCCTGCTGGACATCCACTTGCCCGACGGTGATGGATTGGAGGTCGCACGTATCCTGCTCGACAATCCCCGACCTCCGATGGTGCTGATCATCTCCGCCGCCGCAGATATCGCTGCGGTCCGCACCGCCGTACGGCTTGGGGTCGTGCACTACCTGGTGAAGCCGTTCGGCTTCGCTGCTCTGGCAGAACGTCTGAGCGCAGTCAGAACGGCCCACGCCCAACTAACCGACTGGCCGGCCGACGCCGGACAGGAGGAAGTCGATGGCTTTTTTGAACTGCTACGACCCATACCCTCAGACCGCGATGTGCCCGACATCGAGCACCTCGCTCCGACCCTGCAACTCGTGTATAAATCGATCGGCAGCGGAAGTGCCGGCCTATCGGCATCCGACATCGCCGCTCAGGTCGGGATCAGCCGAGCCACGGCGCAACGCTATCTCACCCAGCTCGAGCACATCGGGGCCGTAAAACTCCAACTGCGATACGGTCAGACAGGCAGACCGGAGCACCGGTACTCAATCCGGCGGCACTGAACCAAGAGGTGCTGCTAAGCGGCCGGCTGGACGATGGAGCCGACGGAGAGGGAATCCGTGCTTCGGCCCTTCCCGGCCGAAGCCCTTTGCCACAATCGCGGCGTTTACGCGTCAGCGGCGACTTAGCCAGCGGCACACATGCGGATACATTGTGCCGCAATGTGGCCCTAAGGTCGTCGTCGCTCGTTTGATCAGGAAGATCATTCGTACGTACTATGCCAAGACCTGAGCGTCGGTCTCGCGACGGGACCAACGGCAATGCGGAATCCAGATGAGGGCGTCACCGTGCAGGTCGAATCTGCGACTTGATGCGTGAACGTTTATTCAACGCTTATTGACTCGAGGTCGCTCTGGACAGGTCGAGACGTGTCGATGAAAATGGAAGCAAGCAGAACAAGGAATTCCCGGTCAGTTCGAGTTATGTCGAGGTCGGTCGAGGTTGGTCGAGTGGAGGAAAATCCTTCGGGCCAAATCCGTCGGTCCCGGGTTCAAGTCCCGGTCGCCCTACTGAAAAGTCTTTTCTGATCAGGAATTTTAGTTTGGTCATTTCTCATGAGATTTGAGTGAATAGTCATGAGGACTCGGGTCAGCGTCGCGCGGGTGGAGCAGAACAACAGCGTGACCAGCACTTATATTCTTCTGTTTTGTCGGTGACGAGCCGATTGCTGCGAACGGTCATGGGTTCAAGTGAGGCCTGGTCTCGAGAATGCGCGCTGATCTGCACGTTTCCTTAGCTCTGGCTTGTGGCACTTGGTGCCGCGCACTTTTATTCAACACTTATTCGCTAGGAACGCGTCGTCGGCTGGTGAAATTCGTCTGTCCGATGAGGAGATTTGCCGTAGTTGTTGAGTCGGTGCGTGTCAGGTGGCGTGGGTCTTGCCAGCGCTCTTCGAAAAGTAGGCCAGTAGCGCCGACAGGTTCGCACGGCCAAATTTTCAACAAGCGTAGACGGGAGGCCATGTGATGTGGTCATGAGCCTCGCAGCCAGGTGGTTCCACTGATTCTGAGGGGCGTGGTCGTGCTCTGTCATAGTTGTCTCCGCCGTTGCTTTGTGGGCACAATCGCTAATGGTCATCCTGGACTGTATAGTCACTAGATGCTGACTATTTCCTCGCGTCTGGGCGTGATGAACCGGATCGGGCGCGCGATGGCCGATCCGACCCGATCCAAAATCCTGTTGAGCCTGCTCGAGGAACCTGGTTACCCGGCGAAGCTCGCCCGAGAATTGGAACTCACCCGCTCGAACGTTTCGAACCATCTCAGTTGTCTTCGCGGCTGCGGCCTTGTTGTCGCCGTGCCCGAAGGGCGACAGACCCGGTATGAGATCGCCGACAGGCACCTGACCCGGGCGCTTCAGTCTCTGTTCGACGTTGTCCTCGCGGTCGATGATGGCACGGCCTGCGTAGACGAGAACTGTGACCAGCCGCTCTGCTGTGGGACGCCCGTGTGACCGCCCCGACGAATGGTTCAGGCGCCGTCCTAGATTCTGTGCGGAAACTGGTCCTCCAGCGTCGCATTCGAATCATCGTCGGCATAACGATCACCTACAACGTCCTAGAGGCGGTCATCGCTATCGCTGCAGGGAACGTGGCGTCCTCTGCCGCACTCATCGGCTTCGGGCTCGACTCGATTGTGGAAGTGCTGTCCGCGGTGGCGATCGCCTGGCAGTTCTCCGCTCCGGATCCTGAGAAACGGGAAAAGGTCGCCCTGCGCGTGATCGCGTACGCATTCTTTGCCCTGGCGGCCTATGTCATCATCGAGGCCGGCTTGTCCATCTTCGGGCTTCGGGAAGCCGCGCAAAGCCCGGTGGGCATCGTCCTCGCCGCTGTCAGTCTCGCCGTCATGCCCTTCCTGAGTTGGTTCGAACGTCGAACCGGCCGCGAACTGGGGTCCGCGTCGGCGATCGCCGATTCGAGACAGACCCTTATCTGCAGCTACCTCTCCGCCGCTCTCTTGATGGGCCTGGTGCTCAATTCGCTGCTGGGTTGGGCGTGGGCTGACTCCGTAGCCGCTCTCGTGATTGCGGCCTTCGCTATTCGTGAAGGCCTCGAAGCGTGGAAGGGTGAGAGTTGCGCGGTCCCGGTCAGCGCACTTACCGGGGAACGCGTCATCGAGGACGACAGCTGCTGCTAGCCTGCGAATCTGGAAGAGGGAGACAGCGGACGGACTATGGCACAATCCGTGTCACGGTTGGATGTCGTTGATGCGCCGGTAGAGCGTAGTGCGGGACATGCCAAGGTCCAGGGCTGCCTGTGAGGGTGGTTCGCCGGATTCGATGAGTGGAGAGCGTTGCTGACATAGATCGGTATCGAATAAAGCGGACAGAAATGCCCTAAAATGGGAACATCACCAGAGTCCCGTCCACAGGAGAGCAATATGACCGTCGAACCGAGCACCCTGACCGCCCAGGAGCCAGGCCGCCCTCGTCGATCCCGCCTAGGCGGCGGGTCCAGCGCACGCGTGTAGCTGCAACCACGTCGACAGTGAGGGCATCGTGTTGACAGCCATGTCATCCCGTCCGCCGTCCGCCATCAACCCTCTTTGGCGCCTCCGGAGCGATCCAGCCCGGATTCTGCCTTGATCTGATTGCTACCCACGACTCACTGCCGTTCCTGGCAACGTTGGAGCGTCCGCAGCGGGGTGACTGGTCGGAGGACCTCACTGAATCGCACTTGCGGTCTCGACATTGCACCAGGCGGGATCGACCCAATCGGATTAATTGATGAGCGGCCACGCTCGAGGAGTGCCACGATGTCGCCCAAATCCCACTACCTGCCAACGCGGCCAAGCCGGCGAAGCGGCTGCCGCATCGTACTTCTTCTCCTCGGTGGCTTCGCCCTGCTCGCGGGACTCGATGGGGCACTCATTCTGCTTGGCCTGCCGGCACCGGTGATCGCAGCCCGCCTCGCCGACGTGCATGGCCCGCTCATGGTCTATGGCTTTGTCGGAACGGTCGTTGTTCTCGAACGCGCTGTTGCCATCCGTCGGAATTGGGCATTCCTGTCTCCCGGTCTCCTCGGCGCCGGCGGAATTGCGCTTGTCTCTCCGATTCCGCTCTTTGTCGGCCAGCTCGCCCTCATGGCCGGATCGATCGTGCTGCTCGCGATCTATCGGGCTATCTGGGCGCGACAGCCCTCGACCTCCAGCGCCGTTCAGGCCCTCGGGGCGTTGCTCGGCCTCGCCGCGACAATTCTGTGGTGGGGAGGTGTCCCGGTGCCTCAACTCATCCCGGCGATGACACTTTTCCTTGTCCTGACGATCGCAGGGGAACGTCTGGAACTCGCCCGGATCTCACCAACCGTCGATGAGCGGGCCGAGCGGTGGCTGCTCGCGGTAGCCCTGGTCCTGGCCTCTGGCGGCGTGCTGGCACTCTTGTGGCCTGTCCTTGGATATCCGGTGCTTGGCTTCGCGCTGCTCGGTCTCGTCTCGTGGCTCGTGCGATACGACGTGGCCACGCGGCTTGTCAGGTCGAAGGGACTGCCGCGTTACATGGCCGTGTGCCTGCTCGCCGGGTATGGCTGGATGGGTGTCGTCGGCCTGGTCTGGATCCTGTGGGGACCCGGATACGTCGGCCCTGCCTATGACGCCGTGGTGCACTCCGTCTTCCTCGGCTTCGTGATCTCCATGATCATGGCGCATGCGCCGACAATCCTGCCTGCCGTGCTGCGCCGGCCGCTGCCCTATCGTCCCTTGATGTATGGGCCGGTTGTCCTACTGCACGCTTCACTAGTTGTGCGTGTCGTCGGCGGCGATGCCAGAGGGTTAGATGTTCTGGTGCAGTGGGGCGGCTTCGCGAATATCGTCGCGGTGCTGCTCTTCGCGGGGGTCTCCGTCGTCTCCGTGTTTGTGGGCGCGCCGCCGAAACCCGTCAGGCGTGAGTCGAGCACCGCCTCTCCGCGCGGCCGGGCAACGATCTCGCTGGGAACGCGCCGATGACCCGCCGGCTGTGGCACATCATCACCGGAATCCTGGTGCCGGCGTGGCTTTTCCTCACCGTCGTCGTGGTCATCGTGCATCGGTTCATTCCGGTCGCGCCCTGGCTCATGGTGCACCTGCTGCTCCTCGGCGCGGTCAGCAGCGCGGTCCTGATCTGGAGCCAGCACTTCGCCGACACCCTCCTCCGGCACCCCGCGCCCGGCGGTCGCGCGTTCCTCGGCTGGCGCCTCGCGGCCCACACTACAGGAGCCATCGTCGTGATCACCGGCATGATCGGTGGCTGGTGGCTGGTCGTCCTCGTCGGCGGCATCCTCGTCGGCGCGAACGCGCTCGCGCACGCGGCCATCCTCGCCGTGCAGTCCCGCGGCGCGCTGCCCTCCCGGTTTGCACCGCTCGTCCGCTACTACGTCGCGGCCGGCGCCGCCCTGGCGATCGGGGTCACCCTCGGAATCCTGATGGCGCGCATGGACGACTCGGAGGACACATACGCGCGCCTCTTCATCGCCCACATCGGACTCAACCTGCTCGGCTGGGCCGGGCTTACCGTGATCGGGACAGTCGCCCTGCTCTGGCCGACCATTCTGCACGTGCGGGTCACCGACGGCACCCGCGCGGCAGCGCGCTGGACCCTACCTCTCTTCCTCGTGGGCCTCACCGTGCTCGGCCTCGGCTGCCTGCTCGGGGAACGCGTCATTGCCGGTCTCGGCGTGCTCGGCTATCTCGCCGGGCTGTGCCTGGTGTTCGCCGACGTCGTCCGCCAGGGTCGTTCAGCACCCGCAGTGACCTTCGCCGGGTGGAGCATCGGTAGCGCCTTGGCCTGGTTCGGCCTCTGCACCCTCGGATTCGCCGTCACCGTCACCGTCGCCCCCACCTGGACCGCCGCTGCCAACGGGCTCGAACAGCTCGTTCCGGCCTTCCTGGTCGGCTTCGCCGCGCAGATCCTGCTCGGCGCGCTGACCTATCTGCTGCCGGTCGTACTCGGTGGTGGCCCGCGGGTCGTCAAGGCCACGAGCCGAGAGCTTGAGCGCGGTGGACTTTTCCGCGTCATCGTCGTGAACGGCGGCCTCGTGCTGTACCTCCTGCCGGTCCCGAGCCTGGTGAAGGTCGCCCTTTCGCTCCTCGTCGTGGCCGCCCTGTCGTCCTTCCTGGTACTGATGACTCGGGCGCTGAAGACCAACCGGGTGGTGCGCAGAGCGGCGGATGCCGCCGCCCCGGTTCCCGGATCCCGTCCCGCCGTGCCGCCCGCAGCACAGCCTGCCGTACCGTCGCCGCGTCCGCGGCGCACCGGGTCCGTCGTCGTCGCGGCCGGTGCCCTTCTGCTCGCTGTGACCCTCGGCGTAGCGATGGACCCGGTGGCGCTCGGCGTGACCGGCGGCCTCTCTGTCGTTTCCGTCCCCGCGACCGGGCACACCACGACGGTCGATGTGACCATGGCGGGGATGCGCTTCAGTCCCGACTCCGTCTCGGTGCCCGTCGGAGACACCCTCGTCATCAACCTGACCAATGCCGACGACCGGGTGCACAACCTGGTCCTCGACACCGGTATCACCTCCGGTTCGGTCAACCCGGGGACGACGACCGTCATTGAGGCAGGCGTCGTCGGTGCAGCGATCGCCGGCTGGTGCTCGATCGCCGGCCACAAGCAGCTCGGGATGGTCTTCTCCGTCACGGTAACCGGTGGCGCGGGCGGAACAAGCTCGAGTGCGACAGGCGCGAGCGCGACAGGCATGGGCGGGATGGACATGGGAACGGGCGCAGATGCCGGTGCGAGTGGTACGCCGTCCGCCGCACAGGACGTGGACCTGATGAAGCAACCCGCGACGGACTTCGCCGCCCGAGATGCCCGGCTCGCACCGGCATCCGCCGACACCGTGCACAAGCTCACGCTCACCGTTCAGAACGTCGAGACGGAAGTGTCGCCGGGAGTCCGGCAGACCCTGTGGACATACAACGGGACCGCGCCGGGGCCGACCCTGCACGGTCACGTCGGCGATATCTTCGAGATCACCTTCGTCAATGGCGGAACCATCGACCATTCGATCGACTTCCATGCCGGCGCCCTCGCCCCCGACAAACCAATGCGCACGATCATGCCGGGGGAGAGCCTGACCTACCGCTTCACCGCAACTCGATCGGGGATCTGGCTCTATCACTGCTCGACGATGCCGATGTCCGCCCATATCGCGAACGGCATGTTCGGGGCGGTGATCATCGACCCGCCAGGGCTCGCGCCCGTTTCCGCGGAGTACGTTCTGGTCCAGTCCGAGTTCTACCTCGGGCCGGAGGGCGGGGAGGTCGACGCGGCGCGGGTGGCGACCCAGCTGCCCGACCTGCTGGCCTTCAACGGGTACGCCAACCAGTATGCGGACCGACCCCTCACCGCGCGCGCGGGGGAGACGGTGCGCATCTGGGTCCTGGACGCCGGACCCAACGTCGGCAGTTCCTTCCACGTGGTGGGCGGGCAGTTCGACTCAGTCTTCAAGGAGGGTGACTATCTGCTCCGCGACGGCGGCAGCACCGGGACGGGCGGGGCGCAGGTGCTCGACCTCGCCGCGGCGCAGGGCGGCTTCGTCGAACTCGCCTTCCCCGAGGCCGGACACTACCCGTTCGTCAGCCACGTGATGTCGGACGCGGAGAAGGGTGCCCGCGGGGTCTTTGCCGTCACGCCATGAAGCCGGCCTGAAGACGCCGGGAAGACAGAGTCTTGAAAATCCCACCAGCCAGGCCGCAGCTGGCGTGCACGATCCACGAAGAGCTTGGCGCCGAGGGAGACCGTCGAATGGGTTAGGGGACCGGGACGGGGGCGACCGGCTGGTACGCGCAGCTCGGATCCTCGGCGAGAGGATCGCCGGTGACTGCGTACGCGTGCGAGCGGGAGCCGCCGCAGACCGTGCGGAACTCGCACGCGCCGCACCGCCCGCCGAAGGAATCCGGGGCGCGCAGCTCCTGGAGTAGCCGCGCCTCCCGGTAGATCTCGGGGAACGGCTGCTTGCGCACCGAACCGACCGAAACGGGCAGGAACCCGCTCGGGTAGACCGCGCCGACGTGGTCGACGAAGGCGAAGCCACGTCCGGAGTTGACATCGATCGGGGCGCGGGGTGCGCGGCGCCTGGGCTCGGCCCCGGTCAGCAGTTCCGCGGTGTCGCGCCGCAACCGGGCGCGCAGCGGGCCGACGGGGAACGCCGCATCGAGATCGGCGACACCGGCGCGCTGGATCGCAATCCGGCGGTAGTGCGGCGCCTCCGTGGTCTTGATCGCGACGAGTTCGGAGACATCGTGCAGCCAATGCAGCACCTCTTCGGCCTCGGTGGAGGTGAGCGCGTTGAGAAGCTTGCCGCGCCCGGTCGGGACGAGGAAGAAGACGCTCCAGAGCGTCGTGCCGAGCTCGAGGACCGTCTTCAGAATGGCGGGCAGCTCGTGGACCGTGTCGCGCGTCACTGTCGTGTTGATCTGCAGCCGGTAGCCGACGTCGCGCACCATCCGTGCAGCGACCATCGTGTCGTCGAAGACCCCGTCGACACCGCGGAAGGCATCATGGGTCGCCGCGGATGCCCCGTCGAGGGAGAGCGACACCGCCTTCGCCCCGGCGTCGTGCAGCTCGACAAGGACCTCCCGGGTGAGGCGTGGGGTGACGGAGGGCGAGAGGGCCATGCTGAGGCCGATGCTCGTGCCATGGGCGACGAGTTCCGGGAGGTCGGGGCGTTCGAAGGGGTCGCCGCCGGTGAGGACGACGAGCTAGCGCGGCGTGCCGAACGACGCGAGATCGTCCAGGAGCTTTTTGCCCTGGTCGGTGGTCAGCTCGAAGGGATTGCGGGTGCGAATGGCGTCCGCACGGCAATGCGTGCAGACGAGCTGGCAGGCCCGCGTCACCTCCCAGATCACGATGAAGGGACGCTCGCCGGCATCGTGGTGCAGGTGCCGAACGGCGCGCGTTGCGGTGTCAGTCACGTGATCCTGGTCCGGTACAGCTCGAATGCGCACCTCAGTTGTTTTTACCACACTTATAGGGAAAACTAGGGGTGTGCCTGCCCCCGACCTCGACGCCCGTACTCACCGCGCCCTCTCCGGCGTGAGCCGCGTAGCTGTCCTCGAGGTGCTGCGCACCAACCGGACGCCCCTCGACATTCCCGCGCTCGCGGCGGCGGTCGGCCTGCACCCGAACACCGTTCGCTCCCACCTCGACCGGCTCCTCGAGGTCGGCCTCGTGACCGAGGCCGTCGAGGCGCGGACCCGACCTGGCCGTCCCCGGCTGCTCTATGCCTCGGTTCCGCCCGCGAGCGACCCTTCCGGGCCCGGGGCCGCTCCGACGACAGAATCCGCTGCCTCCGAGGGCTCCTACAGGCTCCTCGCTGGCCTTCTTGCGGACAGCCTCGCCGCAGGCGCCCCCGACGCGCGCGCTGGCAGCGAACGGGCCGGCGACGCCGGGCGGCGCTGGTCGGAAGAGTTCGTGCCCAGCGACGAGCGCGCTCCCGGTCCGATCGATCCTGCTGGAGCGATCGACCGGTTGGTCGAGATCCTCGACGTCGTCGGATTCGCCCCCGCTGTCTCGGAGGATCGCACCGCGATCGACTTGCAACGGTGTCCGTTCCTGGACGTCGCGAAAGAGAACAGCGCCATCGTGTGCTCGGTGCATCGGGGCCTGATGCAGGGTGTCCTGGACCGGATGCACGCACCGGCCATCGGCATCCGTCTCGAACCGTTCGTGCGGCCGGGCGTCTGCGTTGCACATGTGGTCTACCCACCAAACGCGGGTAGGGATATCGGTTTCCGAATAAAGAGTGGAGAGTAGACCCATGTCTTCCCGCCCGCCGTCGAGCTACCGGACGCTTGCGTCGTTCAGCAGGATCAAGCTGCTGTACTTCCTCCAGCAGCGCGGAACGATGACGGTCGGCGATCTCGCAGACGCGACAGGGTTGCACCACAACACCACGCGGGAACATTTGCAACGCCTGATCAGCGATGGTTTCGTTACGAGTGAGCCCGAGGAGCGCGACGTCAAGGGACGCCCGAAGATGCTCTACAGCGCGGCCGCAGGTATCGATCACCGGGAGGGTTCCATCCGGGTTGCGAAGGTCGAGGCCGCCGAACGCCGGGGCGACCAGGTGCGGCGGATGCTGCCACTCACCGCCGCGATCGACTCACCGCTCCAGCGTCAGTTGGACGCCCTCGACGACCACCTCGACCAGACCGGTTTCGAGGCACGGATTGATGCGGACGGACGTCACCTCACTCTGCACGAGTGTCCGTACAGCGAGATGGTCAAGGACCACCCTGAGGTATGCCGGGTGCACCTCGGTCTGGTCCAAGGCATCCTGCAACAGGCCGGCGGTCCGCTCACGGCCGATGCGGTGCATCCGCTCACCGAGCCGAACACCTGCACGCTGGACTTGAACTGGTCACATCAGGGTGCAGAGTGTGAGGAAATCGAGGGAGACGACGGGCCCCGGCAGAGCGTCGACGTCGCGGTTGAAATCGATGACGTGACCTCCCGCGCACAGGCGGTTATTTTTCACGGTGTTTTCCGCTTGTAGCCCGTTCGGGTGGCCGTGAGACTCGGTAGCGAGGCTGTTGCTGATTGCGGTGATGCCCGGGAGTGCAAGGGGTACGTCGTGAAAACTCTCAAGGACTCGAGCTTTTCCAAGCGGAGTGTGGGCAAGCCGGGCACGAAGCCGGGTATCGACAGTCCGATTGCGGACAGCATCCTCAACCTCGGTCGGTTCCTGCGCCGAGGGGAGACCTCGCCGGATCTGCGGTCCCTGTTCCTCGAAGGCGGCCGAGACGCCGACAGCTTCTATCGCGACCGCTGGACCCACGACAAAGAGGTGCGGTCCACCCACGGCGTGAACTGCACCGGCTCCTGCTCGTGGAAGGTGTACGTCAAGGACGGCATCATCACCTGGGAGACCCAACAGACCGACTACCCCTCCGTCGGCCCGGACTCGCCGGAGTACGAACCCCGCGGCTGCCCGCGCGGCGCAGCATTCAGCTGGTACACCTACTCGCCGACCCGGGTGCGGTACCCCTACGTTCGCGGCGTGCTGCTCAACCTCTACCGTGAGGCGAAGGCACGCCTCGGCGACCCCGTACTCGCGTGGGCCGACGTCACGGGTAACCCCGAGTCTGCCAAGGCGTACAAGAGCGCTCGCGGCAAGGGCGGCCTCGTGCGCGCTAGCTGGGACGAGGCCGCGGAGATCGTCGCCGCCGCACACGTGCACACCATCAAGACCTACGGGCCGGACCGAATCGCCGGTTTCTCGCCGATCCCGGCAATGTCGATCGTCTCGCAGGGCGTCGGCAACCGTTTCATCTCCATGCTTGGCGGCACGATGCTGTCCTTCTACGACTGGTACGCCGACCTCCCCGTCGCCAGCCCGCAGGTTTTCGGCGACCAGACGGACGTCCCGGAATCCGCCGACTGGTGGAATTCGTCGTACCTGATCATGTGGGGCTCGAACGTGCCGGTCACCCGCACCCCTGACGCGCACTTCATGGTCGAGGCCCGGTACCGCGGCCAGAAGGTCATCACGGTCTCGCCCGACTACGCCGACAACTCCAAGTTCGCCGACGAATGGCTCGCCGTGCACCCCGGCACCGACGGCGCCCTCGCGATCGCAATGGGCCACGTCATTCTCAAGGAGTTCCTCGTCGACCGGCGCACCCCGCGTTTCGTCGACTACATGAAGCGCTACAGCGACTCCGCCTACCTGATCACGCTCACGAAACGCGGCGACGCCTGGGTGCCCGGCAAGTTCATGACGGCGGATGCCCTCCCCGACACCGAGCCAACGGTCGCGAGCGCGGCATTCAAGCCGATCCTGCTCGACCAGGACGGCCGCACCGTCATCCCGAACGGATCCATCGGGCACCGCTTCTCCGAAACAGATGTCGGCAAATGGAACCTCGATCTCGAGGGCGTCGACCCCCTGCTCTCGATCATGGACGCGCCCGACTACGACGGTGCATCCGCTGCCGTCGACATGCCCCGCTTCGACATTTCGCCCACGACAGACGAGGCCGGCGAACAGCAGGCCGGTGGCGCAGGCATCATCCGCCGCGGTGTGCCCGTGCGGAGCGTCGCCGGAGAACTCGTGACAACCGTCTTCGACCTTCTCCTCGCCCAGTACGGCGTCGGCAGGGACGGGCTCCCCGGCGTCTGGCCAACCGGCTACGACGATGAAACGTCGCCAGGCACCCCCGCGTGGCAGGAAGGCATCACCTCCGTACCGATGCAGGCCGCAGAACGCATCGGGCGTGAGTTCGCGCAGAACGCCGAGGAATCGGGCGGCCGCTCAATGATCCTGATGGGGGCAGGCACGAACCACTGGTTCCACTCGGACACCATCTACCGCGCCTTCCTCGCGCTCACGACGATGACCGGCTGCCAGGGCGTCAACGGCGGCGGCTGGGCTCACTACGTCGGGCAGGAGAAGGTACGCCCCCTCACGGGCTACGGCCAGTACGCGTTCGGACTGGACTGGGTGCGTCCTCCCCGCCAGATGATTGGCACCGGGTTCTTCTACCTCGCCACCGACCAATGGCGTTACGACGGCCTCTCCGCCGATACGCTCTCGAGCCCGCTCGGGGTCGGCACGTTCGCGGACCGCACGACGGCGGACTGCCTCGTGGAGTCGGCAAAGCGCGGCTGGATGCCCAGCTACCCGACGTTCAACCGCAACTCGCTCGACCTTGTCGACGACGCAGTCGCGGCCGGGGTCGACCCGGCCCAGTACGTCGTCGAGTCGCTGGAGGACGGCAGCCTCGCCTACTCCGTCGAGGACCCGGACGCCCCAGAGAACTTCCCGCGCGTGATGGTGGTCTGGCGGGCGAACGTACTCGGCTCTTCCGGCAAGGGCAATGAATACTTTCTGAAGCACCTGCTCGGCACCACGAGTGCCGTGCGCGCGCCGGAGTCCCCGTCCGAAAAGCGCCCGAAGACGATGAAATGGCACGAATCCGCGCCAGAGGGCAAGCTGGACCTGCTCGTCACGAGCGACTTCCGGATGACCTCGACGACTATCTTCAGCGATGTGGTGCTGCCGCCGGCCACCTGGTACGAGAAGAATGACCTGTCGACGACGGACATGCATCCGTTCATTCACTCGTTCAACCCCGCGATCGCCCCGCCGTGGCAGGCGAAGACCGACTTCGACATCTTCCACATTTTGGCGAAGAAGATTTCCGAATTCTCGGTCGAGCATCTCGGTGTGCGACAAGACCTCGTAGCAGTTCCCCTCAGTCACGACACCCCCGACGCGATGGCGACCCCGCACGGAACCGTGCAATACGGCCAGCCACTGGTGCCCGGGATCACGATGCCCAAGCTCGTCGTCGTCGAGCGCGACTATCCGGCATTCGCCGACATGCTCGGTGCTCTCGGCCCGCTCACGGCGAAGCTCGGCATGGTGACCAAGGGCGTCAAGTTCAACCCCGATGTCGAGGTCGACTATCTCGGCAAGAAGAACGGCTTGGTCGAGAGCGGCCCGGCCGCCGGCCGCCCGCGCCTGACGACCGCGAGCCATGCCTGCGAGATGGTGCTCGCACTCTCCGGCACCACGAACGGGCGCCTGGGTACCCAGGGTTTCCGTCAGTTGGAGGAGCGCACGGGTATGAAGCTCGCCGACCTCGCGAGCGACAATGAGGGCCGCCGATTCACCTACTCGGATGTCCAGGGTGCACCAGTCCCCGTGCTCACGTCCCCGGAGTGGTCGGGCAGTGAGCACGGCGGCCGTCGCTACAGTGCCTTCACGATCAACGTCGAGCGGCTGAAGCCGTGGCACACACTCACCGGGCGGCAACACTTCTACCTGGACCACGACTGGATGATCGAGCTGGGGGAGCAGTTGCCGATCTTCCGGCCGCCTCTCGACATGCACCGTCTCTTCGACGACTCGATCGTCGGCTCGACGGCGGCGACCGGTTCTACCGGGTCGAAGGGTCGGGCGGAGGTCGCCGTGCGCTACCTGACGCCGCACTCGAAGTGGTCGATCCACTCCGAATACCAGGACAATCTAATGATGCTCTCGTTGTCCCGTGGTGGGCCGACCATCTGGATGTCCCCGCAGGACGCCGACAAGATCGGCGTTCGCGACAACGAGTGGATCGAGTCGTACAACCGCAACGGCGTCGTCGTCGCGCGGGCGATCGTGTCGCACCGGATGCCGGAAGGCACCGTGTACATGTATCACGCGAAGGACCGCACGATCAACGTGCCGATCGCTGAAACGAGCGGTATGCGCGGCGGGACAAACAACTCGCTGACCCGAATCCTGCTCAAGCCGAGTCACCTGATCGGCGGCTATGCCCAACTGTCGTTCGCCTTCAACTACCTCGGCCCGACCGGGAACCAACGCGATGAGGTCACCGTGATCCGTCGACGCAGCCAGGAGGTTGAGTACTAAATGCGCGTAATGGCCCAAATGTCGATGATCATGAATCTCGACAAGTGCATCGGCTGCCACACCTGCTCCGTCACCTGCAAGCAGGTCTGGACCAACCGCACCGGCGTTGAATACGTCTGGTTCAACAACGTCGAGACCCGGCCCGGCCTCGGCTACCCGAAGCGCTATGAGGATCAGGAGAAGTGGAACGGCGGCTGGGTGCGTAACAAGCGCGGACGCCTGAAACTGCGCTCCGGCGGACGCCTCAAGCGACTCGCCACGATCTTCAACAACCCCGACCTGCCCGTCATCGACGACTATTACGAGCCGTGGACCTACGACTACGACATGCTCACGAAGGCACCGCTCAGCACGGAGAGCCCCGTCGCCCGGCCCAAGTCCCTCCTGACCGGTAAGAACATGGACATCAAGTGGTCCGGTAACTGGGATGACAACCTCGGCGGCTCCCAGGAGACCGCAGCTGACGACCCCATCCTCGCGACGATGAGTGAGCACGTGAAGATGGAATTCGAAAACACCTTCATGTTCTACCTCCCGAGAATCTGCGAGCACTGCCTGAACCCGGCCTGCGTCGCGGCGTGCCCCTCCGGGGCGATGTACAAGCGCGAGGAGGACGGTATCGTCCTCGTCGACGAGGATGCCTGCCGCGGCTGGCGGATGTGCGTCTCGGCCTGCCCGTACAAGAAGGTCTACTTCAACCACAAGACCGGCAAGGCGGAGAAGTGCACGCTCTGCTATCCGCTGATCGAACAGGGCAAGCCGACCATCTGCTCGGAGACTTGCGTCGGCCGGCTGCGTTACCTGGGGCTGATGCTCTACGACGCCGACGCCGTGCTCGCCGCCGCCGCGATCGAGAACGACCAGGACCTGCTCGAGGCCCAGCGCGGGGTATTCCTCGACCCGTTCGACCCCGAGGTCATCGCCGCGGCGAAGGCGGAAGGTATGGAGGACGACTGGATCCTCGCCGCCCAGAACAGCCCGATCTACAAGCTCATCTCCGAGTACAAGGTGGCGCTGCCGCTGCACCCCGAATACCGCACGATGCCGATGGTCTGGTACATCCCGCCGCTGTCTCCGGTCGTCGATGTCATCTCGACGACGAACAACGACGGCGAGGACGCCCGTACCCTGTTCGCGGCCATCGACAAGCTGCGAATTCCCGTCGAATACCTCGCCGGACTGTTCTCGGCCGGCGATGTCGTCCCGGTGGAGTCATCGCTGCGTAAGCTCGCCGCGATGCGTTCGTACATGCGCGACATCAACCTCGGCAAAGACCGCGACGAGTCGATCCCCGCGGCCGTCGGCATGACCGGCACCGAGATCGAAGCGATGTACCGGCTCCTCGCGATCGCCAAGTACGAGGATCGCTACGTCATTCCCAAGGCGCACGTGGAGACCGCCCGCGAGCTCGAAGAGCTGGCATGTTCGCTTGACACGGACGGGGGACCAGGCATGGGCGGTCCGACCTCGACCGCGGGACCCTATGGCAAGACTCCGGGGATGCCGTTCAACGCTACCGTCGACAACTACAACGAGATGATCGGCAAAGGCGGAGAGAAAACCAAACCGACAACGCCTGGCCGGATCAACCTCCTGAACTGGAACGGCGGTGGCCGACCGGACGGCTTGTTCCCGCCCGTAGCGGACGCCGGGAGCCCCGCATGAGGCTCCCGAAGCTTCCGCCCCGTAAAGTCACGGCAATCCCGCTCAGTGCCGAGGACGGGGCCATCGCACACATGGCCGCGTCGATCCTGCTCGACTATCCGACCCCTACGCGTCGTGCGCGCTTCGCTGCGGTCGCGGAGTCTGTCACACTGCTTCCGCATCCGCTTCGGACCGCGTTCGAGGAGTTCTTGACCGCCGCGGGGGAGATGGGCCAGCAGGAGCTTGAGGTGCATTTCACGGCGACCTTCGATCTCAAACGCAAATGCTGCCCGTATCTCTCGTACTACGCGGCCGGCGATACGCGCCGTCGCGGCATGGCCCTCGTGCGTTTTATCGAGGCGTATCATGCCGCAGGCTGGGAGGTTGCGGCGGACGAACTGCCCGACTACCTGCCCATGGTCCTCGAATTCTCGGCGCTGAGCGATTCGCCCATCGCGCAAGAGTTGCTCGCGGCTCATCGGGACGGTATCGAAGTGCTCCGCACGGCACTCGAAACCATCGAGAGCCCCTACGCGCACGTCGTCGAGGCCGTGTCGCTCTCGCTTCCTGCCATCGATGAGGAAACTCGGGAGCGATATCTCAACCTCGTCAACGAGGGCCCGCCGACCGAAACGGTCGGTATGACCTTCCTCGGCAACCTCAAACCATTTTCGCCGTCCGGCATTGCGAGTGAGGAACTCAGGGTATGAACCCGATCGACTTTCTATTGTGGGTGGCGTTCCCCTACGCGGCCATGGCCGTCTTCGTAGTCGGCCACATTTTCCGCTATCGGCACGACCAGTTCGGCTGGACCTCCCGCTCGAGCCAGGTCTACGAAAACCGGCTACTGCGCTGGGGATCGCCGATGTTCCACTACGGCATCCTCATGGTGCTGGGCGGCCACGTGGTCGGCCTGCTCGTGCCCAAGGAATGGCTCGAGTTCGTCGGTGTCTCCAATGAGATCTATCACGTGGGTGCCACCTGGCTCGGCAGTATCGCGGCCGTTCTCACGCTCGCAGGGCTCGCCATCCTGATCTATCGGCGCAGGCTCAACACCCGGGTGCTGCTCGCGACCACGGTGATGGACAAGGTCATGTACGCACTCCTGGGGGCGACCCTGCTGTTTGGGACGACCGCGACGGTTCTCTTCCAGGTGCTCGGTGCCGGATATGACTACCGGGGCACGATTTCGCCCTGGGTGCGCGGCCTGCTCTCAGCCCAGCCCGACCCCGCTCTGATGTCCAACGTGCCCTTCTTCTTCCAGCTGCATGTGCTCAGCGCGACACTGTTGTTCCTGCTGTGGCCCTTCACCAGACTCGTGCACGTCTTCTCGGCGCCGATCGGCTATTTCGTACGACCGTACATCGTCTACCGCTCGCGGGACACGCATCGGGGATCCGGGGCGCGTAAGGCCCGACGCGGGTGGGAGAAGAGCGTGCTGCCGACATCCGCTCGGGACAAGGATGCCGCCCACCGCTGAATCTCATGCCGCGTCAGAGACGGATTGGCCATGCCAACGCACGTCGAACCCACCTGGCGCGGTCGATCTGACCGGGGCTCACCTCCGCCGTTGTTGAGGTCGTCCTCTGGGACGATCGTGTCATGAGGACTTCCACCGATCGAAGCCCCTGCGCAGTCCCCGAGGAGTCGTAGTCGTGTCGGAATGGTGGCAGGTTGTTGTCGGCGTGGCCGGTGGGCTGGTCCTGGTCTGGCTGGTGCTTGTCCTTCTGCTGTGGCTCGAGCAACGCAAACACTCGGGGCATGCGACGCTTATGGATCTTCTTCGTCTCGCCCCGGACGTTGTGCGTTTGCTGAAGCGGCTCGCCTCAGACAGTTCAGTGCCGATCGGGGCCCGGATCTGGTTGGGCGTTTTGTTGGTGTATCTGATCTCGCCCATCGACCTCATACCGGATTTCATCCCGGTGTTGGGATATGCCGACGACGCGTTGGTCGTGGCGATCGCTCTCCGATTCGCGACCCGGCGCGCGGGCGGCGATTCCATCGCGAAGCACTGGCCGGGGACTCCAGCTGGTCTGGCTGCTGTTCTGCGTCTGGCGGGGTTGCCCTCGTCTTGAACGGACGGAGAGTCCAGCGCTTCAACCGCACCCTGAAACCCGAAGGCGCGCACGCGGCATGGGAAACAGTCCGCCCATCAACCGCCATCACAGCACCCTGGGAGTTGCATTAACGGCTGAGGCGAATGTCGACCTCACGTTCGACGTAGTCCCATTCGCGACTTGTGCGCAGCCGTGCCAGGAGTTCCTCGAACGCCGTTGCGTCACCGGGCGCATACTCGAACCAGGTTAGGAAGTCGAAGGGTTCGTCCAGATCACGGCTGTGGTAGAGCTGCCGAGCGATCGCAGGCAGGTATTCGAGCCCGATCGCGATGTGGTGGCTCGTCTCCTCGAATACCGCCCTCCGTTCATCCTGGGGGAGATCCCACCAGCGGGAGGACTTCGTGATCGGGATGAGCGCGGCGCACCGGGCGTCTGGTCGGCCGAGGGCAGGCTGGACAGCATCGAGAGCTGCTTGCTCGGCGCGCTCCGTGTAGCGTTTGTAGCTCGTAGCGCCGCTGAGTATCCACACGGATTCTGAGTCGGCGGTCGGAGGTAGCGCCGACACCTGAAGGCGTTCTGCCGGGGCAAGCGTGGGACCGGTGACAGCGAGAACGCGATCGATCTGCCAGGGCCCAGCGGAGCCTGCGGTGAAGCGGGTGATCGCCATACTTCGACGTTAGCAGGCCAGCCTCGCGCGGCTCATTGGGCTCGGCGAGGCCGGCCTGCATCCCGAGGCTCAGCTCGCTCGCATCAACCTGCTGAAATTAGCCGGGGAAGGGAGCGCCCGGTCGTGCGTAGAAATGCCACGTCAGCCAGGTGCAGAAAACGCAGAAGACCGCACAGCCGACGAAGAACGAGGTCGGGCTCACCAGGGTCAGGGCGATACCCACGATGAATGGACCGAAAGCTGCGATCGCCGACGTCCAGGCGATGGCGCCGCCGGCCTGACGCTTCGGGAAGATCATCGGCATCTGCTTGAACGTGCCCGCATTCGCGAAGCCAGCAAAGAAGAAGATCGCGATCATCCCGCTGAGAAAGCCCCAGAACTGGTCAACGCTTGTGGGTGCCAGGAAGAATGACGTGAAGACAGTGCCGGCGACCATGCCGACGGCGCCAATGAGAGTGAAGATCGCGCCACCCCATTTGTCACAGAGGGGGCCGCACGCCGCGCGGACGGCGGCGCCGACGAGCGGGCCGATGAAGGCGAAGGCAAGCGGGTTCGGCGCGTGCGGGAAGTGGCCATAGACGTTCAGAATGATCAAACCCATCTGGGCAGCGAGGCCACTGTACAGCCCGAAGCTCATGAGGTAGATCGCCGTCATGAGCCAGGTGTGCTTGATACGGAAGATGTCCATCTGCTGGCGGAAGTTGGCCGTCACGGGCACCCGGCGCAGGAAGACAATCGCCATCACAACTCCAAGAAGCGCCCACGGGATCAGGACGAGTCCACCGTTGTGCAGCCAGACCAGCTGGCCCTTCGCGCTACTCTGCGGAGTCAGCGCCGCAGTACCGAGCAGGCCGAAGCCGACAACCCAGGGCAGCAGAAGCTGGATCAGCCCGATGCCGAAGTTTCCGATCCCCGCCTGCAGGCCGAGCGCGGTGCCGGCCAGACGCTTCGGGAAGAAATAGCTCGTTGAGGCCATGAAGCCGGAGAAGGTTCCACCGCCGATCCCTGCCGCGAAAGCGAGGGCGAGGAGTACCCAATACGGAGTTGAAGTGTCGCGGGCCGCGAGCGTCCAGCCGAGCATCGGGAGCACGAGCAGGGCAGAGGACATCGCGACGAGCGCGCGGGTGCCCATAATCGGGGGCAGAAACATGAAGACGAGGCGCAGGAGTCCGCCGGCAAGCCCGGGCACGGCAACGAGCCAATACAGCTGACCAGGGGTCAGGGTGTAACCGATGTCATTGAGCCGCGGTGCGATGGCGCTGACGAGATACCAGGCGGCGAAGCTCAGGGTGAGCGTGTAGGTCGTGATCCACAGAGTGCGCCAGGCGAGCTTGGAATCCCAGGTTTCTTCGTTCTCCGGATCCCAGTTGGAGAGATCGGGTTTGAGTTTCGACGGGAGGAGTGTGGAAGAGCCTGACATGTGCTTCCTCGGACTAGGTGGTTTCGGGCGGAAGCGCCCGCGCAATTACCACCCTGACCTCGGCGACCGACGGCGACAATCGCGGAACGCCGTGAAAAATGAATCCAGCGTGATCAGGCCGAATCGCAGGGATCGGTTCAGGTTCACTTCGCAAAATCCAAAAGTCAGAAATAAAAATGATAGTTTTGATTTAAATACCTAAAATGTTTGGAGTCAACATGCTCTCTGCCCAGTCTCTGCCCCTGATCGAAGCGACGTTGCCCCTCGTAGGGGAGCGGATGCCCGAAATCGCCAGGAACTTCTACGGCCGCATGCTCACCGCCCACCCCGAGCTCTTCGACGGCCTGTTCAGCCGCTCGAATCAGAAGAACGGCTCCCAGCAGCAGGCACTCGCGGGCAGCATCGCCGTGTTCGCGACGCACCTGGTTCAGAATCCCGAGACCACTCCCGAGGCCATGCTCTCCCGCATCGCGCACAAGCACGTCTCCCTCGACATCCGGCCCGAGCAGTACGACGTCGTCTACAAATACCTTTTCGAAGCCATCGCCGACGAGCTCAGCGACGTCATCACAGCGGAGATCGCGGGCGCCTGGACCGAGGTCTACTGGCTCATGGCGCACGCCCTGATCAAGATGGAGAGCGGGCTCTACTCCGGCCTCGCAAGCGACAAGCCCCTCGCGCCCTGGGCCGTCGTGAAGAAGGAAACGGCCGGTACCGACGCCGTCACGTTCACCCTCGAACCGGCCGATGACACCCCGGTGTCGCCCGCATTGCCCGGCCAGTACGTGAGCGTCACCGTGCGGATGCCCGACGGCATCCATCAGGTGCGGCAATACTCCTTGTCAGCCGGCACGGCCACGACCCGCGTCTTCACCACCAAGCTGGATGCGAACGGCGAGGTGTCCCCAGCTCTGCACCGCGACGTGCAGGTCGGCGACACGCTGATCCTCTCCGTGCCCTGCGGGGACATCACCCTCGACCAGGGCGACGGCCCGCTCGTCCTGGCCTCGGCCGGTATCGGCTGCACGCCAAGCGCGTCCATCCTGCGCTCGCTGGTGGACGGTGCCTCGAAGCGCGAAGTGCTCGTCCTGCACGCCGAAAGCAACCTGGAACGCTGGGCGCTGCGCGACCAGATGAGCGAGGACATCGCCCTGCTCGAGACCGCCGAACTGGAACTCTGGCTGGAGATCCCGAGCGCGGGACACCACGAGGGATTCATGTCCCTCGAGAATGTGACCATTCCCGACAACGCCTCGGTCTACTTGTGCGGGCCGCTCCCGTTCATGCGCAGCCTGCGCTCACAGGCGCTGGCGGCAGGGGTCCCGGCCAATCACATCCACTACGAGATCTTCGGTCCGGACCTCTGGCTCGCCGGCGTCTGAGGCGCCGGCGACGATGTCCGTCTGCTCCGTGAGGATGGTGCCCACCACCACGCCGGCACCGCCCGCGAAGGCCATGATCGCGCCGCCGGATTTGTCACAGGACGGGGCGCTCGTGGAGCGCTCGGGGCACGCCCGACGGGGTCAACGACTACGGATACGGCGTTGGCCAGGCTTCGGCGGGCGGCATCGGTGCGATGGATCGCGACCGTGCGGGGTTAGGGTCGGTGTATGTCCGGCGCACTGATCCCCGTGCACCCCATCGAGCCCCTGGCCGCTGCAGTGCCGGTCGCGCTTGCCCCGACGCCGGATACCCGCCTCGTGGACACCCTCAATCGACCGCTGCACGACCTCCGGCTGTCTGTCACCGACCGGTGCAACTTCCGCTGCGTGTACTGCATGCCCAAGGAGGTCTTCGGCAAGGACTTCGCGTTCATGCCGCGAGACGAGATGCTCAGTTTTGAAGAGATGACCCGGCTGGCTCGAATTTCGGTGGCGCACGGGGTGGAAAAGATTCGGCTCACCGGCGGCGAACCGCTGCTGCGCAAGGGCCTCGAGGACCTCATTGAGATGCTCGCGGCGCTCCGCACTCCCGCCGGCCGGCCCGTCGACATCGCCCTCACCACCAACGGCTCCGGTCTGTCATTGAAGGCTCAGGCGCTCAAGGACGCCGGCCTCAAGCGGGTGACGGTATCCCTTGACTCCCTTGACGACGCCACATTCCGAGCCATGAACGATGTCAATTTCCCGGTCGCCCGCATCCTGGCGGGCCTCGATGCCGCGCACGCGGTGGGCTTGGGCCCGATCAAGATCAATATGGTGGTGAAGCGCGGCCAGAACGACCAGGACATCGTCAACATGGCCCGGCATTTCAAAGGCACACCTTACATTCTGCGCTTCATCGAGTTCATGGACGTGGGCACGAGCAACGGCTGGGACATGGGTGCCGTGCTGCCGTCCAGCGAGGTGCGCGATCGCATCCACGCCGAACTGCCGCTGGAAGAAGTGGCCCCCAATTACACCGGCGAGACCAGCCGGCGCTGGCGCTACCAGGACGGCGAGGGTGAGATCGGCCTGATCTCCAGCGTCACCCAGTCGTTCTGCCACACGTGTTCACGGGCCCGGGTCTCCACTGACGGCAAGCTCTTCACCTGCCTCTTCGCCAGCGAGGGCCACGACCTGCGCGAGCTGCTTCGCAACGGCAGTAGCGACGAGGAGCTCTCCGCGGCTATGGGCGCCGTCTGGCGTCAGCGAACCGACCGCGCCTCCCAGCTGCGCAGCGCCCAGACCGGTGCGGTCCGCTCACCAGGTGGCAAGAGGATCGAGATGTCCTACATCGGCGGATGACCTGTGTCCGCGACGGTTTAACCGCATTCTGATACTCTGAATGCATGGTCGCCACCACTCAGAACGACGCTCGGCATGCCGCTCTGGCCAGCGAGCCGCGACGTCGCGCGCTGGCCCTGATCAGTGAATCCGCCGTACCGCTGGGTGTGGGCCCCGTCGCCGACGCCCTCGGCCTGCACATCACCACCGCGCGTTTTCACTTGGACCAGCTCGAAGCCGCCGGGCTCATCGAGCACCAGGTGGCCCGGATCGGCCAGCGCGGCCGACCCCGTGTGCTGTTCAGTGCGGTAGCGGCCCCGCTGCCGGTGGATTCGGCCCTGCAACAGCTCGCCCAGAACCTCGCCGCTGTGATCGGCGAAGACGACGATGGCGGCCGCGCCCGCGCAGTTCGCGCCGGAGAGCGCTGGTCAGCGCAGTACGCGGCAGGAGCGAATGCAGTGGAATCCGACGGTCCGGTGGCCAGCGTTCCCACCACCGACGTCGTACCATCGCTGCTGCGAGTGTTCACCGAGATTGGCTTCGAGCCCGAACTGCGCACCACCGAGGCAGCGATCGCCCTGACCGCCTGTCCGTTCCGTGCCGAGGCGCGGGCCAACCCCGATGTGGTCTGTTCGGTACACCTCGGCCTCATGCAGGGTCTCGTGCGCACCTTCGGTCATGACGCAGCGAGCATTCGACTGGAGCCTTTCGTGCAGCCCACCCTCTGCATGGTGCACCTGCCCGTCAGCACCCCTTCGGTCTAAGAGGACACGGGATACGGGCTGGCGCTTCCCTCTCCATTCGCACGTGTCAGGCGACGTAGGCGGCGACGTCGACCAGGGTTGTGACATCCACGTAGACGTCGCCGTCGACGATGGTGAGGGGGTAGACCGGAACCGGTTCAGAGGCAGGCAGCGTGCGTGCCCGTCCGGTCGACAGCTCGAAGCGGCCGCCGTGGGCCCAGCACTCCAGGTCGTCGCCCTCGACGAAGCCCTCGGAGAGCGAGATGTCGGCATGCGAGCACATGTCGCCGAGCGCGAAGCAGTTGCCCGCGCTGTCTTTCACCAGGGCTACTGCGACGCCGTCGACGATCACTTTAATCGCTTCACCGAGCTCAAGTTCCGATTCTGCGCACACCCTGGTGGCCACCTGCTCCTCAATTCTGCCGGTTCAATCACATTCCGGCGCTGTTGTCGGGACGAACATCCCGATTAAAAGGATACTCATCCTCTATAATGGAACTCTAGGTCATTCGACCGGGCCTGAAGGAGAAGAACATGACCGCCGAACCGATCATCCTGTCATCGAGCCGCCTCGGCGCCGAACCGGCCGACCATGAAGCACGGCCCGAAGCGCACGCCTGCGCCTGTGGCCATGAAGACACCGAGAAGATCGTCCTGGACTCGCGCACCATCCCGCACGCCATCCGGCACGCCACGATCTTCGGAGCTCTCGGCGCCATCCAACCCGGCTTCGCCCTGGACCTGATCGCCTCACACAACCCGCTGCCGCTGCTCGGACAGCTCGAAAGCAGCCGCCCCGGTCAATTCCTGATCTCCTACCTCGAGAACGGGCCCGAAACCTGGACGATCCGCCTCACCCGCGCCAACTGACCCCACTGTATCCTCGAGGTGCTGCGATGAGTGAGAAGCCGATCACCGTGACGCAGGCCGCGGTGACGCGGCACACCCCGCACCTACCCAAGCCGCACCTGCGTGCGCTGCCTTTGCGCGCGGTGCCGCTCCGCAGTACCTGTGGGCGACCGCACCCGTGCCCTCCGGCCATGCAGCGGCGCATCCTCGAGCAGATTGGCCTGTTCCAGGGCCTGTCCGGCGATGAGCTGGCGTCGATCGGCGCGCGGATGGAGTCGCTGGCCTGGTCCGCGGGCGAGGCGCTGTTTAGCGCGGGCGAGCCCGCCGAGCACGTCTACCTGCTCGCAGCCGGCCAGGTGAAGGCCTTCCGCACTACCGCCACCGGACAGCGCACCAGTTTGGACTTCTTCGGCCCCGGCGACGTGCTCGGCGGCCTCACCTGGGCGGGCGGCAGCGGCTACACCGAGACGGCCCTCGCCCTGGTCACGACCTGTGCCCTGCAGATCGACGCCGGAGCCTTCCGCGAAGTGATGTTCGCACAGCCGTCGGTGGCGCTCGGCGTACTTGATGTCGTGTCCGGTCGCCTCGCCCGCGCCCGCTCCGCCGAACAGGAACAAGCCTCAGCCACGGTCACAAAACGGGTGGCAACCGGCCTGCTGCGACTCGCCGACACCTTCGGGGTACCGGGAGACGCACCCGGAACGACCTTGATCCAGCTACCGCTGAGCCGGGCTGACCTGGCCGCCATGGCCGGTACCAGCGCGGAATCAGCGTCCCGCGCTATGAGCCGGCTCCGCCGTAGTGGCCTGATCGACACCGGACGCCGCTGGACCGCGGTCCTCGACGCGGATGGCCTGCTCGCGGCGAAATGACCCTCCGGTTCACTCGCATCCATAGCAGCCCCTCGGCGGTGACCTGCGGACAAGTGACCGCCGTCATGGTCCCCTCACAGAGGGCAACGTAGCGTCGCAATCACCCCGGAATTCCGGGGCTGTTCCCATCGAAAGGTCACACCATGAGCGCCATCGCGCCAACCATCACCCACACCAGCCTGCGCGCTGAGGGGTTCTCCTGCCCGTCCTGCGTGGCCAAGATCGAGAAGCAGGTCGGCCGCGTACCCGGGGTCACCGCCGTCACGGTGAAGTTCGCCTCGGCCCGCATCGAAATCGAGCACGACGCATCCACTGTGAGCGTCGAGGAATTGATCGCGGTCGTCGCAAAGGCCGGCTACAGCGCGCGCCTGGCCGCCTTCTGACCTTGGCGGGTGCTCCTGCCGGCGAGTCGGCCGGAGCACCGAGCCCACGCACACCGAAGCTCAGAAAGGTACATGCCATGGAAACCATCCGGACCTGGATGACGAACCGGTGGGCGGTCCCTGCCGTCTCCGGCGCGCTGATCGTCGCCGCGCTGGTGATCCTTCAGATCGCCCGCATCGACATCGTCGGAAACCTCCTGATGGTGGCTGCGGCCATCGTCGCCGGCACCCACATCGTGATCACCGCCGCGCGGGCGCTGTGGGCGAGGGTCATCGGAATCGACCTGTTGGTCGCCGTCGCCGCCATCGGTGCGGTCATCATCGGGCAGTACTGGGAAGCGGCCGCGGTGACGTTCCTCTTCGCCATCGGTCACGCCCTCGAGACCGCGACGCTGAACAAGACCCGATCTGCGCTGGCCGAACTCGTTGCGGTCGCCCCCGATATCGCCATCACCCTTCGCGACGGTGAGCAGGTGGAAGTGCCCGCCACCGCCGTGATCCTCGGCGAGACGGTGCTGGTCAAGAACGGCGCCAAGGTTCCCGTCGACGGCGAGGTCATCGGCGGTGCCGGTGCCCTCGACGAAGCGTCGATCACCGGTGAGTCCATGCCTGCGGAGAAGATGGCGGGGGACCGCGTGTTCGCCGGTACCGTCGCACGGAGCGGATTCCTGCAGGTGCGCGCCACCGGCGTGGGCGCCGACACCACCCTGGCCAGGATCATCCACCGGGTCGAGGAGGCGCAGGACGCCAAAGCCAAGACTCAAGTGTTCATGGACCAGTTCTCCGCCTGGTACACCCCTGTAATCCTGGTTCTCGCAATTGTCGCCGGACTCGTCACCCAGGACATCGTGCTGGCGCTCACGCTGCTGGTCATCGGCTGCCCGGGAGCGCTCGTCATTTCCATCCCGGTGTCCATCGTCGCCGGCATCGGCCGGGCTGCGAAAGACGGCATCCTGATCAAGGGTGGTGAGTTCCTGGAGACCTCTGCGAAGATCACCGCGGTCGCCGTGGACAAGACCGGCACGCTCACGATCGGACGCCCGACGGTCACCGATGTTGTCGTGCTGAACCCCGCCCTGACCCGCGCCGACGTGCTGGGCTGGTCTGGGCGCGCCGAAACCGGTTCCGAGCATCCGCTGTCCCGTGCGATTCTGGATGCCGCCAGGAGCGAGGGCCTGGACGTCGCGGGCCTGCCGGAGTCAACCGAGCCGGTTCCGGGTAAGGGCATCGTGGTCTCCACACAGGGCCGCCGCGTGCTGATCGGCAACCCGGCACTGCTGGCGCAGTACTCGATCATCGACACGGATGCCGCGACTCAGGCGGCCACCGAGCTGGCCCAGGCCGGCCGCACGCCCATGATCGTCGTGCTCGACGGGACGGTCGCCGGTGTCATCGGGGTCGCGGATGAGGTGCGTGCCGACGCCGCCCGGATGGTGGCTGACCTGCACGCCGCCGGGGTGAAGCTCGTCATCATGCTGACCGGCGACACTCCGGTGGTCGCGCATGCCGTCGCGTCCGTCACCGGTGTGGACGAGGTGCGTGCATCGCTCCTTCCGGAGGACAAACTCGCTGTCGTGACCGGCCTGCAGGCCGAGGGCTACGTCGTGGCCATGGTCGGTGACGGTGTCAACGACGCTCCCGCCCTCGCCGCGGCGAATATCGGGGTGGCGATGGGAGCCGCCGGGTCGGCCGTCGCGGTCGAAACCGCTGACATCGCGCTGATGGGCGACAATCTGCTCAAGCTCCCCGAGGCCATATCGCTGGCCCGCCGCACGGTGAACACCATGCGACAGAACATCGCCATCGCGCTCGTCACCGTGACCGTGCTCCTGCTCGGCGTGCTCCTGGGCGGAGTGACGATGACTATCGGAATGCTCGTGCACGAAGCGTCTGTGCTGATCGTGATTGTCAACGCCATGCGCCTCTTGCGTCGGCATGAACGGCATGAACGGCATGAAGGTCACAGTGAGGCGCACCCGCCCGCCTTGGGCGGGTTAGGCCGCGGGGTGGGTCTTGACGAACCTGGTGTCCATGCCGATGACGGGGATCTTCGAAGCGCCACCCGGTGATCCCACCGGGGCGTCCCGCCCCTCGAGAATGTCGGCGAAGAACCTCTCGTTGTCGGCGAGGTACGGTTGTTCCTCGTCGGGCAGGTCGGCTTCGTAATAGATGGCCTCGACCGGACAGACCGGTTCGCAGGCACCGCAGTCGATGCACTCATCCGGCTGGATGTAGAGGGTGCGTTTGCCCTCATAGATGCAATCGACGGGGCACTCGTCCACGCACGCCCGGTCCTTCACGTCGATGCAGGGGGAGCCGATCACGTAGGTCATTTGGGTACCGCCGTCGACAGGAGGGCAAGGGTCTCCTCGATCACGGTGGCCGCGTCGTCGATGAGTTCGGCGCTGATCACCACCGAGGGCAGTAAGCGGAGCACCGAATCCCACGAGCCGGCGTCCAGCACGATGACACCGTGGCTGGTGGCGTGGTCGATTATCGTCCGCAGCGCCGCCGGGTTGGGGGCGGTCGTGCCGGGAACAACGAGCTCGACGCCGAACATGGCACCCTGGCCGCGCACGTCGCCGACCACGTCGTAGGTGCTGGGCCAGTTGCCGATGCGGGACCACAACATCCGTTCGACCTCCCGGGCGCGTGCGATCAGGTCGTCACGTTCGATCAGGTCGAACACTGCCAAGGCCGCCGCGGTGGACACCGGGTTGCCGCCGAAGGTTCCGCCGATGCCGCCGGGCTGCACCGAATCCATGATCTCGGCGCGGCCGGTGACCGCCGCGAGCGGAAAGCCGCCGGCGATGGCCTTGGCCGTGGTGACCAGGTCCGGTACGACACCGTGATGCTCGATCGAGAACCAGGTGCCGGTGCGGCCGAGGCCGGCCTGGATCTCATCGGCGATGAAGACGATGCCGTGTTCTGTGCAGAACTCGCTTATTCGCTGGAAGTAGCCGGGGGCGGGGATATTGATGCCGCCGTCACCCTGGATTGGCTCGACGACGAAGGCGGCCACCTCGCTCGCGCCGATGTGCGTGACGATGTAGTCGATGGTGCGTTCAGCGGCCTCGCGTCCGGACAGGCCGTCACGGTATGGGAAGCTCACGGGGGCGCTGTAGATCTCTCCGGGGAACGGCCCCATTCCGGCACGCTCCGGCCACGGTCGGTACGTCATCGCCATGGTGAGGTTGGTCCGGCCGTGGAAGGCATGGTCGAGCACCACGATCGCGCGGCGACCGGTGAACTTGCGTGCGATCTTCACTGCGTTCTCCACCGCTTCGGCACCGGTGTTCACCAGGATGGAGCGCTTCTCGAAGTCGCCCGGGGTGATCGCATTGAGCTTCTCGGCCACCCGAACGTAGTTCTCGTACGGGGTGACGGTGAAGAGGGTGTGCGTGAGCTTGGCGGCCTGCGCGGCGGCGGCCGCGGCCACCTCAGGCAATGCGTGGCCGAAGGAGGTGACGCCGATACCTGAGCCCAGGTCGATGAGCTGGTTGCCGTCCACGTCCACCAGGATCGCGCCTGATCCGTGGTCCATGTAGATGGCGGCCAGGGTGCCGGCGCCGGCGCCGGCGGACACGCTCCGGGTTCGGCGTTTCTGCAGGGCGAGGGACCGAGGTCCGGGCAGGGCGGTGAGGAGGTTGCGGTGTTGCGGCACACTGTACGTCATGACGCCACCCTACGGCCGGGATCCGCCCCCACGCCCGGGAATCGCAAATTAAAATGAAAAAGATTAGTTAATTGGCACTTGAGTAGGTGGCTAAAGCTGGCGCGTGATTGACCGCGGGGTCTACAGCGCCATACAGCGGGGCTATGGGGCCGTCGGACTGGGACTGTGTCCCAATTGCAGATGCACGACTCACAGCAAAAGCCTGAGAGGAATTGGGAATTGATGCGTGCACGTTTATTCAACGTTTATTGCCTCGAGACGGGCCGAGGCGGGCCGAGGGGTTGCGATATCATTTTTTCGAAACATCGCAAGGAACTGTTGATCAGATCGAGATCAGTCCAGATGCGTCTAGGTCTCGGAAGAAGAGTCGCTTGGCCAGGAACGGCCCGTCGCAATCCGTCGGTCCCGGGTTCAAGTCCCGGCCGCCCTACTGAAAAGTGTCTTCTGATCTGGAATTCTAGTTTGGTCATTTCTGATGAGACTTGAGTAAATGGTCAAGAGGACTCGGGTCAGCGTCGTGCGGGTGGACCAGAAAAACAGCCTGACCAGCACTTATATTCTTCTGATTTGTCGGTGACGAGCCGAGTGCTGCGAACGGTCATGGGTTCAAGTGATTCGCGGTCTCGAGAATGCGCGCTGATCTGCACGTTTCTTTAGCTCTAGCTTGTGGCACATGGTGCCGCGCACTTTTATTCACCACTTATTCGCGCGGAACGCGTCGCCGGCCCGTGAAATGCGTCTGTCCGATGAGGAGATTTGCCGTAGTCGTTGGGCCGGTGCTTGTCGCGTGGCGTGGGTTTTGCCAGCGCTCTTCGAAAAGTAGGCCAGTAGCGCCGTCAGTTTCACACGGCCTAATTTTCAATGAGCGTAGACAGGAGGCCATGCGACATGGTCATGAGCCTCGAAACCAGGTGGTTCCGCCGATTCTGAGGGGAGCGGTCGTGCTCTGTCATAGTTGTCTCCGCCGTTGCTTTGTGGGCACAATCAACAATGGTCATCCTGGACTGTATGGTCACTACATGCTGACTATTTCCTCACGTCTGGGCGTGATGAACCGGATCGGGCGCGCGATGGCCGATCCGACCCGATCCAAAATCCTGTTGAGCCTGCTCGAGGAACCTGGTTACCCGGCGAAGCTCGCCCGAGAATTGGAACTCACGCGCTCGAACGTTTCGAACCATCTCAGTTGTCTTCGCGGCTGCGGCCTTGTTGTCGCCGTGCCCGAAGGGCGACAGACCCGGTATGAGATCGCCGACAGGCACCTGACGCGGGCGCTTCAGTCTCTGTTCGACGTTGTCCTCGCGGTCGATGATGGCACGGCCTGCGTTGACGAGAACTGTGACCAGCCGCTCTGCTGTGGGACGCCGGCGTGACCGCCCCGACGAATGGTTCAGGCGCCGTCCTAGATTCTGTGCGGAAACTGGTCCTCCAGCGTCGCATTCGATTCATCGTCGGCATATCGATCACCTACAACGTCCTAGAGGCGGTCATCGCTATCGCTGCAGGGAACGTGGCGTCCTCTGCCGCACTGATCGGCTTCGGGCTCGACTCGATTGTGGAAGTGCTGTCCGCGGTTGCGATCGCCTGGCAGTTCTCCGCTCCGGATCCTGAGAAACGGGAAAAGGTAGCTCTGCGCGTGATCGCGTACGCTTTCTTTGCCCTGGCGGCCTATGTCATCATCGAGGCCGGCTTGTCCATCTTCGGGCTGCGGGAAGCAGCGCGAAGCCCGGTGGGCATCGTCCTCGCCGCTGTCAGTCTCGCCGTCATGCCCTTCCTGAGTTGGTTCGAACGTCGAACCGGCCGCGAACTGGGGTCCGCGTCGGCGATCGCCGATTCGAGACAGACCCTTATCTGTAGCTACCTCTCCGCCGCTCTCTTGATGGGCCTGGTGCTCAATTCGCTGCTGGGTTGGGCGTGGGCCGACTCCGTAGCCGCTCTCGTGATTGCGGCCTTCGCTATTCGTGAAGGCCTCGAAGCGTGGAAGGGTGAGAGTTGCGCGGTCCCGATCAGCGCCCTTACCGGGGAACGCGTCATCGAGGACGACCACTGCTGCTAGCCAGCGACTCTGGAAGCGGAAGTCACCGGACGGACTAAGGCACAATCCGTGTCACGGTTGGATGTCGTTGATGCGCCGGTAGAGCGTGGTGCGGGACATGCCAAGATGACGGGCCACCTGTGAGGGTGGTTCGCCGGATTCGATGAGTTGGAGAGCGTTGCGGATCTGGTGCTCGGTGAAGGTCTTCCGACGACCGCCGCGGCGTGTGCTCGAGGAACGTCGTTTGAAGACGCTTTCGCGGATGCGGTCCCGGGCCACCTCTAATTCCATGCCGGCGACGGCAGTCAGAACCGCGAGGACTGTGTTCCGTCCCGAGGCGTCGGAGTTGTCTGTGGACTCGCTGATGTCGAGGACTCGGAGTGTTGCCCCGATCAGTGTGCCCACGTTCGGACCTTCGCTACCTGCCGTTGAGGATTTCGCGGCGCTGCCGATACTCGTTCTCATCGATTTCACCGCGTGCGAAACGTTCGTCGAGGATCGTTCTGGCCGAGCCGGGTGCGGCGCTATTGTCCTGCTGAGGGCGATCTCCGTGGAAGAGCCGGTAGAAGACAAACGCCAGGGCAACGATGCCCCCGATGGCGAATATCCACGCGAAGATCATCCATGGACCTGTCCAGCCCATCCCGCCGTACCCCATCATGGTGTGCTCACATTCTCTTGTCGTTCATTCGTGGAATTGGTGTTCTCGGTCGGAGCTGCAGGTCAGGACACCTTGCCGGGTCCGTCCAGGCCTCCGGTGCAGGGGGAGCCGGGTTCTGGAGCAGTTGCGGCGCCCCGATACTTGGCGATGAATGCCGCGAGTCGGGGATCGGCCGGGTCGCTGATGTCGAGCTGCGTGCCCCAGGCCGACGCGACGATTGATGATGGGAGACCGGCGAACGGAGACAGGATCGCGTATGTCGAAGGGATCTCCTTGCGCAGAGCCGCGAGCTGATCACCCGTCACTTTTGAAGCGTCATAGGTGACCCACACGGCGCCGTGCTCGAGCGAGTGCACTGCGTTTTCGTTGGGGACGTTGTCGGAATACACGCCACAGTTCAGGAGTGTGACGGAGTGGTCGCCGCCCACCGGCGGCAGCGGGTTGTATTTCACGGTGCCGGTGACGTGCTGGGAGGTCTGGTCCGGGAAGGTTTGTATGCCGTCAACGGATGTCGGTGCTGCCGCGTTCTTGGGGGCGCCGGTGGTTGTGACGACGAGGACGACGACGAGCACGACGATCCCCGCGGCGGACCAGGCTGCGGCGATTCCGATCTTCCGGTTCCGTTTCGCTTTGAATTGTTCCCGCTTCAAGGAGGCGACTTTTTCTGCCCGACGCACGGCTCGTTGCTGCTTAACGGGGGCCGGCGGGGCTCCGTGACCTCCGCCAGCTGAGTGGTCGTCCGAGTGTGGGGGTGTTTCACGAGCCATGTCAGCGGTCCTTCGGTTCAGGTGAAATGTACCCGATGGTGTCCTGTAACGACTTGAGTTCGGCTCGGGCGGCCTGAATGTCCCCTTGGACGTTCGTCGCCGGCTTAACGCAGCACGCGGCGTCACCCGGGGCGGTTCGGCTGCGCAGCATAGGGCGCATGCAGAACCGCCAGGTCAGAGCCGCGGCAACGACGGTCGCGACCAGGGAGATCAGAATGGGGATCACGCGGTCGGTCCGGTCCCGGGGTGGCGTTCGTCGAATGCCGCGGCCTGTGGGCGGAGGGCGGCCACTTCGGCGCGCAGGCGGGCGAGTTCTTGTTCTTCGGGACCGTCGACGGTCTTTCCGTGGCCGCGTGCGCGCATCATGAACCACATCATCAGGCCCATGCCGACGGGGCAGATCAGGGCGGGGAGGATGTAGAGGAATTGCTGCATGGTCAGGATCCTTCTGGTCGGGTGGATTGGGTTGAGTCGGGGGTTTGGAGCATGGTGGTGAATTTCCGCCGGAGGGCGCGGGTGGACAGACGCCCGTGCGCGATCAGCCGGCCGTTGGCGACGAGTCCGGGGGTGAAGGCCAGGCGCTGCTCGCGGGCGATCGCACGGCCGGCATCGCTGTTCACGTCGACCTCGTCGATCTGGAGGGGGAATTCGGCGGACAGTTCGGCCAGCACTCGTTTTCCCGCGATACAGGAGGGGCAGGCGCTTTGAGTGAGTAGGGTCAGGGCGATCATGACGTCGTATCGGTCTTCAAGTCGAGGAGGAGCTGGTCGACGGGTACGAACATGGTGTATTTCGGAGCCCCGCCGTAGTCGGCGCGCCATGTGATGGTGCCGTCGGGACCCACGAGGATGAAGCTGTGGCCATCGGTGCTGGTGCCCATCATGCCGAATTCGTTGGCCCGGTACTTCTTCGAAGTGACCAGGTCGGGGTCGGACAGGACCGGGGTTTTCAGGCCCATGTCGGTGGTTTTCCGAGCGATTTGCTGGGCCGGGTCGGTTGTGATGGACACGACGGCGTCGATTCCCGCTGCCTGGAGCTTCGCGGCGTCCGTTTCCAGGCTGGTGATCTGCGTCCAGCAGGGTTCGCAGGCCAGGCCCTCCTGGAAGAAGAGCAGCACACTCTTGCCGGTGTAGTCGGCCAGGGACACCTGTCCGCCGGAGTTGTCGGCGAGCGTGAAGCCTGGTGCGACCTGACCGATGCCGGGGTTTCCGACGTCGTACGACGACTGCATCGTCATACCGGCGGCTGCAGTCGTGGGGGCGTTGGCGCTGGCGAAGACGCCGTATAGCCCGGCGAGGACGATGCCGGCGATCAGCAGCCCGGTGATCCAGCCGAACCAGCCGGGGCGGCGGGACCGGATACTGGGGTACTGTTGCCTGTTTTTGGGGGCGGAACTCATTTGGTGGTGTCCTGTTCTGTGCGTGCGGAGGTTTCAAGGGCTGCGTCGCTGCAGCAACTGGAGTCAGATTCCGTTGGTTCAACCGGCTCGCCGGTCGACGCCGGGCTTGGTTCCTGGGGTTCCGGTTCGGTGTGGTGGGTGGCACGCCAGACGAAGTAGCCGATTCCGGCAACCAGCACGATCGCGACGGCCCAGCCGGGAAGCCAAGCGAGCGCCTTGGTCGCCACGGAGACACTGTGTTGCAGGTCAGCACCGAACTGGGCCAGCCAGCCGCCGGAGGTCATGCCGGGTCCGACGGCGGCCTGGATATAGGTGAGGATGGCCATCACGATGAGTAGGACGGCGGAGGCGAAGCTGCCGACGGCGAGGCTACCGCTGAACCGGCCGAGGCGCAGGGTGATCTGGCGTCCCTGAAGCCACTTGCTTGAGCCCCAATCCTTACGGTCCCAGACCAGCGCCAGTATGGCGAGGGGGGCGACCATTCCGGCCACATAGGTGAGGCCAACGGCCAGGGCCGCGGGGAACGAAGCGGTTGCGCCGGAGAGGACCGCTACGCCGATGAGTACCGGAGCGCAGCACGAGCTGGCCGCTCCGGAGAACACTCCGAGTCCGTAGACCGAGGCGAGGCCGTGGCCGGCGGGAACTCGGCGCGCGAGCATCGGAAGCTGCAGCCTCCAACCGAACAGCATCGCAATGCCGCCGATCAGCATCGCCGTGGCTGCGATCGCGAAGACGATCGCGTGCTGGCCGGAGATCAGCCCGATCAAGGCCGTTGCTCCCAACCCGATCGGCACGATGATCGTGGCGACCCCGGCGGCGAAGACCAGGGTCGCTCCCACGATGCCGGAACGCCGCCGCATGCCCGACGCCAAGTAGGCGGGCAACATCACCGACACGCAACAGGGCGCGAGCAGGGCAACCAGACCGCCCAGAAAGGCGGCGAGCAGAGTGCCGCCGAACAGTAGATTTTCCATATATTCTTCGCCTTCACCCGGGCCGCGTCATGCGCGGACACTCACCTATCCTCCTAAGGAGATTAGGTGATCGTGATGCGGTTGTCTAACTGGCGTGCCGAAGCTGAAAGTCAGCTGGAGAAGCGACCGTCGTCCATGCTGTCGACGGAACACGGGGCATGCGCAGCAGATGCAGGCGCAGGCGCGCTTCCGGACGTCGGAGAAAGGGACGACGACAGGCTGGTTGCCGGCGCGAGGGGGCACAACACATGATCCGCGCTCGTCACGGCCGGCCAGCCGAGGGCGAGTCCGGGCGCGATCAGCAGCAGCACGATCGCGACCGCTGCAGCGCACGTGGGGAGGCGGCCCACAGATTGGCGTGGAGGGAGGAGCCGGCGGACGCGGGCCGCGGCCCCGGTTCCAGCGGCTCCGAGAGCGACGGCCGGCACTGCACGCGGCGGCACGGCTGCGACGGCCAGGAGCGCCGCTGCGACCGTGAGCCGGTGAGTTCGTGCAGCCGCGACATCGTCGGCTCGAAGTTCGACCAGGCGAGCCGTCTCCCGCGCAGCCAGCCGGAAAGGCGGGAGCCCGTGAAAGGCCTGCGACAGTGCCACGGAGAATGCCAGGGCGAGGTCGTGCCGCTCAGTGAGGTGCGCGCGCTCATGGGCCAAAACCGCGATGAGCTCTTTGTCCGTCAGGGCGTGAAGTGCGGCCGTGGTCACGACAGTGCGCCGGTGGATTCCGGGCATGCAGTAGACCGCAGCTTCCGTGGAATCGAGGATGACGATGTCGCGATCGATGTCCGGGCGACCAACCATGTCCAGAACTCGACGATGTGCATTGCGCTCCCGTGACATTCGGGCGCCCGTTGAGGCCAGGCCCCAGAAGCAGCGAGTGATGACGGAGCAGGCCAGTAGCGCCCCACCAATACCGACGGCGGCACCGGTCGGAGTCGAATACTGCTGTTGCAGCGCCATTACACAAGCCTGGAAGACGTCGATGATGCCCTTTCCGCCCAGGCCGGCGACGGGAATCGCGAAGGACAGGCCGGCGAGGGCCAGCGAGCCCACGACCGCGACTGTCAGTGCCTGCCAGGACGCGATAGCGAGCCGGGGCGCACGATCGACCCAGTTCGCGCGCAACAGGAGCCGGGGGACGGCGACGGAGAGCGCTATCGCGTACACGGTCAGGGTGATTGCGACAATCATGACTTCGGCTCGTTGTCCTGCGCGGCGGAAAGTAAACGGCGGAGTTCGGCTGCTTCGTCGTCGGGCATTTCGTCTACGAAGCCCACGAGTGCTGCCGCCCGGTCGTCGGCGAAGGACAGCGCCTCGCGGATGAGTCCGGACACATAATCGTCCCGGGTGGCCGCGGGACCATAGCGGAATGCGCGGCCGTCTCTTTCCTTGCTGAGCCAACCCTTGCGATTGAGGATCTCGGTGACCGTCTGCACGGTGTTGTAGGCGAGCCCACGATTAAGCCTGTCCAGGATCTCCCGCACCAACAACGGATTCTCGGCCTGCCAGACCTCGTTCATGATCGCGTTTTCCAGATCACCGAACTTAGCCATGGTCGAGCCCCTTCACAATTGTCGTGCCTCGCGAACTGGCCCGAAAAGAGAGTTCGCTTCAATCCTAGTCACCTAAGGATATTAGGCGCAGCGGAGCCGCGGAGCGCCGATGACGCTCCGCGGCCTGTCGGCGGGCCGGCTACAGGGTGGCGAGGATGTCCTGCATCTGCTTGATCTGCGCCGTTTGGTCGGCGATGATCTTCGTCGCGAGGGCCTGTGCGTCCGGGTTCTGCCCGTCCTTGAGCTCGACGTCGGCCATGTCGATGGCGCCCTGGTGGTGCTGGATCATCTGCTGAAGGAAGAGCTTGTCGGCGGCCGGGCCGGTCGCAGCGTCCAGCGCGGCCATGTCCCCATCGGTCATGGAACCGGAGCTCATGTCCATTCCGGGCATGTTCGTGGCGGTCGCACCCCACGCTGTGACCCAGGAACTCATCATCGTGATCTCCGGCCCTTGGGCCGCCTTGATCTGCTCGGCAAGAGCGGTAACGCGTGGATCGACCCCGGTCTTGTCGAGCATGGTTTGGGCCATCGTGATCGCCTGCTGGTGGTGGTCGACCATCGGCATGGCGAACGAGACGTCGGCATCGTTGAACACTGCTGTCGATGCGGCGGGGGCGGAGGATGAGGATGCGCTGGCGCCGCCGGCCGTGGTAGCGCCGGCCGAGCAGGCGGACAAGGCAATGGCTGCGGCTAGTGCGGTGGCGGTGAGAAGGGGAATGCGAAGGGAAATCAAGGGGAGTCCAATCTGTCAAACAAGGGGTTGTGATTGTCGTCTGCGGAAGAAGATCCGGAGACGGCGAGCGTGCTCGCGGGCGAAGCGAGACATGGAAATCGCTGGAACGGCGAGAGTCCGCCGCACCACGGGGAGGCTCACAGCCGGTTGTTGATCAGACGCGGCTAATCGACAGGGCCGTCAGCGAGGGCGGTCGTTGTGGAGGGAGTCGCAGCGAGAGAGGGGGTGCTGCGCGCACGGCGGTGCACTGGACAACGAGGGTAATCGCGTGCTGGGCGACAGGATTCGGGGAGTGCGCGATGAGTCCGGCAGCGCACGCGGACCCTGTCATTAGGCAATCGACGGCACACATGCCGAGACAAGTCGACGGCAGGTGAGACGTTCCTGACGCAGATGCACTGGAAATCGAGGCTAACGGCAGTTCGAATTCCGACACCCCTGCGCTGAGGACTGAAATGTTCGACTGCGCGTGAGACCTGGCGTGGGAATGCGGCGAGGCTTCGGATTCTGCCGCCATCCCTGCATGCATCGCTACCAATCCGAAAACGATGGCTGCAAGAGAGAGGATTCCGACGAGCGAACGACGCAGTTGCGCGGCGGCTGTGAACGCGCGACTGCACGGCTGAGCTTCCACCACGGCGTTCCCTTTCTTCCCCTGCCGTCCGCAGGCGGCAATGCTCACACTGTAGTCAACGGATGCTCCGCGCGGTCTGAGAGGGCCGACCTTGTTCGACGACGAACAGCCGGAGGTCGCCATCCTCTTATACCTAAGGGGGGTATAAGCTGATGATGTAGGCACCGAGAAACACAGTGTCGAGCACCAGCAATTTCCTCGAGAGGATCGTTCATATGAGCCCATCGACTGAGACCAGGATCATGCATGAGCATGCGGCAGCCACGACCACGACGAGGCAAGACGCCATGGGGCACGGCGGCGGCCATGGCTCCATGACGATGTCCAGCATGATCCGGGATATGCGTAACCGGTTCCT
>NZ_JALGAR010000008.1:0-104726 GCF_022760445.1 Cryobacterium zhongshanensis | reverse complement strand
CGCATCCCGAGCCAACCCCAGACTCACATTCAACTCCACCTGCCGCACCCGCAACCGATCCGCATCCCGCACCGCGAACAACAGGCGCAGGGCGCCGGCCATCACGGTCACCACCGCGGTGAAGATCGAGAAGTACGACAGGGAGGTGAACTCGTTGGCGAAGATGACCCCGAGGGCCCCGAGGGTGAGGATCGACGGCATCGCGACGACCAGAGTGGAGGACCGAGAGCCGACCGGCGTCGGGGTCGACCGGGACCTCCAGGCGGCCGCCACGAGGAGCAGGCCCGCCAGGGGCCAGAACGCATCGGTCGGACTTCCCGGCGTGTCCCGATTCGGAACCAGCCCGCTCGCCTCAAGGAGGTTGTCGATCGCCATGAGCGAGAAGGCGGCGGTACACAATGCCCAGATCTGGCTCGGTCGGCGGCCGAGGGCTGCAGCCGTTCCGACGAGGACGGCGACGAGAACCAGGAGGGCGACCTGGTAGAGCAGCGACTGCAGCGTGTCGAGGCTGACGTCGTCGGAACTGCGGAACAACAGCGCGGACGAGATCGAGAGCAGTCCGAGGCTGGCGATCAGGCCGTCGAGCCAGACCGAGGCGGTCCCGGCCGGAAGTCGTCTGCGCACGAGAAGGACCAGCCCGGCGAAGGCGAACCCGAAGAACAGGACATCGAAGACGAACACGAACACACTCAGCACGCCGTCCGCGGCACGACCCACCGGGCCCGAGGCGGCACCGGCCACATCGGCCAGGGACACGGCATACAAGGCCCCGGCCAGGAATCCCCAGGCGGTGCGTTCGATCGAACGCTGCGCCACACGCATCGCGATCAGGGTCGCGGTGCCGAGTTCGAGAGCGATGTAGAACCAGCTGTCGAGCCACCCGGGACGTCCAGGTCCGGTCACGACGAATGTCGATGCGGCATAGGCGACGGTCCCGGCGAGGATGAGAGCGAACGCGACCCTGATCCGCTTCGGAGCGTCGGGCAGGACTCGACCGAGGATGGTGAGGCCACGCTGTGCCACCAGAACAACCTCTCGTCCACGTCATCGCCGGAGACCGGACCGGTGGGAGCCGGACCGTTCCCTGCACTCCCGGCACGGACGATTACGGACGTCGACTCTTCCATGCTGCATGACCCTGAGTACAGGTCACCTGCTACATACAGTGCAGTATTGCATGCAATTTATCAACTGTGAGCGACGCAGGCATCGGGTCTCCCCGGGCACCGCGGTCAGCCGTGCAGGTCCCTCACCACCGCGTCGAGGGCGTTCACGGTGAGGGAGACGGACTCGAGGTCGATCCGCTCGTCGTTGCCGTGGAAGAGCTGGCGGAACATGCCGTAGTCCCAGCGCCGGCTGAGCAGGGCGAACCCGTACGCGGGGATGCCGCGGCGGCGGTAGAACCGGGCGTCCGAGCCGCCGACGCTCAGCATCGGCAACAGGTCGGCGTTCGGGTATGCCCGGCGGGCGGCCGCGCCGAGGGCGTCGTAGAGCGGCGTGTCGATCGGAGAGCGGGTCGCGGCGTCGAACCCCTCGCCCTCGATCGTCACGTCGGCCATGAGCTCGCCGAGCGCCTCCCGGAGGTACGCGTCGACATCCGTCGCCGCAATGCCGGGCAGCACCCGGATGTCGAGGGTCACCGTCGCGAGGGCGGGAATGACGTTGTCCTTGTCTCCGGCCCGCACGACGTTCGGCGAGATGGTCGTGTGGGTCGAGGCGTGCGCGAAACCGGCGAGGGTGCCGAGTTCGTGCAGGGCGTCGATGATGCGGACCGGGTCGAGGAGCCGGGCGGCGAGCGCCGGGTCGAGGCCGAGTGCCGCCACGTAGCGGCGCCAGTCCGGGGTGATCTGCACGGGCGCGTGATAGCGGGAGAGCCGGTAGACGGCATCCGCTGCGATGATGGCTGCGTTGCGGGCACCCCAGGGGGCCGAACCGTGCCCGGGGGTGCCGTGCACGATCAGGCGGCGGCCGGCGATGCCCTTCTCGCCGATCGTCGTGGAGATCGAGGGGGTCGGGCCGACCGGGACCCCGCCGGACTCGGTGAGGACGAAGTCGGCGTCGATCAGGTCGAGGCGGTTCTCGGTGAGCCATTCGACGCCCAGGCTGCTGCCGGCCTCCTCGTCGGCGACGGCCGCGAACACGAGGTCGCCCCGGGGGCGGAACGAACCGGTCGCGATGGCGCGCGTGACGGCGGCGTAGCTCGCGGTGAGGCAGAGCATGTCGAGGGCGCCGCGGCCCCAGATCTCGCCGTCGACGATCTCCGCCGCGAACGGGTCGCGGCTCCAGCCGGCCTCGTGCACGGGGACGACGTCGAGGTGGCCGACGAAGGCGAGGGAGGGGGCGTCCGGGTCCGTTCCGCGGATGCGGGTGATCAGGGAGGCCCGGCCCGGGTGCGGTTCGACGACCTCGAGGTCGAGGCCGGAGCCGGCGAAGAAGCCCTCGAGGGTGCGCACGCTGCGGATCTCGCCGCCGGAATCCGCGGTGCCGTCGTTGACGCAGGCGTTGCGGATCAGGTCGCGCAGCAGGTCGACGGTGGCGCGGGTGAGGGTGTCGTCGGGAAGGGCGTCGGCGGCGATGGTGCGGTCCTTTCGACGGGTGCCCACACTCTACCCGAGCGGATGCCGGGCGCGTCTGCCCGGCGCGGCTGCCGGCTCGGTTCAGGCGGCGATGCGACCGGCAGCTTCGATGGCCGCGAGCTGGCGCTCGAGGCTCCTCAGCAGCAGCGGGAGCTGGTCGGCGGGAGCGTCGGGGGCCTCCGGGTGCCACTGCACGCCCGTGATCGGTGCGAACTCGTGCTCGACGGCCTCGATGAGCCCGTCCGGCGCGAACGCCGCGGCGAGGAGGCCGGCGCCGAGCCGGTCGACGCTCTGGTGGTGTGCACTCTGCACGGCGGCGAACGCGCCGCCGAGGCTGTCGGCGAGGACGGTGCCCTCGAGGAGTTCGACGGTGTGCTCGCGGAGGATCCGGTCGATCGGCACGTCGACGTTGCGGTGGATGCCCTCGTCGATGTGCTGCACGATGCTGCCGCCGAGGGCGACGTTGATGATCTGGAGGCCGCGGCAGATGCCGAGCAGCGGGGTGCCGCGGTCGAGGGCGCGGCGCACGAGCGCGAGCTGTCCGTCGTCGGCGACCGGGAAGTGCAGGGTCTCTTCCGGGTATCCGGAGACACCGCCGTAGAAACGGGGCGTGATGTCTTCCCCGCCGAGGATGACGATCGCGTCGGCATCCGCTGTTGCGGTGAGCAGGGTGGCGATGGTCATGTCGGCCGCTGCGAGGCGGGTGACGGCCCAGCCGCCCTGTTCGGCGGCGGCCACGACGGTTCCGTTGAGGACCTGGACCTTCGCGTGGTACGCCGGCCGGTCCGGGCGGCTTCCGGTGACCTCGACGACCGCGAGGCGCGGGGAGGTGGTCTCGGCCATGCTGTCCTCCAGGGGTGTCGGTCAGGGGTGCCGCTCGTGTGCGGGTGTTCCCAGTGTGGAGACTGTCCGCTCCGGACGCGAACGGGCCCGTCACAGTCCGCAACAGAGCGGTTCGTAGACGGACACGTCCGGGCGTTCTATGCTCACGGCAGGAGGCCCCGGACACCGGTCCGCGCCTGCGATTCCCGCGCCGAAGGAGGCGAGTCCATGCGGTCACGACGGCTGCTGTTCCGGGGAACCGGGCTCGCGGCGCTGGTCGTCGTGGGGCTGTGCTTCGTCGGGCTGTGCTTCGGCGCGGGACCGGGCACTCCCGCCTACGCCGAGGATCCCCCGAGCTTCGGGTCGAGCCACGTGGTCGACACGGTCGGCGCTCTCGGTTCCCGCACCGACGAGGTCACCGCCGCTCTCGACCGGCTCTACGTGGAGACCCGCACCGACCTGTTCGTCGCCTACGTCGGCAGCTTCAGCGGCGTCGCCGACCGGCAGCAGTGGGCAGACCAGACCGCCGACGACAACGGGCTCGGCACCAACGACGTGCTGCTCGCCGTCGCAACCGGTGACCGGCAGTACCAGCTCTCGGTCGCGCAGAATTCGGCCCTGACGGATGCGCAGCTCCTGGAGGTCGAAACCGTCGCGATCGAGCCGGCCCTGCGGGTGAACGACTGGGCGGGAGCCGCGATCGGCGCCGCGAACGGCTTCGCCGCGACGATCGGCGGCCAGCCGGTTCCGGCCCCCTCGCTCACGCCGGGCGCGGCGAACCCCGGAGGCGGGGGCTCCTCTGGCGGCGGTGTCCTCATTGTCGTGCTTGTCGCCCTCGTCGTCTTCCTCGCGATCGTCGTCGGGACGATCGTGTTCTTCGCCCGGAGGGCGCGGCGCGGCGCGGTGACCGCACCCGGAGCGGGGCCGCCTGCCGGTGCCGGGCCGCCGGCCGGTGCGGCCCCACCGACCGGAGCGGCCGCCCTGTCGACCGAGGAGCTGTCCCGGCGGGCGGCGACGGCCCTCGTCCAGACCGATGATGCTGTGACGTCGAGCGAGCAGGAACTCGGCTTCGCGCTCGCCCAGTACGGCCAGGTGGCAACGGAGGCATTCCGCACGGCCCTCGATTCCGCGAAGGCCGAGCTCCGGGCCGCGTTCACCCTGCAGCAGAAGCTCGACGACGCCGTCCCCGACACCGAGGAGCAGCGCAGGGACTGGTTCGTCGCCATCCTCGACGGCTGCGAGCGGGCCAATGCGACCCTCGACGACCAGGCGGCGGACTTCGCCGCGCTGCGCCAGCTGGAGAAGAACGCCCCGGCCGCCGCGGCATCCGCCACGAGCGCAGCCGACGCCACCGAAAGCAGGATCGCGCCCGCCGCGACCCGCCTCGCCGAGCTCGCCGGCCGGTATACCGCGGCCGCGCTCGGCACCGTCGCCGACAACGCCGACCAGGCCAGGGAACGCATCATCTTCGCCCGGACGGCACTGTCCGAGGCCGGCAAGCGGATCGAGAGCGACCCGCCGGGGGCGGCCGTCGGGATCCGCGCGGCCGAGGAGTCGGTCGACCAGGCCGGCCTGCTGCTCGATGCCGTCGACCGGCTTGGAACCGACCTGTCCACGGCGGCGGACCGGGTCACGGCAACGCTCACGGAGCTGCAGGGCGACCTCGCGGCGGCGCACGCCCTCCCGGCCACCCCTCCCGGCATCATCGCAGACACCGAACGCGTCGTCGCCGACGTCTCCGCCCGGCTCGGCGCCGGGCCGATCAACCCGCTCGAGCTGCTCGGCCGGCTCGAGGCGGCCAACGGGCGCATGGATGCCGCACTGCAGGGGGTGCGGGACGCTGCGGCCCAGGCGCAGCGCACCGAGGCCGCGCTCGACCAGGCCCTGCTCTCCGCGCACGGCCAGGTCTCCGCCGCCGAGGACTTCATCACGGCCAGGCGCGGCGCGGTCGGCGCGGAGGCCCGCACCCGGCTCGCCGAGGCCGGACGCCTCCTCGCCCAGGCCGACGCCGCCAGGGCGACCGACCCGGGCTCCGCCCTCGCCGCGGCGCAACGCTCCGGCTCGCTCGCCGCAGAGGCGATCACTCTGGCACGGGCGGATGTCGACGGTTTCGCGGGAGTGCCCGGTCCCGGTACCGGCCTCGGGGGCGGCCAGAGCGCCGGAAACGGGTCGGGCATGCTCGGTGCCGTCCTCGGCGGGATCCTGATCAACTCGGTGCTCACCGGCCGTCCCGGCGGCGGACTCTTCGGCGGCGGTTCCTTCGGTGGGGGCGGCCCCTTCGGCGGCTCACGCGGCCGGGGCGGTGGCGGCGGTTTCGGCCTGCCGGGCGGCTTCGGCGGCGCGGGCACCCGGTCCCACCGCGGCGGGGGCGGGAGGTTCTGACCCCCCTTACAGCGGAAGCACACAGACACGCGCCACACTGGACCCGCCCGCAGAATCACTCGAAAGGACATTGTCATGACCAAGCAATCCATCTTCGGCCGCATCGCACAACTCGCCAAGGCGAACATCAACTCCCTGATCGACTCGGCAGAAGACCCAAAACTCATGCTCGACCAGATGGTGCGCGACTACAGCAACAGCATCTCGGACGCCGAGGGCGCCATCGCGGAGACGATCGGCAACCTGCGCCTCCTCGAGGACGACCACCGGGAGGACGTCGAGGCCGCCGCGGAGTGGGGCGGCAAGGCACTCGCCGCGAGCCGCAAGGCTGACGAGCTGCGCGCAGCGGGCAACTCCGTCGACGCCGACAAGTTCGACAACCTCGCCAAGGTCGCGCTCGGCCGCCAGCTGCAGTCCGAGAAGGAGGCGAAGGCCGCCGAGCCGCAGATCGCCTCGCAGACCACCGTCGTCGAGCAGCTCAAGACCGGCCTCAACGCGATGAAGGAGAAGCTCGGCCAGCTGTCCGCCAAGCGGGACGAACTCATCGCCCGTTCGAAGACGGCCGCGGCGCAGACCAAGGTCATGGACGCGGTCAAGAGCATCGACATCATGGACCCCACGAGCGAGGTCAGCCGGTTCGAGGACAAGATCCGCCGCGAGGAGGCCAAGGTGCGCGGGGCGAACGAGCTCGCAGCGTCGAGCCTCGACGCCCAGTTCGAAAGCCTCGAAGACCTCGGCGAACTCACCGAGGTCGACGCCCGCCTGGCCGCACTCAAGTCCTCAGGGACGAGTGAGATCGAGAAATAGGAGCGGGTGGTCAGCGGACCCGAGCCGGCGCTAAACCGCCGAGAGGGTGCACTTTTGAGTTCGGAGAACGCGCCGGATACCCTCGCGCGCGGCAACCGGCGAGGCGCATACTGGAGTATGGCTCCCTCCTTCGTTGTCGTGCCGCAATGGCAGGGTTCGGTTTCGCCGCGCGCGATGCGCCTCAGTGATGGTGCGGAGGCGATCCGGGGTGATCTCCCGTCCTCCGCCACCGTCGAAGTCCCGGTTCCGGTCGAGGCCGGCGACGCGCAGGACACCGGCATCGACCGGTTCTCGAGCCTTGTGATGGTGCGCGAGCGCCTCACCCGTGCGCTGCGCGACTGCGTCACACCCGTCCTCACGATCGGCGGGGAGTGCGGCGTCTCACTCGCGGCCGTCGGCCACGCCTCGGCGCGGCATCCGGGCGGCCTCGCCGTGGTCTGGCTCGACGCACACCCCGACCTGCACACCCCCGAATCGTCTCCCTCCGGAGCCTTCGGCGGCATGGTGCTCCGGGCGATCGCCGGCGAGGGTGTCGACGGGCTCGTGCTCAACGCGGAGGAACGGGTCCCGTTCGACCGGATCGTGATCGCGGGAGCCCGCGACATCGACCCGGCCGAGGCCGAGCTCATCGGTGCGGCGGGCATCCGCAGCCTGTCGATCGAGGAGCTCGAGACGCCGGACGGCCTGGTCGCCGCGGTCCGCGCGACCGGCGCGACCGCGTTCTACCTGCACCTCGACCTCGACGTGCTCGACCCCGCGGTGCTGACCGGGCTGGCGAACCTGCTGCCCTTCGGGCTGAGTGTCGAGACGCTCGGTCGCACGATCACCGCGCTCAGGGCCGAGTTCGAGCTCGCCGGCGCGACGATCGCCGGCTTTGCGCCCGCCTCTCCCGAGGCCGCGAACGACGACCTGCCGAGCATCCTGCGGATCATCGGCGCCCTCACCCGCTGATTTGCTCGTCGTCACGCACGCACAATCGCGTCACGCAGAATCGGAGATTTTTCCGACACGCCGTGCACGCGGGCAGCGGATACCGCGGGTCGCGCAAAACTCCGACGTTGCGTTGTCCTGCACCGCGGGCAACGCGTCGAAACTCAACAACCAGGGAAGGCATCCGTGAGCGAGCAGCGCAGCACCGAACAGAGCCGAAATCAGCACGACCCCGACCGGCAGGAGCCCCGGGTCCTGACCGAACGACGGGGGCACGTGCTCCTGATCGGGCTCAACCGGCCGGACAAGCGCAACGCCGCAGACTTGCTGATGCTGCAGCAGCTGTCCCTGGCCTACGGTGACCTCGACCGCGACCCCGAGCTGCGGGTCGGCCTCGTCTACGCGGTCGGCGAGCACTTCACGGCCGGTCTCGACCTCGCCGACATCGGCCCCCGCCTCGGCCCGGACGGCATCGACATGGTGCCGGACGGCGGGATCAACCCCTGGCAGGTCGACGGTCACGCGGTCTCGAAGCCGGTGGTGATGGCCGTGCAGGGCACCTGTCTCACGCTCGGGATCGAGCTCATGCTCGCGAGCGAGATCTCGGTCGCGGCCGCCTCGACGCGGTTCGGGCAGATCGAGGTGGCCCGCGGCATCCTGCCGTTCGGCGGAGCCACGATCCGGTTCCCGCGCGCGGTCGGCTGGGGCAATGCGATGCGCTGGATCCTCACCGGTGACATGTTCGACACCGCGGAGGCGCTGCGGATCGGCCTCGTGCAGGAGGTCGTCCCCGACGGCACCGAGTTCGACCGGGCGCTCGAGCTCGCCGGACGGATCGCCGCCCAGGCGCCGCTCGCGGTGCAGGCGAGCCTCGCGAGCGCGCGAGACGCCGTGCGACTCGGCGACGCCGTCGCGGAGGCCGGCCTGCAGCCGGCCCTCGGCGTGCTTGCGGCGAGCGAGGATGCCCGGATCGGCATGGAAGCGTTCCGCACCCGCACCCCGGCGGAATTCGTGGGGCGCTGAGGTACCCGCTGGGGTTTCCCCCACAGCATGACTCATCGACGACAGGAGACACAATGAACGACCAGACCACGACCTACGACGTCATCGTGATCGGCGGCGGCGCCGTCGGAGAGAATGTCGCAGACCGCACCGTTCAGGGCGGGTTGAGCACCGTCATCGTCGAGAGCGAACTCGTCGGCGGCGAATGCTCGTACTGGGCGTGCATGCCCTCGAAGGCCCTGCTGCGGAGCGGCGCCGCACTCTCCGCCGCCCGCCGGGTCGGCGGGGCCGCAGAGGCCGCGACCGGCCAGCTCGACGTCGCCGCGGTGCTGCGTCGCCGGGACTCGTTCACGAGCCACTGGTCGGACGACGGCCAGGTCGGCTGGCTCGACTCAGCGGGAATCGCCCTCGTCCGCGGGCATGCCCGCCTGAGCGGCGTGCGCGAGGTGACCGTGACCGGGGCCGACGGCACGACGAGCGTCCTCACCGCCCGGCATGCCGTCGTAGTGAGCACCGGGTCGTCCGCCGTGCTGCCCGACATTCCGGGGATCGGTATCGTCGACCCATGGACCAGCCGCGAGGCCACGAGCGCCCAGCACGTCCCGGAGAGCCTCGCCGTCATCGGCGGCGGCGTCACCGCGGCCGAAATGGCCACCGCATACACCTCGCTCGGGGCGAAGGTCACGCTCATCGTGCGCCACTCCCTCCTCGGCAAGGAGGAGCCGTTCGCCGGCGAGCTCGTCATCGAGGCGCTGCGCGCGGCGGGAGCGACCGTGCTGACCGGGGAGGCCCCGGTGCTCGCGATGCGCGCGGCAGACGGCACCGTCGTGCTCACCCTCGCGAGCGGCGGAACCGTCACCGCGAATGAGGTCCTCGTCGCGACGGGTCGCACGCCCCGGACCGAGGACGTCGGGCTCGCGTCCGTCGGGCTCCCCGACGGCGACTGGCTGACCGTCGACGACACCCTGCTGGTTCAGGGTGACGCGGCGGACCTCGCCGGCGACTGGCTGTATGCGACCGGCGACGTCACGCACCGGGCGCTGCTCACCCACCAGGGCAAGTACCAGGCGCGCGCGGCGGGCGACGTGATTGTCACCCGCGCCTTCGGCCGCGCCGTCGACGACGCGCCCTGGGGCACCCACGTCGCGACCGCAGACCACTCCGCGGTTCCCCAGGTCACGTTCACCGATCCCGAGGTCGCCTCGGTCGGGCTCACCCAGGCGGCGGCGGAGAAGGCCGGCCTCCGGATTCGGGTGCTCGACTATCCGATCGGCAATGTCGCAGGGGCGAGCCTGCAGGCCGACGGGTACACCGGCAGGGCCAGGGCCGTCGTCGATCTCGACCGGGAGGTGCTCGTCGGTGTCACCTTCGTCGGCCAGGACGTCTCCGAGCTCCTGCACGCGGCGACGATCGCCGTCGTCGGCGAGGTTCCGATCGCCCGGCTCTGGCACGCGGTGCCGGCTTACCCCACGATGAGCGAAGTCTGGCTGCGCCTGCTGGAGGCATACGGCCGCCCGTAACGGGGCATCCGCTGCCCGCTGCCGCGCGACAGGATAGCGCTGACAGGCGCTGACAGCGCGCGGCAGCGGGGCGACAGCGCGGGAATTGTCTACTGGTGTCCTACCCAGGAGGCACAATGACCGCAGCAATCGAAGCCCGCGGGCTCACCAAACGATTCGGCTCGACCCAGGCACTCGCCGGAATCGACCTCACCGTCGAACCCGGCCGGGTGCTCGGCGTGCTCGGACCCAACGGCGCGGGCAAGACCACCGCCGTGCGCATTCTCGCGACCCTGCTGAAGCCCGACGCCGGCACGGTCAGGGTCGCCGGTTTCGACGTCCTGTCGCACCCCGTCGAGGTGCGCCGCCGGATCGGCCTGACCGGCCAGTACGCGAGCGTTGACGAAGACCTGCGCGGCGTCGAGAACCTCGTGATGATCGGGCGCCTGCTCGGCCTGTCCCGCTCGAGCGCGAAGGCGCGCGCCGCCGAGCTCCTCGAGGAATTCGAGCTGACCGACGCGGGTGACCGCCTCGCCAAGACCTATTCCGGCGGCATGCGTCGCCGTCTCGACCTCGCGGCCTCACTCATCGGCCGGCCGAGCGTCGTCTTCCTCGACGAACCGACCACGGGCCTCGACCCCGCCAAGCGCGACGACGTCTGGGAGATGATCCGCACCCTTGTCCGCCAGGGCACGACCGTTCTTCTCACCACCCAGTACCTCGAAGAAGCGGATGCCCTCGCGAACGAGATCACCGTCATCGACCACGGTCTCGTGATCGCCCACGACACCCCGGATGGCCTGAAACGCCAGGTCGGCGGGCAGACCCTCGAGGTGCGGCCGGCCGACGATCGCGACCTGGACCGGGTCACCGCCCTGCTCGCCTCGGTCGGCACCCGCTCCCCCGAGTTCCCCTCCCCCAGCCTCGTCTCCGTCCCCGTCGCAGGCGCAGACGCCCTCACCGCGACCGTCGCCCGGCTGCACGCCGAGAACATCGCCGTCACCGAACTCTCGCTGCGGCTCCCGAGCCTCGACGAGGTCTTCTACTCCCTGACCGGTCACACGCCGGCAGCGCCCGCGTCACCGTCCACCCCCGGCCTCGTCACGGAAGGAGCCGCATCATGATGGTCCGCGACTCACTGATCCTCGCCCAGCGCACCGTCACCAAGATGGTGCGCAACCCCGAACAGTTCCTCGACGTCTCGGTGCAGCCGATCGTGATGACGGTGATCTTCGTGTTCATCTTCGGCGGCGCGATCGCGGGGACGAGCCAGGACTACCTCCAGTTCGCGCTGCCCGGCATCATCGTGCAGACGATCATGACGACGGCGATGACCATCGGCGTCAACCTCAACTCCGACCTGAAGAACGGGGTGTTCGACCGGTTCCGGTCCCTCCCGATCGCCCGGTCCGCACCGCTCATGGGCGCCGTGACCGGCGACGTGGTGCGGCACAGCATCGCGATCGGCGTCACCCTCGCCTTCGGTGCGGCGATCGGCTTCCGGTTCCTGACCCCGTGGTACTCGGTCGCGACGGCCATCGTGCTGATGATCGTCTTCGCGATGAGCCTGTGCTGGACATCCGTCTTCATCGGCATGCTCGCCCGCAGCTCGGGCGCCGTGCAGGGACTGTCGTTCCTGATCGTCTTCCCGCTCACCTTCGGCTCCTCTGCGTTCGTGCCCGCTGCGACCATGCCCGGCTGGCTGCAGGGCTGGGTCGCGATCAACCCGGTCACGCACGTCACCGACGCGATGCGCGGTCTCCTGGTCGGCAACTCGATCATGACCCCGGGAACCACCGTCGGCGGCGAAGTGCTCTGGGTGCTGCTCTCCTGCGTCGTGCTCGTCGGGGTCTTCTTCCCGCTGGCGATGCGCGCCTACCGCACCAAGCTCTAGCCCCCATCCCTCCCGCGAAATCCCTCCGCGAGCGGGGGCGGGCGGGGCGGGATCAGGGCGCGGGATCGATCAGGGCGCGGAGTGTCGCGAGGGCCTGCGGGCGCGAGGAGGGCGCCGGCGTCGCCCGGTCGATGCCGCGGGCGGCGGCCGCGGCCTCGATCGCGATCGCGCGCGGTTCGAGGCGGTCGTACGCCCCGATGATCGCCGCGGAGAGGTCGAGCGCCCGCACGGCCTCCTCGACCTGTCCGCGGGCGAGCGCGAGGCCGCCGAGGCTCAGGGCGACCTGGCCGATCACGGGGTGGTCGAGGCTCGCGATCGCAGCCCCCGCGGCGACCCGGATGGCCCGCTCCGCGGCATCCGGGTCGCCCAGCAGCAGCGCGAGCTCGGCCCGGCGCACGCCGATCATGGCCACGAGCTGGCTGGGCATGTTCGGCCAGCCCGACGCGAGGTCCTCGATCCTGGCGAGCCGGGCGCTCGCTGCGCGCGCGTCCCTGTCATTCAGGTCGAGCACGAGCGCGGTCGCCTCGGCCAGGATCACCGTGAAGATGTTGCCGGACTCCGCCGCCCCGGCGAGGACTTCGTCCGCGCGCTCCCTGGCCGCCGCGAGCCTGCCCTGCCGCAGCATGATCGACACGGCAAGCGCCTGCTGCTGGGCGAGGTCCCAGCTCGAGGTGATGCGGCTCATGTTCGCGGTCGAGGCATCGGTCACGTCGAGCGCTTCCTCGAGGCGCCCCTGCAGGCTGAACCACTCCGCGCGCATCTGCTGGGCGAGGGCGAGGCCCCAGAGGTCGCCGATCTCCTCGAATGCGGTCACGGCGCGAGTGGATGCCTCGCCGAGCTCAGTGATGTCGCCGCGGTTCTGCGCCGTCGCGGCCCGGATCACGTGCAGCATGGCCGTTGGCCATGGATCGAGACCGAGCTCCTCGCCGCTCGGGATCCGCACTCGCAGCATCCAGCCCTCTTCGCCGAACGAGGTCCGGAACGCGGACAGGAGCGGGAAGGCCAGCTGCATGAGCTCGCCGCCCCGCCCCGGCGGGTCCTGCGCCCAGGCGTCGAACGCACGCCGCGCTGCCTCGGCGAGCGCCTCGGGCACGAGTGCCGAGTCGCGGGCGGCATCGAGGTTGGCCTCCTCCGCGGAGAAGGCCCGGACGACCGGCGCGAACAGCACGATGGCGCGTGCTTCGTCACTGTCGACCGCTGCGGCCAGCTCGCTCACCGCACCGAGCCAGGCGCCGAGCTCGTCGCGCCGCTCCCGGATCCCCCAGTACCAGACGCAGGCGAGCGCAATCCGGACCGCGGGCTCGGCGAGACGCGCGCTCGTGGTGTAACGGAGCGCTGCGGTCACATTGTCGTCTTCGGCGTCGAACCACGCGATCGCCTCGCGGATCCGCGGCCCGCGCATCAGCGCATCGGCGGCCTCCGCCCGCAGCATCGCGTACTCGGCCTGCGCCGCTCGCTCGGCAGCGAGAGTCCCGGCCTCCGCGAGTCGCTCGATGCCGTACTCACGGATGGTCTCGAGCAGCCGGTAGCGTCCGCGCTCGCGGTGCAGCAGCGACTTGTCCACGAGGCTCTCGAAAACGGATGCCCCGGCGAGACCGGCCGTGGCGGCGACGTCGGCCGCATCCCGGGTGTCGATGCCGGCGGGGAACACCGCGAGTCGGCCGAGCGCCGTGCGTTCGTCCGCCGAGAGCAGGCTCCAGCTCCAGTCGATCAGGGCGCGGAGGGTCTGGTGCCGGGGCAGTGCGGTGCGGTACCCGCCGGTGAGGAGGGTGAAGCGGCTGTCGAGGCCGTCGAGGACCTCGTCGAGGGTCATCGTGCGGAGCTTCGCGGCGGCGAGCTCGATGGCGAGCGGCAGCCCGTCGAGGCGCGCGCAGATCCGGGCGGCACTGGCCAGTTCCGCGGTATAGAGGCCGGTGCCCCGCGCAGCGACGGCACGCTGGCTGAACAGTTCGAGCGCGGCGAACTCGCGCAGGCTCTCCGGCGAGCCGGGCGACGCCGGCGAGCCGGGCGCTTCCGGCGAGCCGACGGCGGCCGCGAGCTCCGACTCACTCGGGTGCGGCAACGACCCGACGGTGACGAAGGCTTCGCCGGGGATACCGAGCGGCTCGCGACTCGTGGCGAGGATCGTCAGCGCGGGGAGTGCGCCGAGCAGGCTCTCCGCGAGCCGCGCGACCGCATCGATGACGTGCTCGCAGTTGTCGAGCACGAGCACGACCGCGCGGCCGAGCAGCGCCTCGACGACCCGCTCGAGGCTGCCGACGGGTTCGACGGGCGCGTCCGAGGTGCGCAGTTCGCGCCCGGTGGCCGCGAGCACCGCGGCGAGCACCTCGCCAGGGCCGACCGGGGCGAGTTCGACGAGCACGGCCCCACGGATGCCCGCTGCCGTTTCGAGCGCGAGCCGCGTCTTCCCGATTCCACCGGTTCCGACGATCGTGACCAGCCGGGACCCGGCGAGCTGCTCCTCGATCGCGGCGAGTTCCCGCTCCCGGCCGACGAGGCGGGTGAGGGACACCGGGATGCCGCGGGCGGCCGAGGGTGCGAAGGGAACCGAGGGTGCGCAGCCCTCCGTGGCGGCGGCGTCCGGGGCGGCGTCCGGGGCGGCGTCCGGGGCGGCGAGTTCGAGTGCCCTGGCCTTGTCCCGGGCCAGGTCGCGGAGGAACCAGTCGAAGTCCGGGGACGGGATCCAGGGTTCGCCGGCCCAGAGCGCGAGGGCCGCGCTCGCGCCGCGCCGGGCATCCGCCGGCAAACCGGCCCCGGCGGCGGCACCGGCTTCGGCGACGAGGTCTTCGAAACGGAGTGCGTCGACGTCGGACCTGGCGAGCCGGAGGCGGTAGCCGCCGACCGTCGACTCGATCAGGCCGGGCGGGAGCTGGGCCCGCAGCCTCGAGACGATGGACTGCAGGGCGGCCCGCTGGTTCTCGGGCGCATCGCGGGACCAGACGTCCTCGGCGATCGCCCGGTAGCTCACGGCCGTCCCGGCGTCGACGGCAAGCCGGAACAGCACGGCGAGCTGCATCGCCCCGGTCACGGGAAGACGTCGTCCGTCGTGCTCGACACTCAGGCCGCCCAGCAGTCGAATTCGCACGGGGTTAACTCTAAGTGCCGGTCAGGCGGCATACGCTTGGTTCATGCGCCGGATCCTCTTCGATTCCTCCCTCAGCAGGGCGGGATACCTCTACGCAACGGCCGTCGGGCTGGTCTGGGGAGGGCTCCTCAGCACCGGGCGCGTCGAGCGACGCGGCGGCCTGATCGTCTTCCGCGGCCTGCCGGACTGGGCGTTCGGCCGCGGCGGGTCCTGCGTCGGCGGCTGCTATCTCACCCGGGACAACGTTTCCGACGCGATCCTCGAACACGAGGCCGTGCACAAGCGCCAGTGGCAGCACTACGGCATGCTGTTCCCGCTGTTATACCGTGCGGCCGGCCGCAACCCACTCACCAACCGTTTTGAAATCGAGGCCGGCCTGGACAAGGGCGGCTACCTGGCCAAAGGAAAGTCATGACAGAAATGTCCGAAGAATCCGCACCGTCCGCTCGCACGATCATCATCACCGGAGGCAGCGACGGCATCGGCGCTGCCGCGGCCCGCGCACTCAGCCGCACCGGGGCATCCGTTGTCATCGTGGGACGCTCGGCGGCCAAGACCGCCGCCGTCGCCGCCGAGCTCGGCGCCGACTCGTTCACCGCCGACTTCGCCAGCCTCGACGACGTGCGCGCACTCGCAGCGACCCTCCTCGAGCGCTACCCGCGCATCGACGTGCTCGCGAACAACGCCGGCGGCATCATGGGCAAGCGCGTGCTCACCGTCGACGGCCACGAGATGACCTTCCAGGTCAACCACCTTGCGCCGTTCCTGCTCACGACGCTCCTCACCGACCGGCTGCTGGAGAGCCGTGCCCGGGTGATCAACACCGCGAGCGTGGCGAACAGCGTCTACGCTCGGTTCGACATCGACGACCTCGACGGGAGCCGAAAGTACTCGCCCAACCGGGCGTACGGCAACGCCAAGCTCGCCAACATCCTCTTCACCCGCGAGCTGCACCACCGCTACCACGAGCGGGGCCTCACGACCGCGGCCTTCCACCCCGGCGTCGTCGCGACGAGCTTCTCGTCGAACTCGACGAGCGTGATGCGGTTCATCTACCAGACCCCGCTCAAGCGGATGCTGATCACCCCGGAGCAGGGCGCTGACACCCTGGTCTGGCTCGCCACGGCTCCCCTGGGCGACTGGATCTCCGGGGAGTACTACGACAAGCGCCTGGTCGCGAAGGCGAACAAGCTCGCCTACGACCCGGCACTCGCCGCAGCCCTCTGGGAGCGCAGCGCGGCGATGGTGGGTGCGGCCGCCGCCGCACCCACTCTCGAGTAGTCGCTTACTCCGAGACGCTGCTTACTCTGAATACTGGGCGGATGCCTCGGCGAGCATGTCCGCCTCGGCCCACTTCGCGAGGTTCGCGCGCAGTGCGGCGCCGAGCTGGGCGTCGACACTCGTCCAGTACCAGATCGCGCGCTCGGTGACCTCAGGGCGCTGCACGCCGCTGATCGCGCCCGTGATGGTGTCGAGGAAGCGGGCCTTGGCCGCGTCGTCGAACACGTCGCGGTAGAGCGTCCCTGCCTGGCCGAAGTCGCTGTCCTCGCTGCGGAGCACGGCGGCGGCACGGAGCAGCGCGCCGTCGTTCTCCCAGCTGCCCTCACCGGCGAGCAGCGGGTCGGCCACGGGGCCGCCGAGCGAGTTCGGCGCGTAGTTCGGGGCCTCTGGAGCGTTGAAGTGATGCCGGCCGGCGCCGTCCTGCGAGTAGCCGTTCACCGGGGCGGCGTGCGGGGCGTTGACGGGCAGCTCGGCGTAGTTCGTGCCGACCCGGTATCGCGCGGCGTCCGGGTAGGAGAAGATGCGCGCCATCAGCATCTTGTCCGGGCTCGCCGCGATGCCGGGCACGAAGTTGGCCGGCGAGAACGCGGCCTGCTCGATCTCGGCGAAGAAGTTCTGCGGGTTGCGGTTGAGCGTGTGCACACCGAGCTCGATCAGCGGGTAGTCGGCGTGCGGCCAGACCTTGGTCAGGTCGAAGGGATTGAACCGGTAGGTCTTGGCCTCCTCGTACGGCATGATCTGCACCGAGACGGTCCAGGACGGGAAGTTGCCTGCCTCGATCGCGTCGTGCAGGTCGCGGCGGTAGTAGTCGGCGTCTGCGCCGGCGATGAGTTCGGCCTCAGAGCCCTCCATCTCGACGTTGCCCTGGTTGGAGGCGAAGTGGTACTTGACCCAGAAGCGTTCGCCCGCGGCGTTGATCCACTGGTAGGTGTGCGAGCCGAAACCGGGCATCTCGCGCCAGGAGCGCGGGAGGCCGCGATCGCCCATCAGGTAGGTGACCTGGTGCGCGGACTCCGGCGAGAGGGTCCAGAAGTCCCACTGCATCGTGGCATCGCGCAGGCCGGAGCCTGGAAGGCGCTTCTGGGAGTGGATGAAGTCGGGGAACTTGATGCCGTCGCGGATGAAGAACACCGGGGTGTTGTTGCCGACGATGTCGTAGTTGCCCTCCGTCGTGTAGAACTTGACCGAGAAGCCGCGCACGTCGCGCCAGGTGTCCGGGCTGCCCTGCTCGCCGGCGACGCTCGAGAAGCGCTGGAGCGTCTCGGTACTCGTGCCGGGCTGGAAGACCGCGGCGCGGGTGTACGCCGAGACGTCGCCGGTGACCTCGAACACGCCGTGCGCTCCGCCGCCCTTGGCGTGCACGATCCGCTCCGGGATGCGCTCCCGGTTGAACTGCGCGAGCTTCTCGACGAGGTAGCGGTCGTGCAGGGCTGCAACGCCGTCGGTCCCGACGGTGAGGGAATGCTCGTCGCTCGCGACGGGCGCTCCGCTCTGGGTGGTGGTTGGCTTCGACTCGGTGGTCATACTGCTCCTTTGTTCGACTACATGTGCACTGCGAAAGTAAGGGTGAGTGGGTGGTCCGGGCCGGCGGTGCGGCTACGCGGTCGCCGCCTGGCAGTCGGGGCACAGGCCCCAGAAGGTGACTTCGGCCGCGTGCACGACAAAACCGGCGGCGTCGTTCGGCTCGAGGCAGGGCGCTTCGCCGACGGCGCAGTCCACGTCCCGCACCGCGGCGCAGCGCGAGCAGATCACGTGGTGATGGTTGTCTCCGACGCGGCGTTCGTAGAGCGCGGGAGACCCGGAGGGTTCGATCCTGCGGGTGAGGCCCGACGAGGTGAAGGCCGCGAGCACACCGTAGACGGCCTGAAGCGACGTGCCGGGCAACTCGGTCCGCACGAGGGCGAAGAGTCGTTCGGCACTCGTGTGCGGAGAATCGTCGAGGGCACGCAGCACGGCAAGGCGAGGCGCTGTGACTTTGAGGCCCGACCGGCGGATGCTGTCGCCGAGCTGCCCGGGCTCGCCCGGTCCCGAGAAGCCAGGGCCAGAGAAACCAGGGGTCGTACTCGGCACCCCCGTCGTCGTCATGCCCTCACGCTAACAGTTGTCTTGATTTCCTCAAAACAATTCACGGAACGTTCAGGAAGCGGGGGGTCGGAACCGGGGAGCGGTGGTGTCGGTGCCGTCTCCGTTTCCCTCTGCTCCAGCGGCGCCGCCGTCGAGGGCGCCGTGGTAGACCTCGAGCACGCGTGACAGGAAGCGAGCGATCACCGCCCGCTCCTCCGGAGGGAGATCGCGGGTGACCGTGGCGACTCCCCCGATCACGGGCATGAGCGCGCCGACGGCCATCGCGACGGATTTCGCCGCGGGCAGGACGACGACCTTCCGACGGTCCGATGCGTGCGCCTCGCGCCGGGCATGGCCGAGGGCGACGAGCCGGTCGACCACCAGGGTGGTCGCGGCCGTCGAGATGTCAAGCCGCCGCGAGAGTTCGCTCGGCGTGAGCGAACCGGCGCTGATCAAGTGTTCCATTGCGGACAAGTCGGTCGGGTTCACCGCGAGCGCCTGACCGACCTGGCGCTCGAAGGCCCGGGACAGCACCACGAATTCACGCAGCTGAGTGCCGATCTCTCCGGAATAGGGCAGGCCGATATCGTTGTCGCCGACCAGGGGCTGGACGGCGCCGGCCGGCGTGCCGACGGGCGCAGCAACCGGCGCTCCCGCCGGGGAACCGGTCGGCGCGCTCGCCGGGAGCGGGGACTTGCGAGGCTCTGCCATGACCGCCATACTAGTCCTGACATTGCTAGGATGCTTAGCAATCAGGACTATTGGAGGAAAAGTGCTCGGGATTGTGCGCATCATCACGGGTCGGCGCACGGCCTGGGTCGTCCTCGTCGGCGCCGTCATCGCCGTCGGACTGCTGTTCGCCCTGCTGCCGAAGAGCGCAGGGAACGACTTCCCGACCTCCGGACTGCCCACGGCGAGCCAGGCGGCCAGGGTCGACGCCCTCCTCGCCGACTTCCCCTCGGCCAAGCAGACCTCCGCGATCGTGGTCTGGAGCCGCGGCGGTGCCGACGCGACCGGTCCGGACAGCGCACTGACCGAGGCGGACAAGGCCGCGATCACCGCGCGGGCCGCCGAGCTCGGCGCCCTGTCGACCGCACCGCGTGCAACGACACCGCAGTTCAGCGACGACGGGCTCGCCGCGATCAGCGTGGTGCCGCTCGAGGCCGCCGCCGTCAGCGCCGACGTCAAGGGCACGGCCACGGACATCCGCTCGGCCGCCTCGAGCGACCTGCCCGCCGGCCTGAGCTCCTACGTGACGGGGCCGGTCGGGTTCCAGGCCGACATCTCCAACGCCTTCGCGGGCGCCGACTTCCGGCTGCTGCTCGTGACCGTGATCGTCGTCGCGGTGCTGCTGATCATCACCTACCGCAGCCCCGTGCTCTGGATCGTGCCGCTCGTGGTCGTCGGACTCGCCGACGGACTCGCCGGGGTCGTCGTGAGCGCCCTCGCCGGGCCGTTCGGGATCACCCTGGACGCGAGCGTGTCGGGCATCCAGTCCGTGCTCGTCTTCGGCGCCGGCACCAACTACGCGCTGCTCCTCGTCGCCCGTTACCGCGAGGAACTGCTGCACACGGAGAGCAGGAACGAGGCGATGCGGATCGCCGTACGGAGCGCCGGTCCCGCAATCGCGGCGAGCGGCGGGACCGTCGCGCTCAGCCTGCTGACCCTGCTCTTCGCCGAACTCTCCGGCAACCGCGCACTCGGTTTCGCGTGCGCGATCGGGGTCGTCATCGCGATCCTGTTCGCCCTCATCGTGCTGCCCGCCGCCCTCGTCGTCTGCGGCCGCGGGCTGTTCTGGCCGTTCGTCCCCCGCTACGACCCCGCATCGCCCCGCGTGCACACCGGATTCTGGTCCAAGCTCGGCCGCGGCGTCGCCCGCCGCCCCGTTGCGATCATCGTCGGCTCCGCTCTCGGACTCGGCGCCCTCAGTCTCGGGCTGATCGGGGCATCCGTCGGACTCTCTCAGGCCGACCAGCTGCTCGGCAACCCCGAATCGGTGCAGGCGCAGGCGATCGTCGACGCGTCGTTCTCGTCGGGGCTCACCAGCCAGACCGTCGTGCTGACGCCGGACGCCGCGGCCACCGAGGCCGCGAGCCTCGCGACCGCCACGACCGGCGTCGCCGCGGTGCAGACCGGGGAGAGCGCGAACGGGCTCACCCGCCTCAACCTGTCGCTCGGGAGCGAACCGGGCAGCGAGACGACCTTCGCGACGATCACGTCGCTCCGGAGCGCGTACGCCGATGCCGGCGGCCCCGTCGCAGACACCCTCGTCGGCGGCACCGACGCGACGGCCCTCGACACCCGCACGAGCTCGCAGCGCGACCAGGACCTGATCCTGCCGATGATCCTCGCGATCGTCTTCGGGATCCTCGCCCTGCTGCTCCGCTCGCTCGTCGCCCCGGTGCTGCTGATCGCGAGCGTGCTCGCGACGTTCTTCGCGAGCCTCGGCGCCTCGAACCTGATCTTCCAGAACCTGCTCGGGTTCCCGGCGTTCAATACGAACGTCGTGCTGTTCGCGTTCCTGTTCCTTGTCGCGCTGGGTGTGGACTACAACATCTTCCTCACGACGCGGGCGCGGGAGGAGGCCCGGCTGCACGGCACCCGGGAGGGCATGGTTCGCGCCCTCTCCTCGACCGGAGCGGTGATCACGAGCGCCGGCATCCTGATCGCGGCGGTCTTCGTCGTGCTCGGGGTGCTCCCGGTCGTCGCGCTCGCGCAGATCGGCGTGATCGTCTGCCTCGGCGTGCTGCTCGACACCCTGCTCGTGCGCACCCTCGTGGTTCCCGCGCTCGTCTTCCTGACCGGCGACCGGTTCTGGTGGCCGTCGCGCCCGGCGCTCCGCGAGTAGTCCCGCACCGGGTCTCGAGCCCCGGCACACCTCGCGAGTACAGTGTGCGCATGACTGCGGTGCTCGAGCGGATGCTGCCGGCGTGGCTCGTGCGGCATCCGCTGCGGTCGGGCTGGGCCTGGCTGGCCCTCTGGGGCGTCGTGGTCGCTTCAGATGCCCTCGCGCCCTGGGTACCGGACCCAGGCTGGTATGCGGTCGTGCTGCTGGCCTCCCTGCCAGCCCTTTGCGCGACGCTGTGGCTGCTCGCGGCAACGCCGCGTGATCACCTGCCGCCCGGGAACGACTCGGTCCTCGGCCATTTCTTCGTGCGGTTCCTCACACTGTGCGCGGCATTCCTGGTCTGGAGCGTGTCGGTGGTCGCGAGTTCGTCGATCTCGACGACGATCCAGGCCGCGGCACACGACGACGACGCCGCGGTGACCGGGCTCGGCTTCGCGCTCATGCTCGCGGCGATCCCGGTGGTGCTGCTCGTGCTGTGGATGGCGTTCGTCGTGCGGTGCAGCTGGTTCCTGCGGCGGTTACGCGGCTGGCGCGAGGTGCCCGCGGCGCACGCGGTTCCGGAGGAGTTCCTGCGGACCAGGCCGCGCGTGCGGGCCACGGTCGTGGGGCTCGCCCATCCGGGGCTGCTTCTCGTCGGCGGGCTCGGGGCATCCGTGCTCGCGGTGCTGCTCGGCAGACCGGAGCTCACGCTGCACCTCGCGCCCTGACCTCAGTGGGCGAGCGGGCCTGCGACCGTCGTGAGCAGGTCCTGGAACGCGCGGGGCGCCGCCCGAAGCGTCGATCGGGCGGTGAGCGCCCCGGCGGTGTGGAATGCCTGCGCGACGTTGACGATCTCGTACTGCACGAGCGACCCCTCGTCCTCTGCGAGTACGCGGTACTCGCCGCGGTACCACCAGTTCCCCTGCACCACGATCAGGCGCTCGGCGGGATCGGCGCGGAAATGCCGGCCGATCGCGACAGCACCCGCGCTCGGTTCCGGCATCAGCGCCGCGAGCAGCCGCACGAACACGGTCTCCGGCGGTGCTTCGAGATGTCCGGCGAAGGACCGCAGCACGGTGTGGCGCTTCGGCGGTTCGAACGAGATTTCCTGGTCGGTCACCGGGTTTACTTCAGGCTCTTCTGGAGCAGCACGGTTCCGAGCCAGCGGTCGAACTTGAAGCCGACCTTGCCCATCCGGCCGATCTCCTTGAACCCGAAGTCGAGGTGCAGCTTGATCGAGGCGTCGGCGCCCTGGTCGGCGATGACGGCGATGATCTCCTTGAGGCCGGCGTCCTTGGAGCGGGTGATGAGTTCGCCGAGGAGCACCCGGCCGAGGCCCTTCCCGGTCGAGGCCGCTCCGAGGTAGATCGAGTTCTCGACGGTGAAGCGGAACGCGCGCTTCTCCTTCCACGGCGTGACGAGCGCATAGCCGAGGATCTGACCGGCCGGCGACACGGCCACGATGAAGGGCATGCCGAGCTTGCCGAGGTAGTAGAACTTGCTGCGCCAGGCGGCGAGAGTCATCGGGTCCACGTCGAAGGTGACCGTGCTGTTCGCGACGTAATAGTTGTAGATCTCCCGGATGTACGGGAGGTCGGTGATGAGCGCGTCCCGCATCGAGTACTCGAACGGAGCCTCGGTCTCCGGCGCCGGGCGCAGGTGCCTGGGCAACTGCCGGCGCGGCTGGTATTCCTCTTCAAGCATGGCTGGCTCCTCACACGGACTTCCAGATTACCCGAGAGCGCTACCCGAGAGCGCTACCCGAGAGTCCAGTCGACGGGTGCCGCGCCCTGCGCGACGAGGAGGTCGTTCGCGCGGCTGAACGGCCTCGACCCGAAGAAGCCGCGCCGCGCGGACAGCGGGCTCGGATGCGCAGACTCGATCACGGGAGTGTCCGCGAGCAACGGTCGCAGCTTCGCGGCGTCCTTTCCCCACAGGATCGCGACGAGTGGCGTGCGGCGGGCGACGAGCGCGCGGATGGCCTGGTCCGTGACGGCCTCCCAGCCGTGCCCGCGGTGCGAACCCGGCTCGCCGGCGCGCACGGTCAGCACCCGGTTGAGCAGCAGCACGCCCTGGGCGGACCAGGCGGAGAGGTCCCCGGTGCGCAGGGTGACTCCGACGTCCGACTGGAGCTCGGCGCCGATGTTCACGAGGCTCCGCGGCAGGGGCCGCACGGCAGGGTCGACCGCGAAGGCGAGGCCGAGGGGATGCCCCGGCGTCGGATACGGGTCCTGGCCGACCAGGAGCACGCGCACCTCCTGGAACGGGGAGAGGAAGGCGCGCAGCACGTTCGCAGGCTCCGGCAGCCAGGGCCGCCCGGCGGCCGACTCCGCGTCGAGGAAACCGGTGGCCTGGGCGAGCGCGCCCGCCGCGGGGGCGAGGGCCGCTGACCAGCCGGGGTCGATCCCTGCCGGGTCGATCACTGCTTAGGCGCCGAAGGTGCTGACGAGGACGCCGTTCTCGGACTGGCTGACCCGCCAGACGCTGCCGGCGCCGACGACGCGGAGGGCGCCCTCCCCAACGATGAGCGCGGTGTTCTCGTCGACGGCGAGGCCGCCGTCGATGAGGCCGGCTTCCGTTGCGGCGATCAGCCGGGACAGGGTACCCCACTGGGCGGCGTGCACGTCGACGGTGACGTCGAGCAGGCCGATGCCGGGCTGGATGGTGAGTTCGTCGAGGCCTTCCGCGGCCGCTTCGGCGCTGACCTCGACCTCGCCGAGGCGCCAGCCTCCGACGAGGGCGCGCTCCGCGGCGATCATGGCGCCGGCGGAGTAGCCGAGGTACGGTACGCCGGCGGACACCTGGCGGCGGATCTCGCCGGCGATCGGGGTGAGTGCGGCGAGGTAGGCGGGAGTGAGCCCGCCGCCGACGAGGATGCCGTCGACGTCCGCGATCGCGGGCAGGGTCGCCGCGTCGCTCAGTGCGAGTTCGGTGATCTTCGCCTCGAAGACTCCCGCAGTGCCGAGCGCTTCCGCGAGCCTGGCGGCGTGCTGGGCAGCGTCGTCGACAACGTCGTCGAGGCCGGCGGTGCCTGGGGCGCGCACGGCGATGATCGCGATCCGGGGTTCGTCGCGACCGGCCGCCGTGGCACGCACGGTCGCCTCGGCGAGGAACGGCCCGAACACGGCCGCGCTGTGCGTGGGGGCCCAGCCACCGCCGACGAGGTGGATGCTCATGCGACGACGCCGGCGACAGCATCCGCGACTGCGGGAGCGACTGCGGGAGCGACTGCGGGAGCGACTGCGGGAGCGACTGCGGGAGCGACGACGGTCGCGACGATGGGGGCGAGCAGCGCCGTCACCTCTGGCGCGTCGACGATCGGCAGGGCAGACCACGGGAACACGATCCAGTCGTCGGTCTCGCGCCAGGTGTAGTCCGGGATGAGGACCGTGCGCGGCTTGGTGTACAGGGTCGCGCAGCGCACCTCGGCAGCGGACTCGCGCAGCATGGCCAGCACGAGGGCGAGGGTGCGTCCGGAGTCGGAGACGTCGTCGACGAGCAGCACGCTGAGGCCGGCGAGCGCGGGCGCGTCGAGCATCGGCCCGGAGAGCACGGGTTCCGGCAGGCGTTCGTCGACCCCGGTGTAGAACTGCACGTTGATGCTGCCGCAGTTCTTGGTGCCGAGCGCGTACGACATCGCGCCCGCGAGCAGCAGTCCGCCGCGCGCGATCGCGATCACGACGTCCGGGCGGAATCCGCTCGACAGCACGTCGACGGCCAGTTGCCGCGAGGCGTTGGCGAAGTCCTCCCAGCCGAGAATTTCCCGCTGGATGCCGGGCGTGTCAGTTGCTGAGTCGTCTGCTTCGAATGCCATTGTCCAATGGTAGGTCACCGGCCGGTTGCAGGTCGGGTTCCGCTGCAGCGGGCAGATGCCGTTCCGGGTGCCCGTCGTAGAGCGAGAGCGGCCGGATCAGGGAGTTCGAGGCGGTCTGCTCCATGATGTGCGCGGTCCAGCCGGCGATCCGGGAGGCCACGAAGATGGGCGTGAACGTCAGGTTGTCGAAGCCCATCAGGTAGTACGCCGGCCCCGACGGGTAGTCGAGGTTCGGCAGGATTCCGGTGCGCTCCTTCATCCCCGCTGCGAGGCGCTCGTAGAGCTCGATCAGGTCAGGGCGCTGGTAGTGCTCGACCAGGGTGAGCAGCGCGGTCTTCATCGTCGGCACCCGGGAGTCGCCGTGCTTGTAGACGCGGTGGCCGAAACCCATCACCTTCTGGTGCGCGTCGAGGGTCGCCGTGAGCCAGGCATCCGCCCGCTCGCCGGAGCCTTCGCCGAGGCCGATCTGCTCGAAAATGTGCATGACGGCTTCGTTGGCGCCGCCGTGCAGCGCGCCCTTGAGGGCGCCGACGGCCCCGGTGATCGCCGAGTGCAGGTCGCTCATCGTGGAGGTGATCACCCGCGCCGTGAAGGTCGATGCGTTGAAGGAGTGGTCGGCGTACATGATCATCGACACGTCGAAGGCCTCGACCACGACGAGTTCGGGCACCTCGCCGAAGGTCATGAACAGGAAGTTCGCCGAGTAGCCGAGGTCGTCGCGCGGTTCGATCGGCTCGAGCCCGTGGCGGCGGCGCTGGTCGTACGCGACGATCGCGGGCATCTGGGACCAGAGCCGCAGGCCCTTGGCCTTGTTCGCCTCCGGGGAGGCGTCGTCGACCTGCGGGTCGAAGGCGCCGATCAGGCTCACGGCGGTCCGCACGACGTCCATCGGGTGCGCGGTCAGGGGAAGCTCGTCGATCACGCGGCGCACGGCGGGCTGGAGGTGGCGGAGCGACCGCTCCTCGTCCTCGAAGGCGGCGAGTTCATCCGGCGTCGGCAGTTCGCCGTTCCAGAGCAGGTAGGTGACCTCCTCGAAGCTCTTCTGCGCGGCGAGTTCCTGCACGGGGTAGCCCCGGTAGAGCAGGGAGTTCGACAGGTCGTTGACTTTGGAGACGCGGGTGCGGTCGACCACGATTCCGGCGAGGCCCTTGTAGACCGTCGGTTCGGTGACGGCTGGTTCGTTCTGGCTCATGTCGCTCCTTTGCGTGCGGCGAGTGCGTGGTTACGCGGGAAGGGTGGGGTTGAGGGTGAAGTTGAAGACGCCGGAGTCGAAGTGATTGTACGACTCGTAGTCGAGCAGTTCGTAGAGCGTCGAACGGTGCTGCATCTCGGGCAGCATCGACTCGAGCGAGCCGTGTTCGATGATCGCGTCGAGGCCGCGGTCGGCGGCCCCCATCGCGAGGCGCAGCAGCGAGACGGGGAAGATCACCAGGTTCATCCCGACATCGGCGAGCTGCTGCACCGTGAACAACTCCCCCTTGCCGAACTCGGTCATGTTCGCGAGCACCGGCACGTCGACGGCCGCACGGATCGCCGCGAATTCGGCGAGAGACGCCATCGCCTCCGGGAAGATCGCGTCGGCGCCCGCGTCGACGAGTGCCTTCGCCCGGTCGACGGCCGCGGCGAGGCCGTCGACCGCGCGGATGTCGGTGCGCGCCATCACGAGGAAGTTCGGGTCCCTGCGGGCGTCGACGGCGGCACGGATGCGCTTGCTCGCCGTCTCGAGGTCGACGACCTGCTTGCCGTCGAGATGGCCGCAGCGCTTCGGGTTGACCTGGTCTTCGATGTGCATGCCGGCGAGCCCGGCGTCCTCGAGGGTCTGCACGGTGCGGGCGACGTTCATCGGCTCGCCGAAGCCGGTGTCGGCGTCGACGATCGCGGGCAGGTCGGTCATCCGGGCGATCTGCTGGCTGCGCCCGGCGACCTCGGTGAGGGTGGTCAGGCCGATGTCGGGCAGGCCGAGGTCGGCGGAGAGCACGGCGCCCGAGATGTAGACGCCCTCGAACCCCTTCGCCTCGATCAGGCGGGCGGAGAGCGGGTTGAATGCCCCGGGGAACCGGAGCAGGCGTCCGCTGGCCAGGTCACGGCGGAAACCCTCGCGCTTGGCGGCGGGGGTGCGTGTCGAATACAACATCAGAAGATTCCATTCGGGATGGGGACCGAGGTGAGCAGGCCGTTGCGGGCCACGATGGTGAGCTGGTCGAGGTCGTCGGCGGCGAGGTCGGGAAGCCGTTCGGCGGCGTCGAGGAAGCGCAGGATCTCGCCCTCCTCGAGCACGCCCGCGGCGAGCGTACGGAACTTGTCAATGTACTCCGCCCGGCCGAAGGGCTGCGCGCCGAGCGGATGCGCGTCGGCGACGGCGAGCTCGTCGACGATCCGCTTGCCATTGGCCAGCTCAATCTCGACCCGGCCGCCGAAGGCCTTCTCGGCGGGGTCGAGCGAGTGGTAGCGCCGGGTCCACTCGACGTCTTCCTCGGTCGTGACCTTGTTCCAGAGGGCGATGGTGTCCGCGCGGCTCGCGCGTTCCGGCCGGTAGGAGTCGACGTGGTGCCAGCTGCCGTCCTGCAGTGCGACGGTGAAGATATACGGGATCGAGTGGTCGAGGGTCTCCCTGGTCGCACTCGGGTCGTACTTCTGCGGGTCGTTCGCACCGGAGCCGATCACGTTGTGGGTGTGGTGGCTCGTGTGGATCACGATCCGGGTGATATTGGCCGGGTCGGCGAGTTCAGGGTGCTCGCGGTAGAGCTTGCGGGCGAGGTCGATGAGCGCCTGGGCCTGGTACTCGGCGGAGTGTTCCTTCGTGTAACTGTCCAGGATGGCCCGCTTGGCCTCACCCCGGCCGGGCAGGGCTACCTGGTAGGAAGCCTCCGGACCGTCGAGGAGCCACGCGATGACGCCGTCTTCGCCCTCGTAGATCGGGGTCGGACTCGTCTCGCCGCGCATGGCGCGGTCGACGGACTCGACGGCCATCTTGCCGGCGAACGCGGGGGCGTACGCCTTCCAGCTCGAGATCTCACCCTTGCGGGACTGCCGGGTGGCCGTTGTGGTGTGCAGAGCCTGGCCGATGGCCTGGAAGATCGTCTCGGTGTCGAGGCCGAGCAGGGTGCCGATCCCGGCGGCGGCCGACGGGCCGAGGTGGGCGACGTGGTCGATCTTGTGCGCGTGCAGGCTGATCGCCCGCACGAGGTCGATCTGGACCTCGTAGCCGGTCGCGATTCCGCGCACGAGGTCCCGCCCGGTCAGGCCGCGGGTGACGGCGAGGTGCTGGGCGACGGCGAGGACCGGCGGGATGTTGTCGCCGGGGTGGGAGTACTCGGCGGCGAGGAAGGTGTCGTGGTAGTCCAGTTCGCGGACGGCGACGCCGTTGGCCCAGGCCGCCCATTCCGGCGAGACCCGGCGGGAACGCTGTTCGCCGAACACGGTCGCGCCGACGCCGTTGAAGGAACGCGGATGCGCGAGCGCCTGTGAGCGCGCGGCGACGACCGGTCGCCGCGTGAGCGAGGCCGCTGCGACCGCGGCATTGTCGATGACCCGGTTGATGATCATCTCGGTCACCTCGGCGGAGACCTCCACCGGGTCGGCTGCGCACTCGGCGATCTTCCAGGCGAGCTGGTCCGTGCGGGCCAGGTCTTCGTCGCTGCGGTGGACTCGAACATCGTGAAACTGCACAGGGTTCCCTTCGGTGGTTCGGTTGGGCGGTGGTTCGGTTGGGCGGTGGTTTCGGGTGGGTGGTGTTTCAGTCGGCCTGGGCGGCCGGGTTCGCCTCGAGCGCGGCGAGGACGTTGCTGAGGCTCTGGTGAAGGTGGACATGGGTGGCATGGGCGGCGAGCGAGGTGTCGCCGGCGACGATGGCCTCGATGATCAGGAGGTGCTCGGCCGCCGCCGCCCGCAGCCGGGCCGGATTGTGCCTGGCGAGCCTGCGGATCCTGGCGAGGTGGGTGCGCACGTTGGCGAGCGCTGTGACGAGGAACGGGTTGCCGACGGCCGCGTCGAGCGCGTCGTCGAAGTCGTCGATGAGCTCGTAGTACCGGTGCAGGCCGGCCTCGCCCTGCAGCAACAGTTCGGGTGCCGTGCGGAACTGGTCGCGCAGCTCGAGGAAGACGTGGGGGTCGCGCCTGGTCGCCGCGATCCTGGCCGCGTGCTCCTCGAGGGCGCGACGGAGTTCGTACAGTTCGTGGATGCTGTCGACGGACATCTCCGTGACCATGAAGCCGCGGCCGGCGCGGCCGGCGACGAGCCCGTCGGCGATCAGGCGGGCGATGGCGGCCCGGAGGGGGGTACGCGAGACGCCGATGCGGTCGGACTGCTCGACCTCGAGGAGACCGGCGCCCGGGGCGAGGACTCCGTCGAGGATTTCGTCGCGCAGCTGCCGGTAGGCGCGTTCGCTCGCGCTGACCGCTGCGGCCGCCGGTGGGGCGGTGGGTGCAGTCGTGGAACCGGTGATCCCCGCCATTGGGGTTTCTGTATACACAGACGCCATGCTATTCCCTTTTTACCCGGCGTGTGCAAGACTTCCTGAATTCTATGTATACATAGGAGCTTCAATGGGGAGGTTCACAGTGACATACACAGCGACAGGCACGGCGGGGAGCTACCGCGACTCCTGGCTGCGCTCGACGGATGCCGCGACCCGCGCCGACTTCTGGCTCGAGGCATCAGCTTTCATCGACTGGACCGTGCCGCCGCGCACCGCGCTGGAGGAACGCGAGCCCGGGCTCTGGCGCTGGTTCCCGGACGGCGAGCTCAACACGAGCTACAACGCCCTCGACCGGCACGTGCTCGCCGGCCACGGCGACCGGGCCGCGGTCATCTACGACTCCGCGATGAGCGGCACCCGGGTCAGCATCAGCTACAGCCGGCTGCTCGAACGCGTCTCCCGGTTCGCCGGGGTACTGCGCGCCCAGGGTGTCGGCGTCGGCGACCGGGTGATCGTCTACCTGCCGATGATCCCGGAGGCGATCGTCGCGATGCTCGCGTGCGCCAGGATCGGCGCCGTGCACTCCGTGGTCTTCGGCGGTTTCGCGGCGAGCGAACTCGCCGTGCGGATCGACGACGCCCGTCCCACCGTGATCGTGACCGCGTCGGGCGGGCTCGAGCCCGGCCGCGTCGTCGAGTACCTGCCGCTCGTCAAGAAGGCGCTCGACCGGTCGACCGGATCGGTGCGCACCGTGATCGTGCGGGACCGCGAGTCGATCCCCGGGAGTGCGGCCGACTACGCCGGCGAGGGACCGGTCACGTGGCTCGACTGGGCGACCGAAGAGGATGCCGCGACCCCGGCCGAACCCGTGAGCCTCCGCTCCGAGGACCCGCTCTACATCCTCTACACCTCGGGAACGACGGGGAACCCGAAGGGCATCGTCCGCGACAACGGCGGCCATGCCGTCGCGCTCGCCTGGTCGATGCGCAACATCTACGCCGCGGGCCCCGGCGACGTCTTCTGGGCCGCCTCCGACGTCGGCTGGGTCGTCGGGCACTCCTACATCGTCTACGCGCCGCTCCTCGTCGGGGCGACGACCGTGATCTACGAGGGCAAACCGATCGGCACCCCCGACGCCGGCGCCTTCTGGCGGGTCGTGGAGGACTACCGGGTCACCGTGCTCTTCACCGCGCCGACCGCGATCCGGGCCATCCGCCGGGTCGACCCCGAGCTCGCCGAGCTGAAGAAGTACGACGTGTCGAGCCTGACCGGCCTCTTCCTCGCCGGGGAGCGACTCGACCCTGAGACGTACCACTGGGCGAACGACGGGCTGCACTGCCCGGTGATCGACCACTGGTGGCAGACCGAGACCGGCTGGGCGATCTGCGCGAACCCGCGCGGCATCGAGGAGATCCCGACGAAGCCGGGATCTGCGACGTTCCCGGTCGCGGGCTATGCCGTCGAGATCCTCGACTCGAAGGGCCGGCCCGTGACGAAGGCGGGCAAGGAGGGCAACATCGCCATCCGCCTGCCGCTCCCGCCCGGCACCCTGCTCGGAATCTGGGGAAGCACGGACCGGTACCGGAACGCCTACCTCTCCGCATTCCCCGGCTATTACGCGACGGGCGACTCGGGCCACGTCGACACGGACGGCTACCTCTACGTGATGGGCCGCACCGACGACGTGATCAACGTGGCCGGTCACCGGCTGTCGACCGGATCCCTCGAGGAGGTGCTCACCCTGCATCCTGCGGTCGCGGAGTGCGCCGTGCTCGGCGTGCACGACCCGCTCAAGGGCCAGCGCGCCGCGGGCTTCGTGACACTCAAGGCGGGGGCGAGGATCGACCACGACACCCTCGCCAAGGAACTCGTCGGTCTCGTGCGGGAGCACGTCGGCCCGGTCGCCGCCTTCCGGGACGTGACGATCCTCGATCGGCTGCCGAAGACCCGCTCGGGCAAGATCCTGCGCAAGACGATCCGCCAGATCGTCGACGGCGAGCCGTACACGGTGCCACCGACCATCGAGGACCCGACCGTGCTCGACGCGCTGAAGCTCGCCGTGCACGGCACCGCCCACACGCACTGACCCCCAGACCGCACCACCCCTGCACCATCCAGCCTCATCCTCACCGGAGCAAAGGAGCCCCCATGACGGAATCACTGAGAGATGCACGACCGGGAGCGACGCCGTCGTCGATCGACTACGTCGCTTTCGCCCAATCGCCGCGCTTCCTCGAACTGAAGCGAAGGAGGAACCGGTTCGTGATCCCGCTCGCCGTGTTCTTCCTGGTCTGGTACTTCGGGTTCGTGCTCGTCGCCGCATACGCGCCGGCCTTCATGGCCATCCAGGTCGTCGGAAGCGTCAACCTCGGCGTCGTGCTCGGCCTCGGCCAGTTCGTCACGACCTTCGCGATCACCATGTGGTACGTGTCCTTCTCGAACAAGACCCTCGACCCGATGGGCGCCGCGCTCCGCGCCGAGCTCGAAAAGATGGAGCAGAAATGAGCGCCGACACCATGATCGTCCAGGCCGCCGCGAAGGCCACGGAGACCAACCCCGTCCTGAACATCTCGATTTTCCTCGCCTTCGTGGCCGTCACCCTGATCGTCGTGATCCGGGCCGGCCGCAACAACCGCTCCGCCGCGGACTACTACACCGGCGGACGGTCGTTCACCGGGCCGCAGAACGGCTTCGCGATCGCGGGAGACTACCTCTCGGCGGCGTCCTTCCTCGGCATCGTCGGCGCGATCGCGATCAGCGGCTACGACGGCTTCCTGTACTCGATCGGGTTCCTCGTCGCCTGGCTCGTCGCGCTCCTGCTCGTCGCTGAGCTGATGCGCAACACGGGCAAGTACACGATGGCCGATGTGCTCTCCTTCCGGCTCAAGCAGGGCCCGGTCCGGGTCGCGGCGGCCACGACGACCCTCGCCGTGTGCTTCTTCTACCTCCTCGCGCAGATGGCCGGCGCCGGCGGACTCGTGTCCCTTCTGCTCGGCATCAACGACAAGCTCGGCCAGTCGGTCGTCGTGGTCGTCGTCGGCGGTCTGATGATCCTCTACGTGCTGATCGGCGGGATGAAGGGCACCACCTGGGTGCAGATCATCAAGGCGTTCCTTCTCATCATCGGCGCCTTCGCCATGACGATCTGGGTGCTCGCGATCAACGGGTTCAACTTCTCGGCGCTGCTCGACAGCGCCGTGGCGGCCTCGATCAGCAAGCCGGCGGAGGCCATCCTCGTGCCGGGCCTCAAGTACGGTCACAACCCGCTCGACTTCATCTCGCTCGCGATCGCGCTCGTGCTCGGCACCGCGGGCCTGCCGCACGTCCTGATGCGCTTCTACACCGTCCCGAGTGCCAAGGAGGCCCGTCGCTCCGTGGTCTGGGCGATCTGGCTGATCGGCGCGTTCTACCTGTTCACCCTCGTGCTCGGCTTCGGCGCTGCGGCCCTCGTCGGCGCCGACGTGATCGCGGCGGCACCGGGCGGGGTCAACTCGGCGGCGCCGCTCCTGTCGCTCGCGCTCGGCGGGCCGCTCCTGCTCGGCTTCATCTCGGCGATCGCCTTCGCGACGATCCTCGCGGTCGTCGCCGGCATCACGATCACCGCGGCGACGTCCTTCGCGCACGACATCTACATGAGCGTGATCAAGAAGGGCAAGGGCGACCCGGACAGCGAGGTCAAGGTCGCACGCCGCACCGTCATCGTGATCGGCATCCTCGCGATCGCGGGCGGCATCGGCGTGCAGGGCCAGAACATCGCGTTCCTCGTGGCGCTCGCCTTCGCCGTCGCGGCGAGCGCGAACCTCCCGACGATCCTCTACTCGCTGTTCTGGCGCGGTTTCACCACGCGCGGTGCGGTCTGGAGCATGTACGGCGGCCTCGCAGCGGCGATGATCCTGATCGTCTTCTCGCCGGTGTTCTCCGGCACGCCCACCTCGATGTTCGGCGCGGGGGTCAACTTCGCGTGGTTCCCGCTCAGCAACCCCGGCATCGTCTCGATCCCGATCGGGTTCTTCCTCGGCTGGCTCGGCTCGGTCACGAGCACCCGCAAGGAAGACCCCCTGCTCGCCGCCGAGATGTCGGTCCGCTCCCTCACCGGCCACGGCGCCGAGAAGGCCGTCGAGCACTAGGCATCCGCTGTTCCGAATTCAGGAGTTGAGGGCTTTTCCGGCCCGAAACGGGGCCAGACCGGCCCAGATCAGCCTCAACTCCTGAATTCGGAACACAAACCGGCGGACAAACCGGCGGGCGCTGCGTGAGTGCGGGCAGCGGATGCCGCGGGTCAGTCCTTCGGGACGAGGGGCCCTCGCGCGACGCGCGTGGGGGCCGCCTGTGCGACCGGCTTGACCGTGATCAGGTCGAGGTTGACGTGGGCGGGCAGCTCGACGCTCAGCACGATCGTCTCGGCGATGTCCTCCGCGGTGAGCGGGTTCTCCACGCCGACGTATGCGGCAGCGGCCTTCTCCGGGTCGCCGCCGAAGCGGACCAGACCGAATTCCTCGGTCTTGACCATTCCGGGCGCGATCTCGATCACCCGGATCGGCTCGCCGTTGAGTTCGAGCCGCAGCACCTCAACGAGGGCGTGGGCCGCGAACTTCGCTGCGTTGTAGCCGCCACCGCCGAGGTACGCGACGTGACCGGCGATCGAGGTGACCGTGACGATGTCTGCGCTGCCCGCGGCATCCGCTGGGTTGCCTGCGGCCTCTTCTCGCAGGGTCGCCCGCAGCAGCGGAAGCACGGCGCTCGTAACCCGCTTGACCGCGAGCACGTTGATCTCGAACATCCAGGCCCAGTCCTCGACCGGGGCCGTCTCGACACTGTCGAGGCCGCGGGCGCCGCCGGCGTTGTTCACGAGGGCGTGCACGGGGCCGGATGCCGCGAGATAGTCGCGGAGGGCGTCGACATCGGCCTGCACCGTCAGGTCTGCGGTGAAGACGTCCGCGCCGGTTTCCTCGGCGAGCGCCGCGAGCCGGTCGGCGCGCCGGGCGACGCCGACGACGTCCCAGCCGTGCGCCCGGAACAGTCGTACCGTTGCCGCCCCGATTCCCGAACTCGCACCGGTCACCACAACTCGCTTATTTGCCATGGTCCCATTCTGACGGCACGAACGGCACCCGGTGCGCACCCGGTACGTGACGCCGTGTTTTCGGGTCGTGCGCGCCACCCTCGCTCGCCTGGGCGCCCGGTTCGGCGATCAGCTCCTCGGGCGGCGCAATTCCGGTGAGACGTAATCGCTCGGCCTGTCGATCACCGCGAGCGTGCACCGCGAAACGCAGACGAGACGCTCGCGGCCATCGCTGATCCTCACCTCCCAGACCTGGACTCGCGCACCGAGATGGATCGGGCGGGCGACTCCCGTCACCCATCCGCTCGCGACGGGCCGGAGGTGGTTGGCGTTGATCTCAATCCCCACCACGTGGAAACGGTGTCGATCGATCGCGAGGTATCCCGCGATCGACGTGAGCGTCTCCGCAAAGGCGACGGACGCGCCGCCGTGCAGCACCCCCGCCGGCTGTGTCGTACGGGCGTCCACGGGCATCCGCCCCCGCAGGGCGTCGGGCGCGACGTCGGTGAGTTCGATGCCGAGCGTCTCGATGAGACAGTCCCTGCCCATGTCCTCGAGGACGCGCAACGAGACGTCACCGTGCCAGATCGATGGGGCGGAGGCCGAGGCAGCCGTACCCGTGTCAGTGTCTGTGTCTGTGTCTGTGTCTGTGTCGTGATTCATCCCACCAGCGTGCGGGATCCGGCGCGCACGGTCAGGCGGGAAACTACCTCACTTGGGCGGTTCCGTCCGGTCCCGGTGGGTGGCGTACCACGCGGCGACCTGTGCCCGCGATCGAAAGCCGAAGCGCAGCCGAATCCGTTCGACGTGGCCCTCTGCCGACCGTTCGTCGATTCCCAGCCGCACGGCAATCTCGCGGTTCGTGCAGCCCTCACTGATCAACGCCGCAACCTCGCTCTGGCGAGGCGTCAGGGTCCGGGGCCCGCGCTGCGGGGCACGCGCGCCGAGGAAGCGACGCACGGTCACGACGAGCTCATGGGCGTCCCCGGCGTACGGCAGGTGTGAGCGACCGGGAAGCACGACGAGCCGCGCCCCGGCGATGCCCTCCGCGAGCGCCGTGGCCTGCGCGACGGGGGCGGCGCGGTCGTCGGCGCGGTGCACCACGAGCGTCGGGGTGCGCACCTGGCCGAGAAGGCCCGTGACCTCGAGGTCGTAGCACAGCGCCAGCATCGCCCGCGCGGTCACGGCCGTCGAGCAGGCTCGTTGGTAGCGGCCGAATCGGGCGCGCATCGTGGCAGCGGCGTCGGGCGCGAAGATGTCGGTGAGCACGTCGGACCCGAGTCCCCAGTGCGTCTCGATCAGCCCGAGGACGTGCTCGCGCACGCCGAGCGGGGCGACCGCCGCGCCGGATGCCCAGCCGCCGTACAGCACGAGCCGCCGCACGGTGTCCGGATGCGCCGCCGCCCACGCCACGGCGACCAGCGCGCCCATCGACGTGCCGATGAGGTCGAACGGCTCGGGGCCGAGCGTCGCGACGACCGCGGCGAGTTGCTCCAGCTCGAAGTCCATCGACGGCGGCCGGCTCGTCGGAGCCGACAGGCCGCATCCGGCGCGGTCGTACCGGATGAGTCGATGGTCCGCCGCCAGGCTCTCGTAGAATGCCCGTTCCTCGGGCAGCTGCCAGCTGAGCTCGAGGTGGCTGAGCCACCCGGCGACGTACACGAGCGGCCGACCGGAGCCGGCCGAGGCGTATGCCACGCCGGTGCCGTCGGTCGTTTCCGCGCGCGCAATCTCCTGCTGCATCCACCCATTCTGCTCGCCGCACGTTGCGCACGCTCCGCCGCCGGCGCACCCGGGTCACACCCGCCAGATGACGCCGTGTTTCGCCCGCATTGCCGCCCCCGCGAACGCGTGCCTAAACTCGCACCCAAGAGCGTTGGACGGTCCACGCTCGTCACGGATTACAGGGAGTTCTTCATGAGCGACAACGCGGCCGCCTGGCAGTTCGAAACCAAGCAGGTGCACTCGGGCGCGCACCCCGACCCGGTCACCAACGCGCGCGCCACCCCGATCTACCAGACCACGTCCTACGTGTTCAACAACGCGCAGCACGCCCAGAACCTCTTCGCCCTCGCCGAGTTCGGCAACATCTACACCCGCATCATGAACCCGACCCAGGCCGTCGTCGAAGAGCGCATCGCCGCGCTCGAAGGCGGCACCGCGGCGCTTCTCCTCGCCTCCGGCCAGGCCGCGTCGACCTTCGCCGTGCTCAACATCGCCCAGGCCGGCGACCACATCGTCTCCTCGAGCTCGATCTACGGCGGCACCTACAACCTCTTCAAGTACACCCTCGCCAAGCTCGGCATCGAGACGACCTTCGTCGAGGACCAGGACGACGCGGCGGAGTGGGCCCGCGCCGTGCGCCCGAACACCAAGCTGTTCTTCGCCGAGACGATCGGCAACCCCAAGATCAACGTGCTCGACATCTCGCTCGTCGCCGACGTCGCGCACGAGAACGGCGTGCCGCTCATCGTCGACAGCACGATCGCGACCCCGTACCTGATCCGCCCCTTCGAGCACGGCGCCGACATCATCGTGCACTCCGCCACCAAGTTCCTCGGCGGCCACGGCACGATCATCGGCGGCGTCATCGTCGACGGCGGCACCTTCGAATGGTCGAAAAACGTCGAGAAGTTCCCCGGCCTCACCGAGCCCGACCCGTCGTACCACGGCGTCAGCTACACCGGCGCGGTCGGCGACGGCATCGCGTACATCATCAAGGCGCGCGTGCAGCTGCTCCGCGACCTCGGCAGCGCGATCGCCCCCGCGAGCGCCTGGCAGCTGATCCAGGGCATCGAAACCCTGAGCCTGCGCATCGAGCGCCACGTGCAGAACGCCCAGGACATCGCCGAGTGGCTCGAGAACCACCCCGACATCGCCTCGGTCAACTACGCCGGCCTGCCGTCGAGCCCCTGGTACGCCACGGCCAACAAGTACGCGCCCAAGGGCGTCGGCGCGGTCGTCTCCTTCGAGCTCAAGGGCGGGGTGGATGCCGGCCGCGCGCTGGTCGACAACCTCGAGCTCTTCAGCCACCTGGCCAACATCGGTGACGTCCGTTCGCTCGTCATCCACCCGGCCTCGACCACGCACGCGCAGCTCACCCCGGAGCAGCAGCTCACGAGCGGCGTCACCCCCGGCCTCGTGCGCCTGTCCGTCGGCATCGAGAACGTGGTCGACCTCAAGGCCGACCTCGAGCAGGGACTCGCCGCTGCCCGCGCTGTCACCCTGGCCTCCCGCGCGAACGCCTGAGTCACCAGCACCCCGAACTGATTCGACGGAGATTTTGCCGAGATTGTACGTTGCAGGCCGTTTTCGGGCCGCGCGAGGCGAAATCTCCGTCGAATTGGTTCACAGAACGATCCGGATGGCGGGTCCGTGAATATCCTGTCGGTATGACTGACCTGCGACCGATCGGATACTGGCTCAAGCTCGTCGACCAACTGATCAACGAGCAATTCGCGACGACCCTCGAGGAACACGGGGTGACGCGGCGGCAGTGGCAGCTGCTCGGGATGCTGTCCCGCGGCCCCGCCTCCGTCGACGAACTCACCCGCGAGGTCGCTCCGTTCCTCGATACCGAGGGCGAGACCGTCGTCGAGCACCTCGCCGAACTCGTCGAGAGCGGCTGGGTCACGGTATCGGAGTCCGGGTACGCGATCACCGACCGCGGCCGGACCGCCTACCAGCGCCTCGCCGAGGTCGTCTCGGTGAACCGGGACGCCGCGACCCAGGACGTCAGCCCTGCCGACTACGCCACGACCCTCGCCACCCTCGAGCAGGTCGCCCGCAACCTCGGCTGGACGGGCGACCCGGAGTAGCTCCTAGGCGGCGGTCTGTGCGGCTACCGCCGCGTCGAGCGCCGCTTGCACGGTGTCGAGCAGCTCGTTCCAGGAGACGATGAACTTCGACACGCCCTCCGCCTCGAGCAGCGCGGTCACCTCGTCGTAGGAGATCCCGAGTCCGGCAAGCGCCGCGAGCACGGCGCGGGCGTCGTCGAGGCCAGCGGGAACGCGGTCGGCCACGATCACACCGTGGTCGCCCGTCGCGCGGAGCGTCTTCTCGGGCATGGTGTTCACGACGTCGCGCGCTACGAGTTCGGTGACGTAGAGGGTGTCGGGCACCGTCGGGTCCTTGACGCCCGTCGAGGCCCAGAGCGGGCGCTGGGCGTGCGCGCCGAGGGCGAGGAGGGCCTGCGCCCGCTCGCCGTCGAATGCGGTCCGGAACAGTTCCCAGGCCAGCTGGGCGTTCGCGACGCCGGCCCGGCTCTTCAGGGCGAGGGCCTCCGGCGTGCCGAGGGCGACAAGGCGCCGGTCGATCTCGGTGTCGACCCGCGACACGAAGAACGAGGCGACCGAGTGGATGGTCGTGAGGTCGAGGCCGGCGGCATGGGCGAGCTCGAGCCCGGCGAGGTACGCGTCGATCACCTGGCGGTGGCGTTCGAGGCTGAAGATGAGCGTGACGTTGACGCTGATCCCGGCGGCGATGCTCGCCGTGATGGCGTCGAGGCCCTCGACCGTGGCGGGGATCTTGATCATCGCGTTCGGTCGGTTCACCGTGGCCCAGAGCGCGCTCGCCTGGGCGATCGTGCCCGCCGCGTCGTGGGCGAGGCCCGGCTCGACCTCGATCGACACCCGGCCGTCGACGCCGCGGGTGCGGTCGTAGACCGGGCGGAAGATGTCGCACGCCGCTGCGACGTCGTCGGTCGTGATCCGGAAGACGGCATCGTGCACGTCTGTTCCGTCGGCGGCGAGCGCCGCCACCTGCGGAGCGTACGCTTTCCCGTTGCCGAGTGCGCCGGCGAAGATCGTCGGGTTGGTGGTGACGCCGACGACGTTGCTGCCGTCGATGAGGCGCGCGAGCCCGCCGGAGCCGATCCGTTCCCTGGACAAGTCGTCGAGCCAAATGCTGACGCCGGCGTCGGAGAGCTCGGCGAGCGGGGTGGGTGCGGTCATGATCTGGGGTCTCCTTGGTGGGTGGATACTGCGGGCTGGGCCGGGTGGTCGAGGTGGTCGTGGTGGGCGAGGGATGCCTGCGCGGCTTCGACGGCGGCCGCCGTGGTGATGCCGAATTCGTCGAACAGCCGCTCGGCCGCCCCGGAGGCGCCGTAGTGCTCGAGGGAGATGGACCGCCCGGCGTCGCCGACGAGGTCGCGCCAGCCCTGGGCGATTCCGGCCTCGATCGACACCCGCGCGGTCACCGCGGCCGGGAGCATCTGTTCGCGATAGGAGGGGCCCTGCCGCTCGAACCATTCGAGGCACGGGACGGAGAGCACGCGGGTCGGCACGCCCTCGGACTGAAGCGCGTCGCGGGCCGCGACGGCGAGCTGGACCTCCGACCCGGTGGCCATCAGGATGACGTGCGGCGTGACGCTCGCGCCGTCGATCGAGGCCTCGGCGAGCACGTAGGCGCCGCGGGCCGCACCGGATGCCGCGCCGAACACATCTCCGGACGCCTCGCCGTCCCCGCGGGCGTAGGTGGGCAGGCTCTGCCGGGACAGCACGATTCCGGCGGGGTTCCGAGTGTTCTCGAGGATGGTCTGCCAGGCGATCGACACCTCGTTGGCGTCGGCGGGGCGGACGACGTCGAGGCCGGGAATGGCGCGCAGGGTCGCGAGTTGTTCGACGGGCTGGTGGGTCGGGCCGTCCTCGCCGAGTCCGATCGAGTCGTGGGTCCAGACGTAGATCGACGGCACTCCCATCAGTGCGCTGAGCCGGATGGCTGGGCGCTGGTAGTCGCTGAAGATCAGGAAGGTGCCCGAGAACGCCCGGGTGCCACCCGCGAGGGTGATGCCGTTGACGATCGCGGCGGCGGCGTGCTCACGGATGCCGAAGTGCAGCACGCGGCCGTAGGGGTCGCCCGCCCACGCCCCCGTCTGCCGGGAGGCGGGGATGAAGGACGTGGAGCCGGCGATCGTGGTGTTGTTCGACTCGGCGAGGTCGGCGGAGCCGCCCCACAGCTCGGGGAGCACGGGCCCGAGCGCGTTCAGCACCCGGCCGGAGGCTGCCCGGGTGGAGACGGCGGTTCCGGCGGGAAACTGCGGCAGCGCGTCGGTCCAGGCGTCCGGCAGCCGGCGGGCCCCGATGCGTTCGAGCAGGGCTGCCCGCTCGGGGTTCGCGGCCTGCCAGGCGCCGAATCCGGTGTCCCAGAGCGACCGTGCGGTACTCCCCCGCTGCGCCACGAGGCGGGCGTGGTCGAGCACGGCGGGTTCGATGACGAAGTGCTGTTCCGGGTCGAAGCCGAGCACCCGCTTGAGGCCGGCGACCTCCTCGGCGCCGAGCGCGGAGCCGTGGATCTTCCCGGTGTTCTGCTTGCTCGGCGCCGGGTAGCCGATGATCGTGCGCAGCGACACGAGCGAGGGCCTGCCGGTTTCGGCCTGGGCGGCGCACAGGGCGTCGTAGAGTTCCTGCACGTCTTCGACGTATTCGCCGGTCTTCGTCCAGTCGACGCGCTGCACGTGCCAGCCGTATGCCTCGTAGCGGGCCGCGACATCCTCGGTGAAGGCGATGTCGGTGTCGTCCTCGATCGAGATGTGGTTCTCGTCGTAGACCACGACGAGGCTGCCGAGTTCTTGGTGCCCGGCGAGGGAGGATGCCTCGCTCGTCACGCCCTCCTGCATGTCGCCGTCGGAGGCGATCACCCAGACGGTGTGGTCGAAGGGGCTGGTTCCCGCTGCGGCGTCCGGGTCGAGGAGGCCCCGCAGGCGGCGCTGGGAGTATGCGAATCCGACGGAGGAGGCGAGGCCCTGGCCGAGCGGTCCCGTCGTGATCTCGACGCCGGGGGTGTGCCCGTATTCCGGGTGCCCCGGCGTCAGGGACCCCCAGGTGCGCAGGGCCTCGATGTCCTCGATCTCGAGTCCGTATCCGGACAGGAACAACTGCAGGTAGAGGGTCAGCGAGGTGTGGCCGGGCGAGAGGATGAACCGGTCTCGGCCGAGCCAGTCCGGGTCTGCCGGGTCGTGGCGCATCAGCTTCTGGTAGAGCAGGTAGGCGACGGGTGCGAGACTCATGGCCGTGCCGGGGTGTCCGTGCCCGACCTTCTCCACCGCGTCTGCGGCGAGGACCCGGATGGTGTCGACGGCACGCCGATCCAGGTCGGTCCAAACCAGCGGTTGTGCGGGGGTGTCTGACACGGTGCGGTGTCCTTTTCTCTTGGCTTCTGTTGACGAAGTGGGGGTGCCGGGGGTGGCCGGGGAGCGGGAGCGCAGGCTGACGCTCCCCGGGGCGGGAATCGAGCCGGGTCGGGAGGGGTCTGACCGGAGCAGCTGGCCTAGTCCTCTGTCGCGAACGCCGGCGGCAGGATCCGCGGGCGGCGACGGCTGCCGACGTGGGTCTCCGGGGTGGCGAAGACGGCGAGCAGCGAGATGATGCCGAGCAGCATGAAGAGCGCGGCGGGGCCGACCCAGCCGAACGCGGCAATGAGGGCCGTCGCGATGAAGGGGATGAAGCCGCCGATCACGGATGCGCCCTGGTAGCCGAGCGAGATGCCCGAGGAGCGGACGCGGGAGTCGAAGAGCTCGGAGAACCAGGATGCCTCGACCACGAAGATCGGGTCGTGGCTGAGCAGCAGTGAGGTGGCCATCGCGAGGATCACGAGGGAGGCCTGCCCGGTGTTGAGCAGCAGGAACATCGGGAACGCGAACAGGATCGCGACGATCGCGCCGGCGGCGAAGACCGGGCGACGCCCGTAGAGGTCAGCGAGGTGCCCGTAGACCGGGTAGAGCACGAGTCCGATCGAGGAGGCGATCACGATCGCGGTCAGGGTCGTTGCGCTCGAGGCGAGGTCGTTGCTCTTGACGTAGCTGATGGCGAAGGTCGTCGTGAGGTAGAAGCCGCCGGTCTCGGCCATCCGCAGTCCGAAGAGGCGCAGGATCATCCGCCAGTCGCGGCGCAACACCTGGCCGATCGGGTTGCGGAGGACCTTCTTCTGCTGCTTGATCGCCGCGAACACGGGCGACTCGGAGATCTGGATCCGCAGCACGAGGCCGTAGGCGACGAGGATCGCGCTCAGCAGGAACGGCATCCGCCAGGCCCAGTCTCCGGTGAGGTCCCTGCTCACAATGAACGCGACGTTGGCGAGGATCATCCCCACCGGAACGCCGATCTGCGGGATGCTCGCGAACAGACCGCGCTTGGCCGCCGGGGCGTGCTCCGTCGTCATCAGGACGGCGCCGCCCCACTCGAAGCCGTGGCCGATGCCCTGGATCAGGCGGAGCGTGACGAGGAGGATCGGGGCGAGGACGCCGACCTGGGCGTAGGTGGGCAGGAGCCCGATGCCGAAGGTCGCGAGGCCCACGATCAGGAGCGACGCGATCAGGATGAATCTGCGGCCGATCCGGTCGCCGAGCTGGCCGCCGATCGCCGCGCCGATGGGGCGGCTTGCGAAGCCGACGCCGAAGACGGCGAAGGAGGCGAGCGTTGCGGTCGCGGGGTCGTCGCCGGGGAAGAAGGCCGGGCCGAGGTAAAGGGCGGCTGCGGTGCCGTATGACAGGAAGTCGTAGTTCTCGATCGCGGATCCGATCATGGACGCGCGGGCGACCTTGCGGGCCTCCCGCGGGTCCCTGACCGAGTCCTTACCGGTGTCCGGTGTCGTACTCTGGGTGTTTGTTGCCATGTCACTACTCCTTTGTATGTGTGTGGGGCCGTGCTCGTGATGCTGTGCTGTGCTGCTTCCGGTTGAGCTGTTTCCGTTCGGCGCCTAGGCCAGGAGGCCCGCGGAGCGGAAGAAGCCGAAGCTCTCCCCGGTGAGGCCCTCCGGGTGGTATTCGAGGCTCACCCAGCCCTCGTAGCCGCCGTCGTCGAGGGCGGCGAAAAAACGCTCGAAGTCGAGGGCGCCGGTTCCGGGCTGGTGCCGGCCGGGAACATCCGCGATCTGGATGTGGCGGATGCGCGGCAGGTACTCCGCGATGACCTCGAACGGATCCTCGCCGGCGCGGACGGAGTGGTAGAGGTCGTACTGGACGCCGAAGTTGTCGTTTCCGACGCGGTCGAGCAGTTCCACGGCACGGGGAACCGTCGAGACCAGCGCGCCGGGAACGTCGAAGCGGTTGATGGGTTCGATCACGAGGCCGACACCCTCCGCGGCGAGGGTGCTCGCGGCGAGGGAGAAGTTCGTGACGAGCGTCTCGAACGATTCCGCGGTGTCCGGCGCCGGGCCAGAAGGGGTGTTGATCCTGGTCGGGTGCAGCACGCGAGCGTAGGAGACCGCCTCGGCGAGCCCCGCTGCGAAATCGGCCGAGCGCTCCGGCCGGCCGACGAAGCCGCGCTCGCCGGCGTCCCAGTCGCCGAGCGGCAGGTTGAACAGCACCAGCTCCTGGCCGTTACGGGTCAGTGCCGCCTGGATGTCGTCGGCGGGCAGCCCGTAGGGGAAGAAGAACTCGACGGCGGTGAAGCCGTCATCAGCTGCCCGGTCGAAGCGCTCGAGGAACGGGTGTTCGGTGTAAAGCATTGTCAGGTTTGCTGCGATGTTGACCATGTGCTGATCTCCTTTGATTCATTCCACGTCGGTGCTGACTCGCGCCTAATCACATATCCTATCGGATATATGACACGCCGCATCATTGTGGGGCGCACATTCTGTGAGAAAACTGCTGAGAACGCTGCGAGCGGGCGGATGCCTCGTCGAGCACGGTCCCCAGGCTGCGGGCGTCGTGCGCGAACCGGCCGAGGAAGAGCCCGTCGACCGCGTCGAGATCGGCGAGCAGGCCAGGCCCGGCGCTGCCGCCGTAGACGATGCCGAGCTCGATACCCGGCCAGGCGGAATCCACCCTGCGGCGCAAGGCGTCGACGGTGGCGTTGACATGGCCGGGGTCGGCTGGCTGCGGCGCGCCGATCGCCCAGACCGGTTCGTAGGCGAGCAGCACCCGGGCGGACTGGTCCGGCGGGAGCACAGCGGCCACCTGCGCGAAGCACAGCCCTGCCGCGGTCTCCGGATCGACCCGGTCCCGCTCACCGACGCAGAGCAGGGAAGTGAGTCCTGCGGCGGCGGCGGCCAGATGCTTCCGGGCGATGGCCGCGTCGTCCTCTCCGAACAGGGCGCGCCGCTCGGCGTGGCCGAGCTCGACCAGGCCGAGGCCGAGCTCCGCGAGCATGGTCGCGGGGACCTCACCGGTGAGGGCGCCGTCTCCCCAGGCGACGTCCTGTGCGCCGACCACGACCCCGGTCCCGGCCAGGATCCGGATCGCCTCCGGGAGGGTCGGATCGGAGGGGATCACGAACGGGATCACTCCGGCCCCGGCCAGGCCGGGCCGGGCGAGCACGATGTCGCGCACGTCGTTCAGCCAGCCGAGCGTGCGCTCGTAGCCGAAGTACGCCTTGGTACTGACGCCGATGTACTGGGTCGGGGGTCTGCGAACTGTCATGGGGTTCGGTGTCGCGGCCTGCGGGGTCACGCCGCGTGCACGACGGACTCGTAATCGGAGATGACGGCGACCTTTTCCGCGGAGGCCGACGACTCGTCGAATCGGTAGTCGAGCCATTCGCTCACGAGCCTTCTTGCCAGTTCGAGGCCGATGACGCGCTGTCCCATGGTAAGCACCTGTGCGTTGTTGCTGAGGACGGAACGTTCGACCGAGTAGCTGTCGTGGGCCGTCACGGCGCGGATTCCCGGCACTTTGTTGGCCGAGATCGCGACGCCGAGGCCGGTGCCGCAGAAGAGCAGGGCACGGTCGAAGTCCCCCGCCGCGACCTTCCTCGCCGCGGCGACGGCGACGTGCGGGTATGCGGTGTGCCCGTCCGCGTTGACGCCGACGTCCTCGACGAGTTCGACGCGCGGGTCGGCCTCGAGGTCGGCCCTGAGCGCCTCCTTGTATGCGTAGCCGGCGTCGTCGCTGCCGATCACGATCCGAAGCGGCGCGAGCGTTGAGACGGGCGTGGTGCTGGGCTGTTCTGTAGTCATGGGTTCAGTTCCTATTCCGTTGGGGAGAGTGTCAGGAGGGCGGAGAGGCTCGCGCCCGCCGTCGTCGCGATCCGGGCGAGCGACACGGCGCCTGCGTCCGGGTGGCCGAGACTCGCCTCCACGTGGGGGCGGGCGCGGCCGAGAACCGGGCGGAGCGCCGAGGTGGCGTTCGCCGCGTCTTCGGCCGCCACGGATGCGGCGACCCAGGCGACGGGGAGCGCCTCACCGGTTCCTACCCCGCGCAGGCGTTCGGCGAAGGGCACGAAGGCATCGATCATGGTCTTGTCGCCGACCCTGGCCTTGCCGAGGCGCTGCACCGCGAAGAGAGCGGCGTCGACGGCATGGCTCACGGCGAGGGCGTCGAGCCCGGCGGCGCCGGCGAGACTCGTGCCCGCCGCGGTCAGGGCGATGCCCCAGAGTGCGCCGGAGGTACCTCCACCGCATTCGGACCATGCCTCGCCCGCCTCGGCGAGGAGCTCCAGGATGCCGCCGTGTTCGGCGACCACCCGCTCGGCGGCGGCGAGGGCGCCCTGGGATCCGCGGCTCATCCCGATGCCGTGGTCACCGTCGCCGGCCACGGCGTCGATCCGGCCGAACTCCTCTTCGGAGTCTGCGATCATCGCGCACACGTCACGGAAGACCGCGAGGGAAGCCGCTGCGGCCTCCCGGTGTTCCTCGCTCGCTTGGGGGCGGGCCACGGAAACCCGGGCATCCGCTCCGTGCACGGCGAGGTCTGGCTCGGCAGTGATCGCTCCGGTGCGGAACGCGGGGGTGTCGCACGGGGCGGTCCAGAGCGCTTCGAGTTCAGTGTCGGCCCAGAACAGCGTGAGCGAGACGCCGGCCATGTCGAGGCTCGTCACGAGCTCACCGCATTCGGAGGCGGCGATGGCGATCCCGGCGGCGGCGAGCCGGGTGGCCACGGCACCGAAGAGCACGAAGAGTTCCTCGTACTTGAAGGTGCCGAGACCGTTGAGGATGACGATCGCGCGGTCAGCGGACCCGGAGGGACGCTCGGAGAGCAAGCGGGAGACGAGGAGCTCTGCGAGCTCCCCCGCTGTCGTGACCGGGCTCTCGCTGAGGCCGGGTTCGCCGTGGATGCCGAGTCCGATGGCCATGCTGCCGCTGCGAACGGTGAAGAGCGGTTCGCGGGCTCCCGGCAGTGTGCAGCCGCTGAATGCGACCCCGAGGGTGCGGGTGCGGGCGTTGGCCCGGAGCGCGAGGGCCTCGACAGCGTCGAGGCCGAGTCCGGCCTCTGCCGCGGCCCCGGCGACCTTGAAGACGACGAGGTCACCTGCGATGCCGCGGCGCTTCTCGATCTCCGCGAGTGAGGCGCTCGCGACGTCGTCAGTCACGGCGACGGCGCGCACGTCGAAGCCTTCGCCGCGGAGACGCTCGGCGGCCAGCCCGAACTGCAGCACGTCTCCCGCATAGTTCCCGTAGCTGAGCAGCACCCCGGCTCCGCGGTCAACGGCCGCCGCGACGCGGTAGACCTGCCCGGATGAGGGGGAAGCGAAAATGTTGCCGCACACGGCCCCCGACGCGAGCCCGGCGCCGACGAGCCCGGCGAAGGAGGGGTAGTGGCCGGAGCCGCCACCGACGACGACGGCGACACGGCCGGCAGGCATGACCGTCGAACGCACGACGCCGCCGTCGACAGGGCGCACATAGCGGGGGTTCGCCGCGACGAAGCCGGAGATGGCGTCGGCGGCGAAGGTGGCGGCATCCGTCACGAGGTGCGTCATGCGCTCGCCCCGCGGAGGACGGCGGGAATGCATGCGGGCACGGCGGGAGCCGCGGGAAGCAGAGTGCGCAGGTAGGCCTGGTTCATCGCGCTCACCATCAGGCCGTCGCCGCCGTAGTGCTCGCAGCAGAGCACGCCCTGGAAGCCGAGGGACAGCGCCTGCCGGATCGCGTCGCGGTAGTTGATGAAGCCGAGGGCGAGCGGGGCCGGATGGGTGAAGATCGCGCCGGTGCCGGGGTCCTCGTCGCGGAGGTAGTTCTTGACCTGCCAGTAGTTCGCGTACGGCAGCGTCTTGTCGAGCATCTCGCGCCAGTTCTCGATCGGGCGGTGCAGGCGCACGAGGTTACCGAGGTCGGGGTCGAGGCCGACGTTGTCGAGGCCGATGTCTTCGACGAGCCGGACCGCGGAATCCGCGGTGCCGAGGTAGGTGTCCTCGTACATCTCGAGCGAGACGATCATTCCGTAGTCGGCGGCGTGCCTGCCGATCTCCTGGAACCGTGACACGGCGAGCGCCCAGGTCACCTGGTCGTTCTCCGGGTCCCGCTCCCCCGGCGCGTTCCAGAACCAGAGCTGGTCCTGCTGTGCACGGGTGAGCGGGCGGTGCAGACCCAGGGACAGCACGCTCACGCCGACGGAGGCGGCGGCCTCGAGGGTGCGGTGGGTGTACTCGAGGTTGTCGGCGCCGGCACGCGGGTCGATCACGCTGCGGCGCGTGATCGAGAGCGACGGCACCCGCATCCCGGCTGCCACGAGGGCGAGTTCGAATTCGGCGAGGCGGGAGGGTGACAGGTCGCCGATCCTGAGCCAGCTGTCGGTGAGGTCGATGTTCGTGAAGCCAACCCCGGCCACTTCGGAGAGAGTCGCGAGCCACGAGGACGCGTCCGCGGACTGAACCTCGGGAGTGGCGAATTGGTGGAGGGCCGCGGCAATCGGCCATGTTTCGCGGTTCAGGGACATCGAACACCTCGTCGTGTGAAGGTCGGTCGTAACCGACAGGAAATATCGTGTTTCCTATAGGATTGTCCATCCGTTCGCACTTGTCAAGCGCGGCGGGCCTTCAGCGGGCGCGGTGGGTGTCCGCGACGGCGCGGGTGCGCACACCCTCGATGTGCGCGTGCATCTGGGCACGGGCGGCGTCGGGGTCGCCGGCCCGGAAGGCCTCAAGGATCGTGCCGTGCTCGGCGATCGCCGATCCCGCGTCGCTCACTCCGATGCCGCCGAACAGCCGGAAGCGCTGGACCTGTCCTCCGAGGGCGTTGTACGCGGCGAGCAGGAAGCGATTGCCCGCCGCCTCGGCGACCAGGCGGTGGAAACGTTCGTCGGCCTGCCAGTATGGCGAGATCCCGGTACCGTCGTCCTCACTCAGGGACCGGTCGAGATCGGTGATCGTGACCTGGAGGCGCTGCACGAGGTCCTCCGACGACCGCGCACAGGCACGGAAGGCATTCTCGGGTTCAAGCACGTCGCGGGCGTCCATCAGCTCGACGATCTCGTCGCTCGAGAACAACGGCGCCACCCGATACCCCTTGAGAGCGGCCCGGATTACGAGCCCGGTGGACTCGAGGCGGGCCAGTGCCTCCCGGATCGGCGTCTGCGAGACCTCGAGGTCCCGCGCGAGGGCGTCGATGTTGAGGGGCTGGTCGGCCTCGAGCCGGCCGTCGACGAATGCGATCATCAGTTCGTCGTACACGTGGTCGGCCAGTACCTGGCGGGAGGCCACACGTCGGGTCGGAGATCCTATAGCCATAGGCCGAGTGTATCCCGCCGGTCCGATCGCTCCCGGCCTCACGCGCGGCACCCGGCCGCCGAGAATCGCCCATACTGCCGAGTCGACCCGGCTAACGGGCGACTCTCGGCGGGAACGGCGACTCTCGGCCCGCGCCCTTAGGCGGCGGTGGTGCCCGTCGCGGGGATGGAGCTCGCGAGAACGGTGTCGAGGACGGCGGACGCCTCTTCACTCGTCGAGTTCTGGGCGAGCGCGAGTTCGGAGACGAGCACCTGGCGGGCCTTGACGAGCATGTTCTTCTCGCCGGCCGACACGCCGCGCTCCTGGTCACGACGCCACAGGTCGCGGACGACCTCGCCGACGCGATAGACGCTGCCGCTCGCCATCTTCTCCTGGTTGGCCTTGTACCGGCGCGACCAGTTCCCGGGCTCTTCGACGAAGGATTCGCGGAGCACGTCGAAGACGGCCTGGACTCCGGCATTGTCGATGACGTCGCGAACGCCGACGAGCTCCGCGTTCTCGATCGGAAGCTTGATCGTCAGGTCGTTCGCGTGCACGGTGAGGGTCATGAACTTCTTCTCGATCCCCTTCACGGCGCGGGTCGTGATTTCGGTGATGGTGACCGCGCCGTGGTGCGGGTAGACCAGGGTTTCTCCCACGGTGAAATTCATGTGCTGCCTCTTGTTCGTTGGTGATGCGGGGTTCTCGCGACCATCGTCGGTCGGTCGTGTGGTGGTGTGGTGGTGTGCAGGGTGCCGGTGACGCGTCGCTAGGCCGCGTCGACCAGCCAATCGGGTAAGAATTCGACCAGCTGGGCGACGATCTCGTCGTCCGTGACGTCGAGGTGGCCGCGCATCCAGGCGCTGATCAGGGTAAGCGCTCCCCCGGCCACGTAGGTGGCGAAGGACTCGGGGTGCACGACCCGCGGGGCGCCGGAGAGCGCGAGGAGAGATTCGACGAGGCGGCGCGAGTACGCCTCGATCTCATCGTCGTATGCCGTGCGGGTGATCGGCAGATCGAGCACGCTCGAGTAGAGCGGGTAGTGCTCCACGATGTGCGAGATGAGCCGCTGGTAGCCGGCGCGTGCGGCCTCCGACGCGGTGAGGTCGTCGCTCCGCAGGTCGAACCCGGTCACGCCGATCTCGGCGAACTGCTCGCGGAGGAAACCGGTCGCGAGGTCGTCGAGGCTGCTGAAGTGCGCGTAGAACGAACTCCGGCTGATCGAGGCCGTGCGCACGATGTCGCTGACCGAGACGGATGCGACGCGCTGCGTCATGAGGGTGCGGACCGCCGCGAAAATGGCCTGCCTGGTGCGCTCCGCCCGCGGGTCCGAGGCTCGCGCGGCGCTGATTGTACCGCGCACCGCGGGTTCTCGGACATACTCGGTGCGGGTCATCAGGACAGTCTAGCACTTCTCGGACACCTGTCCGAGAAGTGGCCGCAGTCGGGCGGCGGGCGTCCATGACAAGCGCACGTAACAAAGGGACGCGGGCGCGTCCGACCGGGCAGAATGAGGGCATATGGAATGGCAGACCTCGGCGGACACGGTCCCGTCCAGCTTCATCACCGAGGCTCAGGCGCGCTCGCTGCTCGGCAAACCCCCGGCGACGGGAGCCTGGCGCGACGGCGACCCCGTCGGCGACCGCCGGTTCCAGGATGTGGGCGCGCTCGACCTCGAGGCCGGCGGGCGGCTGGGCTCCGCGCGGATCGCCTACGAGACCTGGGGCGAGCTCTCCCCGGCCAGGGACAACGCGGTCCTCGTGCTGCACGCCCTCACCGGGGACAGCCATCTCCTCGGCCCGGCAGGGCCCGGCCACGCGACCGCCGGCTGGTGGGGCGGCATCGTCGGCCCCGGCCTCGCCATCGACACGGACCGCTATTTTGTCGTCGCACCGAACATGCTCGGCGGCTGCCAGGGCAGCACGGGCCCGGCGTCCCTCTCCCCCGACGGCTCGGAGTGGGGCATCCGCTTCCCCTACCTGACCATTCGCGACCAGGTCGCCGCGCAAGTCGCCTTCGCCGACCGGATCGGGATCGACTCCTGGGCTCTCGTCGTCGGCGGCTCGATGGGCGGGATGCACGCCCTCGAATGGGCGATCGACCAACCGGACCGGGTGCACAGGCTCGCGATCCTCGCGGCGCCCCCTGTGACGACGGCAGACCAGATCGCCCTGAATTCGGTGCAGATCGAAGCCATTCGCAGCGACCCGCTGTACCGGTCCGGCGATTACTACGACGCGGCGGACGGCGACGGCCCGACCCGCGGGCTCGCCCTCGCCCGGAGGATGGCCCTCCTCAACTACCGCAGCCCGTCCGAGCTCAACGAGCGTTTCGAGCGCGGCTGGCAGAGCCGGATCTCCCCGCTCGGTTCCGGCGGTCGATTCGCCGTCGAGTCCTACCTCGACTTCCACGGCAACAAGTTCACCCGCCGATTCGACGCGAACAGCTACATCGTCCTCGTGGAGGCGATGAACTCCCACGATGTGTCCCGCGGCCGCGGTTCCCTCGCGGAGGCGCTCTCCGCCATCGAGGCGACCACCCTCGTCGTGGGAATCGACAGCGATCGGCTGTTCCCCGTCGAGGGCCAGCGGCGCATCGCGGCGCACCTCCGCAACGGCCTCGACGGCACCGAACCCGTCGTGCTCTCGTCGAGCTATGGCCACGACGGCTTCCTGATCGAAAACGCCGCCGTCGGCGAGCAAATCGGCCGCCTGCTCCGCTGACTTTCCGCTGACTCCTCCCCCGCTGCCCGGCAATTGACAGGGCAGGCATTCCGGACGACCCTGACAGGGAACCCAGACACCGCCTGCTCGATCCGTTCCGCCCAGCGAAGAGGAGCCCCGTGATGAAAGCCGGCTACGTCGTCATGGTCATCGTCGGAACGCTGCTCGCCCTCTCCAGCATCGGCATGCTCGCCACCGGGGTCGCGGCAGCGACGGTCGCAGCGGGGCAGGGCAGGGACGGGTTCCTGACCACGCCATCCGGAACGCTCTCGGTGGCCTCCTACGCGATCACCTCTCCCAACCTCGAGACCGGAACCGGCGCAGGGACCGGCACAGAGACCGGCACCCAGCCCGGTTCCGGCGGGCTACCCTCCGGGCTCGCGACGGTGATGCTCGAGGCGACGAGCACCCGGGGCGCCGGCGTCTTCATCGGCATCGGACCGCGAACGGACGTGGAACGCTACCTCGCATCCGTCGCGCACAGCGAGCTCACCTCGGTGAGTTCGTCGCCGTTCCGCACCGAGTACCGCGAGGCACCCGGCAGCAGACGGCCCGCCCGCCCGGGCAGTCAGACCTGGTGGACGGTCGCGGCGTCCGGCCCGGGAACGCAGCGCGTGGTCTGGCCGGTGGCGAGCGGCGACTGGGCCGTCGTCGTGATGAACGCGGATGCGACGCAGGGCGTCGACGTGCAGGTGCGGGCCGGCGTCCGGTCCGCCCTCTTCGTGCCGGCGGCGGTCGCCCTGTTGCTCGGCGGCGGGCTCCTGCTCGTGGCCGGGGTGCTCCTGGTGATCTTCGGCGCGATGGGACTCGGCAGGCGAGACACTCCCCAGGGTCCGACCGGGCCGGAAACGGGGGGCACCGAAGCGGGGGGAATCGACGGGGCTGCTAGGGTGAAAACAACCTGAGGAAGCACGGATGCTGACCCGACTGAGTTCGAGGCACCGCACTGTCCCCCCTGCACGCGCCCAAACGCCCCCGGCCCGCCCGCACCCGGTCGAACCCCCCGTTGGCGTGGCCCGTAAACAAGGCACATTCGGGAAACTGAGTGCCACGGGCGCGTCGAAACCCGCCGCATCCGGATATGGTGCTCTGTGGAGCACGACGAGGGGTAATGCTACGGGTATGCAACGCATCTTCAAGGAACGGGATCGGCTGCTGCGCAAGGGTGCGCGGCTGACCGGGCTCGCGGGCTCCATCGCCGCGTTCCTGGCCCTTCTGGTGCCCGGCAGCCTCGTCCCGCTGGCGCTCGCTGTGAACCTTCCCCTCCTCCTCGTCATCGTGGGCGCCCAGTACCTGCTCGGCCGCAACGGGCACCTGAGGTGGGCAGCGGTCGTCGTCGCGTGCGGTGTGGCCATGATCCTCGTGATCGGCTTCGTCGGCCGGGGGAACATCGGGACTCAACCTCGGCGAACAGGCCGTGGTCGCGTGCATCGCCTCGCCGACGATCGGTTCCGTCGCCCTGGTGCTCGTCACCACCGCACGCCGGCTGATCATGCTGGGTCTCGCCTTCTGCGCGACCCTCGCGAGCGTCCTCTGTGCCGCGCGGCTCACCGACGACGCTCTCTTCCCGGTCATGCTCACGATCACCGGCTGGTTCGCGATCGCGATCGCCGGCTGGTGGATCGCCCAGAGCATTCCCCGCGTCATGCAGCGCATCGCCGAAATCGGCCGCGCGCACCTCGCCGAACGGCATGCGAGCGAACTCGAAGCCCAGCGCCGCCAGGACGCACGGCTCCTGCACGACACCGTCCTCGCCACCCTCACCCTGCTCGCGCACTCCGGCGTCGGCGTGAGCCCGGCCGCCTTGCGCCAGCAGGCCGGCGATGATGCCCGGCTCCTCAGGCAGCTGCGGCTCGGCGGCCTCCCGACACCGCACCGCTCGGGCGTCTACACGCTCGAGCCCGCATCGGAGTCGGCCCTCGGCAGCACCCTCGAGTCCGTGAAACAGCGCTTCAAACGCATGGGACTCGACGTGGACTGGCACGGGAGCGGCCAGGTCCTGCTGCCGAGCACGGTCCTGGACTCCTTCCTGCTCGCCCTGGGCGAGTGCCTCGAGAACGTGCGCAGGCACGCCGGGGTCGCCCGCGCCGACGTCACGATCACGGACGACGACACGACGGTGCGCGCCATGGTCACCGACGCGGGCGTCGGCTTCGACCTCGCGGCGGTCAGCCCGGAGCGCCTCGGTTTCGCCGAGTCCGTCGTCGCCAGGCTCCGCGATGTCGGCGGCAACGCCCGGCTGTTCTCGTCCCCCGGCTCGGGAACGACGGTCGTGCTCGAGGTGCCCAAGTGAGCACCCGCGGCGTCACCGTGCCGCCAGAGCGCGGCATCCGTCGCCAGGCCCGGCGCACCGCGACCGAGGCCGGCCCGCTCGCGGAGCACGGGCGCCAGGAGCGCCAGGACCGCCGCCGCAGCTTCCGCAGGCCCGAACGCACGGTGGAGACGACACGCGCCAACCAGAGCGGCCTCGGCGGACGCCACCTCGGAATCGGCCTCTCCATCGCAGGAGGCATCGTTGCGGCCTACCTGTTCTGGGAATGCCTCGATCAGTTGCCCCGATACTCGACTCCCGTCCCGACCCTGGTGGCCTGGGTGATTCTGGTGGCGGCGACGGCATTCGCGATCGTCGTCGTGCAACGGCTCTCCGCACGGATGCCGGACTGGCTGTTCGCCGCGGCCCTCGCGGCCGGCGCGGTCGTCGTCGCGCTCGACCTGGCCGGTTCCCACGCCGGCGCGGACCAGGGCGTCTACCCGACGGCGGCCGCCGCGGTCGGGAGCCTGCTGATCGCGCTCGTGACCGTGCGCCGCGGGAGGGACGTCGTCTCGTCGACGGCCGTCCTCGGCACCATCCTGGCCGTGTTCGCGGTCACCGAGCCGCGCAGCGACCCGCTGTCGTTCGCGCCGGAACTCGTCGCGTTCGGACTCGCCGTGATTCCCCCGCTCCTCGGCGTCGCCATCGTTCGGTCGTTCCACCGGATGGTGCAGCGGGAACTGGACCTCGTGCTCGTGCAGAGCACGGTCTCCCAGCCGCGGTTCGCGGTCGGCATGCTCGCCTCGGAGGACCTCGCCCGGATCGACCTCGACGCGGAGACCCTGCTCGACGACGTGGCCAAGGGTCGCACCGCGCTCCCGCTCAATGCGGCCAAATCGACGACCGCGTCCTCGCTCGCGACCCAGTTGCGGCTGCACCTGATCCAGGGCCGCCGGGAAACCTGGCTCCACCACGCCATCACGGAGTCCGAGTTCCTCGGTCCCTCGGTGAGCCTCAACGACCCAGCCGGACTCGCCGGGCTGCTCGACCCCGCCCAGCGCGACGCCCTGCTGCGCACCATCTGGCTCCTGATCAGCGACACGCAGCGCTCCGAAGCATCCGTCGCCCTGTCCCTCGGACCGATCCGCCACACGAATGGCCTGATCGACCGTCACAAGTTACGATTCCCCATCGAATTGGCCACCACCGGTGTGCCCCGACGACGGGTCGACCCCGAGACGTGGCAAGCTATCCGGGTAGTCGGCCCGCACACTGCGTCGAGCCGGGGTGGCAGTCTGCACGTGGAGATCGAATGCAGCATTGACAATCCCGCAGATGCGTGAAATTTTCTGGTCCGGCATCGCCGGGCTACCAGTCGAATGCACAGGCAACAGGAGGCAACAGTGACGAACATCAGCACGACCACCCGAGTGGTGCCCAGCAGGGAGAATCCCATCCGGCTGGCCCTCGTCGACGACCACAGGATGCTCCTGGGCGCGTTGACGGAATGGATCCGCGGTGCTGCGGACGACATCAACATGGTCGCTGCGGTCACAACGTGGCCGGAACTCCTCACCCACCCCGAATTCCCGGTGGACGTCGTGCTCCTCGACCTCGACCTCAAGGACAACATCCCGGTCTCGCTCAAGATCTCGACGCTCAAGACGGCCGGCGTCAAGACCGTCCTGATGAGCACGTACTCGGAGCCCGGACTCGTCCGCGAGGCACTCGCCGCCGGGGCGCTCGGCTACCTCGTCAAGAGCGAGGAAGCCGGCATGATCGTCGACGCCATCCGCGCCGCCTTCGACGGAGAGTCCTACATCTCCGCTGAGCTCGACGAAGCGCTCAGCGCGGGCACGGGCGGCGGCTCACCGCGACTGAGCGCGCAGGAACGCCGCGTGATGGCGCTCTACGGTGCCGGAGAACCAGTGAAGGCCGTCGCCCACCAGCTCGGCATCTCCGAGGAGACCGCCAAGTCCTACCTCAAGCGGATTCGCGAGAAGTACCGCCTCGCGGGCTTCGACGTCGGAACGAAGGTCGCGCTGCGGAAGCGCGCGATCCACGACGGGATCCTGCTGCAGACGGACTGACCGGGCGCTCCCGACCCCCTGTCGGAGTTTTCCGTGACCCGTCGCAGGCGCTGCTGCGCCGACGGTGGATCACGAAAGGCTCCGACTTCGGCGTTAAGCGGCGTCCCTGACAATGTCGATGAGGTCGGTGCCGTACGGCACGTGCTGTCCGTTGCGGCGCCGGGACCGGTCGATCGCGAAGCTCACGACGGCGAGGACGAGTCCGATGACGCTCAGTCCCGCGCCGATCCAGACCGGGGCGACGTAGCCGAGGCCGCCCGCGATCGCGAGGCCGCCGAGGAAGGCGCCGAGTGCGTTGCCGATGTTGAGCGCCGAGTGGTTGAGGGCCGCGGCGATGGACTGGCTGTCCGCCGAGACATCCATCAGCCGGGTCTGGATCGCCGGGGAGAGTCCGGCGGCGGCACCGCCGACGAGGAACACACCGATCAGGAGCCCGGGCAGGAACTGCGCGGAGAGGGCGAGCCCGACGAGGGCGACGATCATCACGAAGAAGAAGCCGTAGAGGGTGCGGCGGACGCTCTTGTCGGCCAGGTGGCCGCCGAGCAGGTTGCCGACGGTCATGCCGAGGCCGATGACCACGAGCACGAGCGGCACCGCCCCGGCGCCGAGGCCCGTGACCTCGATGGTCAGCGGGGCGACGTAGGTGTAGACGGCGAAGAGGCCGCCGAAGCCGATCGCGCCGATGCCGAGCGCGAACCAGACCTGCAGCCGGCCGAAGGCCTTGAGCTCGTTGCGCATGGTCGCAAGCGGGTCACCGGCCTGGAACGGCACGAGCAGGATCACGGCGAGGAACGTGACCGCGAAGACGGCGGCGACGACGAGATAGGCGACCCGCCAGCCGTAGACCTGCCCGATCCAGGTGATCACCGGTACGCCGACCACGTTCGAGATGGTCAGCCCGCTGAGCACGAGCGCGACGCCGCGTGCGCGCTTGCCCGGGCCCATCAGGTCGGCAGCGACGAGCGAGGCGATGCCGAAATAGGCTCCGTGCGGAAGCGCGGCCACGAACCGGGCCACGAGCACGAGCCCGAAGGTCGGCAGCAGGGCGGAGGCGATCGTCGCCAGGGTGAATGCGGCGAGCAGGGCGAGCAAGAGCTGTTTGCGCGGCCAGCGTGCCGCCGCCGCCGCGATCGTCGGGGCGCCGACGACGACGCCGAGGGCATACGCCGAGATCAGCCAGCCGATCTGGGCGTTCGCGGCGTCCGGCGCGCTCGCGTAGAGGCCGGGCAGGAGGTCTTGCGCGAGGTTCGGCAGCAGCCCCATCGCCACGAATTCGGTCGCGCCGATGCCGAAGCCGCCGAGCGCGAGGGCGAGCAGGGCAAGGCGGATGCGGGTCGGAGACAGAATCGCCGACCCGTCGGTGGTTGAGGGCATGCGCTCCAGCCTAGGGCCGGACGGATCCGTCCGGAAGCGTCCCGCGGCGACCGCCAGCCCGTGCCGTGTCGGCTACGCCTCGTCGCCGGTCTCCCGTGCGTTCCGGAGCGCGACCTCGAGGCGTTCGACCTTGCCGGTCAGCTCGCCGGTGTGTCCGGGGCGGATGTCGGCCTTGAGCACGAGGGAGACCCGGGGGCCGAAGGCGCCGACGGCCTCCGTCGCGGCCTTGACGACGGCGAAGACCTCGTCCCATGACCCCTCGATGGTCGTGAACATCGAATCGGTGTGGTTCGGCAGGCCCGATTCGCGGACGATGCGCACGGCCGCGGCGACGGCGTCGTGCACGGATCCCTCCGCGTCCTGGGCGCCGGACGGGGAAACGGAAAAGGCGACGAGCATGATTACTCCCTGGGGGTGAGGATCGGGCGGTCGAGGCCGGCCGCCGGTGGGTCGTGCGGGGCTGCGTTGTCGCCGTGGTGGCCGCCGCGGACGGCGCCGTGCGGGACGGAGCGGCTGCCGAGAGCCCACACCTCGCGGATGGCCCAGGCGAGCAGGACGAACTCGAGCACGTTGCGCGCGGAGAGCGCGAGCACCATCAGCGGGTTGGCGACGAGCAGCCAGTCGTAGAGGTAGGGGTAGACGAGCTGCGTGAGCCCGGCGATGACGGCGACGAGGATGGTCGGGGTGCGCCAGCCACGCCCCCACAGCAGGATACCGAGGATGGTCGGCGCGGCGAGCCAGATCACGAATTGCGGCGAGCCGACCTTGTTGACCGCCATCAGGGTCACGACGAGCGCGAGCACGAGGGGCGGGAAGAGCTTCTCGAAGGTCGCCCCCGCCCGCGTCGCCCGCAGCGCGATCAGCAGCACGGCGGCGATGCCGAGCGCGAGCACCGGCGTCATGAGCGCGACGGCGATGGACGATCCCGGACCGACGACCTGGAAGGTGAGGATGTCGTGGTCGTAATAGATGTAGCTGCCCGGGATCCGCAGCGCGGCCTGCACCATCCAGATGGCGCCGACCGGAGATTCGATCTGGATGCCGCGGCTGGTCTGCGCGGAGATGAAGCTGAACACCCGGAGGCCGCTGCCGAGGGCGAATGCGGTGAGCACGATGACGGCGCTCGTGGCGAGGAAGACGTAACCGGCGCGCATCCGCTGTTTCGAGGCGACGACCAGGGCTGCGATGACGGCGATCGGCCAGATCTTCACCCAGGTCGCGATCGTGAGGATGACGGTGCCCCAGACCGGGCGGGTCCGCAGCCACAGTACGGCGAGGATGACGAGCGGGGCCGTGATCGAGTCGATCCTGGCGAGGGCGATCGGACCGAGAAGGAGCAGGAAGCCGAGCCACCAGGCCGCGGCGAGGAGCGCGCGCGGCCCCCGGCGTCGACCGGTCAGGGCCGCGAAGGCGACCGCGTTGAGCAGGGCGACGATGCCGAGCCAGGTCGCCGTGTACGAGGCGGTGCCGAAGGCGAGGGCCGCGAAGATCGGCACGACGGCCAGGAGGGGGTAGACGAAGGGTGCGGTGATGCCGACGAGGGCCTGGCCGCTCGCCGCATCGGTCGCCCAGCCCAGGTAGACGACGTCGACGTCGCCGAGCGGCCAGCCGATCGCCGTGAAGCAGAGGTACACGAGCCACGCGTGCACGACGACGAACCCGGCCCAGAGCGCGACGCGCAGGCTCACCCCCGATGCGGACCAAACCGGTGGTTTCGGGGGACGGGAATCGGGCACGTTCCACTTTCGCACACCCCGGTGTTCCTAACGAGACCGTCACATTCGCGGGTGCGTGCCGACGACCGCGAAAACATGCGTCATGATGGCCAGAGACAGTCATCCCAAGGAGTGGTCAATGCTGAATCGTCGCAGGTCCCGTCACGTTTTGGTGCTCGCGCTCTCGCTGGCGGGCGCGCTGCTCCTGAGCGCATGCTCTGCCGGGAGCCCCGCGCCGAGCACGGGCTCGGATTCGACCGCAGGCCAGTCGCTCAGCTCGCCGGATCCGAGCATGTACCTCACGCCCGGCAAGCTCACGATCGGAACCGGGGAACCCGCATACTTCCCCTGGGTGATCGACGACTCACCGGCATCCGGGAAGGGCTTCGAGGCCGCCGTCGCCTATGCCGTCGCCGGCAAGCTCGGCTTCGCGAAGGAGAACGTGACGTGGGTGCGGAGCACCTTCGACGAGGCGATCGCTCCGGGGCCGAAGGGCTTCGACTTCAACCTGCAGCAGTTCTCGATCACGGCGGAACGCGCCCAGCAGGTCGACTTCTCCTCGCCGTACTACGAGACCACCCAGGCGGTGATCACCGTCGGCACCTCCCCGGCCGCCGGAGTGACCTCGCTCGCCGGGCTCAAGGGGCTCCTGGTCGGGGCCGCGACCGGCACGACGAGCTTCATCGAAGCGGAGAAACTGATCGCTCCGACCCAGGGCGTGCAGGCGTTCAACACGAACGACGACGCCAAGCTCGCGCTGCAGAACGGCACCGTCGACGCGATCGTCGTCGATCTCCCGACCGCGTTCTACCTCACCGGCGTCGAACTCGACGGCGGCACGATCATCGGGCAGCTGCCCGATTCCGCTGCGGGGTCCAGCAGCCCGACCCCCACCCCCGGCGCGACGCCCGGCACCCAGGCGGGTACCGACGCATTCGGCCTCGTCCTGGCCAAGGACAGCCCGCTGACCGCCGCGGTGAGCGCGGCCGTCGACGCCCTCCGCGCCGATGGCACCCTCGCGAACCTCGCAGACACCTGGCTCGCCGGCAACGCGGACGCGCCCGTCCTGAAGTGACGCCGGCGGACGACCCGGGGGCCGGCCCCGACCCGATTGCCGGCACCGGTGGGCCGACCAGGTCGCCGAGCGCGGTCGAGCTGGGTCGTCGCGCATACCGGCGCACGCAGACCACCCGGTCCGTGCTGCTGAGCGCCGTGAGCACTCTCGTGTTCGCGGCGGTGATCTGGGTCTTCGTGGTCAACACACCGGGCTGGACCCGGGTGCAGCAGTCCTTCTTCGACCCCGCCGTCGCGGTGAAGGCCTGGCCGCGGGTGTTCGAGGGGCTGTTGCTCAACATCCGCGTGCTGCTCGTCGCTGCCGTCGGGGTGCTGCTCCTGAGCCTGGTGCTCGCGACGCTGCGCACCCTGCGCGGCGCGGTCTTCTTCCCGCTGCGCGCCCTCGCCGCCGGGTACACCGACCTGTTCCGCGGGCTGCCGCTCATCATCGTGCTCTACCTCGTCGGGTTCGGGCTGCCGGGTCTCGGGGTCTTCCCGAAGCTGCCCTCGTACGTCTGGGGCACGATCGCGCTCGTGCTCACCTATTCGGCATACGTCGCCGAGGTGTGGCGGGCGGGCATCGAGGCCGTGCACCCCTCGCAGGTGCTCGCCGGGCGGTCGCTCGGCCTCAGCCACGGGCGCACCCTGCGCACGATCGTGCTGCCGCAGGCGCTCCGCAAGGTGACCCCGGCGCTGATGAACGACTTCGTCGCGATGCAGAAGGACGTCGGCCTGATCAGTGTGCTCGGCGCCGTCGACGCGGTCAGGGCCGCGCAGATCGAGACGGCCGCGAGCTTCAACTTCACGCCCTACGTGCTCGCCGGGCTGCTCTTCGTGCTGCTCGCCCTCCCGATGATCCGGCTCACGGACTGGCTGTCCGCCCGGATGCGTCGCCGCGAACAGGTCGGCGGCGTCGGATGAGCGGCGCAGCGGATGTCGCCGTGCCGGTCCTCCGGGTCGACGACGTCTACAAGAGTTTCGGTTCGGTTCCCGTGCTCCGCGGGATCGACCTCGTCGTGCACCAGCACGAGGTCGTCGCCCTGATCGGGGCGAGCGGGTCCGGTAAGTCGACCCTGTTGCGGGTGATCAACCTGCTCGAGCGGGTCGACGACGGGCAGGTCTGGCTCACCGGGCGGGACATCAGCGACCCCCGCGCGAACGGAGACGCCGTGCGCGCCCGCATCGGTGTGGTGTTCCAGCAGTTCAACCTGTTCCCGCACCTGAGTGTGCTCGACAACGTCACCCTCGCCAGCCGGATCGTTCACCGGGTGCCGCGCCGCACGGCCGAGGCGCGCGGCCTCGAACTGCTCGACCAGATCGGTCTGTCCGCGAAGGCCCGTGATTTCCCCGACCGGCTGTCCGGCGGCCAACAGCAGCGTGCCGCGATCGTGCGGGCGATCATGACGGACCCCGAACTGCTCCTCCTCGACGAGGTCACGAGCGCACTCGATCCCGAACTCGTCGGCGAGGTGCTCGACCTCGTGCGGCAGCTCAAGCAGTCGGGAACGACGATCGTGATGGCGACCCACGAGATGGGCTTCGCGCGCGACGTCGCCGACCGGGTCGCGTTCATCGACGCCGGCCGGGTGCTCGAGTTCGGGCCGCCGGAGCAGGTCTTCGACGCCCCACGCGAACCCCGCACCCGCGCCTTCCTCGCCCGCATCCCCCCGCGCTAGTTCGGTCCGCGAGAGCCGGGTCAGGGGCGGAGGAGGGCCGCGATCGTCGCCGGGAGGGCCTCCGCGACGTCGAGGGCCACGAGCGGGCCACCGGCGGACGCCCGGGCCGCCGCGAGACCGTGCACGAGCGCGGCGGTCGCCGCGAGGGGAGCGCACGCCTCGGCATCCGCTTCGAGGGCCGTGGCGTGTGTGGCGAACAGGGCGCCGAGGATGCCCCCGAGCACGTCCCCCGCGCCGGCGGTCGCGAGCCACGAAGGGGCCCCGGTCACCGTCAGCCGGGTGCCGCCGGGCGAGGCGACGTACGTCACAGCCCCCTTGAGCAACACGGACACGCCGAGCAGGTCCGCGGAGCGCACGGCCCACTCCCCCGGGTCCGCGGCGATCTCCGCGGGCGTCACGTCGACTCGCCGCCCGGAGACCACTCCAGAGGCGGCGCCGGACGCCGCGCCGGCGAGCAGCCCGGCGAGCTCCCGGTAGTGCGGGGTGATCACGGTCGGACCGGCATTCCGGTGCACGAGGTCGAGGGCGCCGGCGTCGCAGACGACGGGAACCCCCTCGGCGAACGTTGCCTCGAGCGCCTCGAGCGTCGCCGTCGAGCGCTGGGAGGCATCCATGCCCGAACCGAGCAGCCACGCCTGCACCCGCCCCGGCGCGGTGACGACCTCAGGCCTGCGCTGCAGCACGAGGTTCGTGGCCCGGCGCGGGCCGAGATAGCGCACCATCCCGAGACCCGTGCGCGTGGCCGCCTCGACCCCGAGCACGGCGGCGCCCGGGTAGGCGCGCGAGCCCGTGCGCACGCCGAGGACGCCCCTGCTGTACTTGTCGGCGGATGCCGCAGGCACGGCGATCCACTCCCGCGCCTGCTCACCGGTCCAGGCCTGCCATCCCGCGAAACCACTCATGACCCCACGATAGATTGGTTTGTGTGCCCCTGACCCAGCCCGCCCCCGCCCAGCCCCTCGCCTTCCGCCCCCTGACCGTCCGCGGCCTGACCCTGCGCAACCGGCTCTGGGTCGCCCCGATGTGCCAGTACTCGATCCTGAAGCAGGACGGCGTTCCGGAAGACTGGCACCTCGTGCACCTCGGCGGCCTCGCTGCCGGCGGGGCCGGCCTCATCATCGCGGAGGCGAGCGCCGTCAGCCCGGAGGGCCGCATCACCGCCCGGGACACCGGCATCTGGAACCCGGAGCAGGCCGACGCCTGGGCCCGCATCGTCCGTTTCCTCCACGGGCAGGGCGCCGCGGCCGGCATCCAGCTCGCGCACGCCGGCCGCAAGGCCTCGACCTGGCCGGCCTGGGGCACCGACGGTCACGGCGCCGTCCGGCACGGCACCGTCCCCGTCGCGGAGGGCGGCTGGCCGACGCTGTCGGCGTCGACCATCCCGTTCCCGGGCTACGCGGCTCCCGTCGCCCTCGACGCCTCCGGCATCGACACGGTCGTCGAGGACTTCGCCGCCGCGGCCGTCCGCGCGATCGACGCGGGCTTCGACGTGCTCGAGATCCACGCCGCCCACGGGTACCTGCTGCACCAGTTCCTCTCCCCGCTCAGCAACGACCGCACCGACGAATACGGCGGTTCCCTCGAGAACCGGGCCCGGCTGCTGCTGCGGGTCGTCGCGGCCGTCCGCGCCGCCGTCGGCGACACGCATCCGCTCTTCGTGCGCTTCTCCGCCACCGACTGGGCCCCGGGAGGCTGGACCCCCGAGGAGACCGCCACGGTCGCCGGCTGGTCGCGCGATGCCGGCGCCGACTTCTTCGACATCTCCTCCGGTGGCAACGTGACGGGCGTGCAGATCCCGCTCAGCCCCGGCTACCAGGTTCCGCTCGCCGCCTTCGTCAAGGCCGAAGCGGATGTCCCGGTGAACGCGGTCGGACTCATCACGACCCCGGCGCAGGCCGAGGAGATCCTCGCGAGCGGGCAGGCCGACGCGGTCATGCTCGGCCGGGAACTCCTGCGCGACACGCACTTCCCGCTGCGGGCCGCCCACGAACTCGGGGCGACCATCGGCTACTGGCCGCCGCAGTACCTGCGCGCCCGCTGGCCGGAGGCCTGAGCCTCTCAGGCCGCCCTGGACGGGCACCCCGACCGGTCACGCACGAGGCTCAAAGACTCAGAGGGTCAGAGGGTCAGAGGGTCAGAGGCTCAGAGGCTCAGAGGCTCAGAGGCGCCGGGTCGCGTCCTGAACTTCGCCGACGAGTTCCTCGATGATGTCCTCGAGGAAGAGCACGCCCGTCGTCGCCCCGACGGCGGTGAACGAGCGGGCGAGGTGCGCTCCGGAGCGGCGCATGGTCGCGAGGGCGTCCTCGAGGTCGGTGCCCTCGTAGATCGACACAAGCTGGCGGATGCGCTTGGGTGGGATCGGGTCTGCGTAGCTGCCGAGGCCGTGCTCCGCGGTGCTTCCCGTGACCGGGGTCCCGGCGTCGCCGTCGAGATCGATCACGTCCTTGAGGTGCACGTAGCCGGTCGGCTCCCCCTCGGCGGTGACGAGCACGTAGCGCGAGAAACCGTGCTTGGTGACGGCCTTCTCCACGTCGGCCGGGCTCGCCGACTCCGGCAGGCTGATCAGGTCCGCGAGCGGGACCGCGACGTCGCGCACCTTGCGGGTGGTGAACTCGAAGGTCGCGTTGAGCGCGCCGGTCCCGTCGCGGAGCACGCCCTCCCGCGTCGACTCCGAGACGATCGTCGCGACCTCCTCGAGCGTGTACGTGCTGTTGGCCTCGTGCTTGGGCTCGACCCTGAACAGCCGCAGGACGCCGTTCGCGGTCGAGTTGAGCGCCACGATCAGGGGCTTGACGAGGCGCCCGAAGAACACGAGCGGCGGCGCGAGCACGAGCACGGCCTTGTCCGGGATCGAGAACGACAGGTTCTTCGGCACCATCTCGCCGAACACGACGTGCAGGTAGGAGACGAGCAGCAGCGTCACGATGAACGCGATCGCGGTGAGGGCCTCGTCCGGCAGCCCGGTCAGGGCGAGCGGCGCCTCGAGCAGGTGGTGGATCGCCGGCTCGGACACGTTCAGGATCAGCAGCGAGCACACGGTGATGCCGAGCTGGGTCGTCGCGAGCATGAGCGTCGCGTGCTCCATCGCGTAGAGCGCCGTCCGGGCGCCCATCCGGCCGGCGGCCGCGAGCGGCTCGATCTGGGAGCGCCGGGCGGAGATGACCGCGAACTCGGCGGCCACGAAGAAGGCGTTTCCGGCGAGCAGCACGAACAGCCAGACGATTCCGGCCCAGTCACTCATGACGGCGCTCCTTCGACCTCGTGGAGGTGGGTCTGGCGGGCGCAGCGGGCGCCGGAACCGGCGTCGCCTGCTGCGCGACCGGCGTCTGCGCGACAGCGGTCCCTGGCTCCGACTCGGTCTCCGGCTCGGGCTCCGAGGTGGGGGTGAAGCGGATGCGGTCGATCCGGCGGCCGTCCAGGCGTTCGACGGAGAGTTCTCCCGTGTCGATGAGCACGACGTCACCGACGACGGGCAGCCGGCCGAGTTCGCTCATCACGAAACCGGCGACGGTCTCGTACGGGCCGTCCTCCGGGACCTCGACGCCGGTGCGTTCGAGGAGTTCGTCCGGGCGGAGCATGCCGGGGAAGGTCAGCGAGTCCGGCGAACGCACGACCCCAGCCCTGGTGCGGTCGTGTTCGTCGGCGACCTCGCCGACGAGTTCCTCGACGAGGTCTTCGAGGGTCGCGACGCCGGCGGTTCCGCCGTACTCGTCGACGACGACCGCCATCTGGTAACCGCGGCCGCGGAGTTCGACGAGGAGGCCGTCGAGTTTCATGGTCTCCGGCACGCGAACGGCCTCGGACTGGAGTGCGGACACCGGGACATCCGCCCGGCGGTGCCGGGGCACGGCGACGGCCTGCTTGACGTGCACGATGCCGACGACGTCGTCGACGCCCTCATCGACGACGGGGAACCGCGAGTACCCGGTCTGGCGGGTGAGGTCGATGACGGCCTGGGCGGAGGCGGTGCGCTGGATGCTCGCGACGCGCGGGCGGGGCGTCATGACGTCTGCGGCGGTGTGGCCGGAGAAGAGCAGGGTGCGGTGCAACAGCGTCGCGGTGTCCTTCTCGAGCAGCCCGGCACTCGCGGAGCGCCGCACGAGCGAGGAGAGCTCCTCCGCGGTGCGCGCACCGGAGAGCTCCTCCTTGGGTTCGATCCCGATCGAGCGGAGCACGGCGTTCGCGCTGCCGTTGAGCACGGTCACGGCCGGGCGGAACACCGTCGTGAAGAGCGTCTGGAACGGGATCACGAGCTTCGCGGTGCGGATCGGCAGGGCGAGGGCGAAGTTCTTCGGCACGAGTTCGCCGATGATCATCGAGGCGAGGGTCGCGATCACGATCGCGGCTGTCGAGGCGACGACGGGGACGACGAGTTTCGGCAGCCCGGCCGCGAGCAACGGCGGCGCGAGCAGGCTGCTGATGGCGGGCTCGAGCGCGTAACCGGTGAGCAGCGTGGTCAGGGTGATGCCGAGCTGGGCGCTCGAGAGGTGCGTCGAGGTGATCTTCAGGGCGGCGATCGTCTTGGCGAGCCGCGTCTCGCCGCGGGCCTGCCTGGCCTCGAGGTCGCTGCGCTCGAGGTTCACGAGGGAGAACTCGCTCGCGACGAAGAGGCCGGTGCCGATGGTCAGGATGATGCCGACGCCGAGCATGGCCCACTCAAACATGGTGGGATCCGGGTGTCATCACAGGGGGAAAGCCGTTCTCGCGCGGAGAACGGTCACTGGGCGAATTCGCAGGAGGAGGGTCGTCCATTATTCATCCAACTATACCGGTGCGACCGGGAAGCGTCCGGGTGCGCGAGGCACACCCGGACCCTTTTGCCAGCAAGCACCGGCACCGTTTCCGCTACCAGGAAACCGGCAGCGCCTTGCCCTCCTCGTAGCCCGCGGCCGACTGGATGCCGACGAGGGAGCGCTCGTGGAACTCGTCGAGGTTCGTCGCCCCGGCATAGCTGAACGAGCTGCGCACGCCGGAGGTGATCATGTCGAGCAGGTCCTCGAGCGAGGGGCGCAGCGGGTCCAGGTAGATCTTCGAGCTCGAGATGCCCTCGGCGAAGAGGGTCTTCCTCGCGAGCTCGTAGGCGTCGAGCCGGTCGAAGCGTTCCTGGACGGCCTTGGTGGATGCCATGCCCCAGCTCTCCTTGTAGACCGCGCCGGCGGCATCCGTGTCGAGCAGCCCCGGCGCCTCGATCGTGCCGGCGAACCAGGAACCGATCATGACGGATGCCGCGCCTGCGGCGAGCGCGAGCGCCACGTCCCTGGGGTATCGCACCCCGCCGTCGGCCCAGACGTGGGCGCCGAGTTCGCGAGCAGCCGCCGCGGTCTCGAGCACGGCGGAGAACTGCGGCCGGCCGACGGCCGTCATCATCCGGGTTGTGCACATCGCTCCCGGCCCGACGCCGACCTTCACGATGGTGGCGCCCGCTCCGACGAGGTCGTTGACGGCATCCGCCGTCACGACGTTGCCCGCGACGATCGGGATGCCGAGGCCGAGTTCCGCGACGATGCCGAGCGCCCGGATCATGCCGGCCTGGTGCCCGTGGGCGGTGTCGACGACGAGGACGTCGACACCGGCGGCGACGAGGGCGCGCGCCTTCGCGGCGACGTCGCCGTTGATGCCGATCGCCGCGGCGACGAGCAGGCGCCCCTGGGCGTCGACGGAGGGGCGATAGAGGGTGGAACGGAGCGCGCTCTTGCGGCTCAGGGTGCCGACCATGACGCCGTGGCGGAGCACGGGGGCGAAGTCGAGTTCGGCGGCGGTCATCACGTCGAATGCACGGCGCGGTCCGTCGATGTCCTCAGCGTCGAGCGAGGTCAGCGGCCCGTGCAGCAGGTCGCCGAGCTGGGCGTCCGGCAGGGCGGTGCCGAGCCGGGCGGCGTCGATGCAGCCGAGGTATGCGCCGCGGGCGTCGTTGACGACGATGCCCTGGCCGGCGACGGGAGGCACCTGGCGCAGGGCGCTCGCGACGGTTTCACCCGGCCCGAAGATGAACGGGGTGTCGAAACGGGTCGACTGGTCCTTGACCCAGCGGATCGCGGCGTCGAGTTCCTGCAGGTGCATGTCCTGCGGCAACACGCCGAGTCCGCCGCGACGCGCGAGGGACGCGGCGAGCCGGGGACCGGTCACCGAGTTCATGTTCGCCGACACGATGGGGATGGTGGCCCCCGTCCCGTCACCGGGCGCGAGGGAGACGTCGAGCCTGCTCGTGACGGCGGATTCGCTCGGCACCAGGAAGACGTCGGAATACGTGAGATCGTGGCTGGGGATCGCTCCATAGAACTGCATGCAAATAACGCTAGCCCCCCGCATCGATACCCGCAGCCATGCGCGATTGGTTTAGGCTGGGCGGGCAGACCGAACCGGCGATTTTCGGCCGGGGATATCCAAAATTCAACGCAGAGAGTGGGAACCGGCTGTGTCGAGCCAGTTGACCGGTAGTGGATCCGACGAAGCAACGTCGGGTGAATTCGGAGCGAACGAGTGGCTCGTGGACGAGCTGTACGAACGGTATCTCGTCGACAAGAACTCGGTGGATGAGTCCTGGTGGCCCGTGCTGGAGAGCTATCACCAGACCGCGAACGGAGCAGGCCAGGCCGCGGGATCCCCCGCCGCCGAAGCCGCGCAGCCGGCCCAGCCCGCGGCATCCGCCCCCGCAGCAGCGGCTCCGGCAGCAGCGGCTCCGGCAGCAGCGGCTCCTGTCGCAGCCGCCCCGGTCGAGCCCGCCCCGATCACGGCTCCGATCGCGATCATCGGCGGCCAGCGCACCGCCCGCACCACCTCGACCGCCCCGCGCTCGCTCCCCGTCCCGGCCGATGCGCCGGTCAAGGGACCGCAGGCGCCGGCGGGCACTGCGGAAACGCAGGATCTCGTGACCCCGCTCCGCGGCATGCAGAAGAGCCTCGCCGCCAACATGGCCACGAGCCTCACCGTCCCGACCGCGACGAGCGTGCGGACCATCCCGGCCAAGCTCCTGATCGACAACCGCATCGTGATGAACAACCACATGCGCCGGTCGCGCGGCGGCAAGGTCTCCTTCACCCACCTGATCGGCTGGGCGCTGATCAAGGCCCTGAAGATGTTCCCGAGCCAGAACGTCTGGTACGACGAGGTCGACGGCAAGCCCTCCGTCGTCGCTCCCGCCCACGTCGGCCTCGGCATCGCGATCGACCTGCCCAAGCCCGACGGCACCCGCGCCCTGATGGTCCCCGCGATCAAGCGTGCGGACACCATGACCTTCGGCGAGTACCTGTCCTCCTATGAGGACCTCGTCACCCGCGCGCGCAAGAACAAGCTGACCGCGGACGACTTCTCCGGCGCGACCGTGTCGCTCACCAACCCGGGCGGCATCGGCACCGTGCACTCCGTACCGCGGCTGATGAAGGGGCAGGGCTGCATCATCGGCGCCGGCGCCCTCGACTACCCGGCGGAGTTCCAGGGCGCGAGCGTCAAGACGCTCACCGGGCTGGCCATCTCCAAGACCATCACCCTGACGAGCACCTACGACCACCGCGTCATCCAGGGCGCCGGCTCCGGCGAGTTCCTCAAGATCGTGCACGAGCTCCTCATCGGCGGGCACCACTTCTACGAGGACATCTTCGCGGCCCTGCGCATCCCCTACGACCCGATCCACTGGGCGCCGGACATCAGCGTGGACCTCGCGAGCGCCGTCGACAAGACCGCCCGCGTGCAGGAACTGATCAACGCCTACCGGGTCCGCGGCCACCTGATGGCCGACGTCGACCCGCTCGAATACACCCAGCGCACCCACCCCGACCTCGACATCGCGAACCACGGCCTCACCTTCTGGGACCTCGACCGCCAGTTCGTCACCGGCGGCTTCGGCAGCCAGCGGCTGATGCTGCTCCGCGACATCCTCGGAGTGCTCCGCGACTCCTACTGCCGCACGACCGGCATCGAGTACATGCACATCCAGGACCCTGCCCAGCGCAAGTGGATGCAGGAAAAGATGGAGAAGAGCTACGTCAAACCCACGCATGACGAGCAGATGCGCATCCTCGGCAAGCTCAACGAGGCCGAGGCTTTCGAGACCTTCCTGCAGACCAAGTACGTCGGCCAGAAGCGATTCAGCCTCGAGGGCGGCGAGTCCACCATCCCGCTCCTCGACGCGATCCTCGAGGGCGCCGCGAGTGCGGGCCTCGACGGCGTCGCGATCGGCATGGCCCACCGCGGCCGGCTGAACGTGCTCACCAACATCGCCGGAAAGACCTACGGTCAGATCTTCCGCGAGTTCGAGGGCACCCAGGACCCGCGCAGCGTGCAGGGCTCCGGGGACGTCAAGTACCATCTCGGCACCGAGGGCAGCTTCCGCGGAAACAACGGCGTGGAGATCCCGGTCTACCTCGCTGCGAACCCCTCGCACCTCGAGGCGGTCGACGGAGTGCTCGAGGGTATCGTGCGCGCCAAGCAGGACCGCAAGCCGATCGGCACCTTCTCGACCCTCCCCGTCCTCGTGCACGGCGACGCCGCCATGGCCGGGCAGGGCATCGTGCTCGAGACGCTGCAGATGTCCCAGCTGCGCGGCTTCCGCACCGGCGGCACGATCCACCTCGTCGTCAACAACCAGGTCGGGTTCACGACGCTCCCCCTCGACGCGCGCACCTCGGTGTACTCGACCGACGTCGCCAAGACCATCCAGGCCCCGATCTTCCACGTGAACGGCGACGACCCCGAGGCCGTCGTGCGGGTCGCGGAGCTCGCGTTCGCCTACCGCCAGGAGTTCAAGCGCGACGTCGTGATCGACCTGATCTGCTACCGCAGGCGTGGTCACAACGAGGGCGACGACCCCTCGATGACGCAGCCCCTGATGTACAACCTGATCGAGGCCAAGCGCTCGGTGCGGAAGCTCTACACCGAAGCCCTCGTCGGGCGTGGCGACATCACCGAGGCCGAGTACGAGGCCGCGCACGCCGACTTCCAGGACCGCCTCGAGCGCGCGTTCATGGAAACGCACGCCGCGCAGTCGTCCTCGATCCCGATCGTCGGCAGCCAGGGCCTGTCCTCCGGCAACACCCTGCAGGACGAAGCCGTCGGCGAACCGGCGACCACCGGCGTGCCCGAGGCCGTCGTGCATCTCATCGGGGACGCCTTCCTCAACAAGCCCGCCGGCTTCACCGTGCACAACAAGCTCCAGCAGCTCATGCAGAAGCGCGTGGACATGAGCCGCAACGGCAACATCGACTGGGCGTTCGGCGAGCTGCTCGCCCTCGGCTCCCTCCTGCTCGAGCGGACCCCGGTGCGCTTCGCCGGTCAGGATGCCCGCCGCGGCACCTTCGTGCAGCGCCACGCCGTCCTCCACGACCGCATCAACGGCCAGGAATGGCTGCCGCTCGCGAATCTCAGCGAGGACCAGGCCCGGTTCTGGATCTACGACTCACTCCTGAGCGAATACGCGGCGATGGGCTTCGAGTACGGCTACTCCGTCGAACGCGCCGACGCCCTCGTGCTCTGGGAAGCCCAGTTCGGCGACTTCGCCAACGGCGCCCAGACCGTGATCGACGAGTTCGTGGCCTCCGCCGAACAGAAGTGGGGCCAGCGGTCCTCCGTCGTCCTCCTCCTGCCGCATGGCTACGAGGGCCAGGGGCCCGACCACTCCTCGGCCAGGATCGAGCGCTACCTGCAGCTGTGCGCCGAGAACAACATGACCGTCGCACGTCCGTCGACTCCGGCCTCGTACTTCCACCTGCTGCGTCGCCAGGCGTACATGCGCCCGCGGCGCCCGCTGGTGGTCTTCACGCCGAAGTCGATGCTGCGCCTGCGCGGCGCGACGAGCGCGGTCGCCGACTTCACCCACGGACGTTTCGAGCCCGTGATCGATGACGCGCGCATCACGGACAAGGCCGCCGTCAAGCGGGTGCTGTTCATGGCGGGCAAGCTCTACTACGACCTGCTCAGCGAACTCGAGAAGAACCCGAACCCGGAGATCGCGCTCGTGCGGCTCGAGCAGTTCTACCCGTTGCCCGCAGCCGAGATCGCCGAGGTCGTCGCCCAGTACCCAGACGCCGAACTCGCCTGGGTACAGGACGAGCCGGAGAACCAGGGCGCCTGGCCGTTCTTCTACTTCAGCACCAGCAAGCTCGTCGAGCGCTCGGTTCGGGTGTTCTCCCGGGCCGCCTCGGCATCGCCCGCCGCCGGGTCCGCGAAGCGGCACGCCGCCGAGCAGGTCGAGCTGCTGAGGAACGCGCTCACCCTCTAGCCGCACCGTTCCGGTCGAGAGTTCCCGTTCCGCCGGGCACTCTCGACCGGAAAGGTACAGGCATTGCCGGGAGACGGGCCCGGTCGTAGGCTGGCCGCGATCGCGACCCCGAGCGTGCCAGGGACCGCGACGCGACCGAAGGAGTGCTGCTGTGTCCACCCGCGATGTGACCCGGCTCGGCGAACCCTGCTGGAACGACCTGATGACCTCGGATCCCGCGAAGGACCGCGCGTTCTACACCCAGCTCTTCGGGTGGAACGCGAGCGACTCCGGACCCGAATACGGCAACTACGTGACCTTCCGGCATGGACCCGCGGATGTCGCGGGAATGGCCGCCGCCCCGGACGGGTCGACGGCCCCGGACGCGTGGCTCGTCTACCTCTCCGTCGACGACGTCGACGACACGGTCACGGCCGCGGTCGCCGCCGGAGGCCAGGTGCTCCTCGAGCCGCTCACGGTCGGCGGGATGGGGCGCACCGCGGTGCTCGCCGACCCCTCCGGCGCCGCCGTCGGTATCTGGCAGCCGATCGAGTTCGACGGGTTCCACAGCGTCGCCCGGGCGGGGACGCCGATCTGGCACGAGCTCAGCAGCCGGGACTACGCCGCCGCCCTGCCGTTCTACTCGGCCGTCTTCGGCTGGGACCCGCAGGTGTTGAGCGACACCCCGGAATTCCGGTACAGCACGGTCGGGCCGGAGGGCATGCCCGTCGCCGGCGTGATGGACGCGACTGCGTTCCTCCCGGAGGGCGTCCCCTCGCACTGGGCGGTGTACTTCGGCGTGCCGGACGCGGCGACGGCCGCAGCACGGGTCGTCGAACTGGGCGGTGCGGTGCTCCGTGAGCCGTGGGACTCGGAGTTCGGCACCTTCGCCCAGGTCGCAGACCCGACGGGCGCGATGTTCTACCTCGGGACGGTCGAGCCGGCCGCGGCAGGGCAAGCCGAAGCGACCGCCGTCGACAAGGACGCCGCGTTCGTCGAGGTAGACGAGAGCGACGTCGAAACGAGCCAGTCCCCCGGGTAGCCCGCCCCGGGCATCCGCTGGTGCGCGGACTGGATGGTGCGCGATCTGGGCTAGTGGGAGGACTGGATCGTGCGCAGTTTGAGCAGGACCTGGTCGCGCAGGTCTTCCGGAGCGATCTCCCGGCAGGCGCGTTGCACGGCCTCGGTCAGCGTGCGCCCGACCAGGTGTTCGCTGCTGCAGTCTGTGCAGTGGGCGAGGTGCTCCTGGATGTCGGCGGTGTCCTCGCCGCAGAGTTCGTTGTGGAGGTACTCCTCGAGTTCGGCCTTGGCCTTCTCGCAGCCGCAATCGGTCATTTCGTGCTCCCAGAGGTGGTCCGGCCCGGCTGTGCCCGGCCCGTTACGGCCGGGACCGCCGATGCGGGCTGGGCTGAACCCAGGCCGCGCTCGAGCGCATATCCGGCCAACAGGTCACGCAAGAGTCGCCGGCCACGGTGCAGGCGGCTCATCACGGTGCCGATCGGTGTTTTCATGATTTCGGCGATCTCCTGGTAGGAGAAGCCCTCGACGTCGGCGAAGTAGACGGCCAGCCGGAAGTCTTCCGGGATCGACTGCAGGGCATCCTTCACGGCGCTGTCCGGCAGGTGATCGATCGCTTCGGCCTCTGCCGAACGGCTCGCCATCGCGGTCGTCGATTCAGCGCCCCCGAGCTGCCAGTCTTCGAGGTCGTCGATCGTGCCCTGATAGGGCTCGCGCTGCTTCTTGCGATAGGTGTTGATGAAGGTGTTCGTGAGGATGCGGTACAGCCAGGCCTTCAGGTTGGTGCCCTGCTCGAACTGCTTGAAGGCGGCGAACGACTTGACGAACGTCTCCTGGACCAGGTCCTGCGCATCCGAGGGATTGCGCGTCATCCGCATTGCTGCGGCGTAGAGCTGGTCGATGTAAGGCATGGCCTGTTCTTCGAACAGGTCCCGCAGGTCGATCGCATCAGTTGTCATCACGGACAATTCTAATGCGTCGATCACGGACGTTTCGGGTCGTTCAAGCACCGCTGACAGCACCATCGGGACCTCCCTCATCTGTTCATCACCGACTATCCTGATAACCGATGTTGATCTCGAGATATTCCAAGCCCGATTTCGATCCCTACGGCGACAACGCGCCCGAAGAGACGGATGCCTGGTGGCCGGCCCCCGTCGCCGCCCGGCCGCTCGCCGCCGTGGTCTCCCTGCCGGGCTCGAAGTCGCTGACCAACCGTGAGCTCGTGCTCGCGGCCCTGGCCGAGGGGCCGTCCCTCCTCCGCGCACCCTTGCACTCCCGCGACAGCGACCTGATGGTCGGCGCGCTCCGGCAGCTCGGCACGACGATCGACTCCGTCCCCGGCGACGGTGAGTTCGGCGCGGACCTGCGCATCACCCCCGGCGAGCTCTTCGGCTCGACGACGATCGACTGCGGCCTCGCCGGCACCGTGATGCGCTTCCTCCCGCCCGTCGCGGCGCTCGCGCTCGGCCCGACGACGTTCGACGGCGATGCCGGCGCCCGCCGCCGCCCGATGGCGACCACGATCTCCTCACTCCGCGCCCTCGGCGCCGACATCAACGACGACGGCCGCCACGCGCTGCCGTTCACTGTGCACGGCACCGGCAGCCTCGCCGGTGGTGAGGTCACGATCGACGCGTCGACCTCGAGCCAGTTCGTGTCCGGCCTGCTCCTCGCCGCCCCGCGCTTCGAGGGCGGCTTGCACCTCCGGCACGACGGCGAACGCCTGCCGAGCCTGCCGCACATCGAGATGACGATCGCGACCCTCGCCCGCCGCGGTGTCACCGTCACGAGTCCCACCGTCGGCGAATGGATCGTCGAGCCCGGTCCGATCCACGGCATCGAGGTCGACATCGAACCCGACCTGTCCAACGCCGCGCCGTTCCTCGCCGCGGCGCTCGTCGCCGGCGGGAGCGTCACGATCACGGGCTGGCCCGCCGAGACCACCCAGGTCGGCGCCGACCTCGCGCACCTGCTGCCCCTCTTCGGCGCGGTCGTCACCCGCTCGGGCGACCGGCTCACCGTCACAGCCGGCGAGCGACTCACCGGCGTGACTCTCGACCTGTCCACCGGAGGCGAACTCGCGCCTGCCCTCGTCGCCCTCGCCGCCCTCGCGGACTCCCCGAGCACGATCACCGGCATCGGCCACATCCGCAACCACGAGACCGACCGCCTCGCCGCCCTCGTGACCGAGATCAACGGCCTCGGCGGTGCCGTCACCGAACTGCCGGACGGCCTGCAGATCGACCCGCAGCCCCTGCACGGCGGCCAGTGGCACAGCTACGACGACCACCGGATGGCGACGGCCGGCGCCCTGATCGGCCTCGCGATTCCCGGAGTCGAGGTCGAGGACATCGGCACGACGGCGAAGACCCTCCCCCAGTTCCCCGAACTGTGGCACGCGCTCCTCGCCGCACCGGTCGGCGCCTGATGCCGCAGCCCGCGTCCGCGCCCGAATCCGCAGCCCGCGCCCGAAACGGCGGGCGCGGCCTGCCGAAACCGGCGCGGCCGTCCCGCGCAACCACGACACCGACCGTGCTCTCATGAGCTGGTGGGCCGGCGCGGAGGACGACGAACCCGAGTTCGACGAGTCGAGCGTGCGGGTGCGCCCCAACCGCAAGGGCAGTAAACCGCGCACGAAGACCCGCCCGGACCACGAGGACGCGCTCACCGGGCGCATCCTCTCCGTCGACCGCGGCCGGTACACCGTCATGCTCGACGAGAACAAACCCACCGAGCGCCGCGTCACCGCGGCCAGGGCGAGCGAGCTGCGCAAGCACGCCGTCGTGACCGGCGACCGCGTCGACATCGTCGGCGACACCACCGGAGCGGAGGGCAGCCTCGCCCGCATCGTGCGGATCGTGCCGCGGGTCACCCTGCTGCGCCGCAGCGCCGACGACACCGACGCCGTCGAACGGGTCATCGTGGCCAATGCCGACCAGATGCTCATCGTCGTCGCGGCCGCGAATCCGGAGCCACGCATCCGTCTGGTCGACCGGTACCTCGTCGCGGCGTACGACGCGGGCGTCACGCCGATCCTCTGCATCACGAAGACCGACCTCGCCGATCCCGCCGAGTTCCTGAACAACTTCGCCGGCCTCGACCTGATCGTCTTCGAGAGCCGCGACGACGCCATGCCGCTCGAGAGCATCTCGGCCGCGCTCGTCGGCCACGACACCGTCTTCGTCGGGCACTCCGGCGTCGGCAAGTCCACGCTCGTCAACGCCCTCGTTCCGGACGCCCACCGTGCCGTCGGCGTCGTGAACACCGTGACCGGGCGCGGCAGGCACACCTCGTCCTCCACGGTGTCGCTGCGCCTCGAAACGGATGCCGGCCGCGGCTGGGTCATCGACACCCCCGGCGTGCGTTCCTTCGGCCTCGGGCACATCAACACCGACAACATCCTCAAGGCCTTCACCGACCTCGCCGTGATTGCGGAGAAGTGCCCGCGCGGCTGCACGCACCTGCCGGACTCGCCGGACTGCGCCATCAACGAGGCCGTCGCGGCCGGCGAACTCGGCGACACCGGAAAGGCGCGCCTCGACTCCCTGCAGCGGCTGCTCGCGACCTTCGCGGTCTCCCCCCACCGGTAGCGTGAGCGCATGACTGATTCCACGCGCCTCGAAGCCGGCGACCCGGCACCGCAATTCACGCTCACCGACCAGGACGGCGCATCCGTCTCGCTCGCGACGTTCACCGGCTCGAAGGTCGTCGTGTACTTCTACCCGGCCGCGCTCACCCCGGCCTGCACGAAACAGGCCTGCGACTTCCGCGACAGCCTCGGCTCCCTCGAGACGGCCGGCTATCGCGTACTCGGCATCTCGCGGGACACGCCGGAGAAGCTCCGGGCGTTCCGGGACGCCGAGGGCCTCACGTTCCCGCTGCTGAGCGACGCCGACCTCGCCGTGCACCGGGCCTACGCCGCCTGGGGCGAGAAGAACCTCTACGGCAAGACGGTCACCGGCGTCCTGCGGTCCACCTTCGTGATCGACGAGGCCGGGCTGATCACCCTCGCGCTCTACAACGTGCGCGCGACGGGCCACGTCGCGAGCCTGCGCAAGAAGCTCAGCCTCGGCGACTGACACCCGGTCCCACGCTCCCGGAGCCGTGAGCGGCCTCCTGTGGCCGCGCGCGGCATCCACTGCCGGCTCGGACCAACCGGGAGGTCGACGACTCGCCACGAATCGTGGGTGAACATCAGGCGACGGATGTCTACCCGGCCGTGTCGCCCTCGTCGCGCGGGGTCTGCGTGGCCGCGAGCACCGCGGGGGTGAAGAGGAGCCCGAGCACGACGATCGACGGCACCAGGAGTGCCCAGCCGAGGTCGGGACGCGCGTACAGGCCTTGGAAGCAGCCGACGGCGACGGCGATCTGCACGACCTGCCACGTGACGGCGGCTCCGCGGATCCAACCGCGGTGCCGCAGGGAATTGACCGCGATCGCGGTCACCCAGACGGCGGCGATCAGCACGATGATCAGGATCGCAACCCCGCTCGCGAGCGAGGTCGGCGTCGCGGTGAGGAGCTCGAGGATGAGCCAGACCACCGCGGCCCAGAGCAGGGCGGCCTCCGCCCAGAGCAGGCCGGCGAGGAGGAGGAGCGCGGGCGCACGACGCGGGCGCGACGCACCGGCGTCACCGTCCGGACGCTGGTCGAACTGTTGATTCACAGAGATATCCCATACCAAACTATTGATTTGACCCCACCATTATGCGACCATAATTGAGGCCCGGTTGACGCTCACAGGGACGTGAGCCCTATGAATGCGTAAATCGCTTACCTTCCTGCAATCGGCAGCCTCTCATCTTCGGCCAATCGGCCAGGCACCCTGCAATAAAGGAGCATCTCTATGGACTGGCGCGACAAAGCTGCCTGCCTCACCGCCGACCCGGAATTGTTCTTCCCCGTCGGTAACACTGGACCCGCTGTGGACCAGATCGAAAAGGCCAAGTCTGTATGTGCCCGTTGCAATGTGACCGAGGTGTGCCTCCAGTACGCACTGGAGACCGGACAGGACTCCGGCGTCTGGGGCGGCCTGAGCGAAGACGAACGCCGCGCTCTCAAGCGCCGCGCCGCACGGGCGCGCCGCGCTTCCTAGCCCCACCGCGTCCCAACCCCACCGCCCGGCCAGGCTCACGCCTGACCGGGCACGTGTCCTGAAACCTGGCGTGCCGCCCCCGCGGTCCGTCAGGTTTCACGCATGTACCGCAGTGGGATCTCGATGGTCACCTCGGTGCCGCTGCCCATCATCGTGTGCCAGTCGATGCTTCCGCTGAGCTCGCCCTGGATCAGCGTGCGCACGATCTGGGTGCCCAGGCCCGATCCGACCTTGCCCTCCGGAAGGCCCGAACCGTTGTCGCGTACGCGCACGGTGAGGGTCTCTTCGTTGCGCTCGGCCTCGATCACGACTTCGCCTTCACGGCCGGCGAGGCCATGCTCGACCGCATTCGTGACGAGTTCCGTGAGCGCGAGCGCGAGCGGGGTGGCGAAGGCACTCGGCAGCACGCCGAAGCTGCCGGACAGTTTCGGGTGCGCCGTCGTGTTGTGAGCGGATGCGACCTCGGCGATCAGAAGCAGCACCCGGTCGAAGACGACGTCGAAGTCGACCTGCTGGTTGAGCCCCGTCGACAGGGTGTCGTGGACGACGGCGATCGCCGCTACCCGGCGCATCGCCTGGTTGAGCGCCTCGCGCGCGGTGTCGGAGTGGGTCCGCCTGGCCTGGATCCGCAACAGCGACGCCACCGTCTGGAGGTTGTTCTTCACCCGGTGGTGGATCTCCCGGATGGTCGCGTCCTTCGTGATGAGCTCGCGCTCCTGGTGGCGCAGCTCGGTCACGTCGCGGCAGAGCACGATCGCGCCGATTCGCTGGCCGCGGTTGCGGATCGGGATCGCGCGGAGCGACACGGTCACCCCGCGCGCCTCGATGTCCGTGCGCCAGGGAGCGCGGCCGGTGACGACGAGCGGCAGGGATTCGTCGACGACGACCGTGCCGGTCAGCAGGCCCGTCGTGACCTCGGCGAGTGACTCGCCTTCGAGCTCGTCGGCGAAGCCCATCCGGTTGAAGGCGGAGAGCGCGTTGGGGCTCGCGAAGGTCGTGACCCCGTCGAGGTCGAGCCGGATCAGGCCGTCGGAGGCGCGCGGGGCACCGCGGCGCGGGCCGGTCGGGGCGCCGAGATCGGGGAAGTCGCCGGAGGCGATCATGGCGAACAGGTCGTTGGCGCAGTCGTTGAAGGTGAGTTCCTGGCGGCTCGGGGTGCGCGCCTCGCTCAGGTTGGTGTGCCGGGTGAGTACGGCGACGGGCACGGGCGCGATCTGGGAGCCGGTCGTGCTGAGCCGGCGCATCACCGGGATCGCCCGGACCCGGGTCGGCGTCTCCTCGTACCAGTCCGGGGCGGTGGTGTCCACGATCCGGGCCGTTTCGAAGGCCTCCGTCACCTGCTGGCGCCACTCCCCCTTGATTCCCTGGCCGACGAAGTCGCGGTAGAACAGGGTCGCCGCGCTCGAGGGTCGCGCGTGCGCGACCGCCACGAAGCTCCCGGTCGTGCCGGGCACCCACACCACGATGTCCGCGAAAGCGAGGTCGGCGAGGAGCTGGCCGTCGGCGACGAGCATGTGGAGCCAATCCACATCCTCGGCACTGCTGCGGCCCTGGGCAAGTACGAGATCACTAAGCGTCGACACCCTGCCAGCCTAGGTCCCCCCGAACGAGGAATGTGACTGGGGATGACAGTGAATCGGCACACGGTGTCATGCTGTGGAGATGAACCCCACGTCGGGCAGGCCGGATCGCACCCTGATCTCCGTCCTGGCGGTGATCGCGGGTCTCGTCATCGTCGCGCTCGTCGTCGTCTTCTCCCGCGGCGCCCCTGCGCAGATCGACCGGGCGACCCCGGCGGGCGTCGTCCAGGCCTACTCGGCGGCGGTCCTCGACGGTGACGAGCAGAAGGCCGCCGACTTCCTCACCCCGCACGCCCTCGCGAGCTGCGACACGGTCGGCAACCGGCCTGCCGCCGACCTGCGGGTCACGCTCGTCTCGACGACGGAACGGCAGGGCTCGGCCGACGTCACGGTGTCCATCGTCACGGCGGAGGATGCCGGCCCGTTCGGGTCCTCGGAATTCGAGACCCGGGAGGTGTTCGACCTGCTCACGGTCGACGGCGTCTGGAAGATCGACTCCGCACCCTGGCAGCTCACGATCTGCCCGAGCACGACGGACGCACCATGATCATCGGAGCGGGTCTCCTCGTCGCGGTCGGTGTGGTCGTCGCCGCGATCGTGATCGGCGTGCGCCGGTCGCCGGCACCGCGCGAAGGCTCGGCCCAGCCGACGGTCCGGCGCCTGATCGCCTTCGTCCTCTTGTTCGCCCTCGTCGTGATCGCCGCGATCGGCCTGGCCGGTCTGCTCAGTCGCCTGCTCGACGCTGGTAATCCACTCGTAGGGGACGACGTGTCCGGGCTCGCGCGCTCGCTCGCCTTCACCCTCGTCGCCGGTCCCTTCGCCGCAGTGCTCTGGTGGGTGCTCTGGCGGCGTCTGGACGGCGAAGACCGGTCCTCCCTCGCCTGGGGTCTGTACCTGGCCACCATGAGCACGGTCTCGCTCGTCGTCTTCGCCACGGCCGTGCTCAGCTCCGCCGCCGCTCTCGTGCGGTCGGACTGGCAGCCCCGCACCCTCGCCACCGGGCTCGTCTGGGCCGCCGTGTGGGTGTGGCACGCCTGGATGTCCGGGCAAGCGACCAGGAGCCCGTTGCGGCTCCCCACGGCAGCCTTCGTTCTCGGCAGCGTGTTCGGTCTCGTGATCGGTGCGGGCGGAGCCGTCACCGCACTCGGTTCGCTGCTCGACACGGCCATCACCGGGGCAGGGACGTCCACGTTCGCCGGCGCCCCGTGGTGGCGGCTCCCCCTCGAAGGCCTGGTCTGGTGCGCCGGTGGCATCGCCGTCTGGTGGTGGCACTGGCTGCACGGCCGGGCTGTCTCCCTGCGCGGCGGACTCGCCGACGTCGCCCTCCTCGTCAGCGGAATCGGAGGAGCGGCGATTCTCACGCTCGCCGGGGCAGGCACCACGGTGTTCGTGCTGCTCAGGCTCGGATTCGACCGGCAGGCGTCGACCGGAGCCGGGCAGTCGCTCGCCGGCATCCTCGATCCCCTCGGCAACGCACTCGCCGCGGCGTCGATCGGCGCCCTCGTCTGGGCCTATCACCGGAGCCTCGTCCCGCTCCGCGGCGACACGACCCGGCTGGCGGCATCCCTGGTCCTGTCCGGCATCGGGCTCGTCTCCGCGGCCTCCGGGCTCGGCGTCGTGGTCAACTCCCTGCTGGCCGCACTCGCGGAGCCGCTCGCCGGCGCGAGCCCGCGCGCCCTGCTGCTCGGCGGCATCAGCGCCATGATCGTGGGCGGACCGCTGTGGTGGCTGGCCTGGCGACCGCTGGCTCCTGTCGATCCCGGCAGCATCTCCGCGACCGCTCGCCGGGTCTACCTGATCCTGATCTTCGGCATCAGCGCCGTCGTCGCCCTGGTCACGCTCCTCGTGATCGGCTACCGGATCTTCGAGTTCGGCCTCGGCGACGTCACAGGAGGCAGCCTGCTCGAGCGGGTGCGCGCCCCGCTGGGGCTCCTCGTCGCCACCGGTCTCGCCGCCGGGGACCATTTCGCCGTCTGGCGGCACGACCGGGCCGTGAGCGCCGCGACGCCCGGCAGGCGACACACCATCGGACGGGTGATCCTGGTCACCGGGGCACCCCCCGAACCACTCCGTCGGGCGATCGCGGAGGCTACCGGAGCCTCCGTGACCGTCTGGGCGCGGGCCGAGAGCGACACAGAGGCCGCCGATGCAGGCACGGGTGTTGCCCCCGCAGGCCCATCGGCCGCCGACCTCGCCGCGGCCCTGGACGGGGTCACCGGCAAACGGGTGCTCGTCGTGACGGGTCCGGGCTCCCGCGTCACCGTGGTCCCGCTACGGGACTGACCGCCGCGCGCGGGCTTCAGGGCGCCCGCTTCAGGGCACGAGCTTCAGGGCACGAGCTTCAGAGCGCCGTCGCCCGGCGACGCCACGGCATCCGCCGCACACCCCGGCTTCGCGCCGCAACCGGTTCCGGCAGAATCTCGCGCTGAACCAGACGCAGGATGCCCGTGCGAGCCGGCGACTTCGGCGCGGCATCGCGCAGCGTGCGTCCGGTCAGCACGGCAGCATCGGCGCCGGCCTGGTCGTGCGGGACCAGGAACGGAGCGTGGATGCCGCCGAACCGGCGGAGAGCGGCGATGACCTGCCGGTTCGCGTCGATCCCGACGGCGCTCGGCCGAACCCGGTTCATCACGACGCTGACCCTGTCGGTCGAGACCGCCTCGGCGAGCTCGGCCCAGGACCGCAGGAACCGGGCGAGTCCGACCGGGTCGGCGAGCCCGCACGCGACGACGTGGTCCGCCGACCGGAGCGTGGTGAGCGTCGCGGCGTTGCGCCGCGGCGCGAACAGGTCGCTCGAGATCTCCTCGTCGCTCTCGAGACTGAACCCGGTGTCGAGCACGACGTAGTCGACCCAGTTCCGCACCACCTCGATCGTCTTCGACACGCGCTCGCCGGACAGCTCCGGCCAGCGCGAGGGCCTCCCGATGCCCGTGAGCACCCAGAACGCGCCGCGCGGCGAGGTGTAGCGCTGCGCGATGCGTTCGAGTTCCGGCCGGGTGAGGCTGCCGGTCCCGGCGAGGCGGCAGGCCGCGGCGAAGCCGGGTGATTCGTCGAGCATCCCGAGTGCCGGCGCGACCCCGCCTCCGTAGCTGTCGACATCGACGAGCGCGACGGTGTGTCCCGCCGCCGCGATCTCGGCGGCGACGTTGATCGCGAGCGTGGTGCGGCCCGGCGCGCCCGAGGGCCCCCAGACCGCGATCACCGTGCCACGGGCGGGCGCCGCGAGGGAGGACGCGCGTTCGGTGACCCGCAACGGGATCACCACGCCGGCCTCGATCACCGCTTCGATGCCCGCCCAGTCCGCCGTCGCGTCGATCACGTCGAGGAGGCCGAGCCCCGCCGCGTTCCTGCGGTCCTGGTCGGTCACGGCGAGCGCGATGACCCGCACGCCGTGTTCGTCGCAGGCCCGGACCACGGCGGCACTCAGGGTCGCCCGTCCCGCGCTGACGAGGGCGACATCCGCTTCGGTGCGGTCCAGGGCCGCGAGCAGTTCCCCCGCCCCTGACACCCGGGCCAGGACCGCGTGCCCGTATTGCACGATATCCGGCAGGAGGCGGTCCTCCGTCGAGCGATCGAGCGCGAGCAGCAGCCGGGCCACGGTCAACCGCCGAGGGGCTGGTTGGCCGGAACGACGGCGATCGCCGCTGCGTTGGCGATCGCGGTGAGCACCGCTGCAACGGCCTCCCTCGGCACCCGGAGCTCGACCGAACGGCGCACGCCCGCCACCGAGAGTCCGCTCGGCTCGAGCACGCGCACCACCCCGGCTTGCCCGACGAGTACCGCAGGCGGGCCGAACTCCCCGCGTCCGTTCTGCGGCGACGACCACACGTCGACGACGGCGCCGGGAACGACCGCCTCCGCGAGCGCGTCGGTCGGTTCGACGACGACAGTCGTGACACCGGCGTCAGCGGATGCGCCGACCGCCGACACCGGGATCAGCTCGCCCGCTGCGACGGTGCGGGCCAGGACCAGGCCGTCAGCGGGCATCCGCTCGGGCGTCACGTAGAGCGGGAGCGCAGAATCGAGGCGCACCTGGCTGAGCTCGAGGTCGGCGGCCGTGACGCGGTCGCCCACGATGAGCGCGTCGCGGGCGGCGTAGACGGCGGTCGTCCGGTCGCTGCCCGCGACGACCGCAGCCACGCCGCCGACCGCGCCGAGCACGAGCACCAGCCCGATGAGTAGGCGCGGGTCGAACCAGAATCCCGGGCGTGGTGCCCGTTTCGGCCTCGAGACCATGACTGCCCCTCTCCTTGGCGCGGGCAACTGCCGCCGCCCGACGGATCATCGGTCTCTATCGTCGCCGTTCCCGGTGCGCGGCGGGAAAGTTATCCACAGGCTGCCGTTATCCCGGCGGAATGCCTCCGGAACCCCGATAATCGAACCATGAACGCTCGCGACGCCTATCCTGGGCTGGGCCGCTTCCTCACGCTGGGGGACACCGCCGACATCCTCGCCCTCACCGTGGCCGAGGTCAGCGAACTGGTGCACACGGGCGAGCTCCCCGCCATCCGGATCGGCCCGTCCGCGCCGGAGCGGATGCAGCACTGGCGGGTGGAGCGGGTCGTGCTCGAGTCGTACATCGAGGCCAAGTACGAGGAGGCCAGACGGCTGTCGCTGTGGGAACAGTCCGACTACGCGAACATCCCGGAGTTGTCCGGAGGCACGATCATCCGACCAGTCGACTGAACCGGGCGGTCGCGGTCAGTGCGGGCAGTGTCAGCGCAGGCTCGGTCAGCGCAGGCTCGGTCAGCGCAGGCACGGTCAGCGCAGGCACAGCAGCTGGATCGCTGCGAGGGGAACGATCCGGTACTGGCGCACCTCGGAGCTGCGGCGGGGCACCCCGCGCTCGTGCATCGCGAGGTCGATGTGGTCGCGACCGACCCGGTCGATCGTTCCGCTGAGAAGACCTCCCGGGGTATGCACCTCGACGAACTTGCGCCGCCTGGCCAGGTCGCGGAGCACGAAGGCGAACCCGATCCGGTCGACGACCCCGGACTCGGGGTCCGCGGGCGCCGCGAGCGAGGCGTGCACCTCCGCCGGCTGCAGGATCACCCCGGCGATCGCGGCGATCGGAACGAGGCACTGCGCAGCGCCCCCGGCGGGGACACCCGGCGCGGCCGTCCCGGCCGGCGCCACCGGCGCGTCGAGGATCTCGGCGGCGAGCCAGTCCCGCCCGAACGTGGTCGGGCGGATGGCCAGGGTCACCCCGGAGCTGAGCACCACCCGCACGACACCCCCGCCCGCACGCCGGCCCGCGCCCCCGCCGAGACTCATCAGGCGGTGCCGCAGGGACAACCGGCCGAGCCGGAGCCGCTCCTCTTCCGCACGCAGCTCGAGGTCCTCGGCGTTCAGCTCGTGTTCGAGCTGCCCCTCGAGGTCGTCGAACAGGTTGTCCCAGCGCACAGAACGACGCTAGCTCGGCACACATCGGGCGGCCACGTTATCCACAGGACATATAAGCGCTCGACACCGCGGGCATCCGCTGGTTGAGTAGCGAACCTGTACCTCAGCACCCGGAACCCCCGGAGGAGTCATGAGCGAATCAGTCAATCAGAGTGAGCAGGCGAGCGCCCGAGCGGAGCGGTTCGCCGACGAAGACTACTTCGGGCTGCAGCCGAGTTCCCGCCGGCAGTTGCCCGACCCGGAGCCGCTGCTCATCAACCTCACCCGCTGCGTGATCGAGGTGCTGTCCGGGGCTCGCGAACTCGACCAGCTCGCGCGCTGGGTGAGCGACGACGTCTACCGTCACCTGCTCAAACGGGTCGTGCTCTCCAACCGGGCACGGGCGATCAAGGGCCTCCAGGCGCAGCGGCCGGCGATCTCCATCGGCAGGGTCACCATCACCGAACCGAGGGACGGCGTGGTCGAGGCCGTCGTCATCGTGCACAGCAAGGTACGGGTGCGCGCGGTCGCGTTACGCCTTGAGGGCCTCGACAATCGCTGGCGGGCCAGCGCGATCAACGTGCTGTGACGGCCGTCTCCGCTGGGGCGGGCGGCTCCGCGACCGGGCCGGTCCCCGTGCCGGGGCTCAGGCCCGCCGCGGGCAGGATCACCCCGTCGATCAGGGAGATCAGGAATTCCCTGTCGATGGTCTTGCTCTCGAACAGGATCCGCATGGAGGCCATGGCGGTGGTCACGGTCGACAGGTTGTCGATGTCGCACGCCGGTGAGATCTCGCCGCGCTCGACGGCCCGGCGCAGCAGGAACCGATGCGCGGTCACCCGGGGTTCGACGACGGAGACCCGGGCGGTTTCGGCGAGTTCCGGCGAGTGGGCGAGCAGGGACATCAGACCGGCGATCACCCGGAGCTTCTTCTCGCCGTCCTCGATCGAGTGCGGCTTGATCATGGCGATGAGGTCCCCGCGCAGTGTGCCGGTATCCGGGAGCTGCGACAGGTTCAGGTCGGCGTTCTTCATGCACGCGACCGCGTCGATGACGAGTTCGCCCTTCGAGGGCCACCGCCGGTAGAGGGTGGCCTTGCCCGCCTTCGCCCTGGTCGCGACCATGTCGATGGTCATGCCGTCGTACCCGCACTCGGCAAGCACGTCGACGGCTGCGGCAAGGATGTCCGGATCGCGGGTGTGATCCCGTCTCCGTCCGAGCTTCACGGGCTCCGTCTCCTCGGCGGGGTTCTCCACGGCGGGATCGAGCTGCGTCTTCGCCACACTCACCACTTTCTGATCGAGACCTTCTGATCGAATGTTACCCGGAGGTAAATTCAGGAACTGTTAAGATCCGGAACTCCACAGTATCGTATATAGTCGCCTTCATGCCAAAGACTTCCACTACTTCATCCACTCTGACGAGCACTCCCGTGCCGCACTCCCGGCGCTGGTGGACCCTCAGCACCGTCGCCCTCGCCCAGCTCATGGTCGTGCTCGATTCGACCGTGGTCAACATCGCCCTGCCCTCCGCGCAGACCGACCTCGGCTTCTCCAACGGAGACCGCCAGTGGATCATCACCGCCTATTCGCTCGCCTTCGCGAGCCTCCTCCTGCTCGGCGGACGACTGTCCGACCTCATCGGCCGGAAGCGCACCTTCATCATCGGCCTGATCGGCTTCGCCGCCGCCTCGGCGCTCGGCGGTGCGGCTGGCACCTTCGGGCTGCTCGTCGGCGCCCGCGCCCTGCAGGGCGCGTTCGGCGCCCTGCTCGCCCCGACCGCCCTCGCCGTCCTCACGACGACGTTCACCATCCCGAAGGAGCGCGCCCGCGCATTCGGGATCTTCGGAGCGATCGCCGGTGCCGGCGGCGCCGTCGGCCTGCTGCTCGGCGGCTTCCTCACCCAGAACCTCGACTGGCGCTGGAACCTCTACATCAATATCCCCATCGCCGTGATCGGGGTGATCGGCGCGATCGTCTTCGTCGATCACCTCGAACGCACCGGCCCGCGCCCGAAGCTCGACATCCCCGGCACCATCCTGGTCTCCGGAGCACTCTTCGGCCTCGTCTACGGCTTCTCCAACGCCGAGACCGACGGCTGGGACTCGCCGCTGACCTGGGGCATGCTCGCGGGGTCTGTCGTGCTTCTCGTCGCGTTCGTGCTGTGGCAACGCCGCGCCGCGCATCCGCTGCTGCCGCTCGCGATCGTGCTCGACCGCAACCGCGGCGCCGCGTACCTGTCTGTGCTGATCGCGGGTGCAGGCATGTTCGGCATCTTCCTGTTCGTCACGTACTACCTGCAGGTCTCGCTGCGCTACACCCCGATCCAGACCGGCCTCTCCTTCCTGCCGATGATCGCGATGCTCGTCGTCTCGGCCCAGCTGTCGACGAACATCTTCGTTCCCCGGTTCGGCCCGAAGATCATGGTGCCCTTCGGCATGACGCTCGGCGCACTCGGGATGATCTACCTGACCCACCTCGACCTGAACAGCACCTACGCCGCCGACGTGCTGCCGCCGCTGATGATCCTCGGCTTCGCGATGGGCTCGATCATGCCCGCCTCGATGCAGACGGCGACGCTCGGCGTCGACCGCCAGTTCGCCGGGGTCGCCTCCGCAATGGTGAACACGAGCCAGCAGGTCGGCGGGTCGATCGGCACCGCGCTGCTCAACACGCTCGCCGCGACCGCTGCGACCAACTTCCTGGCCGCGAACACCCCGCTCACCGCCGCGGTGGCCGCGGATGCCGCGATCCACAGTTACGCAGTCGCGTACTGGTGGGGCGCCGGCTTCTTCGCCTTCGGCGCCGTCCTCGCGGGGCTGCTCTTCCGGCGGATGGGCCATGGCGTTTCGCTCTCGAACCCGCACGGCACCCCTGCGGCCGCACCCGCCGAGGCTCCGCTCCCGGTGCATTAGGCACTCCCACCCCGCACCCCGCACCACCACAGCCGCCCCGTACCCCCAGGTACGGGGCGGCTTACGTATTCCCGCCCGCAGGGTGTTCCGAATTCAGGAGTTGCGCCGATTCGTCACTCGTCGGTCGCACTGGTCCGGCACATCCGCACCGCCGGCCGCGCGTACTCCTGAATTCGGAACACAACAGGGCGGGGCGGCGGATGCGGCGGGCGGGGCCGGCGCGCAGAAAGGCCGGGTCCCCTGGGACCCGGCCTTTCTGCGTGGCGGCTGGTGCTACTTCTTGCCCTGGGCCCGACGCTCCGCGCGGTTCACCGGAACGGCCGGCGTGCCGGAGTCGCGCTGGCCGAACGCGCCGCGACGCGGAGGCCCTGCGGGTGCCGCGGTCTCGGCCGCCGGGGCGTCTCCGGCGTTCGCGTCCGTCTCGGCCCGGCGGGCACGATCGGTCGCGGCCTGCTGGATCTGGCCACGCTGGTTGCGCACCTCGACTCCACCGGAATCGCTCGGTGCGGTGTAGCTGAGCTTGTCGGCGCCGGAATCCTCACCGGGGGTGAGGCCCTTCGCGACGACGACGGGCGCGGCGACGGCATCGGGCGCCTGGTTGACCTCGACCTCGAGGTTGAACAGGAAGCCGACGGTCTCCTCGCGGATCTGCCCCATCATCTGCTGGAACATGGCGAAACCCTCGCGCTGGTACTCGACGAGCGGGTCGCGCTGGGCCATCGCGCGGAGGCCGATGCCGTCCTTGAGGTAGTCCATCTCGTAGAGGTGCTCGCGCCAGCGACGGTCGATCACGGAGAGCACGACCCGGCGTTCGAGTTCGCGCATGGCCGGGGAGCCGAGGGTGCCCTCGCGCTTCTGGTAGGCGACCTTGGCGTCGGAGAGGATCTCCCTGCGCATGAAGTCGCGGTTGATCCTGCCGCGGTTGCCGGCCTCGGAGATGACCTCGTCGATGGTGATGCCGACGGGATAGAGGGTCTTGAGCTCGGTCCACAGGGCGTCGAAGTCCCAGTCGTCGCCGTTGCCCTCTCCGGTGTGCACGGTGAGGACCTCGTCGATCACGTCTTCGAGGAAGCGCTGGGTGCGTTCGTGGAGGTCGTCACCCTCGAGGATGTGGCGACGGTCGCCGTAGATCGCTTCGCGCTGGCGGTTGAGCACGTCGTCGTACTTGAGCACGTTCTTGCGGATCTCGGCGTTGCGGCCTTCGACCTGCGACTGGGCAGAGCGGATGGCGCGACTCACGACCTTGGATTCGATCGCCATGTCGTCGGGGACGCCCTGGCGGCTCATCAGGCTCTCGGCGGCTCCCGCGTTGAAGAGGCGCATCAGGTCGTCGGTCAGCGACAGGTAGAAACGGCTCTCGCCCGGGTCGCCCTGACGTCCGCTGCGCCCACGGAGCTGGTTGTCGATGCGGCGCGACTCGTGACGCTCGGTGCCGAGCACGTAGAGGCCGCCGGCCTCGACGACCTTCTCGGCCTCCTCGGAGACCTTCGCCTTGACTCCGGCGAAGACGTCGTCCCATTCGGTCTCGTATTCGTCGGGCGTCTCGATGGGGCTGAGGCCCTTGGCGTTCATCTCGGCGACGGCGAGGAATTCGGCGTTGCCGCCGAGCATGACGTCCGTGCCACGGCCGGCCATGTTCGTGGCGACCGTGACGGAGCCGAGACGACCGGCCTGGGCGACGATCGCGGCTTCCCGCGCGTGGTTCTTCGCGTTGAGCACCTCGTGGCGGACACCCCGCTTGGCGAGCAGCCGGGAGAGGTATTCGCTCTTCTCGACGCTCGTCGTTCCGACGAGGACCGGCTGGCCCTTCTCGTGCCTGCCGACGATGTCCTCGACGACCTGGCCGAACTTGGACTCCTCGTTCTTGTAGACGAGGTCGGACTGGTCGATGCGCTTCATCGGCTTGTTGGTGGGGATCGAGACCACGCCGAGCTTGTACGTGCTCATGAACTCGGCGGCCTCGGTCTCGGCGGTTCCGGTCATGCCGGACAGCTTCGAGTAGAGCCGGAAGTAGTTCTGCAGGGTCACGGTCGCGAGGGTCTGGTTCTCGGCCTTGACCGCGACACCCTCCTTCGCCTCGATGGCCTGGTGGATGCCCTCGTTGTAGCGCCGGCCCATCAGGATGCGACCGGTGTGCTCATCGACGATGAGAACCTCGCCGTTCATCACGACGTAGTCCTTGTCCTTCTTGAACAGGGCGTTCGCCTTGATCGCGTTGTTCAGGAACGAGATCAGCGGGGTGTTCGCCGATTCGTAGAGGTTGTCGATGCCGAGGTAGTCCTCGACCTTTTCGATGCCGGGTTCGAGCACGCCGACGGTGCGCTTCTTCTCGTCGACCTCGAAGTCGACCTCGGGAACGAGCCGCTTGGTCAGGCTCGCGAACTCGGTGAACCAGCGGTTCGCCTCTCCGGATGCCGGACCGGAGATGATCAGCGGGGTGCGGGCCTCGTCGATCAGGATCGAGTCGACCTCGTCGACGATCGCGTAGTAGTGGCCGCGCTGGACCATGTCGGCCGCCTGCCACGCCATGTTGTCGCGCAGGTAGTCGAAGCCGAACTCGTTGTTCGTGCCGTAGGTGATGTCCGCGAGGTACTGGTCGTGCCGCTGCGCGGGGGTCTGGCCGGAGAGGATGCACCCGGTGGTCATGCCGAGGGCGCGGAACACGCGGCCCATCAGCTCGCTCTGGTAGCTCGCGAGGTAGTCGTTCACGGTGATGATGTGCACACCGCGGCTCGTGATGGCGTTGAGGTACGCCGCGGTGGTCGCGACGAGCGTCTTGCCCTCGCCGGTCTTCATCTCCGCGATGTTGCCGAGGTGCAGGGCCGCCCCGCCCATGAGCTGCACGTCGAAGTGACGCAGTCCCAGGGTGCGGGTCGAGGCCTCGCGCACGGCGGCGAACGCTTCCGGCAGCAAGTCGTCGAGCGACTCGCCGTTCGAATAGCGTTCCCGCAGCACGACGGTTTCGTTCTTCAGCTCCTCGTCGGTGAGCTGGCTGAAGTCTTCTTCCAGCGCATTGATGGCTTTCGCATACTGCTCAAGACGACGCAGGACGCGTCCTTCACCAACACGAAGAACCTTTTCAAGGATTGAGGCCACGAATGCACTCCACTAGTCACGGCGCCGTTACGCCTGTCGTCTCGGTGAGATGAACCAGGGTCTGGCTGCTCACGCGACGGATTGAACCACGCCGGCACTGTTGTGCGCCGGTGTGCGGCAACTATAACAATGCTAGTTGGTCAGGGAGTGCACTCGACGGCCTACCGGACGCCTTACTCGGCGGCGACCTGCAACTCCTCGCTGTTCTCATCGAGTTCGATGACCCCGTAGTCCCAGCCCTTGCGGCGGTAGACCACGCTCGGCCGGTTCGTCTCGGAGTCCTGGAACAGGTAGAAGTCGTGCCCGACGAGTTCCATGAAGTACAGGGCGTCGTCGACGGTCATCGGGGCAGCGGAGAAGACCTTGCGGCGGATGACGACCGGCGTGTACACCTCGTCCACTTCCTCCTCTGCGGCGATCGCTGCAGCGGCGGCCTCGGACTCGGTGGGGCGGATCACCCGGATGACACCGGTGCGCACCTCGTCGAGGGTTTCGGCGTCGGCCGGCTTGATGTCGACGACGCTGAAGTCCACGGATGCCGCGTCATGCAGCGACGTGGGCCGGTGCGCTCCGCCACGGTGCAGCTTCTGGCGGTCCTTGGCGCGGCGAACGCGCTCGAGGAGCCGTCCGAGTGCAACGTCGAAGGCAGCGTACTTGTCCGAACCGTCCGCTTCGGCGCGGACGATGGGCCCCTTCCCGATCAGGGTCAGCTCGACCCTGTCGTTGCCGGTGGCTGAACCCTTTTCGCGGTTCCGGCTGAGCTTGACTTCGAGGGCGAGGGCCTTGTCGGCGAGGCCGGCAATCTTCTCGGCCTTTTCCGACGCATATGACCGGAAACGATCAGTGATCCCCAGGTTTCGTCCGACGATGTTAGTTTCCATGACGACCTCCAGATCTGGCGAACCGCCCGGTGCCGGGCGATTGTTGCGCGCCTTTAGCTCCACCGTAGCCCTGCCCGCCGGAGAAGTCACCGCAATTTGTCAATCCGTTTCCGATGAACGGTGTGTGACCGGATGGCGTCTCCGGGTTTCCGCGAGAGCGGCGCCACCGACGACCTCTCCCCCGGCGGCGAGGATGGCCCGCCGGGCTTCGAGGAGGGTGGCGCCCGTCGTGACGATGTCGTCGACGAGGAGGCAGCGTACCCCGGTCAGGGGGCGCACGGCGCGGAGCGACCCGTCCCGGTTCCTGGCCCGCGCGGCACGGTCGAGCCCGACCTGGTCGGCGGTCTCCCTGCTGGTGAGCACCCGGCTCGGTGCGAGTCCGGCCCGGCGGAGCAGGAGGTCGACGGGCAGGAATCCGCGTGCCCGCCAGGCGCGCCGCGACGAGGGAATCGTGACGAGGTGGATGCCCGCGTCCGGGTGTCGGCCGCGGCCCGGTTCCAGGGTGCCTCGGGGCTCCACAGCACCGTGCGGCTGCACAGCGGCGAGCGCGGCCACGACGGCGGCCAGGAGCGGAGGGGCGAGCGCGGCGGCGGCATCCGTTCGCCCGCCGTCCTTGAAGCTCGCGATCACGCGCCGCGGCACACCGGCATAGTCGAGCCCCGCCCAGACCCGCAGGCCGCCACGCTCGGTCACGCGCACGGCGGGCGCCAGGCGGGCGCGGCAGGCCGCACAGAGGGCGGAGTCCGGCACCCCGCATCCGCTGCACGCCGTGGGCAGGAGAACGGCCCACGCGTCCAGGACGGCCCGCCGCGCGGCTCGTGCCGTTCGTTCCGCGCCGGTCCTCGTCATGCCCCCAGACTCGCCGGGCCGCCGCGGGCGGGTGACCGCCGGCGCACACCGGTGGGCGCGCGGTCCGGCGCCGGCCTGTTGAGGACAGGCCCGCTGCTACCCGCCGATTCCCTGCTGGGTGGCCACAAGCGTCACGTCGTCGATGCGCTCCTGCCAGCCGACTCCGCGCTGCATCATCAGGCTGCCCGTTGCGACGAGTGCGCGCACGTCCCGCACGGTGTTGCTGCCCGTGATCGTGGTGCTGCCCGGTGCCGACTCGATGCTCGAGCTGACTCCGCCGAGCTGCTGGGTCACGATCCGGTCCTCGCCGGATGGGAGAGCGACGAGATAGGCGACCGTGAGCTCGTCGATCCAGGTGGCGTCGAGCGGGGTGCCCGGAACGGACTGGAGCTGGACCTCGTCGCCGAGGGCGACAGGGACGGATTTGTCCCGCTTGATCGAGACGACCACGAAGCGGGTCTCCGTTCCGGAGGTGAGCAGCGCGATCAGCCGGGTGCCGTCCCTGGACACGCGCAGCGCCACGATTCCGGATGCCTCCGGCCAGGAGGTCGGTACGGCCGCCGCATCCCCGTTCGGGCCGTAGACGAACAGCTCACCCGGACGGCTCGCGGGCACGGACCAGACGTAGCCGAAGTTGTCGACGGCCGGCGCGATGAGGCCCGGCCGCGGATCGAGCAGCTTCGCGACCTCGCCGACCCGCACGGCGGAGACCCCGGTCGCGGCCCGCGCCGCCGCGACAGTCTGCCCCGGAGAAAGGGTAACCGCCGTCGGTCCGAGCGCGACGACCTGGTCGGAGAGCCCGGGAATCGGGGTGACGGTCTTGCCTGCGGCCGAGAGGAATCCGAAGGCGCCCTGCCGGAGCACGAGCGCCCGGGCGTCCACCCGCGGGTTGACGATCGGGGCGTTGGCGCCGAGGTCGCCGATGTCCTGGGAGTTCTGGTTGATCGAGATCGTGACGGTGATGCCCGTGGGGAGGCTGCTCATGAGCTGCGCCCGCATCCGCTGCAGGGTGACCCGGTCTGCGTTCAGGGCTTCGCCGTTGAGATCGACCTTCGCGTCGCGCGACACGACCTGCACGGCATCCGCGGTGAGCTTGGTCCCGTCTGGGAAGGCGGTGACGACGGCTCCGCTCAGCCACGGGCTCGGCCCGTGCAGCACGCCGTTGACGATCTTGGTCAGGGTGGCGCCCCCACGCGGGAACCAGCGCAGGTCGGGCACCAGGAACGCGAAACTCGAGTCGAAGAAATAGAGGGCCTGAGGGCTGAACACGTCGGTGAACGTGGTCTGGTCGACGACGGTGCCGTTCGGAGCCGCGCTGATCCGCCACTGGTCGCCGATCTTCTGGAACTGGTAGCGGAGCACGACGGGCGCGGGAGACTCGACCTCGTGGTATTCGCCGATCGCGTCCACGTCGGCAACGGGATTCACCGAGAACTGCATGGTCTGGGGGTCGACCGGGATGATGGTGCGGGCCGTCCCGTCGTCGACCGTGACCCCGGCGTCAGCCGCCCAGGATCCGTTGAAACCGGGGGCGAGGAATTCGCGGGCGATCGCGTAGTCGTTCTCCGGGCTGGTCTGGGCGTCGATGAAACCGCGCAGGATGCCTTCCTGGCTGGCATTGGCCTGCGGGTGCGACGGAAGGAAGACGGGTGCGGGGTTGTCCCCGGCCGCGACCTCCTGCCCGGTGCGCACGCTCCCGCTCCGGGGTATCCCCGAGCATCCGCTGAGCAGGACTGCGAGCACGAGCAGGGCGGCGAGCGCGCCCCCACGGGTTGCCCGGTCGGCCCGGTTCGCCCGGGTTACCCGATTCGCCCGGGTCGCCCGGCGGATGCCGCCGTCCTGGTCAGTCATGGACCGCTCCCTCACCGTGTTGGGCACCCTTGATCCCGGCCCTGCCGACCTCGCCGACCGTGAGGCGCGGCAGCGTGCCGTCGGACCCGGCGTCCTCCGGCGGCAACGGGCTCGGCGAGCTCGCGATCTCGCCGCGCGCGGTCCGCGGTAGGGTCAGCCGGAAGCACGAGCCCTTCCCCGGGCTCGACCAGACCTGGAGCCAGCCGCGGTGCACCGTCGCATCCTCGAGGGAGATCGAGAGGCCGAGCCCCGTGCCGCCGATGGTGCGCTTGCGTGACGGGTCGGCCCGCCAGAACCGGTCGAAGACGTGGTTGACGTCGACCTGGCTCATGCCGAGGCCATAGTCGCGCACCGACAGCGCCACGGCGGTCTCGTTGCTGTCGACCGAGACGATGACGGGCTTGCCCTCGCCGTGCTCGATCGCGTTGCCGATCAGGTTGTGCATGATCCGGCGGATGCGACGGGGATCGACCTCCGCGTCGAGGTGCCCTCCCGGTGCGACGAGATTGAGCCGGGTACCCTTGGATTCGGCCAGAGACCGCAGTCCCTCGACGGCGTCGGCGGCGAGGTGCACGAGGTTCGTCGGCTCGGCCTCGAGTTCCACGGACCCGGCGTCGTACTTGCTGATCTCGAGTAGGTCCGCGAGCAGGAGTTCGAACCGTTCGACCTGGGCGTGCAGCAGTTCCGCGGTGCGGCCCGTCGCCGGGGGGAAGCCCGACCGCTGGTCGTAGAGCATGTCGCCGGCCAGCCGGATCGTCGTCAGCGGGGTGCGCAGTTCGTGCGACACGTCGGAGACGAAACGCTGCTGCACCTCGGACAGGTCGGCGAGCTCCTTGATCTGGCTCTGCAGGCTGTCCGCCATCCCGTTGAACGACCGGGCGAGGGTCGTGATGACATCGTCGCCCTTGACGGGCAGCCGCACGCCGAGGTCCCCCGAGGCCAGCCGCTGGCTGGTCTCGGCCGCCACCCGGATCGGAGTCACCACGAAGCGCACGACGATCCAGGTCACCGCACCGATCAGGACGATGAGCAGGAGCCCGGCAACGCCGAGGGTCCGCTGCACGAACTGCAGCGTCGTTTCCGCCTCGCCGAGGTTGTAGCCGATGTAGAGCTCGTACCGGCCGGCGACGGGGACGGTGATCTGCGAACCGACGACGATCCCGGCGACCTGGCCGTCGTCATCCGTCGCGAGGGCCACCGACTGCCAGAACTGGGTGCCCGGCGCGCCCTGTACAGCGGTGCGCAGCTCGGGCGAGATGACCTCGGTCGAGTCGCCGAACGTCGAGAAGTCCTGGGGCGCGGCGGTCGACGGGTCCTGGCCGGGAACCCGGAACACCGCGACAAGCCGGCTCGAGGACGCCGCGGAGATCGCGCTGCGCGCCGAGGCCAGCAGACTCTGCACCTGGACGCGGTCCGCAGCGTCCGAGGAGTCCAGGATGCCCTGGGCCGCGCTCGTCGCCCGGTTCGAGTCGAGCTCGACCTGGCCGAGCCGCGACTGGAACAGGTCGTTGCCGACGCTCACCGAGACATACACGCCGACCATGACGATGGCGATGCCGGACAGCACGACGGTGATCGTCACGGTGCGGAACTGCAGCGAGGAACGCCATTTGCGAAGCAGGCGGGCTCGCCAGGACCTCCAGTCACGCCAGTCCTGCCACCTGCTGCGCCATGTCCGGGCAAACCCGGTCGGTTCGGCCATGCGGAGCCTAGATGGCCGCGCCGGCCCGGTACCCGACACCGCGAACCGTCATCACGATGCGGGGGTTGTCCGGGTCGTCCTCGACCTTGGCGCGGAGGCGCTGCACGTGCACGTTCACGAGCCGGGTATCGGCCTTGTAGTGGTAACCCCACACCTGTTCGAGCAGCATCTCCCGAGTGAACACCTGCTGGGGGCGGGACGCGAGGGTGAGGAGGAGATCGAATTCGAGTGGGGTCAGGCCGATCTGCCGGTCGCCGCGCCGCACCTCGTGCCCGGCGGCGTCGACGGTGAGGTCGCCGATCGAGAGGTTCGCCGGAGACTCCGTGGACACCGGACGCAGCCGGGTGCGGATCCGGGCGACGAGTTCCTTGGGGTTGAACGGTTTGACCATGTAGTCGTCCGCGCCGGATTCGAGGCCCTTGACCACATCCGTCGTATCGGTGCGCGCGGTGAGCATGATGATCGGCGTTCCCGATTCGGCGCGGATCAGGGTGCACACCTCGATCCCGTCGAGACCGGGCAGCATCAGGTCGAGCAGGACCAGGTCGGGTTTGATCGTCCGGAATGCGTCGAGCGCGAGCGAGCCGTCCTCGCAGAAGTAAGGGTCGAAGCCTTCACCCTGCAGCACAATGCCGATCATTTCCGCCAGCGCGGTGTCGTCGTCGACGACCAAAATGCGTGCGTTCATCCAACCGTTTTCCGCTTAGGTCACCGGGGGGAATACTCCCGGTGAGTCGTGCAATCACTGACACCAGAGTAGTCGAGGGGGGCTGGCATTGCCCGTCGCGCCCGTTTCGATGCCGAGTATGCCAGCATAGGTCTCGTGACGGACCCGCAGAACTGGCACGCACCGACAGGTGACGCGAACGATCGACCGCGATACGGCGAATACGCGCCGCCGCCGGCGTCCGGTGCGCCGCAAGCCTGGGGCCCCCCTCCCGCGTGGACCCCGCCGCCGCGCCCTGGCCTCCTCCCGCTGCGACCTCTCGGCTTCGGTTCCCTGCTCTGGGCGCCCTTCCAGGTGCTCAGGCGCAATCCCAAGGCCACCTTCGGCAGCGCACTCCTCGTGCAGGGCGCGATCCTGCTGGTCACCCTGCTGATCGTCGGCCCGGTGACGCTGCTCGCCCTCGGCAGGGTCGACAGCGCCCCGCTCGCGGACAGGGACGCGGTCGAGGCCGGCGCCAACCTCACCATCGTGTTGTCGGCGATCGTGCCGATCCTGCTCTCCGTGATCGCCTCCGCGCTGCTCCAGGGCATCATCGTCGTCGAGGTCTCCCGTGCCATGCTCGGCCAGAAGCTCCGGCTCGGCCAGCTGTGGCGGGTTGCGGGCCGGCGCCTCTGGCCCCTCGCCCTCTGGGCGGCCATCCTCAGCGGCGCCCTCATCGCCGGCCTCGCCATCGTCGCCGGTGTCGTCGTCGTGTGCGTGCTGCTCGGGGGAGCAGGCGTCGTCTTCGGGATCATCTTCGGCATCCTCGGCGGGCTCGGCATCCTCGCGCTCTCGGCCTGGCTGACCACGAAGACCTCCCTCGTCCCGAGCCTGATCGTGCTCGAGCGCCTCGGAATCTGGGCGTCCATCGCCCGATCGTGGTCGCTCACGAGGGGCTACTTCTGGCGCACGCTCGGGGTCCAGTTTCTCGTGGCCCTGATTGTGAACATCGTCTCCCAGATCGTCTCGACGCCGCTGTCGCTGCTCGGCGGGGTCGCGATCTCGCTCATCAACCCGACCGGCGCCATCGACTCGTGGATCCCGGTGATCGTGATCTACGTGCTGACCATTATCGTGAGCCTCGTGCTCGGGGCCGTCGCAGCGGTCGTCCAGTCCGGCACGACCGCGCTCATCTACATCGACCTGCGGATGCGCAAGGAAGGCCTCGACCTCGACCTCCAGCGCTTCGTCGAGTCCGCCCCCGGCAGCGCCACCGACGACCCGTACCTGATCCCGGCCGGGCGGATGCCGGCGGCCCCGCAGTCATGACCGGTGCGGGGGGAACGTGGGCTGGGCCGCTCCTGGCGAGCATCCCGGTCGATCCCGATGCTCCGACGGCCACGGCCTGGTTGCGCGACGAGCTCGCCAAGCCGCCGTACCAGGCCGCGCGGCCGACCTGGTTCGACAGGGTCAGCAAGGCCTTCTTCGACTGGTTCAGCTCCCTCGGCGCCCCATCCGGGGCGGGCCTCGGGTCCTGGGTTCCCCTCGTCGTGACGCTCGTGATCGTCGCCGTCGTCGTCGTGGCCGTGCTCGTCTTCGGGTTGCCGCGGTGGAACCGCCGCAGTGCCCTGCAGCACGACCTGTTCGGCAGGAACGACGCCCGGTCCGCCGACGAGTTGCGCAGGGCGGCGCTGTCCGCAGCGTCGCATAAGGACTGGAATCTCGCCATCAGCGAGATGTTCCGGGCCCTGGCCAGGTCGCTCGTCGAACGCACGGTGCTCTTCTCCACTCCCGGCACGACCGCGCACAGCTTCGCCGAGCGGGCGGCAACGGCGTTCCCCGAGGAGCGAGTCAGCCTGCGGACGGCGGCCGACCTCTTCGACGGCGTGCGCTACCTCGGCGCGGCCGGCACCGAGTCCGGCTTCCTGTCGCTCGCCGCACTCGAGAGCGCCCTGCGCACGCGGACGCCCACGAGCCGCGAAGACCCGGCGCAGACGGCAACGCAGTGACCACGCTCGCGGGCACCGACGCCGTTGCGACGACTCCGACCCTGCGCGCCGCCGCACGACGCTCCCGGTTCTGGGTGCTCGCCGGCGTCGGCGCCCTGCTCGTCGCCATCGCCGCGACACTTCTCGCGGGCGCCGGTTCGGGCGGAGGAACCCCACTCGCGGCCGACAATGCCGCACCGGCGGGCGCCCGGGCCCTCGCCGAGGTACTGCGCCAGCAGGGCGTGCGCGTCACGACGGCGAAAACGCTCGACGAGGCTCGCACGCTCGCCGCAGCGAGCGCGGATCCGACCCTGTTCTTCACGGACCCGAACGGCTACCTGTCGAACGACCAGCTCTCGACCCTGGCCGGCCTCGCACCCCGCACGGTCGTGGTCGCCCCCGATTTCCTCCTGCTCCAGACGCTGGCGCCGTCCGTCGGGTTCGGCGGGGTCGCCGACAGCTTCGACGGGCCGGGCGCCCGCTGCGACCTCCCCGCCGCGATCCGGGCGGGCGACGTCGCCCCCGGCGGGAAGACGCTCAGCCTCCCCGCCGACTCCGCGGAACGCGGTTGCTTCCCCTCCGGTCGGGGCTCCTTCGCCGTCGTCGGAGTGGCCCTGCCGTCGACGGAGCTCACCCTCGTCGCCGATGACGGCATCTTCAGCAATGAGGAGATCACGGCATCCGGTCACGCTGCGCTCGCACTCGGCCTGCTCGGGGCGAGCGCCGACCTGATCTGGTACCAGCCGACCCTGGCGGATGTCGCGGTGACCGGCCCGCCGAGCCTCGGCGAGTTGACGCCGGGCTGGGTCACGCCCTCGATCCTGCTGTTCGCGGTCGTCTTCCTCGCCGCGGCCGTATGGCAGGGCAGGCGACTGGGGCCGCTCGTCGCCGAGAACCTGCCGGTGATCGTGCGCGCGAGCGAGACGATGGAAGGCAGGGCCCGCCTCTACGCCCGCGGCAACGCGCGCCTCCGAGCCCTCGATTCCCTGCGGGTCGCCACCGTCCAGCGTCTCGCGACCCGGGTCGGGCTGTCGAGGCTCGCGAGCCTCGACGACATCGTGCTCGCGGTGTCCGCGCTGACCGGGCGCGACCCTGCCGAGGTGCGCTTCGTCCTCGTCGACGGGGTCCCGGCCAGGGACCGGGACCTCATCGCCCAGTCCGACCTGCTCCAGGACCTCGAGCGAGCCGTGATCGACGCGAGCGGCCTGCCGGCGACCGCGGCCGCATCCGCCGCGCCCCCTGCCTCCCCTCCTGCCTCCCCTCCTGCCACCTCCACTGCCACTGCCACTGCCACACCCACCGCCCCCGGAAGAATGGACCTATGAGCACACCGACCGACACCATCGTTTCGCTCCGGGAATCGCTCGCGCAGGTTCGCACCGAGGTCGGCAAGGCCGTCGTCGGCCAGGACGGCGCCGTGACGGGGCTCATCATCGCCCTGCTCGCGCGCGGTCACGTGCTGCTCGAAGGCGTGCCGGGCGTCGCCAAGACCCTGCTGGTGCGTTCGCTCAGCCAGGCGCTCAGCATGGAGACGAAACGGGTCCAGTTCACACCGGACCTGATGCCGGGCGATGTCACCGGGTCGCTCATCTACGACGCGCGGGCCGGCGAGTTCGAGTTCCGGAAGGGGCCGGTGTTCACGAACATCCTGCTCGCGGACGAGATCAACCGGACACCGCCGAAGACCCAGTCGGCGCTCCTCGAGGCCATGGAGGAACGCCAGGTCAGCGTCGACGGCCGGACGCTGCCGCTGCCGGACCCGTTCATCGTCGCCGCGACGATGAACCCGATCGAATACGAGGGCACGTACTCGCTGCCCGAGGCGCAGCTCGACCGGTTCCTGCTCAAGCTCGTGCTCGACATTCCGGACCGCGACGCGGAGTTCGAGGTGCTCCGCCGCCACGCCGCCGGCTTCAGCCCCCGCGACCTCACCGCGGCCGGCGTGACCGCCGTGCTCGGGGCAGAGCAGCTCACGGCCGCGCAGGAAGCGGTCATGGAGGTCGGCTCGAGCGCCGACGTGCTCGCCTACATCGTGGACCTCGCCCGCGCGACCCGGCGCAGCCCCTCCGTCAAGCTCGGCGTGAGCCCCCGCGGAACGACGGCGTTGCTCGCGGCCACGAAGGCCTGGGCCTGGCTCAGCGGCTACGACTCGATCACCCCCGACCATGTGCAGGCGATGGTCCTCCCGGTCTGGCGGCACCGGATCCAGCTTCAGCCGGAGGCCGAACTCGAGGGCGTCGCCGTCGACGCCATCCTGCGGAGCGTACTCCAGCAGGTCCAGGTTCCGATCTAAGGTGACAGTCTCCGGTCGGTTCACGTTGCTCGTCGCCCTCGGCGTCGTGCCGGTCGTGCTGCTCGGAAGCAGCCCGGCGGTCGCCGGCGGCATCCTCGCCCTGTGGCTGCTGCTCTCGGTCGGGTTGGGCGTGCTCGACCTCGCCCTGGCCGGCTCCCCCCGGGCCGTGCGACTCGAACGCAGCCTTCCGACGCGGGTGCGCCTCGGCGAGACGCTGACGAGCCTGCTCTACATCACCAATTCCGGCCCGCGCCGGCTCAGGGCTCTCGTGCGGGATGCCTGGCAACCGTCGGCCGGCGCCGGCAACAACCGCACGTCCCTGACCGTCCCGGCCGGGGAACGCCGGCTCGTCTCCCTCCCGCTGACCCCGTTCCGGCGCGGCGAACGCCGGGTGGACCGGGTCACGATCCGCTCGTACGGACCGCTCGGCCTGTGGGCGCGCCAGGCGACGCTCGAGGCGCCGGGACGCATCCGTGTCCTGCCGCCCTTCAACGCCCGGAAACACCTGCCCTCGCGCATCACCCGGCTCAAGGAACTCGACGGACGCACGAGCCTGCTCGTGCGCGGACAGGGCACCGAGTTCGACTCGCTGCGGGAGTATGTACGCGGCGACGACGTGCGCTCGATCGACTGGCGGGCGACGGCGCGGCACCACGACGTGGTCGTGCGTACCTGGCGCCCGGAGCGCGACCGGAGGGTGGTCATCGTGATCGACACGGGGCGCACTTCTGCGGCGCGGATCGACAACGAGACCAGGCTCGACACGGCGTTCGAGGCCGCGCTGCTCCTCGCCGCCCTCGCCTCGAAGGCCGGAGACCGTGTCGACATGATCGCCTTCGACCGCCGCGTGCGTGGCCGGGTCCAGGGTGCCCAGGGCGCCGAACTGCTCTCGCGGATGGTCGACACGCTCGCGGTGATCGACCCCGAACTCCTCGAAATGGACTGGGCGGGAGTCCCCGCCCAGGTGCGGGCCATCACGAGCCAGCGCGCCCTCGTCGTGCTGCTGACCTCGATCGATGCCGCGGGCGCGTCGACGGCTCTGCTCGCCGTGCTGCCCCAGCTGACCCGTCGCCACACCGTCGTCGTGGCGTCGGTCACCGACCCGACGACGCTGCAGGCAACCCACGAACGCGCCGACCGGGAACAGGTCTATCGGGCCGCCGCCGCCGAGCGGGCGCTGCTCGACGTCGCCAGGGTCGCCGCGGCCATCCGCCAGCAGGGGGCCGACGTGGTCACCGGGCCGCCGGCAGAGCTGCCGCCCCGCCTCGCCGACCACTACCTCGCCCTGAAGCTCGCCGGCCGCCTCTAGCCAGTCGCCGCCCACCCGCGTCCCGCGCGAAAGCTACCTTTCCGGTCGAGAGTCACCCGTATACCGGTCACTCTCGACCGGAAAGGTGACCTCAGGGCGCCGGGGGCGAGCGGATGCCGCCCTCAGGACGCGTAGATCCGGGTGCTGCCGGCCTCGAACTCGCCGATGTCGCCCGTCTCGCCGGCACGTGCGGCCCGTCGACCGAGCACGAGCATGTAGGTCAGGAACGCGCAGAGCGCGGCGAAGCCGATGCCGATTTTGACCGGCCACGGCCACGGCGCCGGGGTCACGAAGCCCTCGATCACGCCGGAGACGAGGAGCACGAAAACGAGTCCGATCGCGACCGTCGCGAGGGCCCGGGAATCCTCCGCGAGAGCCTGCCCGCGGGAACGACCGCCCGGCGCGATCCACGACCAGAAGATGCGGAGCCCCGCTGCCGCTGCGACGAAGATCGCGGTGAGCTCCAGCATCCCGTGCGGTGCGATGTAGAGGAAGAACACGTCGCCCTTGCCGTACGCGAACAGGACCGCGGCCGTCGTACCGATGTTCTGGGCGTTCGAGAGCACGATGTACGGCACGTAGAGGCCGAGGATGCCGAAGGCCACGCACTGCGCGGCGATCCAGGCATTGTTCGTCCAGACCTGGCCGGCGAACGATGCTGCGGGGTTCGCGGAGTAGTAGTCGATGAAGTCCGAGTTCACGAGCTGTTGCAGCTGGGCGTCGGAGCCGACGTTGGCGAGCACGCGGGGGTCGCCGGTGATCCAGACCGCGTAGAGCGTGGCGACCGCGATCGTCACGACCGCGACGGCGAGAGTGAGCCAGCGCAGGCGGTAGAGCGCGGCGGGCAGTTGCAGCACGAAGAATCGGGGCACCTGGGACACGACGTTGGCGCCGACTCCGGTGAAGCGGAGCCGGGCCCTGGACAGTGCGACGGAGAGCCGGTCGCCCGGAATCGTGGAGCCGGCGGTGCTCTTGATCGCGGACAGCTGGGTGGCCCCGGACTGGTACAGCCCGATCAGCTCGTCGGACTGCGCGCCGGAGAGTCGCCGCTCCCTGCCGAGCTCGGCGAGGCGGTCCCACTGGGCGCGGTGCGCCGTTGAATATGCGTCGAGGTCCATCTGCTCTAATAGTAGACATGGCACACCCCGGAAACGCGGCGGATCAGGGAGAAAGTTCTCCCTATGAGTACGAGCTCGTCACTGGCGAGGCGGTGGCCCTTGATGTGCGGCCGGCGAGTTTCGTCCTGCGCGCGGCCGGCACCATCATCGACTGGCTCGCCTATCTCGGTTTCTTCGTGGGACTCGTCTTCGCCGTCGACTTCGTCATGGGCGACGCCCTGGACCCCGCGCTCGCCCAGGCGCTGGCGATTGCGGGCCTCGCGTTCTCGATCCTCGTCCTCCCGACCGTCGTGGAGACCGTGACCGGCGGCCGCTCGCTCGGCAAGCTCGCGATCGGCGCCCGCATCGTGCGTGACGACGGTGGATCCATCCAATTGCGGCACGCGTTCACTCGGGCGTTGATCGGGATCTTCGAGATCTACCTCACCTTCGGCGGTCTCGCGGCGACGACAGCCCTGCTCAACGGCAAGTCCAAGCGCCTCGGCGACCTGATGGCCGGCACCTACAGCCAGTACGAACGGGTGGCGCGGTTCGACGAGCCGGTCCTCGGTCTTCCGCCAGAGCTCGCTACGTGGTCGTACACCGTCGATGTTGTGCGGCTACCCGACCGGCTGTCCCGGCGCATCGCCCAGTTCCTCCGCCAGTCGGCACGACTCACCCCGGAGACGCGCGTGCGCGTCGCGAGGGACCTCGCGGCCGAAGCGATGCCCTTCGTCTCCCCGGTTCCCGCCGTCGCCCCCGAGGTGTTCCTGGCGGGCGTCGCCGCCGTGCGCCGCAGCCGCGAGTATGCGGCACTCCTCCTCGAGCGCGAGCGCCTCGAGCGCCTCCGTCCGGTCCTCACGCGCCTCCCGCACGACTTCCCCAACCGCTGAGCGGATGCCGCCGCGCGCGCTGTGCCCTGCGGCCTGCGCGCCACTTCCGCCGCTTCGCGCCTGGCATGCCTGGTGCGGAGCGGCGGTGTTGTAGCGCGGCCTTGATGCGGGACCGGCGGGTCGTGGTGGGTGCGCGCTGTGGGTCGGGTGCGTGTCGTGGGTTAAAGCAGAAAAGCCACCCCGTGGGGTGGCTTTTCTGGTGTTTCTAAGTTAAGTCCGGCGGTGTCCTACTCTC
>NZ_JALGAR010000007.1:0-153622 GCF_022760445.1 Cryobacterium zhongshanensis | reverse complement strand
GTGACCGTCCCCGTGCTGACTCTCCTCGGGAAGAGTGAGGAACCGGGCTATCTGGCCGGGTACGGGCCGATCGACCCCGACACCGCGAGGCGCCTGGCGGCGGGGGCGCCGAGTTTCACCCGGCTACTCACCCACCCGGAAACCGGGGTCGTGCTCTCCATGGGACGCGACACCTACAAAGTCCCGGTCGCGCTCAAGAAGTGGCTCGAGGTGCGGGATGAAACCTGCACCTTCCCCGGCTGCCGCCGCTCCGCGAAACGCTCCGACGTGGACCAAAGCGTCGAATGGCAACACGGCGGGCAGACCGACGCGATGAACCTCGCCCACCTGTGCCCGTATCACCACGCGGTCAAGAGCTACACCCGGTGGACACCTCGGCACCTCGGCGACGGTCGCATCGAATGGACCTCACCGGCCGGGTACCGCTACATCGTCGAACCCTCCGCCGACATGAGACCACCCAAACATCCCAAACCCGCACCGAAACCACCGGCCCCGGCCGTGGACGTCTGGAACCTCAACCCCAAACCAAACGAACCCAACGACCCCGAACCCAACGACCCCGACAAACCAAGCCCGTTCTAGAACTCTCCAGAGCTGGGAGCGTTCTGTCCGGCGAACGTCTGAGGCGATGCTGTCTAGCCTCGGCGATGACGCCGACTGTGGATGAGGTACTCGGCGACCGCGAGGTTCAGGACCCAGGCAGCACCCATCAGGACGGCGCGGGAGGGCTCGTCCTTCGCCCCGAAGAGGATCGCTCCCGGGATGAGGAGCAGGGCCTGGGTACCGGCGGCGACGGCGATCGCGTAGGCACGCGTCATCCACTCGGCGTGCCTGATGAAATCGCGGCGCACGATCGCGCGAATACCGAGCACGAGGCATACGGCCATCGCCGACCCGAAGACGAGCCGGATCACGCCGAGGGCTATGCCGTCACCGGGCGGGTGCGGGTAGAACGCCACCATCCACAGGCCGGAGAGCGCGGAGAGCAGGCCGGCGGGGATGAGGACCCGACCCGCCACGCGGTGCCACCTGCCCGCCCCGCGCCGCAGGGCGGGAACGAACTGGAAGGCACCGAGGAGGCAGAAGACGGTCACGCTCACGATGTGCGTGATGACCGGCACGGGGGAGTCGAGGAACCGGGCGTTGTCCTCTGTGGCGGCGGCGCCCCCGGTCAGTTCGGTGAGGCGCGCGGCCCCGGCGAGGATCGGAATGAGGCTGAGCAGGATCAACCCGGCCGGTGCGACCCACTGCCGCCGGTTGGCCCGCGCCCGTGTCCGGGTACGAGCACCGCCTGGGACCGCAGCAGGAGGCCTGACTGCTGACGCCGCGTTGTGAGTCGCCGCGTCTCGCGTCGCCCTGTCGTTGGACTCTTTATCGCGTGTCTCTCCGTCGTGTGTCGACATATCTGGTGACGCCGTGGCGTCTGTCAGCCTGTCTCGGGTCGCCGCGTCTCGTGTGATCCTTTCTCTGGTCATCGGTCGGCCCTCGTCAGGACGTTGACCGAGATCAACGTGGCCCCCAGATCACCGACCCGTCTCAGCAACCCGTGCAACGCGGCCTGGTCCACGACCGTGCCGGTGAGGGCCGTTGTCCCGTCGTTCCTCTCGGTCAGCCGGAAGCCGTCGAACCAGTCGGTCCAGCCGGCATCCAGCTGCCCCTGGAGTCGAATCTCGTACGTGTCGAATTCACCGCACCCGGGTGGGGTCACGTGTTCATTCTTCATGTCATTCCTCCTGGGTCGCCCCGGCGAATCCGGGTCAGACCGTCGGCGTCGTGTCGAGGCGAGCGCCGGCGGTGGTGGCCAGCTCGGGTGCCGCAGTCGTCCGCAGGTTCGTCCAGAGGGAGTATCCGAGCCAGATCAGAGCCAGGCCCATCGGGATCGCGGCCATCCGCTCGAGTGCATGCGGGAGAAGGGCGCCTGCGATGGGCGTCACGGCCGCTGCGACGATCAACAGGATGCCGGCGCCGCGAGACAGCACACGGGCACGGAGGATGGATATGCCGAACAGCAGCGCTCCGACGACGTAGAGCAGGCCGCCGACCTGGGGGAGCGCCGCGAGAGGGCCGAGGTCGTTCACGGCCGGGTAACGGCCGAACAGGCCGACGATGTCCACGGCGAGCTGGGGGGCTGCCGTCGCGACGAGCGGCGCGATGAGGGCTTCGGTGAAGTTGAAGGAGGCCTGCAGGATGAAGAAGAATCCGAACATCAGGTAGGCGATCAGGCCGAGCATCCCGAACTTCTGCACCTGCCGCAGGTAGATTCCGGTGAGGCCGATCATGCCGAGGACGGCCATTCCGAAGCTGAGGACGTGCACGGTGATCCACATCTGGGTGGCGAGCGAGGCGACGACGTCGGCGGGGTGGATGAATTGGATGACGATGTAGATGAGCCCGGAGAGTGCGGCCGCTCCGGCGGCCGCGCGGGTGAGGGTGGATGGCGTGATGCTCATGAGTCGCTCCGATGTTCTGTGTGACCCAGGCGGTTGCCTGAAGACACCCTGAATCTAGGGAGACATGTGATGACGGGGCATCACCCTGGTTGGTGATCTGTGTGGTGATAACAGCACCGCAGCACCGATTAGACGAGGCCGAGCCCTTCAGCGCGACGGATCGCATCCGCCCGGCTGGTGACCTCGAGTTTGCCGAAGATATGCCGGGTGTGGGTGCGCAGGGTGTTCACCGAGACGTACAGTTCGCGGGCGATTTCCGGCCCGCTCAACTCGGTCGCCAGCAGCCTGAGCACGTGCAGCTCCCGTTCGCTCAGCGCATCGGCGAGCGGCCGGGCGGATGCCCGCGGATCTTCCTCCTGCACGAATGCCTGGCCGAGGCGGCGGGTATAGGCAGGGGTGATTCCCTCGGCGGCGGCCGTGCGGAGCAGGGCGGCCATCGGCGCACCCTCGTCCAGGAAGAGCCGCAGGTATCCCTCCGGTTCGGCCTGGGCCAGCACACGAGCGAGCGGGCGGAGCGCCAGGTCGGTGTGGCCGGCCGCCGCGTGGGCCATCGCCTGCAGGACCAGGATTTCATTCACCCGACCGGCGCGACCACCGGCATCCGCGGCGGAGAGCAACCGGTCGAGCAGGCCCACTGCGGCATCGAGGGAGCCGGCCCGTGGGTCGGACGCGTACCGTGCGATCGAGAGCCTCGCGAGCGTGAGGTGGTCGAACTCGCGCAGGTACGTCGGCGCATCCGTCGTCGCGAGCCCCTGGCTGTCTGCCCAGCCCTGGGCGTCACCGAGGCGTCCCTGCCTGATCCAGATCCGGGCCTTCAGCGCGGCCAGCGGGCGCACCTCCGGGAAGAACCCGGGCCGGTACAGCTGCTCCGCGGCGCCGAGCGCGTCAACGGCGTCCTCGAGTCGCCCCTCCGCCTCGTCGATCCGGGACATCGCCGCGAACCAGCGATACCGGTTTTCGGGTAGGGACGCCCGCTCGCCGAGTGCCTGGCTCACCAGCAGCTGCTCCCGGGCGGCGGGCAGGTCGGAGCGTTCACGAAGGAGCTCACTGACGGCGACGTGCAGGTCTGCCGTCGACTGGGGAACCGGCTCTCCCTGGTCCGCCGCGAGCCGCAGGGCATCCTCGCAGGCGCGCTGCGCGTCCCGCAGCCGTCCCTGCTGGATGAGGAGGTCGGCCATCACGATCGTGGTGCCGAGCATGTCGGCCAAGTTTCCGGACCGACGGAGGCTCGAGGCGACCTCGCCGAACGCGTCGACCGCGGCGCCGAGGTCACCGACAGCCCAGGACGCCAGTCCGAGGAAACCGGCCGCCGCACCGCGCCCGAAGTGGTCATCGGGGCCGGTGAGATCGAGCGCCCGTCGCGCCTGCGTCTGGGTTTCAGCGACGTCGCCCCGCGCCTGCGCGACGGCGGCCCGGTACAGGGCGATCGTGACGGGGAGGATCCGGAGTTCCTCGCCGGTCGCGGAGTCGTGGGCCGGCGTGCCATCGTCCGTCGTCGCGCCGAGCGCGCGCTCCGCGTCCGCCAGCAGGGGTTCGACAGCATCCACTTCACCGGACACGAGCAACGACCAGGCGCGATAGACACCCAGAACGGGCCGACGGGCGATGATGTCGCCCGGAAGCACGGCGAGCCAGCCGAGCAGGGTCGCATCCTGCCTGCTCTTGCGCACGCCGGGGACCGTCGACTCGATGACCCGGGCGGCCCGCCCGAAATCGCCGGCGGCGAGGGCATGGGCGACCGCATCTTCCGGCAGCCCATTCTGTTCGAACCATCCGCTCGCGCGTCGGTGCAGGTCCGGTACCCGCTCAGGACCGTCAGCGAGCACCCGAGCGGTCAGCACGTCGGCGAAAAGGTGGTGATAGCGATACCACTCGCGACGGTCGTCCAGGGGAACGACGAAGAGGTTGTCCCGCTCGAGGGCTGCGAGCATCTCGCCGCTGTCGGTGCGACCGGTGACCGCATCGCAGAGGCGAGCGCTCAACCGGCCGAGGATCGCGGTATCGAACAGGAAGCCGCGGACGTGATCGGGCTGGCGCTGCAGCACTTCTTCGGCGAGATAGTCGATCACGAACCGGTGGCTGCCGGTGAAGCCCTGGATGAAACCGCCGACATCCGAGCGGTCCCGCATGGACAGTGCCGCCAGTTGGAGGCCTGCGATCCAGCCCTCCGTCCGGGCCTCGAGGGCGGCGACGTGGGCGGGGGAGAGCTCCAGGTGCATGACCTCGTTGAGGAACGCTGCGGCTTCAGCGGGAGTGAAGCGCAGGTCCGCGGCCCGCAGCTCGGTCAGCTCGCCCCGCGCGCGCAGCCTGGCCAGCGGCAGGAGCGGGTCGGAACGACTCATGATGGCCAGATGCAGGTTCGGTGGTGAGTGATCGATCAGGAAAGCGAGCCCCTCGCGGATCGTGCTGTCCTCGATGAGGTGGACGTCGTCGAGGACCAGGATCATCGGGTGCTGCGCTGCGGCGACGTCGTTGATGAGCGCGGCCATCGTGTCCTCGATCGACGAGAGCGGGAGTGCGTGCGCATCCGCGGCGACCGAGGGATCGGCGCGGTGCAGGGCCGCGATGAGATAGGTGAGGAATCGGGAGGGGTCGTTGTCGCTCGCGTCGAGCGAGAGCCAGGCGACCTGGGCGCCGGGTGAACCGTCCCGGGCATCGGCGATCCACTGGCTCGCCAGCGTGGTCTTGCCGAATCCGGCCGGCGCCGACAGGAGAGTCGCGCGGTGACCGGCGCGGAGCCCCTCCCACACACGCTCGAGGAGTCGAGGGCGGGAGACGGCGTTCGGGCGGGGCGAGGGGATGAAGAGCTTCGTGGCCAGAACGGGCAGGGACGATTCGCTCATTCGCTCATCAGAGCACCTCGGCGGGCTTTCGGCAACAGCGGCCCCGCGTCACGCGGCGGGCACGGCGGCGGCAGTGAGCGCCTCGATGTCCGCATAGAGTCGTTCCACTTCCGCGCGCTCGACCGGGGCTGCGGCTTCGGCGGCGTCGAGTTCGCCCTGACGCCGCGCCTGGTCGGCCTCCGTCGTCGCGAATTCGGCCAGCCTGCCGGCGAGATAGCTGCCGTACGGCTCACGGCCCGCTGTGCCGTCGGAGTCGGCGACGTAGGTGCGGGCGCGGACCTCCGGGGAGAGGGCGTTGTACTCATCGGCCTGCCCGTTGTACCAGGCGCGGTCGGCGGCCAGTTGCGCGCGGTCGGCCTGCAACTGCGCGCTCGCGTCAGCGTTCGCCTGTTCCCGGACGGTGAGGGCATCCGCTTTCGCGCTGTAGTCGGCCTGGAGTCCGTCCCAGAGGGCGCGGTCGGCGTCGTGGATCGCGACGAGCGCACCGCGGTCGCGGAAATAGGGGGCGTAGTACGCCTCGAGGGCCGGGTCGACCGCATCGGCGATCTCGGTTCCGAAATACGCGAATTCTTCGGTGGACCGGTTCTCGGCCGCCGACCCCACCGAAGAATCGACGCTCGCCTGAATCGGGTCGTCCGCCGCAATGGTGGACCAGCGCGCGTCGAGGAGCGCGTCGAGGCGCGCCTGTTCACCGGATGTGAGCCGGGCATACGCGGCGTGCAGAAACTCGTGGGCGGCCGTCACCGCGATCTGGTCGGCCAGCCGGGCGTCGCTGGGGCGGAAGACGGCTATCCGTCCGAAGTGCTCCCCGAGACCGTAGAAGCACCCGACGGTCGCGAAGTCGCCGTGGACGGTCCCATCCGGGGTCCCGTCGCAGGCCTTGCGAAAATCACCGCTGTCGAGGAGCTGCGGACGAGTGGCCAGGAAGATGTCCCTGCCTTCGTCACTGAACCCGATTCGGTCGGCGATCTGCGCGAGATCCGCCGGGAGCGAGTACGGTGCGATACCCGCGAGCGGGCTCGATGGGAGGTAGGTGGCGGCCAACGTCACACCGGCGACGGTCCCGAGCACGATTCCGAAGACGGTGCCCCGCAGCCGCCACCGGGGCGGTCGCCGCACCGGGCGCGGGGCCCAGCCGGAGTCGGATTCGAAGAGCGTCACCCGCGGAGTATGACACGCGCGCGTGAACCAAGGGGCATCCGCTCCGGTCGGACCGCCCCGCCGGCCCCGAAGGCGGGGTACCGTCGCCGCCGCGCCCGACACGGCAGCCCGCGCCTGCCGTTTCGGGCGCGGCCTGCCGAAGCGGGCGCGGCGGCGGTGCTGCTGCCGCCGGTGCCGGCACTCACGCGGTCCGTCCGCGCGGGTCTGCCCTGCCGGTGCCACAATGGCCGCATGATGCTGCACCTCACCGGCGACGACGCCGCAGACGCCCTGCTCAGCGAAGACCCGTTCGCCCTCCTGGTCGGGATGCTCCTGGACCAGCAGGTGCCGATGGAGACGGCGTTCGCCGGGCCGGCCAAGATCCGGGACCGGATCGGCACCCTGGACCCGGCGACCATCGCGGCATTCGACGCCGATTCCTTCGTCGGAGTCTTCCGGGCGACGCCGGCCGTGCACCGCTTTCCCGGCTCGATGGCCGGACGGGTGCAGGCGCTCGCCGAGGTCGTCGCGCGGGACTGGAACGGCGACGCCTCCTTGATCTGGACATCGGGGACCCCGAACGGCACCGAGGTGCTCCGCCGGCTCAGGATGCTGCCCGGCTTCGGCGAGCAGAAGGCGAAGATCTTCCTGGCCATCCTTGGGAAACGGTTCGCTCTCGCAGCACCGGGCTGGCAGGACGCCTCGGCGCCATACGGGCAGGACGGCTCGCACGCATCCGTTGCCGACATCGTCGACGCCGAATCGCTCGCGCGGGTACGCGAGACCAAGCGCGCGGCCAAGGCGGCCGCGAAGACGAAGGCCTAGCCTCGCCGCTGCCGCCGCTGCCGACGCTGCGGACGATGTGGATATTCCGGATGCTGCAGACGTTCCGGACGCTGCAGACGTTCCGGACGCTGCAGACGTTCCGGCGGGCGGATGCCGCTGCACGGCCGAACCCGTGTCAGCAGGAGATCAGCAATAGAACTTGCCGAGGCCGGCGGGGGCCGCGATCGCGGACAGGACTCCCCCCCGCCCGACCAGGGCGGCGCCGCCGTACGGCTTGTCCTCCGCGGTCCGGCCGGCGACCTCGAAGACGAGGGGACCGGTGCCGTCCTGGTATTCGTCGATCTTCTGGTCGGCGGGGAGGGCGGCGGCGCTCGCGGAGACATCCGTGCCGACGACGAGCCCGGTGCTGGATTGAACGGTCAGCCCGGTGTCGCCGACCTGCGCGGAGCGGGCCTGGACGGTCCAGGTGTAGAGCGGCGGGTTCTCGGTGTCCGGAACGTCGACGAGGAACCCGGCGGCCCAGGTGTACGTGGTTGCCGCTCCCGAGCAGCCGGTCTCGGGATCGGTGCGGGCCACGGTCGGTGCGACGCCGATCGCAGCGGAGAGGAAGGCGACCATGGCCGGGGCGCCGCCCGAATACGGGGTCGTTGCGATCGTCGTGCCGGTCGCGTCGATGGTGCTGACGGCGAGCGCGCCGATCGAGAGGTGGACGGCCCTCGCCGCGGCGGTGGGCGTGGGGGTGGGAGTGGCCATCGCAGGGGAGGGGGACGGTGTCGCCATCGGGGACGAACCGGCGGCGGTACCCCCGGTGGCCGGCCCGGCGCATCCGCTCAGCAGGAGCGCGGCAGTGAAAGCTGCAGCAAGCAACAGAACCGGACGTCTCATCGTGCATCCCCCAATATGGGGAAGATGGAAATCGCCCCTGACCACCATCTTCGCACTTTGCGTCTCCGTTGTCACCGACCGTGAGACCCCGAGCGACCGAGAATCGCCGTTTCGGCCGAGAATCGCCGGCGGAACGGGCGAACTCGGCGTGAACGGCGATTCTCGAAGGCGGTTGCGGCCGGCGGCGGCTAGCCGCGGACATCCGCTTGTCGATACAGTCGAATTCTTCGCACCGGCCGACCGATTGGAACGATCGTGGACCTGACCCACCTCAACTGGCTGGCCATTCTCGCCGCCACCGTCGCGGCCTTCATCGCGGGCGGCATCTGGTTCGGCCCGAAGACGTTCTTCCCGGTCTGGTGGAAGCTGATGGGCAAGGACCCGGCGGCGGTGCCCGGGGCCGGCAGCAACATGGCCGTCGTCTTCGGCTCGACGGCCGTCGCCGCGTTTGTCGAGGCCGTGAGCGTCGCCGTCGTGATCTCCTTCGTCGCGCCGGCCACTCCCGGTTTCGGCCCGCTGCAGGGCGCACTCACCGGCTTCCTGCTCGGCATCGGGCTCGCCGCGGCCTCATCGCTCTCGCACCGGCTCTTCGCCGGGGTCGGGTTCCGGGTCTGGCTGATCGAGGTGTCGAGCGACGTGCTCAACCTCACGATCATGGGCCTGATCATCGGCAGCTGGCGCTGAACGATGGGGCCGCGACCACGCTCGACTACTGTGAGGAAGTGACCGATACCCTGCCCCTGTGCCCCGAATGCTCCAGCGACCTCGCATACGAGATGGGCGCACTCCTCGTCTGCCCGCTGTGCGGGCACGAGTGGGCCGCGGCCGACGCGACCGCGACGAGCGACCCGGGCGAGGCATCCGCCGAGCGCGTGATCACGGATGCCTTCGGGACCGTTCTCGCGGACGGCGACACCGTGACCGTGATCAAGGACCTCAAGGTCAAGGGCAGCTCAGGCGTGGTGAAGGTCGGTACGAAGGTGCGGGGAATCCGCCTGGTCGACGGCGTCGGCGACCACGACATCGACTGCAAGATCGACGGCGTCGGAGCGATGCAGCTGAAGTCGAGTGTGGTCAAGAAGGCCTGACCCGACGACGACAGTCAGTCCTCGACGCTCGTGACGCCTCCCTGCTGCGCCCCCGGCGCCCGGGTGCCGGCCGACCGGGCATCGACGCGGGGACCGATGTTCTGGTTGACGCGGAACACGTTGTCCGGGTCGTATGCGGCTTTGACCTCGGCGAGCCGCGCATAGTTCGGGCCGTAGTTCTGCTGGATCCTGGCCTGATCGTCGGCGTCCATGAAGTTGATGTAGCCGCCGGGCTCGGCGAAGGGGTGCAGCGCCTCCCAGTACTCCCGCACCCAGCGGATGTTCGCCGCATTGTCCGCGGGGTCGTGCCACATCCCGGCGATGACCGGCGCGAAGTCCACGTTCCGGTAGGCGAACGCCGTCGCGCCCGGCGCGACCCGCTGCACGGCACCGTCGATCGGGTAGTAGTGGTTCGCGGACTCCATACTCGGCACCCGGCTCCCGAAGTCGACGGCGACCCGCAGCGCGTCGTCGCTCAGCGAGGCGAGGAAGTCCGCCTTCCAGTACGCCTGCATGCCCTTCGGCAGCATCGGGTCGAAAAGGCCGTTCAGTACGGGGTACGGGAGCGGTCCGACAAAGGAACCGGCGACGGGCGCGGCGTCGAGGATCGGCTGCCAGCGCTTCTCGCCCTCGTCGAGAGGGCCGGTCCAGGCGCCGACGATGACGCAGACGGGTGTGCCGTGCCACTGCTCGGGCAGGAACGGCACGGGCGGCCCCTGGTGGAAGCCGAGGAACACGCCGAATTCCTCGGGGGCACTCGCGATGAAGTCCCGGTAGAAACGGCCGACGGTCTCTGCCTCCGCGGCAGGGTAGATCACTAGGCCCCCATAGATCGTGTCGACAGGATGCAGCCGGAATTCGAGCGAGGTGACGACTCCGAAGTTGCCGCCGCCGCCACGCAGGGCCCAGAACAGGTCCGCGTTCTCGGTCTCACTCGCGACCAGGAACCGCCCGTCCGCGGTCACGACATCGGCGGAGAGCAGGTTGTCGCAGGACAGGCCGTACTGCCGCGAGAGGTACCCGATTCCGCCGCCGAGGGTGAGCCCGGACACGCCCGTCGAGCCGATGATCCCGCCGGTCGTCGCGAGGCCGAAGGCGTGGGTCGCGTGGTTGAAGTCCGCCCAGGTCGCCCCGGCCGCCGAGCGGGCTGTTTCCGTGGCCGGGTCCACCCGGACCCCGGTCTGGCCAGTGAAATCGATGACGAGACCGCCGTCGACCGTGCCGAAGCCCGGGGCGCTGTGCCCACCGCCGCGAATCGCGACGGGGAGCTCGTGCTCCCTGGCGAAGGCGACGCTCGTCATCACGTCGGCGACCTGCGACGGCCTGACCACGACGGCCGGGTGCCGGTTGATCATCCCGTTGTAGACCGCTCTCGCGTCGTCGTACCCGGGGTCGTCCGGGCCGACCACGGATCCGCGGATTTGTTGGCGCAAAGAGTCAAGGGTGAAGGGTGCCATGATTCCTCCTTTGGACGGCATGCCCGGAACCCGTCCGAGCCCTCACGGCGTCTGTAATACACCCGTAGTCGCTCGCGGTCAAGTCTTCGCGTTGACTCATAGAAAACCTCCGCGTAGGTGCATTCATTGCCTCAGTAGAAAGCCTTCGTTTCCGGCGTGGGTTTCTGGCTCGGTGGTGGATGTGGGTTACGCCCGTTTCTATGGAGCTGACGATGACGCAACGGCAGGCTGTGACGAAGGAGAAGGCGCTCGCGTATCGGAGCGCTGACCGTGCGGGCAAGTCCCGGATCTTGACCGAAGTGGTGGAGCTGACGGGCTGGCATCGCGACTACGCGCGGGCGGCGTTGCGTGACGCGTTGGCGTTGAAGGTCGTCAAGCCCAGGCCGGGGCGGGCACCGACGTATTCGCCGGCGTTGACGCGGGCGCTGATCACGTGTTGGAAGGTGTTGCGGGCGCCGGCTGGCAAGCGGCTCGCGCCGATGCTGGGAGTGTTGGTGCCGTTGCTGCGGCGTGATGGCGACCTCGATATCAGCGACGAGGAAGCGGCGCTGCTGGTGCGGATGAGTGCGGCCACGATCGACCGCCGGTTGGCGCCGGAGCGGGCGAAGATCGCGTTGCGGGGACGGTCGCATACCAAGCCGGGGACGCTGTTGAAGTCGCAGATCCCGATCCGGACCTGGGCCGATTGGGATGACGCGGTGCCGGGGTTCGTGGAGATCGACTTGGTCGGCCACGAGGGCGGCAACGCGTCGGGTCAGTTCTGTTTCACCCTGACTGTGACTGACATCTGCACGGGTTGGACGGTGAACAGGTCCGTCCAGAACAAGGCCGAAAAGTGGGTGTTCGAGGCGTTGCAACACGTGATGGCGGTGTTCCCGTTCCCGATCATCGGGATCGACTCGGACAACGGGTCGGAGTTCATCAATGATCACCTGTTCCGGTATTGCCGTGAGCATCAGATCACGTTTACCCGGTCCAGGCCCCGCCACAGCAACGACGGTGCTCACGTCGAGCAGAAGAACTGGACCCACGTGCGCGAACTGGTGGGTTATCTCCGCTACGACACGGCATCCGAACTCGCCAAGCTCAACGAGATCTGGGAGCTGGACCGGGAGTTCACGAACTACTTCCTGCCCCAGCAGAAACTCGTGTCCAAACAGCGTCACGGCGCGAAAGTCACGAAGAAGTACGACACCGCGACCACTCCACACCACCGCGCCATCAGCCACGAGACGATGCGCAAACGCCCGATCATCCAGATGAACGCGCAGTTCAAACGCATCAAGCCCGGAGCCCTGTCCCGCCAGATCCTGGCCCTCACCGGCGAGCTCGAAACGATGGCCCTGGCCAAGCGACCCGCCGAGCGCAAACCCACCGTGAACTACTCCTTCACCCACTGACTACGCGGAGCTTTCCAGTTGAGGCAATGAATCAGCTTCCCGGAGGTATTGACATGAGGCAATAGGGTCTTCGGGGGCAGCCCTCGTTTGTCGCAGGCGTGCGTTCCGTCGGGGTCTTCCGCCCGGGTTTTCCGACGGGCCGGACAACCGCCTAGGTTCGCTGCATGACCAGATCCCGGCTGCCATTGCCTGTCGTCAGAATGGTTCAGATCGTCGGAGGTGCTGCGCTCGTCCTGCTGACCGCCGGAACCCTCATGATCACGGTGTTCCGCACGAAGTGGCCCCCCGCGATCGATGCGATCCGCCGGTTCAACCGAACGGTGCTCAATCCCGCGATGCTGCGAAAAGCCGGGTCGAAGAACTGGTACGCCTCGGTGGTCCACCACGTGGGCCGAAAGTCGGGCAGGCAGTACGCGACGCCCGTCGTCACTGAGGCGGTGGGTGACCGCCTGTATATTCCGCTGCCGTACGGCGCCCGGACGGAAGGGTCCGAGAACGTGCTCGCGGCCGGCGGGTGCACGATCGAGAGCCAGGGCGAACGCATCGAAGCCACCAGCCCCGTCATCGTGCCGGCGGAGGAGGCATCCGCTGTCCTCTCAGCGCGGTCCCGCCGGGTGCTGCGCCTCTACGGCATCGACTCGTATCTGCGCCTCGATCGGGCCTGACCCTCAGCCCGTTCGTGGAGATACGCGGGGTCTCGCGGGTTCGAGGCCTTCGCTGTTCGAGGTTCCTACTTCGTGCTGCCGATGACCGGTGCCCACACGGCCTGGGCTCCGGTGTCGCCGACGATGACGACAGAGACGACGGAGCCGACGGCGCTGACGGCGACCGCGACCGCGAGGACAACGGTCAGGACGGTGCGGGTGGCGGGGGTGGCAATCCGCGCGGCGTACTTCTGTCCCGGCCCGAAATAGCGGAACCACACCCACTGGGCCGCCGCGACGAGGAAGAGTCCGAAGATCCAGAACCGCACGCTTCCGCCGATGGCGACGTGCGCTCCGCTCAGTGCGGTCGGCGTGATCACCTCGGCGAGGGCCTCACCGGCCTCCACGGTCAGGATGGTCGCCCCGAGCGCGACGAACGCGAGCAGCGGCGTCACGATGCCGAGCCGGCGCCTGGCCGTCGGCCAGACCAGGGTCAGGATCGTGCAGAGGGCGGCGAGGGGGATCAGGATCACGCTTGCGTGCACGAGAAGGGGGTGCAGGGGAAGTCCGGCGATCACCCAGTTCATGCTGTAGCCATCCGCTGGATAGACGCTGAGTCGATGTGCCGTGGTTCTCTGATGATCGTGCCCTTCCCGAGTGTGGACGAAGCCAGCCTATCGGCCGGGCGGGTCCCGTCGATCAGCGGGACTGGCGGCGTCCCTTGGGCTTCGGTGCTCCCTTGACCGCGGGCGCCCGGCCCTGGCCCTTGGAGGCCTTGGCCTTGCCGCCTGCTTTCGCCGGCTTCTGCGGGGCCGCTGCCGCAGTGGGCTTCCGCACCACGGGGCGCGCGACCTCGAGCAGCTCGAGTCCGGCGCTCGTCAGGGTGGGCACGTCGTCGACGGTGACGAACAGTTCGCCGCCCACCTCCTCCTCGAGCTTGCGGATGGAGATCAGCAGGGTGGCGCGGGTCATGTTGAGGGTCTTCGCCGCGGCACCCCAGTTGGTGGCTTCGGCGGTCGTGACGAAACGCCGGAGCAGGGTGGTGTCCACAAGAAAGCCCTTCGAACTGCCACCGTGCCGGTCACGGGGCAGTAACAGGCTACGCGGTGCCGGGAGAACAGGCGCAATGAGAACATGGAGCAATGACCGCAACGCTCGTGGCCAAGGGCCTCGCCGGCGGGTACGCGCACCGTACCCTTTTCGATTCGCTCGACCTCACCGTCGCGCCCGGCGACGTCGTCGGGGTGGTCGGAGTCAACGGTTCGGGCAAGTCGACGCTGCTGCGGCTGCTCTCCGGCCGGCTCGCCCCGCAGGCAGGCACCGTCGGCCTCTCCCCGGCGGATGCCTTCGTCGGCTGGCTGCCGCAGGAACCGGACCGCAGGCCGGGCGAATCGATCGCGGACTACATCGCCCGGCGTACCGGTTGCGCCGACGCGAGCCGTGACCTCGATGCCGCCGCCGCCCTGCTCGCCGGCGAGGCGCCCGCTGGGGCGTCCGGGGGAGACGACCGTGACCCCGGCGACGTCTACTCCGCTGCCCTCGACCGCTGGCTCGCGAGCGGTGCCGCCGACCTCGACGAACGGATGCCCGCCCAGCTCGCCGACCTCGGCCTCAGCCTCGCGGCCGACGCGGCGATGACGTCCCTCTCGGGCGGGCAGGCCGCCCGGGTGGGCCTCGCCGCCCTGCTGCTCAGCCGCTTCGACGTCGTGCTGCTCGACGAACCCACCAACGACCTCGACCTCGACGGCCTCGAACGGCTCGAGGCCTTCGTGCACGGGCTGCGGGGCGGAGTGGTGCTCGTCAGCCACGACCGGGAGTTCCTGGCCCGCTGCGTCACCCGCGTGCTCGAACTCGACCTCGCCCAGGGCGCCAACCGGGTCTTCGGCGGCGGCTACGATTCCTACCTCGAGGAGCGCGAGACCGACCGGCGGCACAAGCGCGAACACTACGAGGAGTTCGCCGAGAAGAAGGCCGACCTCGTGGGCCGGGCCCGCGTGCAGCGGGAGTGGTCGAGCCAGGGCGTCCGCAACGCGATGAAGAAGTCCCCGGACAACGACAAGATCCGGCGGAAGGCATCCGCTGAATCGAGCGAGAAGCAGGCGCAGAAGGTGCGGCAGATGGAGAGCCGGATCAAGCGCCTCGACGAGGTCGAGGAACCGCGCAAGGAATGGCAGCTCGACTTCACGATCGGCGAGGCGCCGCGGTCGGGAGCTGTCGTCGCGACCCTCAACGAGGCGGTGTTCAGCCGGGGCGGGTTCACTCTCGGGCCGGTGTCGCTCCAGGTCAACGCGGGGGAACGGATCGGCATCACCGGGCCGAACGGGGCGGGCAAGACGACCCTGCTCGGCGCCCTTCTCGGGCGCCTCGTTCCGGACAGCGGCACCGCGAGCCTCGGGTCGAGCGTGCGGATCGGCGAGATCGACCAGGCCAGGTCGCTGCTGCTCGGCCCCCGGCCGCTCGCCGAGGGCTTCGAGGAGCTCGTGCCCGACCTGTCGACCGCGGAGGTGCGCACCCTGCTCGCCAAGTTCGGGCTCAAGGCGGACCACGTCACCCGGCCGGCCGGTGAGCTGTCGCCGGGGGAGCGCACCCGTGCGGCCCTCGCCCTGCTCCAGGCCCGCGGCGTCAACCTGCTCGTGCTGGACGAGCCGACCAACCACCTCGACCTCGCCGCGATCGAACAGCTCGAGCAGGCCCTCGAGGGCTACGAGGGCACGCTGCTCCTGGTCACCCACGACCGGCGGATGCTCGCCACGGTCCACACGGACCGGCACTGGTCGGTCGCCGCGGGCCACGTCACGGAGTCCTGACCGCCCGCGCTCCCCGCATCCGCCCCGCCCGCATGTCGCCGCACGCCCGCGAGAGCGCACTTGTGGCCCTTAAACCCGGTGCCTAAGGGCACTTTTCGCGCTCTCGCGGGTGGGTGGGCGAGCGGATGCGCGGGGCGGGGGTTGGTGAGGGGGCGCGAGCGTGGTTGGGTGGGCGGGTGACCACTCTGCCGATGTTTCCGCTGGGATCTGTGCTCTTCCCGCACATGCCGCTGCACCTGCGCGTCTTCGAGCAGCGCTACCTGATCATGATGGCGCGGGTGCTCGACGCCGACGCCGCGGTCTTCGGCGTGGTGCTGATCGAGCGCGGCCAGGAGGTCGGCGGCGGCGAGCACCGGTTCGGGATCGGGACGGTTGCCAGGATCACGCAGCTCGAGGCCCCCGAGGGGTTCGTCGGCGTCGTCGCGCAGGGCGAGCGGCGCATCGAGGTGCTCGAGTGGCTCGACGACGACCCGCATCCGCAGGCGAGCGTCCGCGAGCTCGCCGAACTCGAGTGGGACGACGAACTGTTCCCGCTGCGGGAACGGGCCGAACGGGTCGTGCGCCGGGCCCTCGCGCTCGCGAGCGAATTCACCGAACAGCCCTGGGCTCCCGACGTCGAACTCTCCGGAGACCCGGCTGTCGCGGCCTGGCAACTCGCGGCGATCGCACCGGTCGGACCGCTCGACCAGGTCGAGCTGTTGCGGTCGGAGTCGATGGAGGCCCTGCTCACCCGAGTGATCGAGGTCACCGAGGCGGCCACAGACTCCTTCGGCGCCTGACCGGCCCGCAACCGAGGCCGGTCGGGCAGGCCGGAGCCGGTCGCTGGGGGACTCCGGCTGCTAAGCTGCTCGCGAAGCGGTTGCGCCCTGACGGGTGCGCCGTCCAACTGAATACCGGGCCGACATGGCCGATGCGGGAGAGTCCGGCGCCTCGGCGGCCGGACACCGAAGGAGCAATCCTCCCCGACAATCTCTCAGGTACTCGTACCGCATCGGACTGGCCACTCTGAAAAGTAGTCGCAGCACAGTGCGGCTCGCCCATGGTGAAAGTCACGTCCGACCAGGACGCGGCGAAGCTCTCAGGCCTGACGACAGAGGGGGAGTTCCCACGGGGTCTTTCGACCCCGAGAATCTCGCTCGGCCGCGGCCGACCTGCCTGGAGAACTCATGACCCCGGAACTGACCGAACGGTATTCCCCGCTGCACCAGGCGCACGTCGACGCCGGAGCCAGCTTCACCGACTTCGCCGGCTGGCAGATGCCGGTGCGCTACTCGAGCGATCTCGCCGAGCACCACGCGGTGCGCACCGCGGCCGGCCTGTTCGACCTCTCCCACATGGCCGAGATCCGGGTGAGCGGGGCGGATGCCGCGGCCTACCTCGACTACGCCCTCGCCGGAAAGCTCTCCGCGATCGCCCTCTTCCAGGCGAAGTACAGCCTGATCCTCAACGCGGCCGGCGGCATCGTCGACGACGTGGTCGTCTACCGCACCGGGGAGACCGAGTTCCTGGTGATCGCCAACGCCGGCAACCACTACCCGGCGCTCGAGGCCCTCACCAAGCGCGCGGCCCGCTTCGACGTGACCGTCACCGACGAGAGCGACGACACCGCCCTCATCGCCGTGCAGGGCCCGAACTCCCTCGCCATCCTGCAGGCGACCATCGGTCTCACGGCCACGGACGACCTCGCCGCCCTGCGCTACTACCGGGCGATGACGGGCACCTTCGGCGAGGTCCCCGTGTTGATCGCCCGCACCGGGTACACCGGGGAGGACGGCTTCGAACTGTACGTGCCCGTCGCCGAGGCGCTCGCACTCTGGAACGCCCTCACCGTTGCCGGCGCGGGCCACGGCCTCGTGCCCGCTGGCCTCGCGAGCCGCGACACCCTGCGCCTCGAGGCCGGGATGCCGCTCTACGGCCACGAGCTGAGCGTGGCGACCTACCCGGCCCAGGCCGGACTCGGCCGGGTCGTCAACCTCGCCAAGGAGACCGACTTCATCGGCCGCGCCGCGAGTGAAGAGGGTCCGCAGGCGGGGTCCGCCGTGCTCGTCGGTCTCGTGGCGGCGGGCAAGCGTGCCGGCCGCGCCTCCTACGACGTCTACCGCACCGCCGACGCGCACACCCCGGAGGGCATGATCACGAGCGGCGCCCTCTCCCCGACCCTGGGGCATCCGGTCATGATGGCGTACGTCTCGCCGTCGATCGCCCGGCTCGGCACCGAGGTCTTCGTCGACGTGCGCGGCACGCGCATCCCGGCGACCGTGACCGCACTCCCGTTCTACTCCCGCAAGCCCTGATCCCTGAAGCCCTGACCCCGCGGGCATCCGCCCACTCGCTCCCGCCGGCGAATCACGCCGGCACCCCACACCAGACGCACTGCCCGTTGTTCCGCCGAAAGGACACCCCATGACCGACCAGACCACCCTCAAGTACACCGCTGAACACGAGTGGGTGCTCCTCGAGGGCGACACCGCGACCGTCGGAATCACGGCATACGCGGCCGAGAAGCTCGGTGACGTCGTCTTCGTCGAACTGCCCGCCGTCGGCACGGGCGTCATCGCCGGCTCGATCGTCGGAGAGATCGAATCCACCAAGTCGGTCGGCGAGCTCTTCGCGCCGGTCACCGGCACGGTCACGGCCACCAACGACGGCGTCGTCGACAGCCCCGAGCTCGTCAACAGCGACCCCTTCGGAGAGGGCTGGCTGATCAAGGTCACCTTCCTCGAGCTGCCGCCCCTCCTCAGCCACGCCGAATACTCCGCCCTCACCGGCGAGTAGACCCACCGGAAGCAGGCAGCGCCAGATGACCAAGCACCTCAGCCCCACCCTGACCCCCCAGGCCTCGTCCCAGGCCGCCGAACGGCCGTTCACCGAACGGCACATCGGCACGGATGCCGCGGCGCAGGCGACGATGCTCGCCCGCCTCGGCTACGACTCCGTCGACGCCCTCGTGGCCGCTGCCGTTCCCGCCTCGATCCACGTCGACGCATTCCGGTCGGAGTCGGATACCCTGCTTCCGCCCGCCGCGAGCGAGCGCGAGGCGCTCGCCGAACTGCGCGCCCTCGCCGGCCGCAACACCGTGCAGCGCTCGATGATCGGACTCGGCTACTACGACACGATCACGCCCGCCGTGATCAAGCGCAATGTCCTCGAGAACCCGAGCTGGTACACGGCGTACACCCCGTACCAGCCCGAGATCTCGCAGGGCCGGCTCGAGGCGCTGATCAACTTCCAGACGATGATCGCCGACCTGACCGGCCTGCACACCGCGAACGCGTCGATGCTCGACGAGTCGACCGCCGTCGTCGAGGGCATGCTCCTGGCCCGCCGTGGCTCCAAGTCGCCGTCGCATCGGTTCCTCGTCGACGCCGACGCCCTCCCGCAGACCAAGGCGCTGCTCGCGAACCGGGCCGCCGCGCTCGGCATCGAACTCGTGGAAACCGACTTCGGCGCGCTCGGCGCCGACGCCGAACCCTCCGTCGTCGCCGACGAGGACGCGGAGGCCTCCACCGGGCTCGGCGACTACTTCGGAGTCTTCGTGCAGTACCCCGGCGCGACCGGCCGGGTCTGGAATCCCACCGCCGTCATCGAGGCCGCGCACGCCCAGGGCGCCCTCGCCGTCGTCGCCGCCGACCTGCTCGCGCTCACCCTGATCATGTCGCCCGGTGAACTCGGCGCCGACGTCGCCGTCGGCACGAGCCAGCGCTTCGGCGTGCCGATGGGCTTCGGCGGTCCGCACGCCGGCTACCTCGCCGTGCGCAAGGGCCTCGAACGCCAGATGCCCGGCCGTCTCGTCGGCGTCAGCGTCGACGCCGCCGGCCACCCCGCCTACCGCCTGTCGCTCCAAGTGCGCGAGCAGCACATCCGCCGGGACAAGGCGACCTCGAACATCTGCACCGCCCAGGTACTCCTCGCCGTGATGGCGGGCATGTACGCCGTCTACCACGGGCCGGACGGGCTCCGCCAGATCGCCCGCGGAGTGCACGAGAACGCGGGCAGGCTCGTCGCCGCCCTCCGCGCAGCCGACGTGACGGTGCTGAACGACACCTTCTTCGACACCGTGCGCGTCTCGGTGCCGTCCCGGGCCGCCGAGATCGTCGCCCGCGCCTCGGGCGCAGGCGTCAATCTCTACCAGGTTGACTGCGACACGATCGGCATCAGTGTCGACGAGACCACCACCCCGAGCGACCTCACCGCCGTGCTCGGCGCGTTCGGCGGCACGGATGCCTTCGGACACGTCGACCTCGAGACATCCGTCACGGGGCTCCCCGACGAGCTCGCCCGCACGACGAGCTACCTCGAGCACCCGGTCTTCAATACGCACCGCTCCGAGACGAGCATGATGCGCTACCTCAAGCGCCTCGCGGACTACGACTACGCGCTCGACCGCGGCATGATCCCGCTCGGATCCTGCACCATGAAGCTCAACGCGGCGACCGAGATGGAGGCCGTCAGCTGGCCCGAGTTCAGTGGCATCCACCCCTTCGCGCCGCGCGACGACGTCGACGGGTACCTCGAACTCATCCGGCAGCTCGAGACCTGGCTGACGGATGTCACGGGGTACGACTCCGTGTCGCTCCAGCCGAACGCCGGGAGCCAGGGCGAACTGTCCGGGTTGCTCGCGATCCGCGGCTACCACCTGGCCAACGGCGACACCGAACGCACCATCTGCCTGATCCCGTCGAGCGCGCACGGCACGAACGCGGCATCCGCCGTGCTCGCCGGCATGAAGGTCGTCGTCGTGGCCTGCGACGAGCTCGGCAACGTCGACCTCGACGACCTGCGCGCGAAGATCGCCGAACACGCCGACACCCTCGCCGCGCTCATGATCACCTACCCCTCGACCCACGGCGTCTACGAGCACGAGGTCGGCACCATCTGCGAGGCCGTGCACGCGGCCGGCGGCCAGGTCTACGTCGACGGCGCCAACCTGAACGCCCTGCTCGGCTTCGCCCGGTACGGTGACTTCGGCGGCGACGTGTCGCACCTCAACCTGCACAAGACGTTCTGCATCCCGCACGGCGGCGGCGGGCCCGGCGTCGGCCCGGTCGCGGCGAAGGCGCACCTCGCACCGTTCCTGCCCGGGCACCCGCTCGCCCAGGACGAGGAGCACTACCTGCGGGGCACCGACGGCAGTGCCGGAACCGTCGTGCACGGCGGCGGCCCCGTCTCGGCCGCACCGTACGGGAGCCCGGGCATCCTGCCGATCTCGTGGGCCTACGTGCGCATGATGGGTGCGGCCGGCCTCAAGCAGGCCACCGGCGCCGCCGTGCTCGCGGCGAACTACGTCGCGAAGGGCCTCGAGGGCGCCTACCCGCTGCTCTACTCCGGGGAGAACGGGCTCGTGGCCCACGAGTGTATCCTCGATCTCCGGCCGCTGACCGCGGCGACCGGGGTGACCGTCGACGACGTCGCCAAGCGCCTCGTCGACTACGGCTTCCACGCGCCGACGATGAGCTTCCCGGTCTCGGGCACGCTCATGGTCGAACCGACCGAGAGCGAGGACCTCGGCGAGATCGACCGCTTCATCGAGGCCATGATCGCGATCAAGGCCGAAGCGGATGCCGTCGCCGCCGGAGTCTGGCCGGCCGACGACAACCCCCTGCACAATGCGCCGCACACGGCGCAGTCCGTGATCGAGGGGGAGTGGGAGCACTCCTACGACCGCGCCACTGCCGTCTACCCGCTGCGCAGCCTCATTCGCGGCAAGTATTGGCCGCCGGTCCGCCGCATCGACAACGCCTTCGGAGACCGGAACCTGGTCTGCGCCTGCCCGCCCCCCGAGGCCTTCGCCGACTAGCACCATCCGCTGAGCCCTGACGCGCCCGCAGCCCAGCCACAGCCCGGCCGCGAGAGCGCACTTTTGGCCCTTAAACCCCCGGTTTAAGGGCCAAAAGTGTACTCTCGCGGAAGGAAACCGGCGGTTCTGCGGACGAGGCGAGACGGGGACCGGCGCGGGGACGGGACGGGCGCGGGGAGCGCGCGGGTCAGGTGGCGGGGGCCAGGAGCGCCGGCCACCAGGCGACAGCTAGGGGGTAGCCGACGAAGGAGACCACGTCGAGGATCGTGTGCGCCACGACGAGCGGCGCCGTGCGGCCCCAGCGGGTGTAGCACCAGCCGAAGACGACGCCCATGGCGGCGTTGCCGATGAACGGTCCGATGCCCTGGTAGAGGTGGTAGCTGCCGCGGAGCAGCGCGGATGCCGAGATGATCGTCCAGGTCGACCAGCCGAGCTCCTTGAGCCGGATGAAGAGGTACCCGACGACGATGAGCTCCTCGCTCAAGGCGGCGCGCACCGCGGAGAACAGCAGGATCGGGATCGTCCACCAGAACGTGTCGATGGGGGAGGCGACGACCGCGACCGTGATTCCGAGCGCCCGTCCCGCGAGGTAGAGGCCGAGGCCCGGGATGCCGATCGCGAGCACGAGCAGGACGCCGCCCAGCAGGTCCCGCCGCGGCTGGGTCAGGTCGAAGCCGAGCCGCCGGAAGCTGCTCGACCCGGGCCGCCAGAGCAGGTAGAGCACGAGGGCGACGGCGAACAGCTCGAAGAAGATGCCGAGGAACTGGTAGGTGAAGTCGAGCCATTCCCGCGTCGACTGCGAGCCGTTGATGGTCGTCGACTGGTTGCCGAGCGGGGTCGGGTCGGTGAGGCGGGCGACGATCGACACGATCGAATAGACGGCGGATGCCCCGAGCGACAGCCCGAGGACGATGACGACTTCCCAGGTCAGTCGCGTCCGGTTCGCACTCCCGGATGTCACTCGGCCGGTTTCATCCGGCAGGCCGGCGTTCCGCCGGGCAGGCGGTGCCGGTTGCGGGCGACCACCCGGTAGCCGGCCTCGGCCGCCCAGGACCACGGTGGCACGGTGCCGAGCCAGCCGAGGAACCGCAGCCAGGGAGCCGGCTGGTGCCGCAGCAGGGCGGACACCGCCGCGGCGCCGCCGAAACGGTGTCCGGCCGGGTCGACGAGCCAGACCCGGGAGCGGGCATCCGCTTCGGTGAGGCCGTACGCCGGAAGATCGGTCCATTGGTACGGCGCGGCATCCGGCATCGCGGGCAACAGGCGGCTCATCCACCCGACGGCCGTCGTGCAGAAGGCACAGTCGCCGTCGAAGACCAGCAATGACGCGCGCGCACGGGTAGCAGCATCCATACCCCTATCCTCGCATCGATGAAAGGGCGGCGTGGCTGCGCGCATTCTTCGCGCGGCCACGCGAGTTTCGGCGAAAGATTCCCTATTTGCGCAACGAATTTGCGCAAGATGTTTCGTCGAGGTAACGATTCCATCCGCGATTGTGCTTTTGGCTCAATGAATACTTAGGGTCAGAAGTATCTGAGGCGTCTTCGCGGTCCCGAATCGCGCGGCGTTTCCCTGCGCACTGGAGGAAAATTGAAAATCAGGAGACTGGGCATTCCCATCGCTCTGGCCACAGCGGGAGCGCTCATGCTCTCCGGCTGCGCCAGCGGCTCGACGACACCGGCGAAGACGGGTGATACGGCTGCGATCATCTCGACCAACGGTTCAGAACCGCAGAAGCCGTTGATCACCACGAACACCACCGAAACCGGTGGCGGCAAGATCATGACGTCGATCTACGCCGGACTGGTGTCCTACGACGCCAAGGGCGAGGGCAAGAACGAGGTCGCCAAGTCGATCTCCGCCGACGACGCACAGCACTGGACCGTCACGCTCAACACCGGCTGGAAGTTCACCAACGGCGAGGCCGTCACGTCCAAGTCGTTCGTCGACGCCTGGAACTACGGCGCCAAGTTCAGCAACGCCCAGAGCGCGTCGTACTTCTTCGACGACATCGAAGGCTTCAGCTACGACGCAGACACCGAGCTCACCGGACTCAAGGTCGTCGACGATTCGACCTTCACCGTGACGCTCGCGTCTCCGGAGGCCGACTGGCCGCTGCGCCTCGGCTACACGGCCTTCATGCCGCTGCCGTCCGTCGCGTTCACCGACATGGCAGCATTCGGTGAGAACCCGATCGGCAACGGCCCGTACATGCTGGCCAAGACCGGCGCGTGGGAGCACAACGTCAAGATCGACCTCAAGACGAACCCCGACTACAAGGGCGTGCGCACCCCCGCCAACGGCGGACTGAGCATCGTCTTCTACTCCTCCCTCGACTCGGCATACGCCGACGCTCAGGGTGGAAACCTCGACGTGCTCGACGCCGTCCCCGACTCCGCGTTCGCGACCTACCAGACGGACTTCCCCGAGCGTTTCGTGAACCAGCCCGCCGCGATCTTCCAGGCATTCAACATGCCGTACTACCTCGAGCACTGGAGTGGCGAAGAGGGCAAGCTGCGTCGCGCGGCCATCTCGATGGCCATCGACCGCAAGGAAATCACGGACGTCATCTTCCAGGGCACCCGTACCCCGGCGACCGACTTCACTTCCCCGGTCATCGCGGGCTACTCCGACGCCCTCAAGGGTGCCGACGTGCTCAAGTTCAACAAGGAACAGGCCGTCAAGGACTGGGCGGCCGCTGACGCGATCTCCCCGTACACCGGCACGTTCGACATCGCGTACAACTCCGACGGCGGACACGCCGGCTGGGTAGACGCCGTTGCCAACAGCATCAAGAACACCCTCGGCATCAACGCAGTCGGCAAGCCGTACGCGACCTTCAAGGCCGCTCTGGCTGACCGCAAGGCGAAGGCGCTGACCGGCGGAACCCGTGCCGGCTGGCAGGGCGACTACCCCTCGATGTACAACTTCCTCGCGCCGTTGTACCAGACCGGTGCCGGCTCGAACTACGAGATGTACGCCAGCACCGAGTTCGACACCCTCCTCAAGGAAGGCGCAGCGGCCAAGTCCGTCGACGACGCCACCGCGAAGTACCAGGCAGCACAGGAAGTCCTGCTCAAGGACCTCCCGTCCATCCCGCTCTGGTACTCCAACGTGACCGGTATCTGGTCCGACAAGGTCCAGAACGTCGTCTTCGGCTGGGATTCCGTGCCGCTGTACAACGAAATCACCAAGGGCTAGTTCCCCCGCTCAACCCGAAAAAATAGAACCCAGTTTCATGCGAAGCGATGTCCGGGGCACTCAGTCCCGGACATCGCTCGCTAGACTCGACCAGTGATTGCGATTCTCATGACCGTTCGTTCCAGTGCGGGAACCTGATGCTCTGGTACACCGGCAAACGCCTGCTCCAGATGATCCCGGTATTCTTCGGCGCTACCTTCCTCATCTACTTCATGGTCTTCTCCCTCCCCGGAGATCCCATTGCTGCCCTCTTCGGTGATCGGCAACCCGCGCCAGGCGTGATCGAACAGCTCCGTGTCCAGTACCACCTGGACCAGCCCTTCATCGTGCAGTACTTCATCTACATCGGCGGCTTCTTCCACGGGGACCTCGGCACCACGTACTCCGGTCGCGCCGTTTCCGACGTGATGGCCGCCGCCTTCCCGATCACCGCCCGGCTCGCGCTTCTCGCGCTGTTCTTCGAGTCCGTCGCCGGTATCCTCGTCGGCCTCGTCGCGGGTCTCCGCAAGGGCAAGCTCTTCGACGCGAGCGCCCTCGTCGTGAGCCTGCTGCTGATCAGCGTGCCGACCTTCGTGATCGGGTTCATCCTGCAGTACGTCTTCGCGGTCAAGCTCGGCTGGGCGCGTACGACGGTCAGCAGTGAGGCCCCGCTCTCCGAACTGATCCTGCCGGCCATCGTGCTCGCATCCGTCTCGTTCGCCTACATCGTGCGGCTCACCCGGGCGAGCGTCTCTGAGAACCTCGGCGCCGACTTCGTGCGCACGGCCACGGCGAAGGGCCTGTCACGCCGACGGGTCGTCACCGTGCACGTGTTGCGGAACTCGCTCGTCCCCGTCGTCACCTTCCTCGGCGTCGACCTCGGCTCGCTCATGGTCGGCGCGATCGTGACAGAGGGCATCTTCAATATCAACGGTGTGGGTGGCACCGTCTACAAGGCGATCAAACTCGGCGAAGGACCGACCGTGGTGTCGTTCATCGCCGTCATGGTCGTGATCTTCGTGCTGGCGAACCTGCTCGTCGACCTGCTGTACGCAGCCCTGGACCCGAGGATTCGTTATGCCAAGTAATCGTCAGACGCAGCCGCACTTCGTCGCTGCGCTCGAAGACACCCCCATCGCCGCGATCGATCGCCTCGACGAGACCGAGAAGGCGCGCAGCACCTGGGCGGATGCCTGGGAGTCGCTGCGCGGCAAGCCCAGCTTCTGGATCGCCTCCGCGCTGATCCTGCTGATCGTGATCGTGGCCCTGTTCCCCGGCATCTTCACCCAGGTGCCGCCGGACCAGAATTGCCTGCTCGCCAACAGCAACAAGGGACCGGAAGAAGGGCACCTGCTCGGCTTCACCCGGCAAGGCTGTGACGTGTACTCGCGGATGATCCACGGCACCCAGGCCTCCGTCACGGTCGGCCTGCTCGCGACCATGATCGTCACCCTCTTCGGCCTCGTCGTGGGAGCCCTCGCCGGCTACTACGGCGGTTTCTTCGACGCGATCGTCTCCCGGATCGGTGACATCTTCTTCGCCGTCCCGACCGTGCTCGGCGCCATCGTGCTGATGTCGGTCCTCCCGGAGCGCACGCCCGTCACGATCGCACTGGTGCTCTCGATCTTCGCCTGGCCGCAAATCGCCAGGATCATGCGCGGTTCGGTGCTCTCGGCCCGGAACTCGGATTACGTCACGGCGTCGATCGCCCTCGGCGTCTCGAAGTTCCGCATCCTCGTGCGCCACGTCGTGCCCAACGCGATCGCCCCCGTGATCGTGATCGCCACGGTCTCCCTCGGCACGTTCATCGTCGCGGAGGCGACGCTGTCGTTCCTCGGCATCGGTCTGCCCCCGCAGATCATGTCCTGGGGCAATGACATCAACTCGGCCCAGTCGTCGATCCGAACGAACCCCCAGGTGCTGATCTACCCCGCCATCGCCCTGTCCCTGACCGTGCTCGCCTTCCTCATGCTCGGCGACGCCGTGCGCGACGCACTCGACCCCGAATCGAGGGCACGCCGATGAGCCAGACCGTGATCGAACCCGTGAGCACCGCTGTCCGGGACGAGAATTCCCCGCTCCTCGAGATCCGCGATCTCGAGGTCGGCTTCCAGACCCAGCACGGTGTCGTTCCCGCCGTGCGCGGCGTCAACCTCACCCTGTATCCCGGCCAGACCCTCGCGATCGTCGGCGAGTCCGGGTCGGGCAAGACCACGACGGCGCAGGCGATCATCAACCTGCTCGCCAACACCGGCACGGTCACCGCCGGCCAGATCCTGTTCGAGGGGCGCGACCTCACGACCCTCAAGCCCAAGGAAATGCAGGATGTCCGCGGGCGCCTGATCGGCTATGTCCCGCAGGACCCGATGTCGAACCTCAACCCGGTCTGGAACATCGGCTTCCAGGTCGAAGAGGCCATCCGGGCCAATGGCGGCGCCATGAGCAGGAAGGCCGCGAAACTGCGCACCATCGAGGTGCTCAAGGAGGCGGGCCTCAGCGACGCTGAGGACCGGCTCAAGCAGTTCCCGCACCAGTTCTCCGGCGGCATGCGGCAGCGAGTTCTGATCGGGATCGGCCTCTCGGCCCGTCCGAAGCTGCTGATCGCCGACGAGCCGACCTCCGCGCTCGACGTCACGGTGCAGCGCCAGATCCTCGACCACCTCGCCACGCTCACGCGCGACTACGGCACCTCGGTGCTGTTCATCACGCACGACCTCGGTCTCGCGGCCGAGCGCGCGGAACAGCTCGTCGTGATGTACAAGGGCAAGGTCGTCGAGTCCGGTCCCTCGCAGGAGATCCTGGCCAACCCGCAGCATCCGTACACGCAGCGCCTTGTCGCCGCGGCACCGAGCCTCGCATCGCGGCGCATCCAGTCGGCCAAGCACTCCGTCGCGGTCGACACGGATGTTTCCGCAGCGGGCGCGAACGACCAGGTTCTGGTGAACCGTGCGATCGAGCGGGAGCAGGCCGCACCGGCCAAGGACCTGATCTCGGTCCAGGGCATCTCGAAGATGTACCGCATCCGCACCAAGGGCTTCAAGTACAACGAACTGCTCGCGGTCAACGACGTGTCCTTCGGCATCAAGAAGGGCACGACGACCGCGCTCGTCGGCGAGTCCGGCTCCGGCAAGTCCACGGTCGCCAAGCTCATCCTGCAGCTCGAGTCCATCACGAGCGGGCAGATCGAGTTCGACGGCCAGGACGTCGCCGGGCTCAAGGGCGCGGACCTGCTGAAGTTCCGCCGCCGCGTGCAGCCGGTCTTCCAGGACCCGTACGGCTCCCTCGACCCGCAGTACAACGTCGGCAACACCATCGCCGAGCCGCTGCTCGCCCACAAGGTCGGAACGGCCAAGGAACGTCAGGCCCGGGTGCGGGAGCTCCTCGACCAGGTCTCGCTGCCTTGGGCGTCCCGGCACCGCTACCCGAGTGAACTCTCGGGCGGGCAGCGCCAGCGCATCGCGATCGCCAGGGCGCTCGCGCTCAAGCCGGACGTTCTCGTGCTCGACGAGGCGGTCTCCGCTCTCGACGTGCTCGTGCAGGGCCAGGTGCTCAACCTCCTGACCGAGCTGCAGACGGAACTCGACCTGACCTACCTGTTCATCACCCACGACCTCGCCGTCGTCCGCCTCGTCGCGGACAACGTCTGCGTCATGCAGCAGGGCCGGATCGTCGAGGCCGCGACGACGGACGAGGTCTTCGACAATCCCCGTCAGACATACACGCAGGAGCTGCTCGCCGCGATCCCGGGTGGCAACTTCGAGTTCGGGCGCTAAACAGCCCGGCTTCACCGTCAGCGAGCGGGGCGGGGACTTCGGTCCACGCCCCGCTTCGGCGTTCCAGCGGATGCCCGGATCACCGGGTACCGGCCGCGACACGGCTCCCAGCCTCCCGGCAGGAAGAGTGCGGTAGGATTATCCGTTGGGTCGGACCTTGACCACATACATCCATTCTTCGCCGCATCCGTTTGTCCGCGGCATCATTCTTCGTAAGGATTCACTTCATGGCGATTGCCACGCGCAATAACCTCCGAAATGTCGCAATCGTCGCCCACGTCGACCACGGCAAGACCACGCTGGTTGACGCGATGCTCCAGCAGACCAACTCGTTCTCGGACCACTCGCACGTGGACGAGCGCGCGATGGACTCGAACGAGCTCGAGCGCGAAAAGGGCATCACCATCCTCGCCAAGAACACGGCGATCTCGTACAAGGGCATCCACGCCACCGACGGCCCCATCACGATCAACGTGATCGACACCCCCGGCCACGCCGACTTCGGTGGCGAGGTCGAGCGCGGTCTGTCCATGGTCGACGGTGTCGTTCTCCTCGTCGACGCGAGCGAGGGCCCGCTGCCGCAGACCCGTTTCGTGCTGCGCAAGGCGCTCGAGGCCCACCTGCCCGTGATCCTCCTGGTCAACAAGACCGACCGTCCCGACGCGCGTATCGAAGAGGTCGTCGCGGAGAGCCAGGACCTGCTCATCGGTCTCGCGAGCGACATGGCCGACACGCACCCCGACCTCGACCTCGACGCCATCCTCGACGTCCCCGTCGTCTACGCGTCCGGCCGTAACGGCGCCGCGAGCCGCAACCAGCCCGAGAACGGCCAGCTGCCCGACAACGCCGACCTCGAGCCGCTCTTCGAAGCGATCCTCGAGCACATCCCGGCCCCCGTCTACGACGACGAGCACCCGCTGCAGGCCCACGTCACCAACCTCGACGCCTCGCCGTTCCTCGGCCGCCTCGCGCTGCTGCGCGTCTTCCACGGCACGATCCGCAAGGGTCAGACCGTCGCCTGGATCAAGCACGACGGTTCGGTCCACAACGTGCGCGTCACCGAGCTCCTGATCACCAAGGCGCTCGACCGCTACCCGACCGAGAGCGCCGGCCCCGGCGACATCGTCGCCGTCGCCGGCTTCGAGGACATCACCATCGGTGAGACCCTCGCAGACCCCGACGACCCCCGCGCGCTGCCGACCATCACGGTCGACGAGCCCGCCATCTCGATGACGATCGGCACCAACACCTCGCCCATCATGGGCAAGGTCAAGGGCCACAAACTCACCGCCCGCATGGTCAAGGACCGTCTCGACCGCGAACTCGTCGGTAACGTCTCCCTCAAGGTCGTCGACATCGGACGCCCGGACGCCTGGGAGGTCCAGGGTCGTGGCGAACTCGCCCTCGCCATCCTCGTCGAGCAGATGCGTCGTGAAGGCTTCGAGCTCACCGTCGGCAAGCCGCAGGTCGTCGTGCACCGCGTCGACGGCAAGATCCACGAGCCGTACGAACACCTCACCATCGACTCGCCCGAAGAGTACCTCGGCGCGATCACGCAGCTCCTCGCGGCCCGCAAGGGTCGCATGGAGAACATGGCGAACCACGGCACCGGCTGGGTCCGGATGGAATTCATCGTTCCGTCGCGCGGCCTGATCGGCTTCCGCACCCAGTTCCTCACAGACACCCGCGGTACCGGTATCGCCAACGCGATCTTCCACGGCTACGAGGCCTGGGCCGGCCCGATCGTCACCCGTAACAACGGCTCGATCGTGGCCGACCGCAACGGTGTCGTCACGCCGTTCGCGATCATCGCCCTGCAGGAGCGGATGTCCTTCTTCGTCAACCCGACCGAAGAGGTCTACGAAGGCATGGTCATCGGCGAGAACTCGCGCGCCGACGACATGGACGTCAACATCACCAAGGAAAAGAAACTGACCAACATGCGTCAGTCCACCTCCGACACCTTCGAGTCGATGACGCCGTCGCGTCAGCTGACGCTCGAGGAGTGCCTCGAGTTCGCCCGTGAAGACGAGTGCGTCGAGGTGACCCCCGCGATCGTGCGGATCCGCAAGGTCGAGCTCGCGGCATCCGCTCGCGCACGCAACGTCTCGCGCATCAAGAAGCAGGACGCCAACTAGTCCCAGCTTGTCGGCGGCGCCGGCGGTTACGCTCTGATACATCAGGGCGGCACTGCCGGCGCCGCTTTTTTTTGGGCCCCCGACACTGAGGAAATGAAGAAGATGACGACATCCCTGCTCCACGTCCGAGTCCTGGCGACGATCGCGCTCACCCTGGTCGGCGGCACGCTGCTGACCGGATGCACCGCAGACGCGGCTCAGAACGCCGTCAACGGGGCCGTGCAGGGCGCGACCAACGGCGACGTGAGCCTCGGCGGCGCACTCCCGTCCGCCTGGCCGGCCGAGGTGCCGGTCGTCGAAGGCAAGATCCTGTTCGCCGCGGTCCAGAAGGGTGACAAGCCGGGCTGGACCGTGACCGTGAAGGCGAGCGCCGCCGATCCCATCGCCGAGGCCACCAGCAGCCTGACCGCGGCCGGTTTCGTGGCCGGCGGCGACGTGTCCGCGACGGTCGGCTCAGCCGGTCTGGTCTCGATGAAGAACGACCACTACGCCGTGGTCGTCGCCGGAGGACCCGACGGCCTGCTGTACACGGTCACCCCGGTCTCCTGACCTGACCGCTCGTCCCGTCAGGGGGCGACGTCGATGAGGACCTTGCCCACCACTCCGGCCTCGACGGCGGCGTGCGCGTCGGCCGTGCGCTCGAGCGGGAAGCGGTGCAGGGGCAGGCCTGCCTCGACGCCGACGCGGAGAGCGCCGTCATCGATGGCGGCGCCGATGTCGGCCGCCGCGGCGTCCAGCAGATCCTGGCCGAGCGTGTAGAGCAACTGGAACTGGTACCGCACGTTGAGGGTCATCTGGGCGCGGATGTCGAGCGTGAGCGGCTCGCCCGTCGTCGCATAGACCGCGATCGAGCCACGGGTGCGGATCACGGCCGCGTTGAGCGCCGCGTTCTGCGCGGGAGCGACCTCGACGACGAGGTTGACGCCGTCGGGCGCCAGTGCGCGGATGGCGCGGGCGGCATCCGTGTCTCGGTAGTTCACGATGTGGTGCGCGCCGGCGGCGGATGCGAGTGCACCCTTCTCCGCGCCGCTGACGGTGGTGATGACGGTCGCCCCCGCCCAGCGGGCGAGCTCGATGGCCGCGTGGCCGACCGCACCCGCCCCGCCGGCCACCAGGACCACCCGGCCGGCGAGAGCACCGGGGGAGAGACGCCGGGGACCGTCCTCCGCGACGGTGAGCGCGCGGTGGGCGGTCATCGCGGGAACGCCGAGGGTCGCACCGAGGTCGAAGCTCGCCGAGTCCGGCAGCGGGTACACCCGCTCGGCGGGGAGCACGGTGTAGTCCTGGGCGGTGCCGCCCGAGGCGAGGCCGTACGCGGCGATGGCCGTCCAGACCCGGTCGCCGACGTCCAGGCGCTCGACGCCCGCGCCGACGGCGTCGACGGTGCCGGCGCCGTCCTGGTTCGGCACGACCTCCGGGAACGCAAGCGCCTCGCCGGGCCTGCTCCCCGCGCGGGACTTCCAGTCGGTGGGGTTCACGCCCGAGACGAGGATGCGCACGCGCACCTCGCCGGGGCCGGGCTGCGGCAGGTCGCGTTCGACGAGCCGGAGGACGTCGGGGGTGCCGGTTGCGCTGTAGACGATTGCTCTCATGCTCTGTCCAACGTTCCGGCGACGGAAAAGGTTCCCGCAGTTGCGCGGAATGGGTGGAACTCGGTCAGCGGCCCAGGAAGAACTCGGCGAGCAGCGGGGCCAGTACGGTCTGGTCGACGTCGTGATCCTGGCCGGGAACGGTCAGCACACTGCCGTCGGCGACGGAGGACGCCACCGCCTCGGCTGCACGGGCCGCCCAGGCGGGGCTCCTGCCGCCCGCGAGTGCCAGCGTCGGCGCCGTGATCGCGGCCAGGCGACCCACCGGGGGCACGCCGTCGGCCGTGAGGGCGAGTTCGTGCGGCAGGGTGGGGGCGAGGTGGACGAGCCCCGGCCAGAACGGGGCGGACGTGATGAAGCCGACGGCCGCGTCGTCCATCCCGGTGATGCGGAGGAAGAGCGTCGCCGCGGTGGCCGGGTCTCCCGCGTCGAGGGCGGCCTGGAGGCCGAGGTCGTCCGCCGGTGCCGGGTGCTCCGGGTCGGCGGTGTACGGAGGCTCGTAGACCGCGAGCCGGGTGACGTGCGCGCCGGCCGCGGCGGCCTCGATTGCCAGGATCGCTCCGGACGAGTGTCCGTACACTCCGGCCGCGCCCCCGGCAACGGCGACGAGGGCCGCGAGGTCCTCGATCTCGCGTTCGACGGCGTAGGGGTGCGTCTCGGGGCTGTCGCCCTTGCCCCGCCGGTCGTAGGTGAACACGGTGAAATGCTCGGCGAGCAGCGTGACGAGAGGGTACGGGGAGGACCGGGTGTTGAAGGCCCCGCCGATGACGATGACGGGGTCCCCGGAACCGGCTCTCTCGAAGGCGATCTGCGTTCCATCGGCTGACCGGACGAATTCGGGCATCTGGCTCTCCTCGGGGTGGTGGCTATCGGCGACGGTGATCAGTGGATGGGCGCGGGCACCGTCGCAGTGGCGGTTGCCGCCGTGCCGGTTCCCGCCGGGCGCGGGACCGCGAGCGGGCGCACGGCCCGGCCCCTGGCGCTCTTCACGAGGAAGAGCGTGAGCACGGTGCCGGTATAGGCGAGCCAGGCGAGGAGCGAGAGCCAGGTGGTTTCCGGCGAGAAGTTCAGGGTGCCCTTCAACAGGGTGCCGTACCAGCTCTCCGCCGGGATCGCGCCGCTCACGTCGAAGGCGAGGGCGTGCTCACCGGGCAGGATGCCGGACTCCTGCAGGTCGTGCACGCCGTAGGAGAGCACTCCGGCCGCGACGACGATCAGGATCGCCCCGCTCCAGGTGAAGAACCGCGCGAGGTTGATCTTGAGCATGCCGAAGTAGATGAGTGCGCCGAGGGCGACGGCGGTGAGGATGCCGAGCGCGGCTCCGATGAGCGGCAGCGTGGTCTCCCCGGTGGACTGCACGGCGGCCCAGATGAACAGGGCCGTTTCGATGCCTTCCCTCCCGACGGCGAGGAAGGCGACCAGGACGAGGCCGACGCCGGTGCCCACGAGGGAGCGGTCGATGGTGCCGCGGAGGTGACCGCTCAGGTCGCGGGCCGTGCGCAGCATCCAGAAGACCATCCAGGTGACCAGGCCGGTCGCGGCGACGGAGAGCGAGCCGGCGATGGCCGGTTCGGCGGATTCCGGAAGGCTCGCGGTGCCGAACGTGAGCACGGCGCCGATCGTGAGGGCGAGGAGCACGGCCAGGCCGACGCCCGTCCAGAGCCGGCCCAGCAGGTCGCGGCGGGCGACCTTCACGAGGTAGGCGACGAGGATGGTGACGATGAGGGCACCTTCGAGACCCTCGCGGAGTCCGATCAGGTAGTTGGCGAGCACGGCACTCCGGTTCTGGTCTGGTGGGTGATGCGCACCGAGAGTACCACGGAGTTGGTAAGCCTACCCTTACCATCCGCCCCCGAGATTCTGAGAATCCACGAGGATCCTCCTGCCCGGTCAGGCGAAGAGGGCTGCGCCGAGGTAGCTGCCGCGGGCGGCACCGGGCGGGACCGCGAAGAGCGCCGAACCGACGTGCCGGACGTACTCGTTCATGGCGTCGTGCCGGGCGAGCGCGAGCTGCACCGTCGTGAACTGCGACGGCCGGCGCTGGTAACTGATGAAGAACAGCCCGGCCTCGAGCCGGCCGAGGTCGTCGTTGCCGTCCACGAAGTTGTAGCCGCGCCGCAGCAGCTGCACCCCGTTGTTCTGGGCGGGATGCGCGAGGCGCACGTGCGAGGTCGCGGCGATCAGCGGGGCGCCCGTGTTGCCGGTGCTCGCGAAGTCGGGCTCGGTGAACTCGGTGCCCCCGGAGAGCGGAGCGCCCTCACCCTTGGTACGGCCGAACACGGTTTCCTGTTCGCGGAGCGCGGTGCGGTCCCAGGTCTCGATCGTCATCCGGATCCGCCGGGCGACGAGGTAGGAGCCCCCGGTGAGCCACGTGGGACCGTCGCCCGCACCGACCCAGACGTGCTCGTCCACGACGGCCGGCTGTTCCGCCTTGACGTTGGCGGTGCCGTCCTTGAAGCCGAAGAGGTTGCGCGGGGTGGCCTGGCTCGTGCTCGTCGAGGAGGTGCGGCCGAAGCCGAGCTGCGACCAGCGGATCGCCGCGCGCCCGAAGGCGATCCTGGACAGGTTGCGGATCGCGTGCACCGCGACCTGCGGGTCGTCCGCGCAGGCCTGGATGCAGAGGTCGCCGCCGCCGCGCGCGGCATCGAGCTGGTCGCCGGGGAAGTGCGGCAGATCGACGAGCGCGTCCGGGCGGGCGGATGCGAGGCCGAACCTGTCCAGACCTGCACTCGTCTCGAAGAGCGTCGGCCCGAAGCCGACCGTGATCGTCAGGCCGGCCGGAGGCAGGCCGAACGCCTCGCCGGTGTCCTCCGGCGGGGCGTCGTACGGCCCGCCGACGGCGCCGTAGCTGCCGATGTCGCGCCCGGCGGTCAGGGCCGCTGCCGCGGCGGTCCAGTCCTGCAGCAGGGAGATCAGGTCGGCGCGGGTGGCCCCCGGCGCCAGATCGAACGCCGCGAAGTGCAGCCGGTCCTGGGCGGGCGTCACGATGCCGGCCTGGTGCTCCTGGTAGAACGGGTAGACGGTGCTGCCGGCGGCCGGTGCGCCCGCCGCTGCGAGGGCCTGGACCCCGCGGTCCGCGGCGATCCCGATGCCGAGGCCCGCGACGCCGGCCCCGGCGAGGCCGAAGAGCCCGCGCCGGGAGATGCCGCGCCGGGAGGTGCTGCGCGGGCCCTCCGCGGCTGCCCCGACCACGGACGCCGTCCCGGACGCGTTCGCCCCGGCATCCGCCCGGTCCTTCCGTTCCTCCCCGTCTTCCCGCGAGAGCGGAGTTTCGGCCCCTTCGGCGCCCGGGAAGGGGCCACTTTTCCGCTCTCGCGAATCGCCGCCCTGCATCAGAGGACGAGGGCCGCGGTCAGCCGGCCGAGGGGCTCGGCGAGGGCGTTGACCTGGTCGGCGAGGCCCTTGACGGTGCCGGTGGACAGGTCGGTGTAGAGCACGAAGCCGTCGCCGACGCGCTGGGCGTCGAGGAGGGCCTGCAGGGCCGCGAAGCGGGTGTCGAGGGTCGCCGCGAGGTCGGCGTCCTTCTGCACGAGCACGTCGCGCACCCCGGCGTAGAGCACCCGGGCGCCGTCGACGTTGGCCTGGAAGTCCCAGAGGTCGGTGTGCGACCAGACCTCCTCCTCGCCGGTGACCTTGCCGGTCGCGACCTCGTCGAGGAGGCCGATCGCGCCGTTGGTCTGCTGGGCGAGGGTGAAGCTGAGCGGCTGCACCTTCTCGTTCAGGGTCGCCGTGTCCGCGACGAGCAGTCCGGCCAGGCGGGCGCGCTCGGCGGCGGGGTACGCGGCGAAGCCGGCTTCGGCGTCGGCGGGCCAGAGGTCCTTCTCGATGGCGTGCCAGCCGGTCCAGTCCTGGCCCTCTTCGAGGTCGGCCTCGCGCAGGTCGAGCTTCGGGTCGAGGTCGCCGAAGGATTCCGCGACGGTTTCGACGCGTTCCCAGTGCGCGCGGGTGGCCGCGTAGAGCGTGCGCGCGGTGTCGTCGTCGCCTGCGGTGTACGCGGCGGCGAATGCTGCCGTCCCGGTGACGAGCTGGCCGATCTGGTCCTTCACATAGGAGGCGTAGTTGGCGTTCGCGGTCTCGACGCGGGCAGCGAGGTCGGCGTCGCCTGGGGCGTTCGTCGCCGCATCCGCTGCGCTCGACGGGGTCACGGTGAACGGGGCCTGGCCGATGCCCGCACCGGTCATGCCGGGCTTGCACGCGGTGAAGTAGCTGCCGGCGTTCAGGTCGACGACGAGGGTGCGGCTGAGGCCGGGGCCGATGTTCTCCGCCTCGCCCACGATGCGGAGCTGGTCGTCGCCGAGAAGGTAGAACTCGGTGACCTGGTCTCCGGAGTTCGAGACCGTGAACGTGACGTTGCCTGCGGATGCCGTGGAGGCCGACACCGTGCACGCCGTCGCGCTGCTGTCGACGGTCAGGGCGGCGTGCGTCGCTCCGGGCGCCGAGGCGTTCGGGACGCAGCCGGTGAGGGCGAGCGCGGTCGCTGCGGCGAGGGCGGCGAGGGGAAGGAGTCGGGGCTGCATGGAGTCCTTAGGTGGTGAGCGGGGTGGTCGTGCGGGAGGAACGGGCCGGTGGGCGGATGCCGGGAGTGCGGGCATACGTCGCTGCGGCGCAGGGATGGTCGGCGGCTGGAGGGGTGTCGACGGGTCGACGGAGCAGGCGCCCGAACGAATTCGCCGGACGAGTCCGACGGAGTCTTTCGGGCTTCCGGTCGGTCAGGCGCCGGCCAGGACCTCTTCGGGCAGAGTCTCCGGCGCAGCGGGGCTGGGGCGGCCGCGGCGGACCGCGCGGGCGAAGAAGGTGAGCGTGGTGCCGACGTAGGCGACCCAGACCAGGAGTTCGAGCCAGGTCGTCGCGGGGGAGAAGTTGAGCGTTCCCTTGAGCAGGGTGCCGTACCAGCTGTCCGGCGGGATGGCCGCGCTCACGTCGAAGGCGATGCTGTGCAGGCCGGGCAGGACGCCGGCCTCCTGCAGGTCGTGCACGCCATAGGAGAGCACGCCGGCCGCGACGACGATGAGGATACCGCCGGTCCAGGTGAAGAACTTCGAGAGGTTGATCCGGAGCATCCCCGAGTAGATCAGCCAGCCGAGCCCCGCGGCCGTGACGATGCCGAGGAAGGCGCCGATCAGCGGCAGGGTGGTCTCGCCGGTCGCCTGCACGGCTGCCCAGAGGAACAGCGCCGTTTCGATGCCCTCCCGGCCGACGGCGATGAAGGCGACGACGACGAGTCCGATGCCGGTGCCGAGCAGGGACTTGTCGATGCTGCCGCGCAGGTGGCTCGAGAGGGTGCGCGCGGTGCGCAGCATCCAGAACACCATCCAGGTCACGAGGCCGGTCGCGGCGATCGAGAGCAGGCCGCCGATCGTTTCCTGCGCGGCGAACGAGAGCGTGGAGGTGCCGTAGGTGAGCAGCGCGCCGATGCCGAGCGCGAGGAGCACGGCGAGGCCGACGCCCGCCCAGATCCGCGGCAGCACGTCCTTCCGCCCGATCTTGACGACGTAGGCGACGAGGATCGTCACGATGAGAGCGGCTTCGAGGCCCTCACGCAGGCCGATCAGATAATTTGCGAGCACGGTGTCCTGGTCTTCGGGAGCGGTCGATGTTGGTAAGGCTATCCTTACCTGAGCGACTCTACCGGCGGTCGCCCGGAATTGTCCAGTTATTATTCTGAGGTGGGTGTCCGCCAAGCCGACCCTGGGGAGCTCATCGATGGTCATGTCCGGCAGTGCAGAACGCGTCGTCTTCGTGCACGACGGGCCCGGCGACGAGGCCTGGTTCACCGGCGGCACCATCGCCCGCCTGCGCGGCGATGACGCGGAGGTCGTCGTGCTCTTCGGTGCCCGGGCGCCGGGGGACGACGGCGACAGTACCGCGGGGGCGAGCTCCGAGGTGCGTGCAGCACTCTCCGCACTCGGGGTCAGCGACTGGCGTTTCCTGCCCGTCGCCGCCGACCCGGCGGCGGCCGTGGTCGCCGTGCTCGACGAGGTCAGGGCGACGGCGATCGTGATCGGCGCCCGCAGCGAGCTGCTCCAGGCCGCCGCAGCGGATGCCGCACGCGTGTCCCGCGTGCCGGTCTTCGTGAGCCGCGGGGTCACCGAGGCCATCGGGCAGCGGATCGTCGCGATCGACGTCAGCGATCACCTCGAGCAGAAGCTCGCCGCCCTCTCCGCATACTCCGACCGGTGGACCGTGGACGGACGCGTCGTGTCGGCCATCCGGCCGGGCGCCCCGGCCGGGACGGTGACGGGAACAGAGACCTACCTGCGGGACACTCCGCCGCCGGCCGCGCCCGCAGACCGGTCCGCGGCATCCGCCGCCCCGGCGCCGCAGCCCGCAGCGGACCCCGCGGATGCCCCGCAGCAGGTCTCCCCGGCGCCGGCCGGCCCCGTCGCGACCGGGGCCTTGCGCGCCCTCGCGAGTCTCGTCGCGTTCGCCGCCGGCGTGGTCTTCGGGGTGCTCGGCACGGTGGCGCACCAGGCCACCGTTTCGGTCGGCTCCGTGACCCTGCCCGCCGGGCTCGTGCTCGCGACGCTCGCCGCGAGCGCCCTCCTCATCGGCCTCCGGCTCGTGCTCGACGACCGGGTCGTCGTGCTCGCGTGCACGATCGGCCTCGTCGGATCGATCTTCCTGCTCTCACTGAAGAGCACGGGCGGTTCCGTGCTCGTGCCCGCCGGGCTGGCCGGCACCCTGTGGACGGCGCTGCCGACCCTCGTCGCCTCACTCGTGCTGGCCTGGCCGCGGCTCCCGCAGCGGAGCACCCGCCCGGGCCGGGGCGCCTGAAGCGGGCGCTCGACCGAGGGCGCTTGTCCTAGACTGGACGTTCAGCTCGTGAAGGGAGCTCCCCGCTCGTGACCTATGTCATTGCCCTGCCGTGTGTCGACGTGAAAGACCGCGCCTGCGTGGACGAATGCCCGGTCGACTGCATTTACGAGGGTGACCGTTCCCTCTACATCCACCCGGACGAATGCGTCGACTGCGGTGCCTGCGAACCGGTCTGCCCCGTCGAGGCCATCTACTACGAGGACGACGTCCCCGAGCAGTGGGCCGAGTACTACAAGGCCAACGTCGAATTCTTCGATGACATCGGGTCTCCCGGCGGCGCCGCGAAGGTCGGCGTGATCCACAAGGACCACCCGATCATCGCCGTCCTGCCCCCGCAGGTCTAACCGACCGTGCTCAAGCCGCTCCCCGACTACCCGTGGGACCAGATGGCGCCGTTCGCGGCCCAGGCCCGCGCGCACGCCGACGGCATCGTCGACCTGTCGATCGGCTCGCCCGTCGATCCGACCCCCGACGTCGTGCGCCACGCCCTCGCCGAGGCGACGGATGCCCACGCGTACCCGCAGACCGTCGGCACGCCGGAGCTGCAAACCGCGATCGTCGACTGGTACGCACGCCGTCGCGGGGTGACGCTGACCCCGGCGAACGTGCTTCCCACGATCGGCTCCAAAGAGCTCGTCGCCCTGCTGCCCTTCATGCTCGGCCTCGGCGAGGGCGACACCGTCGTGCACCCCCTCGCGGCCTACCCCACCTATGCGATCGGCGCCGCGATGGCCGGATGCGACGCGTTCGCCTCCGATGACCCGGCCGCGTGGCCGTCCACGACGAAGCTCATCTGGCTGAACAGCCCGGGAAACCCCGACGGCCGCGTTCTGTCGGTGTCCGAACTGCGTGCCGCCGTCGAACGCGCGCGGGAGCTCGGGGCCGTAATCGTGTCCGACGAATGCTACGCCGAGCTCGGCTGGGCCGGGCCCTGGGCGTCCGAGCCGATTCCCAGCATCCTCGACCCGCGCGTGATCGGCACCGACCGGCGCAACGTGCTCGCCATCTATTCCCTCAGCAAGCAGTCGAACATGGCCGGCTACCGCGGCGCCTTCGCGGCCGGCTGCGCCACCGTGCTCGCCCGGGTGCTCACCGTGCGCAAGCACGCCGGCCTGATGCTCCCGCAGCCGCTCCAGGCCGCGATGGTGGCCGCCCTCGGCGACGACGCCCACGTGGCGGCGCAGCGTGAACGGTACCGCGGCAGGCGTGCCGTGCTCGTGCCGGCGATCGAGGCCGCCGGGTACCGGATCGACCGGAGTGAGGCCGGCCTGTACCTGTGGGCCACGAAGGGGGCCGACTGCTGGCAGTCGATCGCCGAACTCGCCGGGCTCGGTATCCTCGCCGGGCCGGGATCCTTCTATGGGGACGGGTACCCGCAGCACGTCCGATTCTCGCTCACGGCGACGGATGAGCGCATCCACGCAGCCGCCGTCCGGCTCCGGTCGCTAGAGTAGCAACTGCCCACGGTGTACCCGGACCGGGTGGCATCGCCATTCTTGTAGATCTCCTCCGGTGAAACTGCCGAAAGTTTGGCGGATGCAACAGTAGGTGGTGGGGCCGATTAGGCTGTATCCGCTTGGACGTCTCCAGCCACACCGGTGTGCCATGGCGGCCACCCCCAGTCCGTAAGGCAGTGATTCAGTGACACTCAGTGATATTCAGGGAGGCGCCGTGAGCGACGTCGTACAGCGAACACCGTCCATCGACCCGCTGGGGGCGACGCTCGCCTTCCCAGGGGGCATCGCCGAGTTCCCGATCGCCCATGGGACCGACGGCCCCTCCGGCATCGACATCTCGACGCTCACCAAACAGACCGGGCTCGTCACGCTGGACTCCGGCTTTGTGAACACAGCGGCGACCCGTTCGGCGATCACGTACATCGACGGCGGCAAGGGCATCCTGCGGTATCGCGGCTATCCGATCGAGCAGATCGCCCAGAACTCCAACTTCCTCGAGACCGCGTGGCTGCTCATCTACGGCGAGCTGCCGAGCGCCGGCGAACTCGAGGCCTTCGACAAGCGCATCCGCAAGCACACCCTGCTGCACGAGGACATGCGCCGCTTCTTCGACGTGCTGCCGTTCAACGCGCACCCGATGGCCGTGCTCGCCTCCGGCGTCTCCGCGATGGCCGCGTACTACCAGGACTCGCTCAACCCGAACGACCCGGAGCAGGTCGAGACCGCCACGATCCACCTGCTCGCCAAGCTTCCGGTGATGGCGGCATACGCCCACAAGAAGAGCGTCGGACAGGCATTCCTCTACCCGGACAACTCCCTCGGCTACGTCGACAACTTCCTCAAGCTGATCTTCGGGACCCTTGCTGAGCCCTACGAAGTCGATCCCGTGGTGAGTAAGGCGCTCGAACGCCTGCTGATGCTGCACGAAGACCACGAGCAGAACGCGTCGACGTCGACCGTTCGCCTCGTCGGCTCCACGGAGGCCAACCTGTTCGCCTCGGTGTCCGCCGGAATCAGCGCGCTCTCCGGCCCGCTGCACGGCGGCGCGAACGAGGCCGTGCTCAAGATGCTCGGCGAGATCAGGGCCTCCGGCGAAAGCGTCGAGAAGTTCGTCGAGCGGGTCAAGAACAAGGAGCAGGGCGTTCGCCTGATGGGCTTCGGCCACCGGGTCTACAAGAACTACGACCCGCGCGCGACCCTCGTCAAGGAGAGCGCAGACGAGGTGCTCGCCGCCCTCGGCGTCAAGGACGACCTCCTCGACATCGCCAAGGAGCTCGAGCACATCGCCCTCAATGACGACTATTTCCGTGAGCGCAAGCTCTACCCGAACGTCGACTTCTACACCGGAGTCATCTACAAGGCGATGGGCTTCCCGACGAGCATGTTCACCGTGCTGTTCGCGGTCGGCCGCCTGCCGGGCTGGGTCGCGCACTGGCGTGAGATGAACGCGGACCCGACCACGAAGATCGGCCGCCCGCAGCAGCTCTACACGGGCTCCCCGGCGCGGGACTTCCCCCGCCGCTAGCCGTACGCACAGAACGACGGATGCCCGGCACGCCAACGCGTGCCGGGCATCCGTCGTTCTGTGCCGGGGTCAGGCGTGCAGTTGCTCGTTGAGGACGATTCCGTTCCCGCTGCGGGCGAGCACCTCGACGGCGCCCGACATCGAGTTGCGGCGGAAGAGCAGGTTCGGCACCCCGGACAGCTCGACGGCCTTCATCGTCTGCATGCGGCCGTCCGCGGTGCGCGGCTGGTCGGGCAGGGACACCTTCGTGCCCGCCGTGACGTAGAGCCCGGCCTCGACGACGGAATCGTCGCCGATCGAGATGCCGATGCCGGAGTTGGCGCCGAGCAGGGCCCGTTCGCCGATGCGCACGCGCTCGGTCCCGCCACCGGACAGGGTGCCCATGATCGAGGCTCCACCGCCGATGTCCGCGCCGTTGCCGACGACGACACCCTGCGAAATGCGCCCCTCGACCATGGAGACGCCGAGGGTGCCCGCGTTGAAGTTGACAAAGCCCTCGTGCATGACCGTTGTGCCGGGGGAGAGGTAGGCGCCGAGACGCACCCGGGAGGCGTCGGCGATCCGCACCCGGTCGGGGGTGACGTAGTTCAGCAGCGGCGGGAACTTGTCCACGCCGCCGGCCTGGATGCCCGCGCGCTGCAGCGCCGGGCGCAGCCGGTCGAAGTCGGCGGGGAGCATCGGGCCGGCGTTCGTCCACACCACGACGGGCAGGTGGCCGAAGATGCCGTCGAGGTTGATGCTGTTCGGCAGGACGAGCAGGTGCGAGAGCAGGTGCAGGCGCAGGTAGGCGTCCGACGTGCCGGCCGGGGGAGCGGTCAGGTCGATCTCGATCGTCACGGTCTCGAGGCGCACCGCGCGCCGCGGGTCCGGCCCGGCGAGTTCGGTGACCGAGGCGGGCACGATCCACGGGTCGCGACCGGCGGGCAGGGAGCCGAGCAGGGGAGCGGGGAACCAGGTGTCGAGGACCGTGCCGTCCTGGGCGATGGTGGCCAGGCCGTAGCCCCAGGCTGTGGTCGGAACGGCGGGCTGGGGGGACTGTCGCGTGGTCATTCCTCTAGATTAGTAGGGTGCCTTCGACCCCCCAGCCCGCGTCCCCGCCCGTGAACCCGTACGTGAACCCCGCACCGGATGCCGCGGGCGCCCGCCGCGCCGGACCGCTCGACCTGGCCGCATCGTCTGTCGCGATCACCCAGGCGATCTGCGACATCGAGTCCGTCTCCGGCAACGAAACCCCCCTCGCCGACGCCGTCGAGCGTGCGCTCGCCGGCCTCGCGCACCTCGAGATCATCCGCGACGGCGACACGATCGTCGCCCGCACCCGCCTCGGCCGCGCCCAGCGCGTCATCATCGCCGGACACCTCGACACCGTCCCGGTCAACGACAACCTGCCGACCCGGTTCGAGACCGTCGACGACCTCGACTACCTCTGGGGACGAGGCACCGTGGACATGAAGGCGGGTGTCGCCGTGCAGCTGAAGCTCGCCGCCGAGCTCACCGAGCCCGGCCTCGACGTGACGTGGATGTGGTACGACCACGAGGAGGTCTCTGACGACCTCAACGGCCTCGGCCGGCTCGCCCTGGCCCGGCCCGATCTCTTCGAGGGCGACTTCGCGATCCTCGGCGAGCCGAGCAACGGGCAGGTCGAGGGCGGCTGCAACGGCAACCTGCGGGTCGAGGTGCGCACCCACGGTCTGCGTGCCCACTCCGCCCGCAGCTGGGTCGGCGAGAACGCCATCCACAAGGCCGCACCGATCCTCGCCATCCTCGCCGGCTACGAACCCCGCGCCGTCGAGGTCGAAGGGCTCGTCTACCGGGAGGGCCTGAACGCGGTCGGGATCAGCGGCGGCATCGCCGGGAACGTCATTCCCGACGAGTGCATGGTGCACATCAACTACCGGTTCGCCCCGAGCCGCAGTTCCGCCGAGGCCCTCGAGCACGTGAGCGAGCTGTTCGCCGGTTACGACGTCACCGTCGTCGACCGCGCGGAGGGCGCCCGCCCGGGGCTCGACGCGCCGCTCGCACAGGAATTCCTCGCCTTCGTCGGAGCGGAGGCCCGCCCCAAGTACGGCTGGACCGACGTCGCCCGGTTCTCCGCGCTCGGCATCCCCGCCGTCAACTACGGTCCGGGAGATCCGCTCAAGGCCCACGCCGACGACGAGCGCGTCGCCGTGCACCAGATCACCGACTGCGAAGACGCCCTCCGCTCCTGGCTGACCGCGGCCCCGAACCGGAAGCAGCGTTAGCCCGTGTCGACAGGGGCCCCACTCCGCCCCAGCCAGGGACCGCCGCTCGAGCAGGGCCGCGTGCCGGTGCCGGCGGCCAGACCTCCGGCCGTGAAGCGGATGCTGCCGGCCCGCTGGCGGGCCCGCGCCCGGCTGGCCCCGTGGTGGGCCGCCGTCGCGGGCATCTGGGTGCTGTCCCGGCTCGTGACGACCACCCTCGTCCTCATCCTCGCGCGCGTCCAGGGCGCGAACCCGTGGACCGGTGCCAGCCCGGGGTACTTCGACTTCGCCAACATCTGGGACGCCCGCTGGTACAACATCGTCGCAACATCCGGCTACCCGGCCGTGCTGCCGATCACGAGCTCCGGACACGTCGGCGAGAACGCCTGGGCGTTCCTGCCGGGTTACCCCGCGGTCGTGCGCGTCGTGATGTTCCTCAGCGGGGCGCCGTGGGCACCGGCCGCCGTCATCGTCTCGCTCGCCTTCAGCCTCGGGGCCGCCCTGCTCTTCTACCGGGTGATGCTGCGGGTCCAGGGCCGCGGCACCGCCCTGTTCGCGGTCGTGCTGTTCTGCGTCGCCCCGCTCGCCCCCATCCTGCAGTTCGGCTACGCCGAGTCGATGTACCTGTTCTTCCTCACCCTCGCCCTCCTCCTCCTCCTCGAACGCCGGTATGTGCTGCTGTTCCCGGTGATCGCCGTGATGGCGTTCACCCGGCCGAGCGGCCTCGCCTTCGCTCTCGCACTCGGCTTCCACGTCGTGCACCGCTGGCTGACCCGCCGCAACGACCCGTTCCCCGTTCCCGAGCGGATCCTCGCGGCATCCGTCACCGCTTTCAGCGCCCTCAGCGGCTTCGCCTGGCCGTTGATCGCGTGGATCGCGACCGGCTCGGCGACCGCGTACACCGAAACGGAGCTCGCCTGGCGGTCCTCGTACATCGGCTACCAGGAACTCGTTCCCTTCACCGCCTGGTTCCAGGGCGGGGTCTGGTGGCTCGGGCAGCCGCTCGGCATCGTCGTCGTGCTCGTACTCGTCGTCGGTTTCGCCGCCGCGCTGTTCGCCCCTGCCGTGCGCAGGCTCGGCGTCGACCTGCGGTTCTGGCTCGCCGCATACGGGCTCTACCTCTTCGCGGTGTTCTTCCCACAGTCGAGCACCTTCCGGCTGCTGATGCCGATGTTCCCGCTGCTCGGCGCGATCGCGCAGCCGAAACGGCTGAGTTACCGGATCGCGATCGTGGTGCTGTGCATCCTCGGCCAGTGGGGATGGCTGCTGATCTGCTGGGGCGTCGACGGCGCCGACTGGACACCGCCGTAACCGGTGCAACCGCCCGCGTAACCCGCCCGGACCTCGCGAATTTTCGTCTCGGGCCGGGATGGTCGATAATAGAAGTTCAGACGAATGAGTGGAAGGGGAGTTCATGGCGGCCATGAAGCCACGGACCGGAGACGGGCCAATGGAGGCTGTAAAGGAGGGGCGCCTGATCATTGTGCGTGTTCCGCTTGAAGGCGGAGGGCGACTCGTCGTCTCTGTGAACGACGCAGAAGCCAAGGAGCTTCACGATGCACTCGCCGGGGTAGTACGCCCGGTTGTCTAGCGTCGGAGATTACGTCTCCACCTCGTAACCGAGGAGAATTACGGATCGGCCGTGCAGCCCTGCTGCGCGGCCGATCCTTTTGTCGCCGCTCGTGGTGGCGCTGGAACGCTACGCGCGCAGCTTGGTGATCTGCAGCAGCCCGTCGCCGACGGGGGACAGGGCGCTGATCACGGCGGTCGAGCCGCTGATCTCGCTCAGGAGCGTGCGGAACCCGGTGGCGACCTCGTCGCGCTGCGCCGGGTTGGCGACGCGGCCGCGCCAGAGGGCGTGGGCCACGAGCACGGTTCCGCCCGGCCGGGCCAGGCGCAGCCCGTGCTCGACGTATTCGATGACCGACTGCGGGTCGGCGTCGATGAAGACGATGTCGTACGAGTTCTCGTTCATCCTCGGGAGGACATCCGCTGCCTTGCCCGTGATCAGCCGCACCCGGTTCGCCGGGATCTTCGCCTCGGTGAACAGGGCGCGGGCGTGCTGCTGGTGGTCCACCTCGGTGTCGATCGAGGTGAGCGTCGCCCCTGGCGCCCCGGTCAGGAGCCAGATGCCGGAGACTCCGGCCCCCGTGCCGACCTCGAGGATGCTGCGGGCACCGGTCGCGGCGGCGATCACGGCGGACTGCGCACCGACCGCGGGGGAGATCGCGTCGATCCCGAGTTCGAGCGACTGCTGGCGCGCCCGGACGACGGCCTCGGATTCCACGACCGAGTCGTCGGAAAATTTCCAGTTCAAATCTTTGTCTGACACGGTGCAACTCCAGTTTTGTATGGGTCCAGCCTAAGGGCGCTCCCCTCGGGTCGGCGGAGGCCCCGCCGCGCGTTATCCTCAACCTATGCTTGGTTTGACGTTCGAGAAGCTCCTCCTGGTCGGGATCGTCGCCGTCTTCCTGCTCGGGCCCGAGAAGCTGCCCCACTACGCGGCCCAGCTGGCCCGGCTCGTCCGGCAGCTCCGGGACCTGGCCAACGGCGCCAAGGAACGCATGCGCGACGAGATGGGCCCCGAGTTCGACGACGTCGACTGGAAGAAACTCGACCCCCGCCAGTACGACCCGCGCCGGATCATCCGTGAGGCGCTCGTCGAGGACGAGCCGGTCAAGGAGCAGTCCGCCGTGGTGTCCCGGGTCTCGCCGAACCCGAACGGCGCATACCTGTCCCGGAAGCGCGCGAGGGAGAACGCCCTCGCGCCGTCGGAACCCGCCCCGTTCGACTCGGAGGCGACGTAGCGGCACCGCACGACGGATCCGCTGCTGCGGCTCCGACCCGGGCGTTCCCCCGGCCGTTCAGGCACGGGCCTGCACGGGCCGTTCGGCGCCGAGTTGCGTCGCGAGCGCGTTGGCCGCGGCGCGGAGCCGCACGGTGAGCGCGCCGAGTTCGGCGGCGCTGCGCTCTCCCGTCACCGCGACGCCGAGCGCGGCGATGACCCCGGGCGCCCGCACCGGAACGGCGAGGCACGCGGTGCCGTGCGTCGTCCCCTGGTCGCGGCCGAAGGCATCCGCCGGGCGGGGAGAGGCGGCCCGGTGCGCGCGACGCGTCATCACCTGCGCGCCGACCTGCGCTCCCGCGTTCGCGGCGTGCAGCGCGTGGCCGACCGGGAGTCCGCGGGCGTCTGCGTCCGCGTGGGAGGCGTGGGCTCCGGGACGCCGGTCCGCGGTGCCGAGGAAGTCGACGCGCTGTTCCCGGCTGAGCTGGGCGAGGATCTGGCGGCCGAGCGCGGAGGCATACGGGCTCGCACCGAGCCCGGTCCACTGCTCGACCCGGGGGGCGCCCGTCGCATCGACGATGTCGATGATGCTGACCATTCCGTCCGAGAAGCGGGCGAGGTACGCGGTCGCGCCGTTCTCCGCTGCGACGTGGTGCAGGGTCTGGCGCACCCGGGCGAGGAAGACCCCCGCGTCGGCCCCGCGGAGACTGGGGAAACGCAGGCCCAGAACGAGGCCATCGGGTTCGGCGACGAGATACCCCTCGTGCACGAGGGTCCTGGTGAGGTTGTACGCTGTGCCGAGGCTGAGCCCGGAGGCCTGGGCGACCGCCTTGACCGGCATCGGACGTGGCGCGCCCGCGACGATGTCGACGACCTTGAGGGCGCGCTGGACCGAGGAGATGAGGGTGCGGTGCTCGAGCGTCATCAGGCTCCTCTCGTGTCGTCGGCGACTATTCGGAACAGGATAGACAGACTCGCCCGAGCCGGATAGAGCAACCCGACCGTTCGGCGTCGTTAGGCTGTGACCCAAGCGAACGAAAGGTCGGGGATGGCCAAGAAGAAGTCCACACCGGGTCGGGTCAGGAAGTCGGACTACAACGTCGAACTGCGGCGGTTGCAGACCGAACTGGTCGCGATGCAGGAATGGGTACGCGAGTCCGGTGCGCGCATCGTCGTGATCTTCGAGGGACGCGACGCCGCGGGCAAGGGATCGGCCATCAAGCGCGTCACCGAATACCTCAACCCGCGCATCGCGCGGATCGTGGCCCTTCCGGTGCCCACCGACCGCGAGCGCGGCCAGTGGTACTTCCAGCGGTACATCGAGCACCTGCCGTCGACGGGCGAGATCGTCCTGATGGACCGTTCCTGGTACAACCGGGCCGGGGTGGAACGCGTGATGGGGTACTGCACCCCCGACGAGTACCGCCGGTTCCTGCACCAGGCGCCCCTCTTCGAGCGGATGCTCGTCGAGGATGGGATCCTCCTCGTCAAGTACTGGTTCTCCGTCTCCGACCACGAGCAGGAGGCCCGGTTCCGCTCCCGGCTCAAGGACCCGATGCGGCGCTGGAAGCTCTCGGAGACCGACCTGCTCTCGATCACGAAATGGGTGGACTACTCGAAGGCGAAGGACGAGATGTTCGTCCACACCGACATCGCCGAGGCGCCCTGGTGGGTCGTCGAGAGCGAGGACAAGCTCGCGGCCAGGCTGAACATGATCAACCACCTGCTCTCCATCGTGCCGTACGACCACCGCGAACCGCCGCGGGTCTCGATCCCGCATCGGCCGCAGGGCACCGACTACGAGCGTCCTCCGCGTGAGCTGAACCGGACGGTCCCCGACCATGCTTCGACCCTCGGTGCGGACGGTGACGCGCCCCGATAGCGAATGCTAGGCGGCGGAGGATTCGTCCGTTAGAGTGAGCCATCCGGAGGGGGAGCTCGTGGGTACCTTGTTGTACGGCAGTCCAGGAATTGTGGTCAGTTTTGAGGATCGCGCTCTGATGCACCTGCAGATCGTGATCACGACGAAACTGAGGCGCAGGGAGGGCTTCATTTTTTCGTGGACGGAGTCGACAGATGACGAGACCGAGAGCGGTCGGAGCGCGATCTGGCTCGATGCCAGCAGCATCCTCTACTACCGCTATTCGGTCAGTCGGGTGCCGAACATCAACCGGGACTGGATCGAGCGGTTGATGGTTTCGGCGAACAGCGCGGGCGGGCTGTTCTTCTCCGTCGAACCGCCGCCGGTCATCCCGGTCCTCAAGTCCCGGTCCTGAAGTCGCAGTCCTGAAATCGCGTTCCTGAAGTCGTAGTCCTGAAGTCGCGTTCCTGTCCCTCACGATTCGCACCATACCGTCGCAGATGAAGGGTATCCGTGTCCGTCCGCTCCCTGGCCGCACCGTGGGAGGCCGCTCTCTCCCCGGCGCAGTTCCAGCTCATCTGCTATTTCGTGGGGATCGGCGCCCTGTGCTTCTTCGTCGGGTTTCTCCGGGCCTGGGTGACGCGTGGCGAGGTCGGCGCCCGCTACCGGACCGCCGTCGTCGCCCGGCTGGGCATCATGAGCGCCATGTTCGTGTCGTACGTCGTGCTGCTGGGCGGCCTGCTCTTCGGGTACACCCGTGTCGCCGGGGAGTTCGTCCCCAACGACGTGGCACTCCTCACCTTCGGCGTGCGCTACGTCGAGTGGTCGGTCGCGGTTCCCCTGGTCGTCATCGAGCTCCTCGCCGTGTGCGTCGTCCTCGGCGGCGTGGCCCGGCGCATCCGCCTGGTCGCGATGACCGGTGGTTTCCTGATGGTGTTCCTCGCGTACCTGGGCGCGATCGTCGCTTCGGGGGGCACGGATGCCGCCGCGCTCGTCGGGTGGGGAATCGTCGCCGGAGTGTTCTGGCTGGCGACGACGGCCCTCCTCGCGATCGTGGTGCGGCGATCCCTGCCCGCGCTCACGGTCGAGTCTGCCGCACTGCTGCGCTCCGCGACCATCCTCCTGTTGTCCTCCTGGGCGGTGTACCCCATCGTGTACGCGATGCCGCTCGTCGGCTCCGGTGGGACGCTGGTCGTGGTCATGCAGGTCATGCTGACCCTCGCCGACATCGTCGCGAAGATCTGGTTCGGCGGCGCGTTGCATCGCGTGGCGAAGCTCCGGACCGCCGAGGACGTGCGTGCCGGCCGCGACGTGCACCCGGAGGCGATCTGGATCTCCTCCGTCAAGCATTCGGACGCAGGCAAGCCGCGCGAGGTGTACCTCGCCGCCGGTGCGGCCGTGCACGTGCGGCGTCCGCAGCCGCCGACGAGTACGGCGGCGCCGACTGCGCAGCCAGAGCTGTTCGCCGACCCGCAGCCCGAGGTGTTCGCCGACCTCGAACCCTAGAGTCCGTCGGGCACCCCACACTCCGCCGAGAGCTGCATTTCCGGTCGAGAGTGACCCGCGGAAACGTCACTCTCGACCGGAAAGGTGACGGCTACTTGAGGGAGACGCCGAGGCTGCGACCGGAGAGGCCCCGGGCGCGGGAGAAGAGCCGCTCGGCGACCGCGTCGATCGCCTGGGCCGCCGGGTCGAGCGGGTCGCTCAGCACGACCGGGCGACCGTCGTCGCCTCCGGTGCGGAGGGGAACGCTGAGCGGCACGCTCGCCAGGAGCGGCACCGGCGTGTCCTGGCCGGCCGAGAGGCGGCGCGCGACCTCCGCGCCGCCGCCGGCGCCGAAGAGTTCGAGCATGCTGCCGTCCGGCTGGAGGGCGCCGGACATGTTCTCGATGACGCCGAAGATCGTCTGCCCGGTCTGGCGGGCGACGACGCCGCTGCGTTCGGCGATGTCCGCCGCGGCGGGCTGCGGTGTCGTCACGACGATGACCTCGGCCTGGGGGAGCAGCTGGCCGATCGAAATCGCGACGTCGCCGGTGCCGGGCGGCAGGTCGAGCAGCAGCACGTCGAGGTCGCCGAAGTAGACCTCGGTGAGGAACTGGGTGATCGTGCGGTGCAGCATCGGCCCGCGCCAGGCGACCGCGACGCCGCCGTCCTCGACGAACATGCCGATCGAGATGACCTTCACGTCGTAGTTGATCGGCGGCAGGATCATGTCGCCGACCCTGGTCGGTTTGACCGCGGTCCCCTTGGCGCCGTCGACGCCGGGCGTGACGAGGCCGAGCAGGCCGGGGATGGAGAAGCCGTAGACATCCGCGTCGACGACGCCGACCTTGAGGCCGCGGCCGGCGAGCGCGACGGCGAGGTTCGCGGTGATGGTGGACTTGCCGACCCCGCCCTTGCCGCTCGTGACGAGGTAGACCCGGGTGAGGGACCCCGCACCGAACTGCGTCGTGCGCGCGGCCGCCCCACCGCGAAGCTTCTCGGTCATCGCGCGGCGCTGCTCGCGGGTCATCACGCCGACCGAGACGGTGACGGCGCCGGGCCCGGCGACGGACTCCGCCGTCTCGAGCACGTCCCGTTCGATCTGGCGGGCGGCGGGGCATCCGGCGATCGTGAGCAACAGGTCGACGGTGGTGTGGCCGTTCTCGGTGCGCACCCCGGACACCATGTCGAGATCGGTGATCGGCTTGCGGATCTCCGGGTCGATCACCCGGGTGAGCGCGGTCATGACCCTGGCGGCGATTCCGGAGGCATCAGCGGATGCCGCGTTCGATGCCGTGTTCGATGCCGTGCCCGGCGCCGTGGGCGAGTCAGCGGCCAATCGGGGGTCGCTCCTCGATGATCTTGGCGGATGCGGCGGATGCGGCGGATGCGGCCGATGCGGGGGATGCGGCCGGTGCCCCGGGTCCCGCGGGTGTCTCTGCCGGCGCAGGTTCGACGCTTCGGGCCGTCGCGGTGGCGGTCGCCCGGCCCTGGTCCGCGGCACGGTCGTGGTCGCGATCATGGTCGATTTCCCGGTCGCGGTCGCCCTTGCGGGAGCGCTTGCGGCCGCGCTTCTCCTCGTCCTCGCGCTGTTCGAGGTTCTCGAGGAGGGCGCGGAGCTCGCTGCGCAGGAAGTCGCGGGAGGCGAGGTCCTTCATCCCGAGGCGGAGTGCGACGACCTCGCGGGCGAGGTACTCGGTGTCGGCGAGGTTGCGTTCGGCGCGCTGCCTGTCCTGTTCGAACTGCACCCGGTCGCGGTCGTCCTGGCGGTTCTGCGCGAGCAGGATCATCGGGGCGGCGTACGAGGCCTGCATCGAGAGCACGAGGGTGAGTGCGATGAAGCCGAGGGCGACGGAGTCGAAGCGCCACGCGACGGGGGCGAGCGTGTTCCAGCCCATCCAGAAGAGGACGAAGAGCGTGAGTCCGAGCAGGAACCACGGGGTGCCCATGCCCCGGGCGATGGCCTCGGTCAGCCGGCCGAAGCGGTCGCTCGACGGCCGGTCGCGGTTGCGGTTGCGGTTCCTGGTGCGGGACAGGGGAGCGACGCGCAGGCCCTTGGGCGAGTCGAGGCGCTGATCCGAGCGATCAATTCGGGCCATTGCCGGTCCTCCGTCCGTGTGGGAGCGGGATGCTTCCCGTCTTCAGCTCGCTGCGGGCGGCTGCCCTGCGGCGTACATCGTCATTGCCGTCGTGACTTCGCCAGTCGTCGGGCAAGAGGTAGTCGAGGACATCGTCAATTGTCACCACCCCGACGAGTCGGTGGTTGTCGTCGACAACGGGGACGGAGACGAGGTCATAGCTCGCGAGGATCCGGGTGACCTCCGCGGCGGAGGTGTCAGCGGTGACGGGGTCGAGACCCTGGTCGAGCAGCGTGCCGAGACGCTCGTGGGGCGGGTAGCGCAGCATCCGCTGGAAGTGCACCATGCCCAGGAAACGACCGGTCGGCGGCTCGTACGGCGGCAGGGTGACGCAGATCGCCGCACCGAGAGCCGGGGCGAGGTCGTGGCGGCGGATCAGGGCGAGGCCCTCCGCGACGGTCGCGTCGGCGGAGACGATGATGGGCTCCGTCGTCATCAGGCCGCCGGCCGTGTCCGGCGCGTAGGTGAGCAGGAACCGCACGTCGTCGGCTTCTTCCGGCTCCATCAGGTCGAGCAGCTGCTCGCCGTGCTCCTCCGGCAGCTGCGCGATGAGGTCGGCCGCGTCGTCCGGCTGCATGTGGTCGAGTACGTCGGCGGCACGGGCGTCGCCGAGCCGGGTGAGGATGGCGACCTGTTCGCTCTCGGGCATCTCCTCGAGCACGTCGGCGAGGCGGCCGTCGGGGAGCTCGCTCGCGACCTCGTGCATCCGCTCGGGGGGTAGATCGAGCATCGTGTTGGCGAGGTCGGCGGGCTTGAGGTCGGAGTATGTCGCGATGAGCTGCTCGGCGGACTGGGCCTGACCGACGGTGGTCTTCTCGCGGACGTCGCTCCAGGTGGCGAACGTCGTCGCGCCCTTCGCGAAGAGGGACACGCTCGCCTTGGGGCGGCGGACGAAGAGCTGGGCGATCTCCCAGGCCCCCTGCTTGGTCTCCTCGATCGAGACGTCCTCGACGGTCGCCTCGCCGGAACCGTTGTTGAAGACGACCTCGCGGCCCAGGAGCTCCGCGATGACGCGCACCTCGCCGCCGCGCTGTTCGAAGCGGCGCACGTTGATCAGGCCGGTCGTGATGATCTGGCCGGAGCCGATGCTCGTGACCCGGCTCATCGACACGAAGACGCGGCGTTTGCCCGGGATTTCCACGATGAGTCCGACCGCGAGGGGCGGATCGTCTTTTCGATAGACGACGAGAACGTCGCGGACCTTGCCGACGCGGTCTCCCGCGGGGTCGAAGACGGAACACCCGGCCAATCGGGCAACGAAGACTCTGGTGGCAGTCACCTTACAAATGTAGGCCACCTGTAGCCCTTCGGCGTGCTGTGGGAGAATGGGTCCATGAGTAATCAGAACCCTTTCGGCAATCGCGGTCCCGCCCTGTTCCCGGTTTTGCCCAAGGGCGAGGTGCTCGCGACCTATGAAACCTACGCAGAGGCGCAGGCCGCCGTCGACACCCTCGCGAAGGCCGATTTCCCGGTGAAGCAGCTTTCGATCGTCGGCAACGACCTCAAGACCGTCGAGCGGGTCACCGGGAAACTGACCTGGGGTCGCGTTGCCCTCGCCGGAGCGGCCTCCGGCGCCTGGCTCGGGATCTTCTTCGGCCTGCTGTTCTTCATCTTTTCTCCGACCGGGGCCGGCCTGCCGTTCGTGCTCGCCGCGGTGCTGATGGGTGCGGGCTTCGGGATGCTGTTCGGCGTGGTGAGCTACGCGCTCAACCGCAGGCGCCGCGACTTCACCTCGACCATGCAGGTGATGGCGAGCAGCTACCAGATCATCGTGGAGGCCGCCCTTGTGAACAAGGCGCGCAACCTCCTGCACGGCACCGCGGAGCCGGTGGTCGTCCACCAGGCCGATCCGGAGCCCGCCCAGCCGGCCCAGCCGGAGCCGTCGGCCCCGTCGGCCCGCCCCGACCAGCCGGCACCGCCGTACGGCCAGTTTGCGCCGCAGGCCGCCACCCCGACCCCCGAGGCCGCGCCCACCGCATCCACGGACTAGCGCCCACGCACGCTCGCGAAAGCGGGTGAATCGTCGGTTCGACCTCGTGAGAACGACGATTCACCCGCTTTCGCGGCGGGGTAGGCCGTTAGGCGGTGAGAGTGGCGATCCAGGTTTCGACGTCGTCCGCGCTGCGGGGGATGCCGACGGACAGGTTCTCGGCGCCCGTCGCCGTGATCAGCACGTCGTCCTCGATGCGGACGCCGATGCCGCGGAACTCGAGCGGCACGGTGAGGTCGTCGGGCTGGAAGTAGAGGCCGGGTTCGATCGTGAAGATCATCCCGGGCTCGATCACGCCGTCGAGATACATGTCGCGCCGCGCCTGGGCGCAGTCGTGCACGTCGATGCCGAGGTGGTGGCTCGTGCCGTGCACCATGTAGCGGCGGTGCTGGCCGTTCTCGGGCTTCAGGGCCTCCTCGGCGGTGACCGGGAGCATGCCCCACTCCGCGGTCCGGCGGGCGATGACCGCCATGGCCGCGGCGTGCACCTCGCGGAAGATCGCGCCGGGCTTCGCGACGGCGAACGCGGCATCCGCTGCCTCCCGTACGGCCTCGTAGACGCGACGCTGCACGGGGGAGAAGGTGCCGTCGACGGGGAGGGTGCGGGTGACGTCTGCGGTGTAGTAGCTGTCGACCTCGATGCCCGCGTCGAGCAGGATCAGGTCGCCCGGGTTGAGCGGGCCGTCGTTGCGGGTCCAGTGCAGGATGCACGCGTGCGGGCCGGAGGCCGCGATCGTGTCGTAGCCGACCGTGTTGCCGTCGACCCGCGCGCGGGTGTTGAAGACGCCCTCGACGAGACGCTCGCCGCGTTCGTGGGAGCTCGACCGGGGCAGGTCGCGGATGACGTCCTCGAAGCCGCGCCCGGTGGCCGCGATCGCGAGGCGCATCTGGGCGATCTCGTAGGAGTCCTTCACGAGGCGCAGCTCGGACAGGTCGCGGGCGAACCGGTCGTCCGCCTCGTGCTCGCCGTTGACCTCGAGACTGAACGGGGAGTTCGTGGCGTTGTCGCCGAGCACCTTGTCCGCGGCGAAGCGGAGGCGGCCCTCGTCGACGGCCACGGTGAAGGCCGGGTCGGCCTCGCGGATGACGAGGGTCGTGGTGTCGACGACGGTGAGCACGGCGTCGAGGTCGGCGATGCCGCGCACGGTGACGGCGAGGTCGCTCGCCACCTGGGCGATGGAGGGGCGCGGGCCGATCCAGAATTCGCCGATGTCGGCGTTGGCGTAGAACTCGTCGGAGTCGCGTCCGGCGCGCTCACGGAAGTACAGTGTCGCGTCGTGCCCGGTCGCCGTCGGCTCGAGCACGAGGACTGCTCCGGGCTCGGAGTCGCTGCCCCAGCCGGTGAGGTGCGCGAAGGCGGAGTGGGCGCGGAAGGCGTAGTCGGTATCGTTCGAGCGCTGCTTGAGGCGCCCGGCCGGAACGATCAGGCGCTGCCCCGGGTACATCGCGGAGACGCGAGCGCGCCGGGCCGCGGCGAACGGCGCCTGCTCACGGGCCGGCGGGAGCGTGTCGACGCGCTCCGCCCAGCCGCTCGAGATATAGGACTTGAAGCCGTCCGACCCCGGCGTCGTGGAACGGTTCTCGTTCGGGCGGGGCTTGGCGGTGACGGTGGGCACGGTTTCGGTGGAATTGGCCATACTCCCATTGTCCCATTGCCCGCTGGCTGTCCCGCGAGTATCGCCGGGACGCGGCCGGGCTGCGGTCGACCGGTGGCCGCTCCCGCCGCAACTAGCATGGGGTCATGGCAGGCGAACGGCAATTCAGGGGTCCCATCGACCTGCACGCGCACTCGAGCGTCTCGGACGGCACGGAAACCCCCTCCCAGCTGGTGCGGGCCGCGTCCGCGGCCGGTCTCGGCACCGTCGCTCTGACCGACCACGACTCCACGGCGGGCTGGCACGAAGCGGCGGCGGCGGCCCGCACCGCCGGAATCACGCTCATTCCGGGAATGGAATTCAGCACCCGGGTGTCGACGGCGAGCGTGCACCTGCTGGCATACCTCTTCGATCCTTCGGATGCCGGAATCGTCGCCGAGACGGCGCGGGTGCGGCAGGCCCGCCTCGTCCGTGCGGAGGAGATGGTCGAACGGATCGGCGTGGACTACGCGCTGACCTGGGACGACGTTCTCGCCCAGACCACACCGGATGCCACGGTGGGGCGCCCGCACATCGCGGATGCCCTCGTCGCCCGAGGCTTCGCCCTCACCCGGAGCGAGGCCTTCGCGGGCATCCTGCACTGGGAGTCCGGGTACTACCAGCCGCACTATGCCCCCGACCTGGTGCGCGCCGTCGGCCTCGTCGTCGCGGCGGGGGGAGTGCCGGTCATCGCGCACCCCGCGACCCGCGGCGCGGGCGACGTGATCCCGGAGGCCCGGCTCGCCCGGCTCGTCGAGGCCGGGCTGTTCGGGCTCGAACTCGAGCACCGGGAGAACAAGACGGCCGCGAAGGCGCGGCTCTATTCGCTCGCGACCAAGTACGGGCTCGTCGTCACGGGGTCGAGCGACTACCACGGCGAGGGCAAACCGAACCGTCTCGGGGAGAACACCACGACGCCCGAGGTACTCGACCGCATCCTGAAGCAGGCGACCGGCTCTGAGCCCGTCTTCGCCTAGACCCCCGTCTTCGCCTAGACCCCGTGAGGTGTCGCAGATCGAGGTTCGCGCGCTGCGGGAACCTCGATCTGCGACACCTCAGCGAGATACGCGCTGCGGATGCTGCGGGTTGCGGCACGCAGAAGGGCGCGCCCGCCGAAGCGGACGCGCCCTGTTCTGGCGACGGATTCTGTCGGCAGAGGCGGCTGGAGGCCGGAGCGGCTAGTTGGCTCCGCCGGCTGCGGGGGCGGAGCGGCGCGAACGGCTGCGCCGGCGCGGGGCGCTGTTGCCGTCGTGGTGCTGGGCTCCGCCGCCGTCGTGGGTGCCCGCTGCGGGGGTCACGGCGGGAGCGTCGGGGTTGGTGGTCTGGCTGACGCGGGTGCGGGTGCGTGCTGCGCCCGAGCGGCCGGCGTCCGCGGTGCGGCCCGAATCCGAGCGTGCACCGTCGCCGCCGCGGCCCGATCCGCCGGAGCGGCCGGCGCCGCCGGTGCGCCCGGCTCCACCCGAGCGTCCGTCCGAACGACCGGAGTCCGAGTGACCGGTTCCCGCGGAGTGCTCGCGCACGGGGGAGATGCGCAGGCGGCCCTTCGAGCCGACCGGGATGTTGAGGTCGGAGTACAGGTGCGGTGAGGACGAGTACGTCTCGACGGGGACCGGAACGCCGAAGTCGAGCGCGGTGTTGATCAGCGTCCACTTGTGCATGTCGTCCCAGTCGACGAACGTGACGGCGATGCCGGTCTTGCCCGCGCGCCCGGTGCGTCCGACGCGGTGCAGGTACGCCTTCTCGTCCTCGGGGATGGTGTGGTTGATCACGTGGGTGACGTCGTCGACGTCGATTCCGCGAGCGGCGACATCCGTTGCGATCAGGATGTCCTTCTTGCCGGCCTTGAACGAGGCCATCGCGCGTTCGCGCTGGTCCTGGTTGAGGTCGCCGTGCACTGCGGTCGCGTTGAAGCCGCGGTCGCCGAGCTCCTCGACGAGCTTGGCTGCTGCGCGCTTGGTGCGGGTGAAGATGACGGTCTTGCCGCGGCCCTCCGCCATCAGGATGCGGCCGATGACCTCGTCCTTGTCCATGCTGTGGGCGCGGTAGACGATGTGCTGGATGTTGGCCTGCATGAGGCCCTCGTCGGGCTCCTGCGCACGGATGTGGATGGGCCGGTTCATGAAGCGGCGGGCGAGGGCCACGATCGGGCCGGGCATCGTCGCGGAGAAGAGCATGGTGTGTCTGGTCGACGGCGTCTGGGCGAAGAGCCGTTCGATGTCGGACAGGAAGCCGAGGTCGAGCATCTTGTCCGCCTCGTCGAGGACCATCTCGCGCACGTTGGCGAGGCTGAGCAGGTGCTGGCTCGCGAGGTCGAGCAGGCGACCGGGGGTGCCGACGACGATCTGGGCGCCGGCCTTGAGCTGCTCGATCTGACCCTCGTAGGCCTTGCCGCCGTAGATGGACACGATCTTGGTGTTGCGGTTCTGCGAGGCCATCTCGAGGTCTTCGCTGACCTGCACGCACAGTTCGCGGGTCGGAACGACCACGAGCGCCTGCACGCCGGGCTCGGGGTCGAGGCCGAGACGCTGGATGAGGGGGAGACCGAAGCCGAGGGTCTTGCCGGTGCCGGTCTTGGCCTGGCCGATGATGTCCTGGCCGCTCATCGCGAGCGGGATGGTCTGGAGCTGGATCGGGAACGGCTCGAGGATGCCTTTACTGGCGAGAGCGTCAACCAGGTCCTGGTCGATATTGAGTTCGGAGAAAGTCACGAAAGTTTGCCTGTCATTAGCTGGAAACGGAAATGCGCCCGTCTTCTGCCTCGGGCACCAGCCACCGATCCACGCCGATGGCTTGTCTCACCTTACCGGGAGCTGTCTGGGAAGCAGCCGAAGCCACGCGGGCAGGCGGGTGTCCGGCCGCGCGGACGACGCAGCTCTGTCCTAAGCTGGGCTGGTGTTCTCCTGGTTTGATGGGCGCGCCAAGCGCGTCGAGATAATCCCCCGGCTCACCACCCGGGGGGAACGTCCATCGACCACGAAAGTGGACATCAAGGACCTCACCCCCGAACTGCTGCCGTTCCTGGGCCAGTCCGCGTACTTCGAGCTCGGCGTCTTCGAGAGCCTCGCCCGCGCCGTCTTGATTGCGCCGAACCTCGCCGCCAAGCAGGCGCTCAGCACCGCCGCCGGGCGGGCGCTCTCCAAGCACCAGGGCCTCGTCGCCGAGATCCGCCGCCGCGGAGCGGAACCCGCAGACGTGATGGCGCCGTTCGTCCCTGCCCTCGACGCGTTCCGCGCCGAGATCACGGGCGCGGACTGGACCGAGCTGCTGCTGAGCTGTTACCTCGCCGGTGGACTGCTCGACGATTTCTTCATCCGGCTCTCCGACGGGCTTCCCGGTGAGGTCGGCCCGCGGGTCGCGCACCTCCTCGGCGAGGACGCCGGGGCCGCGATCCTCGCGACCCAGCTCGCCGCAGCGATCGCCGCGGATGCTCCGCTCGCCTCGCACCTGGCCCTCTGGGGCCGTCGGCTGGTCGGGGACACCCTGCTGATCGCCCGCTCCGCGCTCGCGTTCGCGGGCACGACGGACCAGGCCGGAGTCGTCACCGTCGCCGGACCAGCCGAGGAACGCATCGAGCCGGTCTTCACCGAACTGATCGCCGCGCACACCCGGCGGATGGACGGCCTCGGCCTCACGGCCTGAGCCATCGCCGCGACGGGTCTGTGCCCGACCGGTCTGTTCTCGACCGGTCTGTTCTCGAGCGCGGGTGTTGCGCCGCTGCGCGGGTGGCGCACCGCACGCGCACCGCACGCGCACCGGCGCAACACCCGCGCTCGGTGAGCGTGAGCCTACGCGCGGCCGGGGTGACCCGTGCGCATCAGTTCGTGCAGCATCCGGGTGTCGCCGGCGACGCGTGAGCGCGCGAGCGTCATGCCGGCAGCGACGGATGCCCCGCCGGCGACGATGAGGGTGGCCCACCAGATCCAGCCACCGTCCCACGCCCAGCCGAACCAGGTCAGTGCGACCCAGACGACCATGGCGACGATCGTGCCGATCGCGGGGAGCAGCACGGCGCCGTGGTTCGTGCGCCCGGGGAGCACGTACCGTGCCGCGAGGCCGAGGACGGCCCCGCCGAGCGCGGCGAAGAGGAGTTCCATTCCGGGTCTACGCGACGAAACCGACGCGACGGGACTCCTCGGAGCCCAGCTCGACGTAGGCGAGGCCGATCGTCGGGACGATGAAGACCCGGCCCTTGCTGTCGGCGAGCTTGAGGTACCCGGTCGAACCGGAGAGGGCGGCGGCTACCGCTTCCTCGACCTCGGTCGCGGCCTGCGACGTCTCGAAGCTGATCTCACGGGGAGAGTTGAAGATGCCAATGCGGATATCCACCAGATGCGCCTTTCGTTGCCTAAGCGCCCAGAGTACGACAGAACGGCGGGGCAGCCGGACAGCGTTCACTGTCGGCGCAACCCGCTAGCTTTGAAAACGTGACCAGCCCCGGAATCCCGACCCTCTCCCGCGCTGTTTCCGCGGTCCCCTTCCCCCTCGATGACTCCCAGCGGGTGGCGCTCGGCCTGGCGGACGGGGTCTCGTCCGCCCTCATCGGCGCACCGGGCACCGGGAAGACCACGACCCTCATCGAGCTCCTCGCCGAACGCGTCCTCGAGCGCGGGTACGCCCCGGGGGAGGTCCTCCTGCTCGTGCCGACCCGGGCGGGCGCCACCGTGCTGCGTGACCGGCTTGCCCTCCGCCTCGGCGTCCCGACCAACGGCCCGCTCGCCCGCACGGCGAACTCCGTCGCGTTCGAACTCGTGCGCGGCGCCGAGGCTGTGGCCGGCGGCCCGGCGCCCACACTGCTCACCGGCGGCGAGCAGGACCAGATCATCGCCGAACTGCTTCAGGGCGACCTGGACGACGGCGGCCCCCTCGATGCGGTCGGGGCGGTTCCGTCCGGTCCGGCCTGGCCGCCGACCCTCGATCCCGGCGTGCGCCGGTTGCGCGGGTTCCGCACCGAACTGCGCAACCTGATGATGCGGGCCGTGGAATACGGGATCACCCCCGCTCGCCTCGCCGAGCTCGGCACCACGACCGATCGCCCGGAGTGGGTCGCGGCGGCGAACTTCATCCGTGGCTACGACGAGGTCAAAGACCAGAGCCGGCCGGGCCAGTACGACTCCACCGAGCTCGCCGGTTTCGCTGCGGCCGTCGTCGCCGCCGCAGCGCCAGGGGCCGCGGGCGCTGCGACCCTCGGCACCCTTGCCGGCCTCCGCCTCATCGCCGTCGACGACGCCCAGGAATTGAACCGGGCCACCCTCACCCTGCTCGCCCAGTTCGCCGCCCGCGGCGTCGCGATCGTGGCGGCAGGAGACCCCGACATCACGACGGGCTCCTTCAACGGCGCCCACGCGGATGCCCTCGGCCGGCTCTCCTCCTACCTGGCCCCTGGTGCACCGCTCGTCACGACCCTCGTCCTCGACACCGTGTACCGGCATGGGCCCGGCATCCGCGGCGTCGTCCGGGAGATCACCCACCGGATCGGGACGGCGTCGGCGGGCACCCAGCGCCGCGCCGCGTCCGTCGGTGCCCCTGCCGACGAGACAGGCGGCGACGGGACAGGCGGCGACGAGCGCGGCGCCGCTGAGACCGGCAGCGCCGCGACGGGCGCCGTCGGGACCGGTGCAGTCGAGACGGGCGCCGACACGACAGGCACCCGCACGACAGGCACCCGCACGACAGGCACCCGCACGACAGGCACCCACACGACAGGCACCCGCACGACAGGCACCCACACGACAGGCACCCACACGACAGGCGCCGACGAGCCCGGTTCCGTCGTTGCCGATGCCGACGATGCCGTCGTTGCCGGTGCCGCCGGATCCGACGCCGGGGCGCCCGCCGCCGCTTCCGTCGAGACCCTCCTCGCCGCGAGCCCGGCAGACCAGCTCGCACTCATCGCCGGTCGGCTGAGGGAACGGCACGTGCTCGACGGCCTGCCCTGGGGACGCATGGCCGTGATCGCCCGGAGCGGTTCGGCCATTCCGGCACTCGCCCGTGGCCTCGCTGCCCTCGAGGTGCCCACCCAGGTGCCCTCCGCCCAGACCGCGCTCCGCGACGAGTGGGCGGTGCGGGCGTTCATTCTCGCCCTCGAGGTCACCCTCGGCCGCCGTCCGCTCGACGCCGAAGCGGCGACCGAACTCCTGCGCGGCCCGCTCGGCGGCCTCGACCCGATCACCCTGCGCCGCCTGCGTGCTGCCCTGCGTCAACAGGAACTGAGCGAACCGGAACTGAGCGAACCGGAGCGCGGCGATCACGAGTCCGGTCAACCGGAACCCGGCGCGACCGCGAGCAGAGCGGGCACCGCGGGCACCCGCACCGCCGGCACCCGCACGGCCGACGAGCTCCTCGCCGCCGTCTTCGCGACGCCATCGCTGCTGTCCACGATCGACAACCGCACCGCCCGCCGCGCGGCGAGCTGCGCGGAGAGCCTGCTCACGGCAGCCGTCGAATATGAGGCGGGCGCCACGATCGAGGAATTGCTCTGGGGCCTCTGGCAGCGCAGCGGCCTGGCCAGGGAATGGCTCGAGCAGTCCGCAGGGATCGGCATCATCGCCGACGAGGCCAACCACAACCTCGACGCCGTCGTGGCCCTGTTCTCCGCGGCACAGCGCTACGTCGAACGCACCCCGGCGGCGCCGCCGGTGCTCTTCCTCGAACACCTCGTCGACACCGACGTCCCCGAGGACACCCTCGCCCCGCGCGCCCTCGGTGACGCCGTCACCGTCTCGACCCCGAACGGGCTGATCGGCCGTGAGTTCGACCTCGTCGTGATCGCGAACGTGCAGCAGAACGTCTGGCCGGACCTACGCATCCGCGGCTCGCTGCTCGGTGCGGGCGACCTCGCCGCGCTCGCCTCCGGACGCGACCCCCGCGGCGGCGACGCGCGCACCGAGGTCCTGCACGACGAGCTGCGGATGTTCGCCCAGGCCGCGAGCCGGGCCCGCACCGAACTCCTCGTCACGGCCGTCGACAACGAGGAGAACGAACCGTCGGTGTTCCTCAAGTTGCTGCCACGGCCGACCCCGGCGGCGGGGGCTGACGGTACCGACCCCGCCGGACGCTATCCGGTGTCGCTCCGCGGCCTCGTCGGCCGGTTGCGTCGCGACCTCACCAGGGGCGTACCGACGGGTTCCCCGTCCGAGCACCCGGACTGGTCGGGACGCGCAACGGATGCCGCGGCGACCCTCGCGCGGCTCGCCGCGGCATCCGTGCCCGGTGCGGACCCCGGCCAGTGGTACGGCCTCGCCGAGCCCAGCACGGTGCAGCCCCTCAACGACCCGGCGGCCGGCGACGAGCCCGTGCGGGTCTCCCCGTCGAAGATGGCCGCCGTCGAGACGTGCCCGCTGCATTGGGCGATCGGCCGGCTCGGCGGCGGCAGCTCCAACACGGCCGCGAACCTCGGCACGATCATCCACGCGGTGATGGAGGAGTCGACGGACCGCCGCCCCGAAGCACTGTGGCAGGCGGTCGACGAACGCTGGGGAGAGCTCCGCTTCGACGCGGAGTGGCAGTCCGAGGTGCAGCGCGCCGACGCGCGAAACCTCACCGACCGGCTCGCCTCCTACCTGCTCGACTTCGAACAGGCCGGCGGCGAACTCCTGAGCGCGGAGGGCAGCTTCGGCTTCGACGTCGACGGCGCCTGGCTCACCGGCACCGTCGACCGGGTCGAGCGCCTCGCTGATGGCAGCGCCGTCATCGTGGACCTCAAGACCGGGCGGGGAGACCCCGTGAGCGACGCGGGCGTCGCAGACCACCCGCAGCTCGGCGCCTACCAGCTCGCCTTCCAGGAGGACCGGATCGAGGGCGTCCCCGCGGGGACCCCGCTCGCGGGCGCCCGCCTCGTGATCGTCTCCTCCGGCACCGTCAAACAGAACTACCGCAACCCCACCCAGGCCACCTTCACCGCGGAGCAGCTCCTCGCCTTCCGCACCAGGGTCGGCGCCGACGCGGCGCTCATGGGCGGAGCGACCTTCGTCGCCGAGCTCGCGACGCACTGCCTCGACCCGCGCTCGCACGGAGCCTGCCGCATCCACATCATCGGGCAGGTCAGCTCGTGAGCCAGAACGGAACGCCCGTGCCCCAGGATCCGAACCGTCCGCACCACCCGGTCAGCGCCCTCGAGATCGCCGCAACGCTCGGCATGTTCCCGCCGACCCCGGAACAGCGGGCCGTGATCGAGGCCCCGCTCGCGCCGACCCTCGTCGTGGCAGGCGCCGGCAGCGGCAAGACCGAGACCATGGCCAACCGGGTGCTTTGGCTGCTCGCAAACGGCCTTGCCCGCCCGGACCAGATCCTCGGGCTCACCTTCACCCGCAAGGCGGCCGGCGAACTCGCCGAGCGCATCGGCGACCGCATCGCCCAGCTCGACGCGCAGGGGCTGCTGCCGGCGCCCACCCCGGCGGTTGGCGCGGAGGCCACCGGCGAGCTCGTCGACTCCGGCCTGTTCAACACCCCGACCGTGTCGACGTACAACTCGTTCGCGAGCCGGCTCTTCACCGACAACGCCCTCCTGCTCGGCCGCGAACCCGAGTCCGTGCTGCTCACCGAGACGAGCGCCTGGCTCCTCGCCCGCCGCGTCGTGATCGAGCACGGCGACCGCAGGCTGGTGCCCTGGGGCAAGAGCCTCGACGCCGTGACGGATGCCGTGCTCCGGTTCAGTCGTCTGCTCGCCGAGAACCCGCCGAACCTCACGATCGGCCTGGCGACGGGCGCGCCAGGCGCGGACGCTCCCGACCGCCCCGGGCACGATCTGGCCGGCCTCGCCGCCGGCTTCGCCTACCTCGAAGACCTTCCGTACGGCAACCCGCGCAAGAAGGTCCCGTACACCTCCGTCGTCGACTCGCTCGCCGCGGTCGGGCCGCTGCCCGTGCTCGCCGAACTCGCCGGCTGGTACGACCGGGAGAAGCGCCGGCTCGGCCTGATCGAATTCTCCGACCAGGTCGCCCTCGCCCTGCAGGTGAGCCAGCGGGTTCCGCGGGTGGTCGCCGGGTACCGCGACCAGTACCGGGTCGTGCTGCTCGACGAATACCAGGACACCTCCGTGCTCCAGACCGAACTCCTGCACACCCTCTTCGCGAGGCACCCGGTGATGGCCGTCGGCGACCCGCACCAGTCCATCTACGGCTGGCGCGGCGCGAGCTCCGCGAACCTGCTCGCCTTCTCCGCCGACTTCGACCCGGACGCCCGTTCGGAGCACCGGGTCACCCCCTCGATGTCGCTCTCCTTCACCTGGCGGAACCCCCGCTCGGTGCTCGACGCCGCGAACACCCTCGTCGCCCCGCTCAGCGAGGCCCTCCGCCGCCGGACGGACGGCATCCAGGTCGAGACGCTCAAGGTACCGGACGGCACCCGGCCCGGCGCCGTCTCCGCGCACCTCGCCGAAACAGCCACCGACGAAGCCCAGACCGTCGCCCACTGGTTCGCCGGGCGGCTCGGGTCCGGCAGCGACAAGTCCGGCGCCATCCTCTTCCGTGCCCGGCGCGACATGGACTTTTTCGCCGGCGTACTCCGCGCGAACGGCGTCAGGGCCCACGTCCTCGGCCTCGGCGGGCTGCTCTCCACCCCGGAGGTCACCGACGTCGTCAGCGTGCTCCGGGTCGTGCACGATCCCTCGGCGGGAAGCGAGCTCGTCCGGTTGCTGAGCGGTGCCCGGTTCCGGGTCGGACCGCGCGACCTGCAGCACCTCGCCGCCGTCTCACGCTGGCTCGCCGCCCACGACTGGGCCCAGAAGGCCGTCAGCCGGGAGCTCACCGAGAAGCTCCGGGCGTCCGTCGCCGACGACGAAGGGGCGTCCCTCGTCGACGCCCTCGACTTCGTCGCGGCGGCGCCGCCCGGCCACGGCCAGCTCGCCGGCTTCACCGACGTCGGCCGGGAACGGCTCCGGGCGGCAGGCAGGCTCCTGGCCTGGTTGCGCTCCCGGGCCGGTCTTCCGCTGCTCGACTTCGTGCGCCTCGTCGAACAGGAACTCCTCCTCGACGTCGAACTCGTCGCGAACGAGAACAACAGCCTCGGCCTCGCGAACCTCTACGCCTTCCACGACACGATCTCCGACTTCCTCGCGAGCGACGAGCTCGGCACCGCGGCGAGTTTCCTGCGCTGGCTCGGCCGGGCGGAGCTCGCCGACGACATGGGGCCGCGCGCCGAAGTGGCCGAACAGGGCACCGTTCAACTCCTCACCATCCACGGCGCCAAGGGTCTCGAGTGGGACTACGTCGCCATCCCGAACCTCACGGACAAGAGCCTGCCGGCCCCAGCCCGCGAGGTCACCGGCTGGATCCGCTTCGGCGAGCTGCCGTACCCGTTCCGCGGCGACCACGCCGAGCTGCCCGAGCTGGACTGGACCGGCCACGACAGCCAGCTGTCCTACGACCTCGCCTTCCAGGCATACAAGGCGGAGCTCGCCGACCGGCACGACGACGAGGAACGCCGGCTGATCTACGTCGCCACCACCCGGGCCAGGCACGAACTCCTGCTGACCGGCTCGTTCTGGGGATCCGGCTCGACCGTGCGCGCCCCGAGCCGGTACCTCGTCGAGCTCGCCGAGGCCGGCCTCATCGATGCCCTGCCCGAGGCGAGCGCCTTCGACGAGAAGCCTGCCCCGGAGGACGGCCTCACCCCGGCCTGGCCCTTCGACCCTCTCGGCACCCGCCGGGCCGTCGTCGAAGCGGCCGCCGCCGGGGTGCGCGCCGCCGCGAACGATCCGGACGCCCCGGCCCGAGAGACGCGCTGGTCCCACGTGGTGACCCTGTTGCTCGAGGAACGCGCGCTCCGCCTGGGCGCGGGCACGGTCGCCCCGCTGCCCGCCCGCATCCCCGCGTCGCGGTTCAAGGACTACGTCGACGACCCCGACCGGGTCGCCGCGCAGGTGCGCCGCCCGATGCCCGAACGGCCGTACCGGGCCACCCGGCTCGGCACCCTCTTCCATTCCTGGGTCGAGCGGAGGGCCGGCGGCCTCCTCGGCGGGGACCGGATCGACGCCGGGCTCTTCGAATCCGACGACGACACGGATGCCGACGCGTTCGACCTCGACCTCGACCAGAACCAGCCGCTCGAGCAGGCCCAGCTCGAACGCCTCCAGACCACCTTCGAACGGTCGCCCTGGGCCGGCCTCAAGCCGGAGGAGGTCGAGATCGAGATCCACTACGTGCTCGCCGGGCAGGTCTTCATCTGCAAGCTCGACGCGGTGTACCGCACCGAGTCCGGCTACCAGGTCGTCGACTGGAAGACCGGCCGGGCGCCGAAGAACGCCGCGGACCTCGAACTCAAGCAGACCCAGCTCGCGCTCTACCGGCTCGCATACGCGAGCTGGAAGGGCATCGACCCCGAGACGGTCGACGCGGTGTTCTACTTCGTCGCCGACGACACCGTGGTCGCCCCCGAGCGGCTCTACTCCGAGGCGGACCTCGTGGCGGCGTGGTCCGCGGTCGTGTCCCGCACGTCAGTGCCCGAACCGGAGTCGGCGCCGGTGTCCCCGCCGTCGCCGACGATGTCGATCGCACCGGTCGTGTCGGCCTCGTCGGAGAATTCGCCGGTCTCGAAGTCGGACAGTCGGTAGGCATCCGTGTGCATCGCGGCGGCCGGCGCACGCTTCACCGCGGCGTACGGGGTCGCGGCGAGCAGGCTCTCGACCTCAGACACGTTCAGGATCGGGCCGGTCTTCGGGGACAGCGGGTGCGAGGTCGCGTGGTGCACGTTCTCGACCAGGCCGTCGAGCATCGCGACGGCGTCATCGACGATGCCCTGGTTGCGGGTGTCCGTGCCGTGCAACAGCCAGCGCGCGAGCTCGAGCTCGGCGTAGAGCATCGCCCGCTGCGTGATGCGCGGGTCGTTGCCCTGGCGTACGCCGCCGTAGGACGCGATCGCGGCTTCGCCGGCGGCCCCGCGGGACGCGAGCAGCCAGTTCAGGTCCCTCGCCGGGTCGCCGACGCTCAGCGCCGCCCAGCCGAGGACGGCCGTCACGGAATCCTCGCCGATCAGGAAGGACTCCGCGGACAGGGAACCGTGGATGACACAGGGCAGGAACTGCCAGAGGGCATCGTCGTCCGTCGCCAGTTCCCAGCGGCGGAGCAGGGCGGCGGGCAGATACCCGGTCGCCTCGGTGCGTCCGATCAGCTCGATCACCTCGGTGCGGCAGTCCTGGGCGCTGCGCTGCGTGAGCCCGGCATCGCTCACCACCGCGGTCGGCAGCCCGTGGACGGCCGCGATGGCCCGGCCGATCGACCCGGAGACCCCGGCGTGCCCGGTGAGGGCGTCCGCGTCGAAGGTGTCGCCGGGCAGGAATTCGTAGACGACGGCGCGCGTCCCGCCGAGCGGGGCCTGCCCGACGAACTGCGGCACGTCGAACGGCAGCCGGCTGCGATTGCCGACGGTCAGGGCGCGGAGCGCGACGAGGTCCGCGGACTGCTCGGTCTCTGCGGCCTGCGAAAGCGGCACCCGGATGATCAGGGAGCGTCCGTCGCGGTCCAGGAGGACGGCGGAATCGTACGCTCCGGGCGCGCCGGACGAGCGCCCGCTGGAGCCATGGCTGCGGGCCTGGACGACGTCGAGACCGGGCACGGCTGAAGTGGCGAGCGCGGCTAGAGTGAGATGGGATCTGGCCATACCTACTAGGTTAGGTCGACTTCCCCTCGGTGTGGTCGTTCGCCACGCCTCCACACAACTTCGGCAGTCACGCCAGAGTCCGAAGGGGTCTTCATGCCGTTCACGTTCACCGCCCGACTGCCGTTGTCCCGCCACGCCGTCGACAGGGACCACCTCACCCGGGCCCGGCCGGGGCTCTTCGACGAACTCCGGGCGGATGCCGCAACGCGCGTCCTTCCGCTCTGGCGCGGTTCCACGCTCCTCGCCGAGGAACCGGGGGCCGGTTCCGCAGGCACCCACGAGCTCGCGGCATACGATTCCAACGACGGAAGCCCCCGGCCCCGGCTGCGGCTGTTCCCGCCCGCGCTCGTCCCTCGGGTCCCGATCGAGCTCTACCTCGGCAAGTCCCTCGCCGACGAGGGCGCGGAACCCGCAGGCACCCGCCTGGTCGCCGCGATCCTCGACGACGACGGGGCCGCGACCCTCGAACCGGACGAGTCCCTCTGGGTGCCGCTCCGCACCGTCGCGAGCGCCCTCTCCGACCGTGACGCCGGCCTCTTCACCGAAGCACTCGCCCTCGCGAACTGGCACGCCTCGCACGCGCACTGCCCGCGCTGCGGCGCCGCGACCGAGGTCGAGGGCGGCGGCTGGAGCCGCCGGTGCCCCGTCGACGGCAGCCAGGTCTTCCCCCGCACGGACCCCGCCGTGATCGTGCTGATCACCGACGACGACGATCGCATCCTGCTCGGCTCGAACGCCATGTGGGAGGACAACCGCTACTCCCTCCTCGCGGGCTTCGTCGAGCCGGGGGAGTCGCTCGAGGCGGCCGTCATCCGTGAGATGTTCGAGGAGTCCGGCCTGCGCGTGACCGATCCGGTCTACCTGGGCTCCCAGCCGTGGCCTTTCCCCGCCTCGATCATGTTCGGCTTCACCGCCCGGCTGGCCGACGGCCAGAAGCCGGCCGGTGTCCTGCCGGACGGTGAGGAGATCCTCGACCTGCGCTGGTTCAGCCGCACCGAACTCGCCGCGGCCGGCGACAGCATCATCCTGCCCGGCCGCTCCTCGATCGCGCGCGCGATCATCGAGCAGTGGTACGGCGGACCGATCGACTTCGGCCCCGACCTGGTCGCCGGATGGCGCTGACCCCCGAGACGCTCCTGGCCGGCCTCGACGACCAGCAGCGCATTGCCGCGGAGGCCCTCGTCGGGCCGGTCTGCATGCTCGCGGGCGCAGGAACCGGCAAGACCCGCGCGATCACCCACCGGATCGCATACGGGGTGATGACCGGCGCGTACGCCCCGAACCGGGTGATGGCGCTCACCTTCACCTCGCGGGCCGCCGCGGAACTCCGCGGCCGGCTGCGCCAGCTCGGCGCAGGCGGCGTCGCGGCACGCACCTTCCACGCCGCGGCGCTGTCCCAGCTCAACTACTTCTGGCCGCACGTCGTCGGCGGCCAGGCGCCGCGCATCCTCGACGGAAAGGGCCGTCTTCTCGGCCACGCGGCCGAACAACTCAAGCTCCGGCTCGACACCGCGACCCTGCGCGACCTCGCCGCCGAGGTCGAGTGGCGGAAGACCACCGGGCTCTCGATCGAGGACTATGCCGCGGGCATCGCCCGGCGGAGCCTGCCCGGCCGGCTGGACGCCGACCAGGTCGTCGCGATGCACGAACGCTATGAACGACTGAAGGACGAGCGCAAGCAGATCGACTTCGAGGATGTCCTTCTCGCGATGGCCGGGATGATCGAGTCAGAGCCGTCCGTCGCCCTGCAGGTGCGCGAGCAGTACCGGTTCTTCGTCGTCGACGAATACCAGGACGTCTCGCCGTTGCAGCACGACCTGCTCGCCCTCTGGGTCGGGCCGCGCAGGGACCTCTGCGTGGTCGGCGACGCGAGCCAGACCATCTATTCGTTCGCGGGTGCCCGCAGCGACTACCTGCTCGACTTCCCCAAGCGGTGGGAGGACGCGACGGTCGTGCGCCTCGAACAGAACTACCGGTCCACCGCGGCGATCGTCACGACCGCGAACCAGCTGATGCGCGGACGCACGGGTGCGCTCACCCTCCGGGCGCACTCGGCGGAGCCCGGGGTCGATCCGAGCGTGCACGAGTACGCGAGCGACCTCGCCGAGGCGCGCGGAGTCGCCCAGCAGATCCTCGAACTGATCGAGTCCGGAACCCGGCCGGAGAACATCGCGGTACTCTACCGCGTCAACGTGCAGGCCGCCGCTCTCGAGACCGCGCTCGGCGACCTGTCGATCAGCTACCAGATCCGCGGATCGAAGCGGTTCTTCGACCTCACCGAGGTCAAGCAGGCCGTGATGCAGCTGCGCGCGGCATCCGTCTCGATCGTGGGCGAGCCGCTGTTCAAGTCGGCGAGCGACGTGCTGCGCTCGCTCGGCTGGAGCCAGACCGCTCCGGAGGCCGCCGGTGCGGTGCGGGACCGCTGGGAATCGCTCAACGCCCTGATGGGGCTCGTCGACCAGGCCCCGCCGGGCACGACGTTCCGCCAGTTCACCGACGAGCTGATGGAACGGCAGGCCGGCCAGCACGAACCGACCGTCTCCGCCGTGACCCTGGCGACGCTGCACTCGGCCAAGGGGCTCGAGTGGGACGCCGTCTTCGTGGTGGGGCTGTCAGAGGGGCTCGTCCCGATCAGCTATGCGGGCACCTTCGAGCAGATCGACGAGGAGCGCCGGCTGCTCTACGTCGGCATCACCCGGGCACGCCGGCGACTCGCACTGAGCTGGTCCGCGTCCGGACACCAGCAACGGGCCCCGCGGGAACGATCGCGGTTCCTGACAGAGCTCGGCATGCGCAACGCTCGTGCGGCCGGTGCGCGCGGCGCGTGATCCTGCCGCTCGCGGCGTCGATCGCCAGGGAGACGCCCGCGAGCTCCGAACGACCCGACAGCACCCGGTCCTGCACGATTCCGGCGACCCGGACGGCGACCTCGAGGCCGCGACGCGGTGACTCCGTCGGCGCAGGCCGGTGGGTCAGCTGGCTCGCCATCGCAGGCCAGGCCGGGTCGGCATCGACCCTCGCCTGCTCGAGGCAGAACAGGCACGGGCCCCGACCCGGCTCCACGAGCGGGCCGATCCGCACCTCGCGGTCTCCGAACACGACGGGCAGGTGCGGCACGTCCCGGTTCAGCCAGCGCCGGTAGCGCGCCGGCTCGATCGCGAACCGGCCGATGATCACCGCGAGCTGCGTCGTCGCCGGCGCCGCGGCATCCGCCTCTGCGCCGGGAAGGACATCGCCGGTGCCGCCGTCGTCGTCGAGGTCGTGGGCCTCGAGCCCGAGATCGTCGAGGAAGGCACGCAGCCGCGCGGCCGTGGTGCCGCGACCGTCGACCGACACCCAGCGCCGGGGCCGGGCCGGCGAGACTGCCGGCCTGCGGTCGTCGAGCAAGACCGGGCGGAGCTCGGCGAGCAGGGCGTGCACGGACTCCGCCGTCGCGCCGCCCCTGCTGCCGAGCATGACGGCCCCGGCGCGGGGCACCCCGGAGCGGAGCGCGTCGATGACGCCTTCGAGGCCGGGGCCGGGCACCCGGACCCGGAGCACCGGGTGGTCCACGCCGAGCTGGATGGTGTCCGGTGAGCGCCAGACGAGGGGATACCGGGGGTCGAGTCGCAGAGTCATGCGCCGATCCTGCCGGAATCCTCCGGAGCGCGAGCGATTCATCCACAGGCCCGGCAGCACAGGCCCGGCAGGCTCCCAGTCTCGGCGACGGCATTCGCCCTAGGCTCGTGTCCATGACTGCCAGACGAGCTCTCGTGACCGGCGCGACCGGCTACATCGGCGGACGGCTCGTTCCGCTCCTCCTCGACGCCGGATTCGAGGTGACCGTGCTCGTGCGCTCGCCGCAGAAGCTCACCGACGTCCCCTGGCGGGATCGGGTGGACATCCGGGTCGGCGACCTCTCCGACGCCGACGCCGTGGACGCGGCGTGTGCCGGGATCGACGTCCTCTACTACCTCGTGCACGCGATGGGCAGCTCGGGCGACTTCGAGCAGGCGGAGGCCCGGGCCGCCCGGACGGTGGCGGCGGCGGCCGCAGCTGCGGGCGTGTCCCGGATCGTCTACCTCGGCGGGCTGCACCCGGACACCGAGACCCTCTCCCGGCACCTGCGCTCCCGGGCCGAGGTCGGGCGGATCCTGATCGCCTCCGGCGTGCCGACCGCCGCCCTGCAGGCCGGCGTCGTGATCGGGAGCGGTTCGACGTCCTTCGAGATGATCCGGCACCTGACCGATGTGCTGCCGTACATGCCCGCACCGAAGTGGGTGCGGAACAAGATCCAGCCGATCGCCGTGCGCGACGTGCTCTACTACCTCGTCGCCGCGGCGGACCTGCCGGACTCCGTCAGCCGCACCTTCGACATCGGCGGTCCCGATGTGCTCCGCTACGGGCAGATGATGAACGGCTACGCCCTCGAGGCCGGCCTCCGCCAGCGCCCGATCGCCGCCCTTCCGGTGCTGACCCCGTGGCTCGCCTCGCAGTGGGTCAACCTCGTCACCCCCATCCCGCGCAACCTCGCCGTTCCGATCATCGCCTCCCTGCAGAACGACTGCGTGATGGGCGAGCACGACATCGACGGCTACATCCCCGTACCCGACGGCGGCCTGACCAGCTATCGCATGGCCGTGCGGCTCGCGCTCGGGCGGATGCGCGACGGCGACGTCGAGACCAGCTGGCGGAACGCCTCGATCGAGGGGGCGAGCAGCAACCCGCTGCCGAGCGACCCGGAATGGGCGGGGCACCTCGTCTACACCGACCTCCGGACGAAGCACACCCCCGCGGCGCCCGCCGAACTCTGGCGCATCATCGAGGGCATCGGCGGCGACAACGGCTGGTACTCCTTCCCGCTCGCCTGGGCCGTGCGCGGCTGGGCGGACAAGCTCGTCGGCGGCGTCGGGCTCCGCCGTGGCCGGCGTGACGCCGAGCGCCTCCACACCGGCGACGTGCTCGACTTCTGGCGGGTGGAGAGCCTCGAACGCGGCCGCTTCCTCCGGCTCCGGGCCGAAATGCGGGTCCCCGGCAAGGCCTGGCTCGAGATGACCGCCGAACCGGACCCGGACGGCGGCTCCGTCTACCGGCAGCGTGCCGTGTTCTTCCCGCGCGGCCTCGGCGGCCGGCTCTACTGGTTCTCGATCCTCCCGTTCCACGGCGTCATCTTCAGCGGAATGGCCAACCGCATCACGGCGACGGCCGAAGCGACGAGTGGGTCCGTTCCGGCTCGCTAGAGTGGGGGCATGCGCCGATTGGCTCGATCCCTGTTCGTCACGATCCTGGGCGCGTTCGCCCTCTTCACCCTGTCGGTACCCGCCGCGGCCGTCGCGGCGGTGGACCTCGCGCCACCGGCCGTCTCCGTGTCCGGCGGCGTCGACGACTTCAGCTTCGATTCGATGCACTCCGACTTCGTGCTCAGCCGCTCAGCGGACGGGCATTCCGCGCTGACGACAACGGAGACCATCGTGGCCCGGTTCCCGGACTTCGATCAGAACCACGGCATCCGCCGGTCGATCCCGACCCACTACGACGGGCATCCGACCGGGATCGACCTCGTGAGCGTCACCGACGAGAACGGCGCCCCGCGGCCGAGCGAAACGGGCGACAGTGACGACGGCGACTTCTTCATCGTGACGAGCGCGGCAGACGGCTACGTGCACGGCGTGCAGACCTATGTGATCACCTACACGCAGCGCGACGTGACCCTGGTGCCGTCCGACGCCCAGGACGAGGAATTCTACTGGGAGGTCAACGGCACCGGCTGGGCCCAGCCCTTCGGCTCCGTCTCCGCCACGCTCACGGTCGACCCGGCGCTGACGGACCGGCTGACCGGCCAGGCCCGGTGCATCCAGGGTTCGGCGTCGTCCTCGACGGACTGCTCCGAGATCAGCACCGACACGAGCGCGGCAACGACGACCGGAACCCGGATCACCGCGAGCAGCGGCAGTCTCGCCGCCCATCAGGGGCTCACCCTCGTCGTCGGCTTCACGCCGGGCACCTTCGTGCCGAGGGACAATTCCTTCTTCGCGAACCCGTTCCCCGCCGTCGGCCTCGCCGGCGCCGTCCTCGCGCTCGTCTGTGCCGCCCTCGCGATCGTCGCGCGCGCGACCCGCTGGCGCAACGCCCCCGGCCGGCCGACGATCATCGCAGAATACCTGCCGCCGAAGGGCGTCAACCTGCTCCAGGCCGGCGAAGTGACCCGCACGAGCACCAAGGCCATGACCGCCCAGTTCCTCCAGTTCGCCGTGCGCGGGAACGTCCGGGTGATCGAAGGGTCCGGCCCCAAGCACTTCCTGCTCGAACTGCGCGACACCCGGGGCGTCGACAAGGCGGAGCTCTCCGTGCTCGGCCATCTCTTCCCCGGGCTCAAGCCCGGAACCCAGCGCGACCTCAAGAAGAAAAGCACGAGCCTCACGACCGCGTTGCAGGGCGAGCTGCGGGCGACCCGCCGGGCTGCCATTCCCGCCGGGTTCCGCGAGAAGAAGGGCGGGTCCCTGCGTTCCGCGCTGCTCGGCCTCTCCGTCGTCGGCGGCCTCGTCGCCGTTCTCGGCGGCGTCGTCGGGCTCGCCCTCGAGATCGGCGGGGCGTGGCCGTTCCTGGTCCTCCTCGTCGGGCTGCTCGGCGCGATCACGACCGTGTCACTCGCGTCGAGCATCCGCCCGCTCACCGCGGCAGGGGCGGAACTGCGCGACTACCTCGAAGGAGTCAGGTTGTACATCGGTGTCGCCGAAACCGACCGGTTGCGGGTGCTGCAGAGCCCCCAGGGCGCGCTGCGCTCGCCGTACCGCCCGGAGCCCGGGAGCCAGGAGGCGGGGGTCGACCCCGGTCAGCCGATGCAGGTGCTCAAGCTCTACGAGCGGCTGCTGCCGTTCGCCGTGCTGTTCGGGCAGGAGAAGGACTGGTCGGCCGTGCTCGGTGAGTACTACGCCCAGAGCAGGTCCCAGCCGGACTGGTACTACGGCACCGGCGCGTTCAATGCCGGATTCTTCGCGGCGAGCCTGAGTGGCTTCGCGAGTTCGACGACCGCGGCGTGGTCGGGCACCGCGTCGAGCTCCTCGAGTTCGGGGTTCGGTGGCGGAGGGTCCGTCGGCGGCGGAGGCGGCGGCGGCGGCGGAGGGGGCGTCTGATGGGCACCCCGGTCGCACCCACCTTCTCCCGGTCGGCGCTCGCGCCAGGCCTGCTCGGCGCCATCGCCCTGCTCGCTGGTCTCGCCCTGATCGACGCCGACAGTTTCATCATCATCCGGTACGCCGTCAGCATCCTCGCGCTCATCCTCTGCGTCTTCGCCGTGCAGGGGACGGCGTGGTGGTGGCTGATCGGCCTCGGCCCCGTCGCCGTGCTGTGGAACCCGATCTTCGTGATCGAGCTGCACGGGCAAGGCTGGGTCGCCGCCCAGTACGTCGCAGCACTGCTGTTCATCGTCGTCGGGGTGCGGGTCAAGGTTCCCGTGCACTGACCGGCCGACGGGGTGTGTCATCGGGCGGATGCGCGGGCGTAGACTACAGGTGCGTCGAAACCCGGTCGTCGTCTCGACCTCCCCGGTGTAGTACCGAAGCGGTCTGCAGCACAATCGTTTCGTTGGCTCGGCCCGGTTCTTTCGATTGATCGCTCTGGTGTCCACGGATGCCGCACGACGTCGCGCGTGGATCACGCTGCCACAGCCGCTGTGAAGTTGGAGAAGAATGGCATACACCCGCCACCAGGCCCCAGGCTCGAACAACCATGCCCCGGCCGGAGGCCGCGCCAGGCAGCGCGCACGCTCCAGGGACGACGACGCCCCGATCATCCCGATCCTCGCGCGCAAGGTGCGGGAGGTCGAAGCGAAGGCCCAGTCCGGCACCAAGCTCGGGCCGACGAACCGCACGAAGTACCAGGTCATCGCGCTCCTGATGCGCGAGGAACGCGCCAGGGTCAAGGGCGACCGCGAGCTGACCGACGCGAACCGGGCAGAGCTGCTCAAACGCCTCGACGGCATCGCGCAGATCCTCGCGAAGACCGCGGCCCGCGACACGAGCCTGATCACCCTGCTCGAACCCGACGCCGGCGTCTCGACCGTCGCGCAGCGCTTCCGCCGCGACTGGCTCCTCGAATCCGGGGCGGACCTGAGCCCGGACGAACTGATCATCACCCGCGAACCGGAGGTCAAGCCCGAGGAGCCGGAGAACCAGGTCGTCCCGCAGTCCGTGCGGGCGCGCCAGCTCGCCAACCCCTTCCTCGCCCCCGATTTCAGCGCCGTCCAGGCCGCCCCCGTCATCTCGGGTCGCCGGCTCGCGAACTGGGAACTGATCGGCCCGCTCTTCAAGTCCTTCGAATACGGCTCCGGCGGCCAGGCCGCGAGCATGGACCTGCCCGAGGCGCCCGTCATCGACCGGCTCTCCCCGCCCGGCATGGAACTCATGCGTCACCAGGCCCGCTTCATCGAGAGCGCACGGCTCGGCCACCGCAGTTACCTGCTCGCCGACGAGCCGGGGCTCGGCAAGACCGCGCAGAGCCTGCTCGCGGCGTCCGTCGCCGGCGCATACCCGCTGCTCGCCATCGTGCCCAACGTCGTCAAGATGAACTGGGTGCGCGAGGTCGAGATGTGGACGCCGCAGCGCCGGGCGACCGTCATCCACGGCGACGGAGACACCCTCGACGCCTTCGCCGACGTCGTCATCGTGAACTACGACGTGCTCGACCGGCACCGGGCCTGGCTCGGAACCCTCGGCTTCAAGGGCATGGTCGTCGACGAGGCGCACTTCATCAAGAACCTGCAGTCGCAGCGCTCCCGCCACGTGCTCGCCCTCGCCGAGCAGATCCGCCGCCGCACCCCCGGCGGCAACCCGCTCCTGATGGCCCTGACCGGCACCCCGCTGATCAACGACGTCGACGACTTCCGCGCCATCTGGCAGTTCCTCGGCTGGATCGACGGCGACAAGCCGACCGCGAAGCTGATGGCCCGGCTCGAGGCCACCGGCCTCACCCCGGCGGATGCCGGCTTCTACTCCGAAGCCAGGGCCGCCGTCATCGACATGGGCATCGTGCGCCGCCGCAAGGTCGACGTCGCGGCGGACCTGCCCGCCAAGCGCATCGCCGACCTGCCCGTCGAGCTCGACGACGACCTCGGGCGGTCTATCCGCCAGGCCGAACGGGAACTCGCCGCCCGCCTCGTCACCCGGTACCACGGCCTCGTGTCCGCGCGCCATCCCGGCCGGAAGGCTCCGACCCTCGACGGCGCGGAGCGGGCCGCGTTCATCCGCGCGGTCGCCCACGCTGAGCTCGAGGAGTCCAAGGGCCAGACCACGGGCGAGAACGTCTTCACCATGGTGCGCAAGATCGGCCAGGCCAAGGCCGGGCTCGCCGCCGACTACGCCGTGCAGCTCGCGCACTCGGTCGGCAAGGTCGTGTTCTTCGCCAAGCACATCGACGTCATGGACACTGCGGAGCAGATCTTCGCCAAGCGCGGCATGCGCTCCGTCTCCCTCCGCGGCGACCAGACCGCGCTCGCCCGTCAGGCGGCGATCGACTCCTTCAACAACGACCCGGGAGTCGCCGTCGTCGTCTGCTCGCTCAGCGCCGCAGGCGTCGGGGTCAACCTGCAGGCGGCCTCGAACGTCGTGCTCGCGGAGCTCAGCTGGACGGCCGCTGAACAGACCCAGGCCATCGACCGGGTGCACCGCATCGGCCAGTCGGAGCCGGTCACGGCCTGGCGGATCATCGCGGCGCACACGATCGACGCCCGCATCGCGGAACTCATCGGCAGCAAGCAGGGTCTCGCCGCCCGCGCACTCGACGGCGTCGAGGGTGAGGTCTCGTCCGAGGACTCGATCCAGGCCAGCGCGCTCGTCTACCTGCTCACGCAGGCGCTCGACGGGGAGCTGTAGTCCGGACTCCCCGGCGCGGATTTGAGTCTGGCCCCGATTCGGGACCATCATTAGGGGTTGGTGCAGGCGCCGACATGATGACTTAGGCATGAAGGAGCAGTCACAGATGAAAATTGGTATCCTCACGAGCGGTGGAGACTGCCCCGGACTGAACGCGGTTATTCGCGGTTCCGTTCTTAAAGGCGTCCGCGTTCTCGATGATGAATTCATCGGAATCCGCAATGGCTGGCGCGGGTTGGTGCAGGGGGAGTTCATGACCCTCGATCGCCACAGCGTGCGTGGATTATCCCGTCAGGGCGGCACCATCCTGGGGAGCTCGCGCACCAACCCGTTCGAGGGCGAGAACGGCGGGCCCGTTAACATTCAGAAGATGATGGATGCCGAGGGCATCGACGCCATTATCGCCATCGGTGGCGAGGGCACGCTGACCGCGGCCCGCCGTCTCACCGATGCAGGCATCCGCATCGTCGGCGTACCGAAGACCATCGACAACGACCTCGAGGCCACCGACTACTCGTTCGGCTTCAACACCGCCGTCGAGATCGCCACGGAGGCCATCGACCGCCTCCGCACCACCGCCGAGTCGCACGGCCGCTGCATGATCGTCGAGGTCATGGGCCGCCACGTGGGCTGGATCGCCCTGCACTCCGGCATGGCCGGCGGAGCACACGCCATCCTGATCCCCGAGCAGAGCCAGACCATCGAGCAGATCTGCGAGTGGGTCCTCAGCGTCCGCGACCGCGGCCGCGCACCGGTGCTCGTCGTGTCGGAGGGCTTCAAGCTCGCCGGCATGGAGGAAGCACTCTCCACCAAGGGCCTCGACGCGTTCAACCGTCCCCGCCTCGGCGGCATCAGCGAAATGATCGCCCCGATGGTCGAAGAGCGCACCGGCATCGAGACCCGTGCGACCGTCCTCGGCCACACCCAGCGCGGCGGCTCCCCGTCGGCATACGACCGCGTGCTCGCCACCCGCCTGGGCATGGCCGCCGTCGACGCGATCCACGCCGGCCAGTGGGGCTCCATGGTCTCGCTCAAGGGCACCGACATCGAGATCGTCAGCATCGCCGACGCCACGATCGGCCTCAAGACCGTCCCGCAGGCCCGGTACGACGAGGCTGCTGTCCTCTTCGGCTAAACCTGTGTGACCCGTCCGGCCGGCACCAGTCCCGGTGCCGGCCGGATTTCGTTAACCACCGGCGAAACCGGCAGGGCCTCAGGCGAGTTTGGCCTGGACCTGCGCGAGCGAGGGGTTGGTCGCGCTCGACCCGTCGGGGAACAGCACGGTCGGAACGGTGCGGTTGCCGCCGTTGAGGCTCATCACGAGCTCGCTCGTGCCGTCGACCTCTTCGACGTTGACCTCGGTGTAGCCGACGCCCGCCTTGTCGAGCTGGGACTTCAACCGGGAGCAATAACCGCACCAGTTGGTCGTGAACATGGTGATGGTGCCCGACTCGGGAACGAAATTCATAGGCGCAGCCTAACAAACCCCGCCGTTAAGCTGGGACCATGACCCTGCCCCAGGTGTGCGTGTGCTACCTCACCCGCGAAACGAATGGTGGCGGCACCCAGGTGCTCCTCGGCCGCAAGAAGAAGGGCCTCGGTCTCGGCAACATCGTCGGCCTCGGCGGCAAGCTCGAACCCGGCGAAACCGCGGTGGATGCCGCGGTGCGCGAAATCGAAGAGGAGTCCGGACTCACCGTCGCGGCATCCGCTCTCACCGCCCTCGGCGTGCTGACCTACCTGTTCCCGCACCGGGAGGCGTGGAGCCAGGAATCGTCCGTGTTCGTGTGCAGCGACTGGAGCGGCACCCCGCGGGAGTCGAACGAACTCAACCCGGTCTGGTTCGACGTCGCCGCGCTTCCCCTCGACGAGATGTGGGACGACGCCAGGCACTGGCTGCCCGGCGTGCTCGCGGGCGTTCCCGTGCGCGAGACCTTCACGTTCGGCGCGGACCTCGCGACGGTCGTCTCCCGCGGGTGAACGCCGGGTGAACCAGTGGTTACCGCCCGCTGAATTGACCTGACCTCCCGGGAGTGTCAGGATCGTAGGGTCGCTTGCACGTCCGGCGTCCGGGAAACAGCGCGGATTGGGCTGCACCCTGTTGCAGCCGAACAAGAAAGACTCCGGTGGATCTCACCCTGATCGTCGCGCTCGTGATTGCGCTGTCCCTCGTCTTCGACTTCACCAACGGCTTCCACGACACCGCGAACGCGATGGCGACGCCCATCGCGACCGGGGCGATGCGCCCCAAGGTCGCCGTCGGCCTTGCCGCGGTGCTCAACCTCGTCGGCGCGTTCCTCTCCACCGAGGTCGCGAAGACCGTGTCGGGCGGCATCATCCGGGAGGGCAACGGCGGGGTCCAGATCACGCCGCAGATCATCTTCGCCGGACTCATCGGCGCGATCGTCTGGAACCTGATCACCTGGCTCCGCGGCCTGCCCTCGAGCTCGAGCCACGCCCTCTTCGGCGGCCTGATCGGTGCGGCCATCATCGGGATCGGCGTCCAGTCCGTCGACTTCAGCGTCGTCTTCGCCAAGGTGATCCTGCCCGCCCTGATCGCACCGGTCACGGTCGGCGTCGTCGCGCTCATCGCGACCAGGCTCGCGTACTTCATCACGCGCCGGGACGCCGGCAAGGCGGACGGCCGGGGCGGCTTCCGCTACGCGCAGATCTTCTCGTCCTCTCTCGTCGCCCTCGCCCACGGCACCAACGACGCCCAGAAGACGATGGGCGTGATCACCCTGACCCTCATCGCCGGCGGATTCCAGGCCGTGGGCAGCGGACCGCAGTGGTGGGTCATCTGCACGTGCGCGCTCGCGATCGCGATCGGAACGTACACCGGCGGCTGGCGGATCATCCTCACGATGGGCAGGGGCCTCACCGACGTCAAGCCGGCCCAGGGCTTCGCGGCGGAGACGAGCACGGCCGCGACCATCCTCGCCTCCAGCCACCTCGGCTTCGCGCTGTCGACCACCCAGGTCGCCTCCGGCTCCGTCATCGGTTCCGGCCTCGGCCGCCGCGGCGCGACCGTGCGCTGGGGCATGGCCGGCCAGATCGCGCTCGGCTGGCTGCTGACCCTGCCGGCTTCCGCGGTGATGGGCGCGTTCGCCGCCGGCTTCACCCTGCTCGGGCCGATCGGGCTCGTCATCGACCTCGTCCTCGGCTCGGTCATCGTCGCCCTGCTGTTCCGCCAGTCGCGGCGCACCCGCATCACCCATGACAACCTGCACGACATCGACGACGCCGCCCTCGTCGTCAACATCAAGAAGACGCCCCGGCGCATCGCGCGCCGCGACCGGAAGAAGGTATCCCTGTGATCGACTGGGGCGCATTCTTCGTCGTCGCAGGGGCCTCGCTCCTGGCGTCGACCCTCGTCGTGAGCCTCTACTCCCTCGGACTCCGGCTGCTGACGAGTTCCGGCCGGGCCCTCGTGGTGGATCCGGCGTCCTTCACCGGTGCGATCACGGTGCTCACGCCCAAGCGGGCCGCGAAAGAGGCCAAGCGGCAGCGCAAGTCGGCGACGGCGAACCCGCTGACCGTCTTCCAGAAGCGCCTCGCGCTCGTCGGAGCGTATGCCTGCTTCGTGCTGTGCGTCGGGGCCGTGCTCTACGGCGTCTACCTGATCGTGCCCGCGCTGCACCGCTGACCGCGCAGGTCACCACTCCGGCCCGCCCGTCCGGTTCCGCGTCCGGCAGCGGATGCCTGCGACAGCGCCTGCGCGAGCGCAGCGCACCCGAGAGTCACCTTTCCGGTCGAGAGTCACCCGCGGAACGGGCACTCTCGACCGGAAAGGTAACTGTGGCGCGGCCGGATCGGCCGGTGTCGGGGGTCAGCGGTCGGTGCGGCGGAGGCGGCCGATCAGGGTCATCACGTGGTAGATCACGATCGCGGCGACCGTGCCGAGCGCGATGCCGTTGAAGCTGAGGCTGCCGGCGGTGAAGGTGTAGTCGGCGATGCCGATGATGAGCGCGGTGGCGGCCGTGAACTGGTTGACCGGGCGGCTGAAGTCGACCTTGTTATCGAGCCAGATCTTGACGCCGATGATGCCGATCAGGCCGTAGAGGGCGGTCGTGACGCCGCCGAGCACCCCGGCGGGGATGGTGTTGATGACCGCGCCGATCTTGGGGGAGAGGCCGAGCAGCACGGCGACGAGGCCGGCGACCCAGTACGCGGCGGTCGAGTAGATCCGGGTCGCGGCCATCACGCCGATGTTCTCGCCGTAGGTCGTCGTGCCCGAGCCGCCGCTGAACCCGGCGAGCATCGTCGCGAGCCCGTCGGCCATCAGGGCGCGACCGGTGAACCGGTTCACCTTCGCATCCGTCATCTGGGCGACGCCGCGGATGTGGCCGACGTTCTCGGCGACGAGTACGAGCACGACCGGCAGGAACGCGGGAAGCACCCCGAGCACGGCGGCGTTCTCGAAGGGGTTCGTCGGCAGCGTGAACGGCGGCAGGCCGATCCAGGCGGCGTCGTTGACCTTGGAGAAGTCGACCTCGCCGGAGAGGACGGCAGCGAGGTAGCCGACCGCGACGCCGATCACGATCGAGAGCCGGCCGAGGATGCCGCGGAACAGCACCGTCGAGAGGATGACCGCGGCCAGGGTGATCACGGCAGTCAGAGGAGCGTGGGCGAAGTTCGCCTTCGCGACCGGCGCCAGGTTGAAACCGATCAGGGCGACGATCGCACCGGACACGACCGGTGGCATCAGCGCGTCGATCCAGCCGGTTCCGGTGACCTGCACGACGACGCCGATGATGGCGAGCAGAGCACCGACGGCGAGGATGCCGAACAGGGCGCTGCCCATGCCCGCCGTCGCGACCGCCGCCGTGATCGGGGCGATGAAGGCGAACGAGCTACCGAGGTAGCTCGGCAGTTTGTTCTTCGTGATGATCAGGAAGAGCAGGGTGCCGATGCCGGAGAAGAAGAGGGTGGTGCTCGGCGGGAACCCCGTGAGCAGCGGAACGAGGAAGGTCGCACCGAACATCGCGACGACGTGCTGGGCGCCGATCCCGATCGTGAGCGGCCAGTTCAGTCGCTCACCCGGACCGACCACGTCCCCGACCCCGACCGTTTTTCCGTCGCCGTGCAGGGTCCAGGGCAGTGCCATTGTCGCTCGTTTCGTAGTGGGACGTATTCCGATCGTAGTGAAGAATTAGGATCGGACCGTGACCCGAACCGTTCAGCCCGCCCACGACGACTCGCTTGACGCGGCACTGACCGTCCGGATCGGGACCGGCCTGGTGCGTGGAATCCGGGTGCGGGGGGTGCGCGCCTGGCGGGGCATTCCCTACGCCGCCGCGCCCGTCGGAGCGCTGCGGTTCCGTGCTCCCCAGCCGCCGGAGGCGTGGCCGGGGGTGCGCGACGCGGCCGACTGGGGACCCGTCTCCCCGCAAAGCCACAAGGGCCAGTTCAACGGGGCCCGCCCGGACATCCCGCAGGACGAGGACTGCCTCAATCTCAACGTGCTCGCCCCGGACGCACCCGTCGACCCGGCCGCGCTCCGCCCGGTGATGGTGTTCATCCACGGCGGCGCGTACAGCGTGGGGTCATCCCGGGAGGTGCCCACCCAGGGTGAGGGGCTCGTCCGGCGCGGCGGCATCGTCTACGTGAGCCTGAACTACCGTCTCGGCGCGCTCGGCTACCTCGACTTCAGCAGCTACTCGACCCCGGAGCGCCCCTTCGAGAGCAATCTCGGGCTGCGGGATCAGGGCGCGGCCCTCGCCTGGGTGCGGGACAACATCCGCTTCTTCGGCGGCGACCCGGATGCCGTGACGCTCTTCGGCGAGTCCGCCGGCGGCAATGCCGTGACGACCCTGATGACCGTGCCGAGCGCCCACGGGCTCTTCCAGCGCGCGATCGCACAGAGCGCACCGCCGAACGCGGTCTATCCGCCGGCGCTCACGGCGGAGTGGGCGCGCGATTTCGTGAGCATCCTCGCCGCACGCGCGGCAGCGGACGGGATCCCGCGCGCGACGTCGGACGGTGACCAGGATGCACTGGCCGAGCCGAACCCGAACCCGACCGCGAACCCGGATGCGCTCGAGCAGTCCCGGGCGCTGCTGCTCGGCGCGACCCCGGCCCGGCTCGCCGCCGCGACGATGGAACTCACCGTGCGGGCGCCCGACCAGTACCCCGGCACGATTCCGCTGTCGCCCGTCATCGACGGCGACTTCCTGCCCGAACGCCCGCTCGATGCGTTCCGCGACGGCCGCGCGGCACGGATCCCGCTGATCATCGGCACCAACGCCCGCGAGGGCTCGCTCTTCAGCGGTCGGATCGATATCCTCGCGTCGACGCCCAAGCGCATCCGTGCGATCTTCGCCAACACCAAGAAGAAGGCGCGCAAGGCGCTCACGGCGCAGTACCCGGGGATTCCGGCGCTGCGGCCGGCGCTGGACTTCGGCGGCGACTTCTCCTTCTGGTACCCGAGCGTGAAGGTCGGCGAGCGTCACTCCCGCTACGCCCCCGTGCACTTCTACCGCTTCGACTTCGCTCCGCGACTCGTGCGGCGGATGGGCCTCGACGCGACCCACGGCCTCGAACTCTTCCCGCTCTTCGACCGGCTCGACGGCTGGTTCGGCCGCGGCATGACGATCATCGGCGGCCGCCGCGAGTTCAAGGCGATCGGCGCGCGCATGCAGCGCTGGTGGCTCGGCTTCGCGACGACGGGCGAACCGGATGCCGCCTGGCCGCTCTACGACGAGGCGCGCCGACTGACCCTCATCATCGACGCGGCCGACCGGGTCGAGTCCGATCCGCTCGCCGAGCGGCGGCTGGCGTGGGGAGCCTTCGTCCCGCACGTCTGATCCGGACCAGGCCGGGGGTCGAGAGCGACAAGCGTAAGCTGGTAGCTGAGAATCAGCCGAGACGGCAGCCTGGAGAACCCCATTCCTGTTACACAGACCGACACGCCCACCCCGCTCCCGACCGGCCTGAAGGCGCGTCTCGACCGATACTTCGAAATCACGACCCGTGGTTCCAGCTGGAGCCGTGAAATCCGCGGCGGCCTCGTCACCTTCGTGACCATGGCGTACATCGTCATCCTCAACCCCCTCATCCTCGGCGGCTTCAGCGCAGACCAGGCGTCTGTCGACGTCGTCGGCGGCTGGCTCCCGAACGCCCAGGTCGCCGCGGTCACCGCGCTCACCGCCGGCGTCATGACGATCCTCTTCGGCGTGATCGCCCGGCTGCCGTTCGGCTTCGCGGCCGGCCTCGGCATCAACTCCTACCTCGCCGTGAGCGTCGTCGGGCAGGTCACCTGGCCGGAGGCGATGGGCCTCGTGCTCATCAACGGGCTCATCATCGTGCTCCTGGCCTCGACCGGGCTCCGCGAGATGATCTTCAACGCCGTTCCGCACCAGCTCAAGATTGCCATCACCGTCGGCATCGGCCTGTTCATCGCGTTCATCGGCCTGGTCGACTCCGGTTTCGTGCGCTCGAGCGGGCTCGCGAGCCCGCCCGTGCAGCTCGGCGACAACGGGTCGATCGTGACCCTGCCGACCACCGTGTTCGTGATCGGCCTGCTCCTGATCGGCGTGCTCGTGGCCCGCAAGGTCAAGGCCGCCATCCTGATCGGAATCGTCGCGACGACGGTCATCGCCGTCGTCCTCGAGGCGATCTTCAAGGTCGGGCCCTCGTTCAGCACCAACCCGTACGGCTGGAACCTCAACGCACCCGTGCTCCCGACGACCGCGGTGTCCCTGCCCGACCTGAGCCTGCTCGGCCACATCAGCTTCGGCGCCTTCGACCGGATCGGCGTGCTCGCCGCACTCATGCTCGTCTTCACGCTCGTCTTCACGAACTTCTTCGACGCGATGGGCACCATGACCGGCCTCGCGACCGAGGCAGGCCTCGCGGACAAGAAGGGCAACTTCCCCCGGCTCAAGTCGGCCCTGATCGTCGAGGGCGTCGGCGCCGTGCTCGGCGGCGCGACGTCGGGCTCCTCCAACACCGTGTTCGTCGAATCCGGTGCCGGCATCGGCGAGGGCGCCCGCACCGGGTTCGCGAACATCATCACGGGGCTCCTGTTCCTCGCCGCGATGTTCTTCACCCCGCTGACCCAGATCGTCCCCCTCGAGGTCGCCGCGGCCGCGCTCGTCATCGTCGGCGCGATGATGGTCTCGCAGATCCGGTTCATCGACTTCAGCGAATTCTCGATCGTCTTCCCGGTGTTCCTCACGATCATCGTGATGCCGCTGACGTACTCGATCGCCAACGGGATCGGCGCCGGCTTCATCAGCTGGGTCATCGTGCGCTCGTTCTCCGGCAAGTTCCGCGAGATCAGCCCGCTGCTCTGGATCGTCGCGGTCGGCTTCCTGGTCTTCTTCGTGCGCGGCCCGATCGAGGCCCTGATCGGCGGCTGACCCTCGAATCAGTAAGGCCGGATGCGGGGGATAGCCCCATGGTCGGCGGCAGGCCGGCTTCGTACTCTGGAAGAGAGCCGCCACCCGCGGCCGAATCCCAAGGAGAACCCAGAATGTCCACGCTGCATCCCGACCAGACGACACCGCCAGCCGCGTACGAGGCCCCGCCGGCATACGCCTACCCGCCTGCAGCGCCGGTGCGGCCCAGCAGCCCGCTCGCGCTGACGAGCCTCGTGCTCGGCCTCGTCTCGATCCTCGCCGGCTGGACCTTCGTGGCCCCGATCGTCGGGATCGTCACCGGCGTGCTCGCCCTCGGCCGGGAACCGTACGCCCGCACCATGGCCCTCTGGGGCATCGTGCTCAACGCCGTCATGCTCGCGGGAGTGTTCCTGCTGCTGGTGCTCGGCCTCGTCTTCGGGCTCGCCTTCCTGCCGTTCCTGCCCTTCGCCTTCGCCCTCTGAGCCGCTATCGTCGCCGACACTCGCCGTCAGCTCCGACCGTCGCCGTTCTGCCGGCGATTCTCGGCACGAACGGCGAGGTCTCGGCCCGGCCGCGGCATCCGGATCGCGCTATTCGAGGAAGCCGCGCAGCAGGAGGGCGGTGCCGGCGAGGTGCTCGGCCATCGCCTGCGCGGCCGCATCGGGCCGGCCGGCGAGGATCGCCGCGACGATCTCCTCGTGCTGCCGGTCCGAATGCGCGATGTTCGGGCCGAGGAGCGGGATGGCGTCGAGGAGCTCGTTGACCCGCATCCGCACCTCGGCGAGGAGCGGAACGAGCGAGGGTGAACCCGCCAGCTCCCCGATCATGAGGTGCAGCCGCGAGTCGAGCCGCCGGTAGTCCGCGCTCGTCGCTGCCCGGGACTCGGCCAGGCTCGCCCAGAGCTGTTCCCGCGCGGCCTGCCCGAGCGCACGGGCAGCGGCGTGCCGGGCGGCGCCCACCTCGAGAATCTCACGCAGGGTGAGCGCGTCGTCGATCTCGCGCGCTGGCGGCACCCGCCGGGCGAGCGGATGCGCCGACGCCGGAACCCCGGAGACCGCAGCACCCCCGTCGGTCCCGTCCGTGGCCCCGGAGCCGCTCATGGCCGGGTCCGCGACTCGGGTCGCGCTGCCGGTGGCGCCGGTCCCCTCGGCGGTCGCGCTACCGGTTCCCGGCAGGACCTCGGTCACGAAGGTGCCGCCGTATCGCCCGCGCCGGGCGACCAGGTACCCGGCGTCGGCGAGGCTCTTGAGTGCATCCCTCAGGGTGTCGCGGCTCACCGCGAGCATCGCCGCGAGTTCGCGTTCGGAGGGGAGCCGCTCGCCGGGGGCGATCAGGCCGAGACGCACCGTCTGCAGCAGCCGCTGCACGGTCTCCTCGAAGGCGTTGCCGCCGTGCACCGGCCGGAGCAGGAGGCCGCTGTCGCGGCCGGGGGATTCATCGATCATGGTGGGTCCGTTACGTTTACCGGTGTCCAGTTGACCACAGATTCCGTGGGCCTCCGGTCTCCAGGCCGTGCTCGTGCTCGCGGGCCTACAGGGGCGTGACGTACGCCGAGCTGATGCCGCCGTCGACGAGGAACGTCGACCCGGTGATGAAGGAGGAGTCGTCGCTCGCGAGGAACGCGACGGCGGCGGCGAGTTCGGCGGGCTCGGCGAAGCGACCGACCGGGATGTGCACGAGCCGCCTGGCCGCCCGCTCCGGGTCCTTCGCGAAGAGTTCCTGGAGCAGCGGCGTGTTCACCGGGCCGGGGCAGAGCGCGTTGACCCGGATGCCCTGCCGCGCGAACTGCACCCCGAGCTCCCGGCTGAGGGCGAGCACCCCGCCCTTCGACGCCGTGTAGGAGATCTGGCTCGTCGCCGAGCCGAGCACCGCGACGAAGGAGGCCGTGTTGATGATCGATCCGCTGCCCTGCAGTGTCATGTGGCGGAGGGCCGCCCGGCAGCAGAGGTAGACCGACTTCAGGTTGACGTCCTGCACGCGCTGCCAGGCGGGCAGCTCCGTCGTCTCGATCGAGTCGTCGTCCGGTGGCGAGATGCCGGCGTTGTTGAAGGCCACGTCCACGGAACCGTAGGTGTGCTTCGCCGTGTCGAAGAGGGCGTTGACCTCGTCCTCGTCCGTCACGTCGACCTTCACGAACAGGCCGCCGACGTCGGCCGCGGCGACGCGACCCGCGGCCTCGTCGAGGTCGCCGATCACGACCGTCGCGCCCTCCGCTGCGAACCGGCGGGCGGTCGCGAGGCCGATCCCGCTCGCTCCGCCCGTGATCACGGCGACCTTCCCGGCGAGTCGCTGGGTCAGGTCGATCGGGGTGATGGTGCTCATGGCTGCTCCTGGTGATTGGGGGTGGAGATCTCGTCGACGGCGATGAAGACGTTCTTCGTCTCGCTGAAACTCAGGGGGGCGTCCGGGCCCAGTTCGCGGCCGAGCCCGGACTGCTTGAACCCGCCGAACGGGGTCGAGTAGCGCACCGAGGAGTGCGAATTCACCGAGAGGTTCCCGGATTCGACGGCGCGCGCCACCCGGATCGCCCGGCCGACGTCGCGGGTCCAGATCGAGCCGGATAGGCCGTACGCCGTGTCGTTGGCGAGGCCGACGGCATCCGCTTCGCCGTCGAAGGGCAGGACGGTGACGACGGGGCCGAAGATCTCCTCCGTCGCTGTGCGGTCGGTGCGCGAGGGGGCCAGCACCGTCGGCGGGAACCAGAACCCGGGGCCGTCGGGCGCGCTGCCGCGGAAGAGCACGGGCGCGCCGGGCGGAACGTACCCGGAGACGCTCGCGAAGTGCTCCGCCGAGACGAGCGGGCCCATCTCCGTGCCGGGGTCGAGCGGGTCGCCGACGCGCACCGCGGCGACGGCGGGTTCGAGCAGTTCCACGAACCGGTCGTAGACGCTGCGTTCGACGAGGATGCGGCTGCGCGCGCAGCAGTCCTGGCCGGCGTTCTCGAACACCCCGGACGGCGCGGCCGCCGCGGCCTTCTCGAGGTCGGAATCGGCGAAGACGATGTTGGCGCTCTTGCCGCCGAGTTCGAGGGTGACCCGTTTCACCTGCGCGGCGCAGCCGGCCATCACCCGCTTGCCGACCGCGGTCGAGCCCGTGAAGACGACCTTCCGCACGGCGGGATGCGTGACGAACCGCTCGCCGACGACAGAACCACGACCGGGGAGCACCTGGAACAGGTGCTCGGGCAGGCCGGACTCGAGCGCGAGCTCGCCGAGGCGGATGCTCGACAGCGGCGTCCACTCCGCGGGCTTGAGCAGCACCGCGTTGCCGGCCGCGAGGGCGGGCGCGAAGCCCCACGCGGCGATCGTCATCGGGAAGTTCCACGGCGTGATGATGCCGACGACGCCGAGCGGCTCCTGGAAGGTGACGTCGAGGCCGCCGGCCACGGGGATCTGGCGCCCGAACATCCGCTCCGGCGCGGCGGAGTAGTACTCGAGCACGTCGCGCACGTGCCCGGCCTCCCAGCGGGCCTGGCTGAGCGGATGCCCCGAGTTCGTGACCTCGATCCGTGCGAGGTTCTCCCGGTCGCCGTCGACCGCTTCAGCGAAGCGGCGGAGCGCGGCCGCCTTGTCGGCGGGGGAGACCCGCGCCCAGGACCGCTGGGCGACGTGCGCCCGCTCGATCGCGGCATCCGTCGCCTCGAGATCCCGGTGCTCGACGACGGACACCACGGTCTCGTCGGCCGGGTTGACCACGGTGTAGCTGCTCACTCGGAGATCCTTTGGTTCGGTGCGGAGCGCGCGGCGCGGTAGCCGCGCGCGGCGTCGACGAGGCCCGCGAACAGGCGGAGGTCGTCGGGATCCTGCTCCGGGTGCCACTGCACGGCGACCCCGAAACCGGCGCCGGCGAGCTCGACGGCCTGCACGACGCCCTCCCCGGTCACGGCGGTCACGGACAGTCCGGCGCCGAGCCTGTCGATCGACTGGTGGTGGTAGACCGGCACGGTGACGGTCGACTGCGGGGCCTCGAGCAGGTCGTGCAGCCGGGAGTCGGGGGCGACGACGACGTCGACGACCCCGAACACCCCGCCCCCGGCCTGGTGCCCGGTGTGGCCGAGCAGGTCGGGAAGGTGCTGGTGCAGGGTGCCGCCGAGACTGACGTTGAGCAGCTGGGCGCCGCGGCAGATCCCGAGGAAGGGCAGGTCCCGCTCGATCGCGGCGCGGAGCAGCTCGTCCTCCCAGGCGTCCCTGTCCCGGCGCGGCTGGTCGGTGAGCGGATGCGCCGCCTGGCCGTACCGGGCCGGATCGACGTCCTTCCCCCCGGTCACGATCAGGCCGTCGAGGGCGTCGAGCACCCGGCCGACCGTCTCCGGGTTCGCGGGCTGGGGCGGAAGCAGCACGGCGATGCCGCCGGCGCGGATCACCGCGTCGAAATACACCTCGGGCAGGAACGCCGCGGACACGTCCCAGACCCCGGTCGTCGCCTGTTCGAGGTAGGTGGTCAGACCGATCAGCGGTGCGGAAACAGGTGCGGACACAGCTGCAGAAACAGGCGCAGAAACCGGTGCCGTGACCGGTGCTCGGTCCGGGTCAGAGCCGTTCAAAGCCGCGCACCCGTTCCCAGTCGGTCACCGCAGCGTCGTAGGCGGCGAGCTCGACCCTGGCGTTGTTCAGGTAGTGGTCGACCACGTCGTCACCGAAGGCCGCCCTGGCCACCTCCGACGAGGCGAACAACGCCGTCGCCTCCCGCAGCGAGCCGGGCACCCGGGCGGCGTCGCTCTCGTAGGCGTTGCCGGTGAAGGCATCCTCGAGGTCGAGCTCGTTCTCGATGCCGTAGAGCCCCGCCGCGATGAGCGCGCTGACCGCGAGGTACTGGTTCACGTCGCCGCCGGGCACCCGGTTCTCCACCCGCATGCCCAGGCCGCGGCCCACGACCCGCAGGGCGCAGGTGCGGTTGTCGAAGCCCCACTTGATCGCCGTCGGTGCGAAGCTGCCCGCGACGTACCGCTTGTACGAGTTGATGTTGGGCGCCGAGAACAGGGTCAGCTCGCGCATGACCGCGAGCTGACCGGCCAGGAACCGGCGGAACAGGGTCGACATGCCCCCGGCATCCGCCTGGTCGGCGAACACCGCGGTCCCGTCGGTGCCGCGCAGGCTGATGTGGATGTGGCAGCTGTTGCCCTCGCGCTCGTCGTACTTCGCCATGAAGGTGAGGCTCTTACCGTGCGCGTCGGCGATCTCCTTGGCCCCGTTCTTGTAGATCGAGTGGTTGTCGCAGGTCTCGAGCGCGGTCGCGTAGCGGAAGGCGATTTCCTGCTGGCCGAGGTTGCACTCGCCCTTGACGCCCTCGCAGTACATTCCGGCGCCGTCCATGGCGCGGCGGATGTCCCGCAACAGCGGCTCCATCCGGCTCGAGGCGAGCAGGGCGTAGTCGATGTTGTAGTCGCTCGCCGGGGTCAGGCCGAGGTAGCCCTTCTTCCAGGCGTCGCGGTAGCCGTCGTCGAAGACCATGAACTCGAGCTCGGTGCCCACGTAGGCCACGAGTCCGCGTTCGGCGAGGCGGGCGAGCTGCGCCTGGAGGATCTGCCGGGGCGAGGCGACGACGGGCGCCTCGTCGAGCCAGTGCAGGTCGGCCGTGACGAGCGCGGTGCCCGGCAGCCAGGGGGCCAGGCGCAGCGTGGTGAGGTCGGGGATCATCGCCATGTCGCCATAGCCGCGCGCCCAGCTCGACATCGCGTACCCGTCGACGGTGTTCATCTCGACGTCGACGGCGAGCAGGTAGTTGCAGCACTCCGCGCCGTGGCTCGCGACGTCCTCGAGGAAGAGTCGCGCAGACACCCGCTTGCCGACGAGGCGGCCCTGCATGTCGGTGAAGGCCACGATGACGGTGTCGATCGAGCCGGCCGCCACGAGCCCGGTGAGGTCCGTGAGGCTCAGGTAGCCGGTTCCGGTCCGGGTCTTCGGTGACTCGATCGGGGTCATGGGTGCTCCTCTTGGCGGGGGATTCGCGTGGGCATTCGAGGGGGGAACGGGATCAATGGCGCGTCAATTCGACCATTACAACACAGGATGCCCCGCCCGGGGGCAGAAATATTCTCAGCAGAAGACGTCCAAAGGTATGTACAGCGGGCCATTGCCCACCCTACAATCGTGCCACCCGAGGAAGAGGAGAGACCCGTGGCCGAGCCAGACAAGACGAGCGTTTCCGGCGTCACCTACACGCCGGCCGAGGCCGGCTACTTCGAGAAACGCAGCCTCAAGCGCACCGCCGGGTTCTGGGGGATCTGGGGGATGGGGATCGCCGCCGTGATCAGCGGCGACTTCTCCGGCTGGAACTTCGGACTCGCATCCGCCGGCTTCGGCGGCATGGCGATCGCCTTCGTGATCGTGGTGGTGATGTACTTCGCGATGCTGTTCTCGATCGGCGAGATGAGCGCGGCGATGCCGCACACCGGCGGCGCGTACTCCTTCGCCCGGGCGGCGATGGGGCCGTGGGGCGGGTTCGTCACCGGTCTCGCCGAGACGATCGAATACGTGGCGACGACGGCCGTGATCGTCTACTTCTCCGCGTCGTACGCGAACGGCATCACCGATGTGCTCTTCAGCTTCACGCTCCCCGCCTGGGTCTGGTGGATCATCCTCTACCTCGTCTTCATCGCCCTCAACACGGCGGGGGCCGCGGTCTCGTTCCGGTTCGCGCTCGTCGTCGCGTTCCTGTCGATCGCGATCCTCGCCGTCTTCGCCGTGCTCGCGCTCGCCTCCGGCCAGTGGAGCGTCGACAAGCTCTACGACATCGTCCCCGACGCCGGGCAGACCGCGTTCCTGCCGCACGGGGTGCTGCCGATCCTGTTCGCGCTGCCGTTCGCGATGTGGTTCTTCCTCGGCATCGAGGAACTGCCGCTCGCCGCCGAGGAGGCGCACGACCCGGCGAAGGACATCCCCCGCGGCGGCATCATGGGCATGATCACCCTCGTCGCGTGCGGAGCCGTCGTCCTCGTGCTGAACCCAGGGCTGACCGGTTCCGACTCACTCGGCGCCTCCGGCGAGCCCCTCCTCGACGGGTTCCGGGCGATCCTGCCCGACGGCCTCGCCGCGGTGCTCAGCGCGTTCGCCCTGATCGGGCTGCTCGCCTCGCTCCAGGGCATCATGTTCGCCTACGGCCGCAACATGTACTCGCTCAGCCGGGCCGGCTACTACCCGAAGTTCCTCTCGCTGACCGGCAAGCGGCAGACCCCGTGGGTCTCCCTCCTCGTCGGCGCCGTGATCGGGTTCCTCGGCCTCGTGATCGTCGACCTCACCGGGGGCGCTGCGGGCACCGGCGGCGCGATCGTGCTCAACATCGCCGTCTGGGGCGCGGTGCTCGCCTACCTGCTGCAGATGACCTCGTTCGTGCTGCTCCGCCGCAACTTCGCCCACGTGAGCCGCCCGTACCTGAGCCCGATGGGCGTGCCCGGCGCCATCCTCGCCGGGGTGATCGCGCTCGCGATCTTCCTCGGCTTCCTGCTCAACGAGCTGTTCCGGCCGGCGATCGTGGCGATCGCGATCGTGTACGTCGTGATGCTCATCGGCTTCGCCCTGTTCGGGCGTAAGCAGCTCGTGCTCTCGCCGGAGGAGGAATATGCCCTCTCCGGCGGCACCCACGGAGACCCGCAGGTCGAGGGCTACGACGCCATGGAGAGCGAGGTCTTCCGGGACGACACCCACTGACGGCATCAGCTGACGACGTCCGCTGACGACACCCTCTGGCGTTCGCGCGGTCCGGTCGCGACCCCGCTGCGCAGCGGATGCCGCGCGCAGCCACCGGGGACGACCGGGCCGCGCTACTGTGTCAGCGTGTCCATCCGGGAGAGACGCCGCGGGGTGCACCGGCCGGCCGGCGTCCTCGAGATCGAGGTCAGCGCCGATCCGGCCGCGGCGCTCGACCTGACGCTCCAGGACCGGGACTGGACCGGGCTGCCGCAGGGCGCCAGAGCCTTCCGGTTCGAGGCCCCGAGCGGTTCACTCGCGGCGCTCGCCTGGGGCGAGCCGGGGCATCCGCGGGTCGTGCTCGTGCCGGGAGCGACGGGCTCGAAGGAAGACTTCGTGCTGCTCGCCCCGCTGCTCGCCGCCGCCGGCTACCTCGTGGAGAGTTACGACCTTGCGGGGCAGTACGAGTCGGCCGGCGCGGGACCCGGTGCCGGGGAGAGCTTCGACTACCGGCTCTTCGCCGCCGATCTCGTGGCCGTCCTCGAAGCTGGGGCGGGACCGGCGCACGTGCTCGGCTACTCCTTCGCCGGGATTGTCGCGGAGATCGCGCTCAGCGCGCGTCCGGAGTTGTTCGCGAGCCTCGCGCTGCTCGGCGCGCCGCCCCTGGCCGGCCAGACCTTCCGGGGTGTGCGCTGGATCGGGCCGCTCAGCTGGCTGCTGCCCGCGCCCACGATCGCGAGCCTGATGGTCTGGGGCCTCGTCACCAACCGCAACCATGCACCGCCCGGCCGGCTGCGGCTCGTGCGGGTGCGCTTCGAGTACACGCTGCGCCGGAGCGTCGACGAGATCATGCGGCTGATGAAGGACGCCCCCGACCTGCGGCCCGACCTCGCACGGAGCCCGGTTCCGCTGCTCGTCGCGGTCGGTGAACGGGATCTCTGGCCGGTCGGGCTGCACCGGGTCTTCGCCGCGCGCATCGGCGCCGGACTGTGCGTCTACCGCACCGGCCACAGCCCCTGCGAGACCACGCCGCACCAGCTCGCCCGCGACCCGCTGGCCCTCTACGCCCGCGCCTGAACCCGGGCGGGCCCTCGGCTCGCGCTCCTGCGGCGTAGCCGGTGGGCGATGTTCGCGCGCCAATTCCGCCGTTTCGCGCCAGGCATGCCTGGCGCGAAGCGGCGCACCGGGCGCGCGGCCTGCGGAGCTCGGCTCGTGGGGCGGCTCGCGCCGGTGGGGCGGCGCGGCTCAGCTGCGGAGGCGGCGCGCCCAGGCCCGGCGTGCCAGCCGCAGCCGCCACGGCGATCCCGCCGGCCCGTGCAGCGCGAGGGTGCGATACGCCCAGTCCAGCCGCCTGGCGATGCCCCGCCAGGTCTCGAAGGGCCGGGCGGAGATCCCGACCCGGAGGGTGGGGTCGAACCATACGGTCACCGAGGGCGGCAGGTGCAGGCTCAGGTCGAGGTCGTCGTGCACGTCGTCCCGCTCGCGGTGCACGAGGCCGCGCACCTCCGCCCAGACCGCGCGCCGCATCACGAAGTTCGACCCGAAGATCGGCGGCTGCGCGAGCCACAGCCCGATCAGCCGGAAGTATCCGCCGAGATACACGAACCGCCCGAGCGCGGCCACCCACCGCGGGCAGTCGTAGAAATCGCCCGGCCCGGTCAGGACGTCCACGAGGGGCGCGAGCGTGAGGATCGCCTCGGCGCGCGCGATCCAGTCCGGCGGCGGCACGGAGTCGGCGTCGAGCCGCGCGATCAGGTCACCCGATGCCGCGTCGTAGCCGGTCGCGGCGGCCGGCCAGATCCCGTGCACGGGTTCGACCACGAGAACGGCGCCGGCCGCCCGGGCGACGCGCGCGGAGGCATCCGTCGAGTCATTGTCGACGACGATCACCTCGTCCGCCGGCCGGGTCTGCGCCGCGAGCGCGGCGAGGACCACCTCGAGGAAGGCCGCGTCGTTGTAACAGGGGATCACGACCGAGATGGTGGTCACGGGGCCCCCTCTCGCCGCGCCGATTCGGGTCGGGTGCGGACTCGCCGCACATGCTACTCCCGGCCCGACCCGGCCCGACTCGCCGCCCCGCGGCTCGTCAGAGGGTGCGGCAGTGCGTGGTGAGGAGGCCGATCTTATCGATGGTGATGGTCACGGTCGAGCCGTCGTGCAGGAACACCGGGGGAGTGCGGCTGTAGCCGGCGCCGCCGGGGCTGCCCGTCGAGATGAGCGTGCCCGGCAGCAGCGTCGAGGTCTGGGAGAGATAGGACACCAGTTCGGCGACCGACCGCACCATGTCGCCGGTCGAGGCGTCCTGCATGATGCGCCCGTCGACGTGGGTGGTCAGGCCGAGGTCCTGCGGGTCGGCGATCTCGTCGCGGGTGACGACGATGGGGCCGGTCGGGGTGAAGCCGTCGAAGGACTTGCACCGCGACCACTGGGCCTCGGAGAACTGCAGGTTGCGGGCAGTGATGTCGTTGACGACCGTGTACCCGAACACGTAGTCGAGGGCGTCGCGCACCGAGACGTTGCGGGCCGGGCGCCCGATGATGACGCCGAGCTCCGCCTCGTAGTCGACCTGGGTGGCGATGTCGCTCGCCCAGGTGACCGTCGACCCGTGTCCGGTGAGTGAGTTCGGCCAGAGCGAGAACAGGATCGCGCCGGTCTCGGTCCGCAGCTTGAGCTCGTCGGAGTGTGCGGCGTAGTTCGCGCCGATCGCGATGATCTGCGGCGGCCGCAGCACGGCGGATGAGTAGCGCAGCTCCTCGAGCGGAGTGAGCGTCGCCCCGTGGGCTGCTGCGTTCTCGCTGAGCGCCCGCACCCGGTCGTATTCGGCGCTGCCGCGTTCGATCAGGTCCTGCAGGTCGCGCGGGGCGTCCTCGAGGACCTCGTCGAGAAAAAGCGCGGATTCCCCGAACACCGCCGCCAGGCGGGGCGTGGACTGGCCATCAACTCTGAGGTGCGCAAACTTCACCTGCCTAGAGTAGCCGCCATTCGTGCGCGCTACGCCGCAGCCGGCCCGGGGAGCCCGGCGGCCCGCCACAGGTGCATCCCGGCGTAGCTCCGCCAGGGAGCCCAGCTCCCGCCGTGTGCCGCGAGGGCGCGCGGGTCCGCCGGCAGGCCGAGCCGGGCGGCGCCCTGGCGGAGGGCCAGGTCGCTCGTGAGGAGGATGTCCGGACTCCCCAGCACGCGCATGGCCACGTAGCCGGCGGTCCACGGTCCGATCCCGGGCAGCGCGGTGAGCTTCCCGGTGAGGGACTCCCGGGAATCCGCGGTCGACAGCGCGAGCTCGCCGGTCGCGAGTGCTTCGGCGACGCCGAGGATCGCAGCGATCCTCCTGGCCGGTCCGCGCAGCACGCGGTGCCCGTCGGCCGCGATGCGTTCCGCCGTCGGAAACAGCCGGTCCAGGCCCGGCGCGGGCTCCGCGCCCGAGGCGGACGCGGGCGCCCGCGCCGGCAGGGTCTCTGTCGCCGGCGGGGTCGCTGTCGCCGGCAGGGCGAGCGGCAATGCTTCGCCGAGCTCCGCGCACAACCGGGTGAGTGCCGTGCGGGCGGACGCGACGGAGACCTGCTGCCCGAACAGCGCCCGGAACAGGGTCTCCTCCGGGTCCATGCTCCCGGGCAGGCGGATCCCCGGGGCCGCGCGCACCGCCCCCGCCAGCAGCGGGTCCGCGGAGAGCGCCCGGTCGATGGCCTGTGCGTCGGCGTCGAGGTCGAGCAACCGGCGCACCCGGCTCACGAGCGGGGCGAGGTCGTCGAGGCTGCCGAGCCGAGCCGTACAGGCCAGTTGGGGCGCGTCCGCGGTGCCGGCGAGGCTCAGCTCGACCGTCGCGGACCCGTGCGGCAGGCGCAGTGTGCGCGCATAGGTGCCCGGGCCGGCGAGCTCGACCCCCGGGATCGCCCGGGTGCCGAGAAACGCGAGCACCCCTGCCCCGTCGAACGGCGCTCGCGCGGGCAGCAGCAGGCGGATGCCCGTGCCCGGCCCGGCGAGAACGGCCGGCTCCCCGGGGGCGCGGCCGGCGGCATCCGCCCGGTCGGACACGAGGAGCGGGGGCCGCAGCGCTGAGGGGAGACCGGCCCCTGGCGCGGGCGCGGCGACCCGCGGGCCCGCGGGCTCCGGGCGCCGGTCGCGCGCGGCCGGCGCCGTGCGCGCGGTGGCCGATCGTCCTGCGTCGGTCGCGCCTCGAGCGGCCGCCCTGGTGTCGCCCGCGGGCCCGCCGGCACGTGTCGCGCGCGCCGAGCGGCGCAACTCGCCGGGAGTGCGCTCGTAGACCGCGGCGATCGTGTCGTTGAACTGGCGCACGCTGCCGAATCCGGCGGCGAAGGCAACCTCGCTGATCGGGAGGGCGGTGCCGAGCAGGAGCAGGCGCGCGGTCTGGGCGCGGTGCGCCCGGGCGAGGGCGAGGGGACCGGCGCCGAGCTCTGCGACGAGGACCCGGGTGAGGTGGCGCGGGGTGTAACCGAGGCGGCGGGCGAGGCCGGGCACGCCGTCGCGTTCGACGGTGCCGTCGTCGATCAGCCGCATCGCGCGCGCGGCGAGGTCGTCCCTCGTGTTCCAGTCGGGGGAGCCGGGCACCGCATCGGGCAGGCAGCGCTTGCAGGCGCGCAGGCCCGCCTCGTGCGCCGCGGCGCTCGTCAGGTAGAAGGTGACATTGCCCGGCCGGGGGGTCGCCGCCGGGCAGCTCGGCCGGCAGTAGATCCCGGTCGTGTGCACGCCCGTGATGAACTGGCCGTCGAAGCGCGCGTCTCGGGAGCTCATCGCGCGGTACCGTTCGGCGAAGACCGGGTCGGCCAGGCGGTCGTCGCCGCGTTCCGCGGTGCCGGACCGGGCGGTGATGCTGGACCGGCCGGTCGTGCCGGACCGGCCGGGCGAGTGTCTGATGGCGTCGGGAGGGGTCACGCATCCAGCCTGCCATCCCCGGCCCGGCGACGGTAGCGGAATTCGGACATCGCCGACCCCGCCGCACGAGCCCTGTACGAGCCCTGCACGAGCCGCGCGTGCTGCATGCGACCCCCGAACGCGGTGGGAGCCGCAACCGGCCTGGCCGCTATCCTGTGGGTCATGACCCTTGAGCCAGCTCCCGCACCCGGTGCCGCCGCCCCGACTCTCGGCGCTCCCACGACACCGGTGTCTCCGGTGTGGACCGCACCCGTGCGCCGCACCCCCGGCGGCCTGATCGCCCTGACGGTGATCGGGCTCGTGCTCGGGGGCCTGGCCCTGCTGCTCGTCTTCGTCTACCTGTCCACGTTCCTCGGCGCATCCGCCCTCGGGCTGTGCCTGCTGCTCGCCCTTGTGCCGCTCACCGGCATCCTGCTCGTGGTGCGCTGGATCGACCGCTGGGAGCCGGAACCCCGTCCGGCGCTCTGGTTCGCCTTCCTCTGGGGAGCCGGTATCTCCATCGTCACCGCCCTCGTCTTCGACCTCGGCGTGCAGCTCGCGCTCGCCGCGGCGGGGAGTTCCCGCCCCGGCTCCGAGGCCGGAGCAGGCACCGACGCGTTCGCCGCCGTGCTGCAGGCGCCCCTCGTCGAGGAGGGCGCGAAGGGCGTCGGGATCCTGCTGCTGTTCCTCGTGCTCCGGCGTCAGTTCGACGGACCCGTCGACGGCATCGTCTACGCGGCGACGATCGCGGCCGGCTTCGCGTTCTCCGAGAACATCCAATACTTCGGGGTGGCCATGCTCGAAGGCGGAACGGACAGCCTCGGCTTCACGTTCCTCGTGCGCGGGGTCTTCTCCCCGTTCGCCCACGTCACCTTCACCGCGTGCACCGGGATCGCGTTCGGCATCGCGAGCCGCAGCAGGGCCGGCGGCGCACTCGGCCGGGTGCTGATCGTCCTCGCCGGATTTGCGCTCGCGGTCGCCCTGCACGCACTCTGGAACGGCGCGGCCTACCTGCTCACGAGCGACTCCGCCCTGCTCTTCTACTACGTGCTCGTACAGCTCCCGCTCTTCATCGGCTACATCGTCGCCGTCGTGCTGCTCCGGCGCCAGGAGGAGCGGATCACCGTCGCCCGGCTCGGCGAGTACGCCGCGGCCGGCTGGTTCACGCCCCGCGAGGTCTCGATGCTCGCGACGGGTCCCGGGCGGCGGCAGGCGCGCGCCTGGGCCGCCGGGCAGCCGCGGCAACGTCGCCTCGCGATGCGCCGGTTCATCGCCGACGCGACCCGGCTCGCCTTCGCCAGGCAGCGGATGCTGAACGGCACCGCAGACCGGGTCGCCCGCGCCGACGAGGCCGAACTTCTCGCCCTCGTCCAGGCGCACCGGGCGGTCGTCATCGGCTGAGGGCAGGCATCCGCTGCCCGACGACGGATGCCGCGCGCGGCCGGTCGACGCGCGGCCGGTCGACGAGCGGCCGGTTAACGGGCTGCCGGTTGACGAGTGAACTCGTCATCCGGTGGTGTGGCACTGCCGACGACTCTCCCGGATGACGAGTTCTTGCTGACATCGTGCGCCTTCGAGGGGCGTTCGCGCAAGGGGTAATTTTCAGCGTGCATGCTGCCGGGATATCCGATTGGATGGGTGCATGACTGATCTGAACACCAAGCCCGAACTCGACGCACCGGAGGGCCCAGCGCCCACGGAGCTCTCCATTACCGACATCGTGGTTGGCGAGGGCGCCGAGGCGACTCCCGGCGCGACCGTCGACGTGCACTACCTCGGTGTCGAATACGACACCGGCGACGAATTCGACTCCTCGTGGAGCCGTGGCCAGTCGATCAACTTCCCGTTGCGCTCGCTCATCGCGGGCTGGCAGCAGGGCATCCCCGGCATGAAGGTCGGCGGGCGTCGCAAGCTCGTCGTGCCGCCGCACCTGGCGTACGGTCCCGCCGGCGGAGGACACCGCCTCTCCGGTCAGACCCTCATCTTCGTGATCGACCTGCGCGGCGTCAGCTAGGCCGCACCGCTACCGGCGGTTCCCGTGCGCATCGATCACGACTCGTGGTCGATGCGCACGTGTTTAACCCGCGAGGTGTGTCCGCGCACGATCGTGACGGCGCTCTTCGAGACGGCGAAGTGCTTCGCGAGCAGCTTGACGAGGGCGTCGTTGGCGGCGCCCTCGACGGCCCGCTGCTGCAGGTAGACCGTGAGCGAGGCATCCGCCGGAGCGCTCGTCGTCGCAGGGGTGCCGAGCGCGGCCGGGTCGTCGACGGCGACGAGGGGACCCTTGCGGCTGCCGGGCTTGACGTGCACCGTCAGGTTCACGGTTCGGGTCACGGTACTGCCTCCTGAAAACTCTTCCCTTCAACGCTAGTGGTCTGCGTTCGTCCGGATGAGAATGTCCCATGATCTCAATTGACTGCGCCCGCGCCCTCGAAGCCGCCGGGCTCGCCTGGCGGCCGTCCTCCGGCGACGCGTTCCGGATCGAACGGGCCGGCTTCGACGTCGAGGTGTTCACGGTCAGCGAGATGACCATCGAGCCGCACGAATTCGACACCGGCACCATTCTCGGGTTCAACGGAACGACCGAATGGGCACTCGACTCGCTCGCCCTCGAAGACGCCCTCTGGCTCCCAAGGGAGGACCAGCTCCGGGAGATGCTCGGAGCGGCCTTCCACTCCCTCGAACGGCTCGGCGACGACGCCTACCGGGTCACCGCGCTGCTCGCGGGAACGCTCGAGGCCGTCGAGGCGGCCGACGTGGCGGATGCCTACGGGCTGGCCGTGCTCCGCTTCCTGCGCCTCAGCCGGTAGTCGAGGCCGCTGGTCGAGGCCGCTAGTCGAGCCAGCCGGCGGTCATCCGCTGCACGGCGGAGCCGTCGGCATCGGCGAGCTTGACGCCGACGAACGCGCGCGCCGCGTCGGAGGTCTGCACCCGGAACGGCGGCCGCTCGCCGTCGAGCAGTGCCGCGACGGAGGCCCCGGCGCTCTCCGCCGATTGCGCGGCGCTGAACGACTGTGCGGCCCTGGCGAGGTACCCCGCGAGGGCGGATGCGTATGGATCGTTCGGCGGACTGGCGCGCGGGTCGAGGCCGACGTTGTCGATGAAGGACGACGCGACCGCGCCGGGTTCGACGACCGTGACCGCGACCCCTGCGGTCGCTGCGACGGGGGCGAGACTCTCCATGAAGCCCTCGACCGCGAACTTCGCGGCGCAGTACGCCTCGTTGAAGGGCTGGCCGACGACGCCGCCCACGCTCGTGACGGTGATCAGCCGGCCGCGGCTCTGTCTCAGGTGCGGGAGCGCCGCCCGGGTGACGCTTACGACACCGAAGAAGTTGACCTCCATGACCGCCCGCACGACGTCGAGGCCCTCGTTCTCGATCGTGCCGACGTGTCCGGCGCCTGCGTTGTTCACCACGGCGTCGATCCGGCCGTACCGGTCGAGCATGTGCGCGATGACCTCGGTGATCGACCCGGGTTCCGTCACGTCGAGGCGGCGGATGTCGAGGGTGACGCCGGCGGTTGCGCTCGCGTCGCGCAGGGCGCGCGCTCCCTCGAGGGTGCGCATGGTCGCGACGACCGTGTGCCCGGAGCGGGCGGTCGCAACCGCGGCCTGCAGCCCGATCCCCGAGGAGGTTCCGGTGATCAGGACGGTGCCGGGAACGGCCGTACCGCTCATCAGTACCGTTCGGGCTCTGGCCCGAGCGTGAACCGACGACCGCTGACCGTCTCCGGGACGATCTCCACGTAGATGTACTTGAGGGTCGGCACGAGAGGGCGCAGGGGCAGCTGGTCTGCGGCATCGATGTCGGCCTGGTGCTCGAGCACCCGCGCCCTGCCCCTGGCGACGACGCTCCAGGCCTCGTCGCGTCCGATGCCGTCCGTCTCGAAGGCGACCTTGTTGTTCACGGTGAGTTCGAGGAGCTTGGTGCCCTCCGCGGTGCGGAAGACCAGGCGCCGGTCGGCCGCCACGAAGTTGACCGGGTAGATGTCCGGCTCGCCCGCGATGCTGAGGGCGAGGCGACCGAAGCTCGAGGAGATCAGGAGGTCCCAGCATTCCTCTTCGTCGAGGACATGCACCGGATACAGGTCGTTGGTTTCCATGGTTCATATTCCCACGCAACCGGGTACTCCGCCACCACCCTGCGCGGTCACGGCGAACTCAGGGCAGACCCGAATGTCCGGTGGCGCCGCACGGCCCGGCGACCAGGGGACGCGCACCCCGAGCGCACCCCGAGCGCGGCGGTGGCGGTCGTCGGGGCGTCAGTCGTGGTCGTGTGCGGTGCGCACCCGGTCGACGAGCTGCCGCCAGGGGCCGGACAGGTCCGGTTCCGTGAGCACGACCTCGTGCGGGGCGCACCGGATGCGGTACACGTAGCGGTCCGGTTCCGGCGCCCTCTCGACGACGTCGTCCCAGGGCAGGGACGCGAGGAAATCGGCCCACGCCGTCGGGTCGGCCTGATCATCGACCTGGACCTCCCAGGTGACCCGCACTCCGGCGATGCCACCGCTTCGCGAAACGATGACCTTCATGCCCGCGATGTTACTCCGCCGAGTCCTTTCCCGAGCCCGACGCCACTCCAACCGGCGACGACGGCGGCGTGCTCACGGGAGCCGGGGCCGAACCGCCTGGTCGCCGCCGTGACGGTCGCGCGCGCGAACCCGGCGAAGTCGACGCGGGGCCGCAGCGTTCCGCTCGTGAGGGTATCGAACCAGATCTGGCCGGCGCTCTCCCAGGCGTTGCCGCCCAGCTCGGCGGCCACGAGGTAGAACGCCCGGTTCGGGATGCCCGAGTTAAGGTGCACGCCGCCGTTGTCGTCTTCTCCGTCGACGTAGCCGGCCATGTCCGACGGCTGCGGGTCCATGCCGAGCACGTCGTCGTTGTATGCCGTTCCCGGGGCCTTGAGCGAGCGCAGCGCAGCGCCCTGGACCTGGTCGGTGAAGAGCCCCGCACCGATCAGCCAACTCGCCTCGGCGACGGACTGCCCGAGGGCGAACTGCTCGACGAGTGCGCCGAACACGTCGGACACTGATTCGTTGAGCGCCCCCGACTGCCCTTCGTAGGCCAGGTTGGCGCTGAACTGGGTGACCCCGTGGGTGAGCTCGTGGCCGATCACCGTCAGGGACGCGGTGAACCGGGTGAACACCTGCCCGTCGCCGTCGCCGAAGACCATCCGCTCGCCGTCCCAGAAGGCGTTGTCGTAGTCGCGGCCGTAGTGCACGCTCGCCTCCATGGGCATCCCGTGGCCGTCGATGGAGTCGTGACCGAACCGGGTCCAGAACAGGGCGTGGGTGTGGCCGAGGCCGTCCCAGGCCTCGTTCACCGTGACGTCGCCGACGGGGACCTGGAGCTTCGACCGCACCAGGCGGCCGGGCAGGCGTTCGAGGCCACCGGCATCCGAAACGGCCCGGTCGAGCTCACCGGGAGTGGCGTTCGTACCGCGGGCCGTCGGGCGCGCGGCCGGCGGATGCGCCGCGCTGCGTCGCTCGCGCAGCGGCGCGTCCCGCAGTAGCGAATGCCGTGCCGCCTCGGCCGCACCCGCGTAGCGCGGGTCGTCGAGCCGGGCGAGTCGCACCAGGAGATACGGCGGAACGATGGCGCATCGGGTCACGTACTCTCGGCTGCTCATGGCTCGAGTGTGTCACTGCGCGCCGACAAACGCACGGCCCTGCGATGGATCGTCCGGGGTGACGGGACTCAGCGGGTCTCGGTCAGGCGGAGAATCCAGGCGCGGGTGCGGCGCCGGGTCGCGAACCCGACGAGGAGCAGCCCGGAGGTAACGAGCGCGATCCCGGTGTTCAGGACCGGTTCGACGTCGACTCCGGTGTGCGCGAGCCGGGAGAAGTCGACGGGCGGCAGCACGCCGGCCCGAGCGGCTGACGTGATGGTCACGGGGTTCGGTGAGGTCGTCCCGGTGGAGGGGGTGCCGGAGTCGACCGGGGGAGTGGCAGCGGAGACTGCAGGGGTCGTTCCTGTCGTGGACAGGGCGGGAGCGGACGGGGCCGGAACGGAGGCAGCGGGGGTCGACGGGGTGGCGGCCACTACCCGGGTGAGCAGGGAGGTCGTGCAGCGGACGGTCGAACCGCCGCCGTTGCTCGAGGCGTTGCACTGGTTGACCGTCACGGGGAGCTGCGCCGTGGTCGTCGATGCCGTGTCGACGCGGCAATAGACATCGCCGCCGCCGCCGTTGCCCGAACCGTTGCACTGTGTCACCGCTGCGCCGCTCGTGTTGCTCACGGGCGCACAGTCGAGGGTCGTCGATACGCCGGAGCCGACGCACTGGTTGACGGTCGCGGGCTTCGGCGTGGTGGATCCGGTCAGGGTGTTGACCACGCTGACGGAGCACAGGGTGTTGCCGCCGCCGACGTTGATCGAACCGTTGCACTGGGAGACGGTCGTGACGAGCGTCGTGGCCGCGACGACGGTGGGGGCGCCGCAGTCGACGAGGGTGTTGGCCGCGTGGACGCAGACGATCGTGCTGACGGTCGAGCTCGTCGCGCCGGTCGCGAGGTTGAGGTGGTTCTCGACGACGACGGAGCATTCGACCGCACCGGTGCCGCCGCCGATCCCGGCAACGCCGTTGCACTGGGTGACGCTGCTGCCGAGCGGAGCGGCCGAGGCTGCGGGAACGGGAAGGACCGCCACGGTGACGGCGGCGAGGACGAGCGCTGCCGCGAGAAGCAGACATCGACGGAGCACGGTGGGAACGAATGAACGAAAAGCCTGATGACTGGAAATGGGAGGCCCCCTTATGGGGTACAGTCTATCAATCTGCTATTAATATACCTAAAGAACTCTTCATATTGCACTGCTGGACTCAGATCGAGCGTGCATTAAGCATGTCTGCGCGACGCCCGGGCCGGCGGTCGCGAGTGCAGGGGGCTGCGGAGGCGCGGTCGTAAACTCACAGCATGCGCTATGGAATCGTCATCCTGCCCCAGGACCCCTGGCCGGAAGCCGCCCGCAAGTGGCGGGGAGCCGAACGGCTCGGCTTCGACCACGGTTGGACCTACGACCACCTGTCCTGGCGCAGCCTCGCCGACGAACCGTGGCACGCCACGATTCCCACCCTCACGGCGGCCGCGCTCGTGACCCGCGAGCTGCGACTCGGCACCTTCGTCTCGAATCCGAACTTCCGGCATCCGGTGCCCTTCGCCAAGGAACTCGCGACACTCGATGAGCTGTCGGGCGGGCGGTTCCTGCTCGGTGTCGGGTCGGGCGGCACCGGTTTCGACGCGACCGTGCTCGGGCAGCGCGCATACACCGGGCCGGAACGGCACGCGCGGTTCACCGAATTCGTCACCCTGCTCGACCTGCTGCTGCGCGGGGAAGCGGAGGGCAGCACGGCCGGGATCGACTTCAGCGGCGACTGGTTCACGGCCGTCGGTGCGCGCATGGTCGGCGCGCCCGTGCAGGCGCCGCGGCTGCCCTTCGTGATCGCGGCGAACGGGCCGAAGGGGCTTCGCCTCGCTGCGACCCACGGAGAAGGCTGGGTGACGACGGGACCGGACGGCGCGACCGGCGACGCCTGGTGGGCCGCGGTCGCCACCCTGGCCGGGCGCCTCGACGATGCCGCGCACGCGCTCGGTCGCGAGCCGGCCTCGATCGACAGGTACCTCAACCTGGACAGCGGTGGCAGCTACTCCCTGCAGAGCGTCGGAGCGTTCGATGACGCCGTCGGCCGGGCCGCGGAACTCGGCTTCACCGACGTGATCAGCCATTGGCCGCGCCGCTCCGGCATTTACGCCGGTTCAGAAGACGTGCTCGAGGCCGTCGCTGCCGCGCGGATGCCGCCCCGCGCCTAGCCGCACGTCCGTCCGTCCCGTTCCGAATTCAGGAGTCGCACCGCTTTCGGCGCCGTTCCGGCCTAATTCAAGCCCGGAACATGCTCAACTCCTGAATTCGGAACGCGGGTGGCGGGTCAGACGTCGATCCGGTAGCCGCGCTTGATCACCGTCGCGACGAGGCCCGGTTCGGGGAGCGCCTGGCGCAGCCTGCTGATCGCGACGTCGACCGCGTGGTCGTCCTGCATCTCCGGCAGCGTCGCGGTCAGGCTCGCCCGGGAGGTGACCGTGCCCCCCGCAGCGAGCAGTACCCGCAGCAGCGTCAGTGAGCTCGGCGGCAGGGTGGTTCGGGCGCCGGCGACGGAGAACAGCCGGCCGCGGAGCTCGACGGGCCCGAACCGGGTGTCGAGGCGCAGCACCCGCTGTTGCTCGAGGTGGTCGCAGACGAGCTTGATCAGTGCGCCCATCCGGAACCGCTCAGGCACGATCGGTGCGAGTCCTGCGGCGATCAGGGGCCCGGCCGTGACCGGGCCGACGGCCGCGGCGACGACGGTCTCGCTGAAGGCGTCCTGCAATTCGTCGAGCCGGCCGATCGAGTCGGCGACCCCGAACAGCGCCATCACCGCCGGGGCGCTCGTGAAGGTGACGGCATCGACGCCGCCCGCGCAGATCAGGTCGACGAGGCGGAGCACGCGTGCGGAGTCCTCCGGCAGCAGCCAGCGATAGGGCGCGACGGTCAGCACCGTCGCGCCGGCCGCGACGAGGCGTTCGAGCTGGGGCTGGTCGGTGAAGCCGTGCAGTTGCACCGCGATCGTCTTGCCGGCCGCGCCGTCCCGCAGCACGTAGTCGACGAGGGACTTGGTGGTTTCCTCGTCGCTCATCCCGTCGTCGTCGAGGCCGGCCGCCCGGACGGCGCCGCGCGCCTTCGGACCGCGCACGAGGATGCTGGAGTGCTCGAGGGTCTCGGTGAGCTCGTGGCCGATACCCGCGGCATCCGCTGCTTCGAACCAGCGCCGGATGCCGTACGAGGTCGTCGCGAGGAGGACGTCGGGCCGGCCGGCGATGATCGCCTCGGTGTCGCTCGTGATCCGGGCGTCGTCGGCGGCCGCCGCGATCCGGATGGCGGGCGCGTGGACGACCTCGGCTCCCCGGCGCTCGAACGCGGCGATGAGGTCCTCCGAGCGCCGATCGCTCGTGACGGCGATGCGGAATCCCTCGAGCTGGTCAGCGCGGAACCCGGGCTGGCTGGCTTCGGCGCTCGTGTCGTTGACGGTGTCTCCGGCTCGTCGGGTGGTGTCGGTGGGCTGTGGCGACACGGACCGGCGTGCGGGGCGGATGTCCCCGGTCGGTGTCGGGCGTTCAGTCAGTGCTCGGCGTTGCTCGCGATGGCCTGCAACAGTTCATCACTGGCGGCGTCGTCGTGCTCGGACAATCGTACGACCTCGCCGATCACGAGGACGGCGGGGGAGCGGGCGCCGAGCTTCGCGGCGAGCGGGGTGATCGTGTCGAGCCGGGCCTTCGTGGTGCGCTGGCGTGCGGAGAAGCCCTGCTCGACGATCGCGACGGGCATGTCGGTGCGCATCCCGTGGCGGGCGAGCCCGGCGGTGAGGTGTGGCAGCGTTCCGATGCCCATCAGGACCACGATCGTGCCGCCGAGCCCGGCGAGGTGCGCGAGTTCGTTCTCGCTCAGCGGCGCGTGGCCGGAGAGCACGGTGAAGACCCGGCTGAGGTCCCGGTGGGTGACCGGGATGCCCGCTGCGGCCGGCACCGAGATCGCGCTCGTCACTCCGGAGATGACCGTGACCGGAACCCCGGCCTCGCGGCACGCGACCACTTCCTCGCCGCCGCGCCCGAACACGAACGGGTCGCCGCCCTTGAGCCGGACGACGGTGAGGCCGGCGAGGGCGCTGTCGACGAGCATCCGCTCGATCTCGGCCTGCGGGGTGGCGTGGTGCCCCGGTGTCTTGCCGACGTCGACGTGCTCGGCGCCGGGGCACCACTCGTCGAGCCGGTCGTGCGGGCTGAGCTTGTCGTAGAAGACGATGTCGGCGTCGCGGAGGGCCTGGACGGCGGCCATCGTGAGCAGGCCGTCGTCGCCGGGGCCACCGCCGACGAGCGTCACCCGTCCGAGCGGGGCAACGGATGCCGCTGGTTCGCGACTCAGCCAGACCCGCTGCGAGGCGCAGGCATCGACGATGATGCGCTCGGTGGCCGCGGACACTTCGACGAGCACGACGAGGTCGACCGCGGAGACGAGGTCGCGCCAGCCGTGCGGGAAATGCGGGTATTCGACGGGGCGCACCTGCGGGTGCGGTCTCTCCGGCGGATGCCCGTCGACGGGAACAGAGGCCAGGTAGACGATCGCCTCAGCGGCCAGGAACCGGGCGAGTACCCGTCTGGCCGCGAGGGCACCTCCGAAGACGAGCACCCGGCGGCCGGCCAGGTCGAGGCTGATGTCCATGGTTCACACTCCCTGTCGCAGTTCGATGGTGCGTTCGCTGGTGGTGGTGGTGGTGGTCGCGCCGGAGTTCGCGGTCGCGTCGCGGGGTCTGACCGGGATGCTCAGGCCGGAGACCAGCACGGCCTCCCGCTCCGCCGGGCGCGCCGGGCGGGGCTGATCGCGTTCGATGACCTGCAGGAGAGCGGGGTCCGCGGTGCCGGGGGCGTTGACGAAGGACCGGAACCGACGCAGGCGCTCCGGATCCTTGAGGGTGGCGGCCCATTCGTCCTCGTAGTTGCCGACGTGGACGAGCATCGCGGCCTCGAGTTCGTCGGCGATGCCGAGAGAGTCGTTGCAGACGACGTCGCGCACGTGGTCGAGCCCGCCCTCGAGGTCTTCCTGCCAGCGTGCGGTGCGCTGCAGGCGGTCGCCGGTGCGGATGTAGTACATCAGGTAGCGGTCGATGTAGCGGATCAGGGTCTCGTCGTCGAGGTCCTGGGCGAGGAGCTGGGCGTGGGCGGGCTGGAAGCCGCCGTTGCCGCCGACGTAGAGGTTCCAGCCCTGGTCGGTTGCGATGATGCCGACGTCCTTGCTGCGCGCCTCCGCGCACTCGCGGGCGCACCCGGAGACACCGAGCTTGAACTTGTGCGGTGCGCGGAGCCCCCGGTAGCGCAGTTCGAGGTTGATCGCCATCGCGACGGAGTCCTGCACGCCGAAGCGGCACCAGGTCGACCCGACGCAGCTCTTCACCGTGCGGAGGGACTTTCCATAGGCCTGGCCGGACTCGAACCCGGCCTCGACGAGGATCTTCCAGATGTCGGGAAGCTGTTCGAGACGGGCGCCGAACAGGTCGATGCGCTGGCCGCCGGTGATCTTCGTATAGAGGTTGAAGTCGGCGGCGACTTCGGCGATGACCTTGAGCTTGGCCGGCGTGATCTCGCCCCCCGGGATCCGGGGCACGACCGAGTACGTGCCGTCCTTCTGCATGTTGGCGAGGGCGCGGTCGTTGGTGTCCTGCAGGGCGCCGCGGCCGCCGTCGAGGATGTAGCCCGAGGTCTGCGTCGCGAGGATCGAGGCGATCACGGGCTTGCAGATGTCGCAGCCGAGTCCACTGCCGAACCGGCCCATGATCTCGTCGAAGTCGGTCAGCTGCAGGATGCGGACGGATTCGAAGAGTTCGCTCCGGCTGAGCGCGATGTGCTCGCAGAGGGCGTGGGAAACGGTGACGCCCGCCCTCGTCAGTTCGGTTTCGAGGATCTTCTTGACCAGGGGCACACAGGAACCGCACTGGGTGCCGGCCCGCGTGCACGCCTTGAGCGGGCCGAGTTCCGTGCACGCCTCCGTGTGCTCATCGCCGCGGATGGCGGCGCGCACGGCGCCGACCGACACGTTGTTGCAGGAGCAGAGTTGCACGTCATCCGGCAGGTCACTGCTTGCCGGCGGTTCGGCGCCGGCCGCGGAGAGGTAGGCGCTCGGCTCGGCGCCGAGCTCGCGACCGAGCAGGGGCCGCAGCGCCGTGTACGGCGAGGCGTCGCCGACGAAGATGCCGCCGAGGAGGGTCTTCGCATCGTTCGTCACGACGATCTTCTGGTACAAACCCCTGGCCGGGTCCGCATAGACGACTTCGAGGGAGTGCTCTGTGGCCCCGAGGGCGTCGCCGAAGCTCGCGACCTCGACCCCGGAGAGCTTGAGCTTGGTGGCGTCGTCGACGCCGGGGAAGACGGCGGCGCCGCCGTGCAGCCGATCGGCGACGACCTCGGCCATCGCGTTCGCGGGGGCGACGAGACCGACACAGCTGCCGTTCACGCTCGCGACCTCGCCGATGGCCCAGATGCCGGGGATCGACGTGCCGCAGGCATCCGTGATCTCGATGCCGCCGCGCGGGCCGAGGTCGAGGCCGACCGCGCGGGCGAGTTCATCGCGCGGGGTGATGCCGATCGAGAAGACGACGAGGTCGGCGTGCAGCTGGGTGCCGTCGGTGAGCGTGACGCCGAGCACACGGCCGGTCGGGGAAGTGAGCACCTCGGTGGGACGGTTGCCGAGGGCGAGACTGATGCCCTGGGCCTGGATCAGCCGGCCGAGCGCCTGCCCGGCCCCCTCGTCGAGCTGCGCGCTCATCAGCCAGCGGCCGGAGTGCACGATCGTGGCCGAGCCTCCGAGACGCTGCAGGCCCCCGGCGGCCTCGAGGCCGAGGAGTCCGCCGCCGACGACCACGACGTTCGCCGGCCGGCCGAGCCGCTCGCGGAGACGGGCGACTTCGGCGACGAGGAAGTCGACGTCCTCGATGGTGCGGTAGACGTGGCCTGCTTCGGCACCGGGGATGGGAGGGACGGTGGCGGACGATCCCGTCGCGAAGACGAGCTCGTCGTAGGAGAGGGTCTCGCCGTCGGCGAGGGTGACGGTGCGGCCGGCCGGGTCGATGCTGTCCACCCGGCTGCCGCCGCGGTAAGCGATGCCGGGGGCCTCCCAGAGCGCCCGGTCGCCGAGGGTGAGGTCCTCGGAGTCGACGAGACGGCGGGAGAGGGCGACCCGGTCGTACGGCAGGTGGCGCTCGTCGCCGAGGACGAGGAGCTCGCTGTCCTCACCGGGCTTCGACCTCGCCTGCATGGCCTCGGCGAACCGGTGCGCGGCGGGGCCGCCGCCGATGACGACGATGCGTCGGGGGACGCCGGAAGGCCGGGTGGCTGCCCCAGCGGCGTCGAACGTGACGTTGTCCATGGCGGAGCCTTCCGTAGGTGGTGCTGCCAGCCTAAAAGGGCCGCGTTTCCCCTCGGTTGCGCCCATGTAACAAGGTGTGACCGGGACCTCACCGGCCCGCCGGGGAAGGGTGAGGACTTCTTTACGCATTCGACGCGCCCGGCGCGGACCCGCGAAACGTGGCCGATTTAGCGTGAGGGAATCGCCCACCCGGCGTGGCAGACCTCACAGAAAGCGGGATCACTCGTGAACCACCCCGGTACCTGGATCCGCGTTTGTTCCCTCGATGAACTCGAGCCGCTCTGGGGCGAAGCCGCCCTGATCGGCGATGAGCAGCTCGCCATCCTGCTGCTTCCGGACGGCGGTCTGTACGCCGTCGACAACCGCGACCCCGCAACCGGGTCATTCGTGATGAGCCGCGGCATCGTCGGATCGCGCGGTGACCGGTTCACCATCGCCTCCCCCCTGCATAAGCAGGTCTACGACCTCGAGACCGGCGAATGCTTCACCTCCGCCGAGTACTCGCTGCGCACCTACCCGGTCAGGGTCGAAGACGGCGAGGTGCACGTGCACCTGCCCCTGCCCGAAGCCGCCTGACCTTCCCACCGTCCTTCCCCTGCACTTCCCCCCGCACACCCATCCCGAGGAGAACACCATGACTGCAGTCGATACCCCCACAACCGGCCTCCGCACCGGCCCGAGCCTGGTCCACCGCCCCGGCCGGTGGATCGACAACTGGAACGCCGAAGACACCGAACAGTGGAACGACGGCGGCAAAGCCATCGCCTCCCGCAACCTCAAGTGGTCGATCTTCGCCGAATTCCTCGGCTTCGTGATCTGGCAACTCTGGAGCATCGTCGTCGTGCAGCTGCCCAAGGCCGGCTTCACCTTCGACACCGGTCAGATCTTCTGGCTCATCTCGATGCCGAGCCTCGTCGGCGCGACGCTGCGCTTCCCGTACACGTTCATGGTCGCCCGCTTCGGCGGCCGCAACTGGACCATCATCTCGGCCGGGCTGCTGCTGATCCCGTCGATCGCCCTCGGCTTCTGCGTCGGCAACCCGGCCACCCCGTTCCCGGTGATGCTCGTCGTCGCGGGCCTTGCCGGCCTCGGCGGCGGCAACTTCGCGAGCTCGATGTCCAACATCACCTACTTCTACCCGCAGAAGCAGAAGGGCTGGGCCCTCGGGCTCAACGCTGCCGGCGGAAACCTCGGTGCCGCCGTCGCCCAGCTCGTCGTCCCGATCGTGATCACGATCGGCGCCGCCGGAACCCTGAACCTCTCGCTCGCGGGCTGGTTCTGGGTGCCGTTCATCCTCGTCGCGATGTGGGGCGCCTGGAAGTACATGGACAACCTCTCGAGCGCCAGGGCCGACTTCGCCGGCTCGCTCGCGGCCCTCCGCGAGCCGCACCTCTGGATCCTCGCGCTGCTCTACATCGGCACCTTCGGTTCCTTCATCGGCTTCGCGAGCGTCTTCCCGAAGCTCATCGCCGACCAGTTCCCGGAGTACTCCACCTTCCACATCATGGCCGCGTCGATCTCCCTCGCCTTCCTCGGCGCACTCGTCGGCTCCCTCGCCCGCCCGGCCGGCGGCAGGCTCGCCGACCGTTTCGGCGGCGCCCGCGTCACCGTCGCGGCCTTCGGCGTGATGGCCCTCGGCGCGCTGCTCGTGATCGCGGTGCTCTCGCTCGGCAACTTCTGGCTGTTCCTCGCGAGCTTCCTGCTCATCTTCGTCGCGACGGGCATCGGGAACGGCTCGACCTACCGGATGATCCCGAGCGTCTTCGCCGCCCGCAGCGGCGTGAGCGACGCCCACACGAATTCCGGTGACGTCAGCACCCAGCGCAAGACCGCGGCCGCGCTCGGCCTCATCTCCGCGATCGGCGCATACGGCGGGTTCATCATTCCGCAGGTGCTCGGAAATTCCAAGGTCGCGACCGGCAGCTATACCGCCGCGATCTACGCCTTCATCGGCGCCTACGTCGTGATGATGATCGTCACCGCGTTCTGCTACCTCCGCCGCGGCTCGTCCGTGGCCGGGCAGCGCATCTAGCCGGCATCCGCCCAGCACCCACCCACCAGGAGGAGTCCCCGTGACCGCACCCCGCGCATCCGTCGCCCGCCCGAGCGTCGACACGCACTGCCCGTACTGTGCGCTGCAGTGCGCGATGACGCTGACGGGCACGGAGGCCGCGGGCATGGGCGCCGCGGGCACGGATGCTGCGGCTCGCCCGCGCGTGACCGTGGCCGGCCGGGCATTCCCCACCAACCGGGGCGGCCTGTGCAAGAAGGGCTGGACGGCCGCCGAACTGCTCGTGTCGCCGGAGCGGATCCTGACGCCGATGCTCCGGCAGCCGGACGGGAGCTTCGAACCGGCGAGCTGGGACGAGGCGCTCGACCTCGTGGCCGCCCGGCTCGCCGACACCCGCGCGCAGCACGGCGCGGACTCGGTCGGGGTCTTCGGCGGCGGTGGCCTGACCAACGAGAAGGCCTACCAGCTCGGCAAGTTCACCAGGGTCGCGCTCGGCTCCTCCCGGATCGACTACAACGGTCGGTTCTGCATGTCCTCGGCCGCAGCGGCGGGCAACCGCGCCTTCGGCCTCGACCGAGGACTGCCGTTCCCGGTCGAGGACCTCGACTCGGCGGACACGATCCTGATCCTCGGCTCCAACGTGGCCCAGACCATGCCGCCGTTCATCGGGCACCTCGAGGGCGCCCGCCGCGCCGGCGGCCTGATCGTCGTCGACCCGCGCCGCTCGGCGACCGCACGCCTCACCGAGGACGGCGGCGGCCTGCACGTGCAGCCGACGCCCGGCAGCGACCTCGTGCTCCTGCTCGGTCTCACGCACATCGTGATCGCGGAGGGCCTCATCGACACCGATTACCTGGCCCGGCGCACGACCGGCTTCGAAGCCCTCCGCCGCAGCGTTTCCCGGTGGTGGCCGGAACGGGTGCAACAACTCACCGGCGTCCCGGTGCCGCAGCTCCGCGGCCTCGCCCGCCGCCTCTCGGCCGGGACGGGCACCTATATCCTCACCGGCCGCGGAGTCGAGCAGCACGTCGACGGCACGGACACCGCGACCGCCGCGATCAACCTCGCCCTCGTACTCGGCCTCGTCGGCACCCGCCGCTCCGGCTACGGCACCCTCACCGGGCAGGGTAACGGCCAGGGAGGCCGCGAGCACGGCCAGAAGTGCGACCAGCTCCCCGGGTACCGCAAGATCACCGACCCGGCCGCGCGTGCCCACGTCGCCGGCGTCTGGGGCGTGTCCCCGGAGAGCCTGCCGGGGGCCGGCGTGCCCGCGATCGAGCTGCTCGACTCGCTCGGCGCGCCTGGCGGCATCCGCTGCCTGCTCGTGCACGGCTCGAACGTCGTCGTGTCCGCCCCGGACTCCAACCGGGTGCGCGCCGGCCTCGAGGCCCTCGACTTCCTCGTGGTCTGCGACTTCTTCTTCTCCGAGACCGCGCGCTTCGCCGACGTCGTGCTGCCGGTCACCCAGTGGGCAGAGGAGGAGGGCACGATGACCTCGCTCGAGGGCAGGGTCATCCGCCGCCGCACGGCGATCGGCGCGCCGGACGGGGTGCGCAGCGAACTCTGGATCTTCCAGCAACTCGCGCGCCGGCTCGGCTCCGCCGGCACGTTCAGCGCCGACCCGGCCGAGGTGTTCGACGAGCTCTGCCGCGCGAGCGCGGGCGGGCTCGCCGACTACTCCGGCCTGAGCTACGGGCTGCTCGACACGGGGGAGGCCGCGTACTGGCCGTACCCGGCCGGGTCGACCGGCACCCCTCGGCTCTTCCTCGACGGCTTCGCGCACGCAAACGGCCGCGCGCGCATCGTCGCCGTGCAGGCCAGGGTGACGGATGCGCCCGCCCAGCGGGATGGCACGGTCACCCTCATCACCGGCCGGCTTCTCGAGCACTACCAGTCGGGGGCCCAGACCCGCCGGGTGCCCGAGCTGCAGCAGGCCCAGCCGCAGGCCAGGCTCCAGGTGCACCCGGCGACCGCCGCCCGCCTGGGTCTCGTCGACGGTGGCGAGGTCGAGGTCGGCAATGCCCAGGGAGTCGTCAGCTGTGTCGCCGAGGTGACCGGCGACATCCGCCCGGACACCGTGTTCCTGCCGTTCCACTTCACCGGTGCCCAACGGGCGAACCTGCTCACCCTCGGGGTCACCGACCCCGTCTCCGGCATGCCGGAATTCAAGCGCACGACCGTGCGGGTGCGCGCGTTGACGCGGACGCCGGGGGCCGATCTTGCGGATGCCGTTTCCGCCAGGTCGACCCGAACGGATGCCCATGCCTGAGTCGATCGTCGCAGTGCCCGGCGCGGGCACGATCGGTGCTGTGCCCGCTGCCGCCGCACCGACCCGGATCGTCCTCGTCGGCTACGGCCCGGTCGGGGCCCGCCTCGTCGAGGAACTGCTCCCGGTCGTGCGTGCGGGCCTCGCCACCCTGACCGTTGTCGGCGCGGAGGCCGCGGACGCCTACAACCGGGTGCTCATTGCCGACTATGCCGTCGGCCGCTCCGACCGTGGCGCGCTCGACCTGACGGACACCGACGCGGCCAGGGCGGCGGGCGTCGACATCCGCACCGGAGAGATCGTCACCCGGATCAACCGGGTGCGACGCACGGTGACCCTCGGCGACGGCACCGACCTCGGCTACGACCGGATCGTGCTCGCGACCGGCGCCCGCGCCAACGTCCCGACCCTCGACGGGGTGACCCGGGTGCGCCGCTCCCTGATGTGCCCGCCGTCGGATGCGGCCTCGCTCGACACCGCGGATGCCCCGCTGCCCCGCGGGGTCACCGCTCTCCGTGACCTCGACGACGCGGAGACCGTGCTCGCGACCGTGCGCTCGGGAGGCCGGATCGTCGTGCTCGGCGCGGGGGTGCTCGGCATGGAGTTCGCGCTCGCCGCGGCCCAGGCCGGGAGCGATGTCTGCGTTGTCTACCACGCCGACATTCCGCTGAACCGCAATCTCGATCGCGGCGGCGGAACGGTGCTCGCCCGCAGCGCGCGCCGGGCCGGCGTCACCATGGTCAGCCACGCCAGGGCCGAGAGCATTCTCTTCACCGCAGACACCGACGGCCACGACCGCTTCGACGCGCTGATCTGCGCCGACGGCAAGCAGATCCCCGGAGACCTGCTCGTGCTCAGCTGCGGCATCGGCGCCCGCACCGAGCTCGCCGGCCTCGCCGGCCTGAGCGTGTCGACGGGCATCCTCGTCGACGAGTCCCTGCGGAGCTGGACCGACCCCGCCATCTTCGCGATCGGCGACTGCGCGCACGTCGCCCCCCGGCCGGCCCCCGGTGCCTCCCAGGCTGCACCCGCCGGAGGCCCCACCGGCCTGATCGGACCCGGCTGGCGCCAGGCCGACTGGCTCGCCGCCCGCTTCACCGCGGAAATCGAGCACGACGCCCGGGCCGGGGCCGTCACTTCTCCTGCGACTGCCGCTGCCGCCGATGTGGCTGCTCCCGCCGATTTCGAGCCGGCACTCGCTGTGCAGGCGCACGGCGTCGTCATGCTCAAGGCGGAGGGCATCGACGTCGTCACCGCCGGCGACACGAGCGCGGACCCCTGGGACTTCGACCCCGCCCATCCCGACGACGGGCACGGGGCTGCGGAGCCCGTCCACGGCAGGGACTGCGCGGGCGCACCGGTCCCTGCGCCGCCGCGCCTGGGCGTGTCGCAATGGGCGGACCCCGAGCACGGCCGGTACGTGAAGATGGTCACGCGCGGGGGCATCCTCACCGGCTTCATCTGCGTCGGGATGCCGCGCACCGGCGCCGAACTCACCCTCCTCTTCGAGCGCGGCAGCGAACTGCCCGCCGACCGTTCGCTGCTGCTGCGCTACGACGGCCCCGACGTAGACCCGGCGGGCGGCGGCGACGCCTTCGCCCCAGACGGGACGGTCTGCTGGTGCAACGGGGTCACGGTCGGTGCGATCACGGCGTCCGCGGAGGCCGGCAACACCGACGTCGCCTGCATCGGCTCGGCCACCCGCGCCGGAACCGGCTGCGGCGGCTGCAGAGGCCGCATCGGTGAGGTCCTCGAGCGTTTCGCCCGGACGAATTCGACGGAGATTTTAGGTTAAAAGCCGGAAGACCCGCCTCCCACGCATCGAAAACCCAAAATCTCCGTCGAATTGGTTCGGCCGGGGCGGTCACGAGACCTGAGGAATCTGTGGTTCGGCAGCATTTTCGCCGGCCGCGCCGCGGGGTGTGCTTAGCATGGGAGGCATGCGAGCGAAGCCGGAGCGAAAGACTCAGAACTCAGTCGGCACCTCAGCCTCAGCCTCAGGCGGGACCGCGGGCGAGAGCACCCCACGGGACCGTACCGTGAGGTCCCTGCTCGTCGACCGACTGGGGTGGCTGAGCATCCGCAGCGCCCAGCTGATCGTCGTGATCGTGCTGGGAATCGGCGTGGTGTTCGCCCTCGTGCAGCTCAAGCTCGTCGTCATTCCCACCCTGGTCGCGCTCATCCTGGCGGCGGCGCTCAGCCCGCTCGTGCGCTGGCTGCGCGCGAGGGGAGTGCCGGGGATGCTGGCGACCTGGCTCACCCTGCTCGGCGGGGTCGTCGTGCTCGGGGGCATCGTGACCCTGATCGTGTTCGCCGTGCGCAACCAGTGGTCCGAACTCGTCACCGCGGCCTCCGACGGCCTCGACCAGCTGCAGGGCTACCTGACGAACGGCCCGCTGTCGCTCGATGCCACCCAGTTCGAGGCCGCCAGAAACGCCGTGATCGACTTCGTGACGAGTGCCGAGTTCGGCAGCGGTGCGCTCGCCGGGGTGTCCGCCGCGGCCGAGGTGCTCACCGGAGCAGCTCTCGTCGTCGTCATCCTGTTCTTCTTCCTCAAGGATGCCGCGTCGATCTGGGCCTTTTTCCTGACGCCGTTGCGCGGATCCGCCCTCGCGCGAGCCCGCCGCATCGGCCAGACCGCTCCGGCTGTCCTCGGACAGTACGTGCGCGGGACCGCGACCATCGCCCTCTTCGACGGCGTCGTCATCGGTGCGAGCCTCGCCATCCTGCAGGTTCCGCTCGCCCTTCCGCTCGCGGCGATCGTCTTCCTCACCGCGTTCATCCCGCTGATCGGCGCGACGATCGCCGGGATCCTGGCCGCGCTCGTCGCCCTCGTCTTCAACGGGCCGATCGTGGCCCTCATCGTCGTGGCCATCGTCGTCGTGGTCAACCAGCTCGAAGGCGACCTGCTGAACCCGATCGTGATGGCCGGCGCACTCAAGCTGCACCCACTCGTGATCCTCGTCGCCCTCACCGCGGGAACCGTGCTCGGCGGCATCGCCGGCGCCGTGCTCGCCGTGCCGCTCGTGGCTGTCGCGTGGTCGATCGTGCGCGTCTGGGACCATCCAGCCGCCGTCGCCCCGAGTCCGCCGCCGCGCCGATTCTTCCGCCGCCGCCGCTAACCAATTCGACGGAGATTGTGCCCGGAAAGCGCTGAGAACTCGCTCCCACGTGCCAAGAACTCAAAAACTCCGTCGAATCGGTTGGGGCCGGTCACCCATTGTCGGGGCCGGGGTTGCAGCCTACGATGTCGGCAACCGGCTGACGGCGACCCGGTGACACCCGGGCCCGGACACCGGCCCCACTCCGGCGAGGAGGCCTGGAATGTCGGTGTCTACCCTGAAAGCGGTCGTCGATCGCGCGTTCGCCGAGCGCTACGGCGTGCCGGCGATCAACGTCGTGAACGACCTCACCATGGAGGCCGTCCTCGCGGGCGCCGTCGAAGCCCGGTCGCCGGTGATCGTGCAGACCTCGGTCAAGACCGTGAAGTCGATCGGGTCGCGCGTGCTCTTCAGCATGTGGGAATCGATGACGGCGGGCATCGACGTGCCGGTGGTGCTGCATCTCGACCATTGCCCCGAGCGGGCGGTCATCACCGAATGCCTCGAGCGCGGCTGGAACTCCGTGCTCTTCGACGCCTCCCGGCTCCCGGTCGCGGAGAACCAGCGGCAGACCGTCGAAGTCGTCGCGGAGGCCCGCACCTTCGGCGCACACGTCGAGGGCGAGATCGAGTCGATCACCGGGGTCGAAGACGGGATCGGCTCGGACACGGCATCCGCCAGGCAGTCGCTCGAGATCTCGCTGCGCTTCATCGAGGAGACCGGCGTCGACGTGTTCGCACCCGCGATCGGCAACGCCCACGGCGTCTACACCCGTGAACCCGTCCTCGACTTCCGGAGGGTCAGCGACATCGTCAGCGCGCACCCGATCCCGATCGCCCTGCACGGCGGGAGCGGCCTGACCCCCGGCCAGTTCTCCGAGCTCATCGCGCTCGGCTGCGCCAAGGTGAACATCTCCACGGCGCTCAAGATCACCTTCATGCAGTCGAGCCTCGCCTACCTGAAGGACGCGGAGGCACGGGACAAGTGGGACCCGCCGTCGTTGTTCGGGCACGTCCGAACGGATATCGTCGCGCTGACCCGCGGACTCGCCGAGCAATTCGGCAGCGCAGGGAAGGCGTGACGGATGCCGGCACTCATCTTCGACTGCGACGGCGTCCTCGCCGACACCGAGCGCGACGGCCACCTGCCTGCGTTCAACCAGACCTTCCGCGAATTCGCCGTTCCGGTGCGGTGGAGCGACTCCGACTACGCGGTCAAAGTCAAGATCGGCGGCGGCAAGGAGCGGATGCGGAGCGCCCTGACGCCGGCGGTCGCCGCCGTCCTCGGCCTCCCGGACGACCCCGGCGCCCTGGACGAGGCCGTCGCGCGCTGGCACCGGCGGAAGACCGCCATCTACACCGACGCCGTCGCCCGCGGCGCACTGCCGGGACGCCCGGGCATCAAACGGATCACTGCCGATGCGGCAGCCGCCGGCTGGACCCTCGCCGTCGCATCCACATCGGCGGAGCAATCCGTCCTCGCCGTACTCACCGAGGCGGTCGGGCCGGACCTCGCCGCGCACTTCCGGGTCTTCGCCGGAGACGTGGTCGCTCACAAGAAACCGGCGCCGGATATCTACCTCCTCGCCCTCCGCGAACTCGGCGTCCCTGCCGCAGAGGCCCTCGTCATCGAGGACAGCGCCAACGGCCTCCAGGCCGCGCTCGCCGCCGGCCTCCGCACTCTCATCACGGTGAGCGGCTACACAGCGGGTGAGGACTTCACCGGCGCCTCCCTCGTCGTCTCCTCGCTCGGCGACCCCGGCGGCCCCTCCGCGATCAGCCTGAAGGACCCGCTGCACCTCGACGTCGGCCGCACCGTGGAACTGACCGATCTCACCGCCATCCTGGCCGCACCAGGACCGACCAGCCCAGGACTGACGAGCCCGGAACCGGAGAACCCATGACCCGCAGCAGCCTCGCAGACACCGAATTCGTGGTGCACAGCATCGCCCAGACCGCGGTTGACAACGAACGCGAGTTCGGCGACCTCGACGCCGTCGTCGGGGACGGCGACTTCGGCTTCTCCCTCGCCAGGGGCTTCGAGATCGTCCTCGCCGACTGGCCCGACTTCGACCGCAGCTCCCCGGCCGACTTCCTGAAGAAGACCGCCCTCGTCATCTCCGGCCGCATCGGCGGAACCTCCGGCCCGCTCTGGGGCACCGCATTCCTGCGCGCCTCGGCCGCCGTCGCAGGCAAGGCGGACCTCGACGGCGACGACGTCGTCGCCATGCTCCGGGCCGCCGCGGAGGGCATCAAGGCCAGGGGCAAGTCGGACCTCGGCGACAAGACGCTCCTCGACGCCCTCGTCCCGGCAACGGATGCCTTCGAAGCCGAACTCCGCGCCGGGAGTGACGGCCTGGCCGCGCTCGCCCGCGCCGCCGTCGTCGCGCGCGAACGCGCCGACGCGACGAGCTTCCTGCAGGCGCGCCGCGGCCGGGCCAGCTACACGGGGGAGCGCAGCATCGGGTCGCCCGATCCGGGTGCCGTCGCCGTCGCCGTGATCCTCGAACGCCTCAGCCGTGAATGGGCCGCGCGCGACGACCTCTGAACCCCAGGAACACCCGCACCAACGTCGGTACGCCTTTCTGCACGTTTCGGACCACCCACAAAGGAGATGGACACATGAAGAAGTTTGTCAACGACCCGAAGATGTATGTGCCGGACATGCTCAAGGGCCTTGCCCTCGCCAACCCGGACACCCTCCGCTATGTGCCGAAATACAACCTGATCATGCGCGCCGGCGGTCCCAACCCGAACAAGGTGTCGATCATCCAGGGCTCAGGGTCCGGTCACGAACCCGCCCACGTGATGACGGTCGGCAAGGGAATGCTCGACGCGGCCTGCCCCGGCGACGTGTTCGCCGCACCGCCGATGGACTACGTCTATGAGACCACCAAGCTGATGGCCTCCCCGAAGGGCGTGCTGCTGCTCGTGAACAACTACACCGGCGACCGGATGGCCTTCGAAATGGCCCAGGAGATGGCGGAGAGCGACGGCATCACCGTCAAGACCCTGTTCATCGACGACGACGTCGCCGTGCAGGACTCGACCTGGACGGTCGGGCGCCGCGGCGTCGCGGGCAACTTCTTCGTGATGAAGGCCGTCGGCGCGGCCTCCGAGGCCGGCGCCTCCCTCGACGAGCTCGTCCGGATCGGCGAGAAGGTCGACAGCGTCACCCGCACGATGGGCATCGCCCTCACCTCCTGCACCCCGCCCGCGAAGGGGTCCCCGCTCTTCGACCTCGGCGAGGACGAGATCGAGGTGGGCGTGGGCATCCACGGCGAACCCGGCCGCCGGCGCGCCAAGCTCACCACCGCGGACGAGATGACCGACGAGATGCTCGACGCCGTCGTCAACGACCTGCCCTTCGTCGAGGGAGACCGGGTCGCGCTCATGATCAACGGCCTCGGCGGCACCCCGATCAGCGAGCTGTACATCCTCTACGGCCACGCGCACGACGAGCTGACCCGCCGCGGCATCACGGTGGGGCGCAGCTACGTGGGGGAGTACTGCACCTCTCTCGACATGGCGGGGGCCTCGCTCACCCTCGTGCGGCTCGACGACGAGATCGAGGGCCTGCTCGCCGCACCGGCCGAGATCGCCGCCCACGTGTTCTAGCGGATGCTGCCGCTGCCGACCGGTTTCAGTGTGCTGTGACGACCGCAGAGCGTGGAGCGCGCTGCCGATTTCTGCTAAGCTCCCTAGGTTGCCGTCCAACGGCCGCGGAACAAGAGAGCCCAGGCATTCGGCCCACGGGCACCGCGCAGTGAGAGAAAGGGGATCCCATCTATGGCACTCGAAGCTAATGCTAAGAAGGCGATCATCGAAAAGTACGCTACCCACCCAGGCGACACCGGGTCCCCCGAAGTCCAGATTGCCATGCTCACGCAGCGCATCCTCGACCTCACGGAGCACCTGAAAGAGCACAAGCACGACCACCACTCCCGTCGTGGCCTGCTTCTCATGGTTGGTCAGCGTCGCCGTCTGCTCGGCTACCTGTCCGACATCGACATCGCCCGCTACCGCTCGCTCATCGAGCGTCTCGGACTGCGTCGCTAGTCAGGCACGAAACCGGAAGCCGCGTCGATATCGCGAACTTCTGAAGCTGAACTTCAACGAAACGGGCCGTCACCTTCGGGTGGAGGCCCGTTTTGTCTGCCTGCGTGCGGTTCTGTGAGCCTCCGCAGGGTGCCCCTCCCTAACACCCTGTTCGCTCAGGGTGACCGCATAGGAAACCCATAGAGTCCGCTGTCACTCTCGGTAGTGTCAACGAATGAAGGGTGGCACTGCGATGAACGCTCACGAACGCGGTAAGAGGCTCAGCAAGATCGTCACCGGCACGATCGGACTGCTCGCGGTCGTCGCCGCCTCTGCCCTCGGCCTGCACGACTGGGCGGACTCCCTCGCCACGCAGGATGCCTCGGCGACGACCAGCACGACCACGTCGGGCGACTCGGGCACGACGTCCGGAAGCACGACGACCCAGTCGACCACCGCCCCGGCCGCACCGGCCGCACCGAGTGTGTCCTCGGGCAAGGGTACCAAGGCCCACGCCGCGACGAGCGGGTCCTGATGACGGCCACCGCGACCGTCGCGACCGAAGACTGGACCCTCTGGAGCACGAGTGCCCGCCTCGTCGTGACCGACCCCGCGCTCCTCCCCGAGGCCCGCCGCATCGCCGACGCCGTGCTCGACGACATCGACCTCGCCTGCAGCCGGTTCCGCGACGACTCCGAGGTCATGGTCAAGGCCCCGCTCTTCCCGGTCGGGGCGCTCGTCAGCGACACCCTCGCCGACCTGATGCGCCTCGCCCTCGCCTCCGCGGCGGCGACGGACGGCGACGTGGACCCGACCCTGGGCAACGCCCTCGACGCGATCGGCTACGACCACGACATCCGCCTGATCCTCGACGACGGCGTCCCGGTGCGCGCGATCGCGTCGCCCCGGCCAGGCTGGGCGAGCGTGCGACTCGTCGGCAACCGGCTGACCGTGCCCGCCCACCTCAGCATCGACCTCGGCGCGACCGCGAAGGCCGCCGCCGCCGACCGGGTCGCCGCCCGCATCGCCACGGAACTCGGCTGCGGCGTGCTCGTGAGCCTCGGCGGTGACATCGCGACCGCCGGTCCCGCGCCCGCAGGCGGGTGGCAGGTCCTGGTCCAGGATGCCCCGCTCGATCCGAGCGCCCGCGTGACCCTCGCGGAGGGTCTCGCCCTCGCGACCTCGAGCACGCAGAAGCGGCGCTGGACCAAGGCCGGCCGCCCCCAGCACCACATCCTGGACCCCGGCTCCGGGGTGCCCGCCGAGCCGGTCTGGCGCAGCGTCACGGTCGCGGCGGAGAGCTGCCACCGCGCCAACACGCTCAGCACTGCGTCGATCGTGCGCGGCCACAAGGCCGTCGCCTGGCTGCGCGAGCTCGGGGTTCCCGCCCGTCTCGTCGACGCCGACGGAGTGGTCGTCGCCCTCGGCGGCTGGCCGGACGACGACGCGTCCGGCGCGGGCACCGATTCCGGCGCCGACTCCGACTCCGACGCCGAAAGGACCCTGCCGTGAACGAAGCGCTCTGGGCGCTCGGCCGCGGAACCGGGGTCGTCTCCCTCGCCCTCTTCACCGTCTCGGTCCTGCTCGGCATCCTGAACCGGTCCGGACGGCCCCTCTTCGCGCTGCCCCGGTTCTCGGTCGCCCTCGTGCACCGCAACGTGGCACTGCTCGCGACCGCCTTCCTCGCCATCCACCTGGTCACGCTGTTCGGCGACTCCTACGCCCAGCTCCGGCTCGTCGACTTCGTCGTGCCGTTCCTCGGCGCGGCCAAGCCCTTCTGGCTCGGCCTCGGCACCCTCGCGGTCGACCTGATGCTCGCGATCGTGGTCACGGCCCTCCTTCGCGGCGTCATCGGCGTGCGGGTGTTCAAGGCCGTGCACTGGCTGACCTACCTGATGTGGCCCGTCGCACTGCTGCACTCCATCGGCAACGGCACGGATGCCGGCCAGGCCTGGTTCATCGCCTTCGCGGCCACCTGTTCGATCGCCGTGCTCTCCGCTCTCGGCTGGCGCCTCAGCCGCGGCTTCGTGGAATACCAGAACGTGCGAATCGGGAAGGCCTCGTGAGCCGCGCACCGGACACCACGCTGTTTCCGCCGGTCCAGGCTCCGACAGGGACCACGCGGCTCACCGCCGCCCGCGCCGCCGACTACGGCACCCACCAGGCGACGTTCGGGCGCCTGCCCGCCCACACCGACTCGGACGCGCTCCTTGCCGCCCTCCGCGACTCCGGCCTCGAGGGCCGCGGCGGCGCGGGCTTCCCGGCGTGGCGCAAACTCGCCGCCGTGCCCGCCCGCGAGCGCGCCCGCCGCCGCCGCGTCGTCGTGATCGGCAACGCCGCGGAGGGCGAACCGCTCAGCCAGAAGGACGCGACACTGCTGCTCCGGTCGCCGCACCTCGTCATCGATGGGCTCCTCACCGTGGCCGGCGCCCTCGGCACCCACTCCGTCTACCTCTACGCCCAGGCCTCCGTGCTCGAGGCCGTCGGCCGCGCCCTCGCCGAGCGAGCGGATGCCGCCGGCATCGAACTGCGGGAAGCGGCGGAGTCTTTCATCTCGGGTGAGGCATCCGCCGTCGTCAACGCCCTCGCCGGCCGCGAGCCGGTTCCGCAGGACCGCACCGTGCGGCTCACCGAGTCCGGCCTCGGTGGCCGCCCCACCCTGCTGCACAATGTCGAGACCCTCGCCCACATCGCCCTGATCGCCCGGTTCGGGGCCGCCTGGTTCCGCTCGGTGGGCACGAAGGGGGACCCGGGGACGCGACTCGTCACGGTCGGCAGCGACGGGCATCCGTCGACCGTGCTCGAGGTCGCCGGCGGATCCCGCATCGGTGACGTGCTCCGGTTCACCGGTGTCGACACCGGGACGCTGTCGGCCGTGCTCGTCGGCGGCTACCACGGCGCCTGGCTGCCGGCGTACGCCCTCGAGGCCCGCCTCGATCGCGCCGACCTCGCCGGATTCGGCGCGAACCCGGGTGCGGGCATCCTGATGGGGCTCGGCGAACGGCGCTGCCCGATCACGGTCGCCGCCGCGGTCGCCACCTATCTCGCCGGCGAGACCGCCGGCCAGTGCGGGCCCTGCGTCAACGGGCTGCCGGCGATGGCCGCCGTGCTCGGGCGACTCGCCCGCGGCGACCGCGATCCGGGTCTTCCCGGCGAGGTGCGCCGCCTCGCGGCGATCGTCACCGGCCGTGGCTCCTGCAACCACCCGGACGGAACCGCCCGGTTCGTACTCAGCACGCTCACGGTGTTCGCCGACGACGTCGCCGCTCACCTCGCCGGGCACTGCCGAAAGGACCACCGATGAACCTGCGCGCCCCCGACCCCCGCAGTGCCGCCGACCCCACCGTGCTGCTGCACATCGACTGGACGAAGTGCGACGGCCGGGGTCTCTGTACCGAGATCCTGCCGGAGCTCCTCGCTCGCGACGAGTGGGGCTACCCGCTCTCCTACGTTTACGGCTCGAACGTTCCGGTCCCGGACCGGCTGCTCGACGCGGCGACCGACGCCGTGTCGCTCTGCCCCCGCCAGGCGCTCACGCTCATCGACCGGTAGCGCGCGGCGGCGGTGGGAACGGCGGCGTCAGTGGCTGCTGCTGCCGCCGCTGACCCGGGTCGCGCTGACACCGTGACGTAGGCTCGGGGCATGACAAGGCCCGGCCACAGCCCATTTTTCTGGATCTCCGCCCTCATCGCCGCCGCGTGGTGGGTCGTCTGCGCCGGCGCATTCGGTTACCTGACCTGGTTCGGCCCCGTCCCGACCGCCTTCGTGAAGCACCTCCTGCCGGAGACCATTCCCCGCAGCGTCTGGTTCTGGCCCGCGCCGTGGATCGTTCTTGTGCCGCTCGCCTCTGCTGCGGTGGTGTTCGTGGTCTACCTGGTCCTGGCGCGCCTGATCGTGGACCGGACAGACGGATCGCGCGTCGCCCGGTTCCTCGCCCTCTGGTTCGTGGCCGTGCTGACCGGCTTCCTCGCCACCCTCCCGTGGGTGATCAGCGCCATCATCTCCGCATTCCCGCCGTCCCGCGCGGCGTTCGTGCTCGATCCGGCCGGCGACGCCATGCTCCTCAGCGGCTACTGGGGGATCGCCTGGGGCTGGCTGCCGGCCCTGCTCGCGCTGCGCAGGGTGCGGGAGCCCGCCGCCGCACGCGAACAGGGCACGGATGCCGTCCCGGCGCCCGTCGCGACCGGCCCGTTCCGCAGGCATCCGCTCGCCGTTCTCAGCACCGTCGCCGTCGTCGTCGTCCTGGTTGCCTCCGGCCTCGTCGTGGGATTGGGCAGCCGGGCCGAGCGACTCGTCTCCGCGGCGGAGAACGCGCTCGCCGACGGCAACACCCTCGGCGCCGTCCCCGATCCGGACGTCCCGGTCACGCCGCCGCCGACCGTCGCTCCTGACGCGGCGGCGGCTCCCGCCGGATGGTGCACGCCGGAGGACACGGCGGTGCTGCTCGGCGATCCCGATGCCGCGACCGGACACCGCACCGTGTCGATCCAGGCCATGAACTTCAGCGACCTGCCGTGCACGCTCAACGGCTACCCCGATCTCGCCTTCGCGGACCAGGCCGGGTCCGCCATCGACGTCACGCTCGTGCACGGCGGCTCCTTCATGACCACCGACGACGGTGCCCAGCCCATCGAGGTCCCGGCCGGTGGATTCGCCGTCACCCGGCTCGGCTGGGATGCCATGGCGACCGCGGACGTGCCCGCGACATACACGCTGTTCTCGGCCCTGTACCCCGGGCTCGATCGGGGTTCCTGGCCGATCACCCTCGACATCGTCGCGGGAGGAAAGGTCTCCGTCACGGCCTGGTCCCTCTCCGGGGCCACGGACTGAGCCGGCGCGAACCGGGGACCGGCACCGAAGATGTAGCTATTCCTTGACACGAAGTATGTTTTTCTTTACATTGAGTCAGGTCAGCTTTACTTCAGTCACCGTCACGTCCCTCGAGGAGCCCGAATGTCCGCCCTGGAAAAACGCGCCTGGATCAGGCTCGGCACCGCGATCGCCGCGTACGCGACCTATCTCGCCCTCATCCTGATCCGGGATGACGGCGGGCAGCTCGCCGAGGTGTCGTACGTTCCCGCGCTGCTCTGGACGATCGGCGGCGCCATCGTCGCGTCGATCGTGCTCGACATCCTGGTCTCGATCGCCTCGCCGAGGGAGACCGGACGAGCCGACCAGCGCGACCGCGAGATCGCCCGGTTCGGCGACACAGTCGGCCAGTCGTTCGTCGTGATCGGCGGCGTCGCCGCCCTCCTGATGGCCCTGCTGGAACTGCCGTACTTCTGGATCGCCAACGCGGTGTATCTTGCGTTCGTGCTCTCGGCCGTCCTCGGCGGAATCGCGCGGCTCGTCGCCTACCGGAGAGGCCTGCCGCAGTGGTGAGGCCGGCGAAGTCGGCGGCCTCCGCGACCTCCGCGACGTCCGCGAAGCCGACCCGGGTCACCAACGACATGCGGCGACTCCGCTTCGCCAACGGCGAGATGACCCAGGCCGACCTCGCGGACCGCACCGGAGTGACCCGCCAGACCATCATCGCCATCGAGCAGGGCCGCTACTCGCCGTCGCTCGAGCTGGCCTTCCTGATCGCCCATGCCTTCGGCGTGCCGCTCGACGCGGTGTTCCAGTACCCGGCCCAGCCGGCGGCATCCGTCACCCCGCCCGTCATCCCACCCGTCATCTCGCCCCGCACCCCGTCAGGAGAAGAATCATGAAGGCCCTCGTCCAGAATCGATACGGTTCCGCAGACGTGCTCCACCTCGAGGACATCGACGAGCCGGAGCTCGGAGCCGACGACGTGCTTGTCCGGGTCCAGGCCGCCGGGATCGACGCCGGCGTCTGGCACCTGATGGCCGGGCGTCCCTACCTGCTCCGGCTGTTCGGCTTCGGACTTCGGGCCCCGCGGCTCCGCGTGCGCGGACGGGATGTCGCCGGAACGGTCGCCGCCGTCGGGGCCAGCGTGACGAAGTTCCGGGTCGGCGACGAGGTGTTCGGCACGTCCCTCACCGGATCGTTCGCCGAGTACACCCGGGTCCCGGCCGACCGACTCGTCCCGAAGCCCGCGAACGTCGGGTTCGTGGAGGCCGCCGCCGTGCCCGTCTCGGCCTGCGCCGCCCTGCACGCCCTCCGCGACGCCGGGAAGCTCGAGGCCGGCCAGCGCGTCCTCGTGATCGGCGCGGGCGGCGGCGTCGGCACCTTCGCCGTCCAGCTCGCCACGGCGTTCGGCGCGACGGTGACCGGGGTGTGCAGCACCGGCAAGGTCGACCTCGTCCGGTCACTCGGCGCCGCGGAAGTGATCGACTACACCCGCGAGGACTTTGCCGACGGCCGGAACACCTGGGACCTGATCCTCGACATCGCCGGAAACTCCACCCTGTCCCGGCTCCGCCGGGCGCTCACCCCGACCGGCACCCTCGTCATCGTCGGCGGCGAGGGCGGCGGCGCCGTGCTCGGCGGGATCGACCGCCAGCTCCGTGCCCTCCTGCTGTCCGCCGTCGTCAGGCAGACCCTGCGCGGGGTCGTCTCCGCAGAGGGCGCAGACGACCTCGAGACCCTCGGAAAACTGCTCGAGGCCGGCACGATCCGGCCCGCGATCGACCGGACGTTCTCCCTCGGGGAGGCGGCGGACGGCATCCGCTACCAGCACGCCGGACAGGCCCGCGGGAAGGTCGTCGTCACCGTTCCGTGAGACCCGGACAGGGGGAGCCGTAGGCTGGGCGGGCACCCAACGAATGGATATCCCCCTGTTATGAGCATTTGGCGCACCAAAAGCATTGAGGCCTCGATGGCCGATTCCCTCGAAAAGGGCCACAACCTCAAGCGCACCCTCGGCACCTGGGACCTCATGGTCATGGGTGTCGCCGTGGCCGTCGGCGCCGGGATCTTCTCGGTCGGGGCGAAGGCGGCCGGCAGCTACGCCGGCCCGTCGGTGACGCTCGCGTTCCTGCTCGCCGCCCTCACCTGCGCCCTCGCGATCATGTGTTACGCGGAGTTCGCGTCGGCCGTCCCGGTCGCCGGTTCGGCGTACACCTTCACCTACGCGACCCTCGGCGAGCTCCTCGCCTGGATCATCGGCTGGGACCTGATCCTCGAGATGCTTACCGCCGCCGCCGTGATCGCCAAGTACTGGGGCATCTACCTCTCGAGCGTCTTCGACCTGCTGCACTGGAACGTCCCGGCGACCATCAACATCCTCGGGCTCGACGTGAGCTGGGGCGCCTTCGTCATCGTCGCGATCTTCACGACCCTCCTCGTGCTCGGCACGAAACTCTCCGCCCGGGTCGCGAGCGTCTTCACGATCCTCAAGGTCGCGATCGTGCTCTTCGTCATCGTCGCGGGAGCCTTCTTCATCAACCCGGCGAACTACTCGCCGTTCATCCCCGCCGCGATTCCCACGACCGGCGGAGACGGCGACGTCTGGATGCAGTCCCTCTTCTCCTTCATGACCGGTGCGCAGCCGGCCCAGTACGGCCTCTTCGGCCTGCTCGCGGGCGCCTCCCTGGTCTTCTTCGCCTTCATCGGCTTCGACGTCGTCGCCACGAGCGCCGAAGAGGTCAAGAACCCGCAGAAGACCCTGCCGCGCGGAATCTTCGCCGGGCTCGCGATCGTGACCGTGCTCTACCTCGGCGTCAGCCTCGTGCTCACCGGGATGGTGCCGTACACCGTTCTCGCGCAGGACCCGAACGCCTCCCTCGCAACGGCCTTCGTCGCCGTCGGCGCCGGCTGGGCCGCCGAGGTCATCTCGGTCGGCATCCTGATCGGTCTGACGACCGTGATCATGGTGCTGCTGCTCGGGCTCTCCCGGGTGCTCTTCGCGATGAGCCGGGACGGCCTGCTGCCCCGCGGCCTCAGCGTCACCTCGGCGAAGCGAGGCACTCCGGCGCGGGTGCAGATCATCGCGGGAACGGCGGTCGCGCTGATCGCCGGCCTCACCAACGTGGGCGTCCTCGAAGAGATGATCAACATCGGCACCCTCTCGGCGTTCGTGCTCGTGAGCATCGCCGTGGTCGTGCTGCGGAAGAAGCGCCCGGACCTCAAGCGCGCCTTCAAGGTGCCGCTCTCCCCGTACCTGCCGATCCTCTCCGCCGTGCTGTGCTTCTGGCTGATGCTGAACCTCACCACCCTGACCTGGGTGCGGTTCGCGGTCTGGCTCCTGATCGGCCTTGCCGTGTACTTCGCCTACGGGCGCCGCCACTCCGTGGTCGGCCTCGAGGCCAAGCGCGTCTTCGACGAGACCGTCCGCACCGAGGCCGCCGGCGAGGAGCGCTCCCTCCGCGACTGACCCCCTCCAGTGACGAGCCCTTCCTCCGCCACTCCCTCCCGCGAGAGTACGAATTCGGCCCTCTCCGTGCGGCCGAAGGGGCCATATTCGTACTCTCGCGGGCTGGGGCAGGGCGGAGATGCCTAGGGGAGACGGTAGAGGGTGGCCTCCCAGGGGCGGAGGGACGCGACGGGGGACTGGGGCGGGTAGTTGCCGAGGACTCGCTCGGCGTTGGTGAGGACGGCGGCGACCGCCGCGGGCAGCGGCGCGGCGAGCGTGGCATCCGCTGCGTTGGCCACGACGAGGAGGGTCTCACCGGCCAGCGAGCGGGTGAAGGCGTAGAGCTGCTCGTGGTCGGGCTCGAGCAGGCCGAAGTCGCCGAGGGCGACAACGGGGTTCTCGTGCCGGAGCTGGATCAGCTCCTGGTAGAACCGGAACACGCTCCGCTCGCCCGCACGGTCGGCGGCGACGTTGATCTCGGTGTGGTTCGGGTTGACCGCGAGCCACGGCGTTCCCGTGCTGAAGCCCGCGTTCGGCGACGCGTCCCACTGCATCGGGGTGCGGGCGTTGTCGCGCCCCATCGCGTGTACCCCCGCGAGAACGGATGCCGGTGAGCGGTCGAACTCCTCGACGGCCTCCCGGTAGTGGTTGAGCGATTCGATGTCGCGGTAGTCGGCGATCGAGTCGAACCGCACGTTCGTCATCCCGATCTCCTCACCCTGGTAGATGTACGGGGTGCCGCGCTGCAGGTGCAGCACGAGCGCCCAGAGCGTCGCGGATTCGTAGCGGTACGCGGCGTCGTTGCCGAAGCGGGAGACCAGGCGGGGCTGGTCGTGGTTGTTGAGGTAGAGGCTGTTCCAGCCGGTGTCCGCGAGGTCCCGCTGCCAGTGTGCGAGGTTCTGCTTGAGCGCGGGCAGGTTGAGGGGGAGGGCGTCGAACTTGTTCGCGCCCTGGTCGAGGGAGACATGCTCGAACTGGAAGATCATGTCGACCTCGTGCCTGGCCGGGTCCGTGAACAGCACGGCATCCGTCGTGGTCACCCCGGGCATCTCGCCGACGGTGAGGTGTTCGCCGGGGCGTCCGGCGAACACGGCCGCGTGCATCTCCTGCAGGTAGTCGTGGATCTGCGGTCCCATCGGGCAGGAGTCGTCGAGCGATGGGGACGGCCCGTCGACGAGATCGACCCGCTTGGCGATGAAGTTGATCACGTCCATCCGGAAGCCGTCGACGCCGCGGTCGAGCCACCGGTTCATCATGGCGTAGACGGCCTGCCGAACCTCGGGGTTCTCCCAGTTGAGGTCGGGCTGCTGCACCGCGAACAGGTGCAGGTAGTACTCGCCGGTCGTCTCGTCGAGGGTCCAGGCCGGGCCGCTGAAGAAGCTGCCCCAGGCGTTCGGCAGCCCGTTCAGCGGGCCGTTCGAGGCGTTCGGCTTCCGCCACCAGTACCAGTCCCGCTTCGGGTTGGTCAGGCTGCTCTTCGACTCGAGGAACCACGGGTGTTCGTCGCTCGTGTGGTTGACCACGAGGTCCATCACGATCCTGATCCCCCGCTCGTGGGCCTCGGCAAGGAGCAGGTCGAACTGGGCGAGGTCGCCGAAGACGGGGTCGATGTCCTCGTAGTCTTTGATGTCGTAGCCGTTGTCATGCTGGGGTGACGGATACACCGGGGACAGCCAGAGCGCATCCACCCCGAGCTCTGCCAGATAGTCGAGCTTGCCGCGGATACCGGCGAGGTCGCCGATTCCGTCACCGTCGGCATCCGCGAAGCTGCGCGGATAGACCTGGTACACGACGGCCGAGGTCCACCACGGGGCCCCTCCCGTCGCGTCCTGCGCGGAATCGGTCACGGGTGTGGAACTCGTCACGACTGGATCCTCTCCTCGTGCCGGGTGACCGGCGTTGGGGTCGAGCCTAGACCGGGAGGGTCGGTGGCGGCGGGGTGGCCGCCGCGGGTGATTTGAACATCAGTTGGGCCGCGCGCGATAATTGGACCGCGGAACGGGACGATATTCCCTCCCGTCGACCCGAAGGCAGGCCAGTTGAGCGAGACCCCGCGGCCGACGACGGATGCCCGCCGCACCTTCTTCGCCGCCCGCCCGGCCCCCGGCGCCACCGTCGACCTCGGCGTCAGCATCGGCGGCCTGCGCCTCCTGAACCCTGTCATGCCCGCCTCCGGGTGTTTCGGACCCGCCCTCGGCCGGCTCATCCCCGTCGACGAGCTCGGGGCCGTCGTGACCAAGACCGTCTTCGGTGTGCCGCGCGGCGGCAACCCGGCACACCGGCTCACCGAGATCCGGGCCGGCATGGTCAACAGCGTCGGCATCCCGAGCCGCGGTGCCGCCGGCTACCTCGCCGAGCTGCATCCGCACTACAGGGCGCTCGGCCCGCCCGTGATCATCAGCGTCGGCGCGCACCGCCCGAACGGGTACGCCCCCGTCGTGCGCGACCTCGGCGCGGCCGGCGACGCCTACGAACTCAACGTCTCCTGCCCCAACCTCGACCGCGACGGCACCGACATCGGCTCGGACCCCGACGCCATCGAGAGCGCCGTGGCCGCGGTACGGCTCGAGACCGACAAGCCGATCATCGTCAAGCTCCCGGTGCTCGCCTCCTCGATCGCCGAGTGCGCCCAGTCCGCCCAGGCCGCCGGCGCGGACGCCGTCTGCGTCGCCAACTCGATCCCCGCGCTGCCGCTCGAGGCGTACACCCGCGCCCCCGCGATCGGCAACGTCATCGGCGGCCTGTCCGGCCCCTCGATCCGGCCGATCGTGCTCAGGCTGGTCTGGCTCGCCGCGCGCTCCGTCGACATCCCCGTGATCGCTTGCGGCGGCATCGAGACCGCCGACGACGCCCTCGACTACTTCTCGGTCGGCGCCTCCGCCGTGCAGGTCGGCACCGCGAGCTTCGCCCGCCCGTTCGCAATGGTCGAGATCGTGCGCACCCTGCAGCAGCGCTGCACGGACGACCGGGTCGCCGGCATCCGCGATCTCATCGACCTCTGGAGAGCCCAATGAGCCCGATGAAGACCCCGCCGACCGCAGCGGAGACCCGGGCGGCCCTCGCCAGGCAGGCCGCCTTCGCCGCAGCGGATGCCGCCGCGCTCGACGGCCTGCTGTCCGTGCGCCCCCCGGAGGCCGGGCCCCGCCCCGAGCCGGTCTGGGACGAGGCGACCGTCGTCAGCCACGAGGTCGTGCGTGAGCGCTACCGCCGGCTCACCCTGTCCTGCGGCACGATCGCGGCGACCGCGCTCGCCGGGCAGTTCCTGATGATCACGGTCCCGCCGCACGGCGGAGAGCGGATCCTGCTGCCGCGCCCGATGGCGATCCACCGCCGGAACCCGCTTCGAGGCACGATCGAGGTCATCTACGGTGTCGCCGGCCGGGGCACCACCGCGCTCGCCGCGGTCACTCCCGGCCAGCGCCTCCTCGTGACCGGGCCGCTCGGCCGTGGCTTCGAGTTCCCCGCCGGAACCCGCAGGGCCCTGATGATCGGCCGCGGCGTCGGCGTGTGCGCGGTGATGGGTTCGGTCGAGGACGCGGAGGCCCGCGGCATCCGTGCCACGCTCGTCGCGAGCGGACGCACCCGGGGGAGCCTCATCGGCGCCGCAGAATGCGCCGAACTCGGTGCGCGCTTCATTCCGGTCACCGACGAGGAGGGTTCCGCCGACCTTCCCGCGCTCGGGGCCCTGCTGCGCAGCGAGTTCGCCGCCGGTCCGCCCGACGTCGTCTTCGTCTGCGGCGCCGGCGTGCTCACCCGGCTCGCCGCCGAACTCGGCGCCGAGTGGGGCGTGCCCGTGCAGGCGTCCCTCGAGGCGCACATGGCGTGCGGGCTCGGCTACTGCCACGGATGCGCGGCGCCGGTCCGGACGGACCCTGCGGTCGAGGGCCCCCTCGTCTGTGTCGACGGCCCGGTCTTCGACGCCGCCGTTTAAGCGCAGATCCAGCAGAGGAGTGCTCTGTTAGACTTGGCGAGGCCAATCTATGGATTGTCCGCACGCCTTGCGCGCCATACGGGTGCGCAAGTCTTCATCGCCGGAATGGCGAGAAGCAAACACAAAAGGAGAGAACCCCCATATGGAGGGTCCAGAAATCACGTTCGCCGAAACCGTTATTGACAACGGCAAGTACGGCACTCGCACGATCCGCTTCGAGACCGGCCGTCTCGCCCAGCAGGCGCAGGGTTCTGCCGCCGCATACATCGACGAAGAGACGATGCTGCTGTCCGCCACGAGCGCGAGCAAGCAGCCCAAGGAAAACTTCGACTTCTTCCCGCTGACCATCGATGTCGAGGAGCGTATGTACGCTGCCGGCCGCATCCCGGGCAGCTTCTTCCGTCGCGAAGGTCGCCCGTCGACCGAGGCGATCCTCACCTGCCGCCTGATCGACCGGCCGCTGCGCCCGTCGTTCGTCGACGGACTCCGCAACGAGATCCAGGTCGTCGTCACCGTCCTCGCCATCGCGCCGGACGAGTACTACGACGTGCTGGCGATCAACGCCGCGTCGATGTCGACCCAGATCGCCGGCCTGCCGTTCTCCGGCCCGATCGGTGGCGTCCGCGTCGCCCTCATCCCCGACCAGAACGGCTCCGGCCAGTGGGTCGCGTTCCCGAAGCACTCGCAGGTTGAAGAGGCCGTGTTCAGCATGGTCGTCGCCGGCCGCGTGGTGACGGATGCCGATGGCAGCGAAGACGTCGCGATCATGATGATCGAGGCCGAAGCCACCGACAACGCCTGGACCTTGATCCAGGGCGGCGCCATCAAGCCGAACGAAGAGGTCATCGCCGAGGGTATCGAAGCCTCGAAGCCCTTCATCAAGCAGCTCATCGTGGCCCAGCAGAAGGTCGCAGCCGCGGCCGCGAAGCCGACCGGCAACTACCCGGTGTTCCCGCCGTACGTGCCGGCCACCTACGACGCCGTTGCCGCGCTCGCCTATGACGAGCTCAAGAATGTCTACCAGATCGCCGACAAGGTCGACCGTCAGAACGCCGACGACGCCCTCAAGGCGAGCGTCAAGACGGCCATCGCCGCGAAGATCGAAGCCGGCGAGCTCGACGCGAGCGCCGCCAACCAGGTCTCCGCCGCGTACAAGTCGGTCACCAAGCTCGTCGTGCGCTCCCGTGTGCTCAACGAGGGCATCCGCATCGACGGCCGTGGGCTTGCGGACATCCGCCCGCTCGACGCCGAGGTCGCGATCATTCCCCGCGTGCACGGTTCGGCGATCTTCCAGCGCGGTGAGACCCAGATCCTGGGCGTCACCACGCTGAACATGCTCAAGCTCGAGCAGACGATCGACTCCCTGAGCCCGGTCACCAAGAAGCGCTACATGCACAACTACAACTTCCCGCCGTACTCCACCGGTGAAACCGGCCGGGTCGGCACGCCGAAGCGTCGCGAGATCGGCCACGGAGCGCTCGCTGAGCGTGCCCTGGTCCCCGTGCTGCCGTCGCGCGAGGAGTTCCCGTACGCCATCCGTCAGGTCTCCGAGGCGCTCAGCTCCAACGGCTCGACCTCGATGGGTTCCGTCTGCGCATCCACCCTGTCCCTGCTCAACGCCGGTGTGCCGCTGCGCGCCCCGGTCGCGGGCATCGCGATGGGCCTCATCTCCGACACCGTGGACGGGAAGACCCGCTACGCGGCCCTGACCGACATCCTCGGTGCCGAAGACGCCCTCGGCGACATGGACTTCAAGGTCGCCGGCACGAGCGAGTTCGTCACCGCGATCCAGCTCGACACCAAGCTCGACGGCATCCCCGCCTCGGTGCTCGCCGGTGCGCTCACGCAGGCCAAGGATGCTCGTACGACCATCCTCGCCGTGCTGAACGCCGCCATCGACAAGCCCGACGAGATGGCACCGACCGCGCCCCGCGTGATCAGCGTCCAGATCCCCGTCGACAAGATCGGCGAGCTGATCGGCCCGAAGGGCAAGACGATCAACGCGATCCAGGACGAGACCGGCGCGGACATCTCGATCGAGGAAGACGGCACCGTGTACATCGGCGCCGTCGATGGTCCCTCGGCCGAGGCCGCACGTGCCCAGGTCAACGCGATCGCGAACCCGACCAACCCGGAGGTCGGCGAGCAGTTCCTCGGCACCGTCGTGAAGATCGCCGCGTTCGGCGCCTTCGTCTCGCTTCTTCCCGGCAAGGACGGCCTGCTGCACATCAGCGAGGTCCGCAAGCTCGCCGGTGGCAAGCGCGTCGAGAACGTCGAAGACGTGCTCGGAGTCGGCCAGAAGGTCCTCGTCGAGATCACCAAGATCGACGACCGTGGCAAGCTGTCGCTCGCCCCGGTCCTCGAAGACGAGTCGGCGTCCGCCGAATCCGTCGTCGAGGTCGCATCGGTGTCCACCGAGGCGTAGTCTTAGAGTTCTGCCGACAACCTCTCGCCAGGTTCGTCGGTTAGACGGAAGGCCCGTTCTGCTTCGGCAGGGCGGGCCTTTTCCGTGCCCGGCGTGTTCCGAATTCAGGAGTTGCGCCGGAAAAGCGGCCGATGTCGCCGAAATACCGGCGCTGCGCCGCTCAACTCCTGAATTCGGAACAGGGGAGGCACCTATTTGAGAACATTATCAATTGACGATATAATCAGACGGTGCCGATGACCGGATTGCCCATGGCCCAGCTGAAAGCCGAATTGTTCAAGTCGCTGGGGCATCCGCTGCGCGTGCAAGTGCTCGAACAGCTCGTCGGCGGCGAACGCTCGGTCGGCGGCCTCGCCGAGGTGCTCGGCTCAGAGCTCTCCAACCTCTCCCAACAGCTCGGGGTGCTCCGCAGGGCCGGGGTAGTCGTCACCCGCCGTGAGGGCAACACCATCTTCTATGCGGTCCGTGACGACGGCGTCGCCGAACTGCTCGCCGTCGCGAAGCGGATGCTGGTCGCGACACTCGAAGACTCCCACGCGCTCCTCCGCACGATCGAGCAGGACGAGCGCTAGCGGCATCCGCCCACCCGAGCAGGACGAGCGCTAGCGGCATCCGCCCGCCCGATACCTCACGCGACGCCGTTCACCTCAGCGGGTCCGGGCGCGCGTCACGGGCGGGGATCAGAGGTCGTTGCCGGCGTAGGACTGGTTGAAGCTCTTGTTGACGAGTGGGAAGTCCGGCACGATCGTGTCCGCGAGGGCGACGGGGAGTGCCGGCCAGTTGAAGAACGAGGGATCGACGATCTTCACGCGGCTGAGCGCGCCGCCGTCGCCGAGTTCGACGCGGTAGCAGATGGTGCCGCGCCAGCCTTCGACGAAGGCCAGCCCGGTCCCCGGCTCGAGCGGGTCGACGGCGGTGCCGCTGCCGATGTGGTCGCCGAGCCGATCGATGAGGTCCAGGACGACGGCGATCGAGACCGCGAATTCGCGCGCGCGCACCCGGTACCGGGCGAGTACGTCCCCGCCGGTCTCGGTGACGACGTGGAACGCCGGGCCGAGGTCGACGAACGGGTGGTCCCTGCGGGCGTCCGCGTCGATCCCGGAGGCCCTCGCGACGTACCCGAGGGTGCCGATGGCTCGGGCCTGGGCGCCGGAGAGCGGTGCGGTGCCGGTGAACCGGTCGCGCACGATCGCGTGACCGAGGGTGATCGCGATGATCTCCTGCATGTCTGCGGCCACGCCGCGGAGGACCTCGGGGTCGGGCAGGCCGAGCACCCGGGCGCCGCCGATCCGCACGCCGCCGCGCAGGAAGCGCTGGCCGGTGACGGTCCTGTTCAGGCGCAGCAGCGTCTCACGCAGCCGCTGGGTGTGCGAGTGCACGATTCCGAAGCCGACGTCGTTTGCGAGGGACCCGAGGTCGGAGACGTGGTTGTAGATCCGCTCGAGTTCGAGCAGGAGCGCACGCAGCATCCGGTCGGTCTCGCGGACCTCGATGCCGGCAGCGGCCTCGACGGCCATGCAGTACGCGAGGGAGTGCCCCACGACGGTGTCCCCGGTGACCTGTTCGGCGAGCTCGAGACCGTCGGCCGGCTTCCGGCCCTCGAAGAGCCGCTCGACGCCGCGGTGCATGTACCACTGGCGGGCCTCCATGCGCACGATCGTCTCGCCGACGACGGAGAAGCGGAAGTGCCCGGGGTCGATGATCCCGGCGTGGATCGGTCCGACGGCGATCTCGTAGACGCCGGGTCCTTCGACCTCGACGAAGGGGAAGGATTCGACGTCCGGCTCGAACCGGGGGGTGACCCGGGCGCCGCGGCGCATCGGGTACCAGCCACGCGGCCAGTGCCCGTGCCGCACGAGCCGGTACGGCTGCGGGTGGTCGGCCGGGCGCACGCCGTACAGGTCGCGCATCCCGCGCTCGAAGTTGCCGGCCGGGTAGGACAGGTCGGCGATGCTCGGCACCCAGGCGTCGTCGTACGGCACCGGAACGACGAGGTCGACCTGCCGGCGGGGGAAGACGCCCGCGAACGAGTAGACGACGCGCAGGGCGTCGCCGTCGTCGTGGCAGGCGATCATCGCGAGTCGGTTGCCGCTGTCGAGCAGGGCGGATGCCTCCTGCCGCAGCCGGTCGCGGACGAGCACGCGGACCTCGGGGCGGGTCGGGGTGGCGGGGGTCGGGTTCGTCATCAGTGGGCTCCTCCCAATACGGCGGCGGCACGCATGAGCAGCACGCCGACCGGATTCGCGATGAAGGGAACGACGGCGCACGTGGCGAGGGCGAGCACGAGGGGGAGCAGCGGGCCGTGGGTCGACCGGTCCGGCGCGATCACGACGTCGACGACCGGGACGGCGACGGTGTCGGGGAACGGGGCGGCGACGCGGATGTTGGAGGTCATCGGGAACGGCTCCGGTGCGCCGGCGCCGTCGATTCCGGCCTCCACCTCGAGCCGGGACAGATTCGTGGCCGCGCGGTCCGCCTCCGACTCGTCGCCCGGTGCGGTCGGGTGCCCGGTCCGGGCAGTCGCCTCCCCGGTCGCGTGTTCCGGCAGGGTCGGCGGCGTGTGGTCGAGCGCGTCGTGCGGGGACCCGATGGTGAGTGCGACGGTGAGCCGGGTGAGGCTCGCGAAGATCACCAGCAGGAGGACGAGGGCGATGCCGACGACGACGCCCATGCCGGCGGACCACCCGGCGAGGATGATGCCGACCTCGGAGAAGAAGATGCTGAACGGGGGGAATCCGACGAGGGCTGCCATCGCGACGAGCCACGGGATCGCGAGGCCCGGGCGGCGCACGAGGAGCGCCCGCACGTTCGCGATCGTCGGCGTGCCCTCGACCTCGAGGATCCGGCCGGAGACGACGAACAGGGTCGCCTTCACGAGGCCGTGGCCGAGCATGTAGAGCAGCACCGCCGGAAGGGCGGCTGCGCCGACTGCGGCACCGATTGCCATCAGGCCCATGTGCTCGATGCTCGAGTATGCGAGCATCCGCTTGAAGTCGCGCTGGCGGATCAGCAGGGCGGCGGCGACGAACAGCGACAGCAGGCCGGCCACGCTGAGCATCGCCCGGAGGAAGTCCGGGCCGATCACGGCGTCGGTGATGGCCTGCACCCGCAGGATCGCGTAGAGGGCCACCGCGAGCAGCACGCCGCTCATCAGGCCGGAGACCGGCGCGGGGGCCTGGCTGTGGGCGTCCGGCAGCCAGCTGTGCATGGGTGCGAGGCCGGCCTTGGTGGCGAAGCCGAGCACCGCGAGGGCGCCGCCCGCGCGGACGAGGGCGGGGTCGAGCGGCAGGCCGGGCTGGCTGAGCACGAGCCAGGACAGCGTCGCCTCGCCGGTGGCCCGGGAGGCGGCGTAGATCAGCAGGATGCCGAGCAGCGCGATCGCGACGCCGACGGAGCCGAGGATCACGTACTTCCAGGAGGCCTCGAGCGACTTGCCGGTGCGGTGCGCGCCGACCAGGAACGCGGTCGTGATCGTCGTCGCCTCGATCGATGCCCACATCAGGCCGATATTGTCCGCGACGACGGCGAGCGACATGGCGGCGAGGAACACCGAGATGAGGCCGTCGTAGGATCCGGCCCACCGCGCGGGAGTCTGGGAATGTCCACTTCCGCCGAGTCCGCCCCAGGTCGCGACGAGGCCGATGGCCCCGACGACCGTGAGCAGGTACGCCGAGAGGGCGTCGGCGCGGAGCAGGCCGCCGAACGTCGGCACCTGGTCGTTCAGCACGGCGACGTCGAGGATCACGCCGGAGCCGAGCACGGCCAGGCTCGAGGCGATCGGGCCGAGCCTGCGCACCCGCGGAGACGGCACCGTGAGGCTCAGGAGCGCGAACAGCACCGGGAGGGCGAGCGGGGTCCAGAGGGCGAAGGACAGGGACTGTGACATCAGTCGTGCAACTTTCTCAGCTGGTCGATGTCCGTATTGCCGAACTTGTTGTGCATCCGCCCTGCGAAGACGTACAGGATCATCACGACGAGGAGCACGTCGAGGGAGATGCCGAGCTCGAGCACGAGCGGGACGCCCCCGCTGGTGAGGAAGGCGACGGTCGCGATGCCGTTGTCGAGCACGAGGAAGCCGATCAGCTGCGAGCGCGCCTGCCGGCGGGTGACGAGCAGGAGGAAGCCGATCAGCACCATGGCGAGCCCGATCGGGGCGGCGTGGGCGGAGATGCTGGTGTCCCTGGCGAGCACCCGGCTCGAGACCACGTAGGCGAGGATCGTGAGCAGGGCGACCGTGAGGAGGGAGGCCGTCGGGTTGAGCCGCGGGGCCTCATCCGTTCGGGTCGTCGCCTTCGACTCGTGGGCGAGCACCCATGGCAGCCCGAGGCCCTTGACGAGCAGGACGAGCACGGCGACGAGGATGACCTCGACCTCGCCCTTCTGCACGCCGATCACGGCGACGAGCGCGGCGAGGGCGAAGCCCTGCACGGCGAGCAGGCGGATCGAGGCGAGCATCGAATGCCGCCAGACCATCAGCGCGCTCGTGAGCAGCAGGGTTCCGGTGCAGAGGCCGATCAGTTGCGGGAAGGTGGTTTCGAACACGGATGCTCCTAAGCGACCAGGTAGGAAGCGGTGACGGCGAGCAGGGCGAGGGCGAACGACCCCGCGAGCAGCTCGGGAACGCTGAACAGGCGCGCCTTGGCGAGGAAGACCTCGCCGACGCTCAGCGCGGTGCCCAGGGCGAGCACCTTGGCCGCGACGGCGACGGCGCCGAGGAGCAGGCCGGGCACGGTGAAGTCGGTGAGCACGCCCCACGGCACGATGAGGTTGCCGAGTAGGCCGAGCAGGGCGGCGAGCTTGAGCCAGGACCCGAGCTCGAGCCAGGCCAGGTCGCGCCCGGAACTTTCGAGCACCATGGCCTCGTGCAGCATGGTGAGCTCGAGGTGGGTGGACGGGTTGTCGATGGGCAGCCGGCTCGTCTCGGCCATGATCGCGATCGCGAGGGCGACCATCGCGAGCAGGCTCACCGGGGAGATGATCACGGCGGGGGTCTGCAGCCGGGTCTGCACGATCAGGGACAGTGTCGAGCTGCCCGCCGGGATCGAGAGCGCGTAGATCGAGAGCAGCAGGGTCGGCTCGACGAGGGCCGCGACCGTCATGTGCCTGCTCGAGCCCATCCCGCCGAACGCGGTGCCGCCGTCGAGGCCGACGAGGGCGAGCGCCACGACGCCGATCAGCATCACCGACACGATGACGAAGAGGTCGCTCGGGATGAGCGGGAGCGCGAGGGTGCCGACGAGGGGGAGCAGCACGCAGAGCAGCAGGCTCGAGACGAGGAGCACGATCGGGCCGACCGTGAGCATCCAGCTTGAGTCGGCGGCGTGCACGGGCTCCTTGGCGAGGAGCTTCCGCACGTCCCGCCAGGGCTGCCAGATCCCGGCGCCCGCGCGGCCTTCGAGCCGGGCGCGCACCTGGCGGATCACGCCGATGAGCAGCGGGGCCAGGAAGACGAAGAGCGCGAGTTGCAGCACGGCCATCAGGATGGGGGCGCCGATGCCCGCCCAGGTCAGCTCGACGGCCGTGCCCACGCGCATCACAGCGACACCGCGATCAGCACGATGAGCAGGGCGGCGAACGAATAACCGAGGTAGCGATGGATGCTGCCGTCCTGGGCGCGGCGGGCCACGAGGCCGAAGCGCTGGGCGGCGTTCAGGACCGGGCGGTAGAGCCGGGTCTCGATCACGTCGGAGACGGTCTGTTCGACGTGCACCTTCTCGACGAGGTACCGGGACTCGCCGACGTGGGTGACCTCGACGTCCCGCGACGGGCGCAGCACGTCGTCGAAGACCCGCACGAGCGGTTCGGCGTAGGAGGTCGCGGTGTACTGCATCCGGGGCCGGAGCCTCGAGCCGCCGCCGGCCCACGGCAGCGGGTCGACCCGGGTGGGGTGGCGCCGCGCGCCGAGGGCGACGATCACGAGGATCGGCACGAGCACGAGTCCGGCGAGGATGACGAGGGTGCTCGGGTCGAGCACGGCGTCGATGCCCGCGAAGCTCACGCCGGCGAGGCCGACGGTGTGCACGTCGGGAACGATGCCGGGGCCGACGGCCGCGGCGACTCCCGCGGCGAGCGGTCCGGGAACGAGCCCGAGGCCGACGACGGCGAGGGCGCCGAGCACGAGCGGGACGCGCATCACCCAGGGCACCTCGCGGGCGATGCTCGCCTTCCGGGAGCGCGGCCGCGCGAGGAACGCGATGCCGTATGCCTTGACGAAGGTGAGCAGGGCGAGGCCGGCGGTGAGGGCGAGCACGGCGACGGCGAGCGGCATCGCGATCGACGCGGCGACGGAGACGACCTCCCCGTCGAGCCGGGCGCCGTGGATCAGCGATTGCAGCAGCATCCACTCGGCGACGAAGCCGCTCGTGATCGGGAGCGACGCCGCGCCGAGGCTGGCGAGGCCGAACGTGCCGGCCGTCCACGGCATCCGCTTGCCCAGGCCGCCGAGCCGATCGAGGTTGAGCTCTCCGGTGGCGTGGTGGACGGCGCCGGCGCCGAGGAAGAGGGTGGTCTTGAACGCGGCGTGGCTCACCATGAGCAGCAGGGCCGCGACGAGCGCGGCGTCGGCGGCGGCCGTCGCGTGGTAGCTGCGCAGCAGCACGGATGCCCCGAGGCCGAGGAAGACGAGCCCCATGTTCTCGGTGGTCGAGTAGGCCAGCAACACCTTGAGGTCGCTCGCGACGGAGGCCTGCAGGATTCCGTACACGGCGGAGACGCCGCCGAGCACGAGGATGAGCACGCCCCACCACGGCGGGCCGGACGGCAGCAGGCGCACGCAGACGAGGAGCGCCCCGTAGACGCCGATCTTGACCATCGCACCGCTCATCGCCGCGGCGACGTGGCTCGGCGCCTCCGGCAGCACCCGGGGCACCCAGACGTGCAGCGGGACGAGCTCCGCCTTGCCGCCGAAGCCGAGGAGGAGGAGCACGAATGCGAGATTCGCCGGCCAGGAATCGGCCGGCACGGTGGCGAGCGTCTGGAAGCCGGTGCCGCCGGTGGCCGCGACGAGCACGCCGAAGCCGGCGAGCACGAAGAAGAAGCTCAGCTGGGACATCGCCGAGTACCAGATGGCGGCGGAGAAGACGGTGCTCCGGGTTGCATGGTCGGCGAGGAGGAGCACGGTGGAGCCGAGGGTCATGATCTCCCAGAGCAGCAGGAAGGACACGACGTCGGTCGCGGCAGGGACGAGCTGCATGCCGCAGAGGAAGACGGCCATGGCCGCCCAGGAGGTGCGGGAGGCCTCTGCGCCGCGCGCCGAGCCGATCCCGAAGAGGGAGACGAGGGCGCCGACCGCGGAGACGACGATCATGAAGAGGCCGCCGAGCCGGTCGGGGGAGAGCACGAGGGGGTCGATCGGGAGGGCGAGCGGGATCGTCAGGGCGCCGGTCGTCCCACCGAGCGCCGCAGCCCCCGTGACGATGCCCGCGACACCGAGCAGGGCGCAGAGCGCACCGGTCACGCGCGAGCGCCAGGCGATGGGGAGGAGCAGCCCCGTCGCGACGGCGGCGAGGGCGAGCAGGGCCTGGACGACGAGGCCGGACTGGACGGCGTTCATCGGCCGGTCATCCGGCGGAGGGCCGCGACGATGTCGGCCGGTTCCGGCGGAGTGCCGGGGACAGCGAGGTCGACGGGTACGAAGTCGGAGACGGGGCCGGCGACGCCGTAGCCGGCCGCGAAGACGCCGCCGGTGATCGCGCAGTCGCCGACGGCGATGACGAAGCGGGGGGTGGGGGTCGCGACGACGGTGCGCCGGAGGGGCTCGATCATGTTCCGGGTCACCGAGCCGCAGATCAACAGCACGTCCGCATGCCGGGGCGAGGCGACGAGCCGCACACCGTAGCGTTCGACGTCGTAGACGGGGCCGAAGGCGCTCGACACTTCCTGGGCGCAGTCGTTGCAGCCGCCGGCGTTGATGAACCGCACCTGGATGCTGCCACCGAAGATTCCGGCGCCGGGGAAGAGGGCGGGGGCCGGCGGGGCCGGCTCGGCGATCCGCCCGCTGCGACGGATGAGGGAGGTCAGTCTGGTGACGCTCACCGGGGGTCAACACCACTAAACATCATTACTTCTTTATATACCTATATGATGAATTTATCAAATAGATTGTGGACAGTGCGGAATGTGCGGCAGGTGCGGCGCGGTCGGCGTGACGGGGTGCCGGAGGCTCAGGCCTCGTCGTCGATCTCTCCGGCGGCGCGGTTCGACGGGCCGCGCTCCCGGGTGACCCGGTCGAGCAACGGGGTGATCCGGTAGGGGATCAGCTCGCCCATGGCGAGCGAGGTCTCCGTGCGGTCGACGCCCTCGCAGGCGAGGATCGTGCCGTCGATGCGGAACAGGTCGTCGGCATCCGTGCACACCACGAGGACGAGCAGGTCCGTCGACCCGCTCATGCCGTGCGCCTGCACGATCTCGGGGATCTGGGTGAGTTCCGCCACGATCTGACTGAGTCTCTTCTGCTGGAGGTGCACCTGGATGAACGCCGTCAGCGGGTGGCCGAGGGCGATCGGGTTGATCCGGCGATCGAAGGCCAGGAAGGCGTTGGACTCCTCGAGGCGCGCCATCCGCGCCTGCACGGTATTCCTGGACAAGCCCAGCCGCTGGGCGAGAGCGACGAAGGTGCTGCGCGGCTCCACGCAGAGGGCGCGGAGGAGTTGAAGGTCGACCCTGTCCAGACTGTGCATAACGCATGAGATTAGCATGCGAGAGGCGCGCAGAATAGGGCACAGTGATGAGTATTTCGCCCCTCGATGGTGCATCGGTGAAGAACGCGTCGGGAGGGGCTCCCGGCGTCCCACCGAGTTTCCCGACGGCTTTCGCAGCGCTCATTCCCTTGACCGGCGGCGGGGGCCGGAGCAGAGTGAGGTGCATGAGTGCCACCGGTTCGATCCAGAGTCCCGCGCAGACCGGGCCCGTGCTCGCGGGCGGCCCGTTCGTGCACCTCGATGGAGCGCTGCACGCGAGTTACCGCACGAGTGATTTCGCCTCGGCAGTGCGCTTCCTCGACCGTGTCGCCGAGGCAGCGGATGCCGCGGGGCACCACCCCGACGTCGAGCTCGGCTACGGGACTGTGTCGTTCAGGCTCCGCTCGCACGACCTCGGCGGCGTGACGGAACGCGACCTCCGGCTCGCCCTGCAGATCCAGATGCTCGCGAACGAGCTCGGTGCGGACGGCGTGGCGGTGACGCCCGCCCGGTACGACGTCGCCATCGACTGCACGGACGCCGACGTGATCCGTCCGTTCTGGCGGGTCGGCCTCGGGTACGTCGAGTCGCCTGCTGACGGCGACATCGACCTCGTCGACCCGAAGGGACACGGTCCCCGGGTCTGGTTCCAGCACATGGACATCGCCAGGACAGACCGGAATCGTATCCATCTCGACGTCTACGTGCCCGTCGACGATGCCGAGGAGCGGGTGCGCGCCATCGTCGAGGCCGGTGGCACGCTGCTCACCGACGAGCACGCCCCCGAGTGGTGGGTGCTCGCCGACGTCGAGGGCAACGAGCTCTGCGTCTGCACCTCGAGTTATTGAACCCGGGAGTTACTGAACTGGGGAGCTGCTGAACCCGGGAGCTGCTGAACCCGGGGTCAGGCGGCGGCGGAGGCGAGCGTCTTCTCGATCGCGCCGACGAGCTCTGCTGACTCGGGTTCGACGGTCGAGGCGAAGCGGTCCACGATCTCGCCCTTCGAGTTCACGAGGAACTTCTCGAAGTTCCACTTGACCAGGCCGGGCAGCAGGCCGCTCTTGAACTTGGTGAGCTGCGCGTAGAGCGGATGCTGGTGCTTGCCCCGGACATCCACCTTCTCGGTCATCGGGAAGGTGACACCGTAGTTGAGCTGGCAGAACGCTTCGATGTCGGCGGACTCCCCGGGCTCCTGGCCCATGAACTGGTTGCACGGCAGGCCGAGGACGACGAGGCCGTCGTCCTTGAACCGGTCGTAGAGGGCCTCGAGGCCGGCGTACTGGGGCGTGAAGCCGCACTTGGACGCGACATTGACCACGAGAACGGTCTTGCCGCGGTAGTCGGCGAAGGTCGTCTCCGTGCCGTCGATGAGGGTGAGCGGGGCATCGTACAGGGGGGAAGATGAGGGCATAATCGCAGGCTATTGGTGAAGTCTCCGAGACGGCTGAGGACGGCCTGGGACAGGCCTCGGGGGCGCAGGGGGAGCGGGCGGCGCGCATGCGGTAGAATTGTGCGTTGACAGCGCGATTCAACGGCCATCCACAGCTGCGCTTTCACGCTCTGCCGTTCCACTACCCGGATGGCTTTCCACGGCTTCGCCTAAGGCGAATGAGGCTCACGGCCTCGCGACCTGACGCGCGCATCACCTTCTGATTTGCATTACCCCGTCACCACGGCTGCCGGATAGACCCGGCGCCGGCTATGAGACCGGCTGCCCTGTGCGCGGTTTCGCCAAGAAATGAGTTTATTTAATTGACTAAGCACGAACTCGACCTGAACAGCCCGCCGTCCCTCGTCAAGCGGGGACTGCGCATCGTCCCCCTCGGCGGCCTCGGCGAGATCGGTCGCAACATGACCGTCTTCGAACACAAGGGCAAGCTGCTCATCGTCGACTGCGGGGTGCTGTTCCCCGAGGAGACCCAGCCCGGCGTCAACGTGATCCTGCCCGACTTCTCCTACATCCGTGGGCGGATTCAGGACGTCGTCGCCGTCGTCCTGACCCACGGCCACGAGGACCACATCGGCGGCGTGCCGTACCTCCTGCGTGAGCGTGCGGACATCCCCGTCGTCGGCAGCGAGCTGACCCTCGCCTTCGTGAGCGCCAAGCTCGAAGAACACCGGATCACCCCCAAGCTCCAGCAGGTCAAGGAAGGCCAGCGTCGCAGCTTCGGCCCGTTCGACCTCGAATTCCTCGCGGTCAACCACTCGATCCCCGACGGACTCGCCGTCGCCATCCGCACCGAGGCCGGCCTCGTGCTCGCGACCGGCGACTTCAAGATGGACCAGTTCCCGCTCGACAACCGCCTCACCGACCTCCCCGGCTTCGCCCGTCTCGGTGAAGAGGGCGTCGACCTCTTCATGACGGACTCGACCAACGCCGAGGTTCCCGGCTTCACGATGACCGAGGAAGACATCCGCCCGGCCATCGACTCCGTGTTCCGCACCGCGCCGCGCCGCATCATCGTGTCGAGCTTCGCGAGCCACGTGCACCGCATCCAGCAGGTCATCGACGCGTCGGCCAGGCACAACCGCAAGGTCGCCTTCGTCGGCCGCTCGATGGTGCGCAACATGGCCATCGCGGAGAAGCTCGGCTTCCTGCACGTGCCCAAGGGCCTCGTCGTCGACGTCAAGGCGCTCGAACGGATGAAGGACAGCCAGGTCACGCTGATCTGCACCGGGTCGCAGGGCGAGCCGATGGCCGCCCTCTCCCGCATGGCGAACCGCGAACACACGATCAAGATCGGCGAGGGCGACACCGTCCTGCTCGCGAGCTCGCTCATCCCCGGCAACGAGAACTCGATCTACCGGGTCATCAACGGCCTCACCCGCTGGGGTGCCAACGTCGTGCACAAGGGCAACGCCAAGGTGCACGTCTCCGGCCACGCGAGCGCCGGAGAACTCGTCTACTGCTACAACCTCGTCAAGCCGAAGAACGTCATGCCGATCCACGGTGAATGGCGCCACCTCAAGGCGAACGCCGACCTGGCCATCCGCACCGGCGTTCCCGAAGCCCAGGTGCTCGTCGTCGAGGACGGCGTTGTCGTCGACCTCGTCGACGGCGTCGCCAAGATCGTCGGCCGCGTGCCGGCCGAGATCGTCCTCGTCGACGGCATGACCGTCGGCGGTGTCGCCTCGGAGGAAGCCCTCGCCGACCGCGTGCAGCTCTCCAACGACGGGGCCGTCACGATCCTCGGCATCCTCGACACCCGCACCGGAGCGCTCGTCGAACCGGTCGAGTTCATCGCCCGCGGCTTCGTGCAGGACAACGCCTGGATCCAGGGCGCGACGAAGTCCATCGACGACGCCCTGCGCGCCGCCAACAAGGTCAAGATCGTCGACGGGCCGGAGCTCGAAGAGCTCTTCACCCAGAGCGTCACCCGCTGGATGCAGCGCAAGTACCGCCGCATCCCGGTGATCACCTCGGTCGTCGTCGACGCCTAGCAACCACTCGAAGGCGGATGCCGGTCGACCCGCGGGTCCACCGGCATCCGCCTTCTTCGTACCACTCGTTCAGAAACGGAAGCCATAGTCGTACCATGACAACTTCACCGTCCAGCAGGAAAAAGGGCCGTCGACTGCGTCGTCGTTCCATCGTCCTGATCGCGATGGGTGTCATCGTCGCCGTGATCGCAACCGTGGTGACCGTCATCGTCGTGAACCTGCCGGACGACCTCGAAATCGGCCGGCTGTCGCAGAAGAGCAACCTCTACGCGACCACGAGCGACGGCTCGTCCCGCCTGCTCGCGTCGTTCTACGACCAGAACCGGGTCGAGGTGGCGTTCGACGCGATCAGCCCGTTCGTGAAGGACGCCGCGACATCCGGTGAAGACCCCGGGTTCTACGATCACGGGGGCGTAGACATCTGGGGCACCGTGACCGGCATCGTCGCGACCGTGTTCACCGGCACCACCAGGGGCGGCTCCTCGATCACCCAGCAGTACGTGAAGAACGTGCTCGTGCAGAAGTGCGAAGCGCTCACCGGCGAGACGGAACGCGCGGACTGCTACAACACGGCAACGGAGGCGAGCCCCGACCGGAAGCTCAAGGAGATGAGCCTCGCGATCGGCCTCGAGAAGAAGTACTCAAAGGACGAGATCCTGCGCCAGTACCTGAACATTACGGGCTTCGGCGGCTCCGTCTACGGCATCGAGGCCGCCGCGAGCTACTACTTCAACACGTCGGCGGCCGATGTCACGTTGCCGCAGGCCGCAAGCCTCATCGCGATCGTGAACAACCCGGTCAAATTCCAGCTCGACAAGCCGGACAGTCCCACCAACGGAGCGGCCAACGGCTACGCCGACAACAAAGTCCGGCGCGACTACATCCTCGACGCCATGCTCGAGCACGGCAAGATCAGTCAAGCGGACCACGACGCCGCGATCGACACGCCGATCGAACCGACCATCACCGAACCGAGCACGGGGTGCCAGACCGCGGGCGGCAGCGCATACTTCTGCGACCTCGTCGTGCACACGCTCCGCACCGATCCCGCCTTCGGGAAGGACGCGGAGACCCGGCTGGCCAATTTCCGGCTCGGCGGCTACCAGGTCCACACGACGCTCGACCTGGACCTGCAGGACGCGGCAGAGGTCACGATGAAGGAGAACGTGCCGGACACCTTCCCCGGGTGGGACCTCGGCGGGGTCATCACGAGTGTGCAGGTCGGAACCGGGCGCGTGCTCGACATGACCCAGAACAAGGACTACAGCCAGGACCCGGACGTGCAGGCGACCGGAGCCAACTACAGCGGCATCAACTACAACACCGACCTCGACCAGGGCGGCTCCAACGGCTTCCAGACCGGGTCGACGTACAAGGTCTTCACCCTCGCCGAGTGGCTCAACGCGGGGCATTCCCTCGCCGACTCCGTGAGTTCCCGGCCCCGGTCGAACTGGGGCACCTTCGAGGACAGCTGCAACGGCCCGCAGAACTACGGAACGGCGTTCAACCCGAAGAACGACTCCTCGTCCGAGGACGGTTCGTACAGCTCCGCGCTGCAGTCGACCATCCAATCCATCAACACGGGCTTCATCGGCATGGCCAAGGAACTCGACCTCTGCGCCATTCGCAAGACGGCCGAAGCCTTCGGCGTGCATCGCGCCGACGGAAATGCGCTCGAGCAGGGTGCGGCATCCGTTCTCGGAACCAACGAGATCGCGCCGCTCACCATGGCGGCCGCGTATGCCGGGATCGCCAACAACGGCGTGACCTGCACGCCGATCGTGATCGACAAGATCATCGGTCCGGACGGCGCGGAGATTCCCGCGCCGGCGTCGAACTGCACGCAGTCGGTCAGCACGGACGTCGCAGCGGCGATGAGCTACGCGATGCAGCGGGTCCTGACGAGCGGCACGGCGGCGGCCTCCTATCGCGCCACCACTCCGCGGGTGCCGATGATCGGCAAGACCGGCACCACCGACGACAACAAGGACACCTGGATGAGCGGGGCGAGCACGAAGGTCGCCACCGTCGTCGGGGTCGTCAACGTGTCCGGCGACGGTAAGGACCAGCGGACGACCTACTTCGACAGCGGCCAGGCCGCGACCGCCCGGCACCGGATGTGGCCGGACGTCATGAGCGTCGCCAACAAGAAATACGGCGGAGACAGCTTCGCGGTGCCGCCCCGGAGCATGACCCGCTGATCCGTGCCGTGTATCAGTGATCCGACTGTGTGCTAGAACGAGAGAGTCGGCTCATCACACAGGAGATGCCGGGGACAGTCGTTTGACGTGGCCGTTCGGGCACTCCGGAAAGAATACGGAAATGACGTCTCACCAGATCGGCTATTTCGTCGGAAGCTTGTCCTCAGGATCCATCAATCGCACGCTCTCCCGGGCCCTGATCCGGCTCGCCCCGGAGAACCTGCACTTCACGGAGATCCCCATCCGGGACCTTCCGCTCTACAGCCAGGACTTCGACGCCGACTATCCGCCGCAGGGGCGAGCGCTCAAGGCCGCGATCGAAGGCTCCGACGGCATCCTGATCGTGTCGCCGGAATACAACCGGTCGATTCCGGGTGCCCTGAAGAACGCCATCGACTGGGGTTCGCGGCCCTGGGGGACCAACTCCTTCGCGCGGAAGCCCACAGGAATCATCGGCGCCTCCACGGGCAACATCGGCACTGCCGTCATGCAGTCGAACATGCGCAGCGTCCTGAGCTTTCTCGATGCACCCCAGTTGAACTCTCCGGAGGCGTACATCAAGTTCGATCCGACGGTTTTCACCGGTGACGGCGAGATCACCGACGCGGGCACGAGGGACTTCCTCCGGCACTACATGGATGAGTTCGGCGCGTTCGTCCAGCGGGTTCTGGACGCCACGGCGCCGGGCCACATCGGCGACGAACACCCCAGCTCGAAAAAGTGACCCGGTAGCGGTCGACCCGCGGCGTCAGCCCGCGGGTGCCCGCCCCGGGGCGCCGGATGCAGGCCAGGAAGTTCTCCACAGAAACTCTGTTTGACCGGGTTGTCCACAGGTGATTTGTGGGCGTGCGGATGCCGGTGGACTGTCGGTGGTGGTCCGTAGAGTGCCCCCATGACAGCTGAAGAACCCTCAGAATCTTACCTGGACAGCACGGCGAAACCACCGCCAGGGACCCCTTCCGGGGCCCCGCCCGACACCCCTCCCGACACCCCTCCGGACATCCCGCCCGACATCCCTCCTGACGTCCCACCCGACACCCCTCCCGACAGCTACCTCAACGCCCGCCACCTCGGCCTGGTGGAGCCGTCCCTGGCCGAGGTGTATGACGCGATCAAGGAGGCGGACCGGGAGATGAACCGGGCCGCTGCTCGCCGGGCTGATGCGATC
>NZ_JALGAR010000006.1:0-206918 GCF_022760445.1 Cryobacterium zhongshanensis | reverse complement strand
GACTTCACGGCCTCGAGGCTGGACTTCGCGTTTGAGTCCTGCGAGTAGTTGTACGAGGCGCCGATAGCGACGCCGATGCCTGCCAGAACGAGCACGCCGATAACGAGCGCACCGAGAGACTCGGAGATGCTGGTGGAAAGGCCCTTCTTGCCGCGGAGGACGTCCATAGTGGAGGACGGGCCACCAATCTCACAGAGATCCTGGTTGGTCACGTCCGAGGTTGCCTTGAACAAATTGCCACTTCCTTTTTTGTGCGGGGTACTCGGTGCGTGAGAGCGATCTGGGTTTCCAAATCGACGGACTCTTACGGCTGAGGTGTGCGCTTGCTGTGTAACTGGCGAACTTAAAACACTTAGCTCGCTCGTTAGTCTATAGGTGTTTTTCCTCGTTTATCAACGAAATGCGCGTTTCTGCACCCTAGATGTGCACCGGAAAGGCGATTGAAGCGACGAGTGTCGCGAGGGCCATTGCCGGGACGTGAGGGAGGGCCAGCGGCGCTTTTCGGAGCCGCGTATTGACAGCGAAGAACGTCTGGTGGAGAACGATCGCGCAGGCAATCCACCACAGCCCGATAATCGGGTTGCTCAGGCCCAGAACGAAGGCCGGCACGATGGACAGCTTCACGTCACCGCCGCCCATGATTCCGCGCCGACCGAGGCCGAGGTAGACCGTGAACGCAATGCCTGCTGCGAGTAGTGCGCCGACCCACTGCTGCGGGTGGACGCCCTCGAGACCCGCGCCCACGACCGCGATGCCGAAGAGTGCGGCGGTGGCGTAGTCCTCGACCTCGCGCCGCCACACATCCAGGGCTGCGAGCACGAGCATGCCCACGATGACCACCGAAATGGTCGTCGTGGGTACAACGTTCTCCGGGCTGCCCATCATGAGACCCAGCAGGAAATCAGTCATCAGCCGATGGTCGCGATCATCGTCGGGATGAAGGTCAGGATCGGGCTGATGATCAGCATCACCAGGAGGATGACCACGATGACGACGGCACCTTCGGTGAGCGGGCCGACGCGGTCAGCGAACCGGGTCAGTCGCTGCTGCGCCTTGGTGTGGAACGTTTCGGCCAGCTCGAACAGAATCTCGATCCGGCGGGTGAGTGAGCTCGTGGTCTCGATGCGGTTGCGGAAGTTCCACGGCAACATCTCGGTCTGTGCGACGTCACCGAAAGCGACCAGGCCGACGCGCTGGCGGCCGACGTGCTCGTCGACCCAAGCCTTCAGTGCCCGGTTGCCACAGGCGCGCCCTGCGGTCTCCAGGGCTTCGATTTCGGACATACCCACGTTCAGGCACGCGGCCAGGACGTCGCAGAAGCGCGCCGCCACGGACATACGGGTGATCTCGCCGATCAGCGGCATCTCGAGTGCCCAGGTGTCGCTGATGGTGGCCATCCGCTCGTTGTTCTTGCCGATGATGGCCCAGAAGAGCTTCCACACCACGATGAAGATGATGACGGCGAGCAGGCCCCACTTCAGCCATGAACCGACGCTGATGATAATCACCGTGGTCGGGGGAATGGCAGCACCGATGCCGGTGAACATGCCTGTGGTCATCGGCAGCAGCCACTGGATTGACGCCAGCGTGAAGAGCAAAAGGAAGAATGCCATGAAGCCCGGCTTGAACAGGGCGTTCTTGATCTGCGACTTGATGTTGTCGGCCTCAACGATGATGATCGCGGCCTGGCGAAGGTTGCGGTGCATGTCTTTCGGCATCTTCGCGGCGCCAATGAGCTCACGCACTACCGGGGGGAAAGCGTCTTCCTGGTCGGCCATGGCTGCACCGAGAGTCACGCCGCGGTCCAGCAGCATGACCACTCGCTCGTACGCCTCGCCGATGTCATAGTTCGAGTACTGCTCCGCCAGCGCTTCGACGGACTTACGCTCGGACTGCCCGTTCTCGAGCATGGAGGCCAGGTCAGTGAGGGTCTCCGCGACCTCGTCCGGCCGGGCCCGCTTTCCGTTGAAGACCGTCAGGAACGGCTTCTTCGGGATCACGATGTTGTCGTCGTCCGTGCCGTTGATGCGCATGGCCGCGGCGTCGGCTGTGCGCTCCTTCAGCAGAAGCGCCTTGTCGGCCTTCCTCTGCTCCTTCTTGCTGAGCTTCTTCGGCGGTTTCGGCTCGGGAAGCATCTTCACCGGTGCAGCAATACCCTGTTCATCGACCGGCGCCTTGGCCTTGGACTTCTTGGCCGGCTTGACTGCCTTGGCCGCCTTCCGGGCAGCCGGCTTCTTGTTCGCCGGCGTGCTGATCGCGCCCGGTGCTCCCACCAAGAACGTAGCGTTCGCGCTCGGCTGCCACCCTGTGACCGGCGCAGCGGCGCCGGTGTCAGGCGAGGTATCCGTGTTGACCCCGCCCGCCTCGGCCGTGTCATCGGCCAGTGTGAAAGTGTTGCTCATTGCTGTTCCCCCTGCGATCAAGTGCAAAAAATGATTGGCCGTGCTGCTGTGGCTATGGCTATGCTGCGCTGGGCACACGGACACCCACGAGCGTGAGCTTCTCCTCGAAGGCATGGCGGTCGCGAGCTGTTGAGTAACCCGACTCGAGCGTGATCTCCTCTTTCCGAACGAGGGTGGCCAAGGCCTCCTCCATCGAGATCATGCCGTCGGCTTTGCCCGCGGTGCTCAGGAGCAGCTGCTGGATGTACTTGGTGTCGTTGCTGCGGTTGCCGGAACCGCGCAACAGCTCGGCGAAGGTCGGTGTGTTGAAGGCGATCTCCTGGGCCAGAGCCATGCCACCGCCCGGCTTGGCGATCAGGTTCTGCGCCACGATGCCCAACAGGCTCTGGGCCAGCTGTGTCCGAACCAGGCCCTGTTCCTCTGGCGTGAACATGGACACGAACGAGTCGACGGCTTCTGCAGCCGTACCGGCGTGCATCGTGCTCACAACGAGGTGACCCGAAGACGCGGCCAGCAGTGCGGAGCGAGCCGTCGCGGTGTTCAGGATCTCACCGACGACGATGATGCGCGGGTGTGAACGCTTGGCGTTCTCGACACCCTCTGCAAACGAGCCGACGTGAACGCCGATCTCACGCTGCACCACGAGGCTCTTGCCCTCCGGGTACACGTACTCGATGGGAGCCTCGAGCGTGTAGATGGAGGTCTCCTGCGTCATGTTCACGAGGTTGTTCAGCGCCGCGATGGTCGTGCTCTTGCCCGAGCCCGTCTGGCCCACGAGCAGAACGAGACCAGACGGGCGTCCGATCAGGTTCACCACCGGGCTCGGCAGTCCCAGCTGCTTCGTCGTGGGGATGTCGCGCGAGATGATCCGCATGGTGCCTGACAGCCCGCCGAGCTCCTTGCGGATCGTCAGGCGGCCGCGGTAGCTGCCTCCCTGGTCGAACGAAGCATCCGCCTGACCGTGCTCGTTGATCTTTGCCATGCCTCCGACGATGACGTTGTCAATGAGGCTCTGGATCAGTTCGTCACCCTTGAAGGGAAAGTTCTTGATCTTGCGGGTTGCCTTGTCCTTGACGTAGTAGGCCCCACGATTCGAGGTGAGCTGAATGTCCGAGGACTTGAAGTCGCCGTACTGATCGAGCATCTCGGAAATCGTGCTCAGTGCGTTAGACATTGCGTACCACCTTGCGTACCTCTTCGAGTGTTGTGATTCCATCGGAAACGAGTTCGGCGACCGTTTCCTTGAACGTTGTCGATGTGGCTGCTGCGGCAGACCGGATGTGCGTGCGTGACGTGCTTTCGATCAGCGCATCGGTCAGCTCATCCGAGTTGGCCGTGACCTCGTGGATCGGGTATCGACCGGAGAACCGGTTCGTGCCGGGGATCAGCCGCGGCACCAAACGCTGGGAGACGACCCCGTTGACGGATTCCAATACCGACAGGGGCGTGTCGTCAACCATGCTGATCAGCCGGAGGAACGCACTCACGTTGTCGGTGGCGTGAATCGTGGCGATCACACGGCGGCCGGACTTGGCGATCTCCACGGCGGCCGTGGCCGTCGCGCGGTCGCGGATCTCACCCACGAAGAGCACGTTGGCGTCCGAGCGCACGAGGAACCGCATCATGTCGCCGAATCCAGCGCCCTCCACTTCCTCCTGCACCTCCATCTGGGAGACGCCCGGCATGACGCGTTCCACCGGGTCTTCCAGCGTGATGATGACGCCGTTGTCCTGGTCACGCAGATACATCAGCGAACTCTGTGACGTGGTGCTCTTGCCCTCACCGGTCGGACCGGCGAAGAGTGTCATGCCGCCGGGGATGTCTAGGAGCTCCTTCGTGGCGGTGAGGTTCTTCGCCGTGAAGCCCAGCTCGTCCAGCGTGCGCAGCCGGCCGGTTTGCGGCAAGCGGAATACGAGATGCTCCCCACCGTCGAAGAGTGGAAGTCGCACGGCGCGGGCACGGTAGGGAAAACCGTCGATGGGCAACGCGTAGCTACCGTCCTCGGGGACCTTGTTCACGTCGGTCGCCATCTTCGCCCGCGTTTTGAGGAGCGTGATGATCTTCTTGGCTTCGACGCCTTCATACTCGTGGACAAGCTGTTTTTTGCCGTCGACCCGGGCTTCAAGCCTGAGTCGGCCATCCGAGCCCGACATCATCATGTGCACGTCGGAGACGCCGTGTGCGACCAGGTCACGAAATACGTCTGAGAAATCGAGTGCATCGCGCCGGGTGATGACCTCGCTCAGGGGCGTGACCAGTTCGGCGTGCATGGGTGCGGCGTGAACCCTGGGGGCCGCAGCGGGAATTCGCTCTGGTGACAGGCTTCCCAGCGGTCGAGCAGCGTTTGGCGAAAGAGACGGTGTGGACGGTGCAAACGGAGCGCCGAAGCTAGGTGCTGGCGCGGTGCGCGCTGACGGGCGGGTCGCAGGCGAGGCGGTCGGGGTCGTTGCGGACGCCGGGCGATCCCTCTCCGAAGAAGCCGCGCTCGGGAAGAGCGCCCTTCTCTTCGGCTGAGCGATGTCGTTGCTCATTGTGGCCTTTCTGCGAATGTAAATGGGTCTTTCTGCGTGGCACTTGCGCATCGACATGGAGGTGTCTCTGCACCCCCAATCGTATCGTTATTTACTCGTAAATGTGCAATTATGCGCTTTTCGCCATGACCCCCGAAGGGGAGTATTCGGGGCCGTTTTGCCAAATTGCGACGGGTCCGCCACTGCGTTCCGGCATCGCGCCAGCCTCCCGACAACCGGGGCAGAAATGCACTGGCAAAGCACATCGCCCGCACCGGGTTCCCGTGTGCGGCAGCGCTGCAAATCAAGAACAAGCCGTTGCAGCAGAGCTGCCCCCGGGGGCTTCATCGAGACGTCTCTCGACACTGCACCTGCTGTCGTGTCGCGCGTCATCGCGCGCGTCATCGCGTCCATCACGTCGCCCGCACACAGCCCTGTTCACCCCTACGTCACCGCATCCGAAAGCGAGCGCCTCTGTCATGTCTAAGACCCCCAAAACCCTCGTCGTCGACGAGACACCGCACCTGACCGACTATGCCGTCGCCCCAGGTGAGTTCCTGGCGGAGTGGATCAGCGAGCAAGCGCCCTCCCCGCAGCCCATCGCCGAGCGGCTTGGCTTCAGCGGCGATCAGCTCGACGAGATCATCACCGGGCGCGTACCCGTCACCCGCGAAACGGCACACCGCCTGGAACGGGTCGTGGGCATACCCGTCGACGCCCTGCTCCGGTACGAGGCCGCCTATCGGGCCGATCTGGCACGACTGGCCGGCTGAGCAACGAAACAGCAATCAACCACAGAGTGCTGCGACTCATCGCAGCCGGGTATCTCCGTGAGAAGAAAAGACCTCTTCCTCCAACCTCTGTCGCGAGACTCCGAAGACCCCCAACTGCCTCTGCAGTGGGGGTCATCCTCTCGTGACCCCTCGCGTTTCATCCCGCGCCACTCACTGAAGGAGCACGCCATGTTCATGAACCTCTTCGAGGCCCCCGAGGCCGAAGCTGCCCGCCTGGCCCAGTCTCCTGTCAGCTCGATCAACCACACGCTGTCGACGCTGCCGGTGAACATCGACAGCTACCTCCAGGACCTCATCATCCAGATGCCGCGGATGCACCCTGACGACACTTACACAGTGATCGTCGTGCCGTTCGAGCCGGTCAAGCTGAGCGCCGAAGAGATCGCCGACCGGGACGAGCTCCCCCGCAAGCGCCACACCGGCTGGTGGACCTGCCTCGTGGTCGCCTCCGACCACCCGAGCTACCCGGTCGGCGGCCACCGCCTCAGCGTCCCTGCTGCCCAGCTGGTCCGCGGTACGCAGCGCACGCTGGCGCTCACCGTCTAACTGCACGCACTTCTCGCCATACCCCGATCTCAGGAGCCAACCCCTCATGGAATACAGAATCGACCCCGCGTCCTACTCGCAGATCTCGGGCATGACCTACGCCGAAGCCGTCACGTCCGTGATGGCGCGCTCTGACCTGAGGGAAGAGCAGGCACAGGCCGTCATCGACATCAAGCAGTTCGCGGCGCCCCGTGCCCCCGAGTTCGACGAGATGGCAATCGACGCCGAGTGGGCCGCGTTCGACGCCCTCGGCGGCGGCGAAACCGATGAACGAGCTGCGTTCCGCGCGGGCGTCTTCGCGGGTGCGCGCCTCGCAAATTCTCAGCACGTCCTCTGACGCCGTTCGCGGCGCACACCCCCGTTCAAGAAAGCGAGTCACCTCATGACCACCGCCACCTCACCCGCAACTGCCTCAGCCAACGCGCCGCTGCGGCTCGAAAAGGACTTTCCGCGCACCGCGACCGTCACCCTGTTCGCCCCCAGCGGTAGGTACTACAAAACGGAGTCGTGGCGCCGCCCGTTCGGGGCAGTCCACCCGAGCGAGATGAACGCGAGCCCCGACTTCCACCAGATCAACGGCGGAGCCATCCTCGTCGAGACCGACGCGGGCACAGAGTTCCCCGAAGACGAGAACTGGGGCTTCCCCCACATCATCATGGTGTCCGCACTGGCCCTCGCCGTGCGCGCCGGAAGGGTGCAACGATGACCACACAAATCATCCCGTTCCAGACCGCCGTGACACGGCCGCTCAGCCTCGTCGTCGAATGGGACGCGGCGATGAACCGACTGCGCGTCGAGGATCCCGATACCAAGGCGACGCTCGCGGTCTACAGCAACGGAGAGGTCTACCGGGTCATGCCCGAGGCCCCTGCCGGGCACATCGTCATTACGGTCGGCGACGAGATGCCACGCATCGTCGAGGACCTGGTCCGCGCCGGCGTCATCCGCGTCGTCACCAAAGTCCACGACAGCGTGTTCCACAACACGGTCGTCACCGCCAAAGTCCTGGTCTAACCACGACTCCAACCCCACCGAACCGCCCAAACCGACTCAGTCAGGAGCACACCGTGCTGAAAAACATCATCAAGCGCTACCGCTCGACCAAGTACACCGTCCTCACCCTGGAGCCCCTCGAGGGGCTCCACACGGCGTCCGACGCTCAGATCGAGGACGAAATACAGATGCACTACATCCGTATGCGATCGCTCTTCTCCGACCTCGGCTACCGGCCGCGCGGGCTCGTCGCCGGCATGTACAACGACGGTGTCAGCGCGCGCGCGACCGTGCGCGTCGCCTCGGAGCAGGAGATGTCTCACCTGCTCGCAGCCATCAATATGCGTCTGAACCCGAGCAACGATCCCGTCAGGCAGATCGCCACCGTCGACCGACTGGACCCTCGTCACCGCCACCTGGTGCCGAAGATGTCGTGGCTGGCTGCGTAACCCGCACGCCGCGCTGAGAGCACGCCCTTCGGGTCCATATCGGAGACCCATCGTGCAGACCTTGTTCGATCTGGGTGTTGCCAGTGCTGGCGCCGAAGGGTGGTGACGGAAGAAGTGAAGGGCCAGTGGCGATGCTGCTGGCCCTTTCGTCGACCCTGAGCCACCCCGGCAGCCGCTGGTCTCACCAGCATTTCGCATGATCACGACCGCTGAATCACGACCACCAACACTGAACACAGAGGAGAGCACGCCATGACCGAAACACTTCTGAGAGAGGCCACCGCCTTCTCGAACACCCCCGCGTACAAAGCCTTGACCGAACAGCAGAAGACCACCTACGTCCGCAATGACGCCGTCGGTTTCGGCTATGCCTGGGGCCGCTTGGACCAGGGACACCCCGCGATCGTCTCGCTGAGCAAGATCCCTGACCTGGGTATCCGGCCGGCTCAACCGTCCACCACGGATACCGCGTGGGCGTTCGGGAGCCTCTACGCACAGATGCTGCTGGAACTGCACAGCCCCGTGCACCCCCGCACGTCAGGATTCTCCGTGCAGGGGGCCTGGGACATCTTCGCCAAGACCGGTTGCCCCGAGGGCCACCTGCCTCACCGGCTGAGCTGAGTCACGCGAGCTGATTCATGAGCTCGCGTGACTGCGCGCTTTGCGTCTTAGAAAGGCGTCTCATCGCTGAAGTTGCCCGGGGTATTCCACACGTCTCCGCCGGCGCCTGCGCTCACGGATGCCGGTGCTCCGCCGGGGGCTGTGGTTGCCCAACCGTTCTGAGCACCGCCCTGAGACGGCTGCTGTCCGCCGTGACTGTTGCTGCTGGCCGCGCGCGTCAGCGATGCCGTGGCGTACTTCAGCGACGGGCCGATGTCGTCGATTTCCAGCTCGAAGCTCGTGCGCTTCTCGCCTTCCTTCGTCTCGTACGAACGCTGCTTCAGTCGTCCGGTTGCGACGACCCGCGCGCCCTTCGTGAGAGAGCCGGCGACGTGCTCGGCGAATTCGCGCCAGACGCTCGCGCGGAGGAACAGCGCGTCGCCGTCCTTCCACTCGTTGGCTGCCCGGTCGAAGTTGCGAGGGGTCGACGCGATGGTGAAGTTCGCCACCGCCAGACCGCCTTGGGTGTAGCGGAGTTCTGGATCGCTGGTGAGGTTGCCCACCACTGTGATTACCGTTTCGCCTGCCATTGGATTCCTTTCCGTGCGGTCGAGCCGCGGTTCGTATGTGATTTCGGCGTGCTGACGAGGGGCCACACGAGGCGGCACAGACGGCGCGAACGATTCCGCGTTGCAGGGTGCGTGGGATCTCTGGGTACTGAGACCGGATGCCACAAACGACGCCCCGCCGAGGCTGCTGCGCTGACCCACCCCGCACAACTGCCTACCCCATTCTGCACGAATATCAGAGAAAAAGGAGACATGGCCATGAGCCCCGTCCGCCCACCTGCACTCCCCATGCCGACCAAGGCTGAGGTTCTTGAACTCGTTTCTTTCCTCGCCGCCAACGTTGCTGTGTCCCAGGAAGACGGTCACCCCGAGAAGGCCGATCGCTACCAGGCGCTGCTCGACACCGTGAAGGCCCTGGCCGAGCGAGCTGTTGACCTCGTCGATGTCAGCCGCGTTGTCATCGTGACCCAGGGCGCGGGCCGGCTTTACGACCGCGGCGCGCTCTACAGCAACGGATGCGTCGCCGAGGTCCAGGATGACGGGCGCACGCTGAAGCTGATTCCGACGCCCAGGCCCGGATCGTTCATCTGATGCGCGCACTCCTCCGGCGCTATTTCGCCAGCAAAGACTGGCGGGAGACCTGGATCATGGGGGTGTTCACGGGCGTGACGCTGAGCCTGATAAAGGCCGGTGCTTCGTTCTTCCTCCAGATCGAACTGCCCGCAACGGCGAGCTGGATAATCACGGCCGTCATCGTCGTTGGCGGGCGCTGCGTCGTGGATCTGGTCCAGCGCAACCCACCTCCCGAACCGACCGGTGATCCCGATGACGTGGACCCCTGACGCACGATCACGATCCACCGAACGGCCGCCGGCTACCTCAACGAGAGCCGGCGGCCCACCTCGCAGCGAATCCGCCGCGTCATTCTCGACCAAGAAGGAAGCACAGCTATGTCATCCCAGACCCAGACCCAGGCACCCAGCCTTCGCGCCGCCGTCGAGTCCACCGACCTCAACGTGCTCATGCTGGTGGAATTCGGTTCCCGCGCTTACGGTGCAGCGACGGTGGAGTCCGACCATGACCTGCTCGGCATCTACGTCGAACACGACCGCCAGCTGTATGGCCTCGAAGTTGCCGAAACGCAGAGCTACCGGCTCCACGCCGACGGCGAACTGGTCCGCATGGGTGTATCGAACAAGCCGCGCAGCCATGCCGACGACATCGAATTCCTCCTGCATCCGCTGCGGAAGTACGTGTCGCTCGCCGCTGCAGGTAACCCGTCCGTGCTGAGCACGCTCTGGGTGGACACGAGCAGCGACCTCGGAGTCATGACGTCGCCTGCCGCCGAGCTGCTGCTCGCCCACCGGGACGCGTTCGTGTCCAAGCACGCCGGGTTCCGTCACGCGGGATACGCCCGTGCACAGCGCGACGCTCTGCTTGGCCTCACGAACAAACGCACGAACCGTCCGGAGCTGAAAAATCTTCACGGTTTCGACTCGAAGTATGCCTCGCACCTGATCCGGCTGCTGATGGCCGGTCTTGACCTGGTCCGCGAGCACGCGTATCACCTGCCAATGAAGCCCGAGCAGACCGAGCTGTTGCTGGAGATCCGCCGCGGCGAACTCACCCTCGCCGACGTGCTCACTCTCTCCGAGAAGCTCGAGAACGAGCTGATGACCGAGACCCAAGATTCGAGCCTCCCCGACTCGGTCGACTTCGGGTTCCTCAACGACCTGCTTCGGCAGGTTCGCAACGAGCACCTCGGCCGCTGACGAGCCTGTATCGTCACCCGAATACGCGCACCTGAATGCAGAAGGAAACGAGCCTCATGAATCCCGCCACTCCTGCCGCGGCCGCCGGCGAACCGGACGCCGTGACGCCCGAGCCGATGCTCTGCCGCGCCAAGGACCCGAACGGCGAGCCCTGCGTCAGGGACCGTGCACACCCGTACTCGGACTCGGCAGGTCCCAAGACGGCTCACCACACGGCCGACAAGACGGCCTTCTACGGCGGCATCAAAACGCCGGCTCGGTTCTATCTGGGGCCGGCTGATACAGGGCACGTCTCTGAGGCCGACCGCCAGACCTGGATGCGCCTCTAGCGTCACCTGAATACCCCATGACCCGCTGGAAGTCACTGCAACACCTGCTTCCAGCGGGCCTTTGTCGACCCATTTTTCCGCCCAGATTCCTTTCGTGCCCACACCTGAACCAGGAGACACCCTCATGACCAGCCCCGTATCCACTGCGCCCACCGAGGCCTCCCGTGTCGCGGACTACGACGCGCGCGTCCTGGCGACCATCGTCACGGCCTATCAGACCGAGTTCGAGACTCGTGGATCAACGATGTCCGGCCACTTCGCCGCCAACGTCGCTCGCGCCGTCCTCGCAGCGGGAATATCCCGCTCGGGTGACCCCCTGACGGACCAGATCGACATCATGCACCTCCACGTCAGCGCGCACGACCTCTGGTTCGCCGGCGCCTACAAGTGCCAGGAGCCCGGATTCCACTTCCGCGACTTCCTCGCGGCCGAGCTCGTGGCCAACCGCTTCTTCCTCGACGAGTCGATTGCTCGCTGAGCTGCACCCCTCCCCCGATCACCAGCGTCACCTCACGCCCAGAAAGCGAGCTCCGATCATGGACACTGACATCCGCATCGAAACCGACCTCATGCCCGAGATCAAGGACCGCGCCGAGCTTGCCAGCGAGACGGGTTTCACCGGAACCCTTGCGGCGTTCCTGCAGTGGCTCGACGACGCGTGCATCTACGGCGGCGTCGTGATCCATGAGCCGTCGCTCAACAGTTTCGGGCACCCCATCATCAAGGTGGAAACCGTCACCTGCGGCTACTCCTCCGACGAGCACCTGCTGGGCCGCGTCGCCCAGAGCGTGCTCGTCCGGTCGCGCTGGGTCTCCAGTCACCGCGGGGGTCTCGTGGTCTATGAGTTCCCGACCGACTGGGTAGCCAGCGTGGACGAGCAGGCCTGGCTCGAACCCGAAAGCGACGTCTTCGACACCGTCTATCGCGTGCGCCGGGTTCGGCTGTACGACACGACGGGCTACTACGTTGAGATGGGCTACGACGGTGTCGCTGAGCTGCTCTTCAGCGAGCCCGACCGTGACATCAACGAGCCGGCGGGCCTGCTGATAATCCGTCCGGCCGTCGATCAAGACGTGTCCGCTGTCGACGCCCAGCTCTGACACCACCTGCAGCAACGAAGGCCCGCCGGGAGACGCGCACACGCGATCTCTTCCCGCGGGCCTTCGTTCGCTCTCCTGAACCATTTCATTCCACCCTTTCGCGTCCCCACCAGAATCGAGATCCCTCTCATGACTGAGACACCAAGCGCGCAGCTACTGCCGCCCCATTTCTCTTGCGATTGCGTTCCCGACCTCGGGCCGAAGCACTGCCACCGCTGCAGCCAGATTGCAGGCAGCGGCATCGTCGAATGGGAGAACGCGCCCTGCCGCGAGATGGTCGAGGGCTTCACCTACTCGGTTCTGCTTACGGCGCGCTCCGACGCGGCGTTGCTGCTCGTGTCGGATGCGTTCGACGCTGAGTGCCAAGCGCCCGCTGTGGCCATCGCCGAGACGCCGGCGTGCGAGAGCCTCGCGGACCCTGCGATTGCTGTGGGGGCCATCCCCACTCCAACGAAGCCCGTGCCCCGTCCGTCCAAGGTCGTGCTCCTGAGCGCTCACGAGGGTCAGGAGATGGCCGCGACCTCCGGGCCCTGGCGTTTCACGAACCTGGCCCGCGATCAGTTCCACGAGCTCGAGCTCAGGAGAGACGACATCGTCAGGATTCTGGAAGAGCCCCACGTGACAACGCCGTCCCAATCGGGAACGGCCACGAACCACTTCGGTGAGGGGCTGCTGATCATGGTCGACGAGGACGAAGAGTGCGTCATCTCGATCATCAAGCGCCACGCGCCCGCCGCCGTCGGAAGCGCCAGCTACACGGATGCACCGTTCTCGACCAAGTCGCCCGCGCTCCGAAAGGCGCACAGTGGCGGCGCCGGTCGAAGGATCCCCTCCAACTGGAAGGAATTCCTCACAGCACTGACAGCGCACGGCTTCACCACTGAACTCGGTGGCAAGGGTCACCACCTCACCGTGCACCCGCTGCATCCCGACGTACGCATCTCGGTGCCCGGCTCGCCGAGCGACAACCGTTCGTACATGAACGCTGTCGCCGACATCAAGCGCCGGACCGGCATCGACATCACCAAATCGAAGGACTGAACCCATGCCCAAACGAACAGTTTTCTACCCCGATCGAAGCCACCAGCAGAAGATGCACGCGCGTGCGATCGCCGTCCAGTCCTTTCTGGCCGCGCCCTTCACCAAGCTCAGGATGCCGAAGCCGAAACTCACCGAGGTGCCGGCTGTTGCGCCCGTTGCTTTGCCACATGAACACCTCACCGAAAGGCCGCCGGTCGACTCCATCGGTCGAGTCGTAGCGCACTCTCGGTGCACCGAAGACGACAACGGGGTCCTGGTCGACTAGGGACACTCCGACGGGCGTGTGCGCTGCTCGTTGGACGAGCTGGCGCTGGTCGTCGACGAGCTGCGTCTCTGAGCGGTACTGGCGCCCTTCAAGCGAACAGCCAAGAGCCCTGCGACACAGTCGCAGCGGGGTGACTTGCGACGAGAAAGATGACTCGTCCCCAAGCATCCCGCGATCCCGCGGAATCAGACAGCCCGATTCACACAATCCAGAAGAGGTTCACCATGCTCACCATCCTCAAGACAGATGTCGCTGTTTCGTTCGGTTCGTACCGCACAGAGGGCACCATCCTGCACGACCCCGAACGCCAGATCCTGGTCATGTCTGACCCGATGGAGCCGGACGAGGTCATCAGCAAGCGCCTCGACGCCTACGGCTACTTCCCGGCCGAGGACGGCACCACCGTCTTCATCACCGACTGGAGCGAGAACGAAGGCCTGGCGGCATCGCTGGTCGCCGCCGGCGTCATCGAGATCGTGCGCGAGCTGATCGTCGGACCGTTCAAGTCGCGGGCCTACGAGGTGCGCGTGCTCCCCATGGGAGCCGCCGCTGCAGTTGCTGCGCCCGTTGCCGAGCTGGCGGCGGTGTAACGATGGTGGAGAAGTTGACGCCCTCCAGCCCGAATTCTCGGATCATCGACCCGGGCATCACGCTCCAGCTCGCCAACGGCAAGAGCCTGACCGGCCGCCTCGAGTACTTCATCCCGTCCAAGAACCTCGTCGTCTTCGATGATGACTCTCTCGAACCGGTGACGCTCACTGTCCTCGTCGCCGAGGCACCCAGCGAGCACGCTGCTCTGGGATCGGACGAAGTGCTGCTGCGCAACTGGACCGATCTGCGGGGCGCGCCCGCCGCGCTGGCCGGCGTCGGAATCGTGGAACTCACGGGTCAAGAGGTGAAAGTCGGCATGTTCCGGCTCCAGGCTCTCGTTGCCCGACTGCTCTGACCTGCTATATCCCATCCCAATCACCCGAGTAGGAGCAACATCATGCCTGAACAGACCACACCGCTGGCCCCGCCGGCCTCTGCCGCGGCGCGTCTCGCGGTGCAGATCGCGGACATCACAGCTCGCGCAAAGGCGGAAGCGCAGATCGAGATTGGGCCTGCGGAAGTTGAGCTCGCGGCGGCCCGCGATGACGTCGTGCGTGCTGAGGCGCGATTGGTCCGGGCGGTTGCCAGCGTGCGCGAGCTTCAGGACCTCCTCGGAGACGTCGCAACGTGCGACGTCATCATGACTCAGGACGAGGTCGACAGCCACAACGTCGAGATCCAGTACGACGAGCGCGTGGACCCCATGGTCTTCGGGCACTCCCTCAACAGCAACCCCTAAAACCAGGGCGAGGGCAAGAGCCAGAGCAAGGTCTTCGCGAAGCGCAGACCGGGTAGAACCGTGAGAGTGATGCTCTCAGACCTGAAAAGGGAGTTTCACCGACCAAGCCGCATAAGTGAACCGAGGACGCTCGGAAGCAGCGTGAGCAGTCTGGTGAAGCTCCCTTTTCATTCCCAAACCACAACGAAATACCGCGCAGCAAGGCGCTGCGACCAAGTACCAACTCCCTAGAGCAGCACAGCTGCTTCCGGGGGGATAGGTGACGGAGGAACATCCTCTGCACCCAAGAACTCAGGTCCCGACACACGTCGACGACCACCCTTCCAAAAGGAGAACTGAAATGACGAACCCCCTCAACACCGGCACGCTCGTTGGCCGCGTTTCGCAGGACATCAAGGAGTTCCCGAACAACGACGGCAGCAAGGTGCTCCTCGTGACCGTCGCCGTCGACAACAACTTCACCTCGGGTGCCGACAACACCGCCAAGACCCAGTACGTGCCCGTGCGCGCGTTCCTGGCCAAGACCGTCAAGGGTCGCGGCTCCTGGGACCGCGTCCACAAGGGCGACCTGATCGCCATCCAGACGCGCATCTCGTCCGAGCCGTACCAGAAGAACGGCGAGACGGTCTACCCGGCGCCGACCATCGAGGTCGACGGCTTCCCGCAGTTCCTCGAGTCCAAGTCCGTCACCGAAGCACGCGCCGCGCGCAAGGCTGTCGAGGCGCCGACCGCTCCGGAGACCCCTGCCGAGACGATCGCTCGCCTCACGAAGGAACTCGCCACGCAGGCCGCCCCCGCGACCAACTACGACGAGACCAGCCCGTTCGCGTAGCTCCATCGCTGCGGCAGAACGCTGCAACACCTCGTCGAAGACGATCCACGGGCCATCCATAGATCCTGACACCAAGTGCTCCGAGCCATATAGAGGCCGTAGCCGAGAACCAGGAACTCGCTCAGATGAGCAATGCCCTCATAACTAAATAGACGAGAAACCCTGCCCGGAGCACACGCTCCTGGGTGGGGTTTCTTTTTTCCCAGTGACACGTCGAGCAATTCGTTTACGCGGCGATTTCGAGGCAGTAGCAACACGGCACAGCCGTGTCGGAGAGGCCTGTGACAGAGAGAAATACCTGTCTAAAAGCTTGCATGCCCGTCCACCTGGACCGCACGAATCGACCGATCAAGGAGCACCGATGATTCACATGTCCCCGTACCAGAGCTGGACCACGGTGCTCCTGCTCGTCGTCTTCGCCGCCGCCATCGTTTGGCTGATCCATGAACTCAACCGTGCTCGTGCCGAAAGCAGCCGCCTGGCTGCCAGCGCCGCCGATGTTCGCCTGGCTACTGCAGCCGCCACGACTGTCCGCTACGCCAGCGTGACCGAGCTTCGGCCCGATCGTGCCCGCCAGCTCACCCTCGTTCCGGACCTTCCCCGTGAAGCGTCCCCTGAGGTCTACGACTGGCAGGTCAGCGGCCTCTAGGCCGGCTGCTCCCGCCTCGCGCTTCCTGCGCTGCCCGAACATCCGCTGATACTCAGCGCCCCCATGCAAAGCCAGTTCTGACCTCTCACCAAGGAGTACCACCTTGTCCCCTCGCACCATTGAGCGCGCCGATTCTCGTGCAACCAAGTCCACGCAGGTCGCCCCGTCCGTCCGGACGTTGCTCGCCCGCACCGGCCACTTCACCGTGTCGACGCCGCTGCTCGCCGCCTACATCGGCAACGTCATCGTCCGCGAACAGTTCGATCACTTCATCGACGAAACCGTCAAGTGGTCCTTGGCCATGTTCGACGTCACCTGCATGAGCGGTGGCGCCGCCTCGCGCAGCATCGCCGAGATCGGCCTGGACGTCGACGAGTACATCGAGAACCGCATCGAGACGACGACGGACATCGAGCTGAAGCTCGCCATCACCGCTGTCCTTCACTCGCTGGAGACCGTCTACGGCAAGCAGCTGCACCTGACCGGTTGGCTGCCCGGCTACCGCGTCGCGGAAGGCCGCACCGTGCTCGAGCTCAGCGGAGACGCCTGCCCCAACTGCCTGGTGAACCCCACCGGCTACAAGGTCAACAACAAGAGCACGACTCGCCACTGCCTCAACAGCGAGGACTGCGGCTGGATGAGCGCCTAGCGCTCGCTCCCGGCATCCTCACCGGCATCGCCCGCAAGCAGCACCCGCGTGACCACGCACGCGCCCACAGAACGACGGCACGACCAGCACGACACCCGCATCACCTCGCAAAGCCATTCCTCATCAAGGAGAAGAAACCATGAACAACTGCCCCAGCTGCGACGACGTCGAAATGATCGTCACCCACTCCGGTCACACCTGCTGCCCCGTCTGCGGTTACGCCGAGTAGCCCGACACCCTCAAGAAGATCCAGGAGAACAGGCCATGGCAAACACGCAGAACCTTGTGGGCATCCGCTGCCCGATGTGCTTCGAGACCGGCGGCTTCGTCATCCAGAAGACCATGAACGTCACCATGCAGGACGACGGCTACGACTCGATGGGCGGCCGGTTCCCGAACGACCAGTTCCCCGGCCGAGTCATCGCCGAAGAGGACGGCTTCCAGGACGATGACCCGATCATGTGCGCCAACCGCAACGGTTGCGAGCACCGGGGCACCGTCCACGAATTCCTCGAAATCACCCAAGACACCACCCGCGAATACAAGCACGAAGGAGCACGACGTTGACCACCACAAGCATCAGCATCCGCATCACCGAATCGCGCGGCCCGGTGCGCCGACGCGTGAACATCCCCCAGTCCGATGTCAAGACTCAGGACTGGTGGGACGCCCAGGGTGACGTCTCCACCTCCCTTCGGCTGCTCGTCCTCGAAGAGGTCGCCGCCCACGGGATCGTCGACCGGGTGAACCGCACCGGTTCGCGGAGGGTCCAGGCCGCAGTACCGGTCCAGGCCGCGACGCCCGTCGCCACTGCGCATCTGGGTTCCCCGTTCGTGTCCGCCGTGCCGCCGATCGCAGCTGTGCCGGTCACACCCGTCGCGCCGGTCGCTCCGGCCATCCCTGCCGACCCGAAGGACGCCGTGATCAACGAGCTCAACGCCCGAATCGCGGCGCTGCAGGACGCCATGTCACCGTTCCTGACCTTCAGGATCAGCCCGGATGACGACCTCGTCGTTAGCCCAGGCGACCAGGACGACAAGCCGATCGTCACCGTGCTCGGCACGGGCTCGGCGGCCTAAACCGCCTCGTTGGCGAGTTTCTCTGATCCCGATGCGAACCGCTGCCACGTGCAGCTCGTATCGGGGTCGGGGTGGCGACTCCAACTACATGCATGACCCCCGACATCCCACAGAGACAGGACGACCAATCATGACCGAGCACATCACCTGCCATAACACCGGCTGCAAACGCTCTGCGGCCACCGATCAGCTCTACTGCTCGATCGACTGCGCATCCGTCGACGCATGGAGAGTGCGTCGGTCGCCGGTGACAGCCGCCAACACGCCCACCGCCGCCACGCGCCCTCTTGAACCGGGCGACCGGGTAATGATCCGTCGAGACCTCGACCATCCCGCGTGGAAGACGCAGGTCGAGTCCGATCCTCGTGATGGTGGATATGCCTGGGTAGCCAATCCCGAAATCGAGGAAGAGATCGGCGTCGGAACGATCGTTCGCTCGCACCTTCGACCGAAGAGTGGCGAGGTCCTCGTCGATAACGGCTTCTGGTACGACATCGCAACCGGCGTCCAGTCGAACTCCGGAGCCACCCGCGTCACCCGGCTCACCAAGTAGCCGCGCACCACCCCGTCACCGAGACCAGAAAGAGAGCGTCCGCCATGCACCCGCAGCTCAAAGACCAGATCGACATGCCCGACTACAACCCGGCCGCCAACGCCGGCCGCGGCGCCTGGGGCCTGCGGGACGTCTCCGAGGGAACCGTCACCTTGCACCCGACTGACATCGTGCGCTGCGTCGACCACGGCGCGATGAACTCCGTGTCGGCGACTCGGACCCTGTGGCGATGTCTCACCTGCGGGCGCGCCGCGTACCGGCCGCTGGTCCCGAACCTGGCACTGAGCCTCACCTCCACGACGCTGCCCGGTGGCATGTGCGTTCCCGTCTTCGCCTATGACGACGGCCGCAGCGTCCTCGGCCTCGGACACATGGAAAACGAGAAGTTCCTTCGACACGCGAGCCTCCTGCTCGAGGTGCTCGGCATCGACTTCAACGAACTCGACGCCGGCGGCATCATCCGCCGGTACGCACTGCTCCGCGAGGAAGCCGACGGTTCCCTGACGATCATGTGGAACGTCTGGGGCACCTGGGAGCGCGTTACCGAGACCACCGCCGGCGCGATGCCGGTGACCCTGATCGAGATCTGAAGGAGAGCTGAGCTATGACCGAAAAGCACGCCGACGTGACTGCGCAGTTGCGTCCCCTCGAATCGGGAGACGAGCTCCCCGTCATCGACACAGTGCCCGCTCTCGACGCGCTCGTCGTGGGCGATGTGATCCGAAACAAGCGCGGCCACGTGTGGCTGGTGGACGACGGAGAGACCGACGGCACCGAGGTCCGGTACCTGGGCGCCGGCGTCAAGGATTACCGCACCGGACGCGTCCTGCTCGAGGTCTACGGGCCATTCACGCTGATCTTCACTACCACCGTCGCGCCGTCGTAGCGTGCATCCCCGGCCACCACCGGGTGTGCGCGTGGCAATTACGCAACCGATCCAATCACTCCACCCAATAACCCGCACAGACCACAGCAGACACCGAAACCAAAGGATGAACACCATGGCACTCAACAACCGCACCGCACGCCGCGGCGACAAGTTCAAGCTCGATGGCGGCATCTTCACCGTGCACACGATCTCCGCGCCGGGCACGGGCGGCCGCTCGTACGCCGTCGGCCCCATCATCGGTGCGCACCTGCACCCGGGTGGCTACGCCATCACGATCGACGAGGGCGACACCGGCGTCGAATGGATCGAACGGCGCGCCGCGCACGTGGCTGTGTTGGAAGCGCGCCGCAACTAGACGACAACGCAGGACCAACCGAAGGGGGCTCCCATGGAGCTGTATGAGACGAAAGTCCGACGCGCGGCGGCAAAGATTCGCCTGCAGGAAGACGCCGAGAGGCTGGTGCGCGAGGAAGACGAGCTCGCCCGGGTGACTGCAGTTCGCGAGAGCATTGCTGCCAACCAGGCCCTCTCGAAGGCGATCATCGAGAAGGAGGCCCAGGAACGTCGTCAGGCCAAAGCGGCGTGGGACGCACGCGGACCGAGCAAGTACCTGCCGATCGTCGCGCTGATCGTGGTCGCCTGCGTGGTGATGACCTTGTTCGTGACCGGCGTGATCAGCGGCGCCCAAGCTCCGCCCTGCGCTGCCACGGTCGCCCGCTGGTACGTGTGTGGCAAGTGACCCAGAACTGTAATGTGACACACGTGAAGGACACCGTGGAAAACCAGAGTGCAAGTGGGCGTTCGACGGCACGAAGAACCGGTGAAGTAAGCCCCGAGAGCCACCTCGCGCGGCGGGTGCGAGACAGGACGCGGGTCCAGGCGCTGTGGGCCGTTGTCGCCGCCAACCTCGCGTTCTTCTCGGGGCTATCCTTCAACCTTCCAGCCTTGCAGTGGGTCTCACTCCCCCTGTACCTGCTCGCCCTTTCGCTGGGCGCGTACAGCATCCGGCTCGCGTTCAGAGCTCAGAAGATCGACGACAGAGAGGCGAGCCATGAGTAGACCGGAACCTACGCCCGAAACCGACCAGGCGATTGCCGAATTTAGGGCTGAAAGCCACCGCCTGTGGGCCGTGCGCGGTCGGCGTCTATTCCAGTGCCTGCTGCTCATTCTCGCTGGCGTGGCCGTGTTCGTTTGGGGTGCGCTTCTGCGAGTCGACACCTTGGTGTGGGTTGTGGCCGTCTTTTGGGCGAGCGGATTTGTGGTGTTGATTGACATCATGCGAATCCGCTTCGCCTCCGAAAACGTCGATTTCAAGGTACGCGAACTGGATCCCGATGCACGACCACGCCCGTCGCTCTGGAAAGAGTTTGGCTTCGACATTCGGACAGCGCTGGGAATGCGCCCCGACAGCGTTGAGATGACGCCATGAAGAACCCGATCCACACGCCGGTAGACACGCTGCAGGCCCAGTCCCGCCACCTCTGGGATGCGCGCAGCATCCGTCTGTTTTGGAGCACGCTCTTCATCCTCGGGGGCGCGTTCATGTTCGGCCTCGCCTGCCTCCTTGACCGCCGCGAATTCGCGTTGGTCGTGTCCGCCATGTGGATATTTGCGTTCGTGCTCATCGCGGATAGCCTGCGCCTCCGCTTCAAAGCCTCGAGGCTGGACTCGATAGTGAGCAGCCGCACCGGTAGGCGGCAGACCCGCGGGTCTCGCTCGGAAGAGTTCCTCAGAGGTGTTCGAGGGGCGCTCGGCAAGCGCCCTAGCTGACCTGAACGGTCAGCCGAGCAGGCAACAACCCTCGTGGCAAAGCCACGTTCGGGGGAAGACGTGACGCGGTAGTTCAACCGATTTCAAGCCCCCTGGCGGAGTGCAATCTCCCAGCAGACTGAATTGGCCGTATCGAGCCTCTCTTGCACGAGCAGCTCGATCGAGAAAGAATGCCGGCCTGTTAAGCCGGAGATGGAGTGAAAACCTCCCCAAGTCGTCCCTCATCAAGAGCCCCGCCACCCCTCATCGGGCAGCGGGGCTCTTTCTTTTCCCGACGCCGACATTCGACGCTCCGCGTCGTCCCCCGTGCTACACCGCCGAGACTATTCTGGAGACCACCATGACCGACACATACGAGCAACAAGTCGCCCACCGCGCCGCGGAGCTCCAGCTGGAACGAGACGCCGAACGTCTCCTGCGCGAACAGGACCGCCTCGCCGAATTGAAACAGTGGCAAGCGGAGAACAAGAAGGACGCGCTGGAGGCGCGCGAGCGGCAGCGGCAGAACCGCGTTGCGCAGGCCGACGCCAAGGCTCGATGGGCTGCACGGGGTCCGAGCAAATACCTGCCACGGATCCTGATCAGCCTCGCCCTCATCGCCGGCATCGTGGTTCCTGTGAGCCTGATCATCGCGTCAGACGCGCCACGACCTGAGTGCTCTTTTGTCGCGAGGCTCGCTGGCGAGTGCACCGTTCGCTGACTCGTCGCCGAAAGAGCCCCGCCACCCTTCATCGGGCAGCGGGGCTCTTTCTTTTTTCGGGCACCTGATGAACCCGCGATCCGGCAGCAGGATAAAGTGCCCGCATGGAACCCGAATCCCTGGGTGCAGACCCGAACTGCGAACAGTGCCTGACTCGCATGCACGTAGCTGGAACGGAAGACCATCCGTTCTGGCGCTGCCCGTCGTGCGGCTTGGCGCTTCTCGCGAATGGTCTCGAATTCGATCGGAGTCAAACGTCCTAGCGCTGCTTGTGTGCGGCGCCGGTGGTAGGTCCGTCCGGAGCTAGCTGCACACGTCTGCGACTAGGCCGTTGCTTCCCGTGTAGACATTGACGTCAGCGACCAGGCCCTCGTATGTCTGGCCGCTGACGGTGACCGACACGTAGTCCCAGACCTCGCTGCTGCCGTAGGTCCCGTAGACCAGATCGCCGACTCGCTGGCAGATGATGTGGACGGCGGTGCCCTTGGGAAGAAACGTGACTTTCGGGCAGTTGGTTGAAGGCCACTGCACGGGGTGGTAGCAGTCACGGACCGTTGCCCCCGCACCGATCGTGCTCACTTGCGCTGGGTACCAGCTCGCGGACGCTGGCAATGCTGTGGCCATCACGCCCGCCGATGCGAGAATGATCGCTGCTACTGCGGCTGTACGAATTTTCATGTCTTAGCCCCCCGTTTGTTGTGACTGAATCCTAGGACCTCCCCGGAGGCTGGATCAATAGATTTTGAAGGCGGATATGGGACGCCGAGTGCCATCCGTTTCGCTGCGTTTGATTGCGGCAGTAGCGACGGTGCCCGCCGTGCGGCTTGGCGCTTCTCGTGAATGAACCGCAGCTGGTCTGAATTCCCGGTTGAGTCCGGCCCGAGCACGTTATGGCTGGCGGAGAGCGCGCGCCGAGCGAGAATAGAACGATGAACTGGGACCTGGCACACCGCCCGCGCGACACGAGCGAACCGACGACGGTGACCGTCGACGCGCCAAGCAGCCTGGCCGCCATCGAGAAGCTGCGCGCGTCGATCCCCGCCGACCACCTCGTGCTCTACGTTCGCGTCGCCGCCTGAACCTCGCGGCAGAGCCTCCGGCACAACCCGGGGCTAAGGTGGACCCACTGGGCCTGATCGCGCCGCTGTCAGCACCCCAGCTTTCTTCGCACGGGCGGCACCCCCCCTCATCACCACGGCCGAATCGGCCATCTCAACGCGCAAGAAAGCGGTCCCCACATGGCGGTCGAAATTGTCAAGCTCCAATTCGTAGGTGGCGAGATTCCTTGTCTGGAATACGCCCTCGAACAGGTCATCGAGCAGCTGGAAGTGACCGGTCAAGATGCACACACGCACATGTACCGGTACATGCTCGCCAGGGCCAAAGCAGCCAACCGCGAACTGGTCTAAAGCCAGAACGCTGCACTACCTGAAACACGACGAAGCCCCGAGGGATCATCCCTCGGGGCTTCTCTTTTTGTCACAGCGCACACCTGTCCAGCCGGTCCAGCCGGCGCCCGCCGCCCCGCGTATCCTGTGTCGGATAATTGTGAGATGGACTCCGACAAAGCCCGCGATGCACCCGATACCCGGGTGTACGCCGAGACCCTGAAGCCCGTCGAGCCTGATAACGGTATCGAGCAAACGCCCCCGCCGTTCAGCCTCACGGATGCCGAGCTGGGCCGCCTGCTGGCGACTGTGGCCACAGAGCCCGTCGACGTGTTCGCCTGGGTGAGGTACCCCGCCGTGTCGGTCAACGTGCAAGGCCGCGCGCTGGCCTGGACCGCTCGAGCGGTCTACATCGAGTGGGATCACCGCGGCACGCACCGAGCCTGGGTGTGGGCGTCAGCCGTTCAGCGCGGCGGGCTATCCGGCTAGAGCTGGCTGAGATGCGGGCACGGCGGGATCAACGGGCACCGCGACCGCGAAGATGTTCTGCTTGAAGAGGTGGTCGGCTCCCACCGTGCCGCCACAGGTCGTCACGACGAGCTGCCGCACGCCGTCCGGAGACCAATACTCCTGCGGGAACTTGGTGTGATCTTCAACCCGCATCTGGGTCAGCTTCCAGCTCTGAAGCGCCCCGGCCGCGTCCTTGGTGTACATCATCTCGCCGCCCTGGAGCCGGTACAGGTACCTGAGCGCGCCCCAAGCCGTCCGGGTACTGACGTGCGAGACGATCAGCGTCGTTCCTGTCTGGCCCCCAAACATCGGGGCGCCGCCGGCGTAGCGAACGCCGTGCGTAGGATCCGTCGGAATCTTGATCGTCTCAAAGCCCGCGTAGTGACTTGCAACGACGGTCTTGTCGGCCTCGATCGGCATGTACGTACCCAGCGCCGGGATGAACAGCGTGTCCGGCGCCATCTGCGCGGTCGACATGCTGCCGCCGCCGTCCAGCGCTACGGGATCCGTTCCAGTGGGCCCGGTAGCCGGCGCGGATGCCGGATTCTCGAACTGGCTGGCGGGCAGCGGTGCGTCGACGCTCTCAGGCGTGAACGCCTTCCACACCAACAGGCCTGCCGCCAGCACCAGGACGACCACGAGCATGCTGAGCAGGACGGTGCCGAGTCGACTGGGCTTCTGCTGGGGTCTCTTCGCGCTCTTCTTCGTCGGACGTGGACTCTTCGTCGGAAGGAGTTCGGGCTGTGATGGGTGTGAGCGAGGCGGCGTGAAGGATGAGGTGCTGGAGCTACTGGCCCAGGAAGGACGCGGTGTGGTGTTCGTCATGCGTCCACCGCATCGTCAGCGGTCTGGTCCTTCGACGCCTCGATGAACTCCGTCATCGCCATGACGGCGGCCTCGGCTTCGGAAACGTTGCGAGAGTTGAAGAACCAGCGTTCGGCAGCCTCCGCCGCGGTATTGCGGAGACGATTGATACGCTCGGCTTCTGTCCAGACCGCCAGCTGCGGGTCATCCGCCGGCAACAGGAACTGGCCCCGGTACGGGTCCTTGCCGAGCTCCAGGACTTCATCGGGTCCGGGCTTGAACCTGCGCCCGTCCACGATGATCTGCGTCGCGGTGACGCGTTCGACGACAGTCATCCTGAAGCTGTGATTGCGGTGGCTTCCACCCCTTGTGACGAGAGCCACCAGTGATCCAGGGACGGCCCAGGGAGGGAGCGAGGTGGTCATGTGATGTCCTGTCGTGCGTCGCTGGGATGAATGTGCCTGCCGCCGCAGTCACAAGGACCACGGCGGCAGGCACGGGATTGGGGCGGCTCTGGGAGCTGGTCAGGCAGCCTTGGCGGCGGGAGTCTTGCTGGCGGCCAGCGTGGCCTTGGCCTTCTTGACGTCCTGTTCCTCCACGATCGTGGCGGCGATCAGGAGGCCCTCCCTGTTCAGGTGACGCGAGTAGCGCACGTCGAGGAAGAGCACCGGGGTGCCCTCGGACACCACATCCAGCAGCAGCGGGTGCAGCGATTCGCGCACCGAGCCACTGCCACCACCGAAGACGTAGACGACCTCGGTGTCGCGGCCGACCTCGGCGAGGATCTTCCGGAACTCCTCGACGACCTGCTCAGAGAAAAGAGCAGCCTGTTCGGCGACGATCGCTGAGACCTTCTCGTGCTCCGCGCGCTTGATGGCGCTGGGCGTGGAAAGCAGGTAGTCGGCCAGGGCCTTACGCGAGTTGAAGCCGAGCTTGGCCTTCTTCAGCGGGCTGAGCGAGTTCAGCAGCACGGTGCCGTAGCCCTTGTCGAAGGTGCGCGAGGCGTCCCCGTTGAACTTTCCGTCAGAGTAGACCGGGAAGTTGACCGTGCCCTCACCGATGTCGATGCCGACCGTGCTCCGGGCCTCGAAGATGTCCTTGCTGGTGATCCCCTCGAGCGGCTGGCCGTTGGAGCGCACGTCAGCGAGCATCGTATCCACCAGCCCGAAGCCGAGCTGGCTGATTGCGAACTGGGCAGAAGCTCCCTCTGCTGCAACCTGCACGTCAACGAAGGTGACCCGGACGATGACGGGGGTCTCGAAGTTCAAGACCGTGACCAGGTGGACGCCCTTCTTGAAGCTCTCGGCGTAGGTCAGGCGGTGTTCGCGGTACTCGTCGATCGGCAGCGCCAGCGCAACACGCGCCTCCACGTCGAGCTGGTCGGAGGGAAGCACGCCGTGCTTGTTGACGTAGTCGCGGACGGCTTTGCCCGCGAAGACACCGAGCACGAGCACCTTGGAGAGGGATTGTTCAGCCTTGCTGATGCCCGAGACCACGTCGAATTCCTCGAACCGAGGCGTCTGCGCTTTCAGCGCGCGGCGACCGAAGAGGTGGCGGTGCGTGGAGTGCACCAGCGGGGTTGCGAAGGTGACGTCGAGTTCGTTGAAGATGTCCCCGGCCAGAATCTCCGGTGCAGCCGTGTCGGGGGTGGGAAGGTCAACGGCCCCGGTGACGAGCGCAACACCCGAGGGGAGGTCGAACTTGTCGACCTTGCCGTCGGCGCCGCGCAGGGCTGCCTTGACGTAGCCGTTTCCGACGTCTACCCCGCCGGTGATCTTGAGCTTGCTCATGGTGATGGTTCTCCTTGTGGTCGTGAAAGTCGGTGTGCATCTGGGGTGAAGCCGGGGTCACGCCGAGCGGCGCGGATGAAGCAAGAGCGGGAGGGTAGCTGCGCTACCCGTTCATCAGGTCGTCGATGAAGCTGTTGCCACCCGCTGCGACCAGCTGGGGTACGGGCGCGGGGGCAGCAGGGGCTGCAACGGCACGGACCGGCGCCTGAACGGGCGCTGGAGCCGTTACGGCGACCGGAGGGGCAACCGGGGCAGGTTCATGTGCAACGGCCTGGAGCGGGTCAAGGATGGCCGGAGCATCCGGACGAGCGTCATCGAGGGTGAAGACGCGTCCTTGGCGGGCGTCTTCCCCGCCGAGTTCGTCGAGCTCGTCGACGCCGATGCCAGGAGGACGTCCGCGACGAGGGAGCTGGGCCACGGGACGATATGCCGCGTCGGTGTAGCCGTTGCGCTCGATCTCGTTGCGAATCAGGAGGCGCACGGAGAGGCCGGAGTCCTTCTGGACATCCCACCAGGCGAGTACTGAATCGTCGGCCTTGGGGATGGAGATGCGCTTGCGTTCCGAGTTCTCGTCGGCGGAGATTCTGGCCATGGCGCGCCCCCTTTCTTGTGTCTGCTGGTTTAGGTGCGAATATGCGTTTTCTGCTGAGATACGAGCATATCGTAACCGCATCCCGAACGGCAAGCCGTGCGGGTGTGTCGTGGTCACTTTCTGGTCAGACAGTGGCCCAGAAGTGGTCACGCGGTGGTCACGCCCCTGTTTTCCAACTGTTCCCAGACTGTTGCGGCCCGTTTCTGGCCAGCTCCTGACCCGCTGCTGGTCCGTTCCCGGCCTTGCGCGGGCCCACGAAGAGCGTCAGCACAGACGGAGACGCACTCGTCTCCCGGCAGAGCCAAGGCGGCACAGCGCCGCCTCGGGAAGGTCCCGAGGGCTCTCTGCACGCAAGCGAGCAGTCCACCGACCGAGGAGAGAACATGCCCCTTTCTACGCCGCCCGAGTCCTTCCACGTCGCCCTGACGGGTCACCGACCGAGCAAGCTGGCCGGCTACGACCTGACACACCCGTTCTACGTCGCGCTCCAGTCGTGGCTGGAACACATCATCAGCACCGGCCTCAACCAGCACCCACATCTCACCCTGCACTCAGGTCTCGCGCTCGGCGCGGATACCGTGTGGTCTCAGGCGATCCTCGCGATGCGCGAGCGGTTCCCGGATCGCATCTCGTTCGTCGCGGAGGTCCCCGTGATGACCCAGTCCTCGCAGTGGCCGGCGAAGCGGGACACACAGTTCTGGCAGAAGCAGATCGACAGTGCCGACCTGGTCAACGTCTACGCCGAGAGCTACACGCCGCGGGCGATGCAGCTCCGCAATGAGGGCATGATCCGCGCCTCCCAGCAGGTCCTCGCCGTCTGGGACGGTTCCACCGGCGGGACCGGCCACGCTGTGCGGTTTGCCGAGAAGAACGGCATCCCGGTGTTTCGGATGACGCCGGAGCAGATCCGCGATTGCGCGGGGAACACCATCACCCACTGAACAACACCCCATCGAACATCACGCACCGAGAGGAATCATCATGCCGATCCCGACGAGCACCACCGTTCCGGTCGCCAGCGGCACCGCAGGCTTCATAGCCCCGCCCGACCTCGCCATTGCAGGAGCTCGCATCAGCGCAGCCCTGCGCCTGGCCCGCACCGATGCGGCCGCCGATTCCCGGACGGTGGATGACCCGGAAACCCCGGAAGACCTGTCCTGGATCCACCGCTATCGTCGCCGGCTGCTCGACTTCCTGGGCGCCAGCCCCGACGTCGACCTCGACGCCGTCAACATCGTGGCGGGCTACGAGGCGCCGTACGAGTGCTTCGGACACTCCGGCGGCGGGTACTTCTCGATCGACGTGTCCTGGCAGGAGATGGAACCCCGCAAGGGGCCGTTCTCCAGGGAGCGCGACTTCGAGGGGCCCTTCGAGCGTCACGCACAGCTCACCAACGAGCAGGTCGCCCAGTTTCTGAGCAGCCTGGAAAGCCCGACGTAGAGCTTCGATTCCGACCACAACAGAGAGAGGGCCATTGTGCCTGAGAACAAGATGCCCGTGCCACGTGCCACCACTGCCAGCCCCTACGACTCGCAGCCGACGCCCACCAACGCGAGCGTGCCCATCACCCGTTTCAGGGACGGGAACCGCTTCCTGTCGAACTTCTGGTTCGTTCCCCAGGGGGTCAGTTTCGACCAGATGACGGGTCCGACCGTGGAGCACGTCTTCCAGGCGGCCAAGACGCTCGACCGTCACCAGAGGGGCGCGATCCTGAACGCCCGCACCGCCCTCGAGGCGAAGACGCTCGGCCAGAAGGTCGACCTGCGGCCGGACTGGGAGTTCCTCAAGCTCGGCGTCATGGCCGCGCTGCAGGGATCCAAGTACTCCGACCCGCAGCTTGCCGCGTTGCTGATCGCAACGGACAACGCTCACTTGGAGGAGGGCAATCACTGGCACGACACCTTCTGGGGTGTCTGCTCGTGCAGCGCTCACGACGCAGTCGGTGAGAACTGGCTCGGTCGTCTTCTGATGATCAAGCGGAGCCTGCTACTGGCGTGACTCACCTGTACCCAAAACAGGTCACATACCCAGCCCCAACCATTGCATGCACTCGCATTCCCACATACGATAGTGAGTGCACGTTACCCCTGTTTTGGGGGCATCCCCGAAACAGGGGGTAATTCCGTTGTTAGGGGTATCCCCAAAAAGGGGGTAACCCTTTCCTGGTCAAGGAGATCAGATGACTATCACAGCACCCCACCCTGAAGTTCAGGAGAGCGTCCAGTACTTTCTGGCGACCGCTCAGTCCCAGGGGCAGAACGATGAGCTGGTGATTAGCCTCCTTCGGGAATCAGCTGACCTGCTGAAGAAGCGTCAGCCGCACGGAGGCACCCTTTCCGACGAGCAGGTGGCCTTCCTGATCGAATCCGGAGATTTCACTGCAGAGGAGTTTGCTGAAACCGAAGCCAGCGTTGCCCGTGGCGATCTAGCCGAAGAAGAGCGAAAGACGCGACTCGAGGCCGTATCCGCCTCGCTGAGCGCCGCCGAGGTGGCTAAGAAGCTCGGCATCGACGCATCGAGCGTGCGGCACCGCCAGTCAAAGGGCAGCCTGTGTGCGTTCATAGCCGGCGGCAAGAGGCGTTACCCCACCTGGCAGTTCACGGACGACCCCACCCAGCCGGTGCTTCCGGGCCTCGCGGCCCTGGTGAGGGGGGTCCCAGAAGACATGCACCCCGCAAGCATTCAGGGCTTCATGTCGACCCCGCAGGCGAGCCTGCTCATCAACGATGAACGCGTCACTCCTGCCGAGTGGCTACGACTCGGCGGGGACCCGCAGGCCCTGGTGCGCATCCTCAACAGCATTCTCCAGTCGTGAAGGTCCCAGCCACTCCTCCAGCCGCGTTCATCATCGAAGAGAAGCACCTCCGCTCGTTTCGGAATGTGCTGTGGCGCGTTTCACGCACAGAGGGCCCGCACGCACTGGCGTGGAACGAGCTGCGCCATTTCGGTCCGGTCGAGGAAATGCGCTTCGATCCGCACCCACCACCGGCGGACAATTACCCAGCCGTTGGTGTGATGTACGCGGCGACCCGCTCATACACGGCGCTCGGGGAGGTCTACCAGGGGACCCACGTCATTGATCGTTCGATGGGTGGAGCGACGATTGCCGCGTGGATCCCGTCACGCGAATTGACCTTGCTGGATCTCACAACGAACTGGCCCGTGCTCAACCATGCGGCCGCGTCGATGATGATGGACGACAAGGCGAACACCCAGCCATGGGCTCGAGCGATATTCGAGCGTCACGGCGATGTGCTTGACGGCCTCTATCACCAGTCGTCGATCAACAACGAGCCCCTCGTCACCTTGTTCAGCCGCACTGAGACCATCCCTGCATTCCCCCGCAGGGTGTCTTTCAGCACGCTGCTCAGCGACACCAACGCGGACGAGATCGTCGCCCGCGCCAAGAAGAAGCTGAATTACTCCTCGCTGTAGCCGCCGAGGGCTGCACCGCGGCACCACGAAGGGAGAGGGCGATCATCACCCTCTCCCTTCTCTGCATCCATCGAGTATTCTGGTTCTAGATGCTCATAAACGAGCAAAATCATCCACCGAAAGAGAGACACCATCATGGCGAAAACCTCGCCCCAAGAAGCCGCCCGGCTGATCGCCGTCGCCGATGGTGCTCAGGGCGCCGCCGGACACCGCGTCACGGACCCCGCGGCGCGCGAGATCATCCGGCGCCAGGCCGCCGGCGAGATCACCGGCGACGAAGCACGCGCTCTCCTGATCGCCGCGGCGCAAGCCAAGAACGAGAAGAAGTAGCTCGTGGCGGCACAGAAGCGGCGTCTCCCCGCGCCGCTTTACGCGATCGCGAAGAAGCGACGCACCAAGGACCTCTCCCCCGCTGATGTCGCGTGGGCCGACTACATGATCCCGGGCACCGACACCCTGCGGAACAAGCTCGGCCGCGGCAAGAACTCCTACGGCATCACGGATCCCGACGAGCTCGATGAACTCGAGACGCAACTGTCGATGTCGCGAATGGTGGAGCTTCAGCAGAAGCCGATCCCCGGCAAGTTCGACTACGCGCACATGAAGAAGATCCACGAGTTCCTGTTCCAGGACACCTACGAGTGGGCCGGACAGCAGCGGCTGGTGAATCTGGTCAAGAACGGCCACACGTATGCGCCGCGCACCAAGATCGAGACGATGTGGGCGCAGCAGGAAGGCTTCCTCGCGGACGACGGAATGCTTCGCGGCATCACGGACCCGGCTGAATTCGCCGACAAGTTCGCCGAGCACTGGGGAGCCCTCAACGTGGCGCATTCGTTCCGAGAGGGCAATACCCGCAGCCAGACGATGTACTTCAAGCAGCTCGCCGACGAGGCCGGCTGGGAGCTGGACGTCACCAGGCTGGACCCCAACCACCCTGAATCCATCCGCGACGAATTCATCGAGGCCCGGTTTCACCACCAGAGCCACAACTTCGATCATGCCCCTCTGGCGCGGGTCCTCACCAAGGCGCTGACGCGCCGTGAGCCCGAGCTGCAGCGAGCGTTGCATCCGGGGAAAGACCGCGGCAGCGTGCCGCATCGGCTGGCGCGCGATGCCACTGAGTCCATCTGGGCGGACCCTCATCAAGAGGCGAACTCGGTGGATCCGAACCCTCCCGGTGCCGACATCGCCGCGCGGTACCGCAAGTACCCGGAGCTCGCACCCGATAACGATCCAAGCCACGATGGTGAGGTAGGCCCTTCCCGATCCAGCGTTGACAGCTCATCAATGGGGCCTGAGCTATGACGCAAAAGCAGAATCCAACGATCACCGCATGCCCCTGAGCTGCGTCATCTTGCACCAAGAATTCATCGACAAGGAAGGACCCGCCACATCATGTACAGCCCGGAGAATTCAGAGGAAATACGCGAATCGCTGAGTGCGATGGAGGAGAACGCTTACAAGTCCGGGTATCGCGGTAGCACCCAAGTGCTATCCCAAGCGAGATGGGCACTCACGGATGCGGACAAACGGATCAAGGAGCTCGAAGATACCGTGGTCGAGTTGACCTCGAGAGTGGCCGAGCTGACTGCGTCGCAATCGTCCAACAGCCACGAAGCCGTGCAAGCCCGCAACGAAAAGAAAACTGCACGCATGCGCAAGTACCCGGAGCTTGCGCCCGACAGCGCTGAACCCGCCACCACCGACCAGAAAGGACCCGAACGATGAGCGTGAGCCACCAATGACAGGCGATGCTGTCTGCGCAGCCCTCGAGTGCACAGCCTCGTACAAGGACCACAACTGGGGAACGACGAAGGCCGGCAAAGACGGCTGGTTCATACAGAAGGACGGGACGTCCTGGTGTCCGGCTCATGTCCCCGAGTGGGTGGAAGCGTGGCGTAATCGGAGTTCGGTGGCATCCGTGAGCAATCCGCCCGAGGAGCAGTCACCAGTGACTGTTGAATCTGGTCTGACGATCTACACGTGCACGTACTGCCAGGAGCACAAGGTCGGGAACTCGCCGTTTGAGGCCGACAAGCCCGTTGGATTCTGGATCGAAGTGCTCAAGGTCACGGGCGAGCGATACCCGCACCACAGTAAGACGCCGGGGCCGGTCTTCTTCTGCACCAAGGAGTGCATGCTCGACGGTCTCAAGTACGGCATCTCGGGCATGGTCGAAGAGATCATTCCCATCGGCCGATCGCGAGAACAGGTCTCACCCTCGAACCGACGCTGAGAGGGCGCGAGCCTCATCGAAAAAACGAAACCCCCGCAGCCAAAAGGCTGTGGGGGTTTCGTTTTGCCTCAGGAAGTCAGACGGCGAACCGGGTAAATTCCGTCCAACATTTCGGGTGGGGCGTTTGAATCTGGCTACGCGAAAAGATACGAGATGTTGTCGTTGTGCACGAACCGGAGTTCATCGGGTGAGTCGATGTCGACATCTCCCGAGATGACGATGCAATCGTGGTCGCCATCCTTCGTGAATACGTCCGGAACGGAGGTCTTGCTTGCGCCGACGGCGTTCATGAAGCGAGTGAAGTGGCGCTTATCCGCCACCGATACCACCCCGCGAAGATCGACCCTGCGGCCCGTGCCTTTCTCGCGAAGACGGGCGCTCAGGCGACCCTTCCCGTTGTCGATTTCCTCGATGTAGCACTTCGTGCTCGTACCCTGGTCCATTGCAACTCCTAAATCCTGATCAATGCATAAATGCTCAAACGAACCTACTCCGACAAACCGACGAAATAGACATGTCCATTACCCCCCAATAGACCGAGTATCCCCCCCATGCTTGGACTCTCGATCCCCCCCATTTTTGATTTCGTTCCCCTTCGGCCCATCGCCCGGGTATGCGTTTCGCATACCCCGCCTGAGGCTCATGTCCCCATAAACGAGGACATGCGGCATCGACTGCACCCCCGACAAACCGTGGGTATGGGTGGTTGCCCTGTTCAGGGAGGCCCCCCGTGATGCAGTTGGCATTACCCCCCGCGCCTCGGGCTCGCGTACCCCCCATGTGGATGACGCCGCTGTCCCCCAGAACCACGAAATCCCCGCAGCAAAATTGCTACGGGGATTTCGCTTTCAGTCAGGCGCTACGGCGCGTTACCGCTCCTTACGGGTGGTATTCGTCACCGGAACCAGCTGGCGACGGCGGACACCGTACGCGGCCACGCCTGCGGCCAAGAGCAACAGCGCCGCTCCGCTGAGAAGCCACGGCTTGGCGTCGGCCGGGGACAGCGGGTCTCCAGCAATGGCGATAATTGGCGGCAGCGCCGCCAGCTTGGCGTTCCAGGGATCGCTGTCGCTGACCACGGTGCCTGAGTACGCAGCCTCGGCCGTGACCGACGCCGTGTCCGAGTGATCGGTCCCGGCCTGCACGCCGGTGAGCAGTCCCACCAGCAGGACCTTCTGGCCGACGGCCAGCTCGGTCAGGTCGGTGAGCGGACGCGGCGTGTACTGCGTGCCACCGATCGTGACCGGGGCTGCAGCCGCGGGAACAGCCGGGTCGGACGACACTGCGGGGACGAGCGGATCCAGCCACTTCACGTCCGTGACCGTGCCCGTAGTCGATGCGTCGACCTGGTCCACGAAGGCCAGCTTCTTCAGCGGCTCGTCACCGGTGTTGGTGACGTCGAAGCCGACCTGCACACCGTTGGTGCCCTGCTCCGGTGTGAGTGCCAGAGCGTCCGCGGCCGCGTTGCGGTCACCGGCGTCGCGGCCCTCGTCGAGCGTGTACTTGACGACCTCGAGGCTCGGCGTCGATGGTGCCTTGGCGAACCAGGCGTCCTCCGCCTTGACGAGAGCCTTCGTGAAGACGCTCTCCCCGGTCACGACGACGGTGTCGCCGTGCGTCATGCCAGGTGCCATTCCCCGGAGGGTGCCCTTGCAGTCGACCGTCTGGCCGGCGGCGAGCGTGGTGATGGTGGAGGGCAGCACCCAGTCCATCCCGTTCGCGTCGGCCGCGAGGACCGTGGCGCCCTGGATGATGTTCAGCACCGGTGGCACGACCACAGCAGCGGGCACCGCACAGACGAGCCCCTCGAGGTCGCCGCGCATGCCGTCCTGGGTGATGTCGGCCACCGTGACGTTCGTCAGCGGAACGTCGCCCGTGTTCGTGAAGCGCACACCCACCTCGACGCCATTCTGCAGCGCCACGGTCCCCACGGCAGCGTCTGCCGGAAGGTCGGCCAGCTTCAGCTGGTCGGCGCTCTCCGCATACGCGTTCTTGGCGTCGCTGTGCGACCCGTCCGTTTCTCCCTCGGAGAGGGTGAACTTCTTGACCTCAATCGCGGGATATTCGATGGTCTTCGTCCATACGATGTTCGAGTCGCGAGCGAACTTGTTGTAGCTTTCCGAGACCTTGTTTTCGATCTTGTCGCTGGGTGCGATGCGAACCATCTTTGTGTAGGCCGAGAAGGAGCTGGCGAGGTCGTCGCGCGTTCCAACGAGGTCCAGGTACTTCTGAGTGGGCTCGATCTTGACTGTGTAGCTCGCTTCGTCGAAGGTGACGTCGAAGAATCCCGTCCACGACTCGCTCTCGCGGCCGGCTGAGTCCTGAAGCAGGTCGCCCTTCTTGAAGATGAGTGTCGATCCCTGGTAGATGTCAGTGTTCGCGTAGACCGCCCAGATGCCCGTGTACTGATCGTGCACCTTGTCGAACGGATCGGTCAGCGACCACTGGGTCGCCGTGTACGCGCGGTTCGCCGGGATCTCAGAGCTGTTCAGGCGGTAGTTGAAGACCGTGTTCATCCGGACCTCGGTGCCGCCCAGCGAGGCGTCCTGCGTTTCCTCGGAAACTACGACGTCCTTGCTGGGGTCGATGGCCTTCAGCGGGTTCGAGACGATCTTCGTGGCGTAGTGCGTGTTCTGGATGTTCTGGCTCGCCTGGTTCTGGATGACGTAGCCGTCCTCCGCCTTCGTGACCGTGGCCTTCATCGTGATCCAGTAGTTCTTGCCAAGCAGGGTCTGGTCGATGATCGGATCCTCGAGGGGCTTGATCGTCGCGGCGTCGTAGGCTGCGAGGTCGGACGCCTGCGGGTCGCCGGCGATCGTACCGCCGTAGGTGCCCGCGGTGTCCACGGTCTTCGCGAAGACATACGCGACGCCGTCAGTGACCTTCACGTTGAACTTGCCGGTCACGTCCAGCCCGGTGGCCTTTTCCGTCACCGTGATGTCCGCGTCGCTCAGGGCCAGGTGCACCTCGTCATAGTCGTCGACCATGCCGAACTTGTGCACGTTGTACGCCAGCTTGTCGCGAGCGGGCCCGCCATCCATCGTCAGGCGGTACAGGATCACGTCACCCTCGACCACGGTCTTACCGTTGATGTCGATGAGGTTGGTGTTCAGGCTGTCCTTGACCGGCGTGACCGCCGGAATCGCGACAGTCGGAATCTCGGTACCGGTGCGAGCTCCGTTGAGGATCTGGAACGCCTGGTTCACGACGCTGCTGCCCGCGACGACGGCCTTGCTGACGGTGCCCGTGAAGCGCATCGTGAGCCAGCCCTGCGTCAACCACTTGTCGTTCGCGCCGTCTGTGCCGACGTTGGCGTCGATCCAGGACTGCTTGAACGTGGCGGTGAACGTGTGCGCGGCCTCGTCGAAGGTGAGCGTGTACGCGGCGCGAGCGACCGGCTTCGGGTTGCTGTTGTCGCGCGAGTCCCAGAACTCGACCGAGGTCTTGTCGGGCACGAAGTACGGGTCGTAGGCGTCCTCGACGGCCAGCGTCTTCACACCGCGAGCGGTGCCCGCGGGGATCCGCAGGTCCACGCCGACCGAGTACTCGAGCTTCTGGCCGGGCCAGACGGCTGCACCATTGATGTCGCTGTGACCCTTGTCACCGGATTCCTCGGTGGAGCCGAGGACCTCCTTGTTCGGGTTGGGTGTCCAGGTGTAGACGGGCGGCGTGTTGGTGGCATCCGTGCGGTTGTTCCAGGTCTCCGTGCCCGCGTTGCTGAGCGTGACGATCTGGCCGTTGGTGTCGTAGTCAGCTCGGAAGACACCCGAGATGATCAGCTTGACCGCGCCATCCTTCGCGAGGCCCTCGGTGGCGGCCAGGAACGGCGCCTTGGCCGTAGCGACCGTGGTGGTGCCGACGATGTTCACGTCGAAGCCGGCGGTGACGTCGACTCCGTTGTAGAAGACCTTCGCCAGCGCGACCTGGGTGAAGTCGACGTACTGGGCAGCGTCCGTCCAGTCGTCGGTGATCGAGTAGTTGTAGAGCGGCGAGCCAAGGTTGGCCGGGATAGAGCCGTTCACGACAGCTGCGACGGCGTCGTTCTGAAGGAAGACCTTCCCGTCCGCTCCGGCGGTATCGCTCCAGTCCTTGTCCGAGGTGGACAGGCCACCCTGCTCATCGAGAACCCAGACCTTGTCAGGCGTCGGCGTCACGGTGAAGAGAGCCGGTGTCGCCGTCTCAACAGACTTGCCGTTCCATGATTCGGACGCGGCGTTGGTGAGGCGGTCCAGCGCGCCGTTGGTGTCGTAGGTGTTCCGGAACGCTCCCGTGATGAACAGCTTGACGACACCGGCCGCTGCGCGGAACGCGGTGTTGTTCAAGAAGGTTGCCTTCGCGGTCGCCACGGTCTTCGTGCCGATCACGGCGATGTCGAACTGGTTCGTCACGTTCGCGCCGTCGAGGAAGACCTTGGCTTTGCTCACGTCCGAGAAGTCGACGTACGTCGCCGAGCTCGTCCAGTCGTCGGTGATGACGTATGCGTTCAGCTTGGCACCGAGGTTCGCGGGCACGGAACCGTTGACGACCGCCGAGATGCCGGCTCCCGGGGCGAAGGTCTTGTTGTCCACGCCCGCGCTGTTGGTGCCGTTGGGGTCGGAGGTGGTCAGTGCTCCCTTCTCGTCCAGGACCCAGACCTTGTCAGGGTTCGGCGTGACGGTGTAGATCGCCGGAGTGTTCGTGGTGACGGCTTCGTTGTTCCACTTCTCCGAGCCGCTGTTGGTGAGCTTGGTGATCTGCCCATCGGTCTCGTAGTCCAGCCTGAACGAGCCGCCGACGTAGAGCTTGACGCTCCGCGCCTGGGTGAGGCCCTTCGTGCTGTTCAGGAACGTGGCCTTCGCGGTGGCGACCGTCGTGGTTCCAACGATCGTGATGTCGAACTGGCTGGTGACGTCGATGCCGTTCAGGAAGACCTTCGCCTTGCTCGTGTCCGAGAAGTCGACGAACTTGGCGGCATCCGTCCAGTCGTCGGTCAGCGAGTAGGAGCTGAGGTTCTCAGCCAGCTTCGCGGGCACCGAACCGTTGACGACAGCGCCGATGTCGGCGCCCGGCGAGAACACCTTGTTGTCGACGCCGGCCTGGTTGGTCTGGGCGGGATCTGCCGTCGCCAGAGCGCCGTTGGCGTCCAGCACCCACACCTTGTCGGGCACGGGGGTGATCTTGCGCGTCTGGGCCGAGTTGCCCGCGATGCAAGCGGTCTGGCTGGCGGTGTAGCAAACCTTCGAGTCATCGGTGATCGTGTAGTCGGCCTTGGTGGGCATCACGTAGGTGGGAACGATCAGTGTGTACTCGAGGGCCTGGAAGCCGTCCGGGATGCTCGTCACGGTACCAGAGACCGTGACTTTGCCGCCGGAGCGGTTGATCGTGATGTTCGCCGCGGTCTTGTTCCCGTTCGGGTCAAGCACGTACGCGGCCGAGGAAACGTCGCTGGCCTGCGCCCCGATGAACACCTTGTCGGTGCCGATCGTGTCGCTGATGGTCATTGAGCTCGTGATGCCGTTGGTGCGTGCGGTGATCTGCGCGTTGTAGAACATTCCCGAAGCAAGCACCTCGTCGTTGCCGAGCGCGTCAGACGCGACTCCACTGGTGAGAACCTTCCGCGGCGGGGTCGTTCCTGCGGACCAGCTCTCACGAGCGTCGTTGCCGCCGTCGTGGTTGACTGCGGCGTTCATCTTGCCCTGCTGGGCGACGCTGACGTCGAACCAGAACGCCCCGGCGGGCCAGGCGGAGAAGCCGAAATCACCGGGGGTGAAGCCGGGCGAGCTGGTTGTCCCCGAGTTGGAGATGGTGACGTTCTTGCTGGAGAACTTCGGGTTACCCTCGACGCCGCCCCAGCGGAGAGTGACGACCGCGTTGATGTTCTCGCGGATGCTCGAAGGGGTGCTGGTGTTGATGTTGTCGCTGACCGTGGCGGTTGATCCAGCGAGAGCGAAAGTGGATGCCTTGTCGGTATCGAGCGAGAGGTCGTAGTTTGCCGGTCCACCCTCGCCGTCGTTCAAGGCGACGCAGACGATGCGCGGCTGCGGCACGATGTTGGCCATGAAGGAGTTGAACACGTCGACCTGCAACGCATTGTCGTATTGCGGCACCTGACCCTGCCAGGAGCGGGCAGCAGTAAGGCCCTGGTACCAAGACTGCATCTGTGCTTGGCCGCCGCCCCAGCCCATGTAGGCCTGAGAGCCGATGTAATCCACGGCCACGCCGACCTGAATCACGCGGGCGCGGTTCGACGTTCCGTTGCTGCGAGCGACGGCCTGGTCGATGGCTGCGCCGCACGCCTGATTGATTCCGGTACGGTTGCCGCCGACGCCGTCAGACCAGCGAGCCTGCTGTTCCATGCCGCCGGCGAAGTAGTCGATTGAGGTCTGGCCCCAACCTTGCGCGGGGTCATTCACGCCGTCGAAGTTATCGCCCGTATAGAGCCAATATTCGGCAGCTGTGCCACCTCCTCCACCGCCTCCTCCGACTCCGCCGCCGCCAGTGGCGGCGGATGCAGCGAGCGAGCCGCTCATGGCAAGTCCGAGTGTGAGTGCGCCAGCAAGAGCGGCGCGTGCTCCCCGACGGAAACGTCGGTTCCGTGCTGCACGACCTGTGCTCAGGTCGGTCGCAGCGAGCGTCTGATCTCGCATCTATTCCCCCTCTTTACTGTGAACGAGCCCCCTCTTTGACACGAATGTCGCAGAGAGGGTCTCCTCATACAGCCTACCTGAAAAGAGGTGGCAAAAAGCGCAAATCCACTCGAAAATGAGCATAAACGAGGCCTCGAATACGCGGCTCTCGCCGGTATCTCACAGCGCCGGCGGCGACGAGAGCCCGTGCCTGCGGGGCACAGATCGGGCAGACTGGCTCCAGCACGCTCGAGAGGAAACCAGCCATGTCACAGGCCCGCGGCGATGTCGAGACCTACGCCCGCGTGCTCGAACACGCGCCGATCCTGAAGGCGCCCGCCGGGTACGTCCCGGGGCCGGGTGAGCTGGACGGCGTCGTCCGTGTCGGATCCGAGGGATGGGAGGGCTTCGTTGCGCCGGGCCCCGACGCTGCGCAGTTCATTGCCGCCGCCGTCGAGCCTTTCCTGCGTGATAACCCCTTCGACCGAGACGGTCTCATCGAGCGGCTCCAAAGCGGCTCGCCACCAGCACTCGGCGACGGAGGCCGAGCCCTGGACGCCGAGGAAGCCCGGCGAATCGTGGACGTCTGCGACCTGCTGGTGATGATCGCGCGCGGGCCTCGCTGAGTCGAGCGAGCTGCGCCACCCGCCTCAGGGGATCTTGTTCAGCCTGACGTTCAGGATTTCAGCGCCGACGCTCTCGGTGAGCTGGACCGTGAATCTGTATCCATCGGTCACACCTTCTGCCGTGCACAACAAGACCTGGCTCTGAGCCTCCGGTTGCGGCTCACAGCCACCAGAGACTTTCCCGACCCAGCCTGCGGCTGAAATCTTCGTTGCCAGCTCGTCCCGGCTGAGGGGCACGTCGACGTGGTAGAACCGTCCGAAGCTGTCACAGGGCCCCGTCATGCCCGAGCACTGGTAGTGGTCGCTGGCGGATTCGCCGCCCAGGGTCCAGCCCGGCTCCGGCACGAAACGGTCTGCGATGGCGTACATCGTCTTCTCGATCTGGAAGTCCAGGACTACGGGGATGGCAATGGCAACCGCGAGGGCACCGACGATTGACCCGGTGATGATCCACCCCGTTCGTTTCTTCACCGCGACCCCCCGGTCTGCTGCTCACCTGATTCACCTTAAGGGTTCATCATCCCGTGACGCACAGAAGACCCCCGACGAGAATCCGTCAGGGGTCTTCGTGTCAGAGGATGGGTCCGGTGCGACTAGGCGTCGAGCGTGCCCTTCTCACGCAGCTCGCCGAGACGTGCCCAGGCCCAGTCGTAGCCCTCGTCGCGGAGGGTGCCCGGCTTGGCTTCCCAGCCGGAGCCACCGACGAGGGATTCGAGGCCAGTCAGGGTGCCCGCCAACGCCTGAAGGCGCGCCTCCCAGGTCTTGCCGTTGAGGCCGGTGTTCGCGACGCTCGCCACGCGCACGATCGCCTGGTGGCGGGTCACGAACCTGATGATGGGCGCCCAGCCGGCCAGGGAGAGATCCCCCGCCATCGGGTCGGCCAGCGGATCCGGGCGGCCAGCTTCGGCGACCTTGGAGAGGTACTCCGACGACCACTTGGAATAGGCCAGGGCGCGCCTACCGACGACGCCGGAAGCGGCGTCGCTCTTGCCGATGTAGATGACCCCGCCGCGCGGCTCGACGAGCAGGTACACGAACGGGCCCGTCTCGGCGAGATCGGCCACGTCGACGAAAGCGAGTTCCGGTACGAGCGAAGCGAAGGCCCCGAATTCCGGGAGATCGACCGAAAAAGAGGTGGTGAAGTTGTTCATGGTGTCTTCCTTCTGGTTGGGCGACGCGGGTCGTCCTGAGGATTCAGGAGCGACCATGCGTCGTCGTGCCAGAACGGTAACACGAGATTTTCGCGCGATTTTGGAAAATACCTCCAGAACGCGAATTGGCCCAAAGATTCTTGTTTCTGCCCTGAAACTCGTGCAGCGCTGACGCTCCCACCACTCGTTTCGATATATCCACCGAGCACGCTGCGCACTGAGATCGCTCTTCCCCGCCCTCCCCCAGGGGCGGGGAAACGCTCAGCTGTCCACCAATCGCCCGCCCCTTCCCCCCAAAAGCACGGGGAGGGCTCAGCCCTGTTCCAGTCAGGACCCGTCGACCTGGAAAACGAACACTGGGGTGCTCCCGTACCGCGTGAACCCGTTCTTCATCCAGTAGGTAGTGCTGTTCTCCCCTCGCCCCGACGGGGTGAGCACCACAGCACCTGTTTCGCGGCCGATGATGCGCAACAGGGCGTTCACGAGCATGACCGGGTAGTTCCCACCGCGGAAGTTCGGCTCGATCACGATGTCGCCGATGAGCAGAAGATCCGGGAAGATGCCGAAGATCTCATCGTCGAACAAGGATGAAGACGCGTTCCCGGAGTAGCCCTCATTTTCCCCTGCGACAACGTACTCGCCCATCGCCGTCACGGCCTCGTCTGACGCGTCCATGTCCAACGAGAACCCGCCGCTGTCGAGGGCGTTCGGGTAGAGCACAGCGACGGCCGAGCCGGCCGTGTCGTAGATGCTCTCTTCGGTGCCCTCGTCATAGTCGTCCGCTTCTTCGTCCTTGAACGCGCGGATGTTCACCTGCCACGTCTGGAACGGCATCCCTTCCTCGTTCCGGCCGTCGGATCTGACCACCGTCGACAAGGCGAACTGCGGCTTTGGCACGTCAGCCGGCGCCGGGGCATCCCGGCCCTGTCGCTTGGCGGCGACGTACGGGATACCCGCTTGCTCGGCGCGGTCGTGGGCGTTCTGCTTCTCGGTGCGGTTCTTGGTCATGGCGCTGCCGTTTCCGGCCTGGCCCCGCGCACTCAGGCGTGGTCGCTGGGAGTGTGGGCGAATCAAATGCGTGCGATTTCAGAAACCTTGTCCTCCGGAGTCGTCGGCCCGCGCGGGGGACGTTCGACCAGGATTCCGGCCGGCACAGCAGCCGGAATCAGTTTGCGGCCACCGGCCGGAAAAGTCCATACCGGCGGCGACGCTGAGATTCACCGGCCCGGCCGGCCGGCCGCCGGCGACACGATCGCAGCTGTCACGCCTTGGTGCGGAGAGCCCCTACCCGGCCAACGGCCGGCGCCGCCGGACCGAGCCGCGGCTTCGCGTGCTCGGTGTCGCCTGCTCCGACGCGGTTGCTGCGTTCGGTCAGGCTGACCAGGGCGAGATGCTGGTCGGCGGTCCAGCAGACGAGCCGGCCCTTCTGGTCCTTGTTGCGGCCGAGGATGCCCGCATCCGCGAGCTGCACCAACGCGCGGTGCGCGGCCGCTGTGGACACGTTATGCCGCGTGGCCACAGTTTCGATGGTGAGCACGGGCTCGGCGGCGAGCGTCTTAAGGATCTTCAGCACGACGGCGTCACTGCGAGGAACCACCGGGGACAGCTCGTGCTGCCGCCGGTACCCGATGAGAGCATCGAAGACGCGCTCGTCGAGCGCTGCGATGTCGTCAGCGAGCAGAACAGCGTTGCCCGCCGCCAGCTCGGCGGCATGGGCGAAGCCGATGACCCAGTCGTCCAGTCGAGACGGTATCTCCCGGAACGCGGTGAGGCCCTCGAGGTACGCATCCTTGTCGCCGGCAAAGACCGTGCTGATGGGGATCAAGGTGTTCCTGAGTGCGTCGGCCCTGCGCAAAACGGTGTGGATCAGCGCCCGGCCGGTCCGGCCGTTTCCGTCGACGAACGGGTGGATGGTCTCGAACTGCGCATGAGCAATCGCCGCTCGCACGACTGGGTTGCCGTCGGTCGCGGTGATGAAGCCTGCGAGGTCAGTTACCAGGCGCTGCACCTCGGTCTCGGGCGGCGGCACGAAGTCGGCGCGCAATGGGCTCCATCCCGGCCCGCCGACCCAGTTCTGCTCCGTGCGCACTCCGAGGCCCAGCCGAGGCGCGATGATGTGCTGCAGCGCCTCGATGTCGCGGATCGTCACCTGGTGATTGCGATCACCAAGCGCCGCGATCGCTGCTTCGGTGGCGCGCACGTTGGCGACGACATCAAGAGCGACCCGGGTGCTGCCCGTGCCGCCGGGGCGGCCGTCCAGCAGCTCGGCGATGGCGAGCTTCTTCGGGCTGATCGAGTTGCCCTCGATCCACGAGGACGAGATGCTCTCGGAGCGGATCAGCAGATGACTCAGGTATCCACCGCTGCTGCCGATGCGCTCATCAGCACGCGCGAGAACGGCCAGCGCGTCCTCCGCTGCCTGCTGCGCCTCCCGGCCGAGCTGCGGCAGCTGGGTGCCCAGCTCATCGGGAACGTAGGCACTGTATCGTCCGGGCGCTCGGTCCTTGCGGCCCAGGTGCGCAGCGTCCTCGGGGTTCCAGAGCAGTTCGACGTAGTGAGGCATGCGCGTTCCTAACGTCGACGGATGAGCTGGTATATCTACTTTAGTAGACCTAAAGGTGATATGTGACCTATTCGCATATCGTTTACGGGCCTCTGGAGATCCCGGCTGCAGCGCCGGGCACCAAGCCGCTGATGCAACAGGCACGCAACAGAAGCCGGCCGCAGGCCGGTCCGAAAAATCCACAGACCCCCGGCTGGCGTCAGCCGGATGTGCCCACGCCCCTGGCGGGGCGTAAAGAAGCGACAGTGGGCGGGAGCGACGAGCGTATGGGTGCTCGCAAAGAGCCCACTAGGCAAAACCAGGGAGGAGCTTTCCAGCGACCCTCGTCGTCCGGTTCCTCGCTGCGCTCGTGTTGTGCACGCACCCACCGGCTCCTCAGTCTGCTGAACGCCCCACCCTGGTTTTGCCAGCATCTGTGTGGTGTCATGCCGTGGGCTCAATGACGCCAGGGTACGCAAAGACTGACGGGCCGCACGCCGCCCCCTTGAAGGGATTCCTTGGACGTCGAGGATCTCAACAACAAAGGCGGCAGAGCCGCCTTCGGGACAGGTCGTGACGACGAGGGACTTCCTCGGGGAACGCAGACCAGACCCGACCCGAACAGGAGCTCACCATGAGCAGCACTCCTTCGCACCCCCTCCTCACCGATCGCTACGTCACCGAGACGGCGCCGGGCAAGCGCCCCCGTCTGAGCTTCGTCACCATCAACGACCAGTTCACGGTGGACGTCGCCGCCGAGGAAGTCGGGCACCTCGACGGTGACCCGCGATCGCTCTGCTTCCCGATCGTCGGGGATGGCAAGCCCGTCATCTGGACGGATTTCGACAGCTTCGATGGCTACACCATGCTCCTCGAGGACGCCCTCAAGGTCGCCGCCATGGAGATCGCCGCGCTGCGGCTTCTCGCCACAAGCCCTTCATCAGAAAGCAGTGACCAATGACCTCCCAACGCCGCGACGTAGCAACGTTGCCCATCGACCAGCGTGGTCACCAGCAGATCCACCTCGAGTACCTGAAGGCGGAGCAGACCGGCTTCGTGAAGAACGACTCGACGCCGGGTGCACACATCGAGTGGATGAACCCGGTCTACATCTACGAGGGCGCGTTCGACTGCGCAGCGTGCGGCGAGTACCCCGCGTTCAGCGTCGAGGTTGACGAAGCCGGCGAGCCGACGAAACTCGTCGCCAAGTCCGCGTGCGCCCTCACCGAGGGTGTCCCCATGGTGATCGAACTCGCCGTGCCGTCGGGCAAGATGATCGTCCACGACTCTCTGGCCCGGGTGTTCGACTTCGACCTGATGAACTACAACTCGAAGCTCGGCCAGGCGCAGGCGCAGCAGATCATGGCGGCGCAGGGATGCGCCTTCGGACCCGTCGGCAACACGTCGCCGTCGCTGGTCAAGACCGGCGAGGGCGCGTTCATCATCGCCAACATCGACGACGAGCTGGAGCCCGGCGAAGAGGGCTACGTGGTTGGCGAGAAGCTCGCGAGCATCTGCACCGACCTCTGGGCCTACTCGATCGCCGATCTCGACCACTTCGTGGCAACCGCCCGCGCGCAGCTCGCCGCGGCCAGTGACAAAGAGCGCGTCGAGCTGGTCAAGCGCGAGCTGTTCCGCTGGGCCGTGCAGCCGGGCGACCCTCGCGATCGGATCGACCAGCTCGGCTGGACGGTCACCGTCGTGAACGTGACGCCGGGCACGTACCGGTTCACGCATCACACCGGCGAGGTCGGCTTCGACAGCGACGACTGGCCAGCGACCTACGCGCACGTCGAACTCGTCGCGTAGCAACCTCTTCGACGCGAAATCGCATCATCAGCGCAGCCGCCCGTCATGGGCGGCTGCGTCCCTGAATCATCTTCCAGAAAGCGCGGTGCGCAACCATGTCTGAATCCACCCTCTCCTTTGAGGCCGAGCTCCAGCAGATGCTCGACCTGGACGTCCCGTCCAACACGATCATCGAGTCCGAACTGGGCATCGGCACGTTCGGGCTGCTGAAGCAGACGCTCGAGTCCATGAACGCGGGCGTCTACGTCTTGGGCGCTGATCTGGGCGACGAGCTGCTCCGGGCGCGACCCGCTGAGACGTTCGTCGTCCCCGAGGAACTGTTGGGAGCTGACACGCTCATCGTGCACGACGCTGTCGCCATGGACACGGATCTGCACGAAAGGATCCAAGAGGTCACACAGCAGCGCTCGATCCACGGAGAGCCGCTGCCGAATCTGAAGCGGGTCATCCTGATCTACCCGGACTGGGGCCAAGACGGGCGGCGGTTCTTCATGGACCTGGGCACCCACTACGCCTCGGTTCGCATCACGCGCACGGCGCCGGACTACTCCGTCGTCGAGGCCGATCTTGGGGTATTGCGGGACCGTCGCCGCGCACGCAGCACGCTGGCCTCGGACCACCGTTCCGCACTCACGCTGAAGCCCGGCGACGAGCTCACCATCCCGGGCATCGGCACGAAGCGGATCGGCGCCGTCAATCAGCTCGACTTCGACCGCTACCAGATCCGGCTCGACGGGAAGTTCGTCGAGTCCGTCGTCGTCGAGGTCAGCGTCCCGTCCGGTGAGCAGCGAACCCCGGAGCGGCACGAGAGCCGCAGCGGCAGGGAGGACCGTTCCGAGAGCCGAGACGTCGCCCACCTCAAGGAGGATCTCGAAGCATCGCTGAAGTTCGCACTCGGTGACGACTACGCGAACCGTGTGGCAGACGCCCAGGCGATTATCGACGGGCTCGAAGAGTACCGCGACACGTCCGACGCGCTTCGTGCCGTTCAGGCGCGTTTCGGCAACCTTATGTTCGGCAAGGTGACGCTGTACCACCTCGAGAACGGGACTGCCCTCAGTAGAGACGCAGAAGTGGTGACGTTCACCAGGTCGCTCAAGCGGTTGGGCATGACGGTTGCCGACCTCGGCTGGCCCGACGAAGCACTCAATTCCGTGTATCTCTCGCGCGAGTAGACGCTGACCGGCCGGCCGCCGGATCAGCCACGAGAAGACCCCTGTCACCCTCCCGGGTGGCGGGGGTCTCTTCTTTCAAGACACGACGGCACAGCCGTCTCGGGACAGATCGTGACCACGAAGGACCTCTTCCGGTTTCTCGGTCCCGACCTCACTCAAGGAGACGCCATGTCCGTTCAGACTCTCGAAAAGCCGCTGGTTGCCGCAGCTGCAGCGACCTCTTCCGCTCCGCGCGTCCAGCTGCCCGGCATCTACCGCGGCCTCGATGGTGCCGAGTTCGGCCTCTGGCGCCTGCGCAAGGACGGCATCTGGCTGTACTGCGCGCCCGTCTTCGGCGCGTACTGGAGGCGAGCTGCCGACCAGAACCCCGGCGATAAGCTCATCATGCTCGTCGACCAGACTGAAGTCTGACCAGGAAGGATCGAATCATGAAGAGCAAGCACAATCCCGCGGTAGTTCCGAGCATGACCGTTCGCCCCGGCGACGTGATCGCCATCACCGACACCCAGACGAAGACGATCGCCAGGATCGAACAGACGGCGTTCGACAAGTACCAGCTCACCTTCAACGAGAATGACGCCTCGGCGGCCGCGACCGAGAACGTCATCGACGTCGATACGCGCGGCTACGACCGAATCGCTGAGCCGGAACCAGATCTCTCCACGGGCACGCCGACGCGGCGATTGGTAGAGAACGTGGCGAGCCTTGATCTGAGGATCAACGACGTCCTCTCGCTCCCCGTGTTCGGAAAGGCTCAGATCACCGAGATTGTCTGCATCCGCCCGGATCGGTATCAGATCACCCTGCAGGTAAAGTTCGTCGCAGCCTTCGTCATCGACGTCGTCGTGAAGAGCTGACGCGAACACCCTCATCCCAGACCCCTGTCACCCTCGCGGGCGGCGGGGGTTTCTGCTTTTTGCGGCTGCCGCTGTTCCATGCGGTAGCCACTGACAGTAGCGGCATAGCCGCCATCGGGAGAGAGGGTGACCCGCACGAAGCGGATCCCTCACGAAAGACACCTGCACGAGGAGAGACCATCATGGCTAACCAAGCATTCATCACCGCCAAGGGTGCAAACCTCGGCGTACAACTCCATTGGAACGGTGGCAGAGATTCTGTCGAGGCGTTCCTCGAGTACGCCAAGCTCGCGAAGCTCCCACCCCTTGGTCAGCGCAACGAGGGTCTTCCCGCGTTCGTCACGGTACTCTGCAACTACTTCGGCAACGACGGCATGAATGTCCGAATATCCTCCTGTTACCCTCACCGTCCGGACCTCAGCGATAGCGGCGACAACGGCGTCTACGTCGTCGAAGGCTTCAAGATCGTTGCACGATACGGAGGAGGGGGTGTCGAGCAGCGCGTGTACGAGCTCGAAGACATGCTCAAAGCCATCGACAACGCGCAGCCCAAGGCCGATCAAATCGGCATCTTCCTCGACGGGATCGAGACCCCCGTGGACCAGCTCAAGGTCGGCGACCAGGTCATCCTGCCGCGTCGCTATGGAGACGTCGCGAGCGAGGGACGTTTCCAGGTCTTCACCGTGCTCGGATTCAGACCGCCGATTTACGGCCGTGTGAACGGCGAGAACCTCACGGGCAAGCCCTACGTCGACATGTTCGACGACTCGGCGGCCGTGCCCAACATGGACAACATCAACGCCTACATCCGTACCGAGACGGTGCGGGTGCCGAAGTAGTCGCCTCAAAGTGAGATCCCCACTGCCTCTTCGGAGGTGGTGGGATTCGCTTGCCTACTCGTTTGCCATCGAATTCCACACGCTGTGTGACACCCGTCACTGCGTGAATAAGCTACTAGAACAGGAGGTCAATATGAGCCAAACCATTACAGTCGCTCGCGTTGCTGCGCTCATCGCTCACGACATCGCGGCCACAGCCGGCTACCGGCAGCACCTCATCTACCGGGCCGCGGAATTTGACGAATTTCACGAGGCGGTTCGCGTCGCTCTTGCGAACAGCAAATTGGCAGGAGTGCCACTTCACGCCGTGGAGTTCGTCGCCGAACACGACGAGAGTGGCACTGTACTCAGCTTGACCGGACTCATCCCCGAGCACCACGGTCAACTCGCCGCAGTGGTCACGATCAAGTCGACGCTCGCCCTCGACGAACCGGCGCTGATCCAGGTTGTCAAGGACGTCACTCGCCAGGTCATCGCCCACGACACGAACCTTCGCGCTTCCTGGGGCTCGATGATCCACATCGTCGAGGAGCCGACGCCAGCGGTGCCCCCCGTCAAGTCGTAGCTCCCGCTCCTGCTCTACCTAGAACCTCAACCCCTCACCGGGTTGGGGTTCTTTTTTTGAGCCGCGTCACCCGCATCGTTCAGCGACCCGCAGCTTCGGCTGCGGGTCTTCTTTTTTGAGCGCGGTTCCTGACCCGGGTGCGAGCTGCGACACAGCCCCGTCGCGGTTCGTCGTGAGGCGCTTCGCTCTCATCACGCCAACCCGCTCGATCATCCACGAAGAAGACCTGGCACAGATCGCACCTTCGGCGCTCAACACGGGGCAGGGCCCCGCGCCCCTGGCGGCCAAGAAGCTCGTGCAGCGCTTCGCTTCGAGCACGACCTTCGATCAGGCACAGAGCAAGCTGTTTCTTCCGCCACAGAATCCCCTGCGGCGCTTCGCTTTCAGCAGGGGCTTCGATCAGGCAGCGAGCAGGCTTCCCCGGCGTCCCGCCGGATGTTGCTCCGTAACGAGGCGAGGGTGGGCGGGAGCAAGGCGCGTATTTACGCGATCGGCGACCTTATGCAGAGCATTCCTGGTGCTCCCCAGCGTCCCCCGTCGCCTCGGCGTGCACTCCTGCGTCGCTTCACCAGGCGCTCCTCCCGCTGGAACGCACCAGAAAAACTCTGCTCAGCACGGACCACCTGGAAACGGTGGAGCAGGTCCCCATGGCGCCCAGATGTCGCGAGGACTGACGGGCCGCACCTCGCCCCCTCCGAAGGGATCTCTCGAACGATGTGGGTCTCGTGTTCTTGTGGCCGAGGGAGTGTACAGCGGGACGAGCTGCAAAGCAGCAGAGCTTCACAGCTGAGTCCGGTCCGCTTGGAGCTCCCCGGCCGCAGCGCCGGCAGAGCCGATCAGGCAATAGCCGTCCCCGGGGCTACGCCCCGTCGGCATGGTCCGCGAGCCTTGTCGAAGGGCAATTCGACTGCGGATCCTTTGAATGTCCGAGCGGGTGAAAGCGGTCTAGCCCTTAAATGGACTCCGTTCTCGATGCCATCAGGCGAAGGGTCTCACCATCGGCCCTGAGTCCAAATACATGATGCGAGGGGTCCGTGCCCGTGACTGAGCTGGAGAGCTGAATCTCACGAAGCGACAGCGCCGTCGGGGCGGATCTGGGACTGGCTCTGTAGCGGGTGCTGTGTCGATTCTGCAGCAAGCTCTGAATCGAATTCTGAAGCGCTCGCGCGTCGCGCGCTGTGCTCGTCTGGTGCAGCCGGGCTGTGCGCACGCACTGTGCCCAGGGTCGCGGCGGGTCGTGCCGACCCCCGTTGTGACCCCGAAGCACAGTGGCCACCAACGGACCAGCACGCGGTCACTACGCGCCCACGCTTGGGAGCTCGGATTCCAAGTACCGACACGTGGGCGGCCCCTGACCAAAAGACGGTCAGGGTACGGCCCTTTCGCGCCCCCACTGGTATCCAGCGGTGGCTGCGCGTGTCTCGCTGCTGGTCTGGTGACCAGCAATGGGCCGGCCGGTGGTCAGACTCTGGTCAGAGTCCGGCCACAGGGCACAGATCCGGGTCTCAGCAGCCTGGATTCCTCGGGACGCCCCTCGGAAAAGCCGTTGTGACCAGATAGTGACCGGACTACGGCCCGATGGTGGTCACTACGCGCCCACAGGGTGAGAAACCCGGTCCGCCAATGGGGCAGCAACTGGTCAGGTTGCGGTCCATTGGTGGCCTCCGAGTGGTCAGAGATTGGCCACGATGTGGCCAGCACGCGGCCCAGTAAAGTAGTGACAGTGGGCGTGAGCGAGGAGCGTATTTACGCGATCGGAATCCTTATTCACAACCACCCACCGCTACTGCTCGTCCCCCGGCCGCGCCGTTCCACTCCTTCGTCGCTGCACTCCCGCCGCCTCCTCCCGAGCACCGCTACGGGTAGTTGTTCTGGCACAGACCGCCTCCCATCGGCGGATCAGGATTCCATCCAGGCACAGGTACCGCGAGACCTGACAGGCCGCTCCCCGCCCCCTTGGAAGGGATGACTCGAACGACGAGGATCTCCTCGGCCGCGGCCGAGGGAGTGTGCGCTCGAGGGCAGCACAGCAGCTGCTCGTCCGCTGGCGCTCCCGAGCCGCGGCGCCGGCGGAGCCGATCAGGCAAAGGCCGTCCCCGGGGCTACGCCCCGTCGGCATGAAGAGCGCAATCCACCTTCGACGCAAGCGCCGAAGCTGTAACCCCTGAGTATCCAAGGATGCGAGGGCGGCTTAGCCCTTAAATCGGAACTTGGGCGATGAGGGGGCAAAGGACCTTGCGAAGTTCCGAATTACATGATGCGAGGGGCCGAGGCTGACTGAGCCGGCGGCCCAGACTGGCTGAGTGACTGCGCCTCCGCGGCGGATCTGGGACTGGCTCTGTTGCGTGCTCTGTTGCGGGTCGTGAAGCATGCTCTGAAGCGGGCGCCGATACTCGGCGCATCGGGCATAGGTGCCATGCGCGCGCCGTGTTTGAGACGCAGATGACGCTGGACCAGGCAACGACTCTGAAGCTGATCTGCAACGGGGCCTGCGGCCAACCAGGCGACGGCATTCGTGTCGACTGACGTCTCCAATGTGATGAAGCTCACAAGGACACCCAGCGCCGCTACGCGGCTGTCGCGAGTCCCGCATCGCTCTCCTTCGTCGATCGAGACGGATGGTCTGAGACGAGCTCAGACACGGCTGAAGTCGCATGAGGAGGTGCACGGCATAGCCGAGCACCGCGCCGATGATGAGGCAAAGGTGGCCGCGTGCCCGCGACCACGGCAGGGGGAACGAGCCCTGTGACAAGTGCGGTCACAGAGCTCTGCGTCGCTGCGCTCCATGGCTGTCAACACGGTGCCAAGGCACCTCAAAAGCCGTTGACAGCCCAACCCTGCCTTTCCAACGGAAATGGATGCCACTGTTAACAACCCCCAATGCTGTTGACTGCGTCAACGGGGTTGTTAACAGATGAGCTGAATCATCCATTTCCGCTGATACATCAGCAATTATGACCACGATCCTCCGCTGAAGCTCCGGATGCGAGGGAGAGAGAGAAAGGGCATAAGGGGGGGTGGCACCAAGCGTCGTTTTCAATCCGCTGCGCTACTTGAAATCTAGCTTGGTGGTCGGCATAGCCGACACCCCTTCGGGCGACCCTGATCCTGTCGCTTCGCTCGGTCTCCGTGTCTTCCTCTCCCGCCTCGCTGCGCTCATCGGGCCCTTACTTCACTCGCTCCGCTCCCTCGCCCTCCCAACCCCCACCGGGGGTTGTCGGGTGCCTGGCTGACGACGCCTCTCCTCCGCGTTGCTCCCCCACGGACGCCGACAGGATCCACCGGTTCCACTCGGTGACAGGGAAGCGGTGAGGCTGCTTCTCTGAGGCCAACGGAAGCTGATGGTGCGCTGCGATCGCGACGCTGGCGCGTCGAGAGTGGCACCGCTGCGCACCTACGCAACAGGTGGTCGGCGGTGCCGACCCGGGGGTCGTTTCGAGTCCCTCACGATTCCGTGAGTTGAGATCTCTGACGACCGATTGAACAGCAACCAGGAAGACGAAGACGCCATGCCTAAGAACAAGAACCGAGGCCGCCGCCAGACGTGGGTGGCGCAGCAGGAGCTGCCGGTGGTTCCCGATCTTGGGAACCTCTCGATGCCCCGAAAAGGCAACCGGGCTGCGGCCAAGTACGTCGCCTCGGTCGGCAATCTGTGGGATCGCCGGCGGGTAGACCGAAAGGCTCGCAAGAACGCGCTGGCGCAGCGGGACGCCCGCTTGGCGAACCCGCGCCGGAAGCATCTCGACAAGGGCGTGCGCATGCAGATGCTCCGCAGCATGCGCGGCTGGTCCTTCGACCACCAGATCAAAGCCTTCGTGCCCAAGAGCGATACCCGTCGTGCTGACGGTTCAGCCGATGCGAACAGCGGGTCCGAACGATTCGAGCAACTCCTCGACGCAATCGTCGACGTGCGCCCCGCGACCGTCGTACTCAGGATCTCAGGCCTCTCGCAGTTCGAGGCGGCTCGAGCGCGTGGCTACCTCACCGAGGGATCCATGCTCGTCCAGATCAACCCTCGGCTCGATGGACCCGTCACCACCCAGCGCATCATCCGGCCTTAGTAATCATTCCCGGAATGATTTGGCGAAACATTTATCGCCAACATTCCCATCACCCCGAACACCGCGAATCACCCTCGAAGGAGCTGCGCCATGAGCACGAACACCCCGATCGACCGACCGGACACGGCGGCAGCCGCCCCCACGATCACCGTCACCCTCGATGAAACGCAGCGCAGCCTCGTACTCAGCGCCCTCTACGACAAGCTCCTGGACAGCAAGCACTACATCTCCGGCTCCGAGGTCGATGACGAGCCCGGCCTGCTCGACAACTGCTGCGCCGGGCACCGAGCGCGCTATGAGGATCGGAAGCGCAATTACCGCGCCCTGACGCAGCAGAAGGCGGCCGTAGAAGCCACCATCGCGCTCTTCTCAGACGAAGGCAAATGATGGTCGCCCGGCCCTACAAAGAGGTCCGAAAGGACTACATCAACGCTCGTTCGAGCGTCCTCGCCAAAAGCCCGCAAGGCGTTCGCAGCTGGCTGCGCGACGCGAAAGAAGCTGCTTGCCGGGAGTTCGACGAGTTCATCCAGGAGCAGCGCAAGCTCGCCGTCGACGAGGCCCTCGCACGCATCGAAGCCCCGGTCGGAATTGCCGCGATCACCCACTCAAACACGTAGTCACACGAGCCCACAGAGGACGCCACAGCCATGAACATCACCATCCAGGAAGCCCAATATGTCGACGAGCGCACAGGCAACGACAAGTTCTACCGCACCTTCGTCTTCGACTCGGTCTGGGTCACCCAGTACGGGCGCAACGGCACCATTGGCACCTTCACCAAAATCGTCGTCGCTACCTCCCCCGCGGCCGCCCAGAGCGCTGCAGATGCGAAGTACGCGAGCAAGGTCAAGAAGGGCTACACGCCGGAGCGCTCTGGCGTCGTCGTCAGTGCAAGCGACATCGACGCCACGAACCTCACCTCTCTGGATGAGCTGGCCGAAGCCCTGCCAATGGGCACCTCCACGGCCATCGTGAGCGCGCCGGTCAACGTCGTCGACCTGGGAGTGCAGCGAGCTGCCGACCTGACGAAAGACGTGCACGCGTCGCTCCTGAGCTTGCTCGGAGCGTGGGTCGCAACCGCCGAAGACAAGAGCCCCACGCTCCCGATGCGCCCCATGCTGGCCTCGGTGCAGACGGCCGAAACCGTCGCCTCAGCCATGCTCGACACCGCCTGGGTCGCCCAGTTCAAGTACGACGGTGACCGGGTCGTCATCGAGGTCACGGATGGCGACATCCGCGTGCTGAACCGCCAGGGCCAGGAGAAGGTCAAGAACATCGGCACTGCACACCTCCGCCCCTTCAGCGCCCTGAACACTGGCCGCTGGGTGTTCGACGGCGAAGTCGTCGGCCGCACGTTGGTCCTCTACGACCTGGCGGTAGCTACTGACGGGGACAGCACCTGGGTCAACGAGCGAACACCGTTCTCGATCCGCTACACGGTGCTCTCGGACATCGTCGGCATCCTCGGGATCCCCGAGGTTGCTTCGGCCAGCGTCGACGCGCCTGTCGTGCTCGCGCCCGTGGCATCGACCAACGTCGCCAAGGACCAGTTCCTGGCCACCGCCGTGGCGGAACAGCGCGAGGGGATCATCCTGCGTCACCTGGACGGACTCTACGAACTCGGTCGCCGTTCGACCACGTTGATCAAGCACAAGTTGATCAAGGACGCGGACGTGATCATCACGAGCCTGCACGGGACCAAGAGCTCAGCGACCCTCGCTGTGCACGCCCTCGACGGATCGCTCGTTGAGGTCGGAGCCTCTTCCACCATCGGAAAAGGCGACGTGCGCGTCGGCGATGTCTGGCTGGTCACCTTCCTGTACGTCGTCGACCCGCGGCACCCGCACCTGTTCCAGCCGCGCCTGGTTCGCCGGCGCGACGACAAATCCGCCGCAGCCTGCACCATCGACCAGTTTGTCGACGCCGGCACTTCCCGAAAGGTCTAACCCATGAGCCAGGACGATCGCGACCAGCGCGGCGGCCACCGCCGCAGAAGGTCCGGCACGAAATCGTGCGGGTGCTGCCCGGTCCTCGCGCCGCGGGCACAGTCGATCAACCGGACGGAGCGCAACCGCGTAGCCGCCGAATACGAGTCCCTCGCCGAGGGCCGCGTCCCCAAGCACTGAACACCCGACACCAAGGAGCGCCCGAATGGCCAAAAAGGCCGCAGCGGCAAGCACCAACCTCATCATCTTCAATGCCAAAAACATGATGGACGACAACGAATGGGATGCCGAAGAGTACCTCGAGTACGTGTCCGAGATGGACGCTGCGGACTTCCGCAAGTACTACGGGTCATCGGATCTCGACGAGGCCCGGCGCATTCTTCTGAGCTGACACCAGCCCGCAGGCCATATCCATCAAGTTTCGGCACGGACCGCAAATGCCGACGGCGTCGCCGTGCGCCCGAACGACCGAGAACCACCGCGTTGCACCCTCATATCCGCCTCGACATCGTCCAAAGGAGACCCACGATGCCCACACCTGCAATCAACACGCCCCAGTTCCTACACCTGAACGTGCAGGGCACCATCGACCGGCCCAGCGTGAAGATCCGTGTCATCCACAACGACCGCGCCGGCGTCTACACCAACGCCAGCCTCACCGCCGAGCACCCCACGGTGGCGATCACTCCGACACTGCTGAGCAAGATGCGGCTCGGGGCGATCCGCCGCGACGCACTTCGCGTCGCCCTCGGTGAACAGAACGCTGAGCTGTCCAAACGCGCACCCGTGAAAAGCTTCTTCAAGGGGACCGCTGGACGCGCCGTGGCCGAAAAGGCCCGACTCGCTCCCACCGCCGAGCACCTCGAGAACACCGTGCTCGTGTACCGCCTGGCGCGCCTGGTCGGCGACTACCCGGTGCAGGCCGTGGCCCGCTGCTTCAGCCTGGAGCACGACGACGCCGCACGCTGGGTTGCGATCGCACGCAAGAGCGGCGATCTGGCATGAGCAACGTGACCTTCATTTCGGCGCCGGCACGAGAATCCGCCGCCACCGCCACCGACCTCGCTGCGGTCAAGGCCCGGCACCCGTCGTTCAAGACCAAGGTCATCATCGAGTCACCGCTCGCGTCACCCTCCAAGAGCGGACTGGGGCTGAACCAGCTGTACGGGCGGGCCGCCCTGCGCGACTCGCTGCTGCGCGGCGAGGCACCGATGGCCAGCCACATGCTCTACGCGCAGAAGTTCGTGCTCGACGACACTGACGAACTCGAACGCGAGATCGGGATGGTGGCAGGCTTCGCCTGGCTCGCGCTTGTCGACCGCGTCGTCGTCTACGTCGACCGCGGCATCAGCAACGGCATGCGAGAAGGCATCCGCCGCGCTGAGGAACTCAACGTGATCGTGGAAGAGCGTTCGATCCCGGGCTGGGAACGCGGCTAGTGCCCATCTCGAAGACCGCACCCAAGAAGTACGCCGACGCGCGCCGCACCGTCATCACCGACGAGTGGCACGAATGGGAGGCCGACCGGCACGCCGAGGCCGTCGACGACGGCTGGGAAGAAGCGATGGACGCGGGGCTCGAGGCTGAGAAATACTTCCCCGAGCGAGACGGGAAAGCCATCCCCGACGATGGGGCCTGGATCATCGTCCTCGAGGAACCCCATACCGAGATGATGGACCGCTTCCGCGTACCGCCCATCAGCATGTGGCGTGCACGCAGGCACGAGATGAACTCGGCGAGCTTCACCACCAGATCGAAGGTGACGTTCTACCCCCAGCAGGCCGTCATCGCGACGCCGGCCGGAGACCTGCACCTGTGGCCTCACGAATATGTGATGGCCACGCGCCCGATGGATCTCGCGTCGGACCCCGAGGCTGAGCTTCATTCTCTCGGAGGCGAAGTCGTGCTCGACGAGGACAGGATGTTCTACCTGCAGAGCCGGGGCATCCCGCGCAGCGAGGCCACCCTGATGATCTTCGACACGATCAAGTCCCTCGACTTCGTCTACGTGACGTTCCCCGAGTGGCTCACGACCATGTTCGCGGGTGTTGGGCAGGCGAACCACAGGAAAGACCGCCGCGGCTCCCACTGAGCGAGCGTTCCAAGCACGAACAACGAACCGAAAGGAGGCCCGTCGTGGCTAAGAAACAGCACCAACGATTCACCGTGGCGGGCTTCCTGCCCACGCAGAACCCTGAGCAAGCGCACTGGATGCGCGAGCTCGGCAAATCCAACGCGGCCCAGCCGCACGTACCGTCCAGCCAAAAAGGCTCCCGCGCCGCGCGCGAGCGCCAGAGCATCCGCGATCACCAAAACGACCGGGAGGTCTGAGCCATGCAACGAACCGAAACGCTTGCCGACAAGGACACGCTTCTCGTGGGGATCATCACCCTCGACGGCGACGAGTTCGACGAGGTGGCCAACGTGTCCGCAGAGGAACTCGCGGCGCACCTGGCGCAGTGGGACTACGGCACCGAGAACGACGGTGCAGCCACGATCAACGGCTACACGCCGGTCGACGAAGCCGAACGATTCGGCGCCCAGATCGTCACCTACGACGGCATCAAGTACTGGCTCTCGGTCGATCACAACCTGCGCATGTGCTCCCTGCTGCGCCTCCCACTCACGAACACCGCCCAGGAGGGCTGAACCATGAAGACGTTGACCGAAGACGAGTTCGACACCCAGTTCACCACCGTCCCCGACGCCACCGGCGAGGACATCCGGCCCTCCGACCACGGACTCGACCGGGTGTCCACCAAGTTGTGGACCATCGTCAATGGCGATGACGGCAGCCTCGTCATTGCGTCGGGGTGGCACTACGTCAACCGCATCGGGTACGTCATCACCGAAGAGGACTGGACCGAGCCGACCGAAGCCATCTGGATGGCCGCGAGCGAAGACGAAGAAGAGGACGAAGACGCCGACGAGGGCTGACCCTCGCGCAGTCCTGCTCACACCCATCCAAGACCCCTACTTCCGCGACACCGCGCTAACGCCCAGAATCGAGCAACCCATGAGCACCTCCCTGACCCCCTACGACACCGGCGAGATCCTCGAACCGAAGGTCCACGGCGGCACGACCGGACAGGTCGACTTCGAGAACGAAGAGTCCTCGACCATGATCACCGTGAGCGCCCGACCCACCCGCGGGCAGGACGGGGTGACCGTCACCATCGACACGCAAACCGATGACCTGGTTACGGTCGTCATCAACGGTGACGGTCACACCGAACCAATCAGCAATCGCTTGGCCGCGCTCATCGCCGCCCTTGACGCCCGCGGCGTCGACGGTGAGAGCATCGCCATGAACTATCTCGTCGACGTAGCGGCCCCCGACGCTGGCATCGAGTACGACGAGGCCACCGGCGCCTGGCAGTTGGTGAAGGCCTCATGCATCGAATGCGGTGAAGGCATCGCCGCCGATGACGTGCACGCCGGAGACGGCCTCTGCGGGAGCTGCGTGCACAACGAACGACGCTCAGGCTAAGCACCCACGTCAGATAATCACACACGAATCTGCTCGAAAACGAACAAGAAACGAGGTCGGCAGAATTAGTATGGAAGCACTGTATGGCCGATGTCGGCAGAACCGACAGAATGGAGCACCCGCATGACGGATACCAAACTCAAAGTAGACCTCGAGCCCGCTGTCGAGAAGGACTTCCGCCAGCTCCTCGAAGAGCGCGGTCTCCCGTCGATCAACGAGTTCATCGTTGAAGCGCTCAAGGCCGATCGTGCCGAGAAGCGCCTGCGGAAGATCCAGGACATCAGCACCCGGATGTGGCCGAACGGCGCTCCCGAGCCAGGCGCCGTTCCTGGGAACGAAGCATGAGCGAGAAGCCGGTGCCGAAGGCGGTCATCGTCTTCGATGTCAACGTCCTGATCGACGCCGTCAATCCAGACAGCAGGAATCACGAGGCCGCCATGCGGGCGGTTTCTGACGACAACGGCATGCCGATCTACCTTTCGGAGATGATGCTCAAGACGACGACGAACAAGCTGCTCGAAATGGGCGCTAACGAGAAGGTCGTTCGTGAGTACGTCGAAATGATCATGAGCGAGGACGACTACGGCCCCGAGAAGCACGTTCTCGGCTACATCCCCGTGACCGACTACGGGCTCCTCGACAAATTCGGGAAATCGGACTACGAGGACTCAACAGTGGTCTCGCTCATGGATGCCGCCGAGGAAGAGGCACGGCTACCCGCCGTGCTCATCAGCTCAGACGGAGCGCTTCGCACCTGGTGTGAGGAGCACGAGCGCGTGGCGGCGCGCCCCGATCAACTCTCGAGACTCACGTCACAACGGGCAGACGACATGCAGCAAGCGACATATCAATACTTGTCGCGGCGCATGTTCCGGCCAGGCACTCAGCCTGTGCCGCTCGAGAACACCAAGATGCACGCCAAGCAAATTGTGACGAGCATCCGCAGGGACCTCCAGCAGCAGAGCCGCGAGACCACCGCTGCCGCCGAGAAGAACTACCGACGCTTCCCGGAGCTCCGCCCCGATGAGCCGAACAACCTAGAAGCACCCGCCGCTCACGACGGGCTTGGCCGCTAGACGCGCAACACGACAACGGCCACTGCTGAACGCGGTGGCCGTTGTCGTGTGCCCTGGCGGCTGCAGGCCTCGTGACCACTCCCCCGGAATCTGGAGCTAGAAATGCCCGCACACGAACCACTGGCCGCGCGAATGCGGCCCACGTCCCTCGACGAGATCGTCGGACAGCTGCACCTGCTCGGACCCGGTTCGGCGCTGCGCCAGCTGGCTGAGAGCGACTCATCGACCTCGGTCCTGCTCTGGGGCCCACCTGGCACAGGCAAGACCTCGATCGCTCAGGCGATCGCCGCGTCGACGTCACGGCGCTTCGTCGAGCTTTCAGCCACATCGGCCGGCGTGAAGGAAGTCCGCGACGCCATCGCGGCCGCGGGCAAGGCACTGGCCACTGACGGTCAGCGCACGGTGCTGTTCATCGACGAGATCCACCGCTTCTCGAAGGCCCAGCAGGACATCCTGCTCCCCGCCGTCGAGCAGGGCACCGTGTCGCTCATCGGTGCCACAACCGAAAACCCGAGCTTCGCTGTGAACGCTGCACTCATGAGTCGCTCCGTGCTGCTCACGCTGCGGTCTCTCTCGGAGGCGGACCTCATCGCGGTTCTTCAATCCGCGCTGGGCTCCGAAAGGGGCCTCAACAACGCCGTCAGCTTCGAGCTGCAGGCCATCGAGGCCATCGCGCGCAGCGCATCCGGCGACGCCCGGCAAGCGCTCACGCTGCTGGAAGCGGTCGCCAACTCCGCCGCATCGCAGGGGCTTCAGAACGTCAACATCGACTTCGTCCTCGAGGTGGCCCCCAAAGCCATCGCCCGCTACGACAAGGACGGCGACCAGCACTACGACATCATCTCTGCCTTCATCAAGTCAATGCGCGGATCCGACCCCCAGGCCGCTCTGCACTGGCTGGCCCGGATGATCGAAGCCGGAGAAGACCCACGCTTCATCGCACGCAGGCTGATCGTGCACGCCAGCGAGGACGTCGGCATGGCTGACCCGTCGGTGCTCGGAGTAGCAGTCGCTGCAGCACAGGCTGTGCAGCTCATCGGCATGCCCGAGGCGCGGATCAACCTTGCCCAGGCGGTCGTGGCCATCGCCACGGCGCCGAAGTCGCCGGGAATCATCAACGGCATTGACAGCGCGCTTGCAGACGTTCGCGCCGGCAGGACCGGCGAAGTGCCGATGCACCTGCGCGACGCGCATTACCCGGGGGCGAAGGCACTCGGCCACGGCCGGGGGTACCTGTTCCCCCACGACTTCCCCTACGGGATCGTGGCGCAGACGTACCTACCCAACGAGGCAATGGGCGCCGAATACTACGCACCGACCCAGAACGGCTTCGAGAAGACTCTCGGAACCCGCATGAGTGCGATCAAGAATCTGAATGGGATTTGAAGCATGGCAATTGTCACCGAAGCCGCGTACCGAACGAAGAGGGCCGTAGCCCGACGAAAGGTGCTGGGAGAAACGCCCGAGGCTCCTCGCGAGACAGCGCGAATGTTCAACGCGGGGTTTGACGCTGCATCTCCGGATGAGCGAATCCCTGTAACACGCGACAACTCCAAGCCGAACCACTACGCGAACGATTCCCTGGGCGACCCGGCTACGTGCACGGGCGACCACAATCACCCAGGTCCGGACGAATGAGGATCGGCCAGATCGAGGCCACGAATGCCGGGCACCCCTCGCGCCGGCCAGAAAGAAAGTAGATCCCCATGTCATACGTCAATGAACAGCACAACGAAGCGGTCCGCGTGGAGGAGTCGCTGCACGAAGCCGATCGTGTGCTTACCGACCTCTCGAACATGCTCTACAAACAGAACCCTGAGCACCCACTCCTCGAAGAAATCGGCGAGGCAATTCACTCGGTCGAGGTCGTCACCATCAGCCTCGAAAACAACTACGAGGAGGCCCAGACTGCGGCCGGTGAGTCGTGGTGGGAAAAGGCCTGATCCTCGACATTCCAACCACCTCTTGAAAGGAGGCCCAGCGATGGGCAAGAACTCAATTCCGCCCGCATATCGCTGGGCCAACCCGGAATGACCCGGCTTACCGCCGACGAGACCCTCCGTCACATCCACTACAAAGCGTCCAGCCACGAACTCCGCGAAGACCTTGCGGAACGGATGCTCGAGCTGTTCAACGAGGACCCCTCGCTGGACTATGCAGCTCTACGGACAGCGGCCCTGAAACGAGAGATGCCGGACGTGGTCTACCACGCATCGGCACTACGAAATCAACCGAGCATCGCTTGCTTCGGCCTGCTGGCTTCGGACCCGAGGCGTGGGCACGCAGGCGTTTACGCGCTCGGCCAACCCAGGGGGGTCTACGCCTCGGCCAAGCCTGACGAGATTGGGTTCTGGTCTGGGAGCGCCACGAGCTGGGGCGTCTGGTCCATCACCGGCGCGCTGTCTCTTCCCCACCGACAGGATCCACTGAACCCCGAGCACTTCGTAATCGAGTGCGACGTGCCCAATCACATGATCGAGTTCCGTGGTTCCCGCGAAATAAGACATCTCTTTCGCTAACCGCGGCAAGACCGATCAACCACGCAATCCATCCACGAACCCGTGCCCTGCACACCGAAGGAGCCCCAATGCCCGTCACCGAAAAGAACAGCATCGAAGAGATCGAAGCCGCCCGCGACATCGCGGAGACGATCCTCGACTCGGCGAAGCGCCCGGCCGACCTTCTGCGCGTCATGCACGCCAAGGCCGTGCTCCGTCAGGCTTTCCCCCAGCACGCGGTCGCCGTGTTCGCTCGCTACTGGGACCAGGACGAGCCCCGCCTGATCCAGCTGATCAGCGCAGAGGACGACGTGGAGGATGTCGAGCTTCAGGACGACGACGTTGCCACGGCACTCACCGGCGACCAGAAGCGGGCCGCGTCCGTTGCCGACCGCGCCATCCGGCTTCTTGGCAGCGACGACGAGGTCTGGAACTACCTCGACGCACCCGACGAGGAACACGAGGACTGGTACGAATTCGACCTCACCCTCGCCGAGCTGCCTGACGAAACCGAAACTGCGGACTGAGCCCATGCGCGCCATCATCACAAATGAGGACGTCGGCACGACCATCGACTTCCGCAGCGCCGGTATTTACCAGGCCCAGCACCCGTGGCCGAAAGCTACCGTCGTCAGCGCCGGCCGCGGACTCGTCTTCGTCCGCAACGCGAAGCCCGGCGAGCCAAAATCGTACGGAACTCTCTTCATTGAGGTCTACCCGCCCGGCGCCGCGTTCATTCGGGGCGAAGGGGTGAGTGCTGAAGAATGCGAAAACGCAGCCTGGGCCAAGTACCAGCTGGCCCTGCACTGCACTGATGGGAGCGGCACCCACGACTGGGAGCCACGCGATTACCACAATGGCGCGGGCTTCTGCTCGCGCTGCAAAACCTTCGGATCAAAGGTGTTCACGGGTGAACAGCTGGGCCAGTTCTGCAAAACCTGCCAGATCGGCACCACTTACCACTGGGACACAGACGCGAACGGCAACCTCGAGTACCTCTGCGAAGAGCACGTCCCGCCTCGCCCCGAACGGACACTGTCTGAACTGCTGTCTGAACTCTTCGATGACGACGCAGACGCAAGCCCGGCCGCTCCCGCTCACTCCCTCGACACCACAACGAAAGAAGCGTGACGCCTTGACCGCATCAGCCACCCTGGCCGACGACACCGACACCGAGCTGCATCTGACCGTTGGGTCGGGCACCCAGAAGGGTCTGAACACAGATCTCGTCACCGCCGAAGGCACCGTTGCCGCCATCCAGCACCTCGCAAGCGAGTACCCCGAGAAGCCGCTCTGGCAGATCCAGCTGCTCGTCAACATGGCCGCGTCCGACTGGACGAACGGCCACGAAGAGCTGGCCATGAAAGCCCTCACCCGAGAATTCGATCTCACCAACGCCACCCGCGTCGTCGCGCTTCTCGTTGCGACACCGGGCACGCCGCGCTGACCCCCAATATCATCCAAACCAAGGAGTCCCGAACCATGTCCACATCCACCACCGCCTACCTGCCCGACGGGCGCCACGTCGACGTCCCCGAGCAGGCTGCAAGGGACTGGGCACGGGACGCCGGCCAGCTCGACACCACCATCGGACTCGCCGACTGGTACACCGACCAGGGCGACGACAACCAGGACGAGATTCACGGCACAGCCGACGATGAGCCTCGCTGCCAGCATCTCTACGAGGACGAGCCGAAAACCAACCTCACACGCATTCGCGTCGTGAACGCCTCGCAGAGCGATGCCTACGATCCCGATTGCGCCATGGCCTCCACTTGGGTGTGCGGCGCACGAACGTGCATCCTCGACGCCATGGCCTGGGTCGAGCGAGCCACCGGAGAACGCGCCGTCTGGCTCGACGCTGTCACGGCAGACCTGCACACGCTCGCTCCGATGTCGGACCTCAACGGATCCAGCGCGCCCGTCTTCCCGATCAGCCCTGAGGCTGCCGCTGCGATGATGGATGAGAAGGGTTGCGTCAGCGTCATCATCAGCATCGACCGCGGTACCTTCCTCGAGCACGTCACGGGAACGCGCCAAGACCGCATCGTCGAGGACTTCGTCCACGAGAAGGCGTTCGCATTTGGAGCAACGTCCGCAGGCACCGCCGTACCCATCGGCGTCGACGGAGAGACCTTCATCATCGAATACAGGACCTGCATCGCTGACGCCCTGGCCATGCACGAGGAGGACGCCCAGTGATCACCGCAACGGAAGACATCGTCGATGCCGAGATCGTCGACGACGAAGAAAGCGCAGGCGGAACCGCGACCCTCACCGAGCGCACCGTGGTCTTCTTCACTGATCCACGGGCGGCCACGCTCCTGCTCACCGAGACCATCGGGCGGCTGATCAGCACCCTGCGCATCAAGCACGGAATCGTGGACCTCTCCTCAATCCCGGGGCTCGCGGTCGCAGCCGCATTCGAGCGCGCAGGGGTGCCCTACGAGTCGCTGCTCTTCGGCCAGGAGAACCATTACGACAACCGTCCGCCTGAACGCGACGCCGTGAACAATCCGTACATCGAGTCGGACGCGGAACGGTTCCGCCGCCTCGCGGCCGGATCCAAGGTCGTGCCCATGGCTGACCTCGGCACGATCAACGCGAACATCGTTCTGATCCCCGCCATGGTGGGTCCTGACGAAAAGCTGATCGACCTCAGCTTCGATTCCCTGCCCGGCGCGGTGCTCACCCAGCTCGAAGCCGTTGAGCGAGCATTCGTGATCGTCGACACCCCGGAACGCGGTTTGCGCAGCATGCCTGACGGGACGTACGAACGCACGCTCATCCAGGTATCTGGACCGCTTTCCAAAGCCTGATCCACAATCGGCGGGTGCTGCTTCTGCTGGTTTATCAGGAGAAATGGCACCCTCAACGGGTAGAATGGGACCCGGACACACCCACAGTAACCCGCGAAGGAGCGATATGAACGACCCCTCAAACACAGGCGCCAACGCCACAACCGTCATCGAACGCCGCGCCATCGGAGAGTTCGAGGACACCTCGATCTTCGGAGTGCTGCGCCGCAAGCGCGGCTGGACCGATGAGTACCTCATCGACATCAACAACCCGTTCCACGAGGAGTTGAAAGACGTCGACCGCATGGCGGCCGAGCTGCACCGCATCCGCCTGTCGGGTGCGCAGATCGTGGTCCTCCCCGACTTCGACATGGACGGTATCACCTCGGGCTCCCTCGGCTGGGCCGGACTGAACGAGCTGGGCTTCAACGCCGAGCTCTACGTCCCGGACTACCGCCGCGGCCACGACATCTCCGTCGAGGCAGTGCGTGAACTGCGCGAGCAGTTCCCGAACGCCGCGGCGATCATCACCTGTGACGGCGGCATCAACAGCAACGAGGGCATCAGCGAAGCCCGTCGCCTGGGACTGATCACCCTCGTCACCGACCACCACGTCGAACTCGCACCCGGAAGCGTCGCGGACATCGCGGTCAACCCCGTGCGCATCAATGAGAGTTACGGTCACCCGGGCATCTGCGGGGCATACGTGCTCCACCAGGTCCTCACGGCGTACGCCATCCGCTACGCGCCGAACAAGGCCGGGAGCATCTCGATGCTCAAGCTCTTCGCTGGAATTGGCACCGTCTCTGACGTGATGCCGCTCTTCTTCGAGAACCGCAAGATGGTCCGCGACTCCCTGTCGCTGGCGCGTCTGCTCTACGTCTCAATCCCGGCGGAGGACCTCGTCACCCAGTACAACGTCGAGAACAGCATCCTGATGATGCTGCTGCGCGGGCAGAACCACCACCCGGCCTTTCTGTCTGTATTCGAGGGCTTTGCCCTCATGATGCAGGCCTTCAAGGAGCACAGGAAGCCGATCCTCGACGAGGACGGCAAACAGGCCACCGACAACTACGGCAAGCTGCTGTTCGCGTCGGGCAAGCTCCGCTCGATGGCTGACCTGACCGAGGAGTTCTACGCGTTCTACTTCGCGCCGGCCTTCAACGCGATCCGTCGCGTGGGCGGCTCGATGCACGACGCCTTCGGGGTCTTCACCGCACCGACCGCTGCGCAGAAGTACGAACACGCCAAGGCGATCATCGACATCAACGAGCTGCGCAAGGAGCTGAGTGCTGAGTACCTGGCGAAGATCTGGGAGGAGGAGCAGCCCCTCGCCGAGAAGGGTGTCTTCTTCACGGATGCCCCGCTCGGGATGCTCGGCCTGATCGCAAACAACCTGATGCGCGAAAGCGGACGACCCACGGTGGTCGCCCGCCGCCCGGACGGACCCGCGGAGCCCGTCGGCGGCTCGGCCCGGTCACCGTTCTGGTTCCCGATCATCAGCACGATGACGCCGCGAGGCTTCTTCGCGATCGGACACGAGAACGCCTGCGGCGTGCGCGCGGACAACCTGTCCGAACTGGTGCGATTCGCCGAAGAGATGAACGCCGAGGCTGACGTCATCTACGCCACGATGCTGCTCAGCGGGGAACTCGATGCTGCGCAGAGCGCCGCCCTGGTTCTCGGCCCGGAGGATGACTGCGATGCTGGTCTGACCGACGTCGAAGAGCTGATGGACCTCACCTTGGGCATCGACTCGCTTGCACCCTACGGCCACGGCTTCCCGCGGCCGGAGATCGAGCTGGTCGTCGACCTGTCTCGCTGCTCCATCCAGACCCTGGGTCTGGGCGACATCCACCTGCGGATCGTCCTCCCGATCGGGATGAAGATGCTCTGGTGGAACGAGGCCGATCGACTGCACGACCTGCGTGAGCTGGCCGAGAGCCCGATCCCGGGCGAGAGCATCGTGCGCATGCGCGTGAAGCTCTCGATCAACTCGTTCCGGGGGAACGAATCGGTGCAGGCCACCATCGAACAGATGCTGGAACCACGGATCGACGAAAACGACGACGAAGAGAATGGGATCTAACGATGAAGAGCCTCACCACGGTCCTGCCGCCCGGCGTGCGTGCGTGGGGTAAAACCATCGCCATTCTGGGAGGGTCGCTGGCAATCTATGTTGCCGCGGCCCTCTTGGTCACGCTGCTCACCGGCGACGCCATCGCCGGCGCAGCGGTCTCGGCCCTTGTGGTCGCCGTGCTGAGAATTGTCTACCGATGGCGATCGACGGGGACGCCACTGGCGCCGGCGCCGAAACCTCGAGCACTCACAGTGGGCTTCTGGCTCACAGCTGCGGCCGGACTGATCATCTGCTGGGTCGCCGGGCAAACGGCGGCCTCCTGGGTCTACGCGACCTGGGGGTCACGGACATTCGACGCCGTGAACTCAGCGAAGGTGGATTCACCCATCTGGCTGGTCGCCCTGACCGTGCTCTTCCTCGCACCGATCGGGGAAGAATCGCTCATCCGAGGGATCGCCTACCCGGCCCTTAGAAAGCACTGGCCACCTCTGGCCGCAGCATTCGTCACGGCCATGGTGTTCTCACTGCTGCACGGGAATCTCGTGCAGATCGTACTGACGGTCCCCCTCGGTCTGCTTCTCGCGTTCGTTTATGAAGCATCACAGCGGCTGTGGCCCGTAGTGTTCATGCACGTCCTGTTCAATATCGCCGCATCCTTCGTCCCCAAGGAGCTCGTCGAGGGCATCGCGCGGCCGCCGATGGTCATTGCCTTGGCCGTGGCGGTGGCCTTGGTGCTCTTCGCGCTGACGCCTGGCCGCTACGCAGTCGAGACCCGTGACAAGCCAACCGACGCTGGCGACAGCGGGAATGCCGGGAGTGCGAACGCGAAGGTCGAAGAACGTCAGGCTCCGTAGCCGAAAGGCTCCGCGCCCAGGTCTTCGACCTTCGGGTCGGCCACTATGTCGCCGATCTGTAGGTCACTGTGCGGTATCGCACAGTGCTAATTATGCTCAAATACCAGGCAACAGGATACCGGGCGGCGGTGCCGCCCCTGGTATTCCAGTTGCCTGAATGTCTTGTTGGGTGGCCGGGGCAGCCGGCCACCCGGGGGCGTGGTTGAGGAGTTATTCCACAAGGAATGTGCCAAGATCTCCTCAGAAGGCTTTTCCAACTGGAAGGGCACAAATCACAGGAGAAGGAGGTGAGAGCCATGAAGATCAGCGCAACTTTTTACAACGAAGACGGTGAGCTGATGGCTCCCCGCCCTCTCGACGTGACGCTTGGAAGCGTCACCCCCGGCGGCATCCCCTCCATCGAGGAGGGGTTCTACCACCGCTTCAAGTTCGAGGGCCGCACTGAGGCCGAATACCTGGACAAGTACCGGCGATTCTTCGCCAACATGGCCCAGGTCCAGGGCTTCAGCACCCTCGTGCTTCGCCCCTACACCGTGGAAATGGGCAGCTTCGTCCGCTACGGACTCGACGTGCTCTACGCCGTCGAGGCCGTGCAGGCTCCCAGCGTCGCCCCGGTCGCTCGCCCTGCATACGCATCCCGCGTGCAGGCGTCGACCATCATCGCCACACGGTGACCTAGATTCCCCGTGCCTCCCAGAGTGGAGGCTGACCCGGGTACCCCAGCGAGGGGCTTCCTGCACATCCACGACGCACTCTCTCCGCCTGGTCTCAGGCCGCAGTGAGAGAGGTTTCCAGTGATGTGCAGGCACCCCTCGCCCCCCATCTTCACTACTTCCGGTGCGGGCGCAGGCCCAGCACCCGCCTGCATCGGAAGCACCATCGTCGCAACGGCGTGGCGCCGTGCGAAAAGCCACCACGGTGGCAACCCAGCGACACCCGCGACACCAGCGACACCAGCACCCACGCCGATAGGCCTCGCGATAATGCGAGACTGGTAAAAACGCTGAGAAACGCGCATATCCGAGAGGTCTGTTCCATGAACATCACACCCAAGGCGCGCGTCGCCATCGTCGTGGCACTTGCAACTGTCCTGCTCACTGGCTGTTCCGCAGCCGCGCCGGGGACCGAGGCCACCAGCGCGCCGACCGCAACGGCTGGACAGCCGACGCCCAACAGCGCGCACGGTGACTTCACCGACCGGGCCACTAAAGGCCAGATTGGAGCCACCGTGATCAAGGTCCTCACCCCTCGGTCCTTCGTCGTCGGACCCAACGCCTTCGAGCAGAAGCAGAACAAGCTCTCTGGCGAACTCACCGTCCAAATCCGCGCTGACTCTGACCTAGTCACGCCCGCGCAGGGCGCCTGCGGTTACGACGAAACACTCGCTTTCGTTACTCAGTACTTCACCACGAACCCGGAAAATGCCTATGTTCTTGCCGGGGACTTCGCCAGCGACGAGTACTACCAAGACCTCATTCGCGCGGGCTTCGCGTACATCCCCAACAACGAGGGCATCCTCAAGAACGTCCAGGCCGACGCGCAGGATGCGAAGACTGGTCTCTGGACCACCTGTCCCGGCTTCGGTGCATAGCCGACAGTAAGAACTGCCGGCGGGCACTCGCCTGCACCAACGCACCACCAACTACTCAACCAGCCAGCACGACAACCCAGAAAGGGGTCTGAAGACCATGACCGACAAGATCACCACCAGCGCCCCGGACGCCAGCGCGCCCACGGGCCGCGCCCTCGCAATCAAGGCCCGCGTACTCAAGGCCTTGAAGCCGCGCAAGAAGCTCATCGCCATCATCGCCGCGGCTGTGCTCGTCGCCGCTGGCATCACCGTCACCTCTGTGAGCGTGGCCAACGCCAACGCTGAAGAGACCGCGCGCCAGTGCACGGTTGCGCTGAAGGACGGCGCGAGCGCTGCCAAGCTCGTAGCTGCGTCTCTCGCGGCAACCGATGCGGCCCTCGTGGCCGTCACGAGCACGACGTTGCCGGCTAACGGCGGAACCAGCACAGCCTACGCAGCCCGACCGGGCGTCGCAGCTGTTGCGCCAGTCGCAGCCGTAGCGGCTACGGACGGTGTTCCTGCTGTCCCAGAGGTCGCCGCGGTTGCTGCTCGCCCGAGCGGCGCCGACCTGGTCACCGCCGCAACCACAGCGCGTGCAGCCCTGGTGAAGATCGTGATCCCCACGACCTGCACCGAGCGCGCCCAGGCTGAGCGGATCATTGCTCTCACCAGCACAGCGAAGACAGCCACCGCGGAGCTCGACACGAACGGCACGGCAATGACTGCCGACTTCGCTGCGTTCCAGGGCGAAGAAGCAGCACGCATCGCGGCCGAGATCGAAGCAGCGCGAGTTGCTGCGGTTGAAGCTGCACGTGTTGCCGCAGAAGCGGCAGCTGCCGAGGCTGCGCGAGTCGCTGCTGAGGCAGAGGCTGCACGCGTAGCTGCCGCACAGGCTGCCGCGAAGAAGAGCACCTCGTCCAGCTCCGGTTCCAGCTCGTCTGGATCCAGCTCCTCCAGCGGGGGCAGCAGCAGCTCGAGTGGTTCCAGTAGCAGCGGCGGTTCCAGCTCTGGCGGCAGTCACCCCAGCGGTGGCGGCCAGATTGGCCCAAGCGGGACTGGCTGCCTCACGTCCAACGGCACCGGCGGCACCAAGCCCTGCTAGCCACAAAAATCACCTCGGTCTACCCAACGGTAGGGTGAGGACCGGGCCACACCACCGACCGGGTGGTGCGCCCACCTTGAATCCCCTGGGGAGCTTCGGCTCCTCGGGGGATTCTTCTCGTTTGTGCCCCGGGCATTGCTCACAGATTCCCTGCCCACGAAGTAAAATATACCGACGAGGAGATCCGCTCATGGCCGCGAAAGAAGAACGACCGGGATACCAAGAACGCCGCGAATCAACGATCGACATCATGGCGAGCTGGTCCCTTGAGGGCATGGAGCCCACGCCAGAAGTGCTTGCCCGAATCCGAGCCTATGTAAACGGGGAGGTGTCCCTCGAGGAAGCCATTGCACGAGCGAAGGCACTCTATGCGCCGGGCAGCACCTCTCCTGTCAATACCGCTGCTGTCAACACTGCGCCGCGCGAATGACTGATTCCTTCGTCGATCCGTACACGTACCCCAACTCCACCACGCTGCGGAATCTCCTGAATGAGCACGACCCAGAACGGCTACTTGCTGCTGAGTACGAGTTCACGCTCTATCGACGCCGCGAATTGCTCACGCATCCAATCAAAGGGGACTTCGGTCTCAAACGCTTGAGGGAGACTCACAGTCGCCTGTTCCAGGATGTCTATCCTTGGGCAGGTGCGATCCGCACCGTCAATATCAGCAAGGGTGGTTCTCATTTCCACACGGCATCACTCATTGGCGTCGCTGCCGAAGACACCTTCGCGTGGTTGAAGAAAACTGATCTGCTGCCTGGTTCGCGCGGCCCCCGCAAGAACACGCTGGACGATCAAAGTTTCGTTGAACAGTCTTCTGATCTCCTCGAACGACTCAACTATATCCACCCGTTCAGGGAAGGAAATGGTCGAACGCAGCGAGCGTTCCTAGACCAGGTCGCTGCACAATCAGGGCGGACCCTCGCCTGGCGGAACGTGAGCAGAATAGATCACCTCCGAGCGTCCATTGACGCCTTCAACCAAGCGAACAGCGGACCTTTCCACGCTGTAATGTTGCAGGTTATTCAGCCTCCCTTGGATGGTCTCTCGTTGCTTGACGACGAGCTTTATGAGGTGTCGAACGCATCGCTAACAGTGAGCCCGGCCGACGCTCATCCTGCATCACCGGGGCTAGCAGAGCGAATGAGAAAGTTCCCAGAGCTATTCGCCAGCAACACTGACGAAACCCAAAGCAGCGCGGAACCCGAACGGTAAAGGGTCGCGACTAGAACAACGAATTCCCGGCGGGGCCCAGGCTCCCGGGGATTCTTCTCTCATGCTTTCAAATCACCGAACGAAAGGCTGCACCATGGCTGAAAACAGCAACGACGCCCCACGGAAGCTCACCGACGCCGAGATCGACGAGCAGCTCGCCCGCATCGACGGCATCAACGGATCCGCCGGGCATCACCTGGAAGACGCGTATCTGCGAGACCTGCTCAGGCAGCAGATCGCGGGTGAGATCACGGGCGATGCGGCACGAGAACTCGGCCGCCAGCACCTGCCCCGTCAGCACGACGATCGCAACGACGACGACGCTGCGAAGCTCTGATGAGCGAGCAGGACTACATCCCCGGAACCTGCGTGATCAAGAACCTGATTCGGCGCACTGAATCCTCGCCCTACGGGTCGCCGGACCCGCGCGTTCTTGCCGAGGCCGAGAACTTCTACGTCTCCACCCGCATCGCCGAACTCCGCACAGCACCGATCGCGGGCACGTTCACCTTCGGACACATGCGAGCGATCCACAAGCACCTGTTCCAGGACGTCTACGCCTGGGCGGGCGAACCCCGCAACGTGCCGATGACCAAGCAAGACACCGCATACGCATCGCCCACCGAGATGCCAGCCCTGCTCCGTGAGCAGTACACCCGCCTCGCCGCCGAACACCGGCTACGTGGCATCAACGACCGGGCAGAATTCACCCGCAAGCTCGCCGGATACTGGGGCGAGATCAACCACGGGCACGCCTTCCGCGAGGGAAATACCCGCACTCAGACTGTGTTCTTCGAGCAGCTCGCCGAGCATGCCGGCTGGAAGCTGGATGTCGCACGCCTCTCACCGCACCACGCTGAGTCCGTCTACCAGGACTTCGTCGACGCCCGCTTCGAGCACCAGCGCGTTCGTGGGACAGGCACGCTCAGCGCGCAGGAGGCGGCTTCAGAGCTCGCCAACGTGCTCGGCCAACTGATTGAGCCTGATCCCTCAGCGGAGTGCTGCAGACGGCGCGGAGTGCCCCTCACGGAGCCGACGTCCCAGGCCACGGCAACCGTTGCCCGGCTGCGCGCGCGAAGCCCAGAGCTACGCAACATGAAGCTCGATCCATACGGGTTGGATGAAGAACCCGAGCAAGACACCTCCACCGAAAGCGGCTTCCAGCCCTAGAACCAGAAAGTGAGCCCGCCATGTCCCTTGTCCAGACCATCGTCGTCAAGCCCTCGACCCATTTCGACACCATCGCCGCGGCGGCGCTCGCTTCGGGCGTGGCCATGGCGCAGGGAGACCTCGAAAGCGAACCCTGGGCCAGCTGGCTCAGCGGAAGCTTCACCAAAAGCGTGCGGCGCGTGAAGCGCCCCGTCGAGCTCGAGCGCATCCGTGCCCTCGGACTCCCACGCGCAGAGGTCACCGTGGGCGACGCTGTCGGCATCGCTTTCGCGCCCGCGCTCTATGAAGACAGCCCCCGCGAGATCAGCCGGCTGCAAGTCTCCGGCCTCGACCTCGCGCACAACGATGTCGTGCGGTTCAGGATGCCCGGTGCGTTTAACCCGCACATCGAGATCAACGCTGACGCCTCGATGACCACCGGCAAGACCGCGGCTCAGGTCGCGCACGCGCTCTGCGCCTGGCTGCTCGCGCAGCCGCACAGTGTCCGCGACGCCTGGGCTGACCAGCCGGGCCTCGACATCCGCGAGGCGAGCTTCGCTGCACCTGACGAACAGCACGAACACGCCGGTCGCCAGGAGATCCTGATTCGCGACAACGGGCTCACCGAGATCGCGCCAGGCACGGCCACCGTTCGCGTTTACGTCGACCTGCTCGACTGAAGCTCGCGAGCACGTCGGGAATGCCTGCAGGAGGCGTCTGCGACGGTGAAAACAGGCTCTCTGGGGTGAAGTACCGTATCTGGATCTTCCAAATACGGTACCTGAGCACGGCTGGTCGACGAGTCTAAAATGCCTGATGAGAGCCACAAACGCTCGCTCAGATGGCTTGAAGCGACGAGAGCCGGTACCGGCGATCACAAGGCGAAAAGGTACAGCTTTTTAGCCTCTGATCAGGGGCGGAAGTCCAATGTACCGGATGTACCGCGTTATCGGAGGAACTCCTGTGTGTGCGTGTGCGCAGGCGCGCATGTGTAGGGTTTCCCGGATTGAGCGGTACATAAGGTACATCTCTATCTTTCTCTCTTTCTATTTACTGATATATCAAGAGAAAACAGGCAAAAGACGCCTGAAAACACGTACCGTATTTGATTTTCTGGAAAACAATCGCCGGTACCGGTGTTTTCAAAAACGCAGTCTCACCAGGCAATCTGCCCCACGAGCACGTACCGAATATTTTCGGAAATACGGTACCTGGCCTGTTTGTAGCTGCAAACGGCAGTACGGTACACGCCAATCACCCCTCACGAAGGAAGAAATCGCCATGCGCAACACTGAACAAACCCTTGGCACCGCCATCGCTGAGCTGCACTGCCTGAGCACCGATCGCCCAGCCGAACTCGCCGAACTCACCGCACTGAGCACCGCGGCCGAGTGCATCAACCAGCTGCTGAGCTCGTGCGTGACCGAGCTGCGCACGGATCCGCAGATCACCCACTCCTGGCCGGCGATCGCCTATGCGCTCGGCTCGCCGTCTGTGAACGCCACCCGTCAGAAGTACGGCACCAACATCGCCGGCACCGGCGCCGAGCACCCGGTCCACGGCAACGGCAACGTTCGGGCGTTCTGGAACGCCTTCGCAGACCGCTTCACCTGGAACTTCCTCCCCGTCGACTTCGTTCACGCGCTGTACGTGCACTGGATGAGCACGACGTTCCCCGAAGAAGTACCGCTCGGACGAGCGGCCTTCACGGGCCGGCTGAAGAGGCCCGCCACGGCGGCGGCCTCGGGTGGGTGGAGCTACACCCGTCTCCGACCCGCAGCGCTGCTCGGCGACGCCGAACCGCTGGTGGACCTCGTGCCTCAGTGGTCCATCACCTCCCTCAAGAAGGCTCAGTACGGCTTCCGCCGAAACCAGCCGGTGAGCCGGCCGACGCGCTCGAGCGTCATCGAGCACAAGGAGCTGGCCCGATGAGCACAGGCACAGGCACAGGCAACCCGACCACCAGCGCCCTGGACGCATCCGGCGCCGACGTGCACGACGGAGGTCTCTGCCCCATCGTTGGCGGCGACATCGGCTGGGTGAGCCCGGTCGACCTCGGCAACGGCACGACCGAGACTGTGTGCCCCGGCCGCTGCGGCGCCTGGATCATCCAGGACAACGTCACCGGAAAGATCATCGACCGGGAACGGTAGACCTCAGAAGCCATAGAGCGAGCGGGCATGGCCACCAGTGGGGTATCCCCGATCGGCCCCGCCGGCTCACCATGACCAGGAAGAAGCTCATCATGCGAACCAACATCGACGTTGCACAACTCGACGCCGTCCTCGATGCGAGGATCGAAAGCGAGCACTTATCCCGGCGTCAGGCGGCCCGGCAGATTGGCGTCAGCGCGTCGCTCCTGTCGCGGCTCCGCAGTGGGCAACGCCCCGATCTGGATGCCTACGTGAGCATCGTGCACTGGCTCCACATGTCGACTGAGGATTTTCTCCAGCCGGACGATCACGCAAAGAAACAGCCGGAGCTCACGAGCGCGATTTCTGCGCTGCTGCGCGCTCGGCGAGACCTCAGCGATGTCGAGAAAACGTTGCTCGAAAGCGTCCTCGCGTCGGGACTGCAGATGGTTCAGAGCATCCGGGCTGACTGATCGAAGCGTTGGTGCCACGGTGCCCTCGGTAGCCTCTGACAATCGAAACAACCACGAAGTGACAGCCCGTGTCACGCTGCACGAGAGGACAATATGCAAGACCGCGCACCGGTCCAAAGAAGCGCAAGTACTCCCGCCGGAACCGTAGCCTGGGCGGAGCACGTCGCAGCGTGGAATGTCTACGCGCAGCATCACCGCGGCCAGAGCGCCGAGCGCATTGCCGAAAGGGCCGGATTTGGTTACGACGAGATGACGGCGCTCCTCGGTCACTCTCCCAGGACCTGGATGACCAAGTCACCTGCTGTGGCAGTCTTGCCAACGACCCCGTCGACTGAGGCGACACCCATACCCACAGCCTGCCCCGCCTGCGGAACGTGGATCTGCAATGAATGCAGTGCCCGGCGCCCCTACGCCAGCAGATTCGCGAGCATCCCACAGAGCTGCGCGACGTGCTCGAGCACCAACGGTCACATGGCTCCGGTCATCCACCGCGCGAGCCGCGCTGACGACCACGACGCTGCGTATCGTCGAAGCCTGGCCGGCGATGCGGTGCTGCGGTATCCGCTCGTGCTTGGCTGAAGCACGGGAGCTGCGCTTGAGCGGAGTATCTACGCCTCCACGAGGCAGCTCGTCACGGTCCGATGTCACAACCCTTGCAGCGCTCGTGCTCTTGTGACAATGCGCCGGACACTTTGACAGACAAAGCGCCCAATAGCTGCCACTATTGACCGTTACACCTGTCAAACCGAGAGGAGCAACAATGGTCACCGGACGTTCACCGGCACGCACGCGTCTGCTCAAGGAGCTCGGCTCGAACATCTCCCGTTGGCGGACACTCCAGGGCCTCAGCGCCACGGTACTGGCCGAGCGTGCCCACATCACGCGGGATACCCTTCGAGCTATCGAGACCGGCACAGGTGCTCCCCGCATCGACTCGCTGCTCGCGGTGCTCTTATCGCTCCACATGGCCAACACCGTCGTTGCGAGTACCGACCCCTGGAACTCGCTAGCGGGACGAGCGTTGATGGACGAACTGATCGGCACGCCAAACGAGCGGCAGTGGATGACCGAACCACCCGATGGGCCGATCCCGATCGCACGCCGCGACGACCGCTAAACGTCCGAACACATTCCGGGCCTCTATCCGAGCGTTGCCTGAACACCTGATTCATTGCGGTATCACGTGATTCACGAAGGAATCAGCGTCACAGCCCGCTCGGAGGATTCGACAGCACCGGTGCCTGCCATCCCGGCGCGAGATGGTCAAGAAGCGCGATGCGCTCAGCACCAAGCCGAGCGTTGTGATGGTCGTCGCGCCTGTTCTTCAGCCAAGTAGCAACGCGCCGCTCGTCAGCGTCGGAACTGCGTCGGTTCGGCCAGGAGCCGGCTTTCGTCACGTGGTCACCCAGTTCACGCGCGGTCCGCTCCCACACGGTGTCCCGCGGCCCGGCACCCTCCCATCCGGGAATGTTCGCGTTCAGCCACGCAGTCAGCTCCGCGTCCAGCTCCCCGCTGTGGTGCGCGAGTCGCTTCGCGGTCAGCCACGCCCCAAGACGCTGCTCGTCTGCGGTGCCGCCGTTCTGGCGAGGAAGCCGCCCGGTCCTCAGCAGGTGATCCTGCAACGCAGCGGTGATCTCCGTCCGGCCCCGTTGGGGCAGCGCCGGCGATTCGCGCCAGCCCGGGAGATTCGCATCCAGCAGCATCTGCCGCTGCGGCGTCATCCACAGCGTGCCCGTCCTCGCCGCACGGCGCTGGGCCGAGACCCAGCCACCCGGGTGGCTCTCGCCGCGGGGAATCGCACCCCTGACCCGGAAGGCAGCAACGGCGTGCTCGAGGTAGAGCATCCACTTATCGTCATTGGTCGCCACGACTCCAGAGTAGCGACGCCGGTTGCTCTCGTCGGCGCGGACGGCGCTCCGCGCGGCGACCCGAAAAATTCGATCCCGCACCGATGCGTGCCACCTCGACACGCGTCCCCACAACGTTCCTTCCCACGAACGCCGGGCTCTGCCGACGGCTTCGTGGATCCGCCCAGCCACACACCCAGAAAGAGGATCAACCATGTCCGAGATCGTCAGAGTAGAAGACCCGCCGATGATCCCCTTCGGGAAGCACGCCGGCAAGTCAGCAGCCGAGGTGATGGCCACCGACCCTGCATACGTTCAGTGGATGCTTGCCCAGCCCTGGTTCCAGGAAAAGAACCCGACCCTCGTTCAGTTCTTCGTGCACGGCAGCGTTGCAAGCTTGGGCGCCGCCGGTGTGGAGCCGGCTGAGACACCTGAGCACAACGTGCTTCAGGCGAAGTTCACCCAGGATGCGTACTGCTTCGCCGCGGCTGCGATGTTCTCCGCGGGGCAGAAGATTCGCACCGTCGCGGAAGTGCAGAAAGAAGGCGAACAGCTCGCGGGGCCTGCGTTGGAGAGTTGCGTCCAGTCTTTCCACCCCACGATTGCGGATCGGCACTTTGAGCTGCATGCCTGGGACGTGCAATTCAGCTTCACTGGCGCATACAGCGAGATGGGCACTTCCATGGAACCCGTATGTTCCTGTGAGCCGGGCCTCTTGCCTGAAGTGCCGCGCGAGCCGAAGCGCCCCGGATACGAGGCTGACCCCGAGACGAAGGCGGAGCACGGCCGCCTTCAAAGTGCACGCCACGATGCGAGCCAAGACCACTCGCGCGTCTTGAGAATGAACGAGGACCGCGAAAAGGCGAGATTCAACCCGTATGGGTACCTCGGCTCTTGGCAGCAGACCGCAGCCTTCGACACCTACGTCAAGGCGACCCAGCATGAGCTGAATTGCCCGAGGTCGTCGCTCGCATACTTCCGTGCTTGGCCGTTCTACGACGAGTGCCTAGTCACCAGCACACCCCGCCGGTTTGGCCTCGAGCTGAAGCCCACAATGGGCGACGATTTCCCGGCTGTACTCCGGCAGGTTCTCGGGTACCTCAACCGACCCGGCGTGGGAGGGGCCCCATCCCTCGCCGCAGTCGTCGTCGGCGAGTTCCGGTCCGCGAGTGTGCCCTGGCATCTCGTGAAGAAGCAGTTCTGGGAGTCCGGCGTCCTGCTCGTGCGAGAGGCTGAGCTGGATGCGCTCGTCGAAAAGCACGCGCATGACTGGGGCATCGACCTCAGCGCTGCGGCGGCTGACTTCACGATCAGCTTCACCGACCAGTTGTAACAGCACCGTCCGCAGCGCTGGATCGCACGGCTTGAGGTGAGCGTTGCGGCCGAGAGGTCTGCAGCGCTCACCTCAAGCCCCTATCCGTGACAGCACAACTCAGTGATCCCCGCACATGCAAAAAGAACCGCCGCACATGTAGCAGCCCGGCTTTCCATAGCACCGATTGCAACCGCCGCAATCGGTGATCCTCTCGTTGTGCATGCGGCTAGCAGCCGCATCGTCAGCCGCGTAAGTCCCATTGCATGAGGAGCAAGTCACCATGGTTGTTATTTCCATCCTCGTTAGTCCGGTTGATCTTTGTCGCCCGGTCGTGCATGCCGCGAGCATATCGACCACGGGTGACTCGACCGGTCGACGCACCTCCGACCCCCTTTTTTCTGCGCAGCCCCATCTCACTTCAAGGGTGTGGTTTTTTACCACCGATAATCGCACTTATCACTACTATTGGGCGCACGGCCCTTTTTTCGGTTTTGAGCATCGAAAACGGGCATTTCGACCTGTCAGGAGGAAATCGGTGGCGACGGAACAAGAGCTGGACCGCCTGGAGGGGCATGAGAACGTCAGGGCCGAGTTGACTGTTCTCCCCGCCGGCGCGATCGTCCCAGCGCGCGTGAGCGCTCCCCTCTCGGACGAGCTCCTCGCCGCGATTCAGGAGAATCAGGAAAACGCCAGCGCCGCCAACACCAGCCGCGCCTACGTGAGCGACTGGGCCGCATTCGAGCGCTGGTGCGACGAGAACGACCAGGTAGCCTTACCCGCCAGCGGGGCCACCGTTGCTGCCTACCTCACCGACCGGGGCAGCGTCGTGAACAAGACCGGCGAATACGCCTACGCACCGAGCACCATCTCCCGCTGGCTGACCTCGATCAACGTTCGCCACCACGCCGACGGGCACACTCTGCCCGGCTCGCTGGCCGAGGTGAAGAGCACCCTCTCCGGGATCCGCCGCGGCCACGTCCGCCCGACCCGGCGCATGGCGCCGCTGCTACTCAAAGACCTGAAAAAGGTCCTCGCCGGGATCGACACACGCTCGTACCCTGCAGGCATCATCGGCCATCGCGACTCGGCGATCCTTGTCATGGGCTTCGCCGGCGCCTTCCGCCGTTCTGAACTCGCCTCCCGCCGCATCGGCGACGTCATCATGCACTCCGAGGACGGACTCCACGTTCGTCTCCTCACCTCAAAGACCGACCAGGAAGGCCGCGGCTCGATCAAAGGTCTACCCTTTGGCGACAACCCGGCCACCTGCCCGCCGTGCGTGTTCCTGCGCTGGGTGCGCGTGCTCGACGCAGCCGCCAACAGCCCTCGCAGCGAGATGATGCGGCTGTTGCGCGAATCAGACACTGCCGTGCACATCTGTCAGCAGCCGACTCCCGAGCTCGAGCGCCTGGATCCCAAGGATGCCCTCTTCCGGCCAGTGCGCAAGGGCGGCCACATCGGGCTCGACGAGATCAGCGGGCAGGTGATCAACGACCTCACCAAGCGCCGCCTCACAGCCGTCGGCATGAATGCCAAGCGATTTGGTGGGCACTCGCTGCGCGCCGGATTCGTCACTCAGGCGCTCCGCTCGGGAGCGACGCCGCAGGAAGTCATGCGCCAGACCAACCACAAGAGCGTCTCCAGCGTCGAAATCTACCGCCGCGAGCACGACCCGCTCAGGCAGAACGCCGTCACGAGAATCGGGTTGTAGCGACCATGGCCACGAAGGCGCGGGAAGCCCGCGACTGGGAACTCTTCGTCGACTGGTGCGCGTCCATGGGCACCAACGCCCTGCCGACGACGGCCGAGGTCATTGCCGATTTCCTGACTGAGTTCCCAGCGCCAATGGAAGCGCAGGGCCGGCGCGTACGCGCCATCCGCAAGGCGCACGAGAACGAGGGCGTGCCGCTGGCGTTGCCGACGGATCGTCGCGCCTCAGTGTTGCGCGAGGGCCCGGAATGGGCGTCTGTGCCGCGGGCGCTGGCCCAGCTTCCGACGTATGGCCACCCGAAAGTGCTCGAGGCCGTCATCCGCGGCCGCCGCGACGGATGGTTGATTGTGCTGGTCGGGATCCTAGGCCTCAGTCGAAACGAGGCTCGTCTCCTCGAGCAGACGGATGTTGAGCTTTTCCCTCGCCTCGCCATCAAGGGTCACCCGGTCCCAAGGACCGATCCGGCCTCGGAATGCCTCGCCTGCGCCGTGACGCGGTGGCTCCACGTCGCCGGCGCCGCGTCGTTCGGCTTCCGAAATGAGCTGCTGGACGTCATCAGCCCGATTGGGATCGACCCGGCTGCGCACGACTGCGACATCGGCTTGGACGGCGTCTGGCGCCAGGCGAATACGCTCCTGCCGTGGGTCGACCGGCACGGCTGGGTCTCCGCGGACCCGATGAGCTCACGCTCAGTCAGCGCCACCCTGGCCCACCGCCAGGCGTTGGGGCCGGTGGCTGAGATTCGCGCCTACGTCGCACCGACCGGCGGCCGCTATGAGCACGCCACCATGAACGAGTTGGCCGACGCCTACGACGACGTCGACACCAAGGTCGCAGCGATGCTGCTGCACCTAAACGAGATCCTTGACGAGAGTGCCGAAGTGCTCGATCACCTCAAGGAATTCGACCTGTAGACCTCAGCCTTGCAGGCTGCGGTCCTCTCCTCTCGAATGGGTGACAGGGCGCGCGCGGAGCGCGCACCGGGGGACAGGGTGATGTTCAGAACACCGTCAGAACACCACCCACAGACCACAACCACACACAGAGAGGGGTCTGCAATGGGACTGTTTCTCAATGAAATTGCCACGACCAAGCGCCCTCCCGTGAGTGCGCTGGCCGTCGCGTCGTTGATCGTCGCCGCCACCGGCTTCCTCAACGTCGTTGGCTTCATCGTCGGGCCCGTGCTGGCGCACATCGCCCTGATACGCCTCCGAAAAACACACGAGCGCGGCCGCCGGCTGGCGATCGCGACCCTCTGGGTCTCCTACGGGTCCCTGATCGCGGCGGGTGTGTCGCTGCTGGTCATCCTGATCGCCGCATACGCGGCGCTCCCCCAGCCCAACATCCCCACACCCCACATTTTCTGATCCCAAACCATCGCCGATTTCGGCTGAAAGCGAGGCCCTCATGGCTGAGAATGCCGACCACGAACCCACCGTCCACATCACCGTCCAGACGCCCTTCGGGTCCGAAGATGTCGCCGTGGCTGACCTACCTGAACCGATGCGCGCGATGCTGATCGAGAACATCCGATCCGGAGACATGCCCGACGTGATGCGCAATGCTCTCTGCAAAGCACTCGGCATCGACCCCGATGACCTCCCCGAACCGGCGGTGACCGCCGACAGCGACACCGACCCGGACAAGGCCCCTGCGGATGGACACGCGCCCGGCTGCGACTGCGCCGAGCGCTACCGCAAGCACGTCTGGGGCATCCTCGATGACGCGTTCCCGCAGGAACCTCACCTGTGGAAGGCGATGGAATCCCTGTTCGAGCTCTCCGCGATCAACCCGCGAGAGATCAACGACGAGGCCCGGCGCACCGCCCTCGCCGAGGCCGCCACGCACATCCAGCACCAAACGGAGCTGACCGGCCCACCGCTCAGCTCCATGGAGCAGATGATCCGGGACTTCCGCAGAGACCTGGGCATCGCCTAACTTTCCCGTGCAGCAAGGCCGTACCCCACCCGGGGTGCGGCCTTGCTTCGTCGCGCGGAACGGAGGGTGTTCCAGATATAGATCAGTGCGGTTTCCCAGACGAGCAGATAAGCGCTCCTAGACACACGCGAATCGGCCCATGCGGGACTCCACGCACAGACACCCTGAAAGGCATCACAGATGGCGAAGACGCAGAACGAGATCACCAAGCAGGTGACCACCAAATATCTCTCCACCCTCAACGCGGCTAAACCGCCGACGACCGCAACGATCGAGGAAGCCCTCATCGCGGCGACCAACGCCGAATTCGCGATCGAGAACACCGGCCGCATCGGCAGCCACCGCATCAATCTCCTCAAGCGTCTGTCCTTCTCCCAAATCGCCCAGATCCTCATCACGCTCCACCGGGTCGTGCGCATCGCCCCCTCAGGCAAGAACACCGACCGGGACTACGACCTCCTGGCGATCTACGTGGCCGACGGCGAGGACGAGGGGATCTACGCGACCAGTGAGGACCAGATCCGCAGCATCGCCAGGTGGTACAACCGGGAGCTGACGATCAACGACTCACGTGAAGTCATGACCGTGCTGCGCGAAGAGGCTCCCCGAGTCAACCGCTGCGCCGACCGCGACCTGATTGCCGTCAACAACGGCATCTTCGACTACCGCACCAAGAAGCTCCAGGGCTTCAGCCACGAACACGTCTTCCTCTCGAAGGCCCGCGTCGACTACGTGGCAACCGCCCTCTCCCCCGGCATCCAGACACCTGACGGAGACACCTGGGAGGTCGAGGAATGGATGCACACCCTCTCCGACGACCAAGAAATCGTCGAGTTGCTCTGGGAGATCCTCGGCGCCATCGTGCGCCCGCACGTCCGCTGGAACAAGAGCGCCTGGTTCTACTCCGACGTCGGCAACAACGGCAAGGGAACCCTGATCGAGCTGATGCGAAACGCAGTCGGTGCTGCCAGCTACGCGAGCATTCCCATCAGCGACTTTGGCAAGGACTTCCTGCTCGAGCCGCTGACCCGCGCGAGCGCGATCCTGGTCGACGAGAACGACGTCGGAACCTTCATCGACAAGGCCGCCAACCTCAAGGCGATCATCACCAACGACGTGATCTCGATCAACCGGAAGTACAAGACCCCCATCGCGTATCAGTTCTGGGGCTTCATGGTGCAGTGTCTAAACGAGTTCCCGCGCATCAAGGACAAGTCCGAGAGCTTCTATCGCCGACAGCTCTTCGTGCCGTTCACGAAGTGCTTCACCGGCGCCGAGAAGCGCTACATCAAGGACGACTACGTCGGCCGCGACGAGGTCTTGCAGTACGTGCTCAAACGCGTCCTGCACATGGACTACTACGTGCTCTCCGAGCCGGAGGCGACCAAGCTGGTCCTCGAGGAGTACAAGGGGTTTAACGACCCCGTGCGCGCCTTCTGGGACGAGTTCGAGGAAGCGTTCATCTGGGACCTGTTGCCCTTCCCGTTCCTGTACGACCTCTACAAGGCCTGGTTCGCGAAGACCAACCCGTCCGGGTCACCAATCGGGCGCAACGTCTTCGTGAATGACCTCGTCGCCATCGTCCGCAAGTCCACTCAGTGGTACTGCGCGGACAAGACGGCGAAGGTCCGGCCTGCAGCCCGAATGGCCAGTCCCGAGCCGATCATCGCTCGGTTCGACCTGAAGGACTGGATGAGTCAGACCTACACCGGGTCTGACCCGCTGAAGAGAAGCGTCGTCCACCCGCTGGCACCCAACTACCGAGGCATCCAGCGGCAAGGTACGGGCACCGCGGCCGCCAGTCCCGCAGCGTCCACCGACGACGACAAGCCGTAGCCACCTCGGGTGCGCTCACGCTCTCTTCAGAGCGTGAGCGCACCCGGTCGACCCGGCACCCCATCCCCGCACAAGAAGAAGAGACCCCAATGTTCAACAGCGAACGAAACCCTGTCCTGAGGAATCTCCGGAAATGGAAGGCCGACCCTCGCGAGTGGGCCCACATCCTGCGGAGCATCGACACCGGCCAGGCGAAACCGAACGCCAAGGATGTGAAGCAGGTCCTCGCGGCTTGCCAGCTCGGTTCGGCCCGTCTCGTGCCCTTCGACGGTGGGTTCATCGTCAAGGGCGCCCGGCACAATCAGCCGGCGGCTTGGGCGCTGAATGCATCAATCGACCACGCACGCAGGGTGCTCGATCGGTACGTCTCCGTCTACGGACCTGAACTTTCGAGGCGCGACGAATGACGCTGAAACGAATATGGGTCGCTCGTTGCGACCACCCTGGCTGCCCGGCCACAGTGATCGCCGAGCAAACCGATCTGGAAAAAGCCGACTTTGGCATGAGCGTCAACGACGCCGGCTGGCAGGCCTCTCCGAGCCGCCCGAAGACATTCTGCCCCGACCACTGGACTGACCCAAAGGACGACGACGATGGCTGAGAGTGACCGACGACACACGCCGCCCGCAGCACGCGATGAGGAGACGTTCCAATGCCCCAACTGCCTCCGCCAGTGCACTTGGTCCGATGGCTACGGCTGGGTTTGCAGCAAACGAGGCGGCTGTGGGAACGAGTATCCCGTCGCTGAAGTGCCACCCGCGCTCAGCACAAAACACGACTTCACCGACAGCGAACGCTGCACGTTCTGCGGGGTGAACCAGTGGGAGATCAACCTCCCCGACGAATGCACCCCGCATCCGTACAACCACTTCACCACTGAGACCCCCTCAGCTGGCTGATCCGACGCAACGACTCGAGGAGTCACCCATGGCAAACGCACACAAGACGCTGACCGAGAATCTTCGGCGACTCACCGATCCCGCCAGCGGCGCGGATGAAATCGAGACGAAAGATGCGCTGGCCTGGATCGACGCGGCCATCGCCGCCCTGGAGTCCCTTCCGACCTCTCCCCCGGGAGAGACGGAGCGGGAAGCGCTGGTTGCGCGAATGCATGCTCGCAATGAGTTTGATTATGACGAATGTGACCATGGCACATACACCGGGGGTCCCAGCAATGGTGAACCGTACGCAATGTGCGAACGGCAGGCCGATTCGCTGATTGCGGATGGCTACGTCCATGCGATTGAGCCACTACCAGCGCAAGTTGCCTTCGCACCCGTCGAGAACTGGGAGGTCTGGGAAACCGGTCAGCCCAACGGATCCGGGGTCATTGAGCCGAGCGACAACCGCGAGTGGTTCTCCGCCGATCGAGTCACGCACCACCGCCGCGTGCACACCTTCATCGGCCCGTGGGAGCCAATTGGCCCGCCGGTCCTCGATGACAGCCCAATCGACCAGGGCCCGAATCATGGGTAAGTGGTTCGGGGTCGGTGACCGCGTCGTTTGGCGCAACGAGTACGGCAAGATCCAGCGGAGCGTCGTCAGCGAACCTCGCGGCGACGCCTCGTGGGTCAAGCCCGAGGGCATCATCACGACCGAGTCTGAGCTGGTCGCCAACGACCGCCTCTTCCTGAATCCGACGACCCCTGCGCTGCCGCCGGCGCTCACACCGCCCACAGCGACATCGAAGGAGTAGCCCATGAAGAAACAGACGACTGAACTCGATGTTCGGCACCTCACCGGTGCCGAACGCATCGTCGCCGAGCGCGCCCGCCACGTCACCGTGGAAGGCTACGACGCCGAGCACGATCGCGGCCGTGCCCGAGATCTGATGAATGCTGCCGAAGCCTACGTCGAAGTCGCGCTCTGCGGCCCGGATGCCTGGCACGACCCGGACGGAAACTACCTTCCGCCCGGCGGTTGGCCGTGGTCGAACGATGAGTGGAAGCCCACAGGTGACCCCTCACGAGATCTCGTAAAGGCCGGTGCCCTGATCGCTGCAGCTATCGACGCCCTCGAAGACACTCGACAGGCGACGCGTGTCGGAAAGGCGGACACCCGCGGGAGGCACGCGGCCATCGGCGTCACACCAGCCAACGACCCCGCCACCCAGCACATCTACCCCGGATCGGACTACGCATGATGACCGTATCCACACCGAGGTTCAAAAGGCTGAGCCTGTGGCGACTGCTCACCATGCGGAAGGCCGCGCTCGAGGCGTACACCGCCGAAGAAGCCGCGACTCACGAGGCCTGGCTTCTTGAGTTGCGCATTCGCCGAGCCCGCCGGGAGGTCGCTCGCATTACTCAGGCGTTATCCCCCGAGCACAGGCAAGCGCAGACTGAGGCGTTGGCCAAGTGGCAGGCCCACCTCGACTCTCTCCTGGATGACGGCGTTCCCGCCATCATGGCCGGCGACGAGTGACCGGCCGGGCGGAGACAGCAATAGATAGCCTGCATCTCCGCCCCAGCGCCCCACTGAGCGCTACGAAGACAGAAACCGACACAGCTGCACCCCGTGAACGTGAAAACGCGTTAGATGAAGGAAAACGAGCATGAATAAGCAATTCTGGCTGAGTCAGCGAGCGCCCAAGCTCGCAAACGACTCTGTCGAAAACAAAACCTCGACAGAGCTCACCCGATGAGCGGCAGCGTCGAGTATCCCTCCGCGACCAAGCCGCCCTACGACAAGGTCAAGACGGCCACCTACATCACCACCTCAGTGCTGGAACTCAGCGCTGTCATCGTCGGTGCCGGTTACGTCTTCGGCTGGTGGAGCTGATGGGTACCGCCGCCGTGAAGGTCGGCCAGATCTGGGCCGACAACGACGTGCGTAGCAAGCCCCGCACCATTCGCGTGGTCGAAATCATCGGTGAGAAGGCTCTCGTCGAGGTAGTCACGCCGGCCGCGGCGGCCGTCAACAAAGGCGCCCGTACACGCGTCGCGCTGAAGCGCTTCCGGCCGATCGCTACCGGCTACCGCTTGGTGACCGACGTCCCTACTCCGTGAACTAACCCGTAAAGGAAAACGAGCATGAATGAGCAATTCTGGCTTGGCCTGCTTGCATTGCCGATCGCAGCCATTGCCGTGGCGGTCGCGTGGGCCGCTCTGGCCGCTGCTTCCAAGTTGTGGGCCAAGTTGCACCAGCAGCTCTTGACGAAGGTCAAACCTGCAAGGACCGCAAAGCAGCGATCACTGCAGGCCACCACAATCGGTGATGCGCTCGAGAACGGAAACGCCCTGCGAATGATCTCCGGACTCGGATGGGTGATCGTTTGGGCGCGGGACAGCAAGCCAACGCAACCCCCTCGCCCCGGCGACGATGAAGAAGACAATGAGTGAGCGCTATGACGAAAGCAACTACGGTCCTGACCGGCCACGGTCTCTGGTACGAAGGCGCGCCTCACGATGAGAACGGCGTCCGTATGTACGGGCGCGGAACCACCGGCACCGGGCGCGGCATCTGCCGATGCGGAGAGAAATCCCCGATTCTGCACAGCGCAGGTCAGCGCCAGCAATGGCACCGCGAGCACAAGGCAACCATCCGCTCGGCCGCCACGACCGCCGGCGCAACCGTGAAGGTCGGCCAGGTATGGGCCGACAACGACAAGCGATCCGTTGGTCGCACCATCACCATCACCACCGTTGGCGAATCCCGCGCAGAGTTCTTCGATGGAATTCACCACCGGCGCGCGCTCCTCACGAGGTTCCGCCCGACATCCACGGGGTACCGGCTCGTGAAAGACGTGCTCGGCACGCCCCAGCACGAGGCCACGCTGCAGGACTGACTTCGTCACAAAACCCGGGGGCCACACCGCCCTCGGGCGGTCAGTGCTGCCTGCGGAGCGCCCGCAGTATCCACCCGACCCAGACGAAGGAGCCTCCATCGCTGACAAAGACAGCGCCGACGAGGCCCTATCTGCCGAAGAAGCGCTCCGTGCCGAACGCATCGAAGAAGCCAGCGACCGCATGCGCGACCTGATGGTGGCGCTCGACAAGATCGCCCATGACGCAAATCTGTCCCGTGGAGCTTGGCTCTATGAGATCAAGGACGATCTCGAGGGGCTCGCTGATCGCTATGCGGACTGGACAGACCAGTTCAACGACGACTTCGCCGAGGAGCCGCCATACGTGGATCCCAAGCCCTGGGAATGCCAGCCGTGCGGCTACCGCGGCGCGACAAGTCAGAGCGTCACGCCGGAGAACATCCACGAAGGCCATCCCGTCTACAACCCGCGCGCGACGCCGCCCGAGTAACCAGGCCACCAGCTCCGCTGCGCCACCCCCGACGCTGCCACACGAACCAGAAGGAGAACGACCGATGAGCGACAACGAGAACATCGCCCCCACCACCACCCGCACCATCGAACCGGGAACGTTGGTGACCGACGAGACCGGCCACCCGTTCACCTACGGCGGGCCCGCAGAGCACGTTGGATTCACCACCACCAGCTATGGTGCCGGCCGACCTGTCATCCATACCGAGCTGAGCAACGTGGCACCGTTCGATCAGGTACCTGCCGCTGCCCAACTCGACAAGAAGGACCCGCGCATCTCTGTGACACTCGACAAGGCCGGGCGCCCGAACACCTGGAGCGGCAACTGGCGCTCCGAGACCACCGGCACCGCCTTCCCCCGCTGGCACAAGACCAAGCGCGACGGCCTGGAAGAATCCGCCCGCCGCCTGGCTATCGCCGACTGGTGGGCCAACGTCTGAGCGGCACGACAGCCGCTGACGACGCCGAAGTGCACGCAACTGCTCGTATCCGTGCAAGTCTAGACATCTGCGCCCGCACGAATTCAGCAGAGCCACCCACCTGACCACATCGAAATACCACGAGGAAGGAGCCACCGGATGTCGCAGACACTCTTGGCCCCAAGCCAGAACAAAAACACCAGAGCCGTCACCGCCAAAACGGCGAGCTTCACCTTCTACGACATCGAGTGCCTGAACAACGTCTTCACGTTGTGCGCGTACTCGCCGCGCACCAACTCGGTCGACGTCTTCTATCTCGTCGACGACACCGAAGACAGCGCGCTTTCCGCAGAACTCCGCACCTCGCCGTTCGACACGACAGTGGCCGCCCACGCGATCATCGCGTCGAACCCGGCCTTTCAGGCCCGCAACGACCTGACGCGCACCATCCGCTTCCACGATCTGTCCACCTGGCTCGGGAACTACGCCCTCGTCCAGATGTTCGGGCTCAGCGACGCTGACTCGGTCAACGACCCGGAATCCACGTCGAGCTACACCGAGCACCTGCGTCCGGTGTGCGACACGGACCCCGAGTACGACCCGTTCGACAAGCATCCCTACTTCGCCGGCTACAACTCCTCCAACTACGACACGACGATGCTCGCGATGTACTTCATGGAGGCGTTCGCGCACCTGCCGGCTGCCATGGCCGCAGGTCAGCGCGCCGACTACAAGTTCGTCCCGGCCGACGCCAGCCGCCTACGCTCCTACAACAACGACTTGTTCCAGGAGCCGTACAAGAGCTACATGCCCAAGTACCTCACCGACAGTCCTGTCGCCGGGGGTAAGCGATGGAAGTCCGTCCCGCACAAGATCCGTCAGGCGATGATCAACTCCGGTCGCCACCTCGACGTCGCCCGTCTCAACGAGGCGCAGCAGATGGTGGCGCTCAAGCGCTTGCTCGGCGGCCTCGGCCGTCAGATCATGGAGAGCGACAAGCTCGGCACGCACAATGCGACCGTCGAGTCCGTGGAGGACCTCTACGAGCTGCTGTCCTACAACGTTTCTGACGTCGTAGGCCTGGCCAACCTCTTCGATCACCCAACTTTCGCGTCGGGATTCGACCTGAAGAAGGGCCTGCTGGACGAGTACCCAGAGACCGTCTACGACAAGTCAAAGTTCTCCTACGCGCCGAATATCAGCCCTCGAGCTGTGCGTCGCGGGCGTCTCACCCCGGACTCGTCTTCGGCCAAGTTCGTAGGGCTGATCCTCAGCCCCTACGGCAATCTCGAAGACATGGAGAGCGTCAGCTACCTCTACCCGTCAGAGCAGGTCGCCCAGGAACGCGGCATCCCCCGCGTGAACGTCCTGGACGAGTGCCTCACGTTCTTCCAGGCCGGCGTTGCCGACCCCGAAGCGCGTGCGTCGTTCGACGAGGTCTACCGGTACTACAAATCCATCGAAGGAGTGAACTTCAACTCCTCCGAGGAATACCGCAGCAGCTACCCCGACGGGGGGCGCGCGAATGTCCTCTCCGAGATCGCGAAGGCTCCGAATAACCTGCCGTACTTCCAGGCAGACGGATCTCCGTCGACGTGCTTCGCCACCTTCTCCACCGGTGGAATTCACGGCGCCGAGGCGGATTGGGGCGCGTATGGCGAAGAGCTCGTCACCTGGGACGAGAACGAACGCCTGCTCCGGGAGGTCAAGAAGCTGGTTCCTGACCCGCTGGTGATGCGCACCACCAAGGGTGGCATCATGCTGTCCGACGGCCGTGTCGTGGAATTCAAGGACGTCATCTCAGCGAAGTCGACGATCAAGGCCCTCACGGCCCGGTCGGAAGCGATCGCGTCGATGGGTGACAACCCTGACCCCGCACAGCTCGCCGTGATTGAGGAGCAGTACGCCGGCATCGGCTACAAGCCGTCCAAGCCCCGGCCGGAACTGTTCGAGCAGAAGAAGGACGGCTCGACGAAGCTGAAGCCCAAGTACACCTTCACCTCCATGGCCAAGGCCATCCACGAGGACTTCACGAGCTACTACCCGAACATGCTCCGCAACATGAGCGCGTTCTACAACGCCGAGTTGGGCGAGGACCGGTACGCCAAGATCCTCGCGGACAAGGACCGCTACGGGCAGATGATGAAGGACCCGAGCATCACCCCGGAAGAGAAGACTCGCCTCGGCGTTCTTCGCAACGGAACGAAGCTCATCCTGAACTCGGCCTCCGGCGCCGGAGATACCGCGCACTTCACGCCGATCCGGGTCAACAACGCCATCATCTCGATGCGCATCATCGGTCAGCTGTTCTCCTGGCGAATCGGCCAGGCACAGACGCTGGCGGGCGCCCGCATCATCTCGACCAACACCGATGGCCTCTACTCCGTCCTGGACGAAGAGACCAACAACCGGGTGCTGGCCGAGCAGCAGGCGCTCATCAACGTCGAGATCGAGCCCGAACCGCTGATCATCGTCAGCAAGGACTCGAACAACCGGCTGGAACTGGAGGTCCCGGAAGACCCGAACACGCCTATCTGGGAAGCGCACATCGTGTCGGCATCCGGCGGCACGCTCGCGTGCCACAAGGAGCCGCAGCCCACGAAGAGCCTCGCGCACCCCGCGGTGCTCGACTGGGCGCTGGCGCGCTACCTGCGCTACATCGCCGGTGGATTCGTCCCCAGCTGGAGCACGGATGGCGCACCGATCAGCCTGGCCGATCCGATGGATCGTCGCCTCGGCAAACAGCTTCTTCACGAAGCTGTGCGCGAGAACGACCCGGTGCTGGCGGCACGCCTGTTTCAGAACGTGGTCGTCGCCTCCAACGGCAAGATCACGATCCCGTTCGCATCGGACCCGATGGATCCGATCAATCCGGACCCGAACGCGGTAGTCAACCCGCGCACGCTCCAGCACTACAACCGGATGTTCATCGTGCACCAGGGCAAGCCTGGGGCGGTGTCACTCCGGGCAGCTGGCGCGTGGGTGGTCAACCCGGCCTCCAAGATGAAGCGGCAGAAGGAAGGCAAGGGCGCGACGGCTACCGACGGGGTTGCTCTGGCAATCCTCCAGGCCAACGGTTTCGCGCGCACCCGTTTGGAGGCGAGCGAGTTCAACCGTGAGCTTCTTCCCGTGGAACAGGACGTCGCCGTACGCCGGATCTCCGGCATCGACCCGTCCTGGAGCATCCTCATCGAGAACAGCGACCTCATCTGCATGGAAGAGGGCAAGCTGCGGGACCTTCTCGGCTGCCTCGACCTCGACGTCTATCTGGACATGCTCGTGACCGTCTACGAGAAGAACTGGAAGAACGACGCAGAGGACGCCGGCGCAACTGACGACGCGCTGGACGACGACGAGGAATAACACCGCCACACACACACGACCCGCACGAAGGGGCTCTGACCGAATAGTCAGGGCCCCTTCGTGTATCCCGACGCGCACAAATGTGTCGCTGACCCTCCAAACCGAAAGCGAGACCTCGCGATGAGCCCCAATGCAGACACCCCAAACCCCACAGTGTCGGACGAGCTTACGGCGGCGCTTGTTGCCCTCGCCGCCCTCTCGCGTGGCATCGGCGAGGGTGCCCAACACCTGACCTGCACTGAGGCTGAGGCCCTCGCGGAAGTACTTCGCGCCGCGGGTCACGAAGAAGCCGCCGCCGAGATCATCGAGGGCCATACTGCGGGCGACGATGACCCGGACGATGAGCACCGCGCCGGGTATCTCATCGGGAACAGCCTGCCCGCCGACCACGACGCCCACGAAAGCGAGATTGCACCATGAGTACCAAGAACAGCCCTAGCCACGTCTTCGCCAATGGCGACCGCGTGACGTGGCAGGAATCACGTCAATACGGGGGCGACGGCCCGATCCTCAGCGGGGTCGTCAGCACGGTACACCCACCCGATGACGATCACCCGGGCGGCGGTGAATACAGCCTGTCGCTGGACAACGGCGACTCCGTGCTGGCTTGGCGCGAGGAAATCGTGCCCGAGGACCCAGACGCCGCCATGGGAATTTGCAGCAAGGCCTGACCGCGCCCCCGCATCACCCGTGACCCGGTGTCGTCGAACCTCGACATAGCTGCATTCAATTCCAAGACAGGACCCCATCAATTGAAGAAATCACTCATAGCGGCCGTCGTAGCCGGGGCACTCCTGGTGCTCCTCACGGGCTGCACCGCCTCCGCCCAGCCTGACGAGATCGCGTGGGAGCTCACGCTCGAGAATCCGATTGTCGCAATTGACGACGTCTCGGGCGTTTACGTGCAGGGACGGATGGCCACTTTCGGCGGCGGATCCGTGGATTCCAAGGGCGTCATCGACTACACCTACGCGTACCGGACCACGGACGGCGGCATCCGCCAGGGCCTCATCAGCAACTTGTACGAAAAGCTCGGCTTCGCGACCGAATACCCGGGATCGAAAGTCGTCACGATCTACCAGGACGTCACGAAGGACAATGGCGTGCCGCGCCTGGAGATCTACCACTGCAGCCCGAAGCCGCCGTCAGATACTGACCCGCTCGGCGACGTGCTCTTCGACATCTTCAGCCTCAAGACCTGTGTCCTGCCTGACGGTTCCAACATGGGCACCAGCACTTACCGGGTCGACCTCCATGTCCCCGCAGGCGCCGTCGTCAATACCGACTCGCTCAAGACCAAAGATCCCAACCCCGCCGGCTAACCAGGCAAGAGCCGCGTGGCTGCAAGCCGCACCGACGTCCACTGCACCCCCGATACGAAAGAGGCACCCATGCCCAACCACACCCCGTTCCACAACGAGGACGCCGAAAGTGCCACCTCTGCTGGCGACGCCATCGACGAGTACTTCACCAACTCGGCCGTGCAGACGGTCGAATTCAACGACTGCATTGCCGAGGATGCCGAGTACTCCGCGCTGCGCTGGATCACCGCCAAGGCGGTCTACAACCGGATGCACACAGGTCTCGACGCGCTCAACGCGATCCACCTCGGAGCCCTCGCGAACTACCGCGAAGACGTCGCGCTCATGCCCAGCTCTCGCAGTCTCGAGCCCGGAGACTTCCGGAATCTCGGAGCGGCTCTCCTCGCTCTCGGCCTGATTGAGGCCGACGAGATCGAAACGGCCGACGAAGCCGAGTAACTTCCAAGCCCGCACATCAAAGTGCGCCCACCCGATACACGCAGCAAGGAAAGAAGCCACCATGACGCAGCTTGACGCCACACTCACCCAGATCAAGACGCTCCTCGAAGACACGACCCTCGACGCAGCTGCCAAATCGGCCTCAATACACGCGCTGACCGACCCCGCAAAGATCGCAGCCCGCGCGCTGCGCACTGACATTGTGGCCGACGGCCTCGGCGACGCTCTATCGGTTCTCGACGCGATAGGCAGCGCGTCGGGCCTGTCGCCGGCTGAGTGGTACGCCGAGGTCAAGGACGAACTGACCGGCCTCGCCGACCGCTATTGGAACTGGCTCGACGCCCCCGACGCAGATGCCAAATGGGACGTGACCATTTCCGCACGCGAGGCAGTCTTCGCCACGCTCCCGGCTTCCGGTGAGGCCGTCGAATTCAGCCAGCTCGCGGCGAAGCTCAGCAGCCTCTCCGCTGCGGCGATCAGGGCTGGACTCATCGCCCTGAACGAAGAGGGTCTCGCCGACCTCAAATACGGATCCGGCTGGTTCCGCGTCATCGCTACCGGCAAGATCCCAACCACCTAGACCGTCTCACAGAGGAATCCCTCATGCGCTTAAGAAAGTCGCGTCGAACGACGCAGCCGCAACCCCGGCTGCTACCCCTCGACGCTTACCCGGACACCATCGACGAAGAAGGGCGTGATCGCATCGACCGGCGCCTGCGTCTGCAGCTGGCCTCCGTCCCGATCGAACCCGGCCCGTATCTTGACCCCGAGAACGAGCCGTGGACGCTCAACACCGACGGTTCGTGGACCGACAAGAACGGCACGACGCGCTCCAAGCTCTACGCCCCCATGCTGTCGATGTACGCGCCGTTCACGAGGGTGTCCCCCGAACCAGAACAGGCCCCGGCCAATGGGTAAAGCCGAGTTCTACGTTGAGGGTTACCTCGTCCGCCGCGTCAAGGCCGCCGGCGGAATGTGCCTGAAGTTCCTCTCCGGCATCACGGGCGTCCCCGATCGAATCGTCATCCTTGCCGGCCGCACGCTCTTCGTGGAGACAAAGGCGCCCGGAGGGGTCCCTAGCCCGCTCCAGCGCGTGCGTATCCGGGAGATGCGCGAAGCCAGCGCGGACGTCCGCGTCATCGACACCCGCGAGCAGGTCGACGACCTCGTTACGGAGCTGCTCGCTAATCAACAACTCAAGACAGAAGTGGAGGCCGCCTGATGGCTGCACAAATTACCGCTGAACCCGTGACCGCGAGAACGTTCCTGGCCATGCATTCGGGCACCTGCTCAATCTGTGAAGAGCGGTACGCCGCGGAAACGCCGATCATCTCCACCCCCTACGGGTGGGCGCACGACGTCTGCCCCGAACCCAAGCCGCTGGGTGCTGTCTGCGCCGGCTGCTTCACCGAGATTGCACTGAACGGAGAATGCCTCTGTTGAACCTCGGCCCACCACTCCCTGAATAACCACCTCGGGCTCCAGCCATTGCTGCGCACCGTACGAAAGGCATCTCCCCAGTGTTCTGCATCGCAGCATTCATCGTTCTCCTGTTCATGGCGGCCGTCTCCGCCCGCTACCGCAAATACCTCGCGAAGGCGTGGAACTGCACCTTCCGCCGGATGACCTTTCGGCCCTGTGACACCACCTTCAAACAGGACATGAAGGATCACCTGCTGGCCCCGATCGCCGCGCGCAGGCCCGGCCTGGTCAAGCCCGCGAGCATCGGCCTCGAGGTCGTCGCCGTGCTGATCATCCTGACGACCATCTGGAGCGGGTACGAGGTCGTCAAGAGCGGCGTCAACCTCTACGTCTACGGAACCTGCAACAAGCAGGACTCGGCGTCCTGCAGCCTCGGCGCGGAGGCGTGCTCAATCCCCGACCAGACCCCGGGCTTCGGCGATTCCATCGCGGCCTGGGACATCGTCGGTGCCTTCGGCAACGAGTTCGCCAGCCTTGGTGAGACCTTCTCCGCCATCCCGAGCCGGATGCAGAACTGGGGCGCGACGACGTACCTCCCGGCCAACGCGAGCTACCTGAACGGTTTCGACTCGGGCAAGGAGACAGCGCTCGAGGTCATTGACCCCGGCTGCACCTACTGCCTGCAGCTGTTCCAGAACATCGAGGCGAGTGGCTTCGACAAGAAGGAGAACCTGACCTACATCGCATACCCAATCCAGTCGGCGACCGGCTACAAGTTCAAGAACTCGCTGCTCGTCACGCAGTACCTCGAAGCGCTGCGCCTGAACCCGCTGGACAGTGCGGCCACCCCGGTCGACTGGCAGATCCTCAAGCGCATCTACTCCGAGAAGAACGACGCGGGAGTTTCCTGGCAGAGCGTGATCAATGAAGCAGAGCCGGCGGCGGCCGACGCGCTACTCCAGGGCTGGTCAGCCGAGTTCGGCCTGAGCCCGGCGCAGGTTGCCTCGATCACCTCCGTCGCGGCATCCGACAAGATCACGCAGATCATCGCGGCCAACAAGAAGACGGTCGAGGAGAGCATCCACACAGTGAAGATCCCGACGATCATCTTCGACGGCCGCCGCCACGACGGCCTCGTCTCCGTCGGCGACCTGAAGTAAACCAGCCGGATACCGCACGCCGGCGCCGAACCCGATGAAAGGACCCGTATGAAGACCCAAGAGGTCTACTCCGCCGCCATGAACGAATGGCTGTCACACAACGGGAGCGCACCGATGCTGGTGGGCTCCGGCTGGGAAGCGCACGCCGTCGGCCTGGCTGCCGTCGCGTCGACCGCAAAGGCCGAGGTGCTGGCTGAAGTCAGAGCCAACCTGTCCAGAACAATCGGGCCCGTGAACTGCGACGCCAATGAAACCGGCACCTTCCTGGACGGAATGGTCCGGATGCGCGAGCACATCGAAGCAGAGCTCGACTCGCGCGTCGCCGAGTTCCGCGCGGCTTCGACCCCAGCCTGATCGTGACTCGTAAAATGCTCGTTTACGAGTAGATAGACTCGGTGAGCAGGAAATCCCTGCATCCACCATGGAAGGAATCATCTATGACTGCCGACACCGGCGTCACAGTGGAGGCACCCGCCATCACCGTCACCATCTTCAGCAAGAACGACTGCACGAACTGCACCAACACAGAGAAGCAGTTGGACCGCCGCGGCGTCCCGTACAGGGAGATCAACGTCCAGGAAGACACGGCACCCCGCGAGGAGTTCGGCGGCCGGACCCCGTTTGAACACGTCGTCGAGACGTACGGCCGGCAGATGCCCGTCGTTGTCGTCAATGACCACGCACGAATTGACTGGTGGGCAGGAGCCCGCATCGACAAGATGCTCGACCTGGTCAAGCAGTTTGACGAGGTCGGACAGCTGATCCCCGAGGACCAGCGCGTCGCCCGATGAGCGTCGAGCGACTGAGTGACGGGCTGATGCCCGCCTAGCAGTCGCTCGCCCTCCGTCTCACGCGCTAGACCCAAACAGCCAGACTGCTGCGCCGGGCACTCCCCTCAATACAGGGAAGCGCCCGGCGCTTTTTCGCGCCCAAAACCCGTCCCACCGTGCGCCCCGTGCGCGGCACCTTCAGCGCGCCCAAAAACCGCCCACTCATCACATCTGACCCGAGAGGAGTCGCCGCATGGCATTCACCATGCCCACACTGATGCCTCACCAGGAGGTCGTCAAAGACTTCATCATCCAACATCCGAAATGCGGGATCTGGCTCACCATGGGCGGCGGGAAGTGCTTGAGCACCCTGGCGGCGCTGGCCACCGTCCGACCAACCGGTCACATCCTCGTCGTCGCCCCCGTCAACATCGCGCGGTCCACCTGGGTCGACGAAATCCAGAAATGGGGGTTCCCACTCCGCACGCGGAGCCTGATCGTGAACGAGCGAGACAAGAAACTCACCCGGAAAAAACGCCTTGAGCAATACGAGCAGATCTTCTCAGATCCGCCGACGATGTATTTCATCAACGTCGACCTCATCGACGACCTCATCAAGGAGTTGCCGCGACAGAAAGTTGGCCGCGACGAAACCATACTCTGGCCGTTCCAAACGGTGATCATCGACGAGTCTCAGACTCTCAAGGGCTATGCAGGCGTCCGGTTCAAGGCTCTCGCACAGGTCGCGCCGGCCGCCGTCCGCATAATCGAACTCACCGGAACGCCGACGCCCAACGGGTTGATGGACCTGTGGAGCCAGATGTACCTGCTCGACGGTGGCCTCGCGCTAGGCAAAAACATCACCGCGTATCGCGAACGGTTCTTCTACGAAGTGCCCATCCGTGGCACCACGCGGGTCGCGTACGAGCTCCGGCCGGGTGCCGACGAGTTGATACACGCGCTCGTCAAGCACAAGGTGATGAGCGCCGAGAACACAAAGATCCCGATGCCCGTCGTCTCCATCGACGACGTGAATATCACCCTCGACGCCGACACCATGGACGCGTACAAGGACTTCACCAAGCAACTGGTGATCGACCTGGCGAGTCCCGACCCGAGCAACCCGGGCACGGTGACGATCACGGCCGACAACGCCGCGATTCTCTACGGCAAGCAGCTCCAGTTCGCCTCGGGGACCATGTACACCGACGCAATCCACAACTATGCGGTCATCCACGAAGAGAAGCTCTCCATGGCGGAGTACCTGATCCGTAACAACGGCGGTTCACCCGTCATCATCGCCTACAAGTTCAAGTCCGACAAAGCACAGCTGCTCAAGTACCTGACGGCCGCCGGACACAACGTCCAGGGATTTGACGGCAGCAGGGACATGATCCAGCGATGGAACGCCGGGAACATCCCCGTCATGCTGCTCCAGCCCGCCAGCGCGGGCCACGGCCTGAATCTTCAGGACGGCGGCCACACGCTGATCTGGTACACCCTGCCCGACTCGCTGGAGCACTACCAGCAGACCAACGCGCGCCTCGCGCGCATGGGTCAGCTGCACCCGGTGCAGATATGGCGGCTCATCACGAAGGGCACCCGCGACGCGAAGATGCCTGGCGTCCTCGCTCGCAAGAAGCTCGTGCAGGACGGCCTGCTCGATGCGGTTCGTGTCGAGATCTACGACTTCGACGACGACATCCGGGAGATCCTCGGAGACCTTGACCTCAGCCCGGTGTAGGCGGCTCAACAGGCCAAATCCGCGCGCGAGAACCCACGACGGCGCCACCTATCAAGGTGGCGCCGTCACCGAACCATCAACACGTAGAAGGGCATTCATCATGACTGACACCGCCACGAACCAGTACCTCGTCCGCGTGAATGGAAAGAAACGAGGAGGGCCTGTCGACCGAAGCACCGCCGAGAGGATGGCCGAAGCGGAAGCCGCGAACAGACCTGACGCCAGCGTCACGGTCCGACCCGCCAAGGCGTAGGTCAAACGTGCACAGTGCCCGCCACACCAGCGCCGATGACGACACCGGAATCGAGATCCTGCCGGGTCTCGTCTGCGTCGATCTCACCGTCGCCGACGTGTCTGCCCTGACAGTTGGCGCCTTGGGAGACGCCCTCGCCGAGGCAGACGCCCAAGAACACGCGTCGAGCCTGGAAGCCACCGAGCTTCTGGGAGATCTCGACCTCAACCCGCTGTAACCCGCCCGAACATCATTCGACAGACCGGCACCAGCAGAACCAGGAGACACCGATGGCCGAGAGGCTCATCATCGCCATGACCGGGCTTGCCCAATCCGGAAAAGACACCGTCGGCGAGCACCTCGCCGCCGTGCACGGCTTCACCCGCGAGGCCTTCGCTGATGACATGCGCAAAGCCCTGTACGCCATCAACCCACCGGTGATCAGCACCGGCAACCCCTCCGGCGCGCCCTTTGAGATGCTCGCTGATTACGTTGATCGGGTCGGCTGGGACGAAGCACGCAAGCACGCTGGCGTCCACGGCCCTCTCCGCCGCACCGGCACTGAGGGCGGCTGGATGATCCACGGCGAACGCCTCTGGATCGACCGCGTCGAAAAACGAGTGCAAGCCCTGCGCCGCGGCATCCCGGTGGTCATCACCGATTGCCGCACCCCGCAAGAAGCCGCGTGGGTGCGAGAGCATGGTGGATTCATCTTCCGTGTCGACCGGGCCGGCCAGGCCTGCGAGCACGGCGAACTCGCCGTGCACAGCGCGGAGATCACCGCAATCGGGCACGATTTCCTGATCGTGAACAACGGCTCGCTCGCGTCACTACACGCGCAGGTCGACGCCGTGCTGAGCATGACCTCTGACCGGCACAAGGGGCGCCGCTGAGCGCAACGCCCGACACGCAAAAGCCCCCTTCCCCGCTGTGGCGGTGAGAAGGGGGCGGCTGCTGATCTGCGACGAGATCAGCTGGCCGGGCTACCTGCCGCCGGTGGAAGGTAGATGAACGGCACCCTCAGAACAGCTCCTTCGGAGATGACATTGACATCGCGTACTGCGTTGTAGTTGGCGATGTAATCAATGCTCATACCAAAACGAGCGGACAGCGACGTGAGGGTGTCGCCGTCCTGGATGTAGTAAACCTGATCCGCTTGTGCGGGTACCCCGGTCTGATCGCTACCGCGATCCGGGGGTGTTACGGGAGCATCCGTCCCCGGTACTGCGGTCCCGGGAACAGTTGTCGGCGGAGCCGTTGTCTGCGACTGGGAAGCCGGTGTTGGGGCTACGGCGGTCATCGCGCTCGTCGCGCCGACCCCGCCCAGAATCAGTACCGGAATCAGGACAGCTGCGACGAGAACGCCAGCCACCAAGGGGCCTTTTCCGTATCCCAGTGAGCTGCGTGTGCGGACTGGTCCAACCGGCTGTACCTCGGTGTTCAAGTCGTTGGCCATCTGCATCCCCATGCTCTTTCAGGAAGGAGCAAGACTGCCTCGTTGACACTCGATTCTGCTCGTATTCCAGTCTAATACACAATATGCTGGCATGGTGAGCCCGCAATAGTAAACCCAAAAGTAAACCCAGCAAAGCCATATCTCGCAACCACTTAGAAACCCAAAGAAAGCAGGCTCACAATGAGCATCCCCGCAGAGCGCCTTCGCGAAGGCCAGCAGATTCTCGTTCGCGGCAAGGTCTCCTTCTCGCGCCTCGCCCAGCTCGTCGACGGCGACGCCCTCCTCAGGAGCATCGAACAGGCCAAGCAGCGCGGCCAGCTGTACCCGACCAAGGTCCCGCACACCACGGTCAACCTCGTCGACGTGCAGGTCCTCGCCGCCAACCCGGCCGCGCCGACCACCGAAGAGCAGTTCGTCCAGGAGAAGACGTACACCGTCAAGAGCGGCGACAACGCCGGGAAGACCGGCTACAGCCTCGACAACAAGTCGGCCTACCTACCGACCGTGCTCGAGATGGACCCGGAGAACCCCGGCCAGTACCGCCAGCTCGTGCTCGAGCGCGACCTCGCCAGCGGCATCGAGGTGACCCTCGTGCTCCAGGTCTTCAAGAACGGCGACTACGAGAAGCGCGGCATCGGCCTGCAGCAGATCGTGCTCTCCGAGCCGGTGCGCTACTTCGCCTCCGCGGGCCTGGACGTCCCGGCCCTGGCGGCCCGTGGCATCGTCGTGAACGGCCCGATCCGCGCCATCGCTGGTGCGGACTCGACCGCCGTGGCCGCCGCGTTCCCGTCGAACGACGCGTACCCCGAAGCTGCCGTCCCGGCCAACAGCCAGGCAGACAGCCACGGCTACGCCGTTCCGACCGCCGGAGCGCAGGGAATCGTTCCCGTCCCGAGCCTCTCGGCGCAGGCGTTCCCCCTGAGCGCGCCGGTTGCCGTTCTGGCACCCGTCGCCGCGGCCCCGGTCGCAGCGCCCGTCGCCGCGCCGGTGGAGACCCCGCAGCAGCAGATCGCCCGTCTCCAGCAGCAGATCGCTGAGCAGGCAGCTGCCCAGAACGGCTCCGGCGGCGGTTCGCCGTTCGACGCACCGGTGCCTTCCGCGCCGGTCGGTGCCGCGGGTCCGTGGGACGTCCCCGGACAGGCCGCTGCCGCGTACCAGGGCTAGCACACCCGCATCACCATGAAACACTGAAGGGTCCGGGGCATTCGCCTCGGGCCCTTCTTCATACCTCACTCCAGCGATGAGCCGGGTGCGACGAGAAAGAGCCACGCAACCATGTCGAAAGAACCAAGCGCCGATGCCGATCCGCGGATCGCTATACCCCTCAGGGTCGCCCTGTTTGCCAGCAAGGAAATGGTTGCAGTAGTCGGATTGCTGGGTATCACCACCGTGATCTTCTTCGCCATGTTCGTCTACGCGGCCAGCTTCCTGCCGCAGGCGTCTTCTCAAACACCCCATCGGCTCGTCCTCGCGATCGCCTTGTTCACGGCCGTCTGCTCGCTGGCAACCGGCGCGACCATCGCCCAATATGCAATTCGGAAGAACATCGCGACCTACTGTCGCGACCACCCACTCCCCGTCTAAACAGGCCCTCACTTACCTCTCACACCAACGTCCCGGTCATCACGGCCGGGACGTTTTTTGCGCATTGCCTGGGCGAACAGGCGGCCACGCTTGCAGAAATCCCCGCGATGAAGCGGGTGACTCTGCAGCCGAATACACTCAATAAACACTCGAAAACCAGCAAACAACGGAGGCACGACCATGGTCGACATGAAAGAGGTCTGGACGAGCATTATCGTGTCATTGCTACTCATCTGCGGAATGATTTGGGCGCTGACGCTTCACTCAGCCCAACTCTCGCACAGCCAGATTTCCGATCCTTTCTGGTTTGCTACCAGCATTACGTTGCTCGCCCTTATCGGAATGATCGTTCTCGGTCTCGTGATCCTGTGGGCCGTGACTAGGAAACCGAAATTCCGATACACCAGCGTGACGACAACTGATGTTGATGGCGTGCTCAGTGTCTACGGACACCGCAACAAGCGCTCCAAGTTGATCACCAAGATCAACCTACGGGGGGTCGGCTTCATCAAACCGGACGTCGACTACCGGAATGGTGATGACTTCTTGGCCCTCTGGACGGCCAACCCACAGCTCGAATCAGATGACAGACTCGTCAACCCACGAGCTAAATATCTCAGGGACGCTGAGCTGCCGTGGCTTGAGCGTGACTTGGTTGACGCCGCAATTGTCGAGGCGCTCGCGCCATATCTTCGGTCCGGCCAAGTGGCCGGGCTAGTCGAAAACCAGTCACTCAGGTGGGTAGCCGCGCCGACGACGGCCACGCCCCCGATCGCCGCCGCCTGATCGCCACTCTTCGTCCCCTCACCCACCAACCACCGACCCCTCACACCAACGTCCCGGCCATCACGGCCGGGACGTTTTTCGTACCCCGAACGACCCACCACTCAGACCAAGGAGTCACCCTCGTGAACGACACCATCAAGATCGAGGACGCTCTCAAGGCGGTTCTCGACGAAGCGCTCGTGCAGGGCTTTCACGTCTTCGTGACTCGACCCACCGGCGCGGCCGCAACGCGCTTTGCCTACGTCTGCCGGGACCTCGACGGACCGTTCGCGGTCGTCAACGCGCCCCAGTTCTTCGGGCCGCCCTCGATTCAGGCGCCGATCAAGCCCTCACGCAAGTACGGGTCGTCGGTGCAGGTCAACTACGACGGCACCATCGCTGACGCCCTGCGCGCGCTGGAGCAGGTATGCGCTTCCGAGAACGTCACCGTCCTCTACAGCGGCCTCCCCGCGCCCGTGGTGCCCAACCACAGGGCCCGCAGCATCACTTCCTGGCCCGGCGGCGCAGACCGCTTCGTTGACCTCGCTGCGTGAACCCGCACCCACTCGCCCCACCTCACAATCAACCTCTTCCAAGGAGCCTCGAAATGACGACCACGACCACCACGAAGCCGCTCTCGATCATCACCATCGCGATGACGCAGACCATCACGACCACCTACCGCCTCACGGAGGCGCAGCTCGAGGAAGCCGGCCTGCCGACGACCGTCGAGGAACTCTCCGCGCTCGAGACCGACGTCCTCGGCGTCACGCTGCTCGACGAGGTCAACGAGCAGGATTATGCCGTCACCGAACGGGACATCGAGATCACCGCCGAGACCCTGACTGCCCCCGAGGTCTTGGCCGGCGAGTAGTCCGCACTTCCGATCACAGCGAAGGGTCCGGGCACACCTCGGGCCCTTCGCAGACTCTCCCCCGGTGTGGACAACGCACCGCCACGCCAGAAAGCAACCCCGCTCATGCCAAACACTCTGAAAATCCGCGACACCGCAAAACCACTCGTGCCTCTCAAATTCGCACTGTTCGGCAATGCACTCACCCTGACCGGGAACCTGTTCCTCGTCAGCCTCGTGGCATATATCGTCCTCAACGGTTACGCCGGCGACCTGGAATTCTGGGACACGCTTCCCGCTATCCTCCCGGTCATGATGGTGATCTTGCTCCTCATGATTTTCGCCAGCTCATTTGGCTTGATGATTCGAGAGAACGTCGACAAGTACCGTCGCGAGCACGTGCTCGCACGCCGAACTGCACACCCGGCGGGAACCCGGTGACCGATACCCGCAGACCAAGAACGACGTCCTGAACGAAGCGGACGAGGCAACGATCACTATCGTGGTCTACGAGGAGACTTTGGCGACCTATCGGTTCCCGTGGTGCTCCCCCGCGACGTGAGGCTTCCCACGACGAGCGAAGATCTCCCAATCGCTGTAGTCGGGCATCGTCGAAGACATCGACCTGTCCTACTACGCCGTCCAAGAGCGTCGGATCAGCCTCCGCACCGACGCAAAGCAACTGAAACGAGAAGGCCCATGCCAGACGAGAACACCCCTGAAAACACGCGGGCCGCCTTCCCGGAGTTCTACAGCAACCCCATCATCAACGCGATCGCCGACATCCCCCGATGGACCGTCTCGGACAACGAGAAGATGCCCATCAACATGCGCGAACTCATGAAGACCGGGCGCATCTGGGGCGCGCACGAGATCAGCGACGAGTGCCTCGTGACGCTGGACAACATGGTCGACTTCCTGCCCGCCGCGGCGAACAACGCGTTCTACCTACGCGCTCAGACCGATGGCTTCGTGGTGCTCGACATCGAAAAGACCTGCCCGCCGGACATCGCCCTGGAGCTCCTGAAGCTCCCCAACTTCTACTCCGAGCTGTCGATGAGCGGCAAGGGCTATCACCTGGTTCTCCCACTTCCGACGAACTTCTGGGAGTACCCGATCGCCACCGGCAAGAAGGTCCTGAAAGAAGAGCACGGCTGGTACGAGATCCTCCTCGACCACTGGGTGACCTTCACCCGAGTCCCCGTCCCCGCCGGTCGGCTGCACCCTGACCTGGAGCCCGGCGCGTGGGAATTGCTCTACGCGACGCTGGCCGAAGGCGCCATCGAAGCGCCCACGTCCGAGTTCGACCTCTCGGCCGAACGCCCGGAGATCCCGCGGCTCGAACAGATCCTGGACCTGATGACGCGCAAGCCTCTGGAGAAGTCTCTCGAGGACTTCAACTCGGACTACTCGCGGTTCGAGTTCTCGGCCCTCGGCGTGCTCTACAACCGCATGAGGCCGATCCTCGTTGCCATTGCCGACGCCGAACCTGACGCGGTCCTCGATGAGTCAGTCAAGTCCTGGCTGATCTACGAGGCTGCGACCCGCATTCTCCCGCACCGTGAAAAGCACGACGAGATCCGTAACGGGCTACCCCTGCTGCTCAACGCAGCGGTAGCTCTCGTGGCACGTCGCCTCGGCGACCAAGCCGCGGAAGACGCTCGCGACTAGCCCCTTGAAAGGAGGCGCCCCTTGGACCCCATCACCCGCGCCATCCTCATTACAGCCATTGCAGTCGGCATCCTCATCATCGTGACCGTCGCCGGCTCGCTGTGGATGCTCAAGGGCGGAGCGCAGCGGCAATCGCAAGCGCGCATGCCGCAAGCAACCCGCCGAGCAGCACCCACTCACCGGTCCCCCCTGCCTGATACAGAGCCACGTGTCTTCCCGTCTGCCCCACGGAGACCTCGCCACTAGGCAAGCGGACAAGCCGGTACCGCCCGAGCGGATAGAAACGCGCTCGACCCGACGCGCTCAGCCCATCCATCGCGCAATGCAGCCACGCCCCGAGCCAGAGCCAGACGATCAGCCGGGTCGGCGGGGCGAGCGCTACGACGAAGAGCGCAATCAGCGCCCAGTCCGTGTGCAACAGGCCGCGATGCGGCCCCGGCATGCCAAAAGGCAGCCAGCGACCGAGCATCGAATGCTTCGAGTCGAGATCAGGGACCAGCGTGCCCAAAGCGAGCAGCAAGACCGCAGCGACGAGGTAAACGACCCCGCCGGCGCCCTCATGGGGAAACAGCCATGCCCAAATCCATTGCGCTGCCCCACTCACCGGGTGATCGCCCACCCAGGCGGGGATCCCCTGCCCGATGATGCTCGTCGGCCAAGACGCCACCTCGCGGATCCAAGCATCTGAGGTGACGGCCGTGGCACTCGTCTGATCGCGCAGCGCGCCGAGCCAGACGAATGCGGTCGCCGCGATCGCACCGTTCGCCACTAGGTGGCTGTGCCCCATCATCCAGATCAACTCTCAATCACTGCGTATGTGCTCGTTTACGAGCATTTACCTAATCCTATCTGAGGAGGCTCCATGCCTATCAGCACCGAACTCGAAACCCCCGTCGCCGCGACCGCCGCCGCAGAGCCGGAAGGAGCGCTCGAGCCCGAACTCGACGCCATCAACGCTGTCGTCTACGTCATCGAAAGCAGCTACAACCACCGCGACCAGGACAACCGCCCCGCGTCTGAAGAGGCTCTCGTCGTCGACGAGGGTTGGTTCGCGGACCATGCATCCGCTGACGCTCGATGCGTGCAGCTCAACGCCCGGAACCGGGCGTACTACGACACCTCTATGGCGACCAAGGAACGCAACCACAACGCCCTGATCCGGGTTGCCGAAAAGAAGAACCTCGAAGCCGCCGCGATTCGCTCGGCAGGGTTGCCCAAAGCCGACGTGGCTGTGCCGCCGGCCTTCGCGCCCGAAACCTTCGAGAAGTTCTTCTCCGGTTCCAACCACACCACCTACGCGCCGATCCCGATTCGTCGTTCCGACCACGACGGCATTGCCCGAGCGGCAACCGTCTAGGCCACGCGCTACGCGCTACCACCCGCTCACCTGAGCGACCAATTCTCAAAGCTCGGGCTCCGGGCAGAACGGACCATCATGACCGCAATCAACGATGCGCTTCCCACCAACGAGCGTGAAGCCCGGATCGCCTGGTCCCTGCTCACGGAGCCGGGGGACGTGATCGCCCACCGTTACCGCAACCACTTCGACACCACGCTGGAGTCTGTGCTTTCGGTCATCGAGCCGAATCTTCAGGGCTGGCCGTGGGTCTCCGCACCGCGCGCTGACGGCCTGGTCGATGCCGTGCTCGACGCCGAGGACCTCGAGTACCGCGTCGGCATGGCGCGCTGGCTTCCTCGCCACGGTGCCGCCGAGTTCGCCGCCGTGCTCGCGCAGCTCACGGTGCACAACATCCAGACCGTGATCCCCGGCGACGACAACTGGCCCGGCGAACGCTTCGAGTCCCGCCTGGGAGAAACCGTGCCGGTGATCCTCTACGTGCGCGGTGACGCTGAACTGCTGAACCAGCAGCGCAACATCGTCGGTCTGACTGGAGCTCGCGCGGCCACCGGGTACGGCGAACACGTAGCCATGGAGCTCGCAGCTGGGCTGGTCGACCGCGGGTACGTTCTGACGGCCGGAGCCGCATACGGCATCGACGGCATGGTTCACAGGACTGTGCTCGCGAGCCGTGGCAAGACCATTGCCGTCCTCGCCGGCGGAGTGGATCGCTCCTACCCGTCGGGCCACGAGGCCCTGCTGGAGCGAATTGCAGACGACGGCGCAGTCGTGTCCGAGATGCCCCCGGGCACCTCGCCGACTAGATGGCGCTTCATGTCCAGGAACCGCATCATCGTGGCGCTGGCTGACGCCCTCGTCGTCGTCGAGGCCGGATTCCGATCGGGCTCTCTCAACTCGGCCTCACATGCCTCCGCTATGGGCGTCCCCCTGGGCGCCGTACCGGGGCCGATCACCTCACCCGCCAGCGCGGGATGCCACCGCTTGATCCGGGAGTCTGGTGCGGCCTGCATCACGTCCGTCGGCGAGATCGTCGAGCTGACCGCATGAGCACGCCCGATCTCTAGACGCTGACCGCGCACCTGTCCCCCAACACCAACCCACCAGAGGAGCCCACCATGGCCCGAACCACCCGAACCACCCGAACCACCCTCGCGTTCACGCTCCTCCGTACGGGAAACGAACGTGAAGACCTCTCCGTCGTCGCCGCCAAGGCCGGCGAACTCCACAACGAGCTCCTGGACGGCAGCGGGCTGTCGGAAGGCGTCATGCGAGATGACGACGGCTTGCTTGCTGTCTGGGAAATCCGCACCGACGACACTCCCTAATGCTGACAGCGGCCGAAACGCGCTGCGTTGCCCGTGCCCGCACAGCGGACCCCGGGGATGACCAAGGTTTCGTGGTGAAAAGCAGCACAAGAGAGGACGCCGACAGAGGCTCGGCGTCCTCCACTGCGTGAGCATGGCGCGAATGCGCTCTGCCCTCGTTGCGGCCAGAGCAGCTGCGCAGGGCGCAGCCGGGGGAGGTTGCGACTGCCGGTGCAGGGGCGTGGGCCCTGCCCGGCCTGCCGCTAAACGAAGGCTCTTCCCACTCCTGTGGGTTCCGAGCCGATACCGGTGACCCAAAAAAACACCCCGAGAACACCCACCAGACCCTGAGGAGAGATCGTGACCAGCAGAACCGTCATGGCTGCCCGTGTGAGCCACGCATCGCTACGCAGCGGCGGCCGGAGCGTATATATCTGCGCCCCGGTGGCCCAAGCCACCAGCCCGGAGTACGAGTCGCGAATCGACGCCGTGCTGGCGAAACTCATCCGGTTCGACGACCGGCTGCTCTACCCGAGCCAGCCGGGAGACACCCTCAGCGCCGACTCCGTGGTCGCGTTCGGTGAAAAACACGGCCTCTTCACCTACCCGATGAGCGGTGAAAACTCACCGCCCGATCTCGTGATCGTCATCGTCGACCCCCTCGGAGGGAACCCGCTCAGCGCCGCCGCCCGCTTGCTCGCGATGTACCAGCGCGCAGACCTTATCGTCTCCGAACTCCCCGTCCACTTCGACTGAGCCTCGCTCAACGACCACCCATTCACCGGTAGCGACAGCGCCGCGAACAGACAAGGAAATTACCGTCATGAAGTTCAACGAAACCCTCACCGAGATCATCCGCATCGACCTCGAGATCGGCTCCGTTCCCGCCCTGATGGGCGAGCCCGGAATCGGCAAGTCCTCCTTCGTCGAGGCCCTGGCCCTGGCCATGGACACGAAAGCGTTCGTGCTGCCGTGCAACCAGCTCGCCGACAAGGCCGACCTCACCGGCGCACGCCTCGTGCCCACCGATGACGGCAAGAGCTGGAACCAGGTCTTCTACCCGCACATGGTCGTCCAGCAGGCAATCGAGTATGCCCGCCTGAACCCGCGCGAGTGGCCCGTCCTGTTCTTCGACGAGATCAACCGCACGACGCCGGACGTCACCTCCGCGGTGCTGACGATGATCACCCTGCGCCAGCTGGGCAAGGAGATCCTCCCGGAGAACCTGCGCATCGTCGTCGCCGGAAACGACAAGGGCAACGTGGTCGCCCTGGATGACGCCAGCGTCTCGCGCTTCTCGATCTACCACGTCGAGCCCGAGGCTCAGACGCTGATCGCGATCCTCGGCGCAGAGCTGAACCCCTACGTGAAGAACATCCTGGTGCGCTTCCCGCACCTCGTCTTCGAGAAGGGTGCGCCCAACGCCATCTTGGTCGACGGAACCGACGACGACGATGACGACGCCACCAAGGCCAGCTACAGCGACCTGCTCGACTCCGGCGAAGAGATGCTCCAGCTCACCACGCCTCGCACGATCCAGAGCATCAGCCGCTGGCTCAATGCTGTGGACCCGACGAAGCTCCAGGAGTACCTCCAGACCCAGATGATCACCAACGGTCGCGAGACCACGATGCTCAACGAGGTCATCGAAGCGCACATCGGCAACACCGAGTTCGCAACGCACCTCGTTGCGGAGATCGCCACCGGGATCAACTCCGGTGCGGCCGCCCAGATCCAGTCCCTGACGGCCCCGAAGCCGAACTGCTTCGCGAGCCTGAAGCTGGCCCAGTCGGTCACCGACCTCGAGGACCTCATCAGCGGTCTGACGCTTCACGAGAAGTCCGGATCACTGCTCTACGCACTGTACGAGCACGCCGACAACAAGGTCATCATCGAGCAGCTCTCCCAGCAGACTCCGACGATTGAGGGCGACCACCTCCGCCTTCTGGTGCAGCTCGCTGCACAGTCAATGCTCGACGACACGAACGTTCAGGCGCTCTTCGGCACGACCACCACGGTGAGCGAGTCGACCAAACTCATGCTCAGCGCATTCATGCCGTAACCAGCACTCACCGACGGAAAGGGATCCTCTGCAACCTGCAGAGGGTCCCTTTTCTACACCCACACGAAATTTAGGAGGAGCCGTGGCTCTCACGCTCGGCGGGCAGAAACCCGCCATCATCAATCCGGTGCACACCCTCCCCATCAACGGGGACTACGACCCCGTCGCCGCCATTTTCAAGTCGATCGTCGAGCCACTCTTCGAGCCCCTCACCGCCGGAGGCACCGTCTCCGTGACGGACCAACGGAACCACGCCGTGGCCGACACGGACGTCCTCGGGCTCATCCTTCGCGCCGTGGGTCCCACTGTCGATGCGCAGGCGGAGGGTGAGATCAAATCACTCCTCCAGCAGGGGCTGGTCAACTATGACCAGAACACACCACTGCTCGTGAACGAGCTCTTCGTCGTCCAGGCTGGGCACTCGCACCGACTGCCCAACCCCGGACCGCGCACGATCTACACCGCGGCTCACGACGTGATCCCCACAGCCAAGAGCCTCCTCGGCGGCCACGCCAAGGACGACGGCGAATTCTTCGCCAGCATCGCCTACACGTACTCGCCGGAAGCCCTGGGCTTCTGGTTCCAGACAGCCGGCGCCTTCGACGACTTCACCGCCTGGCTGATGCTGCAGACTGCGAACCTGTCGGCCGTCCTGCCCGGAGCTACCCTGAAGCTGCTCAACGACTTCGCCCAGACAAACCTGAAGGGCCTCGCCGAGGGCTACGTCCTGCGCAAGGACGACTCGGACGCCAATGAGGAGTACTCGTTCGCCCGGATCATCGTTCACATGCTGATGCAGTACCAGCAGCAGAACGCCACCGTGTGGGGCAACCAGCCGTTGGCCGGCACCCTGCCGTTCGTGATCTCGGAGCTCTACCTGCCGCGGACGATCATCCTCGTCAACGTCGAGGCGCACGCGCGCGCGACGCCGAAGAAGGTCGATAACGAGTGGAGGCTCATCAACGCCTCCGTCGCCTCGCCCATCAAGGTGATCTCGAACAGGGCGCTGAGCAAGCTCACCGCGATGCCCCGCGCCATGGCGAAAGCCGCAGCGCGAGCAGCCAATGCCCAGAGCAACAAGGGCGCGCTGACCGGTCGTTCGGCCAAGATCACCTTCCGCAAGCAGGCCCCGACCAAGGTCGAGATCGAAAAGGGTCTCCTCCGGGTGCTTCGCCGGATGAAGGAGGTCAGCCGCTCGCAGAACGTGCTGAAGAAGACCAAGACGACTTTCTCGAAGGCGAATCGTCGCGATCCGCTGGACTTCAACCGGCCCGGCAAGATCACCTCCACGCACTACCTGCCCGACCTGCACATCTACATCGACACCTCGGGATCCATCTCCGAGGCGAACTACCAGCAGGCCGTCCTGATGCTGATCAAGCTCGCCAAGAAGCTCAACGTCGACCTGTACTTCAACTCGTTCTCGCACGTCATGTCCCAGGAGATCCTTCTCCGCACCAAGGACAAGTCCGTGCTGCGGATCTGGGAGGAGTTCCGGAAGCTGCCCAAGGTCACCGGGGGCACCGACTACAAGCAGATCTGGGAGTACATCAACGTCTCAGAGAAGCGCAAGCGCCGGCTCTCCCTCGTCGTCACTGACTTCGAGTGGTCACCGTCAACGCAGCGCGAGCAGCATCCGGCGAACCTCTACTACGCGCCGTGCTCGAGCATGAACTGGAAAACCATCGTCCAGTCCGCCGGGTACTTCTCGAAGTCGATGCGTCACATCGAGCCGGCCATCGCGCAACGGCTCATCGGTCTGGTCGCCTGACCTGTCCGAATGACTAGGGCGTGCCTCGACGCGAATTCCATCAGGGATTCAACTCGCGTCGAGGCACGCCCCGTCACACTCACTCGAACTACGAGAGGAAATCACCCACCATGGGACTCAGCGACTACACGAACCCGAACGACGACGACACCACCGGCAACGGCGGCGGCAACGGCGGCGGCAACGGCGGCACCGGCGGCGGCAACATGCCTCCCTACCCCGGCATGGGCGGCGTCACCGGGCAGCTCGACGACATCAAAGAGATGCTCATCGACTACAACGAGCGTTTCAAGAACGCCGACCCCACCCTGTTCCGCGATGCGCTCATCTCGCAGACAGTCTCGGTGCTCATCGGAAAGAACAAGCCGAACCCGCTGCTCGTCGGCCCCGCCGGCGTCGGCAAGACTCGCATTGCGGAGGAAATCGCGCGGCTCATCGTCACGAAAAATCCCCTGATTCCGGCGCAGTTGGCCGGGTACACCGTCTACGAGCTGCCGCTCAGCAACCTCGTCGCCGGAGCAGGCATCGTGGGCCAGCTCGAGGAGCGTCTCGCAGCGATCGTCGACTTCGCCACGAACAAGAAGAACAAGGTCATCTTGTTCATCGACGAGATCCACCAGCTCCTGGACAAGCACGACCCCACCCTCAAGAAGGTGTCGCAGATCCTGAAGCCCGCACTGGCCCGCGGGGACATGCACTTGATCGGCGCAACGACGATGAACGAAGCGCGCGCCTTCGACAACGACCCCGCCTTCCAGCGACGCTTCTCCCGCTTGATCGTGGACGAGCTCACTCGTGAGCAGACGGTGGCGGTCCTGTTCTCCGCTCGGGCCTCGTACCTGACCCACTACAAGAACAAGGTCTCCGTCTCCGACGACGTGCTCACCAAGCTCGCCGTCATCGCTGATGAGAACTCCCGTGCGTCCTCGCACCGACCGGACAACGCCCTCACCCTGCTCGACCGCGCGATGGCTGACACCGTCGTTGCGCACAGCACCGCGATCGCGAAAGCGACTGCCATGGGCAACCTCGCCGCGGCGCAGGCCATCCAGAGCGTAGCGACGATCCCCCTCGGGGAATCGAAACTGCGCGCGGTGGCTGTGCGGCTGATGACGGGCCTGGCTGCGAAAGAGTCCTACGACGAAACCCGCGTTCTCACCGAACTCGGGCGTATCAAGGGGCAGGACGAGATCGTTGCCGAACTGATCGACGCGCTGCGGCGTGACGACCTGGGTGCGTTCCCGCGCAAGAAACCGATGGCCTGGATGTTCGCGGGCCCTTCGGGTGTCGGCAAGACCGAGGTCGCGAAGATCATCGCTCAGGAACTCACCAACCAGCCGCCGATCATGCTCAACATGGGCGAGTACCACAGCGAGTACGACGCGTCGCGTCTGATCGGTGCGGGGCCCGGCTACGTGGGCAGCGAATCCGACAAGGAGCTGCCGTTCGACACGCTGGAGTCCAACCCGTACCGGGTGATCCTCCTCGACGAAATCGAGAAGGCGCACAAGGTGATCCACCGTCTGTTTCTGACAGCCCTCGACGAGGGCTGGATGCGGATGGCCAGTGGAAAGGTGATCGACTTCTCCAAGACGATCATCATCTCCACCACCAACGCCGCACGCGAGTCGATGAACAAGCCGCTGATCGGATTCACGGCTTCAAACGGTCCCCGCCGCCTCACGGCGCAGGAGCTGACCAAGGCCCTTCAGGAGAACTTCGACCCGGAGTTCCTGGGTCGGTTCTCCAAGGTGATCGCCTTCGCCCCGCTGTCGCGGGAAACCTACGAAGAGATCCTCGTCGCGAGCTACACCCGCGAGCGTGAGCGCATCGTCGAGTCAGACCCTCTGACTGCGATGCTCATCCCGACGTCGATCGACGCGGACCTCCTGGCCCGCACTGTGCAGGAGACCTTCCTGGTCGACCAGGGCGCCCGCCCGGCAGAACTTGCCGCGCGTCTGCTCATCGAAGACGCGGTCCTCGCCGCGCGCTTCCCGACTGCACCGGCCATTCCGGTCGTAGGCACGGCGGCGCCGCTGGATGAGGATCTCGTCACCGCATAACGCGTCCCGTTGGGAAAAGAAGGGGAGGGGTGAAAACTCCTCCCCTTTCGCGTCGAATTCGCCGTATCAGCCGCGCCGTACCACGCAGCGCAGCGCCATCCCCAACGCAAAGCCATCCCGCTCGCACCCCTCCGGTGCAGAGCGAAAATAACCAGAGAGAAGCCAGACGATGCCTATTCAGCTCGATGACCTCACCACACTGTCCTCGGCCACCGCGGTCAAAGCACTCACCCCGAAATACTTCAGCAGCGAGCTCACCGGTTCGGGCAAGACCGTCGGTCTCCTGAACCAGTACGTCCGCCCGAGCCGCTACCAGTTGGGCTCCAGCGCACGGACCATGTCCACGACCGCTGTGACGGCCAAGACCAAGAGCTCCGGCAGCAACGTGACCACCTTCACGATCCCGATGGGTCTGCTTGCGCAGTACTCGGTCGAGCACAACGCCGCCAAGGGCCTGGGCTACGCGGTGCCGTTCGACACCGACCGCTACGACGTCACGAACAACGCGACGACGCTCGACTACGACGTGTTCCTCGACATGACGCCCCAGGGCATCGTGCTGCACAAGGACGAGAACGGCGACAAGATCAGCAAGGACCTCAACGTCCTCTACCGGATGGAGATCTACGTCCTCGCCAAGGGGTCGACCACGCAGAAGGTCCGCATGGTCTCCTCGGCGCCCTACAGCCACGGGGCGTTCAAGAGCACCGACGAGTTCTCGATGATGCGGTGGAGCTACGCCCCCCTCGACGACATCGAAGAGTTCATCAAGGACGCCACCCACAACATCGCCGCCAACGGCGCCAGCGTTTTCGTCGACATCGACGAGATGGCCGAATGGATGAACGACTACGACGTGTACGAGCGCATCTGCCGGCTGGCAGATGCCTGGTCGGGCGATGGCGTCGCTGACGCCCTCTCGGGTCACATCACCGAACTGTTCGCCAACGGACAGCCCGACGACCAGACGCTGCATCACCTCGCGATGCAGCTGCGCTACCTCGAGACCTACAACGTCTCGCTGGCCGCGTACCGCTCCATTCATGCCACCATCAACGGTGTGTGCCCGCCGGCCATCGCCAGCACCCTGAGCAAGCAGAACCTGAACCTGCTCATGTCGCACACCCTGGAGCACCTCAACTCCATGAAGGGGCAGCTCTCGACCCCGCCGGCCGGGCAGAACAGCGCCTGGGTCATGCCCGGTCACTTCTCTGCTCAGCAGCGCGCAGCGATCTCCACATCGGAAGAGCTCACGCTCGTGCAGGCCGGGGCGGGCACCGGCAAGTCCACTGTGATCCTGGGGCGCATCGAGCACCTCACGTCGCAGGGTGTGGACCCGCGGGACATTGCCGTGCTGTCCTTCACCAACGCGGCCGCGGACAACATCACGGAGAGGAACCCCGCCGTGAAGTCGATGACCATCGCGCGCATGATTCACGACATCTACTCGCTGAACCACTCGACGCACGAACTGTCCTCGATCGACACGATCTTGAACAGCATCGACATCTTCTACCCGAACAGCGACATCGCACGCTCCTTCCGGCGCGTGATGATGGACGTCGACAAGCTCCAGCCCGGAGCGACGACGCTGCTGAACGCGTTCATCGAGAAGTACGAGACCGAGGTCATGGAGATCCTTGACCGGATCGGTCAGACCTGCCTCGAGCTGGAGATCGTGATCGCCTACCAGCAGATCGACACGATGGTCGAGCCACCGCACGTCCATAGCAAGTACCTCATCATCGACGAGGTGCAGGATAACTCGATCTTCGAGTTCATCTACCTGCTCAAGTACGTGGCCAAGCACCGCGAGAACATGTTCATCGTCGGCGACGCTTCGCAGACGCTGTACGAGTTCCGTGCGTCGAACCCGAAGGCGCTCAACGCGCTCGAGGAGTCCGGCGTCTTCGCGACGTTCCAGCTGACGACGAACTACCGGAGCAACCAGGAAATTCTGGACTTCGCAAACGTCCACCTGGCGGACATCGAGGCCAACGCCGCGGCCCAGCTGCGTCTTCAGGCCAACTCGCTGGCAGTGCCGACCGCAGCCTCCTTCCAGGAGAAGGTGACGGTGAACTACCAGCACTTCCAGTACCTCACGAAGTTCCGTGACGAGCTGGCTGGCTTTATCGCGGTGGACGTGCGTCCGTACATCGAAAAGTGCCTCGCGCGCGGGGAGCAGGTCGCCTTCCTCGCGTATGCCCGCATGGACATCAGCATCATCGAGAAGAAGCTCCAGGAGATGTTCCCGAACGAGAACGTCGCCAACCTCGTCAGCGACAAGACGTACGCCACCACGGTGTTCAGCCAGTACATCAAGATGTTCTGGAACGACGTCCTCCAGGTCGACCCGTCCGACGCCGCCTTTGTGATCCACAAGGGCATCAACGACAACCTCGACCAGCTCACCAAGAACGCTGCGAAAGCAGCTCCATCGGTGGCCCGGATGACGTCGGAGTGGTGGATCGCCAGCGCCAGTGACATCAACGGATGGCTCGGTCTGTTCCAGGCCGGCCAGATGACGGCTGACGCCTTCTTCGGGCTTCTGCGCGACAACGTCCTCGGCTACGAGATCCGCCACAACGGGGTCAAGCAGTCGCTGATGAACCAGAAGAACCGTGAACGGAAGGAGAAGAACCTCAAGGCGAAGGCCAACCTCGTTGTGAGCACCATCCACGGCGCCAAGGGTCTCGAGTTCGACAACGTCGTGGTCATCCACAAGTTCGACCCCCAGATGAAGGAGGCCGACAAGCGCATGTTCTACGTCGCCTTCACTCGGGCGATGAAGAGCATGTACGTGCTCTCCTACGGCAACGCCAAGAAGCCTCGCATCGAGGCTGACTACGAGATGCTCGTCGGCGCGCTCGAAAAGCGTGACGCGCTGACCGTGCTGCGTTCGCAGGGCGTGAACACCGACATCATGTCGGACGACGAGGTCGAGGCCGCGCTGGCCATCCTCATGGGGGCAGCGACGTCGAACGACGACGCCGTCCAGGGCGACGAGGAAACCGCCGACCCGAGCGGACACGTCGAGGCATTGGCACGCCTCGACAGCGAGCTCGAAGCCGGTATCTCCGACGACGAGTCTGACTCCGTCACGGACGACTCGGCGTTCACCGCGGTCACGGTCTAACCGCTCGCCAGCACCACCGCACCACCAGCACGACAGCGCCACTGAGTGAGGGGCGATCCATACGGGTCGCCCCTCTCTTCTCAGCGCGCCCAAATACCTGAAATGAGAGGAAAGTCATGCCCACGTATCGCATCGTCGTGCAGACGAAAGTCTCCCCCGGCGCCAAGTTTCGCTCGCCCCGCTCCACCCCGCTCGGGGACACGGAAACGATCGAGATCGTCTCGACCAGCCTCACCACCGCCCTCCTGAAGGCTGGCATCCAGTTCGGCCGCGAGAATCGTTCACCGCGCATCGTCTCCGCCGAAGAACTTCTCGAACTCGATACCAGCGAGATCACCGACGCGGACATCACCCACGCCCTCACTGTCGGCTACGAAACGCTCGAACCCAACGACTATGCCGGCCTCAATCTGTACGACCAGAACGACTTCGAGTGGACCGTCAACAAGGTCGTCGAAGCCCTTCGCGAAAACGGCCTCGTGCCGGGCCTCAACCTGTCGATTCTCATGAACCCCGAGGGCTACTGCGACTACACCATGGTCGAAATCCGTGACAGCGCGAGCAACACGTACCGATCCGTGGGCCGCGACCCCAAACGGCTCATGAACGACCGGTCCTTGACCGGGTGGGACGGAATCCTGTCCATCGCGCGCGCCCTCATTGAGGTTGTCGCCGTAGAAAAGCTGCTCTGAAACGGGCTGCGCCGCACACGCCGACCACACCAAGAGACTCTCGGGCTCGCCCCAACCAACTGAAATCAGAAGGAGAACCACCGATGACTGCGAACAAGACCACCGTCGCCAGCGACGAGACCCCCGCCCGCGTCTACGAGACGGCCTACACCGCGGTTGTCTTCGACGACCTCGAGGCCGTTCTCGATGAGAGCTACGCCACAAAGTCCGAACGCCGCGACGCGGTCGTTGGACTGCTGCTCGTCAACCACGACGAGGTGCCCCGCTTCTTCGTCGACGACATTCTCGTGCCCTTCGGCGGTGCGAATGCCGACGTGGCCCTGGCCCAGGTCGTGGAGCTCTACTCCGAATGCGGCGTGGACGTCCACCTCGGTGAGCACCTCCGTGATGCCGGCCCCGCTGTCCTCTACAGCGCCTTCACCGATTACGGCGACGGCACCACCTTCGCCGAGCACTACGGCTCCCGCGGCGAACGCCTCAAGGAGCTGCGCCAGCGCGCCGCGAACCTCGCCGAGGGCTACCCGGGCGAGTTCTTCGACAACGCGGACGAGGAAACCTGCAAGAAGGTCATCGAATACCACCTCGCACCCACCAACGGACGACTCCACCTGTTCGACGCCAAGCGTCAGGACGTCGGAGACGTCTACATCACCCACGCACCGGAGGCATAACCATGTACAAGCACCTGCTGATCATCGCCGACGCTGAACTTCTGGAGAATACCCTCCACACGAGTGTCCGCACCCGCGCCGAACGCCTCATCGTCCTCCTGTCGGACGGCACGATCACAAAAGAGATCTCCGACGAGGTCGTAGAGGCCATGCGCGAGGCCGACCTCGAAGCGGCCCAGGCCGACTATCCCGAAGGCACGCGCATCCACCCCCTGGATGCCGAGGATTACCTGGACACGATTCGCGACGTGCTCGCGAACAACGACATCGAGATCTACCTCGACGAGTTGGAGACCCCGGACGAGATCGAAGCCGCCACGCAGCGGGCCGATCGCGAGAGCGAAGCGATGCGTGCAGCATGACGATCACAGCGCCCAACCCCGCCACCATCATTCGGTCGCCTGAGCCGCCACACGCGTCAGCGCGCCCGAGAATTACACCCGAGCTGAGGCACCGTCGCGGCGACATCTGGATGGTCGCCGCCGATCCCGGCAAGCCGGCCGTCGGAACAGAGATCTGGAGCGATCGACCTGCAGTGATCGTCTCGAACAACGTGCTCAACGCGCGCTCGGGATTCGCGCAGATCGTGTACCTGTCGACCGCCGCACGCAAGCGCAGCGGCCCGACCCACATCCCGGTTCCAGCCCCGGACGGCAAAGGCGACGCCATGGCTCTGTGCGAACAGATCCACACCGTCGACGCCTCACGCCTGCGCCGCAAGATGGGCGCCATCCCCGAGGATCGCACCCGCGAAATCGACGCGGCACTCTCGCTCTCGCTGAGCATCGGACGCAATCCCGACACCTACAGCGCCTTCCACAAGTGGGAAGAGCACATCAAGCTCCACGGCATCGACATGGCTGAGGAGATCCGCGCCCTGGCCGGGCAGACGACTGATCAGCGGGTCGAAGCGCTGACCCGGGCACTGGAACTCATCACCATCGAACGCGATTCCTACAGGAACCTCTTCGAGACGTCCCAGATTCGGCCCGCCGCCATGCGCGAGGTTGCCGATGCCCTCGAAACCGGCGCTAACGCCTAGTTGGCGCTCGTCAACTGACAGCACGACCTTTCCCGCGGGGGTGGCCACGCGCCACCCCCGCATCCAAATCAGAAACGGCGGGGCCCCATGGACAGCGGCGACAACACCCCCGCGCGACACCAAGAAACTATCCGACGTCGGCTCGTGGATGCGACCGGCACAGTCCGCCGTCTTCGGGCCCTCGTGGCCATCGGGTACTCGCAGACTGACCTCGCATTGCGCCTTGGCCTCTCACCCGTGGATCTTTCGGCATTGATCAACGCGAAACGAAAGCGGGTGCCCGAACGGACATTCTCATCCACGTGCTTGATTTTCGCTTCGCTCTGGGACATCCCCGTCTTAGATCCTGCCGGCGAACGCCTACGCAGAATCGCCAAGGCACGAAAATGGGCTGTTCCGTTGGCCTGGGACGACATCGACGACCCCGCCGAAACGCCCAACGTGCGCGGGGTCAAGTCACACGACCTCGATGAGATAGCCATCGAACTCGCGACTCGCGGCGAACGGGTACGACTCACGCCCGCCGAGCGCCGCGTCGCTGTCGCCCAGCTCCACAGCCGGCGGTGGAGCGATATGCGCATCGCTGTCACCCTCCACATTACCGATCGAACGGTCCTGCGTATCCGGCAGGAACTGGACCTCCAGGCTTTCGATTTCGGACTTCTCAGACAGGCAAACGCAGCATGAAAAAACTACTCGAAGCCAACGCGTCCTATGGGCGCCGGCGCATCTCGCAGGTGTTCGCGGACTTCTGCGAACTGTCCGCCCTAGCGATTCGCAATAGCGTCGACCACGACGGCTGGGACGAACGTGAAGCGCAGTACCTGCGCGTCATCAGCGGCTACACCCCTGAAGAGGCCGACCGCTTCGCGCACCTTCTCGCGAAGCTCAGCCTCGAGTTCGAGGACGACTTCTCGGACGTCCTCGGGAAGCTCTACATGAGCTTGGACCTCGGTAGCGATCACCTCGGCCAGTTCTTCACCCCGTACGAGGTGAGTTCGATGATGGCGCAGATGACCATCGGCAACTACACCGAGAAGCTCGAGGGGCAGGAATTCATCACGGTCAACGAGCCCACGTGCGGCAGCGGCGGCATGATCGTCGCTCTCGCCGCTGCGCTCCGCGGAGCCGGAGTGAACTACCAGCAGTCGATGCATGTCGTTGCTCAGGACATCGAAGCGACGTCGGTTCACATGGCCTACGTGCAGCTTTCGCTACTCAACGTTCCGGCAATCGTGATCCACGGCAACACCCTCACCCTCGAACAGCTCGACGCCTGGCCGACACCCGCACACATCCTCGGTGGATGGGACGCGCGCCTTCGCGACAGGGCCGCCGGCGTTCTCCCGACGCCAAAACCAACAGAGGCTTCGGTCACCTCGATCCACTCGCCCGACATCGACATTGAAGGAGCAGCATGAACGCCACAGACAAGAGCGTGACCCTGGCCGAGACGCCCGCAGGTGTCCCGTCCCACACCCCCTCCAGCACCTACGACCGCCAGAGCCGCACGATCACGACCCGCTATTTCAGCAGCGATCGACTCTCGGCCCTGGACGTGGTGACCTACCACGACGCAGCTGCCAAGGAGTACCGCACCCGCGTGCAGGCCGTCACCAATCACCTCAACGGCGGTGAAGGTTACATCCACGACAAGCGCCGGTGGAACTCGACTCCGATTGCTCGCCACTCCGAGAAACTACACCTGGCAGTCGCCGGTCTCGTGCTCCTCGCCTTGACGCCGGAGCTGCCTGCACTGCTCGTCTGGGCGGGCGTCGACGCGGAGCCCTCGAGATGAGCTACAGCGAATACGGCCTGGCCAAGATCCCGGGCACCCTCGGGATGACCAAGCTCAAGAACGCGTTGGTCAAGATTGACCCAGCGCTCACCGTTGCGTTGAAGAACGAACGCGTGAACGGCCAGCTCCAGGGCTGCTCCGGCTTCGTGACGAACCCCTCTACCGGGAAGATCGTCTACATAAGCACCGACTGCAACCACGGCACAAGCCGCGGCGCGCTCTACCGAACCGCCACAACCACCCGCGACTTCAGCGGGGGTGCGAATCGCTTCGCGGCCTACGACGAGCTGCCGCGTGCAGTCGTCGAGCTGTTGGCTAAGTAGCTCGGCCGTGTCGAACAACCAGCGCAAAATGATGCGCAGCATGAGGGCCGCCAGCGGCGGAATGCACGATGCGCCTCTCGCCCGAGGGCTACGCAACTCCGCCCAGATGCGTGCCACCAAACGCGCGGCCAAGAAGCAGATCAAGACCCGCGAAGAGCGCGCCTGGCGCGACGACTCTTCCCCCGACCCGAAAGAAGCGCAGTCATGACCACCTCCCGATACGACGCCAAGGACGACCAGCCCTACGGCACCTGCCAGACCTGTGGCATCGAGATCGCGACCGAGACGATGAAGGACGAGCACTTCGCCTCGACCATGAAGGACGACGCGGGCAAGACCGTGCGTCGCAGCCACAGCATCCTGATCACCAACCCGGGGCGCGCCGACCGTGTTGAGAGTGCTGTCGGCGACCTCGTCGACACTGCCATCACCGACGCTCTCGACGAGCTCGAGGGCCTCATCGCCGACGAGCACATCACGCGCGAGGAGGCCACCGCCGCCATCGCCCGCTGGTCCGAATTCGCCGACGAGTGGAGCCGGGAATAGACCGGCCGAGTCGCATCGAGACTCTGGCCGGTCGCACACCCGGCGGCCCGTAGTCTGAAATCATCTCGAAGTATTTGGGGCGGGATTACTGCAATACGAGAAGGAATCAACATGTCGGATGAGACTCAGGGGACCCAGCGTCCCGAACGTGCGCGCGCAAACCGCTTCGCGGGGCTTGTGGCCAACACTCCCAGACCCACACGAATTGCTGTAGCCATCACCGTGGTCGCGGTCATGGTCGTCGGGGTAACGGCCGGAGCATCGGGTATCGTCCAGGCCGTCAACAAAGCCGCGCACTCCAGTGCGCTGACGGCCAACGACCAGGCAACCGTGGCCCTGGCGACGGCCCGCGAGACCAACGCTGCCACCAGCACGACACTCTCCGCTGGGATTGTGGCCGGAGCGGCCCTCAGTGCCAAGGTGACCGCCCTGGTGGGCGCCGCCGCGGGTCTCGCTGACCCCGGTGCTCTGACGGCGCTCGAGGCTGCCAGCAAGCGCCTGGGCGACACGGTGGCGAGCATTGCCGCCGACCGCCGCCTGGACCTTTCGACGGGCGTTTCGATCGTCACCGCGGTTGCAGACACAACCGTGCCAGCCCTCCCGCCAGACGCCGAGACCGACGCCATCGCGTCAGCCACGTCGTACATCAACCGGCTGACGGCAGACGCCAGTGGTTCCGTCAAAGGCAACGCCTACCTGACGGCCACCATCGAGAAGGCGACGAAGGCTGTTCATGATGCCTTCGCACCCGTCGTCAACTCCGTCCCGGCCGGCGGCCAGGCCCGTCTAGATGCGTCCGCGTCAGCAGGCACTCCCGAACGCGATGCCCTGACTGCAGCCATCGCCGCGGTCAACAACGACGACTCTGCGCTTGACACGCTGTGGGCGTACACGCAGGCCGGTATTGCCGCCAAGTCGTCCCACGACGCCGTCGAGGCGCAAAAGGCGGCTGATGCGGCCGCAGCGGCCCAGAAAGCTGCCGAGCAAGCCGCTGCCACCGTGCAGGCCAAGAGCCGCTCTTCGTCTGGCGGCAGCGCAAAGTCCGGTAGCACCAGCGGCTCGTCTTCGTCTGCCGGCGGTTCGTCGTCCAGCGGAAGTTCATCGTCGTCGGGCGGGTCCGCGTCTTCCAGCACCGCCCCAAAAGACGGTTCCCCAACGTGGTACCCACTGCAGATTCATGCTGGCGGCTCGGACTGTCAGGGTGCAGGTGGCGGCCAGCAGGTCAGCTACGGCAGCACATTGCAGCCGCCGGCCAACGCGTTCAGCGTCAACACCTACGAGATTCCAGGCTACGGCTGGGGCGTCAAGTGGACCTGCGACACAGGCTGGTAACCGACGCGGTACCTGCGGTGCCGCTACGGGGTCTATCGGCTCCGCCGCAGTGCGCGGATCATCGCGCTCTAGACGAAAAACCTCGCCGTCAACAACGCCCCTACTCGCGACGCTCAATGCGTCCGGGTGGGGGCGTTTCTGCATTTCCCCAGCCACGCACAACCGGGCGCCTCACCGTGTCCGCTCACTCATCAACCGCGAGAAAGCGAAAATCATCATGACCAACTTCCCCACCACCGCGCCCGCCACCCTCGATGAGCCTGAAGCGCCCATCGCACCGACAGCGGCCCCCGCCGCGCCGCGCGCCAAGCGCGACAACGAGTACGCCGGCGCCTACGCCAACTTCATCGAACAGACCAAGAACCACGTTCTCACCGTTGGCATGGACAATGGCCTCAACCGCCAGATGCGTGTCGGAGCGCCCGGCACCGGCATGTGGTCCTGGAACGTCATCACCTGGCCCCACTACCTCGCCACCGTCGGCGACATTGCTGACGGCTTCACGTTCTCGCGCGTCACGGACATGATGGACTTCTTCGATCGCGAAGGCCACGGCGACTACTACTCCGACGGCGCGCCGAGCATCGACTTCCGCTACTGGGCCGAGAAGCTCAGCGGCGGCCGGTCGCAGGAAGTGCGCGAATACTCGGACAAGATCTTCATCCAGCACGTAAAAGACCACCTGGAGGAGGACGAGGATCTCGGCACCGAAGCCCAGGACGAATACGAGAAGGTCGTCACCGTCTCCAAGCGGGTCTGCGCGCGTCACGGCGTCGACTACGACGAGTGGCTTACCGAGCTCCGGAAGAGCAACCCCGCAGCCACGTATCTGGAGATCAACGAAGACGACGCTGAAGAGATCGAATTCTTCGGCATGCCCATTCCCGAACGCTCGCCGGCTGAACGCAGTGCAGAGATCCTCGAGGAAGCGCACAGATACGCCGACAACGAGGTCGAAGCCCACGACTGGCTTCGGGAGAACCAGGTGACCTTCGGCCAGGACGCCTACTGGGACTGGTCAATGAAGGACTACAACGTTCACTTCCTGTTCGCATGCTGGGCGATTGAGCTCACCGTCAGGCTCTGGCGCGAGTACGAGGCATCCCCCGAGGCCGAGGCTCACCGCAACCCCGGTGACGGCTATGTGCTCGTCGAGGGCGGCCTGGTCCAGAACAACCCGGCGCTGCCGGTGTTCGACCTCGACGTGCTCGACACCGATGCGCCCGATGAAGAGACGGCTCATGAAGTGCTCGACCTCTACGAGCGCATCAACGCCCACCCGACAGCCCGCATCGAACGAGCCAACATCCTCGTCGGCGCGGCGAAGTTCGTAGCGAGACACGGTTCCGCCGCGGACAAGGCCGCCGTCGCGACCCTCGAGACGGCCCGCCTGGCCGAAAAGCCGGCGGCTCCTCGGCCCATCGAATAGTCGACGCTGCGACCCGGAGAGTAGGAATCACCATGTCCAAGGCTCATTCCCAGTACAACCCTCTTCGCCTTCCCAAGACCCCGGCCGATTTCGAGGCGATTCGACGCGACAAGAAACGCCCCTCACTCGGTATCACAGGGACCTCGTTCGCCGCCGAAGAGGCCACAGTTGTCATCTCCACGGAGACGACAGGCTGGCACTACATGGACGTCGAGTACGCCACGTTCCTCCACAAGATGCTGGGCGATTCAATCAAGTCCGCAAGACGGCACAACCGGTCGCTCTCCAAATAAGGGTTCAGCGACCGGTTGGATGCCGGCACTCCCCCTGAGTGCCCTCTCCAAGCTGATCCCCCAATGAAGAAACGAGCGCCACAACATGCCAGCACCCGAAGAACAGCCGGTCCATTCGACACCGCGCGCCGACTACGGGCAGGCCAGCGTCGACGAATCTCACCCCGCCTTCGGCGTGGCGGTTGTCAGCCGCGGGCACGGATCGTCACGCTCGCTCTTCCAGAGCGACGTACTGCACCACGACAGCATCACCTTGTCCATCCAGACCGCGACGCGCGCCCGTTACCTGAATCATGACTCTGTCTTTCCGAGAAAGACTCTCGTCGAGGTGGAAATGAGCCTCGCGCAGTGGGGTGCCCTGGTGTCCTCCATCGGCATCGGCTCGGGCATCCCGGTGACCATCCGTCGCACCGAGAACGAAACATTCGTGCCCACTATCCCGTACCAGCCGCGCATCAAGGAGAGCCTCGCTGAGGTGACTGGATCCATCAGCAAGCTCTTCGCCCAGGCCCGAGAAACTCTCGCTGTGCTCGAGGACGCTTTCGAGACCAAGAAGGGCGTCCGCGCGATGCGTGACGCGCTGCGAAATCACCGCGGCTCGATTCTCCACGCATCGGCCAACAGCGAATTTGCGGTGGCCTCGCTGGCCGCAGCCGGGGAGAAAGTCACCTCGCAGGTCCGTGCCGACATCGAGTCGCAGATACTCAACGCTTCGAGGCTCACCAGCTACCAGGGCGCGATCAGCGCCCCGGAGATGCGCTTCGACGAGATCTCGGCGTCGGGTGAAAAAGCGGCTCCGGAAACGGAGCATGACGACCACGACGCCTGAACAATCCGAATTCGAGTCGCCCCACCTACGGTTCCTCGTGCGCGACAAAGAAAGTGAGACCGTATGACCATCCAAATCGAACTGAAAGTCATCGTCACCCTCGAGCACGTCACGGGCAAGTTCGCTTCCCGTGACGACATGATCGAGAAGCTCATCGAAGAACTGGAGGGCGCCGAGCTCTCGAGCTTGGACGACCTCGGCGAAGACGGAGTTACCTCGTACGAGGTGGCCTCTTGGGAAATCGAAGAGATCGAACGCCCGGCGCCGGTGCGACGTCGTCGGGGCCAAGGCTCTCGCTCCCAATGACGCTTACACCCCGTCACCCAGAGCTGCAAGGCACGTGCCGCGCGGCGGCCGAGAGCCTCGTCGCGGCCGACCACTCGCTCGCACTCGTGCGCGGATGGTACATCGACGTCGTCTGGGGCCCACGCGAACACTGGTGGTGCACCCGCACTACCGGCGAGATCGTCGACCCCACGGTCGAACAATTCCCGACCGGGCATATACCCGAGCTACGGGAATATGTGCCGTACGAAGGCATCCACCCCTGCCCTGGCTGCAGCGTCGCTGTGCGCGAGGGGGAAGGCTACGAGGGCTTCTGCTGCGCCGAATGCTACGGCTCCACGGTAGGCATCCCCATCGGCCGTTGCCGGTGCTGAGCACCAGCCCGCCATCGCAAGAGAGACACCTAGAGCCCAGGAGGCTGCCCGCATGACCACGGAATCAACCGCTCCAAGCAAGACGCTGCCCGCCGGGTCGATGAACGACGGCGAGCCGATCAAATTTCCGCTCGCCCTGCCATCGACGTTGGGCGCCGACGCGCTCTACATCTACAAGCACAGCCAGGGGCAGAAGAAACTCGATCGGGACATCTTCGATCCGTCCTCTGCGCGGTTCAAGACGGGCGAAGAGCGCGACGCTTTCGTGCCAACAGAGCGCATGCTCACGGCAATCGCCGAACTCGAACGAGCCCATCTGGCCACCTACAACCTCCGATGGAGGACCCTCCGTGTTCACAAAGTGCACGAGCACTACACGTTCGCCCAGGGTCGTGGCTCGCAGCTCATCCGTGTGAGCGTCTTCGACGAATACCAGGACGAAGCGCAGCTGCTCGCGGTGCTGGTGGGCGGAGACTTGGAGAGCCGCACCAGCGACCGCGGTCGCAGCGAGATCGCCGTGCGCGCCCGCCACGAGGACGCGACCGACGTCGAGCACGACGCTAGCAGCACCGCTTTGCTGCTCGTGCGGAACGCCTCTGAGCCGGTCTTCACGGGCTACGGCACGATGTCCTTCACAGGCGTGCTCACCTCGGCTCAGCTCTATCCACTCGGCGTTGATCCGCTGGCGGCAGACGGTGACGAGACTCGCCCCGGCGAGATCTGCACGCAATGCGAGACGCCCCACCCCTTCGCGCCGTATCAGCCGCCAACCGTTGCCGGTCTCGGGGGCCTGCACTTCGTCACCATCGAAACGCGCCCCTTCCGGCCGTACCTCGTCGCTGCGCCGTAGGTCGCTGGCTCGAGCACCAGTCACGACGGCATCCGCCCCAACCCGAAAGGACACCACCTCCGTGTCAGGAACTAACTACTCGGGCGCCGCCCCAATCACGAACCTCTGGGTTCTCGACAACGGAGGTGAGCTTCGATACTTCCTCAGCGTGGAGACTATGGCTGAGGCAGTGCTCAATGGCTATGCCCAGTCCGCCGAAACGATCTACCAGCTGCGACCGGCGAGCATCCTGCACTTCTCCGATCGAGGACTCGCAGACTGCTCGGCATTCATCGACCTGGCGGTGCCGGCTGGCAACCCAGACCCGAATGAACACTTCGGCGCCCTGCAGAACTATCTGGCTGGCGACAAAGCCGAATGGCTGGGCCTACTCAAACAGGCCAAGACTCAGCGCCGAGTCGACAAGGGTGTTCTTGCCGAACGACTCCACGAGTACCGCGACGCCGTTCTGGCTAAGACGCCCCTTCCGCCTGTGAACCCCTGGGCGGCTACGCGCCCGCTGATCGACAGAAAAGAGATCCGCCGATGACAGTCGAAACCATCACCATGCACCACGCCCGTTGCGACGCTCCCGGCTGCAAGATGCTCTCGAGCGACTACGAGAACGGCAATCACCAGGTCTACGACACCGTCGACCAGCTGACTCAGCAGTTCATGGACACGCGCGAAGGCAGCCTCAGCGACGACTACGGTTGGCTGCGCGTTCCTGCCAACGAGCACGACGGCCCCGATGCCGTGGACAGGCACTACTGCGGCGAGCACACGACCTGGGACGAGAACTTTGATCAGCGTGTTCCGGCGCTCGACGCGGCGGTCACCGCCGACGTCGCCTTAACCACCACCATCTAGGAGATACCGTGACAATGGCAACCAAACCCGGCGAGAAAGACGCAGTTGTATTGCAGGCCGAGGTCCTGATGAACGCGACCATGAAACGGTGCGTGAACGCACCTGAGACGACTCTCCCCGTCCTGAGCATGATGCTTATCGCCGCCGGCTATGCCCTTCAGGTAGCCCGCGGCGACGAAGACATCCAGCCGCCTCAGGCGGTGAGCACCACTAAGGCTGAGGGCCTCCGTGCCGTAGGCCTCGGCTTCATAAGGAGCTGAGAAACACACACTGCCGTGGGTGAGCCCCGCTCCTGAAATGCGCCCACCGCGACCGACTCTCCCCGAAACGAAATCACCGAAAGTGAGACCGCATGACCACCCACACACTCGTCGGCTACACGCTGCCCATGCAGCGAGATGTAGCTCTCTTCCACGACGCCTTCGGCCACCCGAACCTCATCGCAACACCCGGGCCCCTGCCGCTCGATCGCATCGAACTGCGAATCGGTCTGATCAACGAAGAAGGGGTCGTCGAACTCCGCCAGGGAATCGAGAACAACGACCCGGTCGAGATCATCGACGCACTCATCGACACGATCTACGTCACGCTCGGCGCACTCACCGAGATGGGCGCCGACGCCAGTGGCATGCTCAGCCTCGAACACGACATCCACCACGCGGTGCCCGAGGCATCCCTCCTCGTCACCGCGAAGGACAGCCTGGCCGCGAACAAGGTGTTCCTCGTCATGCTGGTGAAGGCTTTCAGTCGCCAGCAGACTGCGTACTCCATCGAGATCCTCCGTGCCATTGCACTCCGCGCGCTTCTCGCGCTGACCCACGCGGGCATCGACCCACAGCCGTTCTTCGACGAGGTACAGCGCGCCAACATGTCCAAGCTCGGTGCCGACGGCAAGCCGGTGCATTCTCGCGGCATGGAGCTCGATGGCGCCCCAGAGGGCAAGGTCCTGAAGGGTGCGAACTACTCGCGCCCGGACCTCGCCTCGGTGTACACGCGCCTCTACGCGTGAGCGCTCGGGCACGCGCCCGGCGAAGCAACAGTCATCGACCAACCGGTCGATGACCGCACCCACTACCTGAAACGGAGACCATCCACATGGCCACGAAACCCAGCCGACCCGCAGCACCCGCCGAACAGACCGAGCCCTCGATCAAGTCCGATTCCGACCTGGCGATCGCGCCAGAAACGGCCGTTCAGTCGCTCGCCTCCGTCGAGTTCGCAAGAGGCGTCCGCGCCGGAGCCGAAGCGATGCGCTTCTACTTCCTCAACGAGGACGAGGCCCCGATCTACGACGTCTCGGCCAACGAGCTCGAGAGCTTCGAGAAAAGCGCCGTCGAGGACTCCCTTCGCGACGAGGGATACCGCATCAAGCGCGACGGAATCTAACCCGACGGCGAACCGCTCGCAATCAAAAGGAGATCCAGAAGTGACACACGGCCAGCACCAACCGACCTCTGATCGCGGTCATTCGTGACTGATCCGGGCGCCGAGACCCTGAGGGCATGGGCCGAGCGTGAGGCGGCCAAAGCGCCGCCCCTCCGCCCCGAACAGGCGAAACTCATCGCTGACCTCCTTCGGTCGGCCAAACCCGAACCAACGGACCAGGAGACCTAGGCCATGACCATCCCTTCCACCACGCTCGCTGGCAGAAGCGCAACCGACGAAGCCGCAATGACTCAGAAGGCCGCGGACCTATCGGCGGCAGAGGCTGCCATCCACGACGCTGTCGACGAGTACCGCCGTGTACTGCTCGAAGGGCCCGTGCTCGACAGCAGCGAGATCATCTACCGAAAGTCGAAATCCTTCATCGACAGCAGCACGTTCGTCATCGACGTCGTCAACACCATGGGGCCGTATGCCCACGACGGTGTTCTTGCGAACGCCGCGAACGCGGAACTTCCAACTCTCGAGGTCACTCTGCTTTCGTTCTCCCCGCATTGGGAGGACCGAATCCGGGCCGCAGCTCTGAGGGCCTCGCTTCGTGATGAGGTCACGATGCCCGACGGCTTCCCGTGCATCTTTGAGCCGGCTGACTCACCCAAGAAGGCCGACGTCTTGAACCCGCAGCCGTTCGTCTGGGTGGCCTCCCCGGACGAACGAATGCTCCATGAGCTGCTGCCGCTCTACCGAGAGCTCTGGGGTGCCTACGAGAACCAGTGGCCCCACAGCCCGCATCGCACGTTCGAGGTCGGTCTCCTCGACGGGGTCGCGACGCACGGCGTCTGCCGGCCAGGAACAACGCCCGCCCAGGTGATTGGCCAGACGATGCTCACCCACCCCGATATGCAGCGCACCGCACCCGCGCACCTCCGTGCGATGCACCCCCTTGAAGGGAGGCGTGCCGCCACGCGCTAAATCAGAAAGGTACGACATGGCTCTCGCCAGAATCCACGCTAGAGCCGACCCGCTGACAACGCGCAAAGCACGTGGAGCGCGTAAACGGCTCCGGCGTCGAACGCTGAGGCTGATCGCCGCGGCGGCCGCCGTCGCCGGCCTCGCGGCCGCGGGCCTCGTCGTAGCCGATGATGCGCGCGCGTCCACTCTCGACGCTGCTGTTGCACGCTACGCGACGGCCGTGGCCATCGTCGCCGCATCCGAGGTGCACGCGGTCGGCACGATCACCGAGGCCCAGCTGGGCATCGTCACCGCCAATGCGACGTTGGTCAACAGCGTCGGACGAGTGCTGGGCGAGGGCGAAAGGGCTGAGCTGTCGGCCGGGCTTCACAGCCTGACCGCGAACGTCGCGAACGCCGCCGATGAGCTGAGGCGCGCACGTCGCACGGTTGTCGACCAGACGCCCACGTATTCGCCCTTCGGCGAAACCTACGACAGCTCGGCCGCCGACCTCGATGAGATTCACTTCGCCGCGGCTGCGCTCTTGCCGACCGGAACAGCCGACCTCGCTGCGGCCGGTGAGCGGGTAAACGCGGCTGTCGCAGCATGGCAGGTCGAACAGGACCGCCTGGCCGCGGTGGCTGCCGCTGAGGCCGCAGAAGCGGCACGAGTCGCGGCGGAGAAAGCTGTAGCAGCCACCGCGGCCGCGCAAGACTCCTCGTCGGTCCCAGCCGCCAAGGCTTCAGGCTCCGACGCCGGCTACCACAAGAACGTGTGGACGTCCGGATTCCAAAGCGAGATCGACCGATGCAATGGCGCGGTCGACGTCTCGGCGCACTACGGTCCTCGGACCATCGCCGAACACTGGTCCTGCGGCGGGAGATCGTTCCCGACAAGCGTCGGCGCCGTAATCACAATCACCGGCCAGGACGCCGGCGTCTATCGCGTCGTCGGTGTCGTCGCAGTTCTGAACGTGGACGTCAACGGAACGGGTGATGTCCCCTCCGGCTACGACCTGCTCTATCAAACGTGCATCAACGGGTCTAGCGCCCGTATGTCGTTCACGGGACTCACCCGCATCACCTGACGCGAGTATCCGAGTAGAGATAGTCGCGCGCGGACACTAAGAAGCCCCGGGGGTCATTCCCTCGGGGCTTCTTTTTTCCCAAATACAAGACCTCTGAGCCAGGTCAAACCTTCGTGGAGTCGACGCCGACTTTTCGATTCACGGAACGCGTCGCGGAGAACTTCAAGACGGCATAGTCGTCAATTTCCTCCTTGCCGTTTTCATCGGCAAAGCGAACTCGGTGGCCTTTGTGTTCTTGCGGGTAGAACTTGCCAAATCCGGTGAGCGTTAGTCGATCGCCGTTGCCAACAATTGAGAGAAGTTCCTCAATTATCGCTTCGTAGAGGACTGAAGCCACACGGACGGGTACTCCGGCGCGACGAGCCACGCGGCTCACGAATTCACGCTTGCTCACGCGCCCCTGCACGCGTTCAATGCTGTTACCCATTCATCGACCTCCACTTGCTTTCTTTTTTGCTCATAAACGAGTATATCTAGCAATGCCCCAACCGGTCAAAGTTGACAGGTCAGGGCATTGGTGGAATCGAACCGATTCTATTGCGTTAGAAGCCCATCTCATGTCCACTGGCACTCGTGGTGCCGGCCGAGTCCTTATCGAAGAAGCGGGTGCGCTTTCGCGTCTCAGTGACTTCCACTTCCTCCTCGCCTTCCTTCCGACGCCGTTCACGGTCGGCCATCTGTTCACCATGCATCTGCGCATTGATGGACTTTTCGGCCATGCTGATCGCGGGAGCCGCCGACTGAGAAGCCAAGCCCCTGGCTGTCAAGCCATTCCGAGAATTCTCAATCTGCTTGTCCGATGATGCCTTCATTCGCGCCCACTTGTCGCGATCTTCATCGGTGACGTATCCCATCATCGAAGAAAGTTCAGTTTCGCTGGGGAAGCCCAGAATGCCCATGTCGCGCTTCTTTCATTGTGCTGTTCGTTGACTCTGATTTGTTCAGGCGACTTGTGCGTTTTTTACTGGTCTACCTGTAGATTACACCGGTTGAGGCTTATTCAGCCAAGCTCAAAATCGACGTCCTGCAGGGGCTCGGCAGCGTCGCTGCCGATACCCGTGATGCCGCCGGTTTCGATCTCGTTGTAGTGCTGATTCACCCGTGCACGACGAATGCGCGACGCGGTGCTCTTCAGCTCGACGCCCCGCTCGTAGTCGGACTGTGGTGAGGTGCTGCGCACCCCGTCGACGATCGTTTCTCGAGCGCGTCCAGACTCAAGTGCAGGGTCGTCGATGAACTCGCCGTCGATGACCTCGCCCTCCTCGGACGCGTCCTTCGGCATCACGAAGCCGTCATCAACCGTGAAGTCCATATAGTGCGCGTAGTCGTCGTCGGCCGGCTCGGCCTCAACGGTGTCACTAGAACTCTGTGCATTACCTGCTGAGTTCCTATGAGCGTTCGGCGTCGAACTGAAGTGCGTTTCCGAAGCCGGCTTTCCCGACTTCGGATGCTCCGCCTGAGCACCCATATCGTTGTACGCCTTCATCGACTCAGCGACCTTCTCGCGCCACTGATCGCCGTACTCAGCCGCCCACTTGTTGCCGAGCTCGGGGTTCAGGCGCTGCACGACCTCGACCGCGTCGACATACGCCGCGCTGTACGCGAACTGCTGCTCCTGAGGAGACAGACCGTCCGCCGACATGGAATTGAACATCGTCTTGGCCTTGGCAAAACGACCCCTCGCGGCAGGATCTTCGATCTGGTCGACCACGTTGGGATACTGGGCCACAGCGGAGGCCACCACGTACTGCGAGAGCACGTCGTTCAGCTCACCCACTGACTTCGCCGAGGTCATGTCTGCGGACAGGGTCTCGGCAGCCATCATGCGGTGCTCGCTCACACCCACGACCGGCCGAAGCCGGAAGGATCCCTTGGAGATCGTCCGGTCTTCGTAGGAGTCCACAAAATCGCCCGTCCAGACCGTGGCCCGATCCGTGGTCCCGTTGATGTAGACCTCACGCGGCTCGCTCTTGGTGAACCGTCCGTGGCCCAGCTCGGTGAAGACGTTGGCGAGCGTCGGATCCTTCTCCAGACGCTGACCGACGATGACGCGCATGGAGCGAGACACGTCCTCACGGTTCAGCCCGTCGGCGTCGACGAATTCGTAGAGCGCGGACAGCGCTGAATCGTAGCGATCCTGCACCATGCCACGATCGGCGCCGGGTCGGCGCATATCGGCATACGCGGACTCGGCCAGGGCGACCTCGGTCATTGCCGCGCTCTGGGCCGTGAAGGGCAGACGGTGCCCGCGCTCGGCGTGCTCGATCTTGTCCAGACGCTTCTGCCAGCGACTCGCGAGCTGATCGGACTTGCCCTTGCTCGCGAGAGAGTCGAACTTGTCCTGCGCCTTGAGGTCCTTCTTCGTGCCGCGGCCGTCGATCTTGGACTGGATCGCCTCGCGCATCTGGCCGGCAAACGAGCCGGCCTGAGTGCGGAAGTTCGGTGAGAGCATCCACATCGACGCGCCCATGCCGAGCACGGAGGCAATGTTCTGACCGGTGAGACCCTGCTGGAGCGGCTGCACGCACTGGAGAACCATCATCGAGGCGTACACCTGGTGCATGCCGCTGAGCTGCTTGCGCTGGGTCTCCTTGGTCTCGCCCGCGTCGAGAATTCCCGACATCCGCAGGCTGTTCATGTAGCTCTCACCGGCCTGCACCGTGTCGAGCTTCAGCTTGGCCAGAGGATCGAGCTTGGCCTCGCGGTGGAGATTGTCCCGCGCGGTCCGAGACTGCTTCGTGGCCGAGGCCTGTTCTGAACGAGCGCGTGCCTGACCTTCACGTCGAGCGCGACCTTCCTGGCGCGCACGGACGCCCGCGCTGCCGGCGCCTCGAGCCTCCCGCGCTGCATCCGCCGGCTGGGTGAAGAAGGCGTCCTTGACGCCGTTCGCACGGACATTGCGAAAGGTGCCCGCGGCCGCTTCTGCATCACGCGTGGCCCGCGACCTCACCCGTTCACCCAGATTGGGTCCGGCGTCGATCACCTCCGCGTCGATCAAATCCTCACCGAGGAAGGCCCCTTCGGGAGCCAACCCCTCATAGACCGGGATGTTCAGGTTGCGTTTCGGCTCTGCCATGTCGTTGTCCTCTACTTCGTCTCTCGTGGCTCTAAGCCACTTCGGGCTCAGCAGCAAAATCCTGCGCTGCGTCACCTGCGGCTGGATGGTATTGCGTCAAGGCGTCGATAACCCGCCCCTGCGATCGAACTGCTTCACGCCGTGCTCGAGTCGATCCTGACGACGACTCCCGACCCGGTTGACGAGCCTCGGCATCACGAGAGAAATCGACCAGGCGTGGTGCCATCTGAGTCAAGACAGGGTTCGCTCTGAACGACGTGCTCGTGTTGACGCCCATCGACTCGCTCAGGTATCCGTCGTGGTCCAGAGCAATCACCCAGGCGCACGTCTCCGGCACCAGCGGCGCCTTCGTCGACTCCTGGGCCGCGCGCAGAGCACTCGCGAAATCGGTACGACCGAGGTCGTACCGGTCCGACATCGTCTGAAGAATCGCGTCGCGCTTCCGGGCTGCGTCCGTCGCGCCGACAGGGTCAAGCCCGTTCGCCGCGTGGTTGGAGCGAACCCGCCATGCCTCGGCCGTTTTCAGGCCGTCAGCGCGTCCCTGCCAAATGTCGACGGCCTCGTTTTGCAGTGCCGCATTGATGTAACGTGCGACGTCCTCGTCAGAGAATCCCGCCTCGTTATCGAGGAAGCCGTGCACCACGGAACTCATCGTCGACTGGTCACCAAAATGGGTGGAATCCGGGAAACCCGACTCCCCCCCGAGCCTTTCGGTGAGCCATGACTGTTCAAGCATCTGTAAAACGTCCCCCCTCGCTTTTGTTCGTATATCAGTCAATTCTATGTGTTTATTCGATCCGAGAGGAGCAATTTCCCTGCGTGTATGCCCCGCATCAACGGCGCAGAAAAGCCCCACCCCGTAACGGGGTGGGGCTTCTTCTCTTGCGGGCTACAGCTGGTAGTCGTCGACCAGCTCAGCGTCCGCCGCGTCGTCCGGCACCTCGACGAATGCCGGGCGCGGGCGCGGGGCACGAACCGTTGCAGCGACGGGCGACTTGCGGCCTTCACCACGGGCGCGGGCACGGGTGTCGCTCTCGGCGAGCACGTCCCGGTTCACGAGCAGCTTGACCTCGGGGGCCTCAACATCAAGGCCCGCCTCCGTCGCCTTCTCCCACTCGGCGATGGCGTGCTGGTTGCTGCGCACCGCGTACGGGGCGAAGTGCCCGTTCTCCGAGCCCGCGAAGATGTTCTCGCGAGTCGTAGCCGCTGCCAGCACATCATCGAACGTGCCGCCGTAGGCCAGGCGGTCCATGGTGGATCCCATGGTGTCGAGGCTCGCGTCCTGCGGGTCCTCGATGTCGATGATCAGGCCGGTCGGGCCGGTGAGGGCCGCCGCGACCTTGTCGACGTTGCGCAGGTTGACCGTGACGTTCAGCCCGTCCTTCGAGGTGTACAGCTCCACGAACTGGCGCTTCCACGTCTCGACATCGGCCTGGATCTCCTTGCTGTTCTCGTCGCGGGCGACGGCCCAAGTACGCTCGCCGTCCTCCCCCACGATGGCCTCGAGCTTGCGCCCCTTCCAGAGAGACCGCGCCGGACCCATGAGCATGTTGTACTTCTGACGGGCCTCTTCGGGGTCGTGCTTGGCCTGCAGCACCGACTGCGTCACCGGGTAGGTGAGCTCAAGAACAGCCTTCAGCTCGGCGTTGCGCAGTGCCTTGACACCGCGCTGGGAGAACGTCCCTGCGATGCCGGTACCGTGCGACTTGACGGCCGTGGCCATCATGACACCCTCGTCCTCGAGACGGGTGTGCTGGGTGTCGCCCAGGTCCGCCATCGTGACCGGGTCCACGCCGACGTGGCGGCAGTAGTCTCCGATCTTCGCCATCGAGCCCTTGGCCTCGGTGTCGATGCATGCCTCGATCACGCTCTTGACGTGGTCGCCGGCCTCGCCGAAGCGGAGGATCGCGTCGCCGTACTGACCCTCCATGGCCTCGCGGTAGTAGTTCGAGAGGTCGCCGACCAGTTCGGTGCGCGACTCCCACGCCTCGAAGTCGTTGATTGCTCCGTCCTCGAGGTCGCTCTGCACCTCGTTCGCCCGCATCTTGAGGTTGGCGAACTGCTCCGCCAGGCGGGGCGCGATGTGCTGGGACACCTTCACGTCGAGTGAGTCCTGCATGGCCAGCGGGTGCAGCGAGTCCTCGCCGAACTGACCGAGGTCGAGCAGGTTGGCCTCGACCGACAGCTTCTTCAGCGCCTGCTCGCGGGCCCCGTCGCTCGTGAGGCGCACGACGGCAACAGAGTCGCCGTCGAAGTCGCCGTCGAAGCACTTGTCCATCGCGGGGTTGATCGCCACGCCGGTGAGGCGCTCGTCGACCTTCACGCGGAGGTAGCGAACACCCGCGTCGCGCAGCACCGGGTCACGCCAGACCAGCGCGTAGTCGTTGTCCTGGAGGCCCAGGGCTTCGGCCATTGCCGGCCCCATGGCGAGCTGGTCGATGTCCAGGCGCGGGTCGCTCGTCCACACGGCCGTGGCCGAGTTGGGCAGACGCGACGACATCAGGCCTTCCTTGAAGACGTTGCGCTTGCCGGAAAAACGCTTCTGCTTCAGGTCGTCCGTGATCGTGTCGAACGCGGCCTGCGCGCGGCGCGGAGCCTCGGCAGCCATGTCCTCCAGGTCGCTGCGGCGCTTGGGCGTGAGGGCCTCGCCGTTCTTGGTCAGCTCTTCCTTCGCGGCCCGGTAGCGAGTCGCCATCTCGTACACGGCGAGGTACTGGTTCGTGTAGTCGTGAGCGGTGCTCTGACCATCGTCCAGATCCTGACCGCTGCGGAGGTGGGAACTCATCACCGGGAGCTTCCAGGTGGAATCGCTGGCCGTCGGGATCCGCTCGCCGGTCGGGAAGCGCAGCGGGAACGGCAGTTCCAGGTCGCCACCGCGGTCTCCGATGAGCTGACCGAAGTCGCCCTTCATCTTGCCCGCGTTCAGCGTGCCCTTGGACGTGAACGACAGCTCGGGCATCGGGAACAGCCGGCGCTCGGAACCCTCGGCCATGTCGTCGTAGCCGACGCGCATGGTGCCGTCCGCTTCCAGGTCGAGACCCATCGTGACGAGCATCTCGCGGAAGTTGGCCACGGCCGAGTTGTTCGGGCCGTAGAACTCGCTCATCACCTCGTCGCAGCCCTGCGAGCCGAGGGCCCACGCCAGCTGTGAGGAGGCCTTGCGGCCGCGACCCTCACGAAGAGCAGCCTCGTCGTAGACGCGCGTGCCGCGCTCGACGTCCTTGTGAGTGACGACGAGACGCATCTTGCCCATCGTGTTCTCGGTCATTCCCTTCCACGGCAGGGCAAGGTCTCCCGGGTCCTGCATCAGTTCGCGAGCGGTGCCGCCGTTGAAGCGCGACACGGCGCTGAAGGGGCTCATCACCACGTCCAGCTCGGGGTTCATCTTGAACACCTGAACGGCGTAGTTCATGCTCTGGTCGTGGGCGTCGAAGTCCTCGCCGATGACCGCGTCGCGGTCCACAACGAGCGAGATGACGCCCTTGTTGCCGTGCATGTCGCTGAGCTTGTCGCCGGGGACCAGTGCGCGTGAGCTGCCGTTGGCACCACGGATAGCGTGCTTCTCGGCGAAGTTCTTGCTCACGACCATCGGGTCGTCGGCCGTCCAGCCGCCGAAGGTCATCATGGCCACGCCGACCGGCTCCGTCACCGCAGCGGCGTTGAGCAGGTTGGATGCGGACATCTGCTGGCGGTCGTACGGGTCGTACTTCATCATCTCGGTCTCGGGCAGCTTCATCAGCGGGGCCCGGTCCGACAGGTCGGCGCTCCGGATGATCTTTCCGGTGGCGGGGTCAACGCTTGCACCCTCGACGAGGTAGCGCGTGATGCCCTGGTACACGGCACCGTTGGTCATCACCGGGTCGAAGAAGCCGTCGGCCTGGTTCGTCATGATGGCCATGTTCCGGCCACCCGTCAGGATCCACGGGTCGAAGCGGTTGTCGTTGGCGGGGTCGGCGGCCAGGGAAGAGTTCTCCGCGCGCCAGGCGGCGTGGACGGTTGATCCCGACGCGATCTCGCTCGGGTAGCGCACCCTGCGGGACTCGGTGGAGAGGATGGCTTCCACCCACTGGCTGTCCAGGCCCTCGTCGGAGGACCGGTCGATGAAATCGACGTCGTGACGCACGTCGTACAGGCGGCGGTAGACGCTGTTGAGTGAGGTGGGCTCGCCGACCTCGGTGCGCATCACGAGCATGTCGTTGGCGATCTGGTACTCGACCTGGTCACCCATCGTCTGCTCGTAGCCACGCAGCAGCGTGCGCTCCTCGACGCTCAGGTCGTCACCGGCAGTCTGCGACGCGATGCGCGCCTCATATCCGGGGGCGAACAGGTAGTTCTCGCCGCCCGCGAACCGGGTCACGACTTCGCCGTGCTCGCCGCGGCCGAAGAGCTGGCCGATCTGACCCTTGACGGATTCAGCGACGCCGGTGCGTCCGTACCGATCGGCCTCCCAAGACGCAATGCCGTTCTTGTCGATGAGCAGGCTCGTCACCTTGCCACCGTTGCGTTCGATCGCGTAGCCGATGACGCTACCCATCCTGCTGACAAATGCGTCCTCGTGCATGCTCGGCTCCACGGCGCTCGCCTCGTCGAAGCGCACGAGACGGTCCTTGACGGCGGTGGCGTAGAAGCTCGAACCCATGAGGTCGTCGCCGTCAATACCGGTGACGCGCAGCGCCGCGACGATGTCGGCGTTGTTGCGCCAGGTGCCGAACTCGCTGGTCATGTGCTTGGCCACCCGCACCGGGTCGAACCGGCGCATGACGACTTCACCGTCAGGCAGGGTCTGCTCGTGCTGGTCGTAGCTGCCGATCAGTTCGTCGACGACGTCGCCAGCGTGGTCGTGGACCTTCTGCTCAGCGGAGCCGACGTAGGCGAGGTCTTCCACGAGCATGTCGTGGTAAACGCGGGCCACATCCGTGTCGACCTGAAGCTCGCCGATCACGCCGACCTTGGCCTGGTACTCGTCCTCCGTCGCGCCGGAGCGCAGCAGGGTCGTCTGTGCGTCGCGCAGCACGTCCCAGTAGGAGCGCTGGATGGCCGCGACCTCAGCGTCACCGCTGAACTCGGGGAACCAGTCGCCGTCCTTGGCCTCCTCGACGTGGGCCTCGTGGTCGGCCACCAGGCGTTCCACGTCCAGGGATGCCACGAGGTTCTCGCGGGCGCTGTCTACGGACTCCCGAAGGTAGGCCTCGCCACGCTCGGCGTTGAGGAAGAACAGTGCCGTCGCGGTGCGGGCCTTCGCCGAGCGGCGCACGAACACCTTCGCGCCCGGTTCCGGGATCTTGCCGTCAATGACCAGGTCGCCCATGACGGACATCGAGGTCCGGTCATTCTTCGTGTGGTACGAATCCTGCACCTGGATCGGGACCCGGCGGCCCTGCTCGCGGTTCCACTCGCTCTCCGCGTGGGCGCCGACCTTGCCGACGAGGCCCTTGCCGTCGAAACGCTCAACGGGCTTGCCCTGAGCGATGCGCAGCAGCGACACCGCCTCCGCGGCGGTCGGGGTGTACGGCACCGTCTTCAGCGAGCGATCTGCGGCCTTGACGTTCGTCGAGTAGTGCGTCGAGACGCCGTCGTCGTAGACGCGTCCGACGAAGTGTTCCATGTGGCGCGGTTCGGTCAGTCGGACGGAGATCTTCGTGCCCTCGAGCTCGACCTTGATCTGGCCAGGGTTCCGATCGCGACGCACGGTGTAGCCAACGCCCTGAGCACGCAGTTCGTCGAGGATGGCCGCCGAACGGCCCAGCGCCTCGTCGCTCATGAACGCGCGGGGGTTCAGCTGGCCGTCCTGGCCGCGTGCGCCGTCGATGACCCAGTCGCGGACGTTGCGGTATTCCTGCTCGCTCATCCGTCCCATCAGCTCGGTCATTCCGCTGGCGTCGTCGTGGCTATATGCCTCGCCGGCCTCGACCAGCTTGGCTTCCTCGTCGATGGAGTACAGGTGGAGGTCCGTCGTGCGCAGTTCCGCGATCCGCGAGACGTTGCCACCGACGTACTGTTCGATGTCCTGACCGAGCACGAAGGTCAGACGCGACCCGGCTTGCTTGACCGTGCTGCGCACCGCCCAGCGCGGGTCGTACGGAGAGATTGGCAGCCGGGCGCCGGCCGCACCGGTGCGGGCCTGCACGACGGATGCCCCGTCCGCGCTCTTGCGGGCGAATCCCGCCATATCGAAGAACTTGTCCTTCATCTGGATGTACGCGGGAGAGGTGGGGCTGGTGTCGGTGAAGACACCCTGGTAGCCCGTGACGTTCTCCTGCATCGTGGATTCGATTGCTCGAAGCACAGGCGGGATCCCCAGATCCGCGTCGGCCATCGAGCGCCCTTCGGCGGCGAGCTTCTGCTCCACCTTCGCGCGGAGATCGCGCGCCGCGGAGACCATGATGATCTTCCCCGTGGCGTCCTGCGTCCGCTCGATCGTCTGCTGGAACAGGTGTTCGTACAGGTAGCGACGCATTCCTTGACTACGTGGATCCATTGCTGAGTCCCCCCTTTTTTCAGTAGGCCAGTTGAAACTGGCCTCGGTAAGTGTGTAAACTTTCTCTATCATGATAGAGGTTTTTGAGCCTCAAACACGAAAGGCGCGGCGACTTTTCAGTCTCCGCGCCTATTCTTTTTTGCTCGTGAACCAGTAGTTTATGCATCCTCCCTGTCGCGCATGGCCAGCATCATGGCCCGATCGAACTCTCCGCCGGCAAGGTCACGCCAGGTCTCCAGAGAGGCGAGGAATTCGTAGAATTCGCTCGTGACGTCGTAGCCGATCAGCCCGCTGATGTCTTCTTCCGCATAGACGCCGCTGGTTTCGCTCTGAGCTGCGTTGTTCAGCGCCTGCATCGCCGCGGACTCGTCGAGCTTGTCGATGTAGAGCGTCTGCCCGTCCGCTGAGCGCAGCGACCCGCCGGCGCCGACGCTGAAGTGCCGAGAGTCACGCTCCATGTAGGCCCGAGCAGCCTTGTACGCTTCCACGATCTCGCGGTCGAGCGTGTTCTGAAGTGCCCGCCCGTCTGCCCGCACGAGCATGTCCCGGCTGATCTGCTTACCTGCGTAGATCGGCTCCTGACGAACCGCGGCGTTGGCCTGGGCGGCCGCGGCGGCCTGCTGCATCTCGATGTCCGCTTCCCAGTCACCGTTGTCGTAGAAGCCCTCGGGGGCATCGTCGAGGTCAACGTCGTCGGCCTCGCCCCCGGTCTCTTCGGCGACGCTCTCGCGCAAGGACGCGTCGATGAGTTCCATGACTTCGTCGCTGTACACGTCGGGATCCAGGCGGGCGATGTCGACGTCCTTGTAGTCGTAGGCCACGCGATAGACCTTCTTGCAGTCCGCGGCGTTCTCGGCCTGCAGCACGCGCTTGGCGAGCATCTTCTCAAAGTCCGGCTGATTCAGCCGCACGTCGAACTCCAGCGCCGAGCCGAGCGTCGGGATTGTCTGGAGCGAGTACTCGTGGCCGGGGTGCACGATCGTGTCCTGGAACAGGCGGTAGGACATCGGCAGGATCGTCTCGTTGCGGTTCCAGACCGGTGCGTCGCCGGCCCGGAAGACGATGCTGTTGCGCTCGGAGATGAAGGCCATGTCGTTGTACGTGATGACCGGCTCCTCCTTGGTGTTCATCGTGTAGGAGACCTTGCCCTCCACGTTGAGCCCCTTGATCATCCGCTCGGTGTCTTTGGTCACCGTCTTGGAGTCGCGGTAGGTGACGTGGCGCGTGCCGCTCATCTTCTGGAGAGTGTCCAGCATCGAGTCGTCGGTGGACTTCAGGAACACGATGTTCGACGTGTTGCCCTGCACGATCTTGTCCACGGATTCGCCGTAGACGTCCCGCAGCTGCTGGAGCGTCTGGAGGATGATCGTGAACTGCTGCTCCTGGCCGAGGCCGATCGACAGCATCGTCTCGAAACCAGAGATGCCGTGCCCTTCGGACTGCAGGTTGCCGAGCTCGTCGAGCATGAACCGGGTCTTATAGAGCGGCTTCTGGTTGCTCTTGGTCATATATGACTTGTCGAAGTTCAGGTCGACGAGCTGCTTGACCAGGATCAGGATCAACTTGGCGTACTTCATCAGGTGCGGCGGCGTCACCAAGAAGACGACCTTCGGGTTCTCCGAGTAGCGCACCATGTTGGAGATGATCGCGTGGGCCTGACCCATCTCCTTGTCGGGCAGCCCGTTGGCAATGTTCGTCAAGCGCATCTGCGGGTAGGTGGTGTGGCCGGGTTCGTATGCCTTGACCACTGGCTCGACGGGGTTCCTCTGCCGGCCGGTCTGTCGTCCGATCGCGCGCAGATTTGACCGCTCGTCCGACGCGGTGGAGGGTCGGAAACTACGGAACAGGCCCTCCCCAGCATCGCTGCCAACGGTTTCAGCTCCCGCGTTCCCCGCCCCTGCGGCCTCGAAGTCTGCGTCCCACTGCTGGGCCGACGTAGCCTTCTCGTCAGTAACGGGCTTCAGCTCAACGAGGATGCCGTTCTTGACGATCTTCGTCTTCGTGATCGGGTCGCTAATGTACTGGCGGCCGTTGAGCGAGGTCTGGTAGTCCTTCGTGAAGCGGAAGTAGAACGTCCGGATGAGAGTGCCGGTCTGAGCGTTCACGAGCCGCAGCCGGATGTAGGCCACGTCGCCGTCGAACTTGCCCTGGAAGTAGTACCGGGCCCAGCCCTCACGAGAGACGATGTCCTCGTGCTCGAAGTCCTTGCCGAGTGAATTCTCGAACATCGGATCCCCGAAGGCATCCCACTTGGCCTGGGAACCGATCAGGTGATCGCGCTTGAGGTAGTTCATGCCGAACCGCACACCCATTCGCCGCGGGAACGAGAGTCCGCCGAGGTCGGTGTTCTGCGAGGGGGCGCCTGAGGTGAGTGTGGAGATGGTCGGGTCGGTGAAGAACGACATGGCCGTCAGCGCGATGCCGTAGACGGAGGCCAGCATCTTCTCGGCCGCGCCCATCGCGCGCAGCGCGTTGTCGGCGTTGCCGACGAGCGTGCGCATCGCGTTCTGCGGCAGATTCTGAGTGGCGTTGAAGAAGAGCGTGAGCAAATCCACCTCGTCCTTGTCTTCCCAGAGGACCGCCTTACGCAGAGCCACCTCGCGCTCTTCCTCGTACTCATCGGCACGGAAGTCATCGCCCTGGGGGTCGCCGAACTCGCCTCGCTTGGCGCGGGACTCCAGGTCCTTCACGGGGTTCTTCTTCTTCTTCGCCGTGAGCTGCACGAACAGCTGGTAGCAGTTGTAGAGCGTGACCTTGCCCCACATCTCGTCCAGGCGCTTGTCCAGGATCTTCGGGTCCATGTCGGTGCGGGCGGCGTAGGCGCGCAGCTCGCGCTCTTCCTCGAGGTAGAAGTCGATCAGGCCGTACGCGGCACGCTTGAACGCGTTGTTCGCGGCGTTGGGCCACACCGGGTCTTCACCGCCGTCGGTCGGGAAAAACACGTCCGCGATGTTCTCGACATACAGGGCGCACTTGGTTGCGTCGCCTTCGCGAGCCGCATCCGCCGCCATGCCGAGCGGGTTGTAGATGTCGGTCTTCATCGAGTTGATGAGGTTGAACTGAACGACCTGGAAACCGCGCATCGTGGCACGGACATAGTTCTTGACGAGCAGCTCGCCCTTGGGGTCGTTGATCACCATGTTGCTCGGGCGCTTCTCCCGCAGCCACATGTCGATCACGGGCTCGATGTAGGTCTGGCCCTTACCACCACGGGTGATGGCCAGCACCATCGTGTTCACCGGTGCGGTGTCCACCAGGTAGGCGCCGCCGGGGCGCTGCACTTCGTATTCGGGCAGGGTCCAGTCACTGTTGATCAGGTCGGCCACGGTCTTGTGCTTGCCGAGTTTGTCGCGGTCACTGCCATCTCCGTTGTAGGGGATCAGCGTGGTGTCGTAGGTCTTGCGCAAGGTCTTGCTCGCGGGGATGCCGGATGCGTCGAAGAGTGCGCTGCCGAACGCCTCGTCGATCATCGGCATCGGCTGCATGATGGCGTCCTCGTTCTCGTCGCGAAGGATCTCCCCCTTGAGGTAGTCGACGTCGCCGTCCTCGTCCAGCACGTCCTTGTCGGCACGCACGGCCGTCTGGATCTTCTTCAGGCCCTTGTTGGTGAGCATGACGTGGCTGATCATCGAGCTGAACTGCACGTCTGAGTGCGCTCCCACGTCGGGGAACCAGTCGAACTTGCGCATGACCTCGTCAGGGAGGGCGATGTGCTGGTCACCGGTGTACTGGTTGATGTCGCTGGTGTCATTCATCAGGTTCTGTGCGTCCAGGTTGCGCATCAGGACCGAGTAGAGAAGCGAGAACGTGCCCAGGCCGGCGAGGAGGGAGATGAGAAGCTTCCACCATCCGAAGGTCAGCAACTCACCCACGAATCCACCAGCGGGCGCCACGGACGCCGTGCCGCCGCCATCTGCAGCGGGCGCGTCAGTCTGCGCCGCGGCGGTCTTGTCCGTCCACCAGGCGGGCGGGTTGGCGATGGCCTCCGCCTCGGTGTCGTAGCAAGGCGTACCGGCCAGCGCCTGACCCGTCGAATCGTTGATCTGGTAGCAGTGGAAGACCGTGGACCCGTTGATCTGTTCGATCGAGTAGTACCCGTTTGAAGAGCTGCTCGTGCCAGCGGCGCTGCCCCCGATGCCGAGCATCCCGAAGACCATGAGCACCACGGAGACCACCACCCAGGCAACGAGCGTCACAACGGCACCGACGATGATTGCCACCGTCCGGCGGCTGGTCTTGGTCTGCAGCCCGTCGATACTGGACCGGTCGAGCTGCTGCCCCTCGAAAACGTCGCGGTTCTTCAGGGTCTGATCGTCGCTGCGTCCCGAGAGCTTTTCCCAGTTCGTCGCCTTCGGATGATTGGCCTTCTTCGCCACGCCGAACCCCTATCTGTGTGTGATTTTATGCTGGTTTACGAGCGTTATCTAACTACTACTCTAATGCAAAAAGAGCGGGGCACGCCGCCTCGAAAGGTGACATGCCCCGCTCTTTTTTAGACAGGTGAATGGGGGATCAGGTCCCCATCCATCCCGTCGGTCCAGTGAGGAACGAGCCCAGCACGGCAAAGCCGGCGGGTGCGGTTCCATGAGTACCCGCGGCGCCCCAGGCCCAGCCGGCGATGACACCGACGGCCAGAGCGGCGATTGCGAGGATGACTACGAGCAGGACCATCGTGCTGTTGGCCCGCTTCTGCACCTCGCTCGCGCGGTTCAGCTCCTCGACGTACGACTGCTTGTCAGCCTCAAGCGTGGAAATCTTGCCCCGGTACTGCTCGTCGTACTTCTCGCCGAGGGCAACCAGCTGCTGGGAGAGCTGGCTCGTCAGCGCACTCGTCGAGCGGGTACGCTCCTTCTCCAGCGCCAGGGAGCTGTCCCATTCGGTCGAACGAGCGTTCAGCTGAGCCAGCGCGTCTTCGCGGTTGCGGATCAGCTGCGAGTTCAGACGTTCTTCGCGATCCGCGTGCTCGGTACGCATTTCCTTCAGGCGAGCGGCATGCTCGACCTTCAGGGCGGCGACCTGGTTGTCGCGCGCAAGCTGCTCGGCCAGGGTCAGGGCCCGGGACATGTCGTTCTTGCGGTTCTCGTCGATGAAGCGGGTGAGCTGACCGTTCCAGTGCTCGAGCAGTTCACGCTCGTCTTCACGCTGGGCGGCCTGACGCTCGCGCAGGAGCTCGAAGATCCGGTTCGTGCCGATGTCCATGCGGACGTTGGCGTCCTTGCGGCGCATCTCCAGAACCGTCTGGCGGTCGTGCGCGTACTGCTCTTCGTGGCGACGGTCCAGGTCCAGACCGACCTCGGCGAGGTCGCGCTCCAGCTTGGGTCGGTTCTTGTCCTCGTACACCGCACGGGCGTGAGCAGCGGCCTGAGCCGAGCGGCTGACAGCTGCCGTCTCGAAGCGGGCGGTGATCTCCCGGCGCTGCGAGGACACTTCCTGAGGCGCGGCCGCGCGTTGGGCCTCGAAGTCCTTCTTCGCCCCCGCCATGAGACCGAAGTACTGCGACCCCTGCGCCTCAGTTGACACCACGGCCATCGTGTTCTCGACGTGCAGTGCCATGGTCTCGACGAACATCTCGCGCAGTTCGTCGGTGTTGCCCTGGTGAAGACGCGCCAGTTCGGCGTTGGCCTGTCGGCTGAGCTGGGCGACCTGTGAGCCGAGCCAGTCGGACGGGTCATCCGCGATCCCGATCGAGATTGCAGCCGCCTCGGTGGCGAACGTGCGATCGAACTCGGCCAGGTCGACCACAAGGTCGAGGTCGTTGCTCAGGAAGCGACGTGCGATGGTGTCGCGGACTTCCTGCTCGTCGACGACGCGGTCCTTGTTGTCGGTGACGTACTGGTAGTAGCCGGCGGTGGCTTCGTCGGCCGAGGCGGACTGCGCCGGAGCCTCGTTGGTGTCGATGCCCTGCCACGAGGGTGCCAGGTCGTCTTCGTCATCGTCCTCGTCGAGGGCCGAGGACGAATCGTTGAACTCGGCTTCGTAGCGGGCCGTGTCGAACTCGAGCTGCGGCTCGGGGTCCGCGTCATTCTCGGCCATGGAGGCGTAGTCCACGCCTTCATCACCAAAGTTGAACGCATCGCTCATCGGGTCGCTATTGACCGCAGGAGCCGACGTAGCGGCCGGAGAGCCCTCCGAGTAGGCCATTGCGCCTGCGAAGACCAGTTCGGGCTCTACGGGGGCGTGAGCGGTCAGTACGGGCTCAGTAGTCCCGCCGCCCCACGCCCAAACCTCGGGCAGCAAGGCACTGACGGTCGTCTCGCCGCGCGCCACGGAGAGGGCTTCTGCGTAAGAGGCCGTGGAACCCTGAACGGCGTCGGCCACCAGGTTCTGGCCGTTGTTCTCCGAGCGGAAGACCGCCCAGTAGTAGTGAGCCTCGGTCAGCAGGCTGTATTCGTTCATCCGGCTGAGCGTCTCCACGCTGGGGATGATGCCAAGGAACTCTTCGTCGAGCATGGCCTTGGTTGCGACGACCTGGATCTTGTCGGCTGCGATGAGTTCGATGATCGAACCCTTGGTCGCGTCGCCCTTCTGCTTCTGGCTGAGGCCGCCGATCTCGTCGGCGGAAAGGAGCAGTCCGACCCAAGCGGTCCCGTTCGGGAGAGCGAAAGAGGCGTTCTGCTTCATGAGGTCGATGGCGGCGCCGACAGCGCTCTCATTCACGACGCTCGAGAGCAGTTCTGCGGGCTTGCGCTTCTTCTGCTGTGACGGCTTGGTGGCCTGTGCTGCGACGACCTCGGCCGGTGCTTCCGCGCCTGATTCTTTGCTTTTCCTACGACCGAATGCCATGGGCTTGTCCTTTCCTGATCTGCTCGTTTACCAGCATACATGAATACTTGCGGGTGCTACATATTGGGGGTGATGTGTCTCAAAACACCATCTGTGGAAGTGACACCACGACCTCGGCATCGCTCTTGAGACGGTCCTTATCTTCGGTCTTCAAAACGCCGCGAATGTCGACCTGGAGAGCACGCTCGCCGGGGTACTTGTTGATGAACGCCGCGACGTTGGTAGCCACCTCATCGGTCAGCAGCGCGATGGCCGCACGGGCGCCGCCGGCATTCGATTCAGTGTCACCCCTGTCCTCCACCAGGAACTCGATCACGCGCTCGGCAATGAGGACGCGCACGCCGTGCTTGCTCAGCACCTCTTGGACGAACTTCTTCAGCTTGGACGTCACGATCTTGCGCTGAGTGCCACGGGTAAGCGGCTGGAAGGGCACGATCGCGTCGATGCGACCAAGTAACTCCGGCGGGAACTTGTTGTCGCCCTGCGTGCTCGTGATCGAGCGACGGATCTCCTTCATCTTGCCCAGCAGTTCCTTACCTGAGCCGGTGTCATCGCCGTTGTACTGGGCGATGGTCTCGAAGATCTCCGAGCCGGCGTTGGTGGTCAGCACGATGTAGGTATTCAGAAACGACACCTGGCGCCCGTTGGCATCCGAGAGGCGCCCGTCGTCAAGCACCTGGAGCAGCATGCGCGTCACCAGGGGCGATGCCTTCTCAATCTCGTCGAGCAAGAGAACCGCGTGGCTGGTGTGCCACACGCGGCTGGTCAGCTCGTTGCGAAACAGGTCCAGGGACTCGTCGCGCGCGTACTCCGACATATCGAAGCGGATCAGGTGCTGCTGGGCGTCCCCGAACATCAGCAGGGCCAGCTGCTTCGTCAGCTCAGACTTGCCCACACCGGTCGAGCCGGTGAACAGAAACGAAGACGCCGGCTTGGTCTTGTCCTGAAGGTCGGCCACACAGAGCTGAAGACGCTTGGCGACGACAGAGGTCGCCCAGTCTTGGCTGAACACCTTGCTGTCCAGCTGCTCCTTGATCTTGACCGCATCGACGCGGAAGGCAACGTTCACGCCGACGGATTCGTAGAGCACGTCGGCGAGCAACGCACGGTCCATCGCGCGGTTGGTGTGCTTGTGCCAGCCGACCATCGAGTCGAGCACGAGGATCGACTTACGTGGCTGGGTGGAGGCGGGGATGTACCGCTCGGTGTACTCGTGGATCAGCTCGAAGATACGGTCGTCGTAGAACTCGTCAGCGACACCGTAGCGCTCCGCCATGCCCTTCATGATCTTCACCGTGGTCGCCTTGTCGGGCGGGCTCACAATGATGCGCTGAAGGCGCTCCACGAGCGGCTGGTTCGGTTTGATGAACGTATCGAACTCGTCGTTGGTTGTCGCCGCGATCACCCGGATTCCGCGAGCCCCGGACGCAGCGAGCACAGGCTTCAACGCCTCTACCGCAGCGGCGCTGAGCTGAACGATCTGGTGGAACTCGTCGATGAACAACACCAGTTCCTTGTGCTCGTCATGGCTAAATATCTCGGCCTCATCGAACAGCCCCTTGAGCAATGCGGCCATCTCGTCAGGGTTCTTCAGATTCGCGATCATGCGCGCGAGGTCGACTTCCATATACGTGCGGCCGGTGTCCTTGAGCGCCGCGGCCTGAACGAGAGCGGTCTTGCCCGAGCCGGGCGGGGCCAGCAGCAGTGCGTTGCAGAGCTCAGGTCGGCACATGGCCGCCATCAGCTGGGAGATCTCATTGTCGCGACCGACGATCTCTCGCTCGGGTGTGTTCAGGGGTGCGCTGTACGCGGCGAGGGTCTTGTACTTCTCATTGAGCTCGATCTCTGCGAACAACTGTGCCTGCCTCGAATGCTTATTGGATCAATCCCGGAACCCCGGAATCTGCTGGTAAACCAGGATTATCTTACCATGACGCCATGATCGCCAGACAGAAAAAAGGCCGCCCCGTCCGGATGGTCCGGATCGAGACGACCTTCATTCAGACGCGGATCAGCGCTGGTATCCGCCGTCCTCTTCCTGTTCCGGCGTGTCCGGTCGCGGGTCCGGCTCGGGCGGCTCCGCCAGCTCGGGGAAGCGCGCGGCGTTACCGGTGAGCACTTTCACGTTCTCCAGCTCAGGGAAGCGTTTCATGCGCGCGTCGACCGACTGAGCGTTCTCGGCGGCCTCCGCAACCATAGCCAGCGCGCTCAGAGGTGACCCGGCCGGCAGATCCAGGCCCGCAACACCTGCGGCGCCTGGCGCCGAGTCGGCCTCTGCGTCCTTGGTGGTCGAATCCCCCGCACCCGGACGAGTTCCTCCGGCCAGACCACCAACGAATCCGTTGGTGAAGCCCTGGGTGGACGCCTTGACGACGGAATCCTGGTCAACCGGCTGCGCCGGCGCCTGGTAGCCAGGCATGCTCTGCGCGTCGATCAGGCCCTTCACCGGGAGCTGGCGTGCGGCCGCCTGAGCGGCGGATTCCCGCACCAACGGGTTGCCGAGCGATCCCGGCTCGTTCCCGCTCTTCACGTTGGGGTTAGCCCGCGTTCCGGGCGCAGCGTTTTCACGTCCACGCACGATCGGGTTGCGCATCGACCCCGGCGGCGGGCTGATGGGCGGCCCGCCCAGGTGCGCCGGCAACTTCGGCGACTGAGACTGTGGCTTCGGTCGCGGCGGGGTCCCCGCTCCGGGGCGCATGGGCAGGTTCATGCCGATTCGGCGCACGTTCTCCAACCGCTTCGATTCAGCCCACTGATCGTTCTCTGCTTCGGTGTACTGCAATGACACGTCAATCTCCTTCTATCTCCCCCCGGACGAAGTCCGAGTCTTGGTCTCTCTGCGTTGGCTCCCCTTCCGTCCCCCGGAAAGGGAAAAGACCCCGCGCCGAAGGATTTCTCCTCCAGCACGGGGCCTCTTGATGACTGACTAGCCCAGTTCGGGCTCGTCGGACGAGACGGCGGTCTCGGCTCCGACGCTGACCAGTTCAGGCTTGACGGCCGCCTTGGGCTTGCGTGCGGCCTTCGCCTTGGCAGCCGGCTTCTCCGCGGCGGGTGCGACCTCGACCGGTGCGACCTCTGCAGCCGGAGCCTCAACAGCCGCGGCTTCGGGGGCGGCGGCGGCGCGCGCGTCCTTGGCCTCCTTCATGCTGTCGAAGATCTGAGTGCGGATGTCCTTGCCCGCGGCGTCATCGCCGACGGACAGCTCCGACGCCTCGAGGGTCTTCGTGTTGGCGATGACGTCGCCGTTGCTGATCAGCAGGTCGGCCTTGACGCCGTAAATCTTGCCCACGACCGTACCCTCCTTGTTGGTCAGGTCGGTGACGTTGGTGCCAGCGGCTTCCTTGATGGCCTCGAACTGGCCGGCCGAGTAGCGAGCCGAGTTGTTGTAGCCGGTCGGCGACTTCGCGTCCTTCTTGGAGACCAGGGCGAGAGTGGTCTGACCCGCGGCACGGTGGTCACCCGGGTGGATGCGCGCGTCGAGGTAGTGAGTGGTGACAACGTCGTCCTTCTTGGCGACGCGGTTGTCGTACGCGATGACGGCGAGGTGGACGCCCTTCATCGAGCCCGGACCGTGGGTTTCCTTGCGCAGATCAGCCATGTGATTCTCCTTGTTGCGTTCGAGCCGGAAGGCTTTCGCCTCGCCCGGCCATGAGTTGTTTATAAGTAACGCGTCCCCAGCGGAGAATTCCCCCCCCGTTAGTTCTCTCTTACTCTATGGAGCAATAGAGACTTTCGATAGCGTATCACCCCTTCCTAATCTGTGAATTGTCTGTGAACCTTTTTGTGGCCATAAATGGGCCACAATCGGGCCAAAAGGTGACCAGAAAGCGGTCACTTCACGCCCACAATCGGCTATTCGCCCGGCGCAGTGACGCCCGACCCGATACCCGCTTCTGCCTCGTCTTCGAGCACAGACGTGAATGCCACCTGTTCCACCTGGGCGGTCAGCTGGAGTGCCAGGTCCGTACTCAAACGCACCGTCCGACTGCGCCGAAGAATTTCTCGTTCGCGAGCCAGTTCAGCGACATGGCTGGGCAGCATCGCCTGAGGATTGGAAGCGATCTCGGCGGCCAAACGGGCCATCATTCGCACGTCGTTGACCGGGAGCTCAGCCACAGCCTCGCCTTGACCGGAGTCCTCCAGATAGGCCACGGCCGCTTCCAGTGCGCCGGCCCGTCGCCCAGCGGCCGTGGTGAACGCTGCCAGCGTGCGCTTGCCGACCTCCACGTCCTGGGCGAAGTCGTAACGCATGTGATGCAGGTCCAGACCCTTGACATCCTCGAATGCATACTCGGCGCCGGCTCTGACGGCCGCCACATCCCGGCCTGTGGCCGGGTCAGTAACCAGATCCAAGCGCAATCCCTGACCGGCGAGCTGGACCCGGAGGTCGTCGACCTTCCCGGCATAGGTGGCCCGCATCCGGCGCACCCGTTCCTCCAGCGTCTGTGCGGAGGCCTGGTCGCCGCGAGCAACGTAGCGCCCGCCGGACTGGCCGTAGATGTCACGGCCGATGCGCTCGGCCTCGTTCTCGTCCTTGGTCTTGCGCAGTGCCTGGTCGCGGCGCATCGACTCGAGGGAGATCACACGCTCGCCGTACTCCGAGACCTGCGTCCAGTCCTTGTACCAGACCGCTGTCGACGGGGTGAAGGCGAGGAAGCTCCGATACTTTGACCCACAGCGTGCGTGGTACTCCTCCTCCTCGAGGTAGAACTCGTACAGCGCCCGCGAGCCGGCGGATGCCTGGCCCTGGTCGTCAGCTGCTTCCCAGTTCCGAACCAGGTCGTGATACTGCTCGCGCTGCTCGGTGTGGTGCTCCAGCCTCGCTGCGAACGAGCGCAGGCGGAATCCGAAGCCGACGATGTCGGCATCTTCACCCTCCGCATGGGCCCGCTGGGCCATGGCCTCGTAGTCCAGCCCCATCGCGTCCAGCATCGGCGTGCGCACGCGCAGCGAGTCCTCGGGCAGCTGACGGAGAAGGCTGTACACGGCGTTGACGCCGCGCTCGACGATCCGGTCTCGGCCGGTGGTCACCAGGCGCTCCCACTGTTCGATGCCGAGCCCCTCCGTTTTCCGGCGGTGATCCGCGTAGGCGCGGACCTCGACCATGGCCTGGGTCATCGGTGAGCCCTCACGCTCGAGGACTTCCCCCACAATCTGATGCACGATGCGGTTGGGCTTGCGCATCGACTCGTGGTTGGTGCCCGAGCGCCACAGCCGTCGGTCTTCCGGCAGGCACGCGAGCAGAAACTGCGGCAGGGATTCACGGAGCATCTGCTGATGTGCCCAGCGCTTGACGAAGGTGGTGACGTTGCGTCGTTCGTAGCCCACGGCGCTGGAGAGGTGCTTGACGATCTGCTTCTGGTCCAGCCAGGCATCGACACCGCGCCGGAGGAAGCTCTTGGCGCGATCGCCGATCTTGCCGCGCTGTGTGCCGTCCTTGGCGAGCTGGCCGGGGCCGGCGTCGACCATGGCGAGGTGGCAGTGCACGTGCTCGGTGTCGACCTGAATCACACCGACGTAGCGGAGATCGTCGTAGAGAGCGCTGTTCATGCGCTTGAGACCGTGCATGACGGCCAGTCGAAGCTTCATTTGGTCCAGGTGGCCGCGGTAGTCGCCGCGTTTCTCGCAGACGAAATCCTCGGGGATGATCTTGTGCTTGCGCAGATACTCCTGGTCGAAGGACAGCACGGTTTTCATGACCGTGTGGCCCTCGTCGAAGAGCCGCTGGATGTCGGCGCTGGCACTGTGCAGCTGGTCGTGAGAGAGCGAGACCTGGCCGTAGCCGAACGCGACCCCGCCCTCCCCCTGAGCCTTGGACATCCGGCGCTTGAGCTGGCCACGGTTGTGCACCTCGACGCTCTCCGTGGCCTCTTCACGGGCCATGTAGCGCAGGATGAATGCGTCGGTGCGCTGACGGCGAATAGGTGCCAGCGACTCGGTCGCCATGTCGCGGGCCATGTAGCGGGTCACGTAGTCACCGGGCGTTCCGCCCCGGGTGCCCTGCTTGCCGCTCTTGTTGCTGGAGGGCAGCGGTACGGAGAACTCGTTGACGACGACGACGTCCTGCTTCAATCCCATGGTCCGGACCCTTCTGTTCACCGTGATGCGCTGTGCTGCGTCAATTTCTGAAACGAGGGGCCCGCGTCCAGAGCCTGTGCTCCGTGCGGGCCCCTCGTCGTGCGTTCACCGTCCTCCTGAGAGAGACGGTGAACGGGTCGTGCTTAGAGGTCCGGTCCGGCCTCGTCGTCGAACGGTGATGCAGCGTCGTCGTCCGAACTGAGCTCGGAACGGATGCGCGCGGTGCGGCGTTCGGCCGCGATGCGCCAGGAGTCCGAGACGCTCTCGCCCGTCTCAACCGGCCGCGGGGCCAGCTCGGCGTCGGTTTCCGGTTCCGGCTCGGTCAGGTCGAGGAAACCTTCCGGTGCGTGAGCGGTGTGTGCAGGCGCCTGCGCCTCTGCCAGCGCCGGGGCGTGCACTGCAACGGCAGCTTCTCGCTCAGCCTCAACCTCGGCTGCCCGTGCGGCGTCTGCCGCCTCGGCGGCTTCAGCAGCTTCTGCGGCCAGTGCTGCGGTGAGGGCCTGCTGAGCTTCCAGGACCGCCTGAGCGCCGGAGAGAACGCGCTCGACGCCGGGAGAGACGAGCGTGCGGTAGACGTCCTCCGGACTGCCAGCAAGGGTCTCGGCCGGCTCGGGCTCGTCGATGATCTCGGGCTCCACGACCCGCTGCGCCTCGATCTCGGAGACGAGGCGGCTGAATACGCCCATCGGAACATCGGCGCGCTGGTCCAACTCGTCGACGCCGCGGCGCGGTGCGACGCGCTCGGGCGAGTGGTTGTTGTCGAACGCCTCGTCAGCGAACACGTCAAGTCCCGCGCCGCTGTGCTCGGGGGCGTCAACGGCGGTTGCCGTGTCGGCCTGGGCCTGAACCTGCGCGACGTAGTCGGGGAAGTAGGCAGAGAGGTCGTAGCCGCTGTTCGCCTCATCGAGTCCAAGCTCGCTCTGGTCCTGAACGTTCATGAAGACCACCGGCGGCTGGTCGGCGAATTCCGGGGCGACGACGAGGAAGTCGGCCTTGCCCGGAAGTGCCCACGGGATGCCGGACATCTCGTCGGGAACCTGAAATGCTTCGGTGAAGTAGCCCTTGACGACCAAGTCGTTCAGCTGGCGCGGGTTGAAGTCGTAGAACGCGTCCACATTGAGGCCCGAGCCACGTCGGAGGACGAGTTCATCAATGCCATACGGCAGTTCAACGATCGGCTTGGCAGAGGTGAGTTCCCCGCGCAGGTGCAGGTACGGGCGGTAGTTGTCCTCGGGGCCGCCGTGCAGCAGCTCCACCAGCTCCATCTCCACGGTGCTCTCGATCGGCACATCGCGCAGGGTTTCAGCCTGAACCTGCCGGTTGGTCATCATTCGACCGAACCAGGGGTCGCTTACCTTCAGTGGTGCGATCTTCATCTGTTGTTCTCCTCGTCTCTCCGGCTGTCTGTTCTAGGCAGCGGACGTGCTGGTCTTGCGGATGTTCTTCGCGCCGAGCGGCGACGTGTGAGGGGGGCGAACGGTCATGCCCATGTCGGCCTCGCGGCCGCGGGCCCAGTGGGCGACCCCGGCGACGACCCGGGCACGCAGGCGCCACAGCGCCCGCATGGCGATCAGGACGAGGACAAAGATCAGGGCGACCAGGAACAGAGCGGGGACGATCCAGACGGAGAGAACGGTCTCCAGCGGCATGTCGAGGGTGACACCGGTGCCCGACTTGACGAAGCCCATGGTCATCGGCACGACCCGAACGGCAGCGAAGAACGCGAGGACGTAGTAGCCCGCCAGGACGAGCACCAAGGTGACCGTCTTCGTGGCCAGCAGCAGACTCACCGGTGTCATCCGGGCGAACAGGCCGCGTTTTGCGGGCGTGCTGACCGGGGCGTTGCGGGTCTTGGTCGTGTTCTGCGTCATGCGATACTTCTCCTTGAGGGGACCTGATTCCCCATCGGTTTATGCTCGTTTATGAGTAAATACTATCAGCACATAGCAACGGCCGCATACCCAAGAAGGGCATGCGGCCGTCGTGTCGTGGGAGGGATTCCCTGGGCTGTACCGGCCTAGCCGGAGGTGCGAGGCTGAGTCGTTGAGGCGAATCCGGTGATCGCCGTGGGCGCGCCGTCGCCGTTCAAAGTGACGAATACCGTTGCCACGTTCACCGAGGTGCCGAGGCCATCCGAGGACTTGGCCTGTACGTCTGCAAGCACCATGTAGTCGTAGTTGACCGCGTTCACCGAGAGCAGTTTCACCTTGAAGTCGCTGACCTGAGAATTCAGTCCCGCCGCGTCGATATATGGGTACTCATTGCCCCGACTGTCCAGGTTGACTGGGGCCTTGGGCAGGAATGACGTCATGAACGCCGAGTCCTCGGCGAGGCTGTACGTGCGCATCGTGCTGTCCCGCGCCTCGCGGTAGCTCGCGTCGCTGTCCCAGGTCAGAGCGCGCTTCAGCAGGCTGCCGATGACCTTAGTGTCGGCGGCTACTCGGCTGGCGTCCGCCCCTGAGTCCTCCAGCGAGATTGTCGTCTCCAATTTGCCGGTATCCGCGCGTGCAGCGTCCACCGTGGCGAGGCGACTGTCCAGCGCCGCCTGCTGAGCGTCCAGTGCCGCGTTCTGGGTGGACATGGTCACTCCACTAACCACGCTCGTGACCACCAAGAGCGCGCCGGCTACCAGCGGGAACACCCGGTTCTTGCGTGTACTGCTCATCTCACTCACCCGCTTTGCTGCTCGTGGAGGCATTGCGTTCACCGAGCGTGGTCTGGCCGACGGTCAGGCGCCCGAAGGCTCCGGGATCGACGTAGTAACTGGCCGTTGCCCAGGCGAACAAGTCGCCGGTGGTGGTGTTCTTATTCAGCCACGTTGCCTCGAGCACACCCCTGGTCTCCGTGGCCACCACGGAGGTCAGCGCCCAACCGGACACCGCAGGATCCACGACGATGCGCCCTTGGCTGCCCGGCTGATAGCCGACGTACCACGGGAAGCGAGGGTCGATCTGGTTGGCGTCGAACGGGAGAACCGATCCGGCCACGTACGCCTGCGCGTCGTCGACGAGCAATGCGCCCTTGACGAAGTACGGTGCCAGCAGCTTGCGGTGCTCGACCGAGTCTTGGAAGGCCGTGGTGGGGGCGCCGTTGCCGTTGGACGCGGTGTTTCCGCGGGCCAGGATGCTCGTGAAGTCCTGCTGGAGCGTCGCGATCTCCTGCCCCTTTGCGGTTGCTGCGGCAATCTGCTCCTTCAGCTCAGCAGCGTAGGTGGCCGTGCCCTGTTCATCTGCCGCCGGAATCGCTGCGAGATCGCCCTTCGCCGACGCGAGACGCTGCTCATTGACTTGGGTGGAGAGGTTGAACGCGTCCGTGCTGGCCGTGGTCGTCACGGCGAGGGCGCCACTGCCAATGATCAGCGCAACGCCCAGACCCAGTGACACGATGCGTGCCAACTGTCCGGGAACGGCCCTTTCAGACCTCTTCGCCTTGCGCTCGGCGAGGCTCTTTTCGATGTCGTCGCGAGTGACCTTCGTCGCCCGCCGCACGCGGTTCTTTTCCTGCCGTACGGCAAAACGAGCGTCGAGGTCTTCCTTCGTCAGTTGCGGTTTCTTGACCTTCGCCACTGCCGCTCCCTTCCGTCTTGCGTAATATCCCTCCAGCCCTGCGCGGCACCCATTGCTATGCGAGGACTGGAGGGAAGAATATGTTCGTTTACGAGTATAACGCGCACCCTCGCGGGTGGTCGTCAGGCTGACGGTTGCTTCGTGATGAGGTCCGAAACATCGACGAACTTCCACGCGCCGCCCGTGAGCTCCGAGAGCGGAATCAACCTCGCACGGGTGTACTTGTGGTTGGAGCCGCACGAGGCTTCTCCGATCACGGCCTGATCGCCCTGGATACCCAGAACGACGAACGTGTGGCCCTCTGGCCCTGAGGCAGGTCCCGACGCCACGGAGTACACCGTGGGCGTCGTGCTCAAGGTCTTACCCATCATCGAGGCCATGGAACCGGCGGTATCAATGCCGTCGCCGTGTGCGTACTGCTGGAAGCTCGTGTATTTGTTCACGAAATAGGTCGAGAAGCCGACGCAGTTGTCGCTCTTGTCGCCGTTGCCGCAGTCCCCCGGGCCACCTGACCCGTAGCGCGCCTCGAGGAAGGTCCTGCCTTCAGTGCGGTACAACGCCATCATCGCGGTGGCTTCCTCGAACGTGAGGCCGCCCTCCTTGGCTGTGAGAACAGCGCCGCCGACACCGAGGCAGTCAGCGCGCACAGCCTGTGACCGTGAGCTGTTCGCACCGGTGACCGTGGTCCCCGACTGGGCGAGGATCGAATCGGCCAGGGCCTGGTCCTTGGTCCAGCCGCTGAACAGACCCATCCACTTGGTGGCGCTCACCCCGCGGCGAGACGCCATGGAGGCCGTGTCCGCTGAGCGCTCCCACGTCGAGTGGAAGTAGATCGCTGCTTCGGCCGGTGTGCCGTACGGGGTGGCGATCATGTCCTTCACGACTGCCGCGTCCGCGCCCTCAGCTGCAGAGAGCATGAAGCCGAGCTGCGTTTCGAGCGTCCACCAGTCCTTGGAGATCCCGGTCGCGTAGGCACGGAGGTTGGCGTTGCGGCCAAATGTCCACTGCCCCAGCCCGATGCCCTTGTCGGTGTTGGTGGCCGTAGTCTTCTTCACGTCGGTGATCATCTGGGGTGAGGAAAAGTCGTCCTGCACGCTGGTCGGGTCCACGCCAGATTCTGCATCCCAGTTGCCGATGATGCCTGCGATGTTCTCGTCGGGCATCCCCCACGCACTGAGCACCCCGTAGACCGTCTTCGCGTTCGCCAGCGTCATCGCGTCGACGCTTCCCGCTGAGCCGTCGATTTTGGCCAGCGCCGTCGTGGCCCCCACCTGGCAGTCAACCCGGCCATCCTTCAGGGCCAAGTCCGAACCGCCGGTGATGCCCACCACGGCTCCGACGATGACCATTGCCGTGACGGCTGCTGCGGCAACGGCGGAGGTGACGCCTGCTGCGGCCGCGCTGACTGCGCCGCCCACCGCGCCGCTGATCATCCCACCGAAGCCCATGATGGCTCCGACGACGGCCTTCCCCGCCGCCAGGGCCAGACCGACGGCCATTCCCCAGACGTTGGTAGCGAGAGCGGCCAAGGCCATCATCATTCCCTTGAGGAAGTTGATGAACATCGCCAGAATCATGATCTGGCCCGCGGCGCCGGCGGCCGGGACGGCTGCGGCTGCCCCCGCGACCTTGGCCGCACCGCCCTTGCTGCTTGGGCCGTTGGCTTCTCCGGATTCGGGGGCCGCCGCTGACGTGCCACCCGCACCGCGGGCGGGCGCCGACCCCTGCTCTGCCGCATCGCTCGTGTTGGCAGGGCCATCCGCGGCGGGCTGCTTCCCTGCCTCCGAGCGCGGCTTCTGCGCCTTGGCCATGTCGTTGCGATCGTGCTTGGGCTCTGACATCTGCGTCCGGTCAACGGAAGCTCCCGGTCCTGATGATGGACCAGTCGCGCCCGCTGCCGATCCCCCTGCGCCCGCAGACGAGAATCCGCCGGCCCCCCCGATGGGCATTTCAGCCATGTGGCTATCCTTCCGTTGTCATGCTGCTGATCGTTGTTGCTGTGCGCCGCCCCGCACTGAGGAACTCAGTACGCGAAGAGAGCCTTTGCCCCGTCGTTCAGCGACGCTCCCGAACGGACGTTGCGCAGGTCGACCTCGAGGTCAAGCAGCTTGCCGTACGCGTCCACCTGGTAATCGCTCTTGTGCGTGGAGTAGTCCTGGTACGCCTGCGACAGCCCGTTACGGATGTCGAAGAGGGGCTTCATCGCCTTGTCGCTGGTGCCGTAGTCCGTCAGGAGCCGACCGTTCGAGAGCGGCCACTCCAGATCGTTCACGCGCACGTCGCCTGTGGTGCTGTTCTTGGACAGGCTGGCCTTGTCGGAGATGTAGGTCACGTAGGACTCGCCCTTGGGCACGATGGCGTCGAGATAGCCCTTGGCAACACTCCCTGCACGCCAGTCAAAGTCGAATCCGCTCGGGCTGACCCACTCGGTCTTCAACTTCAGCGTGGAGGCCGTCGTGCCAACCGCCGGCGTGCCGGTGATCTGGTCGCCAGCGATCTGCACCGGGGCGGCGGGCGGAGTGATGAACACACCGTCGACGTTCACGCGGCGCATCTCGGACTCGAATTCGGCGATCTTGGTCAGATCAGCCTGCATCTGGCCGAGCTGATCCTCCATCGACGCGCGAACCGTCGTCTCCTCGGACGAGACCACGAGGGCGTCGTAGACAGCTCCAGCGTCGAACGAGTTGCCGTCCAACGTCGTGGTCGTCGTGGCCCCGGAAGCGCCCGGGTTGAAGAAGAGGCGCCACTGGTCGAACTGCGAGAAGGTGTCCTGGCCCTTCAAATCGTCGCGGACCTTGCGGCTCTCAGTCGGAAGGTAGACCAGCTCCGAGTTGGCGCGCATGGTGAGGTTGAGGATCTGCTGCTCGAACGGCTTGTCGCTGTCGATCACCATCGCCATATAGCCGGTAGAGCCGAACACCACGATCTGTCCGGTGAGGTTGGACTTGAGCGGCTGGTCCACCAGCGTCACGGAAGACCCTGTGACGAACGCCTGGTACTTCTTGGCGTTCGCGGACACTGAGCTCGGGTCCTTGAACTTCATCAGGACCATCGAGCGGGTGCGCGCGCTGTTCACGAAGATGCCGCTGACGTCACCGGCCAGCTGAGTCTTGGAGGTGTTGAAGCTCGGGGTGTACAGCGTGGTGCTGTCCATCTGCGCGTTGTCGTTCGTGACAGCGGAGACCGAGGCGCTGCTGAAGATCAGCACGAAGGACACTGCGACGACGGCGACGAAGATGCCGAAACGTTCTATCGCATGGTGCGAGCTCAGGTGCAGAGTCGCGACCATGCCCTTTGTCGAATCCTTCAAGCTCATTGCCAGGGCCTTTCTCGATACCGGGTGTGTGGTGATTTCGTGAGGTGAGCCTGCGGCCGCGTGTGGACAGCGGCGGCGAATGCGGGTAAGCCGCGAAGGAGTGGGGTCGAAGCCCCCTGAAAACGAGAAGGGGCCGACGGCTCCAGCCGACGACCCCGCATCCGCGTCTTGCAGTTCCGTACCGCTCGGCTAACCCCCGAAGCCGAAGAGGCCCTGAACAACGATGAATCCGCCGCCCAGTTCCTGGATCGTGGTCTGACCGCCAGCAGCGATGTCACTGATCAGGACGATGCCCCCGGTCATCAGCGCGCCACCCACGATGATCATGAGCACGACCTTGAACCAGGACTCCTGCTGGTTCTGGCCATTGCCGAAGAACTTCTTGGCGATGAGCACTGCGGCCCACACGACCACGACGAGTCCGAGAAGGGAGATCAGGACGCCGCCGGTGGTGCCGACGTACTTCTTGGCGTTGGTGAAGAACGAGACCAAGTCCCATGCCGCCGGAGGGAGATTCGTCGTCAGCGCAGACGATGTGGTCTCGAAAATTGACAGATTGCTCATGCGGTGTCCTCGCTATCAGATTGGGATTTATTGCCAGCGGGTACAAGAGCCCCCCCGCAAGAAACTCTACCCAAAATAGGGTGTTCGGAGCAACTTGACACGCCACTTTTTTTCTCGAATACGAGCAAAACCGGCCACCCCCGCCCCGCGAGTGCCGGGCGCATGGCAAAGGCCGGCAGCCGTGAATTTCTTCACAACTGCCGGCCTCAGACCGAGTTACGCTCTACCGGTTTTGAGGGCCTCCTCAGGACCCTTTCGGAGCGGACGAAGCAGGCTTGGCCTGCTGAGGGGCTTTCGGTGCGGGCCGCTGCGGGGCCTGACCGGCAGGTGCCGCTGCGGCGGGCTTCGGAGCCTGCTGACGCGGTGCCATCGGGGCGGCCTTGTGGGACTGCTGCACGTGCCTCTGCGACACAGCAGAGGGCGTAGACGCCGCCGGCTGAGACTTCTGAGGCGGCCGCGGAGCCGACTGCCGAGCGGGAGCAGGGGCGACCTTGCTGCGCTGGGCCGGCTTCGGGGCCTTCACTGCTGCCCCGCCCCCTGCGCCGCCGGACGTGCCTTTGGCGGCACCGGCAGCGTTTGCCACCATTCCACCGGCCTGGGAGACCTTCTGAGCCTGCCCCGCCCTCTGAGCGTGGCGCTGGTCGGGCTTATCGAGCGAGCTGCGACCAGCGTCGGCCTGAGCCTGTTTGGCCTGTTCGCCCGCTGCGACGGCGGAACCGCCGTGCTCGAGTGCACGACCACCGGACTCTGCAGCTCCAGCGCCGTCACCGGCGAGACCCCGGCCGACGGCGAGGCCCGCGTGACCGGCAGCCTGTGCCCCTTCCTTGCCCGCGTCGAGGGCCTTGGTGTCAGCCGCCTTGTAGCCCTCGGCGGACTTGTCCAGCGAGCTAGAGGCTGCGCTCATGGCGTCGTCACCGCCGACCTGCGGGCCACGGATCTCACCCTGCTTGGACAGCCCGTTGGTTTCGACGTTGCGGCCAAGTGCGACCTCGTCCGCAGCGGATCCGCCGTCAGTGCCGTTGGCGCCGTCAGTACCCGAGAGTGCGAGTGCAGATCCCTGGTCGCCGTTACCTGCAGCGCCCTCCGTGATGGCCAGCTGCCCGGAGCCGCCGCCGTCCGGGCCGGAGCCCATCTCAGTCGTGCCGCCTGCGGTTTCGATGCCGGCCGGTCCGCCGGCGGCACCCTTACCGGGAAGTGCAGCTGCGGCCGGTGACTTGCTCATGCCGCCGCTCATCATCCGGTTCGCCGCGGCCGCGCCAGCACCTGCCGCCAGGCCACCTGCGATAGCCGGTGCCATCTTGCCGCCGCCAGGCATGCCCACCTGTGTGTCCATGAACTTCTCGACCAGCTTGGTCACAGCCTCTTCGACGGCCTTGACGAGCGTCTTCCGAACCCGCAGGGCCATAACGGTGAACACCAGAACGCCGACGATGGAGAGCAGGGTGACAACCATGCCGAACGCCCAGCCTGACGTGAGGAAGGTCACGAATCCGGCCATCGTTCCGCCGGCGCCGTTGTTCATGATCTGCGCGAACGGCATCTCGATCAGCTGCGGCAGCGACGTGAGGAACTCCTGGACGATCCGGTACACGAAGATCGTGATGATGACCTCGAGGATCAGGGCCACGGAGTACACGACCACCTTGGCGATCGCCGCAAGCGCGCCGAGCGTTGCAAACGGCACCGCGGTGATGATCTGGAACGAGCGTCGGATGCTGGCGAACAGCAACGAGAACGCGTAGCCGAGACCGATGAGCACGAACGAGCCCAGCAACACGACCGCGTTGAACCAGTAGAGGAAGCCCATCGTGCCCGTGCCGACCTGGTTGACCGAGTTGTGAATCGACCGCGTCGCCTCGCTCATCACGTTCGAGGATGAGTACATCGTCATCGAGGTCGATCCGAAGTCGGTGTTGAGGTAGTTGTACATCGCCAGCGGGGACAGGTTGCAGGCACGGGCGGAGCCGTCATAGCTGGCGATGCTGGTCCCGGTGTACATGCAGCCGGAGACGCTGGAGGTGAGCTTGCGCACCCCGGAGCCGCTGCCCTGAAGACCCGTCCCCGTCTGGACTGCGATCAGCGGGTTGCTCGAGGGCGCCGCGTCGTCGGCATTGAGCGCATTCGCGTCCTTCTCCATGTTCTCGAACCAACCCTTGACGGTGGTGTTGGCGTTCGCCTGGTAATACGCCGACTGGGTCAGCTCGCCTTTGGCCGTGGTCTCGAATGAGGCTGCCGATACTTGGGCGTTGCCCATGAAGCGCATCAGCATGTCGACCGTCGTGCTGAAGGCGCTCGCCTTCGTGGAAACGTCGGCGCTCTTGCCCTCCAGGATCTGGTTGGACCAGGTCGCATCGTGAGTGGTTGCCGAAACAATCGGCGTCAGACCCAAGCTGAGGGACTGGTTGTTGATCGCTAGTGCGCTGTTGCGTACATTCGCCTGTGCCGCACCGCTGGCCTGCGCCGAGGACGGATCCCATTCGATGATTGCGCTAGCAGGGATCGCGAGGCGACTCTTCATCGCCCAGTTCTCGAAGTCAACGTATGTGCTCATGACCACGCGGGTGGAACCGGCGTTGCCGTCGCTGGACGCGTCGGCCATGGAGTTGACCATCCCGGTGTACATCGTGCCCAGCAGAGGAAGTCCGAGGCCGATGAAGACGACGCGGATCACGATCTTCTTCAGGGCCCCGCCCCGGTCCATCTTCTTGAACATCACCAGCGAGAACAGCAGGATGCCAATGAACAGCGGCACCATCACGGTCCAGGCCAAGGTGTTCAGCGAGGTGTACCAGCCGCCGATGAAGCTCGCCAGGCCACTGAGCGGCCCCACGTCGGCGGTGCCGTTACCGACCATTCCATTGGCGAACTCAGGGCTGATCGCCGCGACGCCGATGTAGAAGAGCTTGAACGGGTTGAGCACAGAGAGCAGGCCGACAAACGCGTTGAAGACGAAGTCGACCGCGCCGCCCAGGATGTAGAGCAGCATCACGAGCCCGCCGGACACCACATTCATGAATCCGAGCGAGAGACCCGTGCTCGTGCCGTCCAGGCCCATGCCCTTCAGCGCCGCTCCAAAGTACGCGTAGTCGACCATGCCCTGGAACTTCGATGCACCAAAACTCGACGAGTCGTCGGTGTTACTGCGCACCAGGAGCGTCTCGTAGCCGATGGCGTCTGAGGAGCCCGAGAGCTTGGAGGCCATCCAGCCCGTTACAGACGAGAAGTTCGGGTCGGCGTAGCCGAGAAGCGATCCCGCAGATCCGGGGTCTTGGATGATGGGGTTCCAGGACGCGTTGAATCCGGTGTGGTTATCCGGCTGCTGCACGTTGGAGAAGAAGGCCGTCGTCGAGGACGCGACCTTGTAGAACGAGAACTTCATGGCGTCGTCGTCCGTGGCCTGCGCGGCCGACGTGCCAAGGAAACCAACCAGAGGGATCAGAAGCATCATCCCGAGGGCGATGCTCTTCTTCACGCTCCACACGGGCTTCTTTCCGGCCGGCTCAGCCGGTACGGGCGTGCTGACTCGTCCCCCTCGACTTTCCCGCAGGAATGCCAGGAGGCTCCGCCGCGCCTTGTGGGCGATCGTCGTCTCCGTCATTGTGTTTCCTTCCTCGTCCTTCGTGGTTCTCAGCCTTGTCATCGCGTCGGCGCCATGCGCATCTGGAGTTCGTTCTGTGGTGACCGGTTGGTGCCAGCCGAAGGGAGCCGGCGCGGCAGCATGGCGGGCCGCTGTGGCTGCGTCGGTGCCTCAACTCGGCGAACGGCTGCACCCCGCGCTCCCCCGGCCTGGGCGGCTCGCGGGGCCTCTGTCTTACGCTCAGACTCGATCTGGGCCCGCTGCTCGGCCCGAGCCGGGTTGATACCCAGCGCGAGGTCGAGATCGAAGACCACGTTTGAGACGCCGCGGCGCAGGTACGCGAGGGTCCGGCCCTTGGTGGTCACCAGGTGCTCGAGGTCCGGCGGGATGTCTTGGGCGAGGTGCTTCTGGTACGTGGCAACAGTCGTTTCGCTCATCGACCCCAGCACCGTCCAGTCCGCCTTGTCGAAGTGGTTGAACGCTGAGTCAGCGAGCATCTTGTCGACGTCGTTGTACAGGTACGCCACACGGCCGCCACGGGCGAAGAGGCGCTCGAACTGGGTGTCGATGTACTCCTTGACCCGATTGTCGATGTTCTCGGTGCCGTGGATGATCACCGTGTCACCGAGGCCCAGGTTGTCCACTGCGAAGCCGACGGTGTTCACGAGCTGGGCCATGGCCACACCCTTGCCGCGGCGCAGGAGCTTGGAGAAGTCGTAGAGCACGCGACGAGCCTCGAAAACACCGTCGATCTCCTCGTTCGTGAAGGTGTTGAAGAGGTCGCCGTTGTTGTCCAGCAGATCCTTGAACAGGAGGCGGAGCACGTTGTAGGCGTGCAGGGCCTCCTCGTCACGGGCCACACTGTTGGAGAGTGCGCGATACTGCGTCTCGAAATACGTGACCAAGTCCTGAAGGCGCGGCAGGTGCTTGTGGTCCAGGTTGACCAGGCGCAGGCGCTTGCGGTTCTCTTTGGCGTTGCGCAGCCACATGCCCTTGTCGATGTAGAACGTCGTCAGGGTTTCCTTCAGGGAACCGCGGATGATCGAGCGGTCGTTTTCGGTGGTCTCGTAGGCCTGCTCGGCCATCAGGACGATCTTCTCCAGATGGGCCGGGAAGATCGAGAGCTCGTCATCACGCTCACCGAACATCTCGAACATGTTGATGTCGCCGGAGTTCATGTCCAGGCGGGCCGTCAGCTTTGAGAGCTTCGGACCCAGGACGTCGAGGTTCGCGCCGTCGAGCACCAGGTGGACGACACGACCGTTGTTCAGCAGGGCGCTCTGGCTCACTTTGGAGCCCCACATGTCGGGGACGTGCGCGCGGCCGAGGATGTTATTGATCGTGGAGTCGGCCACGACGACGTGGTGCCCGTAGTCGTTCACGTCAAAGAGCACAGCTGAGTTGTTCACGTCACCGAACATCGAGCCGACGTACTCCCCGCCCGTGTCGTTCAGGCCGTTGGTGACCAGCGAGTGCGAGCCGGCGAATTCCACCGAAGTGAAGTGCTGACCCTTGCCGCGCTTCTTGTCGTTCTTCTTGAACAGTCCGGCCAGCTCCTGCTTCTGCTCCCCGGGGTACGCAGCCACCTTCACGGTGCCGAAACGATCGACGTAGAGGCGCGAGATGCTTTCCACGGTTTCGTCCAGAATCACCAGTGTCGGAGCCTTCACGAGCAGGCGATTGTGAACGTGGAGGTAGCTGGCACCGTCCTGGAGCTCGGCGGTTGCCGTATCGACGTCAGTGGTGACCTTTTCAGCCTTGCGACGAGTGCTCGCGGTGCCCGAGGCGTCCTGCTCGCCGCTGTCGAGCTTGCCCAGCTTGTCGGAGGACGAGATGTGGTCGTCGATCCACTTTTCGCCCATCCGCCGCACCTGCTCGAATAGCACGACACTGACGCCCAAGTCGAAGTCCAGCGGGATGCGGCCGATACCCCAGAAAGCACCGAAGTCGTCACGGGCCGCATCGTCGTGGAAGAAGCCCAAGACGCATGCCAGGCTGCCGTCGACCTCGAAGTAGTCGCTGCGGAAGACGTAGCCCTCGCGGGGCTTCATGGCGAGCAGGTGAGGGTAGTCCTCAAACGCGCCCTTCAGACGGCGTGCGGCGCGCGCGAGAGCCTTGCGCTCCTTGGCACTGAGACCGGCGTACGGCCCGTCAGCGTCGGCAGTCTTGCGCCGATCCACGATCGCTGCAGCGTTTGCCTCGACAGCGGCGCGGCGCAGGCCCGCAAGGCCTCCCTCGCCGGTGCCGAACGTGCCGAACGGGGAAGCCGACGCCGAGGACGGCGCGAAGGTGGGCGTGCTCTTGTTCAGGCCACGGTCATCGCCGCGGACGGGGTTTGCGTCCCCGCCGGGGAGAGAGCGACCACTGGTGCCCGTTGAGCTATTGCCGCGTGTGCGGCCAATGCTCGTATCCGTTCCCGTGTTCATGCTCATGTGTCCTTATTGCTCGTTTATCAGTATAAAAGGGTATAGGTAGAGTCTACACAGAGACTCAGTTGGCACCCGCGTAGATGGCGGACAACATCTCCAGGCCGTCGGGCGCATCCAGCATCGTGAGCTGCTTGATCATCAGTGAGGACTCCTCTGCCTCGGCCCGAACGACGGTGTGTGCCCGGCGCAGCGCCTCGAGGTTGTCGGCCTTGATCACGAGGTACTGGTGGATCGAGGTGAACGATCCACCGACGTAGTTCTTGAGGATCGCGTACTGCTCTTCCATCAGCTCGGACAGTTCCGCATCCGGGGCTTCCATGTGGCGGTTGCGCATCTCGAGATTGGCCAGCTGTCGGTAAACGCGCTGCGGCTCCTTCGTGGTGATCCAGATGAACTCGGCCGTGGTGTCGACCTTCCGGTAGAACGCATCCACGCGGTCGAGGATCGAGATCTTGTCCTTGGCGAAGACCAGGGCCGACGCGGAACCAACGACGAGATACGCCTGGCCGACTGAACCGTCGCCCCAGGTGATGAAACCCGACTCCTCGACCTTGTCGACGCCGACGATCGCGTAGAAGGGACTCGGGTCTGAGCTCTTGCGAGTGACTACGCGGCGCGACGCCGGCGGGACGTAGTTCACCAAGGCCGGGAGGCTGCTGATCTTCAGCTCTTTGGTCTTTGAGTAGCGACCGAAGAACGCCGTGGCAAAGAGCCACCAGATGACGACGAGAGCCAAGATCCAAAAGTCCGCACTCTTGAGGAAGGTGCTCGAGAGCACCCAGAACATGGTGAAGATCGAAATCGCCCAGAACAGAAGGACCTTGATGGGCAGGGGCTTGACCTGCCAGCCGCCGCTGCTCAGCGCAATTTCGTGGTCTAGGAAGCTACGGCTCAAGGAGGCCGGGATCTTGTAGATGTTCTTGGCCATGGCCGGTTCCCCCTGCGTTGAATGAGGGCTCACATTCAGCCCAGGTCACTGACAATTGTACAGGAATTGACCCCGCATATTTCGCATTTCTGCTCGTTTTCGAGCAATTCTAGGACGGTTCCAATGTCGGCTGAGGCCATGTTTTTGCGGACGTCCCCATGCCTGCGGTCCGCGGCCGACTACCGGTTCCCGGCATGCAAAAACCCCCACCTTCAGCCGGGGGACGGTCTGAGATGGGGGTCTGTCTTGCGGGGTGCGATTCGAGGACGCCTTTGTCCTCTACCGACGCTCACCCTACGCCGAGAGGGTGACAACCTGTGCAGCCGGGCACGGTAACGGGGCCTACGCCAGGGTCACCAGCGCCGGATTCCACACAGTGATCGGCACGGTGCCGCCGTTGTACCACTGGTCCTGGGCCAGCCCCACGCGGGCTTCCAGCCCAAGCGACCGCACGAACACCGGGAAGCTCACCGTCTTGGGGTTGTCCCAGTCGAGGTACGGCGCCGTCGAGAAACCCGCCAGCATGCGCGGGCGACCGTTGCGATTGCTCCACGGCCGGATGTGGTCGATCAGGTCGTCGTAGCGTTCTTGCAGCACGACCCGGTCGATCGCCACCTGCGCGGCGCGGTCCTTGGTCCCGCTGAGCTTGATCAACGCCGGCGCCATCCGGCTCGTGACGTTGGGCATATACGGCCAGCCTGCGTTCTCGGCGAGACCGTGCTCCTTCATCCAGATCGTGAACTTGTTCTCGAAGTGCACCGCGGGAACGCTGTGGCCCCTGGACTCGTCAGCCAGATTCCGGCCGAGGCGGACTTGGCGAGGTGTCGCTGCGTCATCCTCGAATTCGGCGGCCGCGGCATTGAGGCTGATCTGGTTGAGCTCGGCGAATCGGGCGATCGCGTCAAGATCGTTCTCAGTCACGGAGTCTGCTTTCTTCTCGGGTGGATTCTCGGGTGGTGTGCCAACGCTCAGCAATCCCAACGGGACGGACGCGGCAGCTTGGCAACGAGCTTGCTCGCTCCCTGCACGACGCTCCGGGCCAGAGCGGTGTCGCTGTCGATGCGGCTGTAATCCTTCAGAAAGCGATCCACGGAGCAAGACCACCCGGCGGTGGCATTGACGGGGACCGGGTGCCTGGTCCAGCGCACCTCGCCGTTGCTGCGGTTCTCTTCGATGACCACGGCGTAGCTCGCCTGGTCGCAGTTCTTCACGAAGACATCGTTTCGCTTCAAACGCACCCTGCCAGTCAAGAGATTCCATTCTCGGCATGTGTCTCACGCCTACGTTCAACCTAGCGATGGGGGGTGTCAACCGCAGTGGGTGGGCAGCTGGCCCTCGGGTCGAAGGACTTCGATAGTGAGGCCTGATGCCGCCATGCTTTCCCGTGCAGCTTGGCCTTTGCGAAAAATCAGCCCAATGTCGGGGGTTCTGAAGACCCCGCCTTCAGCATCGTTGCCCACCATGCGTAGTCGGACAACAGACTGATGAACTCCCTTGGTAAACGCCATCACGCCGTGACAGTATTCGGTTGCGTTGCTCCTCAACTCGCCACTCGTCATTTCCTCGCTGTGCCGATACACAACGCGGTCATCATCCGTCGATTCAACTGAGGCATGGATGATGCTGTTGCGAACCTTCCTGAGACGATCACCCTCGTCTTCGAGGCCCACCAGCTGTGAATATAAAGGATGACGATCCTTGATCAGCCGCTTGCGCAGCTTCTTGAAGGCCTCGAGCAATCCGTTCTTGTTCTCTCGAATGCCCGCTACACCGGGCGTTTGTAACTGCGTGACCAAAAGCAAGAGGGCGGAGTCAAAAAGCGAACCGCAGAGAGCCACCTCCCCAATCAGGCTCAGATCTTCAGCGGAGACTGACTCGCCGGGATACAGAATGCCCATTTTTGGCTTGACCTTTCTTGTCAACTCGAATACCCGTCAGAAGTACGGTGTGCCGCCGATTCGACAGGGAGGCTTATCGGCCGCGGGTCTCGTCCCGGCCCTTCTCGCTGCTGCGACGGAGTGCGGCTAACAGCTTCTCCGACGGCTTCAGAGGGGCTTTGGGTGCAGGCGCCTTGCCGTCGGCACGCATCGGTCTGGACATTCTGGAAATCTGAGCAGGGTTGCGCCTCGACGGATTGTGACCGGTGCGCGACTGTGCTGTCGCTCCCAGTGACGAACTCAACGTCTTGCGAACTGCGTCAAACGCATCCAGCGGGCTCACGGTGACCGAAATTTGCCCCTTCAGCGCCTGCTCGATACCGTCGAGAAAATCGACGATCTGCGCGCCAGACAGCTTGTGCAGGCGTTCGGCTGAAATCCGTACGCCGAAAATCTCTTCTGGACAAATGGTCTTCACCACCAAGTCCTCGAGCATGTCAGTCAGCACCTTGGTGACCGCCTGCTGGATCTGCTGCGTCACGGGGTCCATTCCGATCGTCACGACGGCAAGGCCGTCTAAAAGGCCCAGACCTGTCGGACCGGAAGGCGCAGGCGTGAGCCTCTCGACGGTAATGGTGATGTCGCCAGGAGAGCTGTACCCGCTCATGTTCGGATGGACCTTTCGTTTGGATACGGTCAGCAGAAATGAAGCCGTGGCCGCACACTATTGCCCCGGTACGACAAAAACCCCGCCGCAGCGTGTGCCATGACGGGGTTTTCGGGTGGTGCTTCTGCGCCTACTTGTAGCCGATCACCTCGTGCGACACGGCACGCACCACGTCGGCCGAGACGTCTGCGAAGGCGAGGCGGTACACGATGTTCAAGCGCGGGTTGAAGATCCCGATGTACTCGATCTGACCGTACTGTTCCTGCCCCGAGCGGAGACCCATGAGCAGGTACATCAGCAGCTGCAGCGTGTGGACGGCCGTGGGCGGGGCCACCGACACCTTGAAGTCCCACAGCGTGTCCGCAGTCAGGAAGTCACCATCTCCCGAGTCCACGAGCGTCGTCTTAGAGAGCCGGTTGACCGGCAAGAAGCCGTCTTCCGTGACCGGCCCGAACTTGGTGAAGAACGCAACCGCCCGCTCAACCATGGTGCGGATGTGAGCGGTCGTCACGGCGTCCGGAGGCGTGTGCTCACCAAAGTAGGAGCCGGCGCCGCGGCGGTAGGCGATGTCGTAGCCGACCAGGTGTACCGCGGCGCGGATGGCATCGTCGTCTGGGATGACGCCCGGTCGCAAGCTCTTCAGCTGCGTGAGCACATCCACGACGTGCACCATCTCCTGTGTGGCCGTCTCGTCCCGAAGGTAGCCGACGTCGAGCACAGGCGTCAGCCGGCTGATGTCCAGCGTGCTCAGTACCTCGGAAAGGTGGAGCCGTACCGCGCCCTCGATCGAGATCAGGAAGGCGTCCTCCGGTGCGGCACCATTGGCGAGGCGTGAGAGGTAGTCCACGGCCGTCCCCACCGCAGCGGGAGAGACATTCTCCGCACGGTGGTTCAGGAGCTGAGGTGTTCCGTCTCCGAGCTGCATCCACGACATTGCCCGTGGATTGACGTAGCCCCCGCGCGGTTGGGTGACCTGCTTGATGCGCTGGGTGACGGTGGCCATTGTTCCTCCAAGACGAGGACTGCGCGAGGGGCAGTCAGGATCAACCTATGGGGCTGGTACGACAAAGCCCCCATCGCAGATTTCGCTGCGATGGGGGCTCGATGCATCGGTTTGAGCGGCCCAGCCCCTATCTTGCTGAGGGGCTACCTGTCCAGGGCACGTCTTCATACGCTGGGTCTGGTGTAAACAGCGGCGGAAGATGAATCGCTGACTGAAGTCGTGCCTCAGCAACCTCGGCGGCGGCCTTTGCCCAGGCAGCGTGGTTCGTGATCCGAAGCTTCTCGTCCCGGCGGGCCAAGACCTCGGTAAGGCGATTCTTCAGATTGTGAGCGTCGATGTAAGTCACCCAATAGGTGCGGCCGGATTGAAGGGCTATTGGGGAGCGATGGAACGGATCTGAATCACTATCGGCCAGGGGGCCCAGCTTCAAAATGAGCGCCTCGGCGGCGTGACGCGTGACGGCGAGCCGCGTATTCGCGGATCGGATCACAACATCATCGAATTCGTCCGGCTCTTCGGGGAAGGCATCCTCCGCGGCAATATCCCCATCGAGGGTCAGCGCGCGAGTCGACTCGTACCCATCCGCGATGCGATCGTCGACAGTCCATGACTCATCACCGGCACCACCTGCATCGCCAGCGTCCATCACGCGGGTGACGAAATCCCGCGGGGAGAGCGGTGTGCGGTCCTCGAGTGCGGCCTGAATGTCCGCAGCCTCGATCCGATCGCGCGTTTCGGGATACTCAATCATGAGGCGCTCTGCCGCCAAGATATTGGCGACGCGCTGCTGCTCGGCCGACTTGATGAGTGCCAGCGCAATGTGCCGGTTGAGGAGCTCTTCAGAGGTAATCGCGACTTCAGACATTCCGTCGTATGTACTCATGTGCTTTGGGGCCTTTCGATTGGCCGTGCTCGGTTTCACCCGGAAAGCCCCCGCCACAGCTTTCGCTGCAACGGGGGCGTCGTGACTACCGGGTGACCAGCCCGACTAGCCGAACTCGGGGATGATCTTCTTCCCCGGCTTGCCGTCCTCCTCTCCGAAATGAACCGTGGCACCGAAGGTCTTGCCCTTCTTGCTCACGAAATCGTCGATGAAGATCTTGTCGCCGGCCAGGAGCTGCTTGACCTCGGCCGCGGTGAAGACGTGATCGCACCACTTCGCCTGCGGCTGCTCGACGCCCTTGGCGTCCACCTTCGGGCCGAAGTCAGCCTTGAAGCCGATGTAGGGGTGATCCTTGCCGTCCTTGGTGAAGATCTGGTCGGCGAGCTTGCCATGGGCCTCGAACTCGTTGCCCGACTTGGCGGAGGTGGCCTTGAAGGTGATCTCGAGGCCGGCCAGCAGCTGGTCGACCTCCTTGTCGGTGAACTTGTGACCCGACCACTCGCGGTTGAACTTGGTCGGCTCTCCGGTGACCGCCCAGACGCCGTCGGCCTTTTCCTTCTGCTGTGCTACCTCGCTCAAACCCAGTTCCTTTCGCATGGACACAGCGTTGCGCTGCATCGTCTCAATGTCGTCGCGGACCCAGTTGGCGACGATCGCCAGCTCGGCTTCCGCAGTGGTCGTTCCTGCAGCGATGTCGCGCATGGTCGCGTAGACCTGCTCGGTGACGCCCAGGTCTCCGATCCGGGTGCCGGGCAGGAGCCGGTAGCTCATGTCGCCGTTCTCGGTCATGGTGATCTTGCCGCGCTTGTCGTTCAGCAGTGGGAACTTCGCCTTGTCGCTGGTGACATCGGCATAGGTGCTGGTGCGCGTTGCACCAGTGCCCACGTCGCGCTTCTCGAGCTGCTTCATCAACCACTTCATCGACGGGGCTTCCGGCCGGGGCGGGACGATCTCGTAGACGATCGGCTGACCGATGGTGCCGAGACCGGTCGTGTTCTCGGACGGGGCCTCGGTGCCTGCAGGCAGGTCGCTCTTGGCATCGTCCTGGTCGAAGAAGACCGCCTTCCAGCCCTGGCTCTTCGGGACGCTGACGCGGCCCACGAACAGCGGGTAGGTCTCCAGGTGGCCGTCCTGCGACTCGTAGAGGTAGTCCTCGGCGAGCATCGCCAGGTACGACCGGGCCAGCTCCTCGTAGATGAGCGGGGCGGCGGGGCCGTACTTGGCCTTGAGAGCGTCCAGCGAAGCCGGGACCTTCGGGCCGGGACGGTTGGCACCGTGGGCGCCGGAGTCCTTGACGTGGGTCTTCCGCGGGGCGCGCTGCGTCAGGAGGCTCGTGTCGACGTTGACCACGCCGGCGATCTTGTTGACGAAGGGCAGCAGCTCGTTGAACTGCTCGGTGGTGATCGTCTTGTCCTCGGTACGGGGGTAAGAGACGACCTGATCCTCGTACATTTTCTGGTACGTGGCCAGAACGTGGTCGGCTTTGACGCCCTTGCCTGAGAGACGGGCGGCGAGACCGGCGAGGTCGAGCAGCCGGCGCGGGGCCGTGCGCTTGTTGGTGCGGGAGTCGAGGATGACCTTGGACGCGCGGTAGCCCTGCGGCACCTCGGCCTGCGTGGCGAAACGCGGCTCGGCGGGGTTCGTGTAGAGCACGTCGTTCTCGTCACGGAAGCGGTTCTGGAACTCCGGGATCTTGACGTAGTTGAGGTGGGCCTCGAGCTGTGCGCCGACCAGGTTGACCATGACCGACTTAAGGCGCCCCTGCCGCAGCACAGCCTTCTGAGCCGCAGACACCGTCGCAACGCGCGTGAACTGCATGGTGAGGAAGTCGAACTTGTTGCGGAAGTCAGCCTTGCGGTAGTCGCCCTCGTCCATCATGGACTTGATCGCGCGGCGCTTCACGAACGCCTTCTGGATCGAGGCCGGGGCCTCGTCGGTGAACTCCATCCGGGAGAACTTCTTGCCGTGCAGGTGCAGCTCGTCGATGATGTTCCACGCGATCGCGTCACCCTCACCGGTCGGGTCGAGGTCGGTGGCGATCACAATCTCATCGACCTTGGACAGTGCGGCGCGCACCTGCGCGATGGTGTCCGACGTGCCCTTGATGGGAACCCGCGTCCAGGAGAAGTCCCCCTCGTTCCACGGCAGGTCGGCGAGGTTCCAGGACTTCATCTTCGCGACGTCGCTGGGCAGTGCGTTGACCAACTGGTCCTCCGGCTGCGCGAGCTCGTAGAGGTGGCCGCGCGCCGAGGTGATGACGTAGGCCTCGCCGTTGAAAGAGCCACTCGCGCCCCCCAGGGCCTGTCCGAATGCCCGGCCTTGGCTGGGCTTCTCCGTAAGGATCGCCAATGTCATATCTGTGCTCCTGCTCTTCATTGCGTGTTTTGGTCTGGGGTTAGTCTACATCCTTTTATGCTCGTAAACGTGCAAATATGACGTGCGCCAGAACCGGCTTTGAGTCATGAAATCACCCGCGGATTCAGGCCACAGAGACGGCGCCGGCACCGGTATCCGGGCCGTTCCAGCCCGTGCGCATTCGGGTTTGGGCACCTGTCCAAAACGACGCGCATAGAGGTAATTGCGGAAGCCCTTCCGGGGCCGCCGCGGAGTGGTGTTCTCGAGGGTGGTTGCAACTGTCAGCAGATTGGCAACGAGCAGCGCAGCTGCTCCCGAGAACACAAGCGAAGCGGAATTTCCTGCTTCGCCGCATATCCAGTAACTGGAGGGGTTTCCCTCCACCATCACCCAACGAAAGAGGCACTGAAATGAATTTCCAGAAGGACCGACGAAAGACAATCCTGCTCATCGCCGGCTGGTACATCGGCATCAGTCTTGTGGAAGGCGCGATTCTGTCAGCACAGGGATTCCCCGCACTATTCGTCCCGACGTTCGTATTGAACGCCGCATGCTTGGCGGGCATCTACTGGCTCCACAAGAACGGGTAGCGGCCTGACAAGGCGGTGCTCTGTGTGTCCCACGCATGCACGAAGAAGCCCGAGAGGCTATTCCTCTCGGGCTTCTGTCTTCTCTCGCAGATGGGCTTTGCCTGGGCTCGTCGTCGCCTCTAAGCGGTCCCAAAAACGGCTTGGATCCGCTGGCCGTATCCGTCAGTAACCTCCCCCAGGTACACGGTGACAGGCACCGGAGTGATGTGGTGACATCCGTCTGGGCCTGCCTTCCCTAGAGAGGTACGGAGATAACGCTCCGCGGCGAGTTCTTGATTGAAGGCCTCCTGATAATCTGAACGCCCTCGCTTCCCTCGGATTTGACGCAGTATTTCGTCAAAGCTTGTGCCGAGGTCGCGGATGCCGTCGGGCAGGTTCGGACTATCGCGCCGCGCCTGATATTCCACAATGATGCTCTTGCCGCTTCTCGGATCGGCGTACTGGAGCCTCATGCGCACGACAGGCCGGCGGCAATTGCGCTCAGAATCGGTCTGCCGCATTATTCCTATGATGGAGCCCGTTGTCCTTGTGCCTGTGGTGACATTGGTGACACCGCTCCGCCGCGGGTTCGACTTGGTCAGTAAGTTTCGTACCCACCCTTTACGCATCAGTACTTCCTCCCCGCCGGCGCCTCGCGCAACACCGCAGCCAGCTTCAACCGGTAGACGCCAAGCACCGCGAACAGGGCGTTCGCGTCGAACTTGAGACTCAGCGGATCCTCGAGCTCTTTCAGGCGGATGGGCCTGATCTTCGCGACCTCAGCGACCTGCTTCAGCGTGGCATGCCCGCGGGACTTGACCAGGAGATCACTCAGCGCCTCGCGGTCACCGAGCACCCGATGGGACTCCCTCGTGAGGTCGATCCGGCTGTGGCCGATGTGCAGCGACCCACAGTGCCCGCACCAATACCAGGAAGTCGAAGGGTCCTCGCGGAGGTTGTTCGGAATCTCGCTAAAGCTGCGGTAGCGGCGCTTGAACTCCCAGTGGCTATTGCGCTCCGTCTTGCATTCGCGCGGCGCGGTGGCGGCGTCCTGGTGCGGCTCAGCGAGTCCTGCACAGCGCGGTGAGCAGTGCAGGCCGAGATAGACCGCCACACCCGGGCCGCCGAGCTTCTTCGAGCACGTCTTGCAGCGCTGCCTGGTCGGGAAGAGTGTCTCAGCCATCAGGCGACCACCTGCAACAGGGTCTCCAGTCGAGCGTCCCCGGGATCCCGAACACGCCCCGGATACCCCAGCACGCTCAGTCGCGCGTCCCGCGCTGAGCGAAAACTCTCCAGCGTCCGTGCGCCGGCGTCAATCGAGTCGTCGGCGATCCTCTCAGTGAGATCCAGCTCGGTGAACAGCGCGTGATTGACCCGCATGAGCAGTCCCTCGTCGAACCCGACGTGGCCGCCCACCGCAGCCAATTCGCGGCCCATAATTCGAGTCGCGACATGAAGGGGTTCCTCCACCTCGACCGCGTCAGCAAGCGCGACGTAGCGCACGTCCACGGCGTCCGTGACGTAATGCCAGCCGTCTCGGCTCACGTAGGTCGCCGGATCGAAGTCTGAGACCAGATACGGCACCTTGGTGCCGAACTGGTCGAAGCTCGCGTCAAGTAGGAGCCCTGCCGTGGGGCACGCTACGACGGCGTGGCCACCATCCACCCAGCAATGAGGTGTGCGCCCAACATACGTGTGGTCTGCAATAGCGGCCTCGACGACGTCGCTCTGCTTGATGAACGGCGCTACGGGCACGACGGAGTTCTGAATGCCCAGGACAGTCAGCGCCTCCGAGACCACGCTTGAGGCCACGACGCAGGTCTTGTCGCGCGCCTGGCGCCAGACGGCCAGGGTCACCCAACGAGCTGCGGTGCGCTGCCGGTCAAGCTGAGCAGCCGAGAGGCCGACAGGGAAGTCCGGTGCGGCGGAACGTTCCACCCGCCACGATCGAAGCCCGCCGAATCGAGAGAACTTCCCCATCAGAGGTTCACCCGCGGCCGCAGCCGTACGGAAACGTCTCGGACGATGTCCAGAGCGTTGACCAACGCGTCGATCTTCGCTTGGCTCAACTGACCGGTCTTGTCGAACTTGAGACCCATCGCCGCCATCACCGCGATGGTGTTCGCCTGGGCCAGTGCCCGCGCCGTCTCGAACTGCGCTCGAGTCATCTGCGCCTGCGCCTGAACCAAGTCCGTTTCGCTCGTGAGACTCTCGTCTTGTTCCTTGATCATCCGGCTTCCCCTCGTCCGCGCAAGCGCGTGACTGAATATCCTCGTAGGGGCCGAGTCTATCAGTTTCGGCTGATAAACGAGCAAATCCATCGTGCCGAGGTCAAGGTTTCGTCGGACGCCCGGGAATCAACGCTCGAGCGTCAGGTCTACTCCGGCCGCCCCATCAGAACCCGCGTTCGTCGAGGTGATTGCTAACAAACGCAGCTGCCTTGGACCGCTCGCGAAAGTAGATGTGGATACTCGGCCGAAGAGGGTCTTCGCCTTCGTCGCTTCGTGCCAGGACCCAGCCGTCGTCGTCAATCAGACCCTCAAAGACCGCATCGAACAGGCGTGAAGAGCCCACGGCGACGCAATACAGCTTCCCGACCTGCGTGATCTCGTGCGTCCCGCCCTGACCGTACGCGTCCGCCTCGATTGCATAACGTTGTGCGTTGAGATCCCCGACGTACTCCGAGCAGTCGTTGTACTCACTGAAGGTGAGGCGCAAGCTTCCGTTGCGAACATGGTTGCCGTACGGGCTGAGTGAAATGAGCCATCCCCGGTCCAGAAGCTTCTTCAAGAAGGGCCGGTACTCGGGTTCCAGCACGTACGGATACGACACGAACATAGGCTCATGACCCTCGTCGTAAGCCTCCAAGAAGCGGTGATCGAAGACTTTTGCCGCAACACGGTTGTCCAACGACTGGCTGTATCGGCGCCCGGCCATGTCGGGGCGATAGAGGTGCCGACTGCCCCATCCGCGGAAGACGAGGGTGTCCTTGACAGCCGCACCCGCGTTGGGGTCATTGAGGTGAATAACGTCGACGACCGCAGCTTCGTCACCATCACCGCGACGGCCCTCTGGGACAACCCCGATCTCTCCAATGCGGGCGGCGACGATACGGGCACGTTCCTCATTGCCACCGAGCCACTCCGCGAGACTACGCGATCGAGTTCGATAGAAGCCCCTGCCCTGCTCGAACCCCGAGGCCCAGTGGCTATCCACCACGACGTCGTCGTGGGAAGCCCCTGCATCGAGCCGGCTCGTCGCTCCCGTCGTCTTTTCGCTCGTCATCTGTTCGCCGTCTTTCGATCCGCGGCCATCGGTCGCATAGCTGTTTCTTCTCGTATATCAGTAAATATACCAGAGCAGCGAGAGTCAGATCGAAGTGCGAAGCTCCCGGCAACGCGCACAGGTCACGAACGCGAGGTTCTTCTCCCAGCGCGTCTCCGCCCACGACATGTCGAGGCCTGCCGGGGCGCCGCACAGGGTCTCGCGCTGCGGATCCTGATCATCCCAGCCCGGCTTGTAGAAAGAACTCCCCCGACGCGCCTTCGCAGCCTGCCGCCGGATGTGGACGGCGCGCTCTGCGGTGCCGTCCACCACGCTCAGGACCTGCGGCCTCGCTGTGCCAGCGCGACCTCGGCGGCATGGCCCAGCCGCGTCACCAGCGGCTCAGTGTGAGCCAGGCGCCGCGCCTCGGACCGGTATCGGTCACTGAGGAGCGACCGCGGCACCGTCGACGAGGCCAGGGCGATCCCATTCGGGCCGCGCGAGGACATCGTCGCCACAACGATGAAGTCGATCCAGGGCAGCGCGCCGTGACTCTGCCGTTCCCATTCCCCGAGAACCGACCGTGCCACGGCGACTTCCTCGTCCGAGAGGCTGAGCTCGACAAACTCGTGACCCTGGCCATCGCTGAATCCCGCGCCGAACTCGCGCTTGCCTGCGTCGTCCTCCCACGCCAGAAAGCAGATCGTGCCATCACGCTTCCCGGTGCGCATTGCGGCCCGCACCATGGCCGCGGCGATCACCATCGCATATTCGTTCTTCATCACGCGTCCACCAATTCGTCGCGTGCAGAGTCCTCGCGGGCCTGATCTTCCGGGCCACCGCCGGCTACGCCTGAGCCGCCCGCTGCGCCGCTGGCGCTGCTGCCGAGAGGCATCCGGGTCACGCCGATGTAGAACGTCTTCAGCGCCGGGATGCACCGCTTGGCGGGGTCCGTGCCGCTGTAAGACGGGTTCATCCAGTCGTGCAGGTCGTACTCCGCGATGAGCGGCTCGAAGTCGTCCATCTTGTGACCGGGCCGGTGCTTCTTCTGGGGATCGGTGTACACCCACTGGCTGTCGCTGGAGAGCACCTCGACCAGGTTGGAGGCGAAGTCGTTGCGGTTGACCGGCACGCCGGCGGGGTGGGTCTTTCGGAACCAGGCGACGAACAGGTCGTAGAGGAAGGCCGTGGGCAGCAGGCCCCACACGTACTCTTCCTCGAACTCCATCCAGAAGTCCCGCACGGGATTGTTCTCGCGCTGGAACTGAGCGAGCAGCTCCTGGCACGCGGCCGGGTTCGAGAACTGGGTGTGCTGCATCGCCAGCACCCGGCGCAGCACGTACCGCAGCACGTCTGGGCGCTTGAGGTAGTCGCTCTTGATGTAGCCACGCTCGGTGTCGCCAAAATACTTCTTGAACGGGATGAACAGCTGCCGCCGAGTGTACGACGCGCTCTTGTCGCGGCTCTTCGGGAAGTCGTTGACGCACTGCACGACCATGCCCGAGAATGACACGCTGATCGGGTCTTTATACTTGCGATCCAGTGTGAAGATGTCCCCGGTCACGATCGCCTTGAAGTCGCCGAGGTCCTTGGCGAACGCGCCGACCGAGTTCTCGTCGGTGATGATCGCACGGGCGTGCACCAGCTCGGTGAGGGCGAAGGGTTTGCCGAAGTTGGCGATCGGCACCGAGGCGTGACCGTCCGGTCCCACCAAGCCGCGCATCAGCTCGCACAGCGTGCCCTTGCCGTTGTTGCCGCGGGACGACTGGAGGAACGCCGCTTTGTTCCAGCGGACGCCGGGGCGCACCACGGCGCTCAGCAGCTCCCACAGCAGCTCGGGCACACCTTCGTCGTCGCTGAGATCCCTGATCCAGCTCTCCACGTCCCATTGATCGCCGTGAGGAGTGTCGATGATCGGGCTCGGCGCGAGTGGGTCGTAGTCGACCGGGGACTTGGCCAGGAAGACCCAGTCCGGTGAGAAGTCCAGCAGCACCTGCTGGTCGTGGTCGAAGACGCCGTTGGCGACAGGGATCAGGTGTGCGTCGATGGTCTTGCTGACCACTGGGGCGTGGATGCGCAGCCGCTTGAGCAGCGACTCGATCGCATTGCCGGAGAAGGAGGGCCGAACGTCGCTGGCCAGCTGGGCGATGGGCGCGTCGCTGATGACGTAGAGCCCCTCGTCCGGTCCCATCTCGCAGAACATGGCCAGCACTGTGTCGTCGGCTGCGCGGGCGCCGGACAGGCTGATTGCCACGATCCGTCGGCGAGCCAGGAGCACGCGCACAACGGTCAGCTCGTCCAGGACCTGAAGCTTCAGCAGCGGCGGGGAACTCGAGTACGCGTCCTTGCGACCCTTGTTCTCGAGCTCGATCTCGGCGTTGATGCGCTGGAGCAGCGCGTCGCGGATCTGGCCCAGTTGGACCGAGGGGTCATCCACGATCGTGGAGAGGTATTTGGAGACAGTGCGCTCGGTGAGCGTCTCCGCCGAAGTGGGCGTGTGCGGCGTGGAGCGGGCTGTCTGCCCCGCCGAAGAGCCGGGATTACCGCCGGCGTCCATCGTTGATCCCATAAGGGTTCCTTTCAAGGCTTTGCTTGCCCCGCGCAGGTGCCTGGTCGGATAACCGGGTGGTACCAACTGCATGGAACGTTCGCTCAGCCTAACACCCAGAAGTGTTGTACCTGCTGGTGTACGTGCATAAACGGCACCTCCAGGTACACCTGTAAGTACATGCGATCGGCGGAATATCAACGGTCTCGGCGTTCAAAAGCTATTTGTACTTGGTGTACCTACTACTTTCAATAAATGACTAAGTAGGTACCTTTCGGTATGCGTACGCTTCATGTTTGCCTTGTGTATAGAGGGTTGAAAACATGCAGGTACACCAGGTACATTCACTGTTTCCCCCGATCAGCGTACAAATAAGTGTTCCGAGAGTATTTCTCACGGTATCCGATAATTGCCGTTTGACCGGCTCTTTTGCCCGAATCGATTGTACTTGGTGGGGTGTAAGTACATGCAGGTACATTTGCTCCCGTGCGTATCCCGGCGAGCTGGCGTGGCCGTCGCCTGGTCAACTGCTGGCCAATCCGAGGTCAGGACCTGACCATTTGCTGGCCACGCGGATTTCGTGGACCGTATGACCAGATCCTGCCCCACGCCGTACCCTAGACACCGTCCCGCATCCCACCCGAGCGAGAAAGACAGGCACAGCCATGGCCGACCAGGACGAACCCGGCACCACCTTCAAAGACGACATGGACGAACTCGCCCGAAGGATGACGGCGATCGCCCGGCGCACGTACGAGAGCCGCGATGGCCACTCGGAGCGCTATGACTTTGGTGAGATCCTGACCCGCCTGGTCACCACCACCGCGGCGAACCTCGGCAGCGTGGATGCGCTCCTCGCCGGCCGTCCCGGGTCCTGGGAAGCTGACTTCGTACGCCAGATCGTGGCGAGCTCCGTCCCCGAGGACCAGCTGCACCTCTACCGAACCGAGCCCGTGAGGCTGATTCTGGACCCTGAAAGCGTGTTCGAGGACCTCGGCCTTCGGGCCCTCTTCGACGACGCGGACAACCAGCTGAGCGACGGCTACGACGACGGCACCGGACCGGAAGACGACGGCGCCAACGATGACGCGATCGACCAGAAGCGTGAGACGCTCGAGGCCAAGTACCGCGCCGACGTCGACGCCTACTTCACGGCCTACGCCGAAATGCTCACAGTCATCGCTTCGGAGCGCGCTTTCACCGTGCCGGTGGAGCTGGAGCGCGTCACGAATTACCGCCACGAGCCCGATTGGGACACCCTGGCCCAGAGCCTGCACGACGAGACACGTGCACGGACGCCGGCACCCGGCGACATCAACGCGTAGACCCGGGCGAGCTGCCCATCTCCCCGGGTTAAGCACCGGTCGCGTCACGCCGCACTCCCCCGGACTCAACGTCCATGATCCGCTGATAGACCTTCGGAAACCGCGCCGGGTCGGCACCCATCGGGGGGGGGGTGTGAGAAGGTGGACTACGGCACGCTGTGACGGGACCCAACGAGGGGCCGCCCATAATGGATCGACCTGTACGTGCGCAGGTGAGCGCACAGGGGGACCGACATTGGGTGTGAAGACCACGACTGGAGACCTAACCAGGGTGTCCGAGTATGACTGCTAAGTCGCAGGCCGGGGCCGCTGCTCCGGACGATTCCACTGAGTCCGCTCAGTCTGCCGACCCGTCCGCAACGGTCTCAGCTGAGCTTGCCGTGCCCGGCGGCTTCGACGCCGACGCCACCGCGATCGCCAAGCGCGACGGCGAGGTCGAAGCCGCCGGCACCTGGTCGCCGCTGTCAATCCCGCGGTCCCGGCTGAAGATGCTCAACTTCGCCACCTACCAGGAAGCCAACCCCGAGGACAGCAACATCGGCTTCTCGGCCCGGCTGTTTGCCCAGGTCTCGGTGCCGCTGCGGAACCCCGGCGCCGTCGAATACTACGAGCGGCGCAACGGCAACGTGGTCCTGACCATGAGCCCCGCCCTGATCACCGAGAAGGATGGCTCCCGGGTCCGGAAGTACCCCTTCGGCATCTATCCGAGGCTCGCGCTCACGTACGTCGCCACCGAGGCATTCGTCACCAAGAGCCCGGTCGTGGATCTTGGCCGAAGCATGCGCTCCTTCCTGACCAACCTCGGCGTGGACTACAGCGGCCGCAACGCCAACATCGTCAAGGGCCAGCTGGGAGCCCTCTTCGGCGCCCAGCTCACGGTCGAAGGCTTCGCCGCCACCGAGGACGGCTACGGCACAGTCGCCGAGTACTTCCAGATCGCCAAGAGCGTGCACCTGTGGTGGGCCAACCGTGAAGATCCCGGTGACCAGGCGCTGTGGGCCTCCGAGGTCCGCCTGTCCCAGGAGTTCTATGAGTCGATCATCAACGCCCCGGTGCCCATCGACCTCAAGGCGCTGCGGGCCCTGGGCGGATCGAGCCTACGTTACGACGTCTACCTCTGGGCCACGCATCGAGTCTTTTACCTGACCAAGCCGACGCGCATCAAGTGGGTCGACCTGCACAACCAGTTCGGAGCCCAGTACGCTCGCATCCGAGCGTTCCGGACGGCCTTCATCAAGGTCCTCCGGGAGGTGCAGATCGTGTATCCCACGCTGAACGCCGAGCCCACGGACGACTACCTGATCCTCCGGCCGTCACTGACCCACGTCACGCCGAATAAGCCGTTCAAACAGGTCAGCCAGAAGCCCCCAGCCAAGTAGCACCTCCTCCGCGGGCGTAGCACCGGAGGTCGTGGGGTCATTTGGTGGCGCCCCCTCGGAAGTGTCTCTTTTCGAGCCTCGACCTGGGGCCGTATCTCGCGGCACGAAATTTGCCGAGCTAAAACCACTTTTGCTCGTTTCTGAGTCGACCCGGTGGGGTCATTTGGTGGCGGCCCTGACCCTCATATCGCGGGGCACTCCTTCGGGGGCCATGCTCACCGATGCGGCTGGGGTGTTTTGGTGGCGCATACCTGACCCGATACGCGTCCAGCGGAGCCCATTCAGGACCTTGGATCAAGCCCTGAAACGTGGGGTCATTTGGTGGCGCAAGATGCTCGTTTTTTTGAGGCCTAAGCGCCACCAATTACCCCCACAATTCCTGGGGGGTTCTGGTGGCGCTCTGGGGTGATTCGGTGGCGGCCTTGGGGTCATTCAGTGGCGGGTTTGGGGTCAATTGGTGGCGGACCGAGCTCGGCGAGCACCCTCGGATGCCAGTGGGGACAAGGGATGCGCGGCCGCGCAGACAGCTCCCCCTGTAGTTAATCCTGTAGTTAACCTGTTCAAATCTCAGTTCTTAACGCAACCACAGAGGGAATTGCCGCCTGTGATCGCCGATCACCACGAGCATTTTTCCGGTTTGCGATAGCTCTGGGTGGTGAGAAATCGAACCCTGCAGGACCTCGAGCGAAGAGCGCCAAAGACCGAAAAAACCAGCTGCGACAGGATTGCGCAGACGACCGAAGACTGCTCCGGCATCGCGTACGAACTGCCTGAGCGCTGTCACTCGTCCGCGTTCCAGGGCGAAGAATTGCTCAGCAATCCTTTGGTAACCGGAGGTCAGCGCACGAAAATCTCCGCGCCGATTTACTCAGCCCTGGTGCGACACGCCCGCCCAGATGCCAATAACAGTTACTGATATGGACTTGACTATGCCCATGCGAACTTCAAGTGGTGGTCGTCCGTCAAAGGGTCAGCGTGAGCTTCTGGGCACCCGTGCCCTCGCACCGCTTGCTGACGCAGCCCGCAACCGTGCAGATGACCTGGGCCTGACCATGAACGACTATCTCGCGACGCTCATCGCCCTGGACATCAAGATGCCCGAGTTCGCACCCGCCGGCGCAACGCTCACCCGCTTGGAGCTGCCAATCTCAGACGTCGCCTAAAAGCAAGAAGCCCGCCGCTTTCGCGACGGGCTTCTTCAAGTCTCTTAGCTCAAACCCTCTCAGCTTCCCGGCACCGAGGTTAGAGCTAATCCGAATCGCCAGCCCTCACGGGAGGTTCTTCTATGCCACAGAGCATAGCTCAGTTCGATCGCAATGTGCCAACCCTTTTTTCCGGCGTGTCCCACGAAGCGTGGACGCCCTGGTCGCTGACGCGCCGTCTCAGCCCCCGCGACCAAGTCCGGGTCATGAAGCGCGACGCCTACGGACGACTCGACGAGAACAACTACCCCCTGATCCACCGGGTTGGCGCCGTCGAACCCACGACACCGTGGGCGATGAATCTCGCGGACGAGCACGGGGTCTTCTGGTTCCTCTGCTTCGACTTCGACGGCAAGATCAAAGGCACAGTCGACGCCGAGCTCATGGAGCAGGCGCAGGACCAGTGCAACGCGCTCTCGAGGGCCCTCACTGAACTTGCTGTCAGGCACGTCGTCTGCCAGTCCTCCGGATCCGGGGGCCGGCACCTCTGGATCGCCCTCCGAGACGGGGCGGGCCGGGACGACGTCGCGGCCGTGGCCAGCGCAGCCCAGGTCTCCTACAGCCAGCTCGACTTCGGCATGCTGAAGAACCCCGTGACTGGCGCCGCCCGCCCGCCGCTCTCCCCGCACCGCGACGGGAGCGTCTCTACCGTGCTCCGGGGCGATCTCGATGACCTGGCCTTGCCCTCGACCACTCGCGCGGACCTGGTCGCCCTCGCGGCCCTGTTGGACGAACGGAAACCCGCCCTCCGAGCGCAGGAGAGCCGCCCGTCGGGGCCACTAGACGAACGCCACCGGGTGCACCGGGAGCTCAGCGCGGCGGGCACCGCGCACATGGCCACCATCGACGGCGGCAGCAACCCGAGCTGGACCGGGTTCATGTGCCTGCTCTCGGCCGCCAACGCCGGCTGGACCCTCTTGGACGTGCAGCACGCTGCGAAGACCGCTCCGGGGATGGAGCACTACCGGACCAAGAACAACGGTCGCGGCGGCCGTCGACGTCGTAGCTCCGGTGAAGCCCGCGCCCGCCTCGAGCGCCAATGGGACAAAGCCCTCCAGTACGCAGCCCTACAACGCCCTCTCCCGGCCCGGAAGACCCCGGAGGACCTCTCGGTGCTGGACGGCCTCGTCGGCGCCGTGGCTGACCTGCTGGACCGGTTCAGGGTCAATCCTGGGCGTTGGGGTGCAACAGAAGCGGCGTCGAACCAGCAGACGATTCTTCGCGCTGTGGCGTATCTCACTCTGCAAACCGGAAAGCCCGTCGTCGCCGCGGCCATCCGCGACCTTGGCCCGATGGGTGGTCTCGGCCGCACCACTGCCGCCAACGCGCTGATTGCCCTTGTCGAGGCGGGCTACCTCGAGCGGGTCAGTGCCACCGACGAGGGCAACGCGGCCGAATGGCGACTGGTCTCGACGTTGTCCACAGGTCCTCGTACAGTTCGGTCACATCTACTGAATAACCCCCGCCCCCCGGCAGGGGATTCTTCATCTGACCTGCCTGAGAACTCACCTGCTGACGCTGGCTCCCCCGCTGCGACTCGGGCTGCGACTGCGCTATTCAACGCGCGCGCTGCGCTGATTGCACAGCTGGAAGCGGAGCTCACAGACCAGCGGCACGACCTGTTCACGCGCCGTGGACTCGGGGCCCTCGCGGGGAAGCTCTACGCGCTGCTGAAGCAGCATCCCTCGCTCACCGTGGAAGCGTCTGCACGGCTTCTGGGTGTGTCTGCCAGGCATACAGCGACGATCCTCAGCCGGCTACGTCTGCACAAGCTCCTCGTTCGACATAGGGACGGCTGGGCAAGAGCGAAGAGAGACTTCCGCGACCGGGCAGCGCAGGCTCTCGGTGTCGACGGGACGATGGCAGATCGTGCGGAGAGGTACAGGGTGGAACGTGAGGTGTGGGAGTGGTGGCAGGCAGAGGTGATCACGATGAACACCTCCCCCAGGAACCGCCCGAGGCGGCCCTATGCGTCGAGCCGGCCTCTCTTCGCCGTGACGGCGCCGGGCGAACGCGTTTGGCCGCGGTATCCGAGGGATAGCTTCAACCGAGCTGACCACCGTGCTGCACGAGAGCTCGTGGCCGCTGGTCTGCTCAACCCGGAGAACCGTTGGCAGTACCTGGGCGATGTTGCGTAGCGGAGATGCGCAGTGGGTATCGGGCCGGCAGTCAACGCGTCTGTCGACTCGGGTCGCGTCGGCGTGCGCGCCGCTGCCGCTGCTCAGGCAGTATCCCGGCACTCCCCCGGTGTCGAGATCTGTGTACCTCGTCGTTGAATACAAGCCTTCAATGTCATTCAAGACAAACAACCCTTGCAAGACAAACAACCCTTGCAAGACAAACAACCCTTGCAAGACAAACAACCCTTGCAAGACAAACAACGCTTGCAAGACAAACAACGCTTGTATTTATGGTGTTGAGGGTGTTTATCGTGTTTGTCCGGCCGTTCGGTGGGCGAGCGGCCTCCTGACCAGGTCGTCGACCGGCAACCAGGGCCCGAGCGCCTCGCGCATTGAATACAAGACTTACAAGCCTTTGAACACATACAAGTCTTGCAATACAAACAACCCTTGTATTTATGGTCTTGTTTGCGTTCATGGTCATTCTCCCGAGGATGCTCGCGCATTCCCAAGGGTTTGGCTCATCGTGTGCAGAAGACCGGAGGGAGAGGGTCGAACGGGAGCATCCCGGGGCACACGCCGCGAGGGCGAGATACCCGGTTCGACGCGGGTACGCGAATACAATCTATTCAAGGCAAACAAGCCTTGTGTTTATTGGCTTTTACCTACCTATTGCCAGCGGGTGCCCCTCTCTGCGAGGGTCACAAGTAATGCAAGACAATTAACCCTTGAAACACAAACAAGTATTGTGTTTATTGGTTTCCCCGACTTCTCAGGAGAGGCTCAAATCGTGGCCCATACAGCTGTCATCTCGAACAACAAGGGTGGCGTGGCCAAGACGGAGTTGACCGTGCAGCTCGCCGCGGCTCTGGCCCGCGCCGGCAAGAAGGTTCTGGTCGTCGACATGGACCCACAGGCCAACGCCACACGGCGCCTTGGCATCGAGTGGGACCCGAAAGAGCCGATTGCCACGATGTCTGAGGTCATCAAGGCCGACCAGGCTGGCGCGGGGGAGGGGGCAGTCGTTGCCTGTGGCTGGGTTCTGCCCGACGGGACACCGACCCTGGAAGCCGACAACATCGACGTCCTTCCCGCTCGATTCGACCTCATCAACCGCGAAACCGAGGCGGGTGTGATTGGCGCCGTGCGCCGGCTCCAGAAGGCACTCGAAGGGTGGACGAGCGAATACGACGTCATCCTGATCGACACCCGACCTGACCTCGGGCACCTGGTTCAGATGTCGATGGCCGCCGCCGACACGATCATCATTCCCACCGACCCGAACTACGACTCAGTCGAAGCTGCGATCCGGGTGAAGGACTTCGTTGCCCGTCACGCCATGGACATCGCCAACCCGACGCTTGCCGTGGGCGGCGTCGTGGTCACCCGGCGGAAGACCACCCTCGAGCACGACTTCCAGATCGAAGGTCTTCGCGAACACTTCGGCGATCTGGTCTGGAACCTCGGTGGGGTAGTGGTTCTGCCCGACAGCACCGAGCTGCTGAACCCCTCGTACATTCCCGAATGGTCGCGGTTCGCCGAGGCCGACGCCGCTGCGGTATCGCTGTCCGACTGGACCGATCGCAACGGCCGAAAGACCGTCGCCTTGTACGACGCCGTCGCACGCACCTACCTCGCCCGGTTCCTGGGCACCAAGGAGAAGGCAGTATGACCGCTCACGCCCGTCGTCGACCAGGTAGCGCCAGCCCGTTCAAGCTTGTGCCCGACGTCGAAGAGGTCCGCACGTCCCCGGTCACGGCGCCAGCCGAGGTTTCAGTGCCAGTCGAGGTAGCAGTTCCGTCCGAGCCAGCCGTCCCCGCAGAGCCAGTCGCTGAGCAGGCTGTTGCGCCGGTCGCGCCCGTTCCGGCGCCCGCCGTGCCCGTTGCTGTTGAGTCAGCACCGCCGGCTGTCGCTGCGGATCCGGTCACCCTGATGGCAGCGCCTACACCTGAGCCGGTGGCGACCCCCGTGCTTGCCGCTGTCCCCGCCCTGCAGCCGGAGGTCGTTGCGGCACCGGCGCCGGTTATTGCCCCTGTTCCCGTACCCGTGCAGGTCGAGAGCGATGAGAAGAAATCCGTCACGTTCGGCCTCCGCATGTCGCTGAAGAAGCGCGCTGAGACCGCTGTGCTCCGGACCGCCGGCTACGAGGGCGGCTACACCTCAATGACGGCTCTCGTTGAAGGCGCCCTCGAGCGCGAGATCGAACGCCTGGCCATCGAGTTCAACAACGGCGAGCCGTTCCCGCGCAACAACGGCGGATTCCGTCAGGGCCGGCCTCTCGGTAGCTGAGCTGAACCCGGGGGAGGGCTGCGGTTCTTCTTCGTCACCGCGCGCGAGCTTCCGGGCAAGAAAAAACCCCCAGGTACCACGCCGGGGGAGTTCTCTGACCTCATTTCCGGGGGAGAATGAGGATCCAAGTTCGCAAAGCCAAGCAACCAGGGACGTTTCTCAGTGTAGCGCACGTTGAATAACCAGCAGAAAACGCACTTCTGCGTGGTCCGTCAGCTCATCGCTCGCTTCACCGGCCTCACCGGGTGGACGGCAGCGGAAACGGCGGGAACCAGAGCTCATGGGGCAGCCAATCGGGCGGGGTTGAGATCCCCGGCGTGGTCCACAGCAGGCCCAGATAGATGAGAAACCCGGCCAGCAGCGGTACGACGACGATCGCGACCACGTACAACACGAGGCGGATCGTGGAACGCCGCGGCCTGGTGCTCTCGTCGTCGAGGATCTCGCGGGCCTCGGACATCTCTACCGCCCACGACGCCTCTTTCGAGGTGGCGTAGCCCTCGGCAAACACCACAGCATCGAAGGACGACCCAGCGACGGCGACCCCTGCCTCTGCAGACGGCGACAGCGTATCCACGCGAGGTGATGCCACCAGTACCGGTGCAACCAGCTCCGCAACGTGCTCGGCCCGTTCCACGCGCTCCTCGGAAGCGCGACTGCGCAGCTCTGTGAGACTCATGCCCTCGAACGGTGAGAGGGCCACACCCGCACTCATCTCAGGCCATCCTGCGGCCGTCACGCTGACGCTCAATGGTGCGCTGGGCCTTTGCCCGCTTCCGGATGCTCTCACGAGCGACCAGCACCTTCTTCTGCGTCACGTCGACAGTGCTCTCGTCAGTATCCGTCGTGGTCAGGCCCGCAACCCGGTCTGCGACGAGGTAGGACATCGCGAAATCGAGGATGTCGACCACGTCTCCGGTCTCAGCGATCCGCTTCAGGCTCAGCTTCATCGCCCCGGCCAGCCGGGACACATCGCGCATCGTCTCGTCGAGTTTGTCCTCGACAGCCAGCAAGCGCGGGTCCACCTGACGGAAGACGTCCACGGCAACCGCGGTGTTCGCGTCTACGTCCAGCTCCACGCCGGTCTTGGCGATCAGGAACGCGGTGATCAACGCCGTCGACGACAGTGCCTCAGCGAACTCGCCTCCGACAGCGGGTGCCAGCGAAAGCCTGAGCCGGTCGACCAGCGTCAGCGGAAACCGCGTGACCGTGAGCGTCTCAGCCCCACCGGCGGAGAAGCCGGTCTTCTGGAATTCGTGCGGGACACTTCCGGTGATACCGGCCAGCGCCTGCTTCATTGTCACCGGCTTCTCGGTCACAGTGGGCTCTTCGTCGAGGTCAGTGGCCTCGTCCTCGCGCGACTCGGCTGCAGGGGAATCCGGGACGGCTGTGGGCTCAGCTGCGTCGTCGGCAGGCTCGTCTGCGGCTACTGCTGCTGCGGCCGCTGCAGCGGCTCTGGTGACCACGTCCTGCTCGGTGGAGTCCGTGTGCTCGCCGTCGTCGGGTTCGTCACGCTGCGGCACCGGCTCAGCCGCGCTGGCTGCGCCCCCTGTGCTTCCACCTACCGTGTCGGCCGGTCCCTGGGAGCCGTCTGCTGCACCGCCGTGCTGACCCAGGTCACGCGGCTCACCTGAGTCCGCTGCTTCCTTCTTCGGCTCGCGCCGGGCGGGCAGTGAAATCTCAAAATCTTCGGCCGCGGGCGGCTTGTAGGCACCCATCGCTTCATCCAAGAACCCCATTCGGTGATTCCCCTCGTCCTTCTCGTCGTGTGGCGTGCTGTGTTCGCGCTCGTATGGCGCGGGTGGTACTCGTGCTGGTTGGGCCGGCTGTGCAGGGCGGAGGCTTAGCCGCCGGCCATAGCCGAAACGTTGTCGGGAGCGCCGAGCTCGCCGTCTTCGTTATCGAGCAGGTAGGAGTCGCCACGGGTCAGGCCGAGCAGCGAGTCGAAGCCACTGGTCACGACAGCCTCCAGGTTGGCTGCGTTCGTGGATAGGGCCTTCATCTCGTCGATGATCTGATTCAGCCGGAACTGTTCCAGAGTCGGCAGCTCGTAGTCGCCGTTGGCGCGAGCGATCTTCTCTTCGATCGCGAGCACCATGTACTCGTTCTCGGACAGGCCCTCTTTGTCGGCCCAGTACTTGACCCGCTGCGCTGTGTCCGGGTGAAGCCGGACGGGCTTCCTGATCCGGTCGGGAGCCTTCACTGTGCTCGGATCGCTCATGCATGACTCCTGGTCTGGGTTGTAAATTCTGCTCGATTACGAGCATAATCATACCATTGAGTTCTGTTGTGGTGCCATGTTCTGGGGCTTTGCCCTCGCCCATGTCTAGACCCGAAACCCTCGCGCGCCGCTGCTGTGCAGCACGGCGCTGCTCGTCTCACGGCACAGCCGTGTTCGGGAGGCGCAGTGAGACTCAAGCCCCGATGTAGGTGGTCCTGTTTGTGTCCAAGCCACGTCCGGCGCGGCAGCTCTTTGAGCGCCTCGCCACCCTTCCCATTGCGTTGCCAACCATCCGCAGGAGCGATCATGACCATTCCCCTTAGCGACGTCGCTGCATCCACCTCAGGCGACCTTCCGCAGCTATTCTCCGGCGACCTTCGCCCCTATCCGGGAATCCCGGATGACTGGTCCGAGGCCAAGCGTCAACTGGCCGTCAACATCCTTTTTGACGTCTCGCACTCCTTCCCCCACATGCGCACCGAAACCGATCCTGATGCCGACGTCGAAGACTTCTGGGAAGACGCGGCCCGGCTCTCGGCCGCCTGGTACGCCACCAACGGGTCGCGCCTCGTAGCCAAGGCCCCCGGTACTGCCGAGACCCCCTGGACCGCCGACGAGATGTCGCGCCGCCTGGGCCCGGTGGATCGCGTTGAAGACGGTGGCCGCCACGCGGTAGACAAGCTGGTGGGCCACCCCCTCGTTCGCAAGTACGGCGGCCGGGGCATGCTCCTCGGCTCGATCGGCGGCGACCCGGCGACAGACATCATCACCTGGATGGTCGCGCGGCACCGGAAGTTCGGCGTCGAGCGAGCGATCGTGAAGGCGACGGCGCTCAAGGGCGGCATCTGGTCGATCAAGCTCGACCTCGACCCCACAGTTGTTGAAGAGCGCCTGCTCGAGGCGCTCGGGTGGGACTACGTGCGCCTCGAGGGCCTGGCCGACGCTGTGTTCGTTCAGGATCAGCTCGAGCTCGCCTACGAGTACAGGCTCTTCGTCGTCGACGGAGAAGTCATCTCCGGCGCCGGCTGCATCGAAGAGTTCACACCCCTCGACCGCAACATCGACGACGGCTCGTTCGACACTCGCGTCCGCAAATGGCGGGGCCCCCTCGCCAGCTATGGCCGCGACGCAACGCCGTCCCCGGTCGAGTACCGCATCGGAACTGTTGCCGAGCTGGTCAAGTTCGGCCGGAAGGTCGCGAGCGAGCACGGCGGCACCGTCGTCATCGACGTGGCCTTCGACGGCGGGACCCGTGGTAACGCCCACAGGGACAGCGGGCACCCCGTCGTCATCGAGCTGAACACGCTCCCGAACTCGGGGCTCTACGCCTCGAACCCCTGGCTCGTCGCCGAGAAGCTCATGACCGCCACCGATCGTGGCTACCTGCTGTAGCCGCACCACCGGGCCGGGTTGGGCCTTCAGCCCCACCCGGCCCAGCCACGCACCTCGCAACACCCCTCGAACCACTGACTCCAAGGAGAACCTCATGACCATGAGCACCGAAATCGGGGCACTCGTGTCCACGGCCGAACGCGACCGCATCAGCCAGGTCATTCACGAAGCCGCCGACCTTGCATTCCGTGCCCGTGTGCAGCATGCCTTGGCTCTCCGCGTTGGTGAGCACGGCCTGGCTGACCTCTGCCGGAGCAAGAACGCAGCGGGGATCACCCTCGCCCGCTGGGATGCCCTCTGCGCATCGACCCGCAACGCGGCGTCCCCGAAAGAGTTCATGGCCTTCGCCCGCGTGTTGCGGGTCTCGCCGCGGTGGCTCGCCATCGGGGGCGGGGACGATCCCTTCGAGGCCCCGCCCGCCGGCTGGGAGGTCTTCGGCTCGCACGCCGATCAGCCGGGCGTCCAGCTCGAGTTCTCGAAGCGTCTCGACGAGGGCCTCATGCCCAAGTGGGAACGAGCCATCGCGTGATGGGTGCGCCCGCCCGCATCCTGATGACTGGCAGCCGCAGCTGGGCCAACCCGGAGATCTCATCGGATGCACTGAGCGCAACGCTGGCGCTCCTGAACGCGCCCATCATGGGGTCCGTCCTGGTGCACGGGGCAGAACCGGGCGCGGACATGGTCCTGGCAGGGGAGGCCCGGAAGCTGGGCATGAGCACGGAGGCTCACGCCGGCCAGTGGAACCAGCACACCCCTGCATGTCCTGATTGGGACAAGGCGAACGCCGTCTGCCGGTTAGCCGGCAACCGCCGGGACGCAGAGATGGTCCACATGGGTGCAACCATCTGCATCGCGTTCCCGACGCACGGATACGCGCTCGCTCCCGGTGAAGACAGAGCGGAAACATCCCGCGGCACCTGGGCATGCGCCGAGGCGTCCCGGAAGGCCTGCATCCCGACAATCGTCGTCTGGGGCAAGGACCTGTACCCGTTCGGGAATGAGGCTCTGGCCATGCTCCAGCGCGACGCTCAGCTCAAGCGCGTCAGCCTCGGCGCCCAGGGTCAGCTGTCGATCCTCAACACCTGGCTGCCGTTCTGAGCCGGGCTGGCAACAGCAACAGAGAAGCCCCCAGTCGCGTGACTAGGGGCTTCTGCGTTCTCGCTGGGTTTCTCGGATGAGCTCTACGCGCAGGTTGCCAGATCTCCCTCCGCAGCCTTGACGAAGTCCGCCGAGAGGGCCTGCACGGCCGTTTCTGAACCGATGCTCGCTGGGTTCGCCAGGAGATTCGCGTAGCCCATATACGCGGTCTGGTTCGGGCTGGCGATCGCGGCGAGAGCTTCCGTGGCCGCCAGCAGCTCCGGTGAAACCGACTTCGAGGAGGCTGCCTCCCCTCCGACTGACACGAAGCTCTTCAGAGCCGCGCACAGCTCGGGGCTGACGGTGTGGCCTTCAACGGATCCGCCGCCTGCAGCTACGTTTGCCGCTTCTGCGGTGTCTGCTGCAGAGGCCGGCGTATCGGTGGACGATGTGCTCGAGCCGTCGCCGACGACCGGCTGGAGGCCATCGACAGTGCTGGAGTACACCGCGGTCGCCGCGCTGATCGTCGCGACGATCATGACGATGGCGATCGCACCGGAGACGAATCCCACGTAGCCGATGATCACACCCGCCAGGGCGAAGCCTCGCCCATCCTGCCCCGTGCGCTTGATCTGCTTCAGCGCGATGTGCCCGCAGACGATGCCTACCAGCGAGACGAAGAACGATCCAATGAACGCCACCAGCGCCAGCGTGTTTCGCTGACCGCCGCGGTCTGATTCCGGCTCCGGGGCCGAGGCTGTTCCCTGAACGTGACTGGGATCAGCTGCAGCGCCCAACGAGGGTGCGGCCCACGACGGCGCTCCCCGCGAGGGAAGGCCTCCGAGAAAGCTGGGCTGCGTGTCGTCGCTCATGTGGGCCTTCCTGAAGTGAGTAAGCGCCAGCTGTACCAGTGGCGCCCAAACCAGCTTACCGGAGAACCCGGCTGGGACTTATTAGATTCTGCTCGAAAACGAGCATTTAGAGCGGCGGCCAGCGGCCCCCCGGGAGCAAATCCAGATCATCTTCTCGCCACAGTAGAAAACCACATGAAGGAGACATCCGTGTCCTCAGACGACATCTAACTCAGCCAACCGTTCGTTCATCATCTGCTTCACCGACGCCCCGAAGGAGGCTGCGCTCATGTCCACATCCACGCATCACCAGACCTCCCTCACGGAGGAAGTTGCTACCGAGAAGCAGCAGGCCTTCGACGCGATCGTCGCGGGCATGGTTGCTCGTTCCGAGGCTGTCGCTGCGCGCAGCTCGAAAGCCGAGAAACGCTACATCACCGTCTTGGTGACCATGCCGCACGTCAAGAAGTACGGCCAGAAACCCACTATGAGCCTCACCTACGGGTGCTCGTTCGCAGTCGAGGTCGGGGATGCGGTTCTCTGCCCGCCGACGCGGCTGCACACCAGGTGGACGCGCGGCGTAGTCACCGACCTCGAGGGCAGCGGCTACCGCGGCCCCGTCAAGTACGTTGCGCCCTTCGGCGCCAAGAAGCAGCAGAAAGGCTGACCACGATGACCGACGACGATATTCCCGAGGAACGGCACTCGTCGTTCGGAGACCAGGTGCTCGGCACAGCCGCGATCGCTGACGCAGATGGTGGCTTTCAGGCTCACATTTCTGAAGGTGGCTGCTGCATCTTCTGCAACGTGAGCAACCTCGATGACGACGTCTACGGGCCCTTCGCCTGCATCACCCGTGGCCAGTTCAGCTACACCTCCGAGACACCCCAGAGAAAGACCTCGCGCTCATGACCGAACACGCCCACCACCAACTCGTCGACGCCGGCGTCGCGGCTGAGATCCCCACTGCTTCACATGGTGAAACCGCCGCGCCCGGTGAGACCGGCACGGTCAGCATTTTCGACGTGGCCGAGTACATCCTCGCTGAGAAGGGCGAGATGTCCACGATGAAGCTGCAGAAGCTGCTCTACTTCGCTCAAGCCTGGGCCATCACCTGGACTGGTGAACCGCTCTTCGCTGAGGACTTCGAGGCCTGGGCCAGCGGGCCCGTGTGCCGTGAACTCTACGAGATGCACCAAGGCGAGTATTCAGTCGGCCCCGGATACTTCACCGCGAAGCTGCTGGCCGCCAAAGAAGCGCTCGACCTCGCAGAATCATCCGTCCAATGAAGGCCAAGTACGCACGGCTCATCCGGATCGGCATCAACGCCCGCTGCGTGCCGTACACGAGCTTCGGTACGCCCGACGAACCTCAGAAATACGGCACCGGCATCGACAGCCGCAGGTTGTTGGAGTTCATGCGCTCCCGCGACATCGCGCGGTCGGCGCTGACCGAGCGCGCCTACTGGCGCACTGCACCATGGGTGTCCCGTCGGCTGGGTGCGCGCCGGTAGCGCTTCACCACCCCTTCACCCAGCAGTCCCTCTCACACCACCCCAGATCCACCGCGACCAAGAATCGAGACACGAACATGCTCACTCCAGTCCCCGTCGACCTTGAGACCACCGGTCGCGACGTCAGCACACACGTCATCCTCGAGTTCGCGATGCTCCTGGTAACGCCCGAGCTTGAATTCGTCGCTGACTTCGGCTCGCGCGTCCTGCACGCCAGCGAAGAACAGCTGGCGCAGATGAACGACTTCGTGACCAACATGCACACTGGGACTGGGCTCGTCGACCTGGTGCGGGCCTCCACCCTCACGGTCGAGCAGCTCGACCTCGAGGTCACCCAGTGGCTCGCCAGTCACGGACACCACGCACACGATGACCCCCGCGACCGCACGGCGATCATCCTCGGCTCCAGCTGCCGCCTCGACCTGAACTTCATCGAAGCCCAGATGCCGCTGCTCACCACGGTGCTGCACTACCGGATGCTCGACATCTCGGGCACCCGGGAAGCACTGCTGATGTGGCAGCCGGAGATGGTGGCGCCGGGCCCCTTCGTGATCCAGCCCGACGAGCACGGCGTGATGCCGATCGCGCATCGTGCCGCCAGCGACATCCGCTGGTCTCTCGAGGAAGCGCGCGGCCTCCGTGCCTCCGTCGCGCACAGCGCACTGATCCCCTTCTGAATCACCCACGCGTTGCGTGACCGTTCCCGCCAACCCCAAGAATCGAGAATTCACCATGTCCAAAACCCCCAAGCTCACCGACGCCGACGTCGTCAACCTCATCGACTGCGCCGGCTCCGGCATCGCCTACTGGGCCGCCTCCGGCCACGTCGACGAAGCCGCCAAGACGTACCGCGTCATCGAATCCAGCGTCGAGCTGGCCGAAGGCGATGCGCCGGCGGACAAGACGATGACCTTCGACGACCTCCGCAAGGCCTTCGTCGCTCTGGCCGCAGCGGGCACGTTGCCCGACTGGCAGATGCGCGAGATCGAAGAAGACGACCTGGGCTTCGACGCCACGGTCGGCGACCTGGTGGTCCAGCGGGCCATGTTCGGCGAGATCGTCTTCGGCTGAGTCAGCATGCCCATCACCGGATCATCAACTCCTGAAGTTACGCCCGCCACGGCTGAACTGATCGCCGATCTCAATCTCCTTCCCAAGCACTTCACGGAGACAGGAATCATCGAGCGACTCGTCGCCCAGCTCATCGAGAAGGATCTTGCACTCACTGTCGCGCGGGCTGAACTCGCGGGTCGTGGCGAGGTGTTCGTCGAAACGCAGTCGATTGGCGATGGGGTTTCTCCGCAGCTCGACGCCATCACCACACAGCTGGCGGCCTGGCTGGCCGCGCGCGGTTGGACCGTCGAGACCGGAGGTGACCGCGTCGCATTCAACAAGCTCGTGCTCAAGCTCGTCGACACGAACACCTTCATCGACTCGTTCGACAGCGTCGACGAGATCATCGACGCATTCATCGCGGCCAACCCTCCTCGGGCGTAGTCCCCACCAGCCCTTCACACTCAGAAAGAGACTCACCATGTCTGCTGAAATGCTCATTGCAGTCTGCAACGCGCCCGTCTACAACACCCCGCACCCGGAAATCGTCACCGACCTCGAGCTACTGCTCACCCGTGCCACAGACGAGGCGCTCGACCAGCTCACCCTCCTGATCCGCTCCCGCGAAGACGGTGACGCGGCAATTTTCGAGGGCCACCTCACCGAAGCCGAGCTGGAGTTCTTCAGCTACGACCGCGACGCCGGCGCCGACATCACGGCGATCCGCCGGGCCCTGGCGCGCTGTCTGTTCATGGGCGTGCTCACGTCAGTCTTCAAGCCGGGCACCAACGACGAGAAACCGTCACTCAACCAGGAGATCACGTGGATCACCGCGTCTTTTGGTGAGCAGAAGCGCACACTGCTGGCCACGGGGGGCCTGTCCTTCGGCGACGAACCGACAGAGGCCTGGCCTGCGATCTACCTGCTGGACGCGCTGAATCTCTTCGAGATGCCGTTCGAGAAGCCGGACGCTGAAGGGGCCACGCCCGTCGAGGGTGTTGTCGTCAGGGCCGGCGTTCAGGCCGCGGCCTGGCTTGCTGCTCGTGGCTGGGTCGCCAAGACGGCCGCCGACCGCTCAGCCCTCGAGGAACTCGCCTACACGCTCGCTGAGCCGGCGAGCTTCCTGGACGCCTTTGACAGCGCCGAGGACGTCATCGACGAGTTCATCGCCGCGTCCGCCCCAGCGGCGTAACCTGGCAGGCCGCGTTCACGATTGGCTGACGCCGACCGTAGCGACCACCCTCGAGACCCCGTCACACTGAGTGTGGCGGGGTTCTCTTCTTCTGTCGGGTCTAGTTCCGGTGGGTTACTGAACCACCGGTACTTTTCTCGCACAGAAACACAGCACAGCCGCTAAACGCGGCTCGGGGATGATCTCGACAGAGAAAACCTCTTGCACTGCACGCCCGTCACATCAACCAGGAATTGAGCTCTCACATGTCCACCGACGTTCCCCTCTCGCCCCACGAGCTGCTCACCAACGATCTGTCGAAAATGCTGTCCGCGCGCGGCTGGGACGCCGAGTCCGAGGCTGACTATTCAGCTCTCAACGACGTCGTGCAATACATCTTCGACACGAACATCTATCTCGAAAACCCTGCCAGCACCGAAGACCTGCTCAGCGAGCTCATGCTCAAGACTCGTCTCCCGGAGCCGCGCTACTCGATCGACGCCCAACTTGCTGCGCAGCTCGCCGCGCGCAACTGGATCCCCCGCACCGCGGCGGACGTCGCCGCTCTGGATGCGCTGAGCCGCGAGATCTTCGAGACGCGCATCTCCGTCGAGCCGGTGCTCAGCTTCGATGCGATGCTCGCGCAGTTCATCGACCGGACCACCCCGACGGCGTAACTGCCCGCCCCACGAGACCCCGTCACACTCAGTGTGGCGGGGTTCTCTTCTTCTCATCCCACCGTCGTGCGTTGCGCGATCGAACCAAGGAGTCAGCGCCATGCGCCGCACCAAGACCTTCATCACCGCGGCCGCGGTGCTCACGCTCACCCTGTCCCTCACTGGCTGCCAGGCGGCCACGCAGGCCGTCAGCGACCTCGTCGGCCAGGCCCAACAGCAAAGCGACACGCAGGCAGCGTCCCCGTCAGAAAAACGCCCGGCGACGCTGCGGCGCATCGTTGATGGCGACACGATCACGGTTGAGCCCAGCACTGACTTCCCTGCCACCGACAAGAACGGCACCGAGCACACGATCCGCCTGCTGGGCATCGACACCCCGGAGCTGAACAAGATGAGCGGCGAGGAACCCGAGTGTGGGGCCCAGGAAGCCGCCAACTACCTCGGTGACATCGTTCACGCCGGTGAGCAGGTCACAGTCGTCTTCGATGCACGATCCGACCACACCGACCGCTTCGGTCGATCTTTGGCCTACCTCGAGCTGAGTGACGGCACGGATCTCGCACACACGCTCGTCGTTGAGGGCTTCGCTGAAGCCTGGTACCCGCCGAGCGAGCCGGCGCCCGAGCGCTACTCGAGCTACGCCAGTGCAGAGCAAGCATCCGTGGCCGCCAACGTCGGCCAGCACGCCTTCTGCGCCACGATCGGTCGGTGAGATTGCACCACTGCTGGACACAGAAAAACAGCACCCCGTTTGCTCTTGGAGCAGCGGGGTGCTGTTTTTTCTTCGGCCGAGAGTTAGTTCGGTGCAGGAGGGGGCGTGCCTGTCACAACGGGTTCAGTTCTGGTGATTGCGTCTGCGCTACCGGTGCCAGTTGCGGCGCTCGTAGCGTCAGAGGCTGCGGCAACCATCAGGACCGCGTGCCCGTCGTCGGTGGCGACCGAAGCGTAGCCCAGGTGATCGGTCTCGAAGAGGACTTTGCGCAGTGCAGCACGTTCCGCTTCGTCTGGTGCGTACTGAGCGTGGAGGTTCAGGTCGTGAACCGACGTTGAATAGCCGCCGTACATCACCGCCGCCTCACGGCCGCACACGTTCTTGACCCCGGAGAATGCAGTACCGACCACCGTCGGGAGCGTGGTCTTCGCCCAGTCGAGAAGGCAAGCGTCAGGGTTGAGCGTTGCATTGGTGTTCTTGGTCGCAGTGAGCAGTCCCAGCAGGGGCGCCGTAACCGCTGTGGTGTCGAGCACCATGGTTCCGGCCTTCACCTCGGCAACGGGCAGAGGCTCATCTGCTGAACGCTTCTCGTCTGCCTGACCGGCGGGGATGATCGCGTCTCCGTTGGCATCTCGCGGGATCTCCGGTTCGCCAATGGGCTTCCCTGCAGCGTCGACCGGCAACGCGGCCCAGTCATCAGCGGCCGCGGCATTTGCAACTGCAGCTGCCTGGCCAGTGGGCCCCTGCGGGATCGGACGTGTCAGGACGAAGCCGGTGACGGCGACGGATGCCACGAGGACACTCGCCGCCGCACCGATCAGGAGCTTGCGATGCTTCTTGATGAAATCCTTCACCGCTACCACCCCCAAACCCAGATCATGGTTTCGCCAGAGACGCCCGAGTTCGGGCTGGTATTGCCCCACGGCGTCTTGCAGGTATAGACGGCACTGTTGTACCAGACCTGCTGATTCGCGCCACCGGTTTCCCAGCCGTCCAGGGTGTCGAACGTGTTGTCCCACTGTCCGCCGGACCACGAACGAGAGTGAACATTGGAGGCTGCCAGAGTCGAGCCGGATGGGCAGAAGTTCCGGTAGACCAGCTGAATTGACCAGTTGTAGCCGGGGTGCCGGGTGCACGTCACCGTTCCGTGGTTACGGCAGACGTCGTAAACGGATCCAGCTGGCTGTTCGACCTTCTGCCACTGCGTGTAGGCGTTGTATTCGGGTGTCCGGGGGCTATCCCATGTGTTCCAGGTGGTGGCCGACTGTGTATAGGCGATTGCTGATTCGCTGTACGGAGAAGCGCACTTCGTGTGCACGGAGAACTGGAAGGGGTATCCCTGCCAAACGTCAGTGGCCGCGTGATCCTCGAATTTGTCAGTCGACCATGCGCTGACCAGGTAGTCGGCCCAGTTCAGGTTCGTGTTGGAGTCCCACTTCGCGTTCAGGTCTGAACGCGTCTGCCGCGTCGTACCTGCAGGGCACGCCGCCCCGTTGGTCCAAACGTACGAGCCAACGCTGGGGCTGCCCGCCCAGTACCACAGCCCCGTCGCCGGCGAGGCCGCGGGCCACGGTGTCGTGATGTTGCCATACACCGAAGGGGCGGGGGTGCTGTCGACGGTGGCGACTAGCCAGTAGCTAGTCTGCAGGCCGAAGGTGGAACCGACGACCTGTGTGGTGGTCATGCTGAGCGCGGACGTTGCCGGTGGATTGGTCGTAAGAGTACCGTTCTGGCTGTACCACGAAACCTGGAACGAGGTCGGCAGGCTTGATACGGCGGTCCAGGAGAGGTTGTGCTTCTCAGGGGCCGCATTCTGCGTGACGGTCAGCACCGTTGCGGGGATTGACTGCGTGTAGCCGGTGCTGTCCTTCTCCGCCACGCCGCTGTCGACGCACGTTGCGGAAACGTCAACAGCGCCGCTGGCACCGTTGGCGACCGAGCCGAGCTGAACGGCCGAGCTGGATCCGGTCAGAACCTGGTTGATGACGGTGCTGACGGCGGGCGCAGCCGAAGGGCCCTGCTGCGTGTAGGACACGCTGACCTTGGTGGGTCCAGCGGGGCAAACGCCACCCGCAAAGCTCACAGACAGACCCTCGTGAACGCCTCCGACGAGTGCCCCTGTGGTGGACGAGCGATCGACGCCGGTGATGTGAAGCGGTCCGGGAACCGGGTCAGTGCTGGGAGCGGGAACGTAGCGCAAGTCATCCGCCGCGGCGGCAATGTTGACCACGTTCGTGAATGCGGACAGCACAGCCTTCTTTGTGACCGCGGCCGCGTCGGTGCTCAGCGTCTCGAGATTGAGCGCCACCTTGTAGGGCCGGGTGTCGTTCCAGTCGGCGACCGTGACGCTAGTGGGCATGGTGCCCGTGGCCAGGACAGCGGCCCCAGTCGCACCGAAGGTGATCTCCCGTCCACCGAGGTTTGAGTACGTGAACAGCGGAGCCTTGATGCCTGACAACAGCTCCTGCGACGCAGCCCCCGCGCCTGCTGCAATAAGTGCCGTCGTCGACGTGCACACGCCAGCCACAGTGGTGGTCTCAACCCTGAGGGTGATGTCCCCGCCACGCGAACCGCCCTCCCACGTTGCGACCTGGCACTTGCCGTCTGTCGTGTCCGTGAGGATGCCGACACGGTTGGTGTTCACACCAACGACCACGTCGGACGCGCTGACCGCCTTCTCGAATCCGAGGTTCGCGGTCTGGAAGCTTGCTGAGGTGTCGGCCGTGGCTGACGTCACAGCCCAAAACACGATGAGCGTGACCAGCAACCCCCCGACCATGACCATCGTGATGGTCTTGAGAGACAAGGCTCCGAGCGTCTCTACGATGCTCGTTGACAACCCGCTCTTGTCTCTCAAAACGTCCTGGTGGGCGCGTCTACTGGTCCTCATGTGAGTATCCCCTCTCCACGTCCAGCCTAGTGCATTATTTCCACGTATTCGTGGAGAAACCGTCCGGCACGGGCATGCGGATGGGCTGGTTATTCGCCCCTGAATAGGTCATCGGCCAGAGCCCTGGAGCAGCTGTTCCCATGCCATAAACGTTGCCCGCCGTGTCCAACAGGGCGACGTCGGTGTCGTGGTTGTTGGCAGCGACTCCCCAGAAATTGCTGCTGGTCAGAAGCTGCGTGGGCACGTTGACCGAAGGCAGGTCGGTACCCCCCACTGACCCGGAAGGCGTCTTGCCGAAGTAGTACAGCTTGCCCGACACGTCCACTGCGAATGCGCTGGTCTTTCCGCCTGACACCGATGCGAACAGAGTCCCGGGCATGACCTGCGTTGGTGTGGCTGCTGAGGTGATCGGCCCGGTCGTTGAGGCCGGCGTATAGGGGGCTGTGTAGACCTGAATCTCGGACAAGCCAATGTTGTAGGTGCTGCCACTCACGGCCGTCACAGTAAATCGAACGTTTGTCGTCGCACGAGCACTAAACGTGACTGTCGTCGCGCTGCCGTTGTTGGCCAGAGCGGGCACGGCGACAGTGCTTCCGTCCGAAAACGTCAGCGTGCCACTCGTGACCTGATCATCGGCGTTGGGTCGGTCATAGAGCACCACCTTGTTCAAGGTCTGAGCGCTCGACCACGCCAAGTTCAGGTAGGTACCCGCTTTGCCGCCTACGGTGGCCCATTCCCTGGTCCAGTCGCCCGGGGAACCGTCGATGCTGCCGTCAATGGCCTTCGTCGCATACTGACCGTCCGCGGGGTTCTCCGAGCTCGCGGTCACTGTCGCGCTCCCCGCGATCTGCGCGCTCGGGACTGTCGCCGGCGTCGTTGTCCCTGACCCCAAGCCGAGCTGGCCGTCGGCGCCCTGGCCCCACGAGTAGAGGTTGCCGCTGCCGCCGATCGCGTAGCCCCCGGTCGCGCCGAGCGAGACGCTGGTGTAGGTGCCGGGCCTCGGCGTGAACGTGGAAGCCGCGCGCTCGACCTCGGTCAATTGACCTGCCGTGTCAATGAGCGCGACGGCTGCAGAGGAGGCCGACACGGCCTTGTACTTGGTGCCCGCTTTGAGCGTCTGCCAAGTCAGGGTCTGACTGGGGTAGAGCCCCGGCTGGTCGTTGCCGACCATTACGAGGTCGCCGGCCATGGTGATGCCAAAGACGTTGTTGTCCCCAATCGACAAGGTCATCATGCGGAGCCCGGAGATCTTGGTCGGTGTCATGACATTGGTGGTGGTCCCGAGTCCGAGCTGGCCGAAATTGTTCTTGCCCCAGGCCCATGCGGCCCCGGCGGAATCAATCGCGTAACCACGGTCGTCGCTGGTCACGACTGAGCGAAAGCTGGTCGTCCCCACGATCTTCTTCGGAACGACGGCGGCCGCGCTGATTGAGCCGATGCCCGCCTGCCCGATGTCGTTCTTGCCCCAGACCCAGAGCGCTCCGGTGCTGTCGATACCCGCCCGGTCGGTGACGCTCACCCAGGTGGCCCCACCGGTGGGGCCGACCATGTCCGCGGCGGAAACGACGGTCGGCACCCCCGCAGCGAGTGCCCAGACGTTGTAGTGGAGCCCCTCGCCAGAGAGTGCCCAGGTCTTGTTGCCCTTGGCGTCAATCGCGGTGACGTGGGTGACGGTCTGAGCCACAAGGGTTAGGTCTTTGGTGAGTGACTGCCCGAGACCCGAGACGGTATCTCCCTGAATGCGCAGAACCTTCTGACTGCCATCGGCCGAGAGGGTGGATGAGAGAATCATCGTGCACATGGCAGGAACACTCGAGCACTCGCGTGAGCCTCCGCCCACTGTTGGCACCAGCGGGTTCACGAGGTCTGTATTCAGTGTGGTGGCGTACCGCTCGGCGCGGTTGGTCATCTCCTGGGACAGCGTCTGGAGCTGCGACGCCTGTTTGGAGACGATTGCGTAGTTGGTGACGACCATGCCCGCGCCGGTCAGCATGGCCAGACCGACCATCGTGATGCCCAGCGCCTCGGCGATGCCCTTCTTGCTGTCGAGAACGTTCCTGATGGACAGAATCACGATGTGCCTCCGGCGCGGTAGAAGTAGACGGTCTGAACGACGACGTTTCCCTGAGTGATGGTCGCCGTGACCGGAACGTTGAGAGCGGCACTGAACGTGCCGAAGTAGTTGCCGTTGGATGAAGAATCAACGGGGATGAGAGCGAGCATCACGCCGCCCTGAGTGATGCGCATCTCACCGACTGGTTCGATTGATTGGGCGTTGATCAGGTAGCGCCAGACAGTCGCTTTCGCGTCGGTGCCTGTAGCAAAGACCGTGCCCTGCGGAATTGCGGTGGCTGTGCTCACACGCGAATCGACCGTACCGGTGGGCGCGGCGGGCGCTGTGCTGGGGTCTTTGCTAATGATGGCGTAGGGCGCGATGGTGCCCAGATCGCCAGCGTGGAATCGAGCGGCGTAGATGCAACCGTTCTTTTCGACAGCGGACGGGCCCGAGCAGTTCGCGGCATCCGGTCCGGCGCTGATGGCCGTGACCGCTGTGAGGGTCGAGCCGCCTGGTGTCACGTCCCGCCAGAGCGTGACGGGAACATTGCGGCCGTTTGGCAACGTGATGGTCTGCGTGCTCGGAGCGGCCTTCGTGCCCCAGGTAGCGCCCTCGCGCTTGTCAGCGACGAGAGACGTGACCAACGCCTGTCGCTCGGCTTTGACGCTGAGGGTCTGCACTGCATTCATGTCAGTGGTGATGCCGAGCGTCACGCTCAGTGTGAGGATCATGAGGATGGCGATGCCGCCCAGGCCCTCAGCGATGCTGGTGCCTGTCTTGTCCGACAAGACCTGCATGATCGAGCGCGTGCTCGCCGTGCTCGGCTTGTCATGAAACGCTGAAAACACTGGGATCCCCCGTCTGAACGAACTGCGTCAAATGCCTGGTGTGCCTAGAGCCCAGACGAGCCGCCTAGCGAGAATTCACTGGGCGGCTCGTCTGACCTACTTGGTTGCCCGGGTTACGGGACAGTGGTCGGGCAGGTGACTGCCCCCGTGACGCCCGTGAGAGCAGGGGCCGTCCCCCCTGATGTGATCTTGCTGCTCTGCGATGTGATCCAGGAGAAGCCTCCGAACATTGACCCCGACTTGACGATGGCGCAGTAGGAGGTTGCGTTGCTGGCGATTACCACGTTGGGTGCAGACGCGCTCAGCGCCGGGTCCGTACCTCCGGTGAGTGCCGTCACGTCGCCGAAGCTGGCGTTCTTGGCCTGGTAGAGAACCTGCGCGGACTTCACGGCCTCGAGGCTGGACTTCGCGTTTGAGTCCTGCGAGTAGTT
>NZ_JALGAR010000005.1:0-239768 GCF_022760445.1 Cryobacterium zhongshanensis | reverse complement strand
GACGCGTCGACGACGCGGGTGTATGGCGGGTCGGGTTTGGGCTTGGCGATCAGTCAGGCCCTGGTGGAGATCATGGGGGGCCGGATCGAGGTGACGAGCACGGTCGGGGTCGGCTCGACCTTCGCATTCACCATCGCCTGGCGCACTGCGGTCCGGCCCGACCGGCGGACGTCCGCCGGCGTCGACTGGCTGGCCACCGGCCGCGCCGAGCGCAGACTGCGCGACGACGCCGGGTGGCGCGGCCGCGCAGAGGCGGGCCGCCGGACGAACGAGGCCGCGTCCTCGACCTCGTTGACCTCGTCGTCCTCGTCGTCCTCGCCGCACTCACTGCTTGAGCCGTCCGGTCTGACCGGGCTGTCCGGGCCACCGGTCTCCGGCCTGCGGATACTTCTCGCCGAGGACAACCTCGTCAACCAGAAGGTGGCGCAGCTGATGCTCGCCAAGGGCGGGCACCGCGTCGACACCGTGAGCAACGGGCTCGAGGCGGTGCAGGCGGTGGAGGCCGCGCAGGCCCTGGCCGGTGCGGCGGGGCACGGTGGCTTCGATATCGTGCTGATGGATGTCCACATGCCCGTCATCGACGGTCTGGAGGCCACGCGCCGGATTCGGGCGCTCACCGACGAGATTCGTCAGCCGGTCATCATCGCGCTCACCGCGAGCGCGACCACCGAAGCCAGGCAGGCCTGCCTCGATGCGGGCATGGACCTGTATCTCAGCAAGCCGATCCGGCCGCTCGAACTCGCGGCGACTCTCGCCGCCGCTGCGGGCGGGGCTGCCGGGTCCACCGGGGCCGCCGGGGAGGCTGGGGCGGAAGACCCGCGGCCCGGTGTCCCGGGCCGGGAACCCGTGATCGACCACGAGGTCCTCGGCTATCTCGACGAGGTCGGGTCCGAAACGAGGGATTGGCTGCTGCGCAGCTTCGCGAGCCAGGGGGAGCGGCGTCTGATCGCGCTCCGGGCAGAGATCGACGCCGTCAACGCCACGCGGGTCGTCGAGCTGGCGCATCGGCTGCGGGGCAGCAGCGCGACGGTCGGTGCGAGCGCGCTCGCGGCGGCGTGTGCCGACGTCGAGGGAACCGCGATGCGGGGTGAGCAGGTCAGCACGGACCAGGTCGCCCGGCTCGCCTCCGCGATGGAGGACACGCTCGCCGCCTTCGCGGCGCTGCTCCCCGAAGCGGGGCCCGAGCCGGAACCCGGGGTCCGGCGGCGCTGACCCGATGCCGCTGACCCGACGCCGCTGACCCCGTGGCTCAGCCCGCGCCGATCGTGTCCGCCTGCTCCCGCAGCCTCGAACGGATGCCGGGGTCTGTGCACAGCGCGATCGCCCGCTCGTAGGCGAGCCGCGCATCCGCCGGTCGCCCGGCCAGGACGAGGAGGTGCGCCCGGGTCGCCCAGGCCGGCTGGAAGCGCTCGGCACCGGGCAGCGCCGCGACCGAATCGAGTGCCGCGAGTCCGGCCGCCGCGCCCTCGACCTCGCCGATGGTCGCCGCGAGCGCGACGCGCGCGCCGAGGGTCGGCGCGATCCGCACGAGGGCGGTGTACAGGGCCAGGAGGGCCTGCCGATCCGTGGTGCCGGAGCGGGCCCTGTCGCAGTGCGCGGACTCGATCGCTGCCTCGATCTGGAACCGGCCGACCCGCCCGAGCGCGTGGGCGCGGCGCAGGAGTGCCTCGCCCTGCCGGATGAGTGCGGGGTCCCAGCGGGCCGGGTCCTGCTCGTCGAGCGGAACGACCGCGCCGGACGCCCCCAGACGGGCCGGGGCGCGGGAGAGCGACAGGGAGAGCAGCGCGGCGAGGCCGAGGGCTTCCGGCTCGTCGGGGAGCAGCCGGGCGAGCGTCACGGCGAGGTAGAGCGCTTCGGCGGCGAGTGATTCGCGCAGGCTTGGACCGGCGACGCCGCGCCAGTCGATCGCCGCGGCCCCGTAAATTGCTTCGAGCACCGCGGGCAGGCGGCCGGGCAGCTCGGCGCGGGACGGCACCCGGAACGGGATGCGGGCGTCCCGGATCCGCCGCTTGGCCCGTACGAGGCGCTGGGCCATGGTGCGCTCGGGCAGCACGAACGCGGCCGCGATCCGGGCCGCGTCGATACCGAGCACGGTCTGCAGCATCAGCGGCGTGCGGATGCCCGGATCGATCGCCGGGTGCGCACAGACGAAGAGCAGTTCGAGTCGTTTGTCGGGGAGCGAGGCGGTGTCCGGGTCTGGGTCTGCTCCGGTGTCCGCTCCGGTGTCCGGGCTCAGGTCCAGTGCCGAGTGCGCGGCGGCGACGGTCTCGTCGAGCGGCACCCCGCGCCGGACCGCCGCAGACTTCCATCGGTCGCGGAGCCGGTTGCGCGCGACCGTGAGCAGCCAGGCCTCGGCGTTGGCGGGGACACCCGATTCCGGCCAGTGCGTCAGGGCGGCGAGGAAGGCATCCGCCAGGGCGTCTTCGGCGGCGGGAAGGTCCCCGCTCGGTGCGGCGAGCAGGGCGAGCAGCCGCCCGGAGGACTCCCGGGCGGCCTGCTCGACCCTGGCCGCTGCGTCCGCGTGGAACCCCTGGCGCGGCGGAGTCAGACCAGGCTGCGCCACTGTCCCTCGCGGAACAGGATCGCGGACGGCCGGATCTCGACCGCGCCGTACTGGGCGGCCGGGCACTGTTCGGCCCAGGCGATCGCAGCGTCCAGGTCGGGCACCTCGATCACGAAGGTGCCGTTCAGGCGCTCCTTCGTGTCGGCGAACGGGCCGTCCTGAACCCGCAGCGCGCTGTCGCGCACGGTGACGGTCGTCGAGGCGGACACGGGCTGCAGGATGTCTGCCGAAACGAGCACCCCGGCGGCGTCGAGCGACTTCCCGTAGGCGTCGAAGGCCGCGCGCCCCCATTCCATCATCTCGTCGCTGATGTTGGCGTCTTCGGCTTCCTGGCTCATCACGAGCAGTGAGTAACGCATGAGTCTTCCCTTCGGTCGTTGAGATACTGACACCGAAATGACGAGCGAGCACGCCCCGAATCGACACCCTCAGCGCGCGCGCAGCCCGATCGACGTCGTGATTTCCTCGCGCTGGCCGCCGGAGTGCACGAGGTGCGTGCCGTCGCCGGTGACCGTGAGCTGGCTCCGGTAGCAGCGGAGGGCGGCCGTCGTCACGGCGCGCTGGGCCTCGAGGTCGAGCCATTCGGCGTCTGTCGCGGGCTCGAGCACGATTTCGGCGAAGGGTGTCTGTCCGGCCAGGCACGCCGCCAGGGTCGCCTCGTGCATGCGCACGTGGTCGGGGTGACCATAGCCGCCGCCGTGGTCGTAGCTGATCACGAGCGCGGGCCGCAGCTGCTCGATGAGCGCCGCGACATCGGCCGTGACCTCGGCGAGGGGTGCAAGAGAGAGGGCATCGGCTCCGACGTCAGTGGCCGGGCCGGCGAGTCCCTCCCTGATCCAGCTCATCCCCGAGTCGCGATAGCTGCGCTGCTCCCGTCCGGCGGCGCGCGCGGGCGCCTGGCCGAGCCAGAACCGGTCGGCGATCCCGAGAATCTCGGCGGCCCGGTCCAGCTCGTGCTCGCGAACGCGTGCGAGCTCTTCGGTGCCTTCGAGCCCGGACAGCGGCCCGGCGACGACCTCGCCGCGCTCGCCCCGGGAGGCGGTCAGGAGCGATACCCGGGTGCCGCGCGCGACGAGCTCGGCCGCGAGGGCTCCGGTGGTGAGCGTCTCGTCGTCGGGGTGCGCGTGTACGAGCAGGACGGCAGGCAGGCCGTCGAGGATGCTCACGCGATCCGCAGCCGACGTCGGTCGTCGAATTCGTCCGCTTCGTCCGCGGAGCACGGTTCGAGCAGGCACCGGTAGACGTCCAGAAGCCCCCGGGCGCTGCGCGGCCAGTCGAGGCGTTCGGCGCGGGCGCGGGCGTCGACGGACAGTCGGCGAGCGAGGTCGGGATCGTCGAGGAGGGTCGTGATGGCTGCGCCCCAGGCCTGCGGGTCCCGGGAACCGAGCACGATCCCGGTGTCACCGTCGAGCACGGCCTCGCGGAGGCCCCCGGACGCCGAGGCGACGACGGGCACGCCGCTCGCGGCGGCTTCGAGCGCGACGAGCCCGAAGGTCTCGGAGTGGGAGGGGATGAGCACGACCCGGGCACCGCGGAACAGCGCCGCGAGATCGGTGCGGGTCTGCGGACCGAGGAAACGCACGGTGTCGGCGATCCCGTTCCGGTCGGCGAGCTCGCGGAGCCCATCGATGTAGCCGTCGAAGTCGCCGGAGGCGTCGCCCGCGATGATGAGTTCCGGCCGGAGTTCCGGAGGGACCGCTGCGATCGCCTCGACCGCGAGGTCGAGTCCCTTGAGCGGCTGCAGGCGGGCGGCGACGATCGCGTAGCCGGGGCCTGTGGCGCGGATGCCGGTCGCGGGGTGGAAGAGGTCGGCATCGACACCGGGGGAGACCACGAAGATCCGCTCGGGCGAGCCGCCGAGCCGGGTCACGATGGTGTCGGCCTCGGCGTTGCTGATCGCGACGAGGGCGTCGGATTCGCGGGCGAGCCAGGCTTCGCCGTGCATCCGTCCCGGTGACTCCGGCCGTTCGCCGGCCGAGAGCGGTGTTGAGGGATCTGCGGCGATGCTGTGGAAGCTCTGCACGTGCGGGATGCCGCGACCCTTGGCGAGGGGGAGCGCGGCCATGCCGGAGAACCAGTGATGCGAGTGGATCACGTCGTAGTCGCCGAGGGCGGCCATCCGGACCCGGAATTCGTCGATGACCGCCTCGTGCGCTCCCTTGCTGATCGGTGTCGCCGGACCGGCTTCGAGGAAGCGAAGGGTGAGACGCGGAGCGAGGACGACCGCATCCGGCAGCGTGGCCGAGGACCGGCGGGTCAGGATGTCGACGGTGTGGCCGGCCGCGGCCATGGCCTCTGCCTGCTGGCGCACCACGACGTTCATGCCGCCGGCGTCCCCGGATCCTGGCTCGTCACCCGGTGAGGTGTGCAGGGAGACGAGGGCGATGCGGAGGATGGAGGGGGACACCCGAGAATCTTAACGCAGTCGGCTGAACCCGCCCTGCCCGAATGAGTCAGCGGGCGAGGGCCGGCACAGACCGAGGCCGCACGAGCCCCCACAGGGCCGCGCTCGCGAACACGGCGCAGGCGAGCATGACCGCTCCCATCCCGAGGGCGTCACCGGTGACGAACACGCCGACCAGCGGGGTGACGATTCCCGCGACGGTGAAGTTCATCGCACCGAGCAGCGACGCCGCGAGTCCGGACTCCGCCCCGTGGGGTGCGAGGGCGAGGCCCTGCACGCAGGGAATGCACACTCCCACGGCCATGATCGAGAACCAGAGCGGGACGACGACGAGCGGAAGCCCCCAGCCCCCGATGGCTGCGGCGCAGATCACGAGCGCGGCCACCACGAGCACGGTCGTGCTGAGGGCGAGCAGCCACTGCGGGGCCAACCGGCCGGCGAGGCGCGCTCCGAGCTGGGTGCCCAGCACGAAGCCGAGGGCGTTCACCGAGAACAGCAGGCCGTACTGCGCGACCGAGAACGCGTAGACGCCCTGGAACAGAAAGGGCGAACCGGCGAGGTAGGCGAATTCGCCGCCCCACACGAAGCCGCCGACCAGGGCGAGTCCGAGATACCGGCGGTCCCGGAGCAGCCTGCCCATGCGTCCGGGCAACGCGCGGATGCCCGACTGGATCCGGTTGCCGACCGGGAGGGTTTCCCGGACGCCGATCACCGAAGCGAGGGCGATCACCGCACCGTAGGCGGCGAGCACCACGAAGATGCCCCTCCAGTCGATCCACTGCAACAACTGCGAACCCAGGATCGGCGCGACGATCGGGGCGAGCCCGTTGACCATCCCGAGCCGGGAGAGCATCCGGAGCATCGGGAGTCCGGAGAAGAGGTCGCGCACGAGGGCGAGCGACACGACGCCGCCCGCGGCCGCGGCCGCACCCATCAGGAACCGGAAGACGGTCAGCGCCTCGACGTTCGGGGCGAACGCGCAGGCGAGCGACGCGAGCACGTGGACGAGGGTCGCGACGATGAGCGGGCGGCGCCGACCGATGACGTCGCTCCAGGGCCCGACGACGAGCTGGCCGACAGCGAGACCGATGGTCGTGGCCGCGAGCGTGATCTGCACCGCCGACTCCGACGTGTGCAGTGCCGCAGCGACCGCGGGGAAGGCGGGCAGGTACAGGTCGATCGTGAACGGCCCGAGCGCGGTCAGGGCGCCGAGGATGAACACGTAACGCAGACGGTGGCCCCGGGTGAGCAGTTCACCGGGGTGTGCCGACGCGGTCATGCCCACTCGTAGTAGGACTCGTCGACGCGGCGGCCGATCGTGAGGGCGTCGATGGTCGCCATGTCCGTTGCGTCGAGTTCGAAGCCGAGGATGTCGATGTTCTCCCTGATCCGGTCCGCTGACGCCGACTTGGGCAGCGGAATCGTGCCGAGCTGAAGGTGCCAGCGCAGGATGGCCTGCGCCTCGGTGACCCCGAGCTCCCGTGCGATCGAGCCGATCTCGGGGGTGCCGAGGGCGAGACCGCGGCCGAGCGGCGACCAGGCCTGGGTGGCGATGCCCCGTTCGGCGTGGAAGGCCCGCAGTTCCGGCTGGGAGTGCAGGGGATGCAGTTCGATCTGGTTCACGCTCGGGACCGTCCCGCCGAGTGCGATCACCTCGTCGACCTGCTCGCGGGAGAAGTTGGAGACGCCGATCGACCGCGCGGCACCGGACCGTCGGACCTCTTCGAGGCCGTCCCAGGCCCGCAGGTGCGTTCCGGCCGAGGACACCGGCCAGTGCACCAGGTACAGGTCGACGTAGTCGAGTCCGAGGCGATCGAGGCTGTGCCCGGCTTCTTCGCCGGCGGTCAAGTGGTGGGTGTTCCAGAGTTTCGTCGTGACGAAGAGTTCCGCGCGCGGAATGCCGCTCCGGCGGATGCCGAGACCGACGCCGCGCTCGTTGAGATAGACGGCGGCCGTGTCGATCGAGCGGTACCCGGAGGCGATCGCCGCTTCGACCGCGCGGGCGGTCGCCTCGTCGTCCAGTGCGAAGACGCCGAAACCGAGTTGCGGGGTCGTCGCCCCGGTATTGAGGGTGATCGTGGGGAGTCGGGTCGGCGGCATGGGGCGCTCCATTCGGTCGCGTTATTATCGGACAAGCGTCCAATATAAAGCGAGCCTAGCGCCTCGCCCCGTGGGCTCAGGCCCGGATGCGGGCGATCAGATCGTCGGCGAGCCGCTTCTGCAGTTCCGGGGTCATCAGGTCGGGGAACAGCACCGACTGCAGCGAGATCCCGTCGATGAACACCAGGATCTGGTCGACGAGCAGTTCGAGGTTCGTGTCCACGGCCAGGTGGCCGCCCGCCGCGGTCGACGTCAGCACTCCGAGCCACCAGCCCCTTGCGACCTGCGCGGACTCCTGCCTGACCAGCTTGAGGCGGGGGTCGTTGAGCGCCCTGCCGATGTAGTTGATATCGATGACGGCCTCGATCCGGCGGTTCTCGTCCATGGGCAGTGTCTCGTACAGCGTGGCCCTGAGCGCCTCGATCCCGGTTGACCGGCCGATTTTCTCCTCGACGCGGCGGAAGACCCGGTCGTAGGCCAGGCGGTGGGCCTGGACGAGGATGTCGTCCTTGTCGGCGAAATAGTGGGCGAGCACGCCGCTCGACACGCCGGCCTCCTTCGCGATCTGGCGCACGGTGGCCGCATCCAGTCCGCGGGTCGCGATGACCCGCCACGTGGCCTCGAGGACCTCGGCGCGCCGTTCCTCGTGGTCGACAATCTTCGGCATGTGTTGTGTCTCTCTCTCGTTCGCACCAGTCGACTGCGGGGGCCCATCGGCGGGTGCCCGGTTTTTGGACGCATGAGTTAATTTACTCGCTTGTAACAGGGCAGAAACTTATTTCGGACGCGTGTCATAAAAACTGTGAGGACAGCACAGACCAGGAAGTGAGCCAGGGATGACCATCACAGCAACACAACAGACCGAATTGCCCGTCGACGCCGCGCTGCGCGCCCGCGCGGGGAAGGTCATTCCGAGCGGGATGTACGGGCACATGAACGTGACCCTGATGCCGGCCGGGTTCCCCCAGTTCTACGCCGAGGGCAAGGGCAACCGCCTCTGGGACGTCGACGGCAACGAATACCTCGACTTCATGTGTTCCTTCGGCCCGATGATCTCCGGCTACGCCAACCCGGTCGTCGACGCGGCGGCCCTCGCCCAGCAGAAGCGTGGCGACGCCCTCGGTGGCCCGACCGCACGCATGGTCGAGCTCGCCGAACTGATGGTCGACACCGTCGCCCACGCCGACTGGGCCATGTTCGCCAAGAACGGCACGGATGCGACGAGTCTCGCGGTGACGATCGCCCGGGCCGCGACGGGCCGGAAGAAACTGCTCAAGGGCGGCACGGCCTATCACGGCGCGAATGCCTGGTTCAACCCGAACCCGCTCGGCAGCACGCCGGAGGACCGCGCGAACATCATCGACTTCGAGTTCAACGACCTCGCCTCGCTCGAGGCGGCCGCTGCCGAGGCCGGAGGGGACGCCGCAGCGATCATCCTCTCGCCGTTCCGGCACGACGCCCCCGGCTCCACCGACCAGTACATCGTCGACCCGGCCTTCGCCAGGGGAGTGCGCGCGCTCGCCGACCGGATCGGCGCCGTGCTGATCATGGACGAGGTCCGCACCGGCTTCCGGCTGCACACCGGCGGCGCCTGGGAGCCGCTCGGCATCGAGCCGGACCTCACGGCCTTCAGCAAGGCGATGGCGAACGGCTACGCGATCTCATCCGTCGTCGGCATCGACTCGCTCCGGCAGTCGGCCGCCGACATCTTCGCGACCGGATCGTTCTGGTACGCCGGTGCCGCGATGGCGGCGGCGATCGCCAACATCGGCCTGCTCACGGCGACCGATACCCCCGCCCAGATGAACCGGGTCGGCCAGCTCCTGCGCGACGGACTGCAGAGCCAGGCCGCTGCGCACGGCTTCACGGTCTTCCAGAGCGGGCCTCCCGCGATGCCGTTCCTGCGCTTCGAGGACGACGACAGCCTCGCGACCGCTGCGGCCTTCACCGCCGCGGCGGTCCGCCGCGGCGTGCTGCTGCACCCCGCCCACAACTGGTTCCTCTCCACGGCGCACACCGAAGCGGATGTCGCGTGGGCGCTCGAGCGCACCGACGACGCGTTCGCCGAGACGCGCACCCTGTTCGGCTGAGCCGTTCGGTTGACCCGTTCGGCTGACCCGTTCGACTGACAAGACCGCCCCCACCCACCACCAGCAATCCGGCTCCGACGCTGCAGCCACCGTGAGACCCGGCGGGACAGCCGGGTCCGCAATCAACACGCAATCAACAGAGGAGACTCACGTGCACACGAAACAACGCTCCACCCGCTTCAAATGGCGCTCCCTCGTCGCGATGGCCGCGACCGCAACCCTGCTGCTGACCGGCTGCAGCGTCGGAGCGGCCACGACCGCCGTCGCGAAGCACGACCTCGTGATCGCGAGGGCGATGGACCTGACGACCCTCGACCCCGACCGCGGCTATTGCGACACCTGCCAGATCGTCTTCACGGCGCTCTACGACCGGCTCGTGATCGTGAGCCCCGAAGACTCGAAGACCCTTCAGCCCGGGCTGGCCTCGACCTTCACCGCGAACGCCGACAACACCCAGTTCACCTTCGGGCTCGACCCCGCTGCGACCTTCTCGGACGCCTCACCGGTCGAACCGAAGGACGTCAAGTGGAGTCTGGAACGCCTCGCGAATATCAAGGGCAGCGCCTCCTATCTGCTCGCGGGCATGACCTCGATCGACACCCCCGACGCGAAGACAGTGGTCGTCAACTTCGCGGCACCCAACTCGGCATTCCTCGCGATCGTCGCGGCGTCGTACCTGGGCATCGTGAACAGTGACGTCGCCAGCGAGCACGGCGCATCCGCCGCGGCCGACGCGTCGACCGCCGACACCGCGGAAGACTGGTTCCTCTCCAACTCCGCCGGCAGCGGTCCGTACATCCTCGACAGCTACACGGCCAACAGCGCCGTGAAGCTCACGGCGAACCCGAACTACTGGCGCACCAAGCCCACCTTCGACACCGTGACGCTCAAGGAGGTCACCGACTCGAGCTCGCAACTCCAGCAGCTCCAGCAGGGTGACGTCGACATCGCCATGCAGATCAGCCCGGACGCCCTCGACCAGCTCAAGAACACCCCGACGGTCACGACGGCGGCCGTCGATTCGTTCAACTACACCTACATCGCCCTGATGCCCGGGGCGGAGGGCGGGGCCCCCCTCGCCGATGTGCGGGTGCGCGAGGCGATCAGGGACGCCATCGACTACGACAACATCGTCAAGACCCTCGTCGCCGGCTACGGGAAGCTGCAGGGCTCTCCGATCCCGAACGGCTTCGAGGGCAGTGAGAAGGTCGCCCTGCCGAGCTACGACGTCACGAAGGCGAAGGCGCTGCTCGCGGAGGCCGGCTACCCGGACGGCTTCACGATCAGCTCGACGTACCCGAAGATCGTCGCGTACGGCGTCGATCTCGACCTCCAGATGCAGGCCATCCAGCAGAACCTCGCTTCGGTCGGCATCACGCTCGAACTGACCCCGGTCGACTTCAGCCAGTGGGCCGACGTCATCGGCGGCAAGGGAACTCCGATCACGGCCGTGTACTTCGCGCCGGACCACACGGACTCGAGTCAGTACGTGCAGTACTTCGGCCTGATCCCGAACGGCGGCTACGTCGCCAACTTCGCGTCCCTGGCCGGCAAGACGGTCGACCAGGCCGAGGTCGACGGGCTCACGACTGCGCTCGCCCAGACCGGGGCCGAGCGCACGGCGAGCTACCAGGCGCTCGCCCAGCTGATGGCCGACGACGTCAATATCCTGCCGATCGTCAACCCGCAGCTGATCATGGCCCACGCGAGCGACATCACGGGTGTGACCTACAGCCCGTGCTGCAACGTCGACCTCGGGGCGCTCGGGCTCACGAAGTAAGCCACCGCCCAGCGACAGTGCGGGGCGCGGACCCGGTCCACGCCCCGCGCTGGCTGCCTGTACCGTCGCCCTGCCTGTACCGTCGCCCCGCACTTTACGGAGTTCCAGATGCTTCGCTTCATCCTCAAACGGATCGCCATCCTGCCGCTGCTTCTGCTCGGCATCGTGACGATCGCTTTCGTGATCTCCCGGCTGTTGCCGGCGAACCCGATCGCCTCGCTCGTCGGCGAACGCAATCTCAACAACCCAGAGATCGTCGCGGCCGCCAAGGCGCGCTGGGGTCTCGACCAGGACATTTTCACGCAGTACCTGAACTATCTCGGTCACCTGCTCCAGGGCGACCTCGGCACATCCTTCAGCACCAAATCAAGCGTGACGAGCGACCTGCTCAGCCGTCTTCCCGCCACCCTCGAACTCACGATCGTCGCCCTCCTGATCGGAGCCCTCGGCGGTATCGCCCTCGGCGTGATCTCGGCCAGCCGGAAGGACAGGTTCGCCGACCACCTGAGCCGGTTCTTCTCCTTGCTCGGATCGTCCCTCCCGGTCTTCTGGACCGGCCTCGTCTTCCTCTTCGTCTTCTACGCCCAGCTCGGCGTGCTCCCCGGCCCCGGCCGGCTCTCGGCCAGGATCGAACCTCCCGCGAACGTCACGGGCTTCTACACGGTCGACTCCCTGCTCGCCGGAAACATCCCGCTCTTCCTCGATGCGGTCAGCCACCTGATCCTGCCGGCGTTCATCCTGGGCTGGGGGCTGGTCGGCACGATCAGCCGACTGGTCCGGGCGTCGATGCTCGACGAGATGCACGCGGACTACGTGCGGACCGTGCGCGCGAAGGGCCTCAGCGACGGGTTCGTGATGCGGCACCATGTGCTGCGCAATTCGCTCACCCCGGTCGTGACGATCGTGGGCTTCGCGTTCGGCGCGCTGCTCACCGGTGCCGTGCTCGTCGAGCAGATCTTCTCCTGGAACGGGATCGGCTCCTATGCCGTCGGCGCCACCCGTACCCTCGACTACCCCGCCATCAACGGGGTCACCCTCGTCGGTGGCGCCATCTTCCTGCTGGCCAGCCTGGCCACCGACATCGTGTACGCCGTCGTCGACCCGAGAGTGAGGCTCGCATGACCGCGATCTCGTTGCCCAGCCTGGCCGGAAACGCCCGCGACCTGTGGAGGCGCGGGTCGGCATCCGCCTGGCTGCGGCCCCCGATGATCTTCGGCTACGTGGTGCTCGCCTTCTGGATCGTCGCCGCCATCGGTGTGCAGTGGATCGCGCCGTACGACCCGATCAAGCAGGTGGGCGAACGGCTGCTCACGCCCAGTGGGGCGCACTGGTTTGGCACGGATGCGCTCGGTCGTGACGTGTTCAGCCGCACCCTGTACGGTGCCCGCTATTCGCTTCCGATCGCCGCGGTCGCGATCGTGGTCTCCGTCACGATCGGCAGCGTGCTCGGCGCCGTCGCCGGCTACTTCGGCGGCTGGGTGGATGCGGTGATCATGCGCATCGCGGACATGACGATGGCATTCCCCGCGATCCTGCTCGCGATGGCGGTCGCCGCTTCGCTCGGCCCCGGCCTGAACAACGCGTTGATCGCGATCGTTATCGTCTGGTGGCCGATCTATGCACGGCTGATGCGCGGGCAGGTGCTGTCGATCAAGCAGCGGGAGCACGTCGAGTCGGCCGTGGCGATCGGTGCGAGCGGTCCGCGCATCCTGTTCCGGCACATCGTGCCGCAGTCGCTGACCCCGATCCTGGTGAACGCGACCATGGACCTCGGACAGGTCATCCTGCTGGTCGCGTCGCTGAGCTTCCTCGGTCTCGGCGCCCTTCCGCCCACTCCGGAGTGGGGTGCGATGATCACCGACGGCGCCAAGAACTTCTACCAGCCCTGGATTGCCGCGGCGCCGGGATTCGCGATGCTCACGATCGTGCTCGCGATCAACTTCATCGGCGACGGCCTGCGGGACGCCCTCGACGTGAAGGCCACCCGCCGCTGAGCGGAAGGGAAAGAAGCGGCGCCCGGACTGTGTCCGGGCGCCGCTTCGTTCGTCCGGCGGGGGTCAGCTCGCGATGCGGGAGCCGGGGATCGCGGCGAGCAGTTCCCGGGTGTACTGCTCCCGGGGCGAGTCGAAGATCTCGTCCGGGGTACCGCTCTCGACGATGACGCCGTTCTGCATGACGTGCACGAAGTCGCTGATCTGCCGCACGACGGCGAGGTCATGGCTGATGAACAGGTAGCTCAGGCCGAATTCGTGCTGAAGCCGCGTGAGCAGGTCGAGAATCTGCGCCTGCACGAGCACATCGAGGGCTGACACCGCTTCGTCGAGCACGATGAGTTCCGGCTGAAGCGCGAGCGCGCGTGCGATGGCGACGCGCTGGCGCTGGCCACCCGAGAGCTCATGCGGGTAGCGCGCCGCGATGTCTGCGGGGAGGGCGACTGCGTCGAGCAGTTCGAGCAGCCGGACTGCCCGGGATTCCTTCGTGCCCCACCCGTGGACGACGAGGGGTTCGACGATCGTCGCGCCGACGGTGAAGAGGGCGTCGAGTGAGGCGAACGGGTTCTGGAACACCGGCTGGACCCGGCGCCGGAAGTCGAAGAGTTCCTTCTTCGTGAATGCGCTCGTCTCGGCGCCTTCGAAGGTGATCGACCCGGAGGTGGGTGCGTCGAGCCCGAGCACGAGTCTCGTGGTCGTCGACTTGCCCGAGCCGGACTCGCCGACGATCGCGACGGTGCTGCCGCGAGGGATGCTGAAGGTCGACCCGGCGAGGGCGACGAACCGCTGCGGGCGCGACAGGAACCCGCTGCGCACGACGAACTCCTTGCGCACCGCGGAAAGCTCGATGATGTTGTCGACATGGCCCGTTCCCGCGGCCTGGTGCGTCGCGTACGGCGTCGCGTTCCGGGTCTCCCCGCGGCGCACGGCGAGGCTCGGAGCGGCGAGGAGCAGGCGCTTCGTGTACTCGTGCTGGGGATCCTCGAGGATCTGGCGTGCCGGGCCGTGCTCGACGATGCTGCCGCGGAACATGACGAGCACCTCGTCGGCACGCTCGGCCGCGAGGGCGAGGTCATGCGTGATCATGAAGAGCGCTGTACCCATCTCCTCGGTCAGCGCGGAGAGCTGGTCGAGGACCTGCCGCTGCACGGTGACGTCGAGCGCGCTTGTCGGTTCGTCCGCGATGAGCAGCTGCGGGCGGCAGGCCAGCCCGATCGCGATCAGCACCCGCTGCCTCATCCCGCCGCTGAATTCGTGCGGGAACTGCCGGAAACGGCGTTCGGGCTCGGGGATGCCGACCATGCTGAGCAGCTCGATCGCCCGGAGGCGCGCGGCGGAGGGCGTCGCACCGTGCGCCTCGAGGGCCTCGGTGATCTGGTGGCCGATCCGGTAGACCGGGTCGAGGTTCGACATCGGGTCCTGCGGCACGAGGCCGATGCCGGCCCCGCGTACCCCGGTCATCTGCGCCTCGGAGGCCTGGGCGAGGTCGATCCCGTTGAAGAGGATCTTCCCGGAGGTGATGGTCGCGTTCGGGGCGAGCAGGCGGTTGATCGCCGCTGACATCGTCGACTTACCGGAGCCCGATTCACCGACGACGGCGAGAGTGGACCGCGCGGACAGTTCGAGATTCGCGTCGGTGACGGCGGTGAACACCCCCTGGGCGGTTCGGAAGGAAATGGACAGGTTCTGGATCGAGAGCAGCGGCCGCCCGGTGGCGGTTTCCGGGGCTGCAGTCGCCGTGGCAGTTTTATCGGACATGCGTCCAACATAAACGCACCGCATTTCGGGGAGTCAATGGAGTGTTTCGTTCAGGTTTAATCTGGAAGAGAGGCCGGCGCGGGGTTCAGTGACTGAAACCGTCATTCACCGGAAACATCCTCGCCACGCGACCTCCCTAGATTTAGGCGCATCCGAATCCGCACCTAGTCGCGGAGCAGCATGCCGTAGCAAAGGGGTATTCATGAGTGGAAACAGCGCCCGCCGTCAGGCGATCAGGGACGTAAGGGCCTATGTTCCTCCGGCCCCGAGCTACACAGCGGCCGAGACGCCGGGAGAGATCTTCGGCGAAAACGTCTTCAGCAAGGTCGTCATGCAGAAGCGGCTGCCGAAATCTGTCTACAAATCCGTGATGGCTACGATCGAGCACGGTGCCAGGCTCGATCCCCTCGTCGCGGATGCCGTCGCATCCGCCATGAAGGACTGGGCGCTTGAAAAGGGTGCGACCCACTACGCCCACGTCTTCTACCCGCTCACCGGGTTGACCGCGGAAAAGCACGACAGCTTCTTCGAGCCCGTCGGCGACGGGACGGCGCTCGCCGAGTTCGCGGGCAAGACCCTCGTGCAGGGCGAGCCCGACGCATCGAGCTTCCCCAACGGCGGCCTGCGCAACACCTTCGAGGCCCGCGGATACACCGGTTGGGACGTGACGAGCCCGGCATACGTGCTCGAGAACCCGAACGGAAACACTCTCTGCATCCCGACGGTCTTCGTTTCGATGACCGGTGAAGCGCTCGACCACAAGACCCCGCTGCTGCGCTCGCAGCAGGCGATGGGCGAACACGCCGAACGCATCCTGCGCCTCTTCGGGCACGTCGATCCCGCCCGCGTCGTCTCGTTCTGCGGCCCGGAGCAGGAGTACTTCCTCGTCGACCGGCACTTCTTCCTCGCCCGCCCCGACCTGCTCAACTCCGGCCGTACCCTGTTCGGCGCCAAGCCGCCCAAGGGCCAGGAGTTCGACGACCACTACTTCGGCGCCATCCCCGAGCGGGTACTCGGCTTCATGATGGACACCGAGCGGGAGCTCTTCAAGCTCGGGATCCCCGCGAAAACCCGGCACAACGAGGTCGCCCCCGGCCAGTTCGAGATCGCGCCGATGTTCGAGCGCGGCAACATCGCCGCAGACCACCAGCAGCTGCTGATGACGACCTTCAAGTCCGTCGCCAAGAAGCACGGCATGGCCTGCCTGTTTCACGAGAAGCCCTTCCAGGGTGTCAACGGCTCGGGGAAGCACGTCAACTTCTCGCTCGGCAACAACGAGCTCGGCAGCCTGCTCGTCCCGGGGGACAACCCGCACGACAACGCCCAGTTCCTGGTGTTCTGTGCCGCCGTCATCCGCGCGGTGCACAAGTACGCCGGGCTTCTCCGTGCCTCCGTCGCCTCGGCGACCAACGACCACCGCCTCGGCGCCAACGAGGCCCCGCCGGCGATCATCTCGATCTTCCTCGGCGACCAGCTCGCCGACGTCTTCGAGCAGATCGCCCAGGGCCCGGCCACCTCGTCCAAGGACAAGGGTTCCATGGTGATCGGCGTCGACACGCTTCCCGTGCTGCCGACCGACCCGGGCGACCGCAACCGCACGAGCCCCTTCGCGTTCACCGGAAACCGGTTCGAGTTCCGCGCCCCCGGCTCGATGCAGACCGTCGCCGGTCCGATGGTCACGATCAACACGATCATGGCCGAGTCCCTCGACTACGCGGCGACCGAGCTCGAGGCCGCCGTCGCCAGCGGCGCCGACTTCGACACGGCCGTGCAGAGCCTGCTCACCCAGATCATCACCGACCACGGCGCCGTCGTGTTCAACGGCGACGGCTACTCGGACGCCTGGCCAATCGAGGCCGAGAAGCGCGGGCTCGCGAACCTGCGCACGACCCTCGACGCGCTCCCGGAACTCATCACGGAGTCGGCCATGGACCTGTTCGACAAGTACAAGGTCTTCAACCACCGCGAGATGCACAGCCGCTATGAGATCGGCCTCGAACAGTATGCGCTCACGATCGGCGTCGAGGCCCGCCTCACGCTCGAGATGGGGGCGACGGTCATCCTCCCCGCGGCCGTGCGCCACCAGACCGAGCTCGCGCTCAACATCGGCGCCCTCACGGCCGTCGGGGTCGAGCCCGATCACGCCGCACTCAGCGAGGTTTCCGCACCGATCGCCGCGCTCCGCTCCGCGCTCGCCGTGCTGCGCAATGCGCTGGCTGGTGAATCGGAAGAGACCGCACTCAGTGAGGCCGAGCACGCCCGCGACGCGCTGCTTCCGGCGATGTCAGCGGTGCGCGCGGCCGCGGACACCCTCGAAGAAATCGTCGCAGATGACCTGTGGCCGCTCCCGACCTACCAGGAGATGCTCTTCATCCTGTAGCGCGTCGTTCCGAATTCAGGGGTCGGGCCCGCACTTGCCCCAGCCGGGGCGGATGCGCGGCACTGGTCCGCGGGCCGGCCGTGGCTCGTGGGGCTTGACTCCTGAATTCGGAACACCCGATCAGATGAACAGTGTGGTGGTGGACTCGGCCGCCTCCCCGAGGAAGGTCGCGACACCGCCGAGCTCGACGCCGTCCATCAGGTCGGTCGGCGCGATTCCGAGCAGGTCCATAGTCATCGTGCACGCGATCAGGCGTGCTCCTCCGGCCTGCGCCGACTGGATGAGGTCGGGCAACGACGAGACCGAATTGTCCCGCATCACCTTCTTGATCAGCGCAGCTCCGGCGCCGAGCATGTTCATCTGTGACAGCGGCATACTGCCCGCACTCGAGGGCATCATGGTGGCGAACATCTTGTCCATCAGCTTGCGTTCCCGCTTGGGCGGGTCCGTGCGGCGCAGGGAGTTGAGCCCCCAGAAGGTGAAGAACATCGAGACCTCTTCGCCCATCGCGATCGCCCCGTTGGCGATGATGAAGGCGGCGAGCACCTTGTCGAGGTCGCCGGAGAACACCACGAACGAGGTCTTGTTCGTGGTGTTCCGGGGTGCCTGCTGTCCGGCGACGAGATCGGATGCCACCGGCCGGCTGGCCAGCGCGGCCCCGCCCTTCCGCATGGTCGCGACGTAGCCCGGGCCCTCCGGCGAGATGGCGATGAGCTCGTGCCCGTTCCGCCTGGCCCAGGCGGGAGCGTCACTGGCGAACCCGGGGTCGGACACGTGCACGACCACCTCGTCGCCGGCATCCAGCGTCTTCATCTTCTCGGAGAGCTTCATGATCGGACCGGGGCAGGCGAGACCGGAGCAGTCGAGATCGACCTGCACGCCGGTGCCGTTGGCGAGCACGGCGGCCTGGGCGGCGGCCTTGGTCGCTGCGGCCGTGAACTCGGCGGCTTCGGCGTATGCGGTCATCGGCAGCGGGGGCTCGTCGCTTTCGGGCTCGACCTCGTGCCACGACCGGAAGATGTCCGAACCGCCGGAGAGGGTGGCGACATCCGTGAAGCCGCGTTGCACGAGCGCCCGGTAGGCGAGGTAGCTGCGGAACCCGACCGCGCAGTACAGCCGCAGCGGACCGGTGCGGTCCCAGAGTTCGCATTCGAGGCGGATGCTGCCGAGCGGCACGTTCTCGGCGCCCGGCAGGTGCCAGATCGAGAATTCCTCCGGGGTGCGCACATCGATGAGCCGCGCCCCGGCGGTCGCTGCCGGGTAGTCCTGGGCGTACCAGAGGGTGAGGTCGCCGCGGAGCACGTTGCTCGCGACGAAGCCGGCCATGTTCACCGGGTCCTTCGCAGATCCGAACGGGGGGGCATAGGCGAGCTCGAACTCCTCGAGGTCGTAGACGGTCTGGCCGGCGCGGAGAGCGGTCGCGAGCACATCGAGGCGCTTGTCGACACCGTCGAAACCGGCGGCCTGCGCGCCGAGGATGCGCCCGGTGTCGGGGGCGAAGAGCACCTTGAGCTGCATCATCGCGGTGCCGGGGTAGTAGCCGGCGTGGCCGGAGGGGTGCACATGCACGGCCCGGTAGGGCACCTCGGCGGCGAGGAGCTGCCGCTCGGTCGCGCCCGTTCCGCCGGCGACCATGTCGAAGATCTTCACGATCGAGGTGCCCTGGGTCGAGCGGTATTCGGTGCTGCGGCCGCAGATGTTCTCGGCGGCGACGCGGGCTTCCCGGTTCGCCGGTCCGGCGAGCGGGGCGAGCCAGCGGCCCGGCAGCACGGTGTGCGGAGTTTCGACGGAGTCACCGGCCGCCCAGATGTGCGGGTCTGAGGTGCGCATGTGGGTATCGACCGTGATGCCGCCGCGGGCGCCGAGCTCGAGCCCGGCCTCCTTCGCGAGCGTGGTGTTCGGGCGTACCCCGGCGGAGAGGATCACCAAGTCGGCGGCCAGCACCGTCGAGTCGGTGAGTTCCACGTTCAGGCCGCCGTCGGGCCGGGCGGCGAAGGCGGCGGCCGCGGTCGACAGGTGCAGGGTGATACCGCGGCTGCGGAGGTGGTGCTCGACAGGCACGGACATCTCGTGGTCGAGGGGCGGCAGGATCTGGTCGCTCATCTCGACGACGTCGACGAGGGCGCCGCGGTGCTTGAGGTTTTCGGCCATCTCGAGGCCGATGTAGCCCGCGCCGATCACGACGGTGCGCACCGGGCCGCGGGCGCCCGTCGCGGCCAGGGCGATCGCGGCATCCAGTTGGGCCTTGATGGCGTCCATGTCGCCGATCCGGCGCAACACGTGCACGCCGGGCAGGTCGATCCCCGGCAGGGGAGGACGGAGCGGTTCGGCGCCGGTGCAGAGCGCCAGTTCGTCATAAGGTTCCTCGTAGCTGTGTCCACCGTCGACCTCGCGGACGGTCACCGTCTTCGCGGCGCGGTCGATCCGCAGCACCTCGTGTCCGACCCGGACATCGATGTCGAGGGACTCGCGCAGGCTCTCCGGTGTCTGCAGCAGCAGGCGGCTGCGATCCGCTATCACTTCGCCGACGTGGTACGGCAGTCCGCAATTCGCGAAGGAGACATGATGGCCTCGCTCCAGCACGACGATCTCTGCGAACTCGTCCAAACGGCGGGCGCGGGCGGCGACGGATGCGCCGGCTGCGACCCCGCCTACGACAACGATCTTCATGGGGAACCTTTCGTCGGCCAGGACGGCGATTCGGCCAACCCGGCATATACCCCCATGGGTAATTGGGGGGCTGAATCCGACACTACACCCGCGGGATACCGGGGATCGTGCAGACCTCGATACCCTAGGGGGTATAGTGGGTGCTTCAACCCACGAAGGAGCTGCCGATGTGCCACGCGAAGACCTGCAAGACCTGCGGAAAGACCACCTGGGCCGGCTGTGGCCAGCATGTCGACCAGGTCATGCGCGGCGTGCCGAAGTCACAGCGCTGCCCCGGGCACGAAAGCGAACAGCCGTCCGGCGGCTTCCTGTCCCGGCTCTTCGCGGGCCGCTAGCCTGCTCCGAATTCAGGAGTCGACCCTGCGCGTGCCAGGGCGCCGGCGTTTGCGCGGCACTGGTCCGCGGGTCGACGCCGGCTCCCGAAGCTCGACTCCTGAATTCGGCACACGCAGGACGGCATCGTGGCAGAGTCAGGAGGGTGAAGAACGAGTTGGTGGCCCAGTTGCGGGATCTACCGGATGACAGGCTTGATGCCGCAGGCTCCGGACCCGGCCTCGCGGCCTTCGAGCGGATGCGCGCGGTCGCCGACCCGGACATCCGCTGGATCGTCCGGAGGAACCTGACCAAGGCGCGCCTGCGCCGTCTGCTCGTGGAGTGAGAGGCGCCTGCGCCTCTCACGGCCTGCCGTCCCCGGCCATCCGATTGCCACGGAATAGAGGCTGGTTCTCGGCCCTGACCTGCCTATCCGTTGCCGCGCTTCGGCCACTAGGATCGAAAATAGGACTTCGGAGCGCGTCAGTCGTGCTGGGTTGTGAAGCGGGGGCGCTGCGGCGCCGAAATCGTGGGGAGATCGACATGCGAGCTCGTGCACGTTCGGCCGCGTGTGTTGTGGCTTTGACAGGGCTGGTTCTGCTCGCCGGCTGCGCGGGCCCAGCGCCGGCCGCGCCCGCCTCCGTCCCGGCGACGAACCTGACGACCGAGACTTCGACGCCCGCGACCGCGTCGCCCGGGCAGACCCGTCCGGCCGCTGTCTTCGGCGGCGATTGCGCCAAAGTTTTCACTGTGGACGAGGTGCGTGCGGCCGTTGGTGCGGACGTGACCAGTCGGGCGACGGCCAGAGCGAGCTCACTATCGGGAGACCCCTCGTTTGCCGCGGTACCCGCGCGTGGTGGTATCGATTGCCAGTGGTCTGAAAACGAGACCCTCACGGGCGCTTACGTCAGTGCCGTTGTGGTGGCTGCTGCGTCGGTGACAAACGTCCACGCGGATGAGGTCTATTGCTACGGAATGGACGTGGTTGACCCCGCGCAGTCCGGGTCCTGCCGCGTCAGCGCGACCGTTGGGGGCTACTGGCTCAGCGCCGTCGTCTACACGGCACTCGGAACCACCAACGAGGATACCCGTAAGGCCGTGGCAACGCTCCTCGGCACGTTCTCGGGTCGCGCGCTGGCCGCGGGCACCCCGGATGCGGCGGTAACTCCGAGTGGCGCCTGGAAGCGCGAGGATTGTGCCGCACTGTCGGACATCGCACACGTCACGGACGCTATTTCTAGTCCCGGACTCACGGTCTTGTCGGCCGACACATCGGGCGGCGAGGCCGCAGAGGGGCGTTACGCGGCCATATCGACCGCAGGCGTATTCGCGTGCGGCTGGTCTCAGTCGCCGACTCCGGCTGGCCAGATTGAATCTTTCAGCATCATTTTGCTTCCGGGCGGATCCTGGGCGCAGGAGGATGTCGCACGGAAGACCGGGGCCGAGATCGTGTCAATCCCCGGGGTTGAGCTTGTTATTCGGATTCCGAATGAGGGTGGCGGCTATACCTTCGACGTTTTCGACGGAGTCAACTGGCTGCAGCTGTCAACGAATACCTCGGTTGAGGCGGATCTCGACCAATTGATTCCCGGGATCCCAGCGCTCGTCAATGCCCTCAACGCCGCCTGAGTGGCGGCGTACTCGAGCGCACAAAGGGAGAGGAACGGCGAGTCAGGGAGTGCGGCGGAGAGACGAATCGCGTGGTTCAGCGCCCGTTCAGTCACGGTTGGGTGGTCCGGTGAGGACCTGATGGGCGCGGTGCCGGTTCGGTGGCCGCCAGAGTCGTTGCGGGTCGATCAGCCCCGGGGCCCGCACCTGGGGTGAGCCTTTCACCATGCGGATCTCCCACCCCGAGGTGTCGATGGTGTGGTGATGGAACCAGCACAGGAGGACCCCGTTGTCGACATTCGTCGGTCCGTCTTTCGCCCAGGGCTTCACGTGGTGCACTTCGGCCCAGTGCGCCGGGGCTTTGCAGCCGGGGATGATGCACCCGCCGTCGCGGGCGGTGATCGCCCGCCGCTGCGCCCGGTTGAAGTAGCGCCGTTCGGGGCCAAGCGTGAGGACCTGGTTGTTCTCGCCGAATAACACCCCCTGGAAGCCGCCGTCGCAGATGCGCTGGTGCACCGTCTTCAGCGACACCGGGGCCTCGACGCCGTCGATCCACCCGACCCCGACGCCGCTGGCGAGGTCGGCGGCGTTCACGTGTACCATCACCGTGGGAGCGGACCCGCCCATGCTGGGCGTGTTGTTGTCGCGGGCGGCGTGTTCGATCAACGCCCGGAGGATGTCGGCGCGTTTCTCCCCGCTGGTGCGGGTGTCCTGGCGGCGTTCCCGGAGCTCGGCTTCGATCACGTCCAGCTCCGGGCCGGTGTCGGCTCCGGTGCCTTCGGTTTCGGCGCCGGGGATCATCTGCCCGGAATCCATCAGGGCCTGTTGCTCCTCGGTGGGGAACGCGGGCCGCGCGTGGAAGCTGAGGAACGCGTCGAAGAGGGTGTTCATCATCCCGAACAGTTCCGGCGTCACCCCACCCTTCACCGGGTAGAGCCCGTTCTTGAGCTGTCCGAAGCCGATGTTCGACTTCGCCTCGAACACGTCCTCCTGCGGCAGCATGCCGTCGGGGTCCAGGGCCGCCTGCCATTGCAGCACCATGCCCCGGATCAGGTCCGTGGCCGCCGGGACCCCCGCGCCGGCGAGGATCTCGGTTTCCGGGGTGATCCATCCGGCCGCGGTGGCGACCAGGGCACGTTCGGCAACCTCTACCTCCGCCGGGACCGCCCGGTGGCTGACCAGCCCGAGCCCCGTCGTGATCAACTCCGCCGCCTCCACCCCGATATCCCCCGCGGTCAGGGCCGCCCCGACCACGGGGAACAGTGGCGGCAACACCGTCAGGCCCGCCCGGTGGGGAAGCACCGCATCGCCGAGCTTGGTGCGGCGCTTCACTTCCCGGGCCGAGACCCGGGTCACCCGGGTGAGTACGTCCCACGGGCCCCGGCAGCCCATCTTCCACGCCAGACCATCCCGGCCGAGCACCCGCGCCCGCCGATCTACGTCCGTGGCGGTGTTCACCCGGGCCGCATCCACCGTCCGCCCAATCGACTCCACTTCCTTCAACGCCGTGACCGCTTCCGCATCACTGAGCAACCCGACGGGGATCGCCGCCAGGGCCTCTGCGAGAGCCGCCTTGATCTCAGCGAGCCGGGCGACAGCATCCGCATGCACCGACGGAACCGACCCGGCCAGCCCTTCCGCGCCCTCGAAACCCTCGGCAACCGCAACGGGATGCGCCGTTTCGACACCAACGGTGGGCTGGTCTTCCGCGGCCCTGGAATCGGGTGTCCGCGGGGTGTGTGACTGGGGATCCGTAGCTCCTGCCATACCCCGATTCTACCCCGAATCGAACAAAAAAACGAGACTTGCTCACTTAATTTACAGCTCTGACTTTGTAAAATTCAGACCTAAATTCACTTGGAGCGGTCCGCCGGTGGCTAACTCAGGAAACTCGCCCGGAATCTCCAGATCGACCCGCGAACCAGTGCGGCCGATCCATCCCCGCTGGGCAATTCTCCTGAGTCGACCACCGCACCCGGCTTCGGTGAGAGTCCTAGAGATTCGGCAGCACGTGGAGAGTTAGAACAAAGACGATGAGTGCGAAGATTGCCGCGAGGGAAGTTAGTACGATCTGCGCGATCCACAGGCCGCGCGAGCGCGAGGGGAGCACGAGCAGGTAGGCGAGAAGCGTGATGAAGAATCCGACGGCAGTGAGAAGCACGAGCCACACCAGCCACGCGACGAAACCCGCGAGCGGAGCGGCCGGGCGGCTTCCCGCGTTGCCGTTTGCCACGTTGAAAGCCTCGGCACCGGCGAAGATTGAGATTGCCAACACCGCGACGACGATAACGGCCGGCACCGCGTGCACCCAATATCGGGATCGACGGGAGGGATATGCGACTGCCGGAGGCGGGTGGGTCATGAACCCTCAGGCTAGTGGACCAGCCAGCGATCCCCAAGCCATTACTTGACGCTTCAAGTAATCTGCTAGGGTATTGGTTGTCGGTTCAACTAAGCGGGTTGAACATGACGAGTGAGCCCGACGCGACTGCAGGAGACGAACATGACATTGACCACTGACCTGACCGGATCCCGGGCGGCCGCCGGCGACCTCCTCGCGGCGACGACGGGCATGGATGCCGTCACGCTGCGCGTCGGCGACCTCGCGTTGATGTCCTCCTACTACCGGGAGGCGCTGGCGCTCGACCCGATCAGTGCGCACGGGACGTCGGTCGTGCTCGGCCGCGGCACCACCCCGCTCGTGGTGCTCGAGCACACCCCCGGACTGCCGGTTCCGGCCCGCAACCAGGCCGGACTCTTCCACACCGCCATCCTGTTCGACACGAGCGCCGGCCTCGCCGCGACCGTGCTTCAGGCCGCCCGTGACCAGCGCTCGAGCTTCGTCGGGAGCGCCGACCACATCGTCAGCAACGCCTTCTACTTCACCGACCCCGAGGGCAATGGGATCGAGCTCTACGTCGACAGGGACCGGTCGGAGTGGGTCTACAAGAACGGGCAGGTCCAGATGGACACGCTTGCCCTCGATCCGAATGCTTTCCTGCAGCAGAACCTGCCCGCCGACGGGGGAGAGGCCGCCGTCGGTCCGGCCACGGTCGGCCATGTCCACCTCCAGGTCGGCGACCTCGAGATGGCCCGGCGCTTCTACGTCGACGCCCTCGGCTTCGAGACGACCCTCGACCTCCCCGGGGCGCTGTTCGTGAGCGCAGGCGGCTACCACCACCACATGGCGATGAACGTCTGGAACAGCGGCGGCGCAGGTCCGCGTGCCGCGACCCTCGGCCTCGCCGACGTGGCGATCACCGTGCCCGGCCGCGCCGATCTCGATGCCGTGGCGGAACGCCTCCGTCACCGTGCGATTTCCCTCGAAGACACAGGCAGCAGCATCCGCGTCGACGACCCCTGGAAGACCCGCGTCACCCTGACCGTAGGCGAGGCCTCGGTATGAGCCCCGCCATCGAAATCACGGCTCGCCGCGACGGTATCGACCCCGCGCTCCCGTCGACCCGCCCGCTCCTGCTGCTCCTGCACGGGTACGGTTCGCACGAGGGCGACCTGCCGAGCCTCGCCGCCTACCTGCCCGACGGCTTCGACTGGGTATCGCTGCGCGCGCCGCTCGGCCTCCCGACCGGCGGTTTCGCCTGGTTCCCGATCACCGTTCCCGGTCGGCCGAGCGCAGAGCCCGTCATCGAGGCAGCGGATGCCATACTCGCGTGGCTGGACGCCAACGTGCACCCGGGCACACCGGTCGTTCCCCTCGGTTTCTCCCAGGGTGGCCTCATGGCCACCCAGCTTCTCCGGCAGGCGCCTGGCCGGTTTCCCGCCGGCGTCGTGCTCTCCGGATTCACCCTCGATGCAACGCTCCCGGGTGACAAGGCGCTTGCGGCCGTCCGCACGCCCGTGTTCTTCGGCCACGGGGATGCCGACCGGGTCATCTCAGCGGAGACGACCGCACGGGCCAGCGCCTGGCTCCCCGGTCACACCGCCCTGACCGAAAAGGTCTACGCCGGGCTGCCGCACTCGATCTCGGCCGAAGAACTCGCGGACGTGTCGCGGTTCCTGACGGAGACCCTCGTCTGACGGCCTTCCCCGATGCACCGCTAAACTGCTCCTGACCGGCGGGGGAATCAGAGGGACATGCCACAGGGACCGACAGCTCAACGCATCCAGCGTCCACCACGGCGGCCGGCACCCGGCTGGCCGTTCTGGCTCGCGTTCGGTGTGCTCCTACCCCTCGCCCTGATCGGGCTGGTCATCTGGACGAGCATCGCCTCGGCGGGTGCGCACGTCGTCGACGACCAGCACAGGCTCCTTGGGCGCTCGGCGCTCGTGACCGGAACATTCCTGGAAGCCGAGAACGTCAGCGCACTGCCCGAGATGAACGGCTTCTACACGGCCGTCCTCCCCGACGATGCTCCTGGTGCACTCGCTGGGTCCGTGCAGAGGCTGGGAGGGCCGATGAACATCGGCTTCCCGCCCTCCAAGGAATTCCCGCAGTCGCAGGATTTCCTCGTCACCTACGACGGCGACCAGGTGGTCGTCGAACGGTTCGGAAACCCCGGCCGCGTCGGTGCGGTCACCGAATCATCAGTCCGGTCCGCGGAGAGCACTGCGGCCGTGTACACGGGGTTCCTCATCTTCGGCTGGATCTGGCTGGTCCTGGTGGTGACCGTGCTGCCGACCCTTGCCATCACCTTCAGCGTGCGCAGGCATCGGGCGCGAACTCCGGGGACCCGGCTTAGCTGACCAAGTCCGGGGTCGATGGCCTAACCGGAGACTCGCAGTCGTCCGGGAGAACTCACATGGGGCCGGCGACGCCGACGAGGTTTCCTGCGGGGTCCCGGAAATGCCCGACAGTGATTCCGCCGCCCTCGTTGCGCTGCGGTCCGAGAACGACGGTTCCGCCCAGCTCCTGGGCTGCCTGAAGCGCATCGCTCACGCTCTCGACGCCGACGTAGAAGATCGCGTGCGGGGTGAATCCTGTGCCCCCGCCGATTCCGCCGGCCGCCGGTCCCCAGCCGGGTTCCGGAGTGATGAAGGAATAGTCAGCGGATGCGGAAATCGCGGGAGCGACCGGGGCTCCTGCGGGTGCATCCCACCCGAAGAGCGCCGAATAGAATTTGCGCAACCGTGCCGGATCGGGGCCGATGAGCTCGAAATGCACCACGGGATTTCCCATGCCGCCATTCTGCACCCGAAGGTGTACAGCCGGTCTCGTTCTGTTCTAGTCGAGCCCTTGACCGGCCAGGCCGTTGAATGTATCGTCATTTTTGATACAAGTTTGTCTGGTGGGCGACGGCAGGGGTGGGCGTCAGATGGTTCTTCGCATGTGGTTCTTCTACACCCTTCTGCCGCTGGTGACGGCGACCATCGTGCCGCTCGGCATCCTGCTGCACGGCATCCGGGCGGATGTCCGTGACCAGAGCCCCCACGCGTTGGAGACTGCTGGACAGTCCGACTGGGAGCCTGCGGCTGCAACGCACGTCCGCCGCGCGAGGCTCGTGGCGGGGACAGTCGCCGGATTCTTCCTCGTCGATCTTCTGTGGGTCGGCCCATTCAGTGGATGGTTCGGGGGTGCACCGGACTATTCACCGAATTGGCTGCCTCGGATTCTTCCCGTGTCCATCGCCGCAGCGGCGATCCTCGTCCTCGTCCTGCTTCCCTCTCGCTCCGTTGGCGCGGGCCGGGTGCTTACCGCCGAGATGGACCTGCAACCACGCAATCTCGGATCCTTCGGCTCACCCTGGTGGCTCGTGGCCTGGCTGGTGTTCGCGGTCGCTCTCGTTCTGACGGTGGTCCTCGCCGGGCTCGTCTCCAGTCCCGATGACGAGGGCCGCTATTCCATCCTGATCATCAACCTCGGGTCGGCGAGTGCCCGAGGCGATTTCCTGGGATGGTTCTACGGGGTGCCGCTGCTCTGCGCACTCGGGGTACTGATGGTCCTCACCCTCCTGGCCCTGTGGTCGATTGTCCGCCCGACGGTGGCGAAGCGGGCTGCACGCGCCGTGGACATCCAGCTTCGACGGCTGCAGACCCGAACCGTGCTGAGCCTGAGCTCCGGTGCACTCCTCGTCACCCTCGGGCTCGCGTGGACATCCATTGGTTTCGCGGGACGGATGTATATCGGGACGACCTTCCCCGGTGTCGGCGATGTGAGAGTCGGGTCGCCCCTTGAGGCGATCGCGATGCCGCTCTGGGCGGCCGGCTTCGTCGTCGAGGGGCTCGGCCTCGCCCTGATCATGCTCCCCGTATTCACCCGGCGTATCCGGGTCTCCTCAGCCGTCGAAACGCCCAGCACCGCTCCCGCGAATGCGAATGCGATTGCGGGTGCGGGTGCAGGCACTGAGCGGTCCGAGCAGTGGCATTCCTGAGCTTTGAAGGTCCCGGGCTGCCCTCAGAGCAGATTCACCGACAAATGCGCAGCCGAATTCTTGCGGGTACCCTCGCAGGCGGGGAGCGGCTGCCTTCCGTTCGGCAGCTCGCCAGGGACCTGGGCGTCGCATCGGGAACGGTCGCCAAGGCCTACAAATTCCTCGAAGAGGACGGTCTCGTGGTCTCGCGCGCGGGTGCGGGCACGCGGGTCAGCGGTTCCGTTGCCACCCCGCCCGCGTCCGTCATGAAAGCTGCGAGGGAACTGGCGCGCGCGGCAGTCGCCAACGGCGTTCAACTCGACGAGGTGATCCTCACGCTTCGCGCGACCTGGCCGCAGGACTAGCGGACACGAGCGACGAGGCTCGCAGTCGAAAGGTGCTCTCAGCTGGCTGAACCACCGGCAACGGCGTAGGACCACAGCTCGCTGCTCACGCCGACCGGGCGTGCAGCGGGCTTCCCGTCCTGCGGGGCCTCGCTGCGGTGGCCGTGCGCGAAGGCGGGAGACGTGGACCAGGCCTGGAAGGACTCCTCATCGGCCCAGCGAGTGATGACCAGCCAGGTGTTGCGGTCGTCGGTGGGCTGCAGCAGCTCGAAGCCCTCGAAGCCCGGGGCGTCGTCGACGGCCCCTGCTCGGGCGGCGAACCGGCGAGCCAGCTCGTCGCCGTTGTCGGCGGGGACAGTAATCGCGTTGATCTTGATGATCGTCATCGGGCTTCCTTCTGTCGTGAACGCGGTGGTGACCGCGTCGTTGGCCCCATGCTGCCACCGCTGGCTGCATGAACCCTCGGTGGCTCGCGCGGGGCCTCACGAGGCGCGGGGTCCTAGATGATTGCGGCGCGCAGTTCCTCGGCCGCTGCCGCAGGGTCTGCGGCGCCGTAGATGGCGCCACCGGCAACCGCCACGGTCGCACCCGCGCGCTGCACACCCTTGATCGAAGTGAGATTGACCCCACCGGCGACCGAGAAGGGAACCTTTGAGGCCTCGCCGTCGTCCAGAAGGGTCTGGAAAGTGAAGCCGGGCTCGGCCTGCTCGTCCAGGCCAGCGTGCATCTCGACGAACACGGCGCCCATCGCGGTCACTTCACGGGCCCGGGTCACCTTGTCGGAGACGCCGATCAGGTCGACGACGATTCCCTTGCCGTGAGCGGTGGCGGCCTTGACGGCTCCGATGATCGTGCTGTCTCCGGCCGTCCCCAGAACGGTAACGTAGTCGGCCCCGGCGGTGAACGCGATGTCGGCCTCGAGCTCGCCGGCGTCCATCGTCTTCAGGTCGGCGAACACGAGCTTATCCGGGTGTGCCTTCTTGATCGCGGTGACGGCACGCAGGCCTTCGGCCTTGATGAGCGGCGTGCCGAGTTCGATGATGTCGACGTGCGGCGCGACCTGTGCGGCAAGAGTGAGGGCGGCGTCCAGTGTGATGACGTCCATGGCGACCTGCAGTTTCATTGCTGATTCCTTACTTCGGTTGTGCTGGTTTCACCCTGCTGGCCGCGGTCGCGGGCAGGGAAGCATGAGGGGGCCTATTCGAGGTTCGCGTGCCGGGGCCACAGCTCTTCCGCCGTGGCACCGGAGTCTTTCCAGAGGGCGTCGAAGAGGGCCTCGCCGACGAGAACCAGCGACTGCTCGAAGAGTCCGCCGGAGTACTGCGCCGAGATCAGCCCGGCATGGTCCTGCTTGGTCGCGGCCGGGATCACGATGACCACATCGGCGAGCTCGCCGAGAGGAGAGGTGCGGTCGGTGGTGATCGCGACGACGCCCGCTCCGACCCCTGCCGCGGTGGACGCGGCGCGGACGATGCCAGTCGTTGTGCCCGAACCGCTGGCGACCACGAGGACGTCCTTTTCGGTGATCGCCGGGGTGGTCGCGTCACCCACGACGTGCACGGCAAGGCCTAGGTGCATCAGGCGCATCGCCGTCATCCGCAGGGCCAGGCCCGATCGGCCCGCGCCGAGGACGAAGACGCGTTCCGCGGCGCGAACCCGGTCGGCCGCACGGTCCAGATCGTCCACCGATTCGCGTGCCAGCCGGTCCACGACGCCCTGGACTTCGCCCGAAATGCTGCGGAGGGAGTCTGCCGTGCGAGGGGATGTCGTGGAATAGGTCATTGCCCCATCGTGCGCGCCAGCCGCCGCAGACGAGGCCATCCGAACGAGCGGATGCGCCTACCCGTTCGGGTAGTGCCCTGCACTCTGAGTAGGGTGTGGGTATGGTAGAAGCGAGTATTTCCCCCTCGGTCGAGTTGCTCCTCGAACTCCAGCAGGTGCTCGAGAACCCACTGCTCGGCATTGCGGGAGCCTTTTCCGACCTGCTGCAGGGGCGCATCCCGCACGGCGCCCTGGTGATCTTCACCGAGGACTGCACGGGGCGCCCCCAGAAGAAGGTGGGCCAGGCGGAGGTCATCGACCACGTCACGATCGCGGAGCTCGATGTCCTCCGCGATGCCGTTGCCCTGCGGGGCGGATCGGTGTGGAACGAATCGGCGATGCTGGCCCGATCCGACCGGACCATGTCGGCCTGGATCGCATCGACGGGCGCCCTTCTGGTCCTGACCGACCCCGACCTGACCGGGGTGACCCCGACCGGTGTTCGGGAAACGCGGGACCTCGTCGCTGCACTCTGGGACCTGGTCGCGTCAGGCATCCGCACCCAGGTCGTCGCGGCCGCGCCGGACTACCTGCGCGATTCGCGGATGGCATCGCGAGACCGAGCCACGCTCATTGCGGAACTGACCGATGCCCACTCCACGACGCTTGAACTGCTCCTCGCGGTCCTGCGTTCACGGCAGACCGGTGACGCGGCCGCACGCCAGACGGCGATCGACCTGGCTGTTGCCGCCATGGTGCAGCTGCGCGCGGTGAGCGACCGCGACCGCTTGCTGTCCGAGGAACCGGTCGCCCGCGCGTTCGAACGGCTCAGAAACGACCTGAGGCCCCTGGCCCGCTTCGGGGACCTCGACGTGCAGTTCATCGAGCCGCCCGTGAACGGCCGCGCGTTACCGGGTGAGGTCGCCCATGCCGGACGCGCGATCGTGCGCGGCGCGGTGCTCGCCCTGGTCGATCAGCCCGGGGTCGCCCGGGTGCGGGTGCAGTGGGACTGCGACGGCCACAACCTGCTGATCAACATCCGTGACGACGGCCCGGGCGACCTCTCCGCTGAGACGCCGAGCGTGCGCCAGCTGGTCGCCCGGGTGGCGGCCCTGGACGGCGACTTCCATGTGGATGCGACGCCCGGCTGGGGCTCGGACATCTCCGTCTCCCTGCCCCTCGACCCGCCCTCGTCAGCCATCGCGCCCGCATCCGGATGGGGGCTGACGACACGCGAGCAGGGCGTGCTCGACCTCGTCGCCACGGGGGCGCGCAACCGCGCGATCGCGGATGCCCTGTCGATCAGCGAGAACACGGTGAAGTTCCATGTCGCGAACGTGCTCCGCAAGCTGGGAGCCGTGAACCGCGCCGAGCTGGCCTCACTCGTCCGCCAGACCGAGACCCCTTCGGCACTTGCCTAGCCCGCGCATCCTCACGTTCAGAATTTAACGGTTTTGACCGGCTTTTTGTGTGATGCTGTACAGACAGTGGTTTGGGAATCGGGGAAGGATTCGTCATGACTGCAGGTGGCTTGATGATTGTGCTCATAGCGGGTGGGGGACTGGGCCTGGCGGTTGTGATCCTCGCCGCCTTCTATCTCTTGTCGTCGCGAACGCGCTTGAACGCGGCGGCCCGCGATCTGAACGGGTCGAACCCGGAGCTCGCCCGAGCGTTCACTCAGTTTCAAGCGGACGTCGAAAAAGGGCAGCGCGGACTGTGAGCGAACCGACGCTGGTCCGCGCGCTGACTCCCGTCCGAGGATTCTGGATCGGCGTGGTTCTCACCGTTCTCGGGCTCGTCACGGTGAGGCTGCTGTACTCGACGCTCTACGGACCCCTGAACCTGGGCTGGCTATCGAGTGACCTGGTGCAGTTCGCGGGAGTGCTCTTCCAGGGCGTCGTGCTGCCGTTGGGAATGGCCCTGATGGTCGCGTCCCTGGCCGTGCGTGCTTTGGCGGACACATCAGTGGTCACCAGGAGCGATCGACACGAGGACCCGGAAGACACGCCGACCTGGCCGCTGCGGCTCACGGCTCGGACCGCCCTCGTGCTCGGGCTCGTGTTCGCGGCAATCGGTGTCATCTTCCAGATGAATGTCTCCACCTGGACCCAGACGATCCAGGGTGATTCGACCTTTCTGAGAGACTTCGTCGTCTACTTCGGTGGGCCGTTGAGCGACCTCGTGCTTCCGCTGGGCGTACTCCTGATCGCCGGCGCCTGGATTCTCCGGACGATCGAGGAACGCCAGGAGGCCGGCGCCCCGGCACGCGGCGGGGACCAGGCCCGGTGAGTCACGGCGCCCAATGCGCTGACCGGATCACGTCGTCGATGACCGGAACGGTCGAAAGAAGGTCCGCAATTCTTCCGCGTACTGCTCGGGTTGCTCGAACGGCGCGAAGTGACCGCCGCGGACGGGTTCGCTGAGGTACACGACATTGGCCATGCGGTCCATCCACTCGCGTGGCGGCCGCACGATGTCGCCGCCGAAGATGGAGAACCCGGAGGGCACCTCGACCCGGCGGGTCACCCGTGAGCGGGGGATGCCGGCGTTCGCGTGATACATCCGCATGGAGGAACCGATGGTGCCCGTCAGCCAGAAGATCATGACGTTGGTCAGGATCTCGTCCTTCGTGAAGGCCTCGCCATCGGCGGAGTCACTCCACGAGCGCATCTTCTCCACAATCCACGCGGCGAGGCCGACCGGTGAATCCGTCAGGCCGAAGGCCGCCGTTTGCGGTTTCGATCTGTGGATCGCCCCATACGCGCCCTCGTCCACGCCCCAGGCGGCAACGCTGTCGAACCAGGTGCGTTCCGCGGGGGAGAGGGTCGCGGGATCTCCGTCGAAAACAGGAAGCCCGGCATCCATTCGGTGCACGGCGACGACGTTGTCCGGGTGGTCGAGCGCGAGATAGCGGCTGACGTGACTGCCGATGTCCCCGCCGGCGGTTCCGAACCGACCGTAGCCGAGGGTCCGCATGAGTTCGGCCCAGAGCCCGGCCACCGCGGGGGAGTCGAGAGGCAGGCCTGCGGGCCGGTCCGAGAAGCCGAACCCGGGCATGTCGGGAACGACGACATCGAAGGCATCGGCCGGATCGGCCCCGTGTTCGCCCGGGTCAGTGAGCAGCGGGATCACCTGGGAATAGCGCCAGAACGAGTCGGGCCAGCCGTGGTTGAGGATCAGCGGCAGCACGTTCTGAGATTCACCGGCCGCACGGGCATGCACGAAGTGGATGCCGAGCCCGCCGATCGAGGCCGTGAACCGGGGGAGCCGCGCGAGCTGTGCCTCCTGCGCCCGCCAGTCGAACTCGTCGAGCCAGTAGGTGACAAGTTCCTGGAGCGATTCCAGATTCGCGCCGAGGGACCACCCGGCACCCTCCGGCTCATCGGGCCAGCGCGTGGCGCGCAAACGCACGCGGAGATCCTCGAGTTCTTCATCCGAGGCGCGGTAGGTGAAGGGTTGCGGCTGAGTCGACTCTTCCGTCATCTCGTCGACGATACCGGGATCCCGTCAGGTCATGTCGCCCGTCTCCGGGGTGGAGCCTTTCGGGCCGTACCGCAGCAGAATCGTGCCCGCCGGGGACGGAGTCCCCGCGGCGATCAGCTCGAGGGACGCGGGCGGCCCGTCCGGCGGGAAGAGGCGCTTGCCCGCACCGAGCACGATCGGGTACACCCAGAGGTTCAGCTGGTCGAACAGGCCGCCGGCGACAAGAGTGCGGGCGAAGTCGATGCTGCCGATCACGTGGATGTCCTCGTGCCGCTCGCGCAACACGGCCAGCTCCACCGCGAGGTCGCGACCGAGCAGATGCGAGTCGCGCCAAGAGAGCTCCGGCGTCCCCCGGGATGCGACGTACTTGGGGATCGCGTCGAATTTGCGCGCGATTTCGGACTCAGGCCCGTCGAGCTGGTGCGGCCAATACCCGGCGAAAATGTCATACGTGCGCCGCCCCAGAAGCAGGGCATCCATGGCCTGGATTCCCGCGATTATCTGGGCGCCATCGGCTTCGTCGATCAGGGGCGCCTGCCAGCCGCCGAACCTGAACCCGCCGTCGGTGTCCTCGTCGGGGCCCCCGGGGGCCTGGGAGACCCCGTCGAGCGTGGTGAACAAGTCAATATGGACTCGGCCGGTCATCCGGATCTCCCATCGTCGCGGCGTGCTGTCGCTTCAGAGAGCAATATGCTGGCCGATCGCCACCGTGTCAAGAACCCGCGGAGGGCTTGCCGCCACACGGTCAGCTCGGGCCTCTCGGTGCACGTTCCGGTGAGTTCCGTAACTCGGCGTTGCGTAACTCTGTCACTCCTGTTACGTTACTAAGCGGAACGTAATCGAGAGGCGGTTCTGATGTCGGATTTACTGGTGGCGCCGCGCCGACCAGGCGGTCGCGGCAGCGACGTGGGTCGCCCGCGCGATCCGGGCATGGATCGGTCGATTCTGGCCGCCACGATCGAATTACTCGCCGAGGTCGGCTACGCCCGCCTGACAGTTGCAGACGTCGCCCGGAGGGCCGGCGTGAGCAAGCCCGCCCTCTATCGGCGGTGGGCGCAGAAGTCCCAGCTCGTCGTCGAGGCGATGGTGACCCAGATGCGTCCGGCACGGAACAGCGAGACCGGCAGTGCGGCCGGCGACCTGCTGTTCCTGACCGAACAGCTGATCGATATCCTGACCCGGACGCCGCTGGGCCGGGTGCTGCCCGGCCTGGTGGCCGAGATGGCCACCGATCCCGAGCTTGCGACCAGCTATCGCGAGTTGATCATCAGGCCCAACCAGCTCGAGTGGCGTGCGGCCGTCCGACGCGGAATCACGTCGGGCGAGTTGTCCGCCGGCACCGACATTGACTTCGTTCTGAACGCGCTCGCCGGGCCCGTGTACTTCAGCCTCCTGATCACCGGCGCACCGATCGAAGCCGGCTACGCGCGGTCGGCTGTCGATCTGGTCCTGGCCCGCTTCGGAACGGCAGCCCGCGCATGACCAGGACCCTTGTTCGGTTGTTCGTCGTGTTCATCCTGATCGCACACGGATTGATCCACCTGCTCGGCGCTGCCAAGGGTCTGGACTGGGCCCCGGTCGCGACGCTGACCGAGCCGATCGAACCGGAACTCGGTGTGGTCTGGCTGGCCGCCGCGATTGCGCTCGTCACGACCGGAGCGCTGTTCGCGGCCCGCGCACGGATGTGGTGGGTCGCCGGAATCGCCGGCCTCCTGATCTCCCAGACCGTGATCCTGACGTCGTGGAGCGATGCCCGGGCGGGAACGCTGGCCAACCTCGCGCTCCTCGTGGCGCTGGGATACGAGCTCGCCGCACAGGGCCCGGAAAGCTACCGTGCCGAGTACCGGCGTCGGGTCGCGACCGCGCTGCGTGCATCCGTGCCCGGCGCAGGCTCGGTGGTGTCGGAGGCCGATCTGGCGCGACTCCCGGCGCCGGTCGCCGAGTACGTCCGCCGCTCCGGCGCTGTCGGCCAGCCCCGGGTCTCATTCCTGCGGGCAACCATCCACGGCCGGATTCGCGCCAGTGCGACGTCACGCTGGATGACGTACACCGGCGAGCAGGTCAACACCTACGGCCGCACGCCCAGTCGGTTGTTCTGGATGGACGCCACAATGTTCGGCCTGCCGGTCGACGTGCTGCACGTCTTCGTCGGCCGGTCCGCCACGATGCGCGTCAGGCTGTGCTCCCTACTGCGGATGGTGAACGCCGCGGGGCCCGAGATGGACCGCGCCGAGACCGTGACCTTGTTCAACGACCTGTGCATCCTGGCCCCTGCGGCACTCGTCGACGCCCCGATCGCCTGGCAGGAGGTCGACGACACCCATGTCCGGGGCGTGTTCACGAACGGTGCGCAGACGGTGAGTGCCGACCTGACCTTCCGCGACGGAGACCTCGTCGACTTCCGCTCGGACGACCGGATGAGCACTTCACCCGACGGCTCGACCTTCACGCCCCAACCGTGGTCGACGCCGGTGGGTGACTATCGCGTGTTCGGCACCCGCCGGCTCGCTGCCCACGGGGAAGGCCGCTGGCATGCCGCCGCTCCCCAGGGCGAGTTCGCCTACCTCGAATACAACCTCGACGCCATCACCTACAACGCCGGTGCGGCATCGACCGACTGACGGAACAGGGTCAGGCGGTCAACAGGAGTGGGCCATCCTCGGTGATGGCGATGGTGTGCTCGGTGTGTGCGGCTCGGCTGCCGTCGGCGGATCGGACGGTCCAGCCGTCGGGGTCCATGCGGATGCGCGACGTCGTCTTCGCCCACCAGGGTTCGAGTGCGAAGACGAGCCCGGGGCGGATGGTGAAACCGCGGCCGGGGCGGCCGTCGTTGCAGATGAAGAGGTCCCCGTGCATGGTCCGTCCGACGCCATGCCCGCCGAATTCGTGGTTGACGGGGTAGCCGTACTTGGCCGCGACGGCACCGATCGCCGCGGAAACGTCCCCCATGCGGTTGCCGGGGTGGGCCGCGGCGATCCCGGCGGCGAGGGCCTCCTGGGTCGAGCGAATCAGGGTCACGTCGTCGGGGTCGGGTCGCCCGACGATGACGGTGACGGCGGCATCCGCCACCCAGCCGTCCACCGAGACGGCGAAGTCGAGGCTCAGGACATCGCCATCGCGCAGCCGGTAGTCGTGGGGGAGCCCGTGTTGTGCGGCGTCGTTCACGGAGAGGCAGATGACGTTTCGAAACGGGCCGTTGCCGAAGGACGGCGCATAGTCCCAATAACACGAGACCGCTCCGCGTTCAGCGACGGCCTTCCGCGCGGCGAGTTCGAGGTCGAGCAGGTTCACCCCGACCGCCGCTTGAGCCGACAGCGCGGATAGAGTGTCTCGAACGAAGGCGCCCGCTGCGCGCATCTGCTCGATTTCGGAGGGGGTGTGTAGTTCGATCATGTCGGTATAATAATACCGCATTGCTCGTTGCTGGAGGAAGTTGATGATGATGATGGTTCGCCTGCCGCTCACCCCCGAGCAGATCGAGGCGGGTCGGCGCCTGGGCGCGACCCTGCGCAGCGCCCGCAGTACGCGCTCACTGAACGAGGTCGCCGCGCGGGCCGGCATCTCCCCTGAAACTCTGCGGAAGATCGAGACCGGCCGGTTGCCGAGCCCCGCATTCGGAGTAGTGGCGGCCCTGGCCGGTGCCCTCGACCTCTCCCTGGACGATCTCGCAGCGCAGTGGGCCGGCGTCGCGGTCCGGGCCGCTCGGAGCGCCTAGGTCAGTTCGACCGCACAGCAGGGGACCGCCGTCGACCCTGCCCTTGCCCTCCGGTCCTGCCCGGGGTCAAATCGACTACAACGGTGCGGGAAGGCCGCGACAACGACGTCAGGAGCTGCTTATGTCCGGAAAAGGCACACACGGCTCGTCCATCGGGACGACAACGCCGGCGGAGCATCCGGAGAAGATCCGCAACGTCGCCCTGGTCGGCCGCTCGGGGGCCGGTAAGACGATGCTCACTGAAGCGCTGCTCGCCGCCACGGGAGCCATCAACCGAATGGGATCGATCCTCGACGGCACCACGGTGAGCGATTCCGATCCATCGGAGATCCACCAGCAACGCTCCGTGACGCTCTCGGTCCTGCCCATCGTCGTCGACGACGTGAAGGTGAACCTGCTCGACACCCCCGGCTACGCCGATTTCGTCGGCGAACTGCGGGCCGGCCTCCGGGCAGCGGATGCCGCGCTGTTCGTCGTCTCCGCCGTCGACGGTGTCGATGTTGCCACCACCGCACTGTGGGCGGAATGCGAGCGGATCGGGATGCCGCGCGCCGTCGCGATCAGCCGGATCGATCATCCCCGGGCCCGCTACGAGGCGGTCCTGGCGGAGTGCCAGGACGCCTTCGGTTCCTCGGTCCTGCCGCTCTACCTGCCGATTCGTCGGGCCGGGACGATCACCGGATTGCTGGGGCTGCTCTCCGGCACGGTATCGGACTACACCGCGGGCGCCCCTCGCCCCGTCCGCCGGCCGGCGACCGAGGCCGAGCTCAGCGGCGCCGAGTCGGCGCGCGCCGTCCTGATCGAGGGCATCATCGCCGAAAGCGAAGACGAGACGCTGATGGACCGCTATCTCGGCGGCGACGAGATCGGCCTCGATACGCTCATCGCCGACCTCGAGATCGCCGTCGCCCGCGGGTCCTTCTTGCCGGTGCTCGCGACATCCGCTGAAACCGGCGTGGGCGTGACGGAGCTGCTCGAAGTCGTGACCGGCGCATTCCCGTCGCCGGTGGAACGCGGCCTGCCGTCGGTGACGGCACGGGACGGGCAGCCGGTCGGGCCGCTGGCGTGCGATCCCGCCGGGCCGCTCGTCGGCGAAGTGGTGCGCACGACCATTGACTCCTTCCTCGGCCGGGTGTGCCTGGTGCGGGTCTTCTCCGGCACGATCCGGGAGGACTCGACCGTGCACATCGGCGGGCACGCGAGCGCCGAGCGGGGCCGCACGGACCACGACAGTGAGGAGCGCGTGACGCACCTGCAGTTCCCGCTGGGGTCCGCCCTCCACCCGGCGCCGTATTGTGTTGCGGGCGACATCTGCGCGCTCACGCGGATGTCCAGCGCCGAGACCGGCGACACCGTGTCGTCGCGGGAGACGCCGATGCGGGTCACTCCCTGGGAGATGCCGGAGCCGCTGATGCCCGTCGCCGTGCAGGCGGCAACGCACGGTGATGAAGACGCACTGGCCAGGAACCTCGCGAAGGTGGCCGCCGTCGACCCGACCCTGCGAGTGGAGTGGAACGCCGAAACCCATCAACTGATCCTCTGGTGCATGGGGGAGGCGCACGCCGAGGTTGTGCTGGACCGGCTGCGCGGCCAGGGCGTGAAGGTGCAGACCGTCGGTGTCATCACGCCGCTGCGGGAGACGTTCGCCCGGGCCGTCTCCGCGCGCGGACGGTACGTCAAGCAGTCCGGCGGTCACGGCCAATATGCCATCTGCGACATCGAGGTCGAACCACTCGAACGCGGAGCGGGGTTCGAGTTCGTCGACAAGGTCGTCGGCGGAGTGGTCCCCGGCCAGTACATCGGGTCGGTCGAAAAGGGCGTCCGGGCGCAAATGCAGAAGGGCGTTTCCGCGGGGTTCCCGGTCGTCGACATCCGGGTGACAGTGGTCGGCGGCAAGGCGCACAGCGTCGACTCCTCGGATGCCGCGTTTCAGGCCGCCGGTGCGCTCGCGTTGCGCGAGGCGGCCGCCGCGAGCCGGATTCAGCTGCTGGAACCCGTCTCCGTGGTGACGATCACCGTGCCGGACGGCTCCGTGGGCACGGTGATGAACGACCTGTCCACCCGGCGGGGGCACCTGACCGGTGTCACGTCAGTCGGTGACGCACGGAGTGAGGTCACCGTCGAGATTCCGGACGCGGAGCTGCTGCGGTACGCGATCGAACTGCGCGCCCTCACCGCCGGGAGTGGCCGGTTCCGCCGCGCCTACCTGCGGCACGAACCGGCGCCGTCGAATGTGGTGACCGATTCCGTGACCCTGTGAGTCGGTCCGTTCTCGTTTAGTTCTGCTTCAGCTCTTCGGCGAGCATCACGATAATGCCGCTGGGACCACGGACATAGGTGAGCTTGTAGACATCCTGATAGGTCGCGACCCCGCGAAGCGGAAAGCATCCGTGTTTCGCGGCGATCGCGAGGGCGTCGTCGAGGTTGTCGACCGAGAAGGCGACGCGATGCATGCCGATCTCGTTGGGACGAGTCGGCTCCGACTCGATCGCTTCGGGGTGGATGTACTCGAAGAGCTCGAGGCGTCCGTGGCCGTCTGGCGTCTGGAGCATCGCGATCCTGGAATGGTTGCCATCCAGACCGACGGCCGTGTCGGTCCACTCGCCACTGACCTCGTCACGGCCGATAACCGTGAGGCCGAGGTCCGTGAAGAAGGAGATCGCCGCCTCGAGGTCGCGAACGGCGATGCCGACATTCTCAAGCTTGATGGACATGCGCTTCATGCTAGCCATGTACTGACGGATTCTTCCGCATCTGCTGGGCCGAGCGGTTTACAGAAGTGACCCGTAGACCAGGCGGATGTCGATGGCTCCGCCCAGGTCATCCTCTTCGAATTCGAGGCCGATCTTTTCCGCGACGCGTCTCGAGGCCCGGTTGTCGGGGTGGATGATCGCGACGAGGTGTGCTGCCTGCACGATGTCCCTGGCGAAGTCGAGGCACGCTGAGGCTGCCTCGGTTGCGTAACCACGGCCCTGAAGCTCCGCCCGCACGTGGTAGCCGACCTCGAGTTCGGGTCGCCCGTTGACGGCCTGCCAGGTGAGGCCACAGTCACCGACGAACTCACCCGCCGTCGTCTCGATGATCCACAGACCATAGCCATGCTCGAGATAGTTGCGCTTGTTCCAGTCGATCCACCCCTGGGCCTCCTCGCGGTTCTTGGGCCGCGGGTAGTACTCCATCACGTCCGCGTCAGCCAGCATCCCGGCCATGTCGTCGAGGTCAGCATCGGTCATGTTCCGAAAGACCAACCGGTCCGAGTGGGGGAATGACATGCTCCGACCTTACGAGGCAGCCGCCCCGGGGAGAAGGAATGCGTCTTGCAGAGATGCCGGGGCCCGACCTCCGCGCGAGCCCGCTCGTCTCACCGAGATACGCAAGGCCGCTGAGTCGAAACAAATACTTCCGTGCGGCGTCTAGTCCGCGGTGCCGAAGGCCGGCCGCACCACGGAGATCGCGAGCGCTTGGATCATCCCGGTCGCGGCCTGCACGAATTCGTAACGAAGATCCACGGGGCTACCGGGGAAGTTCCCGTCCAGTCGGAGGATGGCCACGGCAACCTCGTCGGCCTGGCTGGCCGAGAGCCAGGTCGAAGTGGTCGTGAATGCTGAGGCTGGACCGTTCAGCCAGGCGAGTATCTCGTTCCTCCCGCTGTAGCTGATGCCGTTGTCGAGCACGACGGCATCTGGATCGAAAACGTCAATGACGAGTGTCTTGTCCATGCCGTCCATGCGGTCGAAATACCGCGTCGCCGCGGGGAAAAGGTCTCTGGCTTTGTTCGATGTGTTGTCCATGTCTTGACTCTCGGCCTTCCCGTAAGGGGAGAGTCAAGTTCAGGAGAACAGCGGGTCAGCGGGCCGAGCGGATGACCGGCCAACCTATTTCTGTGACCGTCTCGTCCTGGGCGCTTGTGGATCGAACAAGGTAGGTCTCCCTGATCGGACCGGATGCACTGATTCCGTGCTCGGCGACGTAACGACCGAGTGCTCCGTAGACTTCGGCGATCGTGTCGTCGGTGCCGCGGTGCGCGGCCACGACGAGGTCGGCTGACGCCACGAACTCGGCCCGGGCCCGCCCCGGCACGTCGGGTTCGAGCGAGCGGGTCGGAACATACAGTGCGGCGCCGCCACGCTCGTTCAGGAACAAGTCGGTGTCCCACATTCCGCCCCGAGGACCGACCGGATCGATGCCGGTGTCGATCAGGCGATCCAGGTCGCGCATGGCGTCCCCGTACCAGGCGCTCAGGTCTGAGAGCTCTATCTCTTCGCGGATGACCACTGCCGGGAACGGCGGAAGGCTCCGATGCTCGACGACGAACGGATCCCGCGACGCCTGAAGCAGGCTGCGGAGGGAGGACACCGCTGACCTGGTTGTCTCCAACTGGTCTTCCATGTGTGTCAGGTGCCCGCCGATCAGGCGATCGCGATCGGCGACATCCGGCGCTGCAAGCACCTTCCGGATCAGGTCGACCGACATATCGAGGGAACGATAGGTGCGGATGACTTGCGCATCGGAAATCTGGCCGACACCGTACAGCCGGTAACCGTTCGCCGGATCAACTCGCGCCGGCGACAGGAGTCCCACCTGGTGATAGAAGCGCAGGGTTTTTGCACTCAACCGTGTCGCCCGGGAGAAATCTCCGATTGTCATCATTTCGCCCACACGACAATCTTCGACCTTCCCCCAGGGGAAAGGTCAAGCGCGATCCCGGCCTCGCTGCATCAGTCGCCCGGATCAGGCTCGATTCACCTGTTTGTGCATACGCTGTCGATACATCGGCCGAACTATGGTGGGGAAATGCGCGTACTGATCGTCGAGGACGAATTGTTTCTGGCCGAGGCCCTCCGCGATGGCCTGCGGCTGGAGGCGATCGCGGCGGATATCGCTGTGGATGGCGACCTCGCTCTCGAGCTGCTCTCGATAAATGACTACGACGTCGTGATCCTGGACCGCGATATACCGGGACCAGACGGGGATCACATTGCCCGTGTGCTCTCGAGCGCTCCCGGCGGTCCGCGCATTTTGATGTTGACGGCAGCTGGTCGGATCGACGACAAAGCCGCCGGTTTCGAGAGTGGCGCGGACGACTACCTCACGAAGCCGTTCGCGCTGCGCGAAGTGGTACTGCGACTGCGCGCCCTCGAGCGAAGGTCGTTACGCGCCACCCCACCTCTGCTTGAACTCGGCGGCCTCAGGATAGATCCGTTCCGCCGTGAGGTGTATCGCGACAACCGTTACGTGGCACTCACCCGCAAGCAATTCGCTGTACTGCAGGTGCTCGCCGAAGCCAAGGGAGGCGTGGTGAGTGCCGAACAACTGCTCGAGCGGGCATGGGACGAGAATGCGGACCCGTTCACAAACGCCGTCCGGATCACCATCTCCGGGCTGCGCAAACGTCTCGGTGCGCCGGCGCTGATCGAGACCGTGAACGGCGTCGGCTATCGCGTAGTCGAGGACAACGCGGGTGGCTGAACGTCGCGAGGTCCGGCCCAGACCCGCGGGACTTTCGGTGAGGATGCAGCTCACGCTCAGCTACGCCGCGCTTCTTCTTCTCGTCGGCCTGGCTCTGTTCGTTGTCGCGTTCCTGATTCTTCGCTTCATTCCGGAAGGCAATCTCATCGTCGTCGGCGGCGCCTTCGCCCCCGGTCGCGACGACCTCATTGAGGTGTTCGTGCGCTACTCGCTCCTGGCCCTTCTCGCGCTCGCGGCCGTCGGGCTGGGCGGAGGCTGGGTACTTGCCGGTCGGCTGTTGAGGCCGCTGATCCGGATCACTGACGCGGCACGCCGTGCCCGCGATGGCTCTCTGACTCACCGGATCGGGATGCCCGGACGTCACAACGAGCTTGCCGAGCTTGCGGACACTTTCGATGACATGCTGGAGCAGGTCCAGCGATCAGTCGAGGAGCAGCGCCGATTTGCCGCCAATGCATCCCACGAATTGCGTACCCCGCACGCGATCGTGAGGACGATGCTCGAAGTTGCGCGCGCCGACCCGCAGGGGCGGGACATCGAGGAACTCCTTCGGCGAATCGATGCGACCAACGAGCGGTCCATCGTCTTGATCGAGGCGATGCTCGACCTCGCAGAAGTGGATCACCGCGAGAGGCCGTCGACAGTGATCGATATCGACCGCCTGGTGGTCCACGCCGTCGCCGAGGCCGGACAGGTAGCCCGAGACGCGCAGGTCGCGATAGAAACCAACCTCGGTGCCGGCGCGATCGCGGGTGATTCCACGCTGCTTCGACAGCTGATCGGGAATCTCCTGCAGAACGCGCTCGCCTACAACCACCCACAGGGGAAGGTGTGGATCTCCACGACACACGGGTCTGGCGGGGTTCTGCTCACGGTTGCCAACACGGGCGAGGTACTCGCCCAAACCATCGTCGACACGCTCGTGGAGCCGTTCGTACGGGGCCACGGGCGCACACGACGGCCGGGGGGCGGTCAGGGCGGTTCAGGCCTGGGGCTTGCACTTGTCTCCTCGATCGCACGCGCCCACAGCGCCTCCGTGACGCTCACCGCCCGAAGTGAAGGCGGGCTGACGGTGCAGGTGCTGTTGCCAGGCCCAACGACTCAGCAACGGGCGTCCGACCTATCGCCCGCCTATCCATTTCTCCCTACGGAGCTGTAATAGGTCCTGGACTTTGCCTGAGCCATGACGTCGCAGTCGACGCGGTCGAGGAGACGCTCACGGAATGCTCGTCGGACTCGACTCCCTCGCTACGGTGGCGGTCGCCAACGTCAGCGGCTGGCCGGGAGTGATCCCCGAGTATTGGGAGCGTATGTCTTTTTCCAGACGTTGTGGCAACTTGGTCCTTGCTGAACTGGTGTCTCCACGTCTGAAGGAGACGCATCTATGAAGAGAGCCCTCGTTACCGTTGGCCTGCTGGTACTTAGCACGGTGACGGCCGGTGCCGTCATCGTCTCCGGCCTCCCGTTGGACAGTGCTGAGGCCAAGAACGGGCCACGGTCTACTGGGAGTCAATCGACCATGGGCGCGGGCGACGGCGTCATCGAGCACGCCGGATCGATCTCACCGTTCGCTGATGATCTGCCGGCGATCGCCAACCTCGAGCCCAAGCTGCGCTCGGCGATGCAAGACGCCGCCCGCGACGCCATCGCCGACGGCGTGGACTTCGTGCTCACCAACGGATGGCGTAGTGCTGCGTATCAGCAGCAGCTGTTCGACGAGGCCGTTCAGGAATACGGGAGTGCCGAGGCGGCCGGCGAGTTCGTGCTGACCCCGGATAAGTCCAAGCATGTCACGGGCGAAGCGGTCGATGTGGGGTACACGGATGCGGACAGCTGGCTCAGCCAGCATGGGGACAACTATGGGCTGTGTCAGATCTACATGAACGAGATGTGGCACTTCGAGCTGGCCACGAGTCCCGGGGGTCAGTGCCCGGCCCAGTTGCCCAACGCTCACGGTTAAGCTCCTCTACGGATGCGTCGTCGACGTGAAGAGGCTGTGCGGCCTTGGGGACGATGCCAGCAGTGATCGAGCCCAGGACGATAACGACTCCGGCAATCTGCAGCGGGAGGAGGGCCTCCCCGGCGATCACCCAACCGAGGAGGATTGCCATGACTGGGCTGAGCAGGCCGAGGAAAGCCGTGGTGCTCGTGGGAAGCCGTGCGATGCCGCGAAACCACAGGACGTAGGCGAGCGCGGTGCCGACCCCGGACAGATAGCCGTATCCCAGGATGTTCTGTGCTGTCAGCGGGGCAGTAGGGAGACCCTCGAACGCGAGCAGGATAACCAGCAGGGTGAGCCCACCCGTGATGAGCTGCCAGGCGGTTGTGGTCAGTGGGGGTGCCGGCTGCCCCCACTTCTTGGACAGCACGATGCCGGATGCCATGGACAGCGTGCCCGCGACGGCCGCCAGGATGCCGATCGCGTCGAGGCGCGCCTGGGCCTGAAGCACGATGAGGCACACGCCGAACACCCCAGTCGAGCCGGCCGCGACAACGCGTGCGGTCAGCCTTTCGTGGAGAACCCGTGTCGCGAGGAGGGCGACGATAAGAGGCTGAAGCCCGCCAATGACGGCCGCCACACCGCCGGGGAGCCGATAGGCGGCAATGAAGAGCAACGCAAAGAACGCGCCGATGTTGAGAATGCCGAGCACCCACGACTTCCACCACCAGTGGCCGCGCGGCAGCCGGCGGCACAGCAGCAGGAGCAGAACTCCGGCAGGAAGTGCGCGTGCGGTTGCCGCGAGCAATGGCCGGTCGACCGGCAGATACAGGGTGGTCGTCAGGTACGTGGTGCCCCACAACGCTGGAGCGACGGCCGTGGTCGCCAGCAGGAGGATTCGATTGCTAAGCACTTAGTCATAATACCTAAGTACTTAGCAATTGCTAGTGTGGACGCATGGCAGACCATGTGGATCGAATCCTCACGCAGTGGCACTCCGAGAAGCCCGATCTCGATGTCTCACCGATGGCGGTCATCGGCCGATTGAATCGCGCTGCAATCGCCGTCGAATCGCGTCTCGCCGACACCTTCGCTCGGCACGCCCTGGACTCTGCGTCATTCGATGTGCTTGCCACGTTGCTGCGAAGCGGCGCCCCCTATCGAATCACCCCGGTGGAACTCGCGCGTGACGCCATGATTTCGACGAGCGCGGTGGCCCAGCGGCTGAATAAGCTCGAAACGCGCGGCTTGGTCAGGCGCGCGGCCAATCCGAACGACGGCCGCGGCACACTCGTCACGCTCACCGATTCCGGACTAGAACTCATCGAGGCGGCATTGCCCGACCACCTTGAAACCGAGCACGCGATCATCGCGGCGCTCAGCGTCGATGAGCAGTCGAACCTCGCTGCACTCCTTCAGCGGATTCACGACGCAGCCAGTTCGAGCTAGGCGCCCCCACACTCTCACGGTCGCACCAGTTCGCCGTCTTCGCCGCGGGTCAGGGGTGCCTCACCGATAGTTGCAGCGCCCAATCGATGATGAGACGGATGCCGTCAGCAAAGCTCGGGTCGTGTGGACGGTTGAGGAAAGCATGGAAAGCCCCGGGAAGCACGTGGTAGTCCAGGGCGATCCCGGCGGCGACAAGTTCACGGGCGAACTGACCGCCGGACGCCCGCATTGAATCGCGATCTGCGTCGACCATGAGCGTCGGCGGAAAGAGGTGCAGGGGATGGCCACCGGGAAATGCGTCGGCTTCAGCGAGCGCGGTTCGATTGCCCGCGTAGTGGAGGTTGGTCAGGTTGAGAAGTGTCGGCGTATGGGCGAATCGGCGTTTGCCCTGAAGGCGGCTGCGTAATTGGGCCGATCGTTTCGGTAGCGCGGCGTGGAACAGTCCGTACGCGAAGAAGACCCCCGCGAGAGCGTCTGCTCCGTCGTCCGCCAGTCGAAGTACGGCGCCGGCGGATAGGCACGCGCCAGCGCTTGCGCCACCCAGAATCACCCCGGTGGGCGCGCTGCGCTGCACTTCCCGCACCACGGCAACGACGTCGTCAACCGGTACCGGATAGTGGACGGCCGGGCTCCGCCGAAACCCACTCGATGACAGACGAAGCCTCGAGACAGTCGCGAGACGATAGGCAACGGTGACGACCTGGAATCCCGCCGCGGCCAACATCAGGGCGACGTCATGCGACTCCGGCAGGTCGAGGCCACCTCTGAAGAATCCGCCCCCGTGAACCCATACGATCGGTGTGGATCGGACGGGAGCAGCGCCGACGGGCGGTGAATACCAGCGCACGGGAATGGGACCGTGAGGACCCTGGATCGTGGTTTCGATCGAATTGACCGCCGTCGAGATCCGGTCGGCGCGCTTCACGACCGCATCGATCGCCGATTCGCCACCATTCGAATGCTGACGGCGACAAGTGCCAGCAACGCGACCCCGCTGGTGGCGTAGAGGAGACCACTCAACGGTGTGTGGCTACCACCGCTGACACCGAAGGTGTCGGCAACGTCCATGCCGAGCGAGAACGAACCCCAGAAGTAGGCAGGTGCGCCGGCGGCGATCAACGCGAGCTGCCCCAGGATGACCGCACCCAGTCCGGCGTGCCCGGTGAATCCAAGGATGCTCAGCACCAGCGCCAGCCCGACGCCAAGATAGGCCCACACGATCAACCCGATCACTTCTGCAGCCACGATTATGCCGGCCTCGTTGAGCCCCGCAATGATTTCCGGGTATGTCAGCCACGGGACGGCGGCTGTCGGGTCCCATATCGTGATCGTCAGCACCATCACCGTCGCGTACAGCAGCACGATAACCGGTCCCACCAGCAACGAAAGTCGATTCCCCATTCGTGCACGATAGCGCGTGGCGGGACCTATCCGCCGAAAGAGTCGGGCCGGATTGTTTCGCTAGCGCTCTTTCAGCTCGTACATCACGGTGGCTCAGGCTCGAGGTGACCGGATCGCACCCGAGTCTGGCCGCTTCATTACTCGAAAGGTGACCCGGTCCGTCGACAGAAGCCACGTTGCGATGGCAAACACGGCCACCAGCAGGGCGACACCGACAACAATCGCAATCGTCGTGAACGCGACGTCAAGGCCAGTCGGGACAAGTGGGTTCATGCCTACGAAACTAGCAACGACAAGGAACCGTTGTCAGGGTCCCAGTACGGGACCGTCCAAATCGCCGGATTGCCGCCGCATGGCTTCGGCACACGTCAGCGAGCTGCGTCAAGAGCTAATCGTGGGCGGTGAGATAGGCCAGCACCGCGCGTACCCGGCGGTTGTCCTCACCGGCTGGCAGCCCCAGTTTCATGAACACATTGGTGACGTGCTTGGACACGGCGCTGGCGGAGAGGTAGAGCCGCTCGGCGATCTGCTGGTTCGATGATCCCTGGCTCATCAACTCCAGCACTTCGAGCTCGCGGACACTCAGCAGGTCCAGGGCTGTACGGCGGCCATGGATCAGACGAGCGGCGACTTCAGGATCAACAACAACGCCGCCTGCCGCGATGATCGACAGCGACCTCATGAAGTCCGCGACACGTGAAATACGGTCCTTCAGAAGGTAGCCGAGGCCTCCGGCATCGTGTGGTGACACCATGGACAATCCATCACCCCACCCGCTGAAGAGGTCCGTCGCGTGGGCGGTGGCCACGTATTGGGACAGCACCAGGATTCCCATGCCGGGATGGTCCCGGCGGATCGCGATCGCTGCGGCCAGGCCGTCATCACCCATACCGGGCGGCATTCTGACGTCAGTGATGACAACATCTGGGCACCTGCCTTCGCGCACGGCCGTTGCGATTGCGCTCATCAGCTCAGGCGCGCTGGCGGCCTGCACAATGACCTCGTGGCCCTGGCGCTCGAGCAAGGAGACCAATCCTTCACGCAGGAGTGCGGAGTCATCGGCAACGATCAGTTTCATGGGTTCGTTTCGTTGGTTGGAGTGAGAAGTAGCGGAATTCGGGCTGACAGGACGGTGGGCCCACCGTCGGGCGAGACGAGTTCCAGGGAACCGCCAAAGGCCGCCAGTCGTTCTCGCATGCCGACGAGTCCGCCTTCGTTGCGCAACCGGACGGCACCTGGCCCGTTGTCTACGACGGAAATGTGCAGGTCTGCATCGGCGGCCAGCAGGAGTGTTGCTGTCGCTCCCGGTGCGTGCTTGGCGACGTTCGTGAGCGCCTCGGAGCAGAAGAACCAGGCGGTCGCTGCCACCTCCTCGGGCATGTTCGGTAGTGGGTGCGGGCAGTGCACCGCCACGTCGACACTGCTGCGTTCGACCATGTCGGAGATCGCGGCCAGCAACCCGAGATCAGCGAGCACCTGCGGGTGGATACCCGAGACGGTAGAGCGCAGGGCGCGCATGGCCTCTTCCGCGTCGCGGTGCGCCCCCTCCAGTAGTGACGTCACTAGCGCTGTGTCGCTACCGGGAGTACTGGTGCCGTCAATCATCAGGGATGAGGCCTCGCCGAGTTTCATGCTGGCCGAAACCAAATACTGTTGGGCGCCGTCGTGCAGGTCGCGCTCGATGCGGCGCCGTTCGATCTCGAATGCCCCAACGATGACCCGACGGGAATCACGTACTTCCCGAAGCTCCCGTGCCCAATCAACAGGCTGCGCTGTGACGGCTACGAATTTCTTCCGCTCGAATGTCAGCAACGCCCACCACGTGATGGCCACCACCGCCGTTATTGCGAAGGCGGCAAACATGGTGAGCCCGGCTACGTGCGCCGTCACCGCGATGACCAACATGGATCCGATGATCAGAGCACCCGCTGCGCCCACTGCTGTTTGGCCAACGAACAGAAGATGACGGCGTCGCGTGAGGTCTTGCATAGGGACAACACTAGAAGGGGTGCACGCGATCGGCCCCGCCAGAGGGCCTCCCGCGCCAAAGGGTGGAGCTAGCTCCACCTTGTCCGGGAGGCTGGCGTCATGGCATCCGCCTTCCAACAATGGTCGACTAGGGACATGATCATCCCCGAGCCACCTCGCAACACGCTCTCCGCCCACAACATTTCGAAGTCCTATGGCGCCGTACGCGCATTGGCCGATGTGACCCTCGAAATTCCGCCGGGGCAGGCCGTTGCCATCATGGGGCCATCCGGTTCGGGTAAATCGACACTGTTGCATTGCTTGTCCGGGATCCTTGTTCCCGACGCCGGCGAGGTGTCGCTGGGTGGTGATTCGGTGTCGGCCTTGCGCGACAAGCAACGTTCGCTGTTGAGGCGGCGGCGGTTTGGCTTTGTCTTCCAGGACGGCCAACTGTTACCGGAACTTCCCGCCCGTGAGAACGTCGCTCTTCCTCTCCTGCTCACGGGTATTCCCCGGACCCAGGCCTTGCAGGCAGCGGATGTTTGGCTGGGCAAACTCGGACTAGCCGGCATGGAGAATCGTCGGCCGGGCGAGCTCTCCGGGGGTCAGGCCCAGCGGGTCGCGATCGCTCGGGCACTCATCCACAAACCCGAGGTGGTCTTTGCCGACGAACCGACCGGCGCACTGGACCAGGCCACCGGGCATGAAGTGATGCAACTTCTCACCGCGACCACTGCCCGTTCTGGCGCATCCCTGGTGGTCGTCACCCACGATGACGAGGTCGCCAGGTGGTGCGAGCGTCTCATCGAGATCCGCGACGCGATGGTTCACGACGACCAGCAGATCAGCAGGACCATCCGATGAGCGTTGCTGTGTCCCTCGCACCCCGTCTAGCCATCGAACGTATCCGCGCGACCAAGGGCGCTGGTGTTTTGGATGCGATGGCAGTCCTTGCCTTCACGGTTTCCTCGTGGCTGGCGCTGACCGTCGCCGGAGGCACCTGGATGTTCTTTCAACGCTGGCAGGCCGAGGGTGCGCTCCCCGACTCTCAGCAGACCGGGCTCGCTATTACGTACGTCGCCCTCGCTTGCTTCGCCTGCGCCCTGCTCGTCATCCCGATTCTCGGGCTGGGTGGCGGTGCCGCCCGTCTCGGGGCCCGAGGGCGTGTCCGCCGCCTCGCCTCGCTGCGCCTCATCGGGATGACGAGCGGTGAAGTGGTCCGCATGTCGGTCATTGAGACGCTCGTACAAGCGGTCGCCGGCGCGGTGCTGGGTTCAGCCGTATTCGTCGTTTCGTTGCCCCTCTGGCAGCTGCTGAGTTTTCAGATGCTGCCCATCGGTTTCGGAGAGCTGCTGCTGCCGTGGTGGCTCTGGCTTGCGGTCATCGGCGCGTTGCTCCTCCTGGCCGTGGCTTCCACAGTGCTGGGCCTGCGGCGCGTCACCATCTCCCCCCTCGGTATCGCACGCGACCACACACCTCGCCGCCTCAAAACGTGGCGACTCGTCGTGGTTGTGGCGCTGGTCGTCGCATTCCTTGTGTACGCACAGTTCACGAACATCGCCAGCTTTATCGGGCTGGTCACCACAGTAGTGTTCCTGGCCCTGGTCATCGGCTCGATCAACCTCGTCGGACCGTGGCTTATGCAACTGGTCGCCCGACCGGGCGCGCGAACCAGCAACGTCGCGCGGCTCCTGGCCGCCCGACGCATCCTCGACGATCCCCGTGGTGCCTGGCGCAACGTGGCATCGCTGGCGTTTCTCGGATTCATTGCCGGTTTCGTCGTCACCATGCCGGCCACAGGTGAAGGCGGCACCGACACTTTCTTCGTCCACGACATCCAGACAGGAGTCGCAATCACGCTGGCCGTCGGGCTGATCTTGGCGGCAACCGCCACCCTGATGACCCAGGCGTCCCAGGTATTCGACCGCGCCGCGGAATCCATCGCCCTCGACCGGATAGGTGTGCCCGCGACCGTTCATCTCTCAGTGCGTCGCCGTCTGGTTGTGGTCCCGCTCGCGGTGGCACTGGGTACATCGGTGCCCCTGGGGTTACTTCTCTCAACGGTCGCGGCCGTACAGCTCGACAGCTTCCCCGTCGTCGGTGTTTCCCTACTCGCCGGAACGGTGATCCTCGGGTTCCTCCTCTCCCTGGGAGCCGCCGAAGCATGCCGCCCGCTACAAGCCGGAATACTCGCGGAGCAACGCCGGCGCAACGACTGACAGCCACCACGCTGAGAGCGGCCAGGGCGGCATCCTACGCGGCGGATCCGGTCCGGGCTGGCTCGACGAAAGTCAGGATGACGCGGTCGGCGCCGGTCACGCGCGCGAGCTGGCCCGAATACCAGCGAGCTGGAGGACGGTGTAGTAGCTGGATGCCAAGATGAAACGAGCGTGCGTTGGGATGTCCTTCAAGGTGCCTGACGAAGGCCCTCGCGATTTTCCGAAAACTAAAGAAAAGAATCGGCTCGCGGCATCGCTTTGGCCTGGTGCGGACATGAACTGGATGAAGGCAGTTTCAGGTACCGGAGGCGCACATGACTCAAGACAACGACAACGACAACGACAACGAGGTCGAGACAGACGACGAACTGGTCGCACTGCTATCTCGTGCCGCCCGGCCGACGACGGAGACGACGACAGAGATCCGACATCAGCTTGCGGCGATGGCCCAAACGATCGTTGACTCCCGTGGGGTGCGCCCTCGCCGAAAGCTCGGCCTAGTTTCGATGATCGTTGCCCCCTTCTTGTTGCTCGGCGCGGCGGGTGCGGCGTATGCCGCGACAAACATCGATTGGTCGCAGATGTGGCACAACGCGCCTCAGTGGGCAGATTGGGCACAGGCCCCAGACGCGACAGTGACCTACAGTCTGCCCGGCGGGGGCACGTGCGAGATGCGCTTTGGCGTCGTTCCTGACAGCCCGTACCCGGGCGGGCCGGCGGGGGTTCCCGCTGATCCGAGGGCTGAGCAGACGGCTCGAGAGTTCCTGCAAACACCGAATTTGCTGACGCTCGTGGACGTCGCAGGCACTATCACCTCCATGCGGGTCAAGGACAAGAATTGGGCTCAAGCGGGCGACGGAACAGAGGTGCCATTCGGATACGGCACAGACAACTACAGCGCCGACGTCGAGTACAACATGGCCGTCAAGCAGGCCATTCAGGTCGGCATGGAGGAGCACTTCGAGTCTTTGGGCATCCCAGAGTCTGGGTTCGGCTATCAAAGTCAAGAGCAGTGCACCGGGGCCACACAGTGAGACGTCGGGGGCAGGACGACTATGAACAACAATTCCTCTCAGTCGCCGGCGAAATCGGGCCTGAGCTGTTGCGATACTTTCAACGGCGAGTCGGCGCCGATGCAGCTGATCTGGTCGCCGAGGTCATGGTGACCGTCTGGCGCAAACGGGCGCAACTCCCGGCCGATCACGAACAAGCGAGAATGTGGTGCTTCGGGATAACCCGCAATCTCCTTCGAAATTACGCCAGAGGCGAGCGACGACGCGGAGAGCTCGGAAGTGCGCTCCGAGCCACACTCGTCGGGACGGAAGTTGAACTCGATGCCGAGGAAGTCGTGGCGATTCGGGAACTCATCGATCAGCTCGAGCCTGATCTCGCGGAAGTTGTCACTCTCCTACATTGGGAAGGCTTCAACCTGGCCGAAATCGGACGGTTGCAGGGCGTTCCGGCCGCAACAGTGCGGGCAAGATACCGTCGGGCGCGACTCGCCCTGCTCGCTGCCTTGACGACTGATGCTGCGCCGAGTCTTGATCTTCGAACCTAGACGAGGCGCTCTCAGACTGATGCTTGAGCCGAAAGGGTCGACAGGTGCCCTTGGACGGTTGCGCTAGCTGTTGCGGAGTTCGTCGAGGAGGCGGAGTTCGTCTTCTCGGGTGAGACCTGCGCGTCGTTCTCGGTTGAGGCCGCGAATCCGTTCGTCCGCAAGTACATCGCTCAAGGTCTCGTGAAGGCTTCGTTCCGTACCCCCGGATTCGAGGAATCGTTCGCGACCGCGTTGGAAGAACGCATTCGCGCTGCGGGGGAGCCAGAGTGGCAACGAACGAGGCCCAGCCCAATAATTGACGTCGTGTGCGATCAGCCAGGCGTCGTCCGCCGAGATCAGTGCGCCGTCGTGGCCTGCGACCTGTTGTGCAGCAGCGAGAACGACTGCGAGCTCTCGTTTCGTGCCGACAGCGTTGTACGTGCCCGTGAGACCGCGGTGACCGGCAGCGATAATCCAGGCAGCGAGATCCCTGACGTCGATGAACTGCACGGCGCGGCCCTGTGTATCGGGTCCGAGAACAGGCTCGTGCCAGGCCAGGGCCAGGCGAGCCACCCAGTAGCTGAACCTGTCACTGGTGTCGCCCGGCCCCGCAATGAGACCGGGTCTGGCGATGAGAAGACGGTCGCCGACGGCCTGGGCCGTGGCCCGTTCGGCGGCGACCTTGGCATGGGCGTACGCGGCCATGTCGGTTGGCTCGACGAGAGCGGCGTCTTCATCGGCATCCGCTTCGCTATTGCTTGCGTACACGGAGACGGAAGACACCAATGTCCAATGCGGGGTGGTGTCGGCTAGAGCCGCCAGAGCCCCGCTGACGAGGTCGGCTTCAGAGCTGAGCTCGATGATGTCGTCCCAATTGCGATTCGTGACTGCAGCGTAAGCGTCTGACGCTCGCCGGTCAGAGCGAACAAGGGTTGCGCCCGCGGCCACCGACCCCGACTCGCCGCGCGCCAGACAGGTCACGTCGTCGCCCGCCTCAAGCAACTGCCGGGCGATCTCGCGGCCGAGCCAGGCCGTCCCACCGAGTATGAGTGTCTGCGTCACGCTCAACAGCTAAGTGCATCAGAGCGGCGAGGAACGGTCGGTTCGCCCTCAGCGCACGGCGTGCTGAAACCGAAGGTGGCCGTAGATCAACCTTTCGATGGCAAACGGAGCTCGGTTGAGCTTCCTTCGGGGAACGCCGAACTTCATTCAGGCAGAAGAGGATGCGTCGAGTCAGAATTCGGCACTCGCCCGAAGTCGGAATGTTCAGCCTCAGGAAAGCACAGCAGGTTTGTGGCCTTTGTTGCCGCCATTGCGACCGAGAAGACCGACGGCACGCCCGCGTTCGATCGAGAAGGCGGCATCGCGCGCTGCGGCGTGTTCCCCGTAGCGCGCGGTCAAATCGTGGATTGAGGTGACGGCTCAACCCTCACGATTCGCTCTCATCCCGAGGGCAATGAGTCCGCCCGCTGCAGCGATCGCCACGACGCCGAGAATCGCGAGCACGACCAGCAGGCTGTCTCGAGCGAGGAGTCCGGCGTAGAGGCTGGCGAAAGAGACCAGAGCGGTGAAGATTGCTAAGACGAAGTAGATGACTTTCTTGGACATGTCCCCACCTGCGAACTTGAGAGTGCTGGGATGAGGGCGGGAAATCTGCCCTCAGCCAGGATATTAGGTCGCGCATTCCGACGTCTCTCGGACTGTTTCGCTAGTGCTCTATCACCTCGTGCATTGCGGCGGCTCAGGCCCGAGGTGACCGGATCGCGCCCGTGTGTGGCCGCTTCGAGGCTCGAAAGGTGACCCGGTCCGTCGACAGGAGCCACGTTGCGATGGCAAACACGGCCACCAGTAGGGCGACACCGACAATGATCGCAATCGTGGTGAACGCGACGTCAAGGCCAGTCGGGACGAGTGGGTTCATGCCTACGAAACTAGCAACGCCAAGGACCAGTTGTCACAGGCGCTTTCGCATCTGCTGCGTCGAGACGACGTAATCAGCGGAAGAGTAGAGATTGACCGCGGCACGATTGCCTCCGAAGACGTTCGCCGGATGGCGCAGAATGTGCGCTGGAGAGAGCGGACAACCGCCTGAATACCATTGTGACTGTGCTCGATCAGCTCGTGGCTCAGAAAAGTGTTGCCACTGGCGGTTTCGGGCTGAAGTTTCCTGAAAAAGAACTGACTTCTGATCAGGAATTTATTGGTGTGCCCCCAGGCAGATTCGAACTGCCGCCCCTGCCTCCGGAGGGCAGTGCTCTATCCCCTGAGCTATGGGGGCCCGGGAAAACACTAGGCTACCAGCATCCGGGAGGGCGGTGTTCCACTGGGAGTGCCGCGGCCATCCAGCGCGGGTGTTCCGCCGGCTCGCCGGTGCCGTGCGGCGTCGAGATTGCCCATTCAGGCTGAGATAGTGCGGCGCATCGGGACATGTCGGCGGAAACGGGCTAACTCGGCACATGGAGCGTGCTGGTTGCGGTGGGTCGGGGGGCGCGTACCGGGCCGACGGCCGAGCAACGGATGCCTGGACCCGGCCCGCCGGGCCGCGCCTGGCATCCGCCGGCCGGCCTGACGAATTCGACGGAGATTCTGGCTGAAACGGCCCGAAAACAGCCGCTAACGTATTTAAATCCCAAAAACTCCGTCGAATTCGTCAGGGGCGGGGCGAGCTACTTCAGGTGACCGAGGGCGGCCGAGACGAGGGCCTCGGCGTCGCCGGGCTCTGCGAAGTCGGACGAGCTGAAGGTGAGCCAGTACTTGTCCGTGAAGACCTGCGCCTCACCGATACCGGCGTTCGCGCTGAAGAAACCCTGCACCGCCGGGGGAGTGCCGTAGGTCGGCACGATCTTCGAAGATGCGACGGCCTTGTCCTGTTGCTGCGTCATGAGCACGGTGTTGGGTTGGGTGAGCGTGAACTCGATCTTGTCGCCGCTCGACTGGTTCAACAGGCCGCAGGTGAGCCCCTGGAAGGACGCGGCCGTCTTCGCCGAGGAGGAGGTCGGCTTATAGGAGGGATCCGTGCCGAAGTTCGGGTTGAACGCGTAGACGTCATCCAGAGTGAGCAGGTCCGTGCAGGCCAGAGCGACGGCGGTGCCCGCCGGAGTCGGCGTGGGCGTCGGCGTTGCCGTCGCGGAAGCCGCTTCGCTCGCTGACGAGGATGAACCGCCGGGCGCGGACGACGTCGCCGAACCGGAGGCGGAGGGCGCTGCATCCGCAGCACAGCCGGACAGGCCGATGAGGCTCAGCGCGCCAACGCAGAGGAAAGCTCCGGCGCGCAGGCGCCGGGCGGACGGGGAGGCAGGCGAACCGAAGAGAGTCACGGGTCGACCCTACCAAGCAAGGTCCGGGAAACCGGGCCGGTAAGCTTGGTTTCCGTGACCCCCGCCGAGCTTTCCGAATCCCTGTTCGCCCTGATCCAGCAGTTGGGTGAGCGCCGACGCGCGGAAGGCATCGACACCAGCGGCCTGGACGTCGTCCTCGCCAACGCCGGCGACGTCACCCTCGAACGCCCCCGCAACCGCGACCACGGCGACTGGGCCTCGAGCATCGCGATGAAGATCGCCAAGCCGCTCGGGTACAAGCCGCGCGAGGTCGCCACAGAGCTCGCGACCGGGCTCGAGGCGCTCCCCGACGTCGCCTCCGTCGAAATCGCCGGCCCCGGCTTCATCAACATCCGCCTCGAAGCGGCATCCGCCGGTGCGCTCGCGAAGACCATCGTCGAGGCCGGCCCGGCATACGGCACCGGCCACCTCTACGACGGCATCAAGATCAACCTCGAGTTCGTCTCCGCCAACCCCACCGGCCCCATCCACATGGGCGGCGTGCGCTGGGCCGCCGTGGGCGACAGCCTCGCCCGTGTGCTGCAGGCCGAGGGCGCGGATATCACGCGCGAGTACTACTTCAACGACCACGGCTCGCAGATCGACCGTTTCGCCCGCAGCGTCCTGGCCGCCTACCTCGGCGAGCACACGCCGGAGGACGGCTACGGCGGAGCGTACATCGCCGATATCGCCGACCAGGTCGTCGCGAAGTACGACGACGCCGTGCCCATCACGGACCTGCCCCGCGAGGAGCAGCAGGAAGTCTTCCGCTCGATCGGCGTCGACCTGATGTTCACCGAGATCAAGGACAAGCTGCACGGCTTCGGCGTCGACTTCGACGTCTACTTCCACGAGGATTCCCTGCACGAGTCCGGCGCGGTCAACCGGGCCATCGAGCGCCTGCGCGGCCTCGGCCACATCTTCGAAGCGGATGGCGCCATCTGGCTCCGGACAACGACCTTCGGTGACGACCGTGACCGGGTCATCATCCGCTCGAACGGTGAACCGGCCTACATCTCCGGCGACCTCGGCTACTACCTCGACAAGCGCGAGCGCGGCTTCGACCAGAACCTGATCATGCTCGGCGCAGACCACCACGGCTATGTCGGCCGGATGATGGCCATGGTCGAGGCCTTCGGTGACGTTCCCGGCGTCAACCTGCAGATCCTGATCGGCCAGATGGTCAACCTGCTCAAGGACGGCGAGCCGCTGCGGATGTCCAAGCGCGCCGGCACGATCGTGACCCTCGACGACCTCGTCGACGCCGTTGGCGTCGACGCCGGCCGCTACTCCCTGGTGCGTTCCTCGAGCGACACCTCACTCGACATCGATCTCGACCTGCTCGGCAAGCACAGCAACGAGAACCCGGTCTTCTACGTGCAGTACGCCCACGCGCGCACCTGCTCCGTCGCCCGCAACGCGGCGGCGGCCGGTGTCGAGCGCACCGACTTCGCGCCGGAGCTGCTCGTGCACGACAGCGAGTCCGCCCTGCTCGGAGTGCTGCAGGAATACCCGCGCATGGTCTCCCTCGCCGCCGAACTGCGGGAGCCGCACCGCATCGCCCGGTACATCGAAGAGGTCGCCGGCTACTACCACCGCTGGTACGACAACTGCCGCGTGATCCCGCTCGGCGACGAACCGGTCACGGAACTGCACCGCACGCGCCTCTGGCTCAACGACGCGACCGGCCAGGTCATCCGCAACGGCCTCGGCCTCCTCGGCGTGTCTGCTCCCGAACGGATGTGACCGTGGATCGGGACGGGGCACTGGATCGGGACACCGCAACGGGCAGGGGAGCCGCAACGCGTCGGCGCCGCGGCCTGAGCGGGTTCATCGTCGCGACGATCGTGGTGCTCGCCCTCGTCGCCGCCTTCTTCATCGCCGACGCCGGCGTGCGCAACTACGCCGAGAACCGGGCGAAGGCCGAGATCGCCGCGCACCTGCCCGATTCGGTCACGGGAGACGTGTCCGTCTCGATCGGCGGCCTGTCCGTGATCGCGCAGTACCTGATGGGACGCTTCGACCGGGTCACCCTGGTCGCTCCCGCCCTCACGGCCAACGGCGTGCCGGCATCCGTGCACCTCGTCGCGACCGACGTGCCCGTCGACCAGACCAAACAGGTCGGCGACGTGCGCGGAACGGTCGACCTCGACCAGGCCGCGCTCAACACCCTGCTCGCCGCAGCGCTGCCGACGGGGGCGCCCGCCGCCGACCTCGTGCTCGGTGACGGAACCGTTCAGTACGCGGGCAGCGTGAGCGTCTTCGGCCTGAACATCGGCTACCAGGCCACCGCCACCCCGACCGCGGCGGCCGATTCGCTACTCTTCACCCCGAGCAGCGCACAGATCACCACCGGGGCCGGCAGCATCGACGCGACCGCGATCCTCCCGCTCGTGCTCGGCCAGCAGCCGGTCCGGGTGTGCGTGGCCGGGTACCTCCCCGAGGGCGTCAACCTCGCCGGCGTCGAGGTCACTCCGGGGCGGGCGCGCATTACGCTGGAGTCGAGCACCCTGATGCTCACCGCGCAGTCGCTGACCACCCTCGGCACCTGCTCCGCCGGCTGATTCGGCGCGCGCACCCCTTGCTCGCTAGAATCGGTGCAGGTTCGCTGTCATACCGGCGGAATCTTCACTGGCTTCAGGGACCAATCCGGGTTCGCTCGCCACTCAGTGAGACACCCACTCGACTTTCCCGTGAGGTTTTCACCCGTGGCCACCAACCCGCTCGCCCCCGACTGGCTCATCCTGCCCGGAGACGCCAACGCGCTCTCCGCCGGCCTCTGGCCAGCGACCATGCACCGCGCTCCCGCCGGCGACCTCGTCATCGGCGGCGTCTCCGCCCCTGACCTCGCCGCCCGGTTCGGCACCCCGCTCTACGTCATCGACGAAGCGGATGCCCGTGCCCGCGCGTCCGCCCTCCGGTCCGCCTTCGAGGCGGAATTCTCCCGCATCGGCACCACGGTCAAGGTCTATTACGCGGGCAAGGCCTTCCTGTCGAGCGAGGTCGCCCGCTGGATGCTCGCCGAGGGCCTCAACATCGACGTCTGCAGCGGCGGGGAACTCGCCGTCGCCCTCGCGGCCGGCGCGCCCGGCGCCCGCCTCGGCTTCCACGGCAACAACAAGTCGCTCGCCGAGATCGACGAGGCCTGCGCCGTCGGCGTCGGCACCATCGTGATCGACTCGACCATCGAGATCTCCCGCGTCGCGGCGGCAGCGGCCCGGCACGGCATCGTGCAGAACGTGCGGCTCCGGGTGAACAGCGGCGTGCACGCGCACACCCACGAGTTCCTGGCCACCGCGCACGAGGACCAGAAATTCGGCATCACCCTCGAGGACGCCCCGCGCCTCGTCGCCCTGATCCGGGCGGAGCCGACCCTGCGCTTCATCGGCCTGCACTGCCACATCGGCTCGCAGATCTTCGGGGCGGACGGTTTCGCCGAATCCGCGTCCCGGCTGCTCGCCGTGCACGCCGCGCTCCTCGCCGGCGGACCGGTTCCCGAGCTCAACCTCGGCGGCGGCTTCGGCATCGCATACACCGACGCGGACACCCCCACCCCGATCCACGAACTCGCCGCCCGCCTGGCCGACATCGTCGCGGCAGAGTGCGCCGCGCGCGGCATCCCGGTGCCCATCGTCGCCTTCGAGCCCGGCCGCTCGATCATCGGCCCGGCGGGCACCACCCTGTATGAGGTGGGCACCACCAAGGCGGTCGACCTGTCCGGCGCGACCCGGCTCTACGTGAGCGTCGACGGCGGCATGAGCGACAACGCCCGGCCCGCCCTCTACGGAGCGGACTACTCGGTGCGGCTCGCGGGCCGCTCGAGCGCGGCGGACCCCGTGCTCGTGCGCGTCGCGGGCAAGCACTGCGAGAGCGGCGACATCGTCGTCGACGCCGACTACCTGCCCGGCGACGTGGGCCCCGGCGACCTCGTCGCGGTCGCCGCGACCGGCGCATACTGCTTCTCGCTCGCGAGCAACTACAACTACCTCGGCCGCCCTCCCGTCGTCGCCGTGCGGGACGGCGCCGCCCGGCTGCTCGTCCGCGGCGAGACCATCGCAGACCTGCTCTCCCGCGACACCGGGATCACTGCGGCCGTCGCGGCCCCCACCGGCACCGATCAACCGAAGGAAGCCATCCGATGATCGAATACCGCAACCTGCGCGTCGCCCTGCTGGGCGGCGGCAACGTCGGCGCCCAGGTCGCCCGGCTACTGCTCGAGCAGAGCGAGGAATTCGCCAACCGGGTCGGCGCCGGCCTCGAACTCGTCGGCATCCTCGTGCGCGACGTCAACGCCGAACGCACCGTCGACCTGCCGCACGAACTCTTCACGACCGACGCCGAATCCCTCATCCTCGGCGCGGACGTCGTCATCGAACTGCTCGGCGGCATCGAACCGGCCCGCAGCTACATCCTGATGGCGATGAACTCCGGGGCGGATGTCGTCACCGCGAACAAGGCGCTCCTCGCGACCCACGGGCCCGAACTCTTCGCCGTCGCAGACCAGGTCGGCGCCCAGCTCAACTACGAGGCCGCCGTCGCCGGCGCGATCCCGATCCTCCGCCCGCTGCGCGACAGCCTCGGCGGCGACCAGATCAACCGCATCCTCGGCATCGTCAACGGCACCACGAACTTCATCCTCGACCGGATGGACACCGCGGGCGACACCCTCGAGGAAGCCCTCGCCACCGCGACCGACCTCGGCTACGCCGAAGCAGACCCGACCGCGGACATCGGCGGCTACGACGCGGCACAGAAGGCGGCCATTCTCGCGAGCCTCGCCTTCCACACCCACGTGCCGCTCGCATCCGTCTACCGCGAAGGCATCACCGAGGTCACGCCCGCGCAGATCGAGTCGGCCCGCAAGGCCGGCTACGTCGTGAAGCTCCTCGCCATCTGCGAACGCATCACGGATGCCGCGACCGGCCAGGCGGGCGTCTCCGCCCGGGTCTACCCCGCGATGGTGCCGCGCGACCACCCGCTCGCGGCCGTGCACGGCGCGAACAACGCCGTCTTCGTCGAGGCGGAATCCGCCGGCAGCCTGATGTTCTACGGGGCGGGCGCCGGGGGAGTCGAAACGGCGTCCGCCGTGCTCGGCGACCTGGTCTCCCTCGCCCGCCGCCACATCGCCGGCGGCCCGGGAGTTGCGGCCTCGATCCACGCCGACCTGCCCGTCTTCGACATCGGCAGCATCACGACCCGCTACGCGGTCACCCTCGAGGTCACCGACGAGCCGGGTGTGCTCGCGACCCTCGCCGGGGTTTTCAGCGATCACGGCGTCTCCCTGGCCCTCGTCGAGCAGTCGATGACCCCCGCGCGGCCACTCACGTCCAGTCACGCCGCCGTCCCGTCCACGGCTACCCTTGTGATCGGAACCCACGAGGCAACGGAAGCGGCACTCGCCGCCACCGTGACGGACCTCGCCGCCAATAGATTTGTCACCACCGTCGCATCCGTTTTGAGAGTTGAAGGAGCCTGATGTCCAGCGAACGAGAGTCCACGCAGGCCGTGAAGACCCAGTCCCGTCAGTGGCGGGGTGTGCTGCGTGAATACGCCGACCGCCTGAACATCACCGACGCCACGCCGATCATCACGCTCGGCGAGGGCGGTACGCCGCTGATTCCCGCCCCCGCGCTGTCGAAGCGCACCGGCGCGAAGGTCTGGATCAAGTACGAGGGCATGAACCCGACCGGCTCCTTCAAGGACCGCGGCATGACCATGGCGATCTCGAAGGCCGTCGAAGACGGCGCCAAGGCCGTCATCTGCGCCTCGACCGGCAACACCTCGGCCTCGGCCGCCGCATACGCGACCCACGCCGGTATCCTCGCGGTCGTGCTCGTGCCGGAAGGCAAGATCGCGCTCGGCAAGCTCAGCCAGGCGATCGCGCACAACGCGCAGCTCCTGCAGGTGCAGGGCAACTTCGACGACTGCCTCGACATCGCCCGCGACCTCTCGGCGAACTACCCGGTGCACCTCGTCAACTCGGTCAACCCCGACCGCATCGAGGGCCAGAAGACGGCGGCCTTCGAGGTCGTCGAGGTGCTCGAAGACGCGCCGGACATCCACATCGTCCCCGTCGGCAACGCCGGAAACTACACCGCGTACACCCGCGGCTACACCGAAGAACTCGAACGCGGCGCGACCACGAAGCTGCCGCGCATGTTCGGCTTCCAGGCCGCAGGCAGCGCCCCGATCGTGCTCGGCCACCGCGTCGACCACCCCGAGACCATCGCGAGCGCCATCCGCATCGGCAACCCGGCATCCTGGGACCTCGCCCTCGCCGCGCAGAAGCTCACGAACGGCTACTTCGGCGCGATCAGCGACGCCAAGATCCTCGAGGCCTACCGCATCCTCTCCGCAGAGGTCGGCATCTTCGTCGAGCCCGCCTCCGCGATCAGCGTCGCCGGCCTGCTCGAGCGTGCAGAGGCCGGACTCATCCCGGCCGGCGCGACGGTCGTGCTCACGGTCACCGGCCACGGCCTGAAGGACCCGCAGTGGGCGCTCCGCACCGCGGACGGCGCCGAGATCACGCCGACGGTCGTGCCCGTGGACACCGCCGAAATCGCGAGCGTCCTCGGTCTGGTCAAGAAGTGACCCTGGCCGAAGCCGTGTCAGGTCCCTCCGTTCTCGCCGGTCGGTCGGTGACCGTCCAGGTTCCCGCCACGACGGCGAACCTCGGCCCCGGCTTCGACACCCTCGGCCTCGCCCTCGCCTACTACGACCGCCTCGACGTGAGCGTGCGCGAGGAACCCGGCGTGTTCGTCGACGTCCAGGGCGTCGGTGCCGGCGTGGTGCCGACAGACGAGACCAACCTCGTCGTGCAGGCCATCGCGCACACCTTCGCCGCCTACGGGCAGCGGATGCCGGGCCTCGCGCTCGTCGCCCACAACAAGATCCCGCACGGCCGCGGCATGGGATCCTCGGGGGCGGCGATCGTCTCCGGGATCATGGCAGCCAAGGGCCTGCTAGAGGGCATCGTCGACATCGACTCCGAAGCCCTGCTCACTCTCGCCACCGAGATGGAAGGGCACCCGGACAACGTCGCGCCCGCCCTCTTCGGCGGCCTCACGATCGCGTGGACCACACCGGAGGGCCCCCGGCACAAGAAGCTGATGGTGCACCGCGGCGTCAAGCCGCTCGTGTTCGTACCCGAACAGGCCATGTCCACGGCCCTCGCCCGCAGCCTGCAGCCCGAAACCGTGCCGCACTCGGACGCCGTCTTCAACCTGTCCCGCTCTGCGCTGCTCATCGCCGCGCTCATCCAGAGCCCGGAGCTGCTGCTCGCCGCGACAGAGGACAAGCTGCACCAGAGCTATCGCGCCGCCGCGATGCCGGAGACCAACCGGCTGATCACCCTACTCAGGGAACACGGCTTCGCCGCCGTCGTCTCCGGCGCCGGCCCGTCGATCCTCGTGCTCGCGAGCGACCCCGGCCAGCGCCTCGTCGCCGCGGAGCTCGTCGCCGCGAACTCGGCCACCCCCTGGCAGGCGCTCATGCTCGCCGTGGACTTCCAGGGCGCGACCGTCACCCGCACGGACACGGCAGCGACCGCCTGATCTCAGGACCGCGAACGGGGGTGCCGCGGCTGGGAGGGCGCGGCATCCGTTCTCGGAATGCTCTGCTAGAGTCGACTGCGTACCCGAAGGAACCGCCTAACGACCGGTTCCTTTCGATGGTGCATTTCCCGTAACTCACTGCTATCGCGACATCTGGCGTGGCTGTGTGTGTTCACTTCAATCCACTTTCTGTGGGATTGAACCACCCGCAGCGCCTCCGACGTTGCCACAGCTTCCCCGGTTTTCGTAAACGTTCGTTCCGGGGGAAAGGACAAATTTTCGTGACTGACGTCAACCTCCGCACAAATGCTGCGGATTCATCCCGCCTGGGAACCCTCCGTGTCGCCGAGCTTCAGGCTCTCGCGCTCGAACTGGGCATCCCCGGCTCCTCCAAGCTCCGCAAGGGCGAGCTCGTCGCCGCCATCACCGCCATCCAGGCCGGTGGCGACACCGTGAGCCCCGAGCTCGAGATCCCCGCCTTCGCCGCGACCGAGCCGGTCGCCTCCGAGACTGTCGTCTCCGAGCCGGTCGCCGTCGAGGCCGCCCCGGCCGCGGCAGCAGCCGTGACCGCGACCCTCGTCGAAGCGCCGCCGCGCAAGCGCGCGCCGCGCCGCGCCACCACCGCGACTGCTGCTCCCGCCGCCGCACACGTCAACGCTGACGGTGACCTCGGAATCGGCCTGATCCTCCCGGACGCCGCCGCGACGACCCGTCGCACCACGGCCCCTACCACCTACGCCGGTGGCACCGGAACCACGGAGGCCCCCGTGGCCGCCGAGAAGCCGGTCCGCCAGGCTCGCAAGCGCGCCACCTCCGTGTCGGTCAAGGCCGCCGCGGAAGCAGCATCGACCGAGGCTCCCACGACCGAGGCTCCCTCCGTCGACCTTCCCGTCGTCGAGACTCCGGTCGTCGAGCGTCCCGTTGTCGAGGCGCCCGCCGCCGACACGACGACGGATGCCGCAGCGACCGCCACGGAGACCGCAGAGGTCACCGAGGCTCCCGTCACCACCGGCCGCTCGCGCCGCAGCAGCGCCCGCGGCAACGGTCGCAACGGGTCCGCACGCAACAGCATCGACGCGCGCAGCCGCATCGACGCCCTGAACGACGAGCTCGCACAGGGCACGGCGGGCATCCCCGTCGCGACCGACGAGGCAGCCGCGACCGACGAGGCGCCCGTCGACCACTTCGCTGGCAGCCGCACCGCGGCGACGGTCGCCGCCGACACGGATGCCGACACGGACACCGACACCGACACGGACGACTCGACCGAACAGGCCGAACAGCCGCGTCAGGGACGCAACCGCAACCGCAACCGCGGCGGCAACCAGAACCAGACGGGCGGAGAGCAGGACGACAACTCCCGCCAGCAGAACGGCCGCCAGTCGAACCGCAACCAGAACCAGCAGAACCAGAACGCCGAGCGCGGCCAGGACAACCAGTCCCAGCAGGACCGGAACAACCAGTCCCAGCAGGAGCGCAACCAGGACCGCCAGGCGCAGCAGGACCGCAACCAGCAGGACCGCCAGGCCCAGCAGGAGCGCAACCAGGAGCGCAATCAGGACCGGAACCAGGAACGGAACCAGGACCGTCAGGCCCAGCAGCAGGAGCGCGGCCAGCAGGACCGCAACCAGCAGGACCGTGGCCAGGACGACGACCTGAACAGCCGCAGCAACCGCAACCGGTTCCGTGACCGCAAGCGTCGCGGCGTCACCGCCGGTGACGACTTCGAGCCGGAGCTGAACGACGACGACGTGCTGATCCCCGTCGCCGGTATCCTCGACGTCCTCGACAACTACGCGTTCGTGCGCACCTCCGGCTACCTGCCCGGTGCGAGCGACGTGTACGTCTCCCTCGGCCAGGTCAAGAAGTACAACCTGCGGAAGGGTGACGCCGTCGTCGGCTCCATCCGCCAGCCGCACGAGGGCGACCAGAACGGCCGCCAGAAGTACAACGCGATCGTCAAGGTCGACTCCATCAACGGCCTGTCCGTCGAGGAAGCCGCCAACCGCGTCGAGTTCCAGAAGCTCACCCCGCTGTACCCGCAGGAGCGCCTCCGCCTCGAGACCGAGCCCGGCAAGCTCACCCAGCGCATCATCGACCTCGTCGCCCCGATCGGGAAGGGCCAGCGCGGCCTCATCGTCGCGCCGCCCAAGGCCGGCAAGACCATCGTCATGCAGCAGATCGCGAACGCCATCGCCACCAACAACCCCGAGGTCCACCTCATGGTCGTTCTGGTCGACGAGCGGCCGGAAGAGGTCACCGACATGCAGCGCACGGTCAAGGGCGAGGTCATCGCCTCGACCTTCGACCGTCCCGCCGAGGACCACACCACGGTCGCCGAGCTCGCCATCGAGCGCGCCAAGCGTCTCGTGGAACTCGGACACGACGTCGTCGTGCTCCTCGACTCGATCACGCGCCTCGGCCGGGCCTACAACCTGACCGCGCCGCCGTCGGGCCGGATCCTCTCCGGTGGCGTCGACGCATCCGCCCTGTACCCGCCCAAGCGCTTCTTCGGCGCCGCGCGCAACATCGAGAACGGTGGCTCGCTCACCATCCTCGCGTCCGCGCTCGTCGAGACCGGTTCCAAGATGGACGAGGTCATTTTCGAAGAGTTCAAGGGCACCGGCAACATGGAGCTGCGCCTCTCGCGCCAGCTCGCCGACAAGCGGATCTTCCCGGCTGTCGATGTCAACGCATCGGGAACCCGTCGCGAAGAAATGCTGATGAGCTCGGACGAGGTCAAGGTCACCTGGAAGCTCCGTCGTGCGCTTGCCGGACTCGACCAGCAGCAGGCGCTCGAGGTCGTCCTCGGCCGTCTCAAGGAGACGTCCTCCAACGTGGAGTTCCTCATGCAGGTCCAGAAGTCGATGCCGTCCCTGAACGGGTCAGACAAGGACAAGTAATGTTCGAGTCTGTTCTGACTCTGCAGGCCGAATTCGACGAGCTGCAGTCCGAACTGGCCGACCCGGAGTTGCACTCCAACCCGGCCCGTTCGAAGAAGGTCAACCGGCGCTACGCCGAACTGAGCCGCATCATCGCGGCCTGGAACGAGTGGAAAGAGATCGGCGAGAACCTCGACGCCGCCCGGGAGCTCGCGGAGGAGGACTCGTCCTTCGCCGAGGAGATCCCGGGGCTCGAGGTGCAGCTGGAGGACACCTCCGCGAAGCTGCGCCGCCTGCTCATCCCGCGCGATGAGCTCGATGCCCGTGACGTGATCATGGAGATCAAGATGGGGGAGGGCGGTGCGGAGTCCGCACTGTTCGCCGCCGACCTGCTCCGGATGTACCTGCACTACGCAGAGTCGAAAAAGTGGAAAACCGAGATCATCGAGCAGACCACAAGCGACCTCGGCGGCATCAAGGATATCCAGCTCGCCATCAAGAGCAACACGAACGACCCCGCAGAGGGCGTCTGGGCGCACCTCAAGTACGAGGGCGGCGTGCACCGCGTGCAGCGCGTGCCGGCGACCGAGTCGCAGGGACGCATCCACACGTCTGCGGCGGGCGTGCTCGTCTTTCCCGAGGTCGATGAGCCGGAAGAGGTCGAGATCAACCACAACGACCTCAAGATCGACGTCTACCGCTCGAGCGGCCCCGGCGGCCAGTCGGTCAACACGACCGACTCCGCCGTGCGCATCACCCACCTTCCCACCGGGATCGTGGTCGCGATGCAGAACGAGAAGAGCCAGCTGCAGAACAAGGAAGCCGGGATGCGCGTGCTGCGCGCCCGGGTCCTCGCCCGACAGCAGGAAGAGATCGACGCGGCCGCGTCCCTGGTCCGCAAGGGGCAGATCCGCACGATGGACCGGTCAGAGCGCATCCGCACGTACAACTTCCCGGAGAACCGCATCGCCGACCACCGCACCGGCTACAAGGCGTACAACCTCGACTCCGTGATGAACGGCGCGCTCGACGCCGTCATCGAGTCGTGCATCCTCGCGGACGAGGCCACCCGCCTCGCCGAAATCGGGGACCACGACTAGCGCGTTTCGCGCCCGAGTATTGCAGAAAATGCCCAGAATCGCCGGTCGAACGGCGATTCTGGGCATTTTTGGTGACTCTGGGAGGTACCGGGTGCGGCTGCGGCGGATGCCGCGGGCCGGCTAGTCCTCGTCGGAGACCGGGAGGCCGCGCGCGCCCTCGATCGTCTGGGTGCGCACCGGCTGGATCGTCGCCGGGATGCCGAGCAGCAGCGACTTCGGCGGGGCGTCCCTCGTGACGACGGCGTTCGCGCCGATCGTGCTCCAGGCGCCGATCGTGATCGGGCCGAGCACCTTCGCGCCGGCGCCGATCGTGACGCCGTCGCCGAGGGTGGGATGCCGTTTCTCACCGCGGACGACGCCGTGCCGGGTCTTCCCGCCGAGGGTGACGCCGTGATAAAGCATCACGTCGTCTCCCACATCGGCGGTTTCCCCGATCACGACGCCCATGCCGTGGTCGATGAACAACCGGCGCCCGATCCGGGCGCCGGGGTGGATTTCGATCCCGGTGAGGAACCGGGTGAACTGGGAGACTAGCCGGGCGGGCAGGTACAACCCGGCCACCCACATCCGGTGGGCGATCCGGTACGACCACACGGCGTGCAGCCCGCTGTACGCGAGGAAGACCTCGACGTTGCTGCGGGCTGCCGGGTCGTGGGCGCGCGCCATCGCCAGGTCCTCACGGATGCGTGAAATGACTCCCATGTCGGTTTTCAGTTGTTCCCGTTCTTGATAGTCGAGCAGTTCTTAGTCGAGCAGGTCCTCGTACAGCACGGTCGAGATGTAACGCTCTCCGAAGCTCGGGAGGATGGCGACGATGGTCTTGCCGGCGTTCTCCGGCTTCTTCGCCTGCTCGATGGCCGCCCAGACGGCGGAGCCGCCCGAGATGCCGGAGAGGATTCCCTCGTCGGTCGCGAGTGCGCGAGCGGTGGTGAGGGAATCGGCGAGGGTGACATCGGTGACCTCATCGTAGAGGTCGGTGTCGAGAACAGACGGGACGAAGTTTGCGCCGATGCCCTGGATCTTGTGCGGACCCGGCTTGCCGCCGGTGAGGATCGGGGAATCGATCGGCTCGACGCCGACGATGTGGACGGAGGGCTTGCGCTCCTTGAGCAGCCGTCCGGCTCCCGTGATGGTTCCGCCGGTGCCGATGCCCGCGACGAAGATGTCGACGGCGCCTTCGGTGTCGTCCCAGATCTCGACGCCGGTCGTCGCGAAGTGGATGGCGGGGTTCGCGGGGTTGTCGAACTGGCGGGCGAGAATCGCGCCGGGGGTGTTCGCGACGATCTCTTCGGCCTTCTCGACGGCGCCGCGCATGCCGGCGGCCCCCGGGGTCAGCACGATCTCGGCGCCGTAGGCACGGAGCAGGACGCGGCGTTCCTTGCTCATGGTCTCGGGCATCGCGAGGATGACCTTGTAGCCGCGGGCCGCTCCGACGAGCGCGAGCGCGATGCCGGTGTTGCCGCTCGTGCCCTCGACGATGGTGCCGCCGGGGAGGAGTTCGCCGGAGGCCTCTGCGGCGTCGACGATCGCGATGCCGATCCGGTCCTTGACGCTCGCGGAGGGGTTGTAGAACTCGAGCTTGACCAGCACGGTCGCGTCGAGGCCTGCGGTCAGGCGGTTGAGCTTGACCAGCGGCGTCCCTCCAACTGCCTTGGTGATGTCGGAGTAGATGCGTGCGGTCATCGCAGTGCCTTTCAGTCGGGTCATCGGGTCAATCGGGTCAGGAACCTCGCCCAGCCTACGGCTCCGGCATTGGGCGCGCGCGCTTGATTGCGTTACATTCCAAAGTGTGACAACTGAAGACGACGACCATTCCATTCCCGCCACTTTCCCGGGTTCTGCTCCCGGCGCCGTTCCGGGCACAGTGGACACCATCCGGGACCGCACCATCGGCATCCTCGCCGACGCCGGCATCCAGGACCCCGGCGTCGACGCCGATCTCCTGATCGGCCACGTGCTGGGCCGGAGCCGCGGCGAGGTGCAGGCCGCGGCCATCCTCCGCACCGGTGTCACTCTGGCGGATGCCGCCGCGATTGACCTTCTCGTTTCTCGCCGAGCCCGGCGCGAACCCCTGCAACACATCACCGGGCGCGCCCCGTTCCGCTCGATCGAACTCCTCGTGGGGCCCGGCGTCTTCGTGCCCCGCCCCGAGACGGAGCAGGTCGCCCAGTTCGCGATCGACGCCCTCCTTTCGATGCCGGACCCGGACCCGATCGGCGTCGACCTCGGCACCGGCAGCGGCGCGATCGCGCTCTCCCTCGCCGTCGAGGTGCCGAACGCGCGGATCTGGGCCGTCGAGAACTCCCCGGAGGCCTTCGCCTGGACGACACGCAACTTCGCGGCGGTCAACGCGGCCAACGCGACGCTCGTCTTCGGCGACCTCGCGGACACCGGCATCCTCTCCGAACTCGACGGCACCGTCGCCGTCCTGATCTCGAACCCTCCCTATATACCCATGGATGCGGTGCCGCGCGACCCCGAGGTCCGACTCTTCGATCCGGCTCACGCCCTCTTCGGCGGTGTGGACGGCCTCGATGTCGTCCGGCACGTGTCGCAGACGGCGCTGCGCCTGCTGCGCCCCGGCGGAGTGCTCGTGATCGAGCACGGCGAGCTGCAGGGCGGCGACATCCGCGCCCTGCTCACCGGCGACGGCTGGCGCGCGACCGCCACCCACCGCGACTACACCACCCGCGACCGGGCGACCACCGCCATCCGCCCCACCCCCTGAACCCTGCGCTGAGGTGTCGCACATCGACGTTCCCACGCCTTGCGAACCTCGATCTGCGACACCTCAGCCAGGGCGGGACACGCTCCCAGCCTCGGGAAACACCCCTGCACTAGAATTGGGCGCAATGACACGCATCTACGACTGCACGGTTGTCTCGGACTACGCAACCGGCATGAGACTGGCACGCTCGGCGATCGCTCGCGGCGCGCTCGTCGTCATCCCCACCGACACCGTCTACGGCCTTGCCGCCGACGCGTTCAGCCCGGAGGCCGTGCAACGACTGCTCGACGCGAAGGGCCGCGGCCGACAGTCGCCGCCGCCCGTGCTGATCCCGGGCATCGGCACACTCGACGCGCTCGCGGTCGGTATCCCGGAGCCCGTGCGCGCCCTCGTTGCGGAATTCTGGCCAGGCGGGCTCACCGTCGTGCTCAACGCGCAGCCCTCCCTGGTCTGGGATCTCGGCGACACCCGCGGAACCGTCGCGCTCCGCATGCCGAGCAACCCGATCGCGCTCGACCTCCTCGCCGACACCGGCCCCCTCGCCGTCTCGAGTGCGAACACGAGCGGCCGGCCTTCCGCGGTCGACGCGGCGACCGCAGAAGGGATGCTCGGCGAGAGCGTCGAGGTCTACCTCGACGGGGGAGCGGTCGGCACCGGCTACGAACCGATCGGCGACCGGGCGGGCGACACCTCGTCGACGATCATCGACGCGACCGGTTTCGACACCAACGGCGGCAAGCTCGTGATCGTGCGGAACGGCGTGATCTCCCGGGAGGCCCTCGCGGCCGTCGTCGGCGACGCGCTCGCACCGGTAGGCTTCGTCGCTCCCGTTGCCGCGACCCCCGAAGCGGATGTCGCGGGCTAGCCATGACCGTATTCATCCTGCTGGCCATCGTCTCGGCCGTTGTCACGGCCATCTTCTCCTGGGTCGTGCTCAAAGTCAGCCACCGGTACAAGATCTATCCGAAGATCCGCCTGCGGGACGTGCACACCCGGCCCACCCCCCGCCTCGGTGGGGTCGCCATCTTCTTCGGCGTGATCGCGGCCTTCGGGGTCGCGTACCTCATCTCGGCGCAGTTCGCGCCGCTCCGGCTGGTCTTCTCCGATCCGGAACAGATCGTCGCCATCGTCGGCGCCGCTCTGATGATCGTGCTGCTCGGCGTCGCAGACGACCTCTGGGACCTCGACTGGATGACCAAGCTCGCCGGCCAGTTCATTGCGGCCGGCCTCGTCGCCTGGCAGGGCGTCCAGGTGCTGTCCCTCCCGATCGGCGGGCTCACCGTCGGCTCCTCGTGGATGTCGATCCTGATCACCGTCTTCGTGATCGTGCTCCTGATGAACATGATCAACTTCATCGACGGCCTCGACGGCCTCGTCGCCGGGGTCGCCCTCATCGCCAATGGCGTCTTCTTCATCTACAGCTACCTGCTCGTGCGGGACACCTCGCCGAGCAACTACTTCAACCTCGCCTCCGTGATCGCCGCGATCCTGGTCGGCGCCTGCATCGGCTTCCTGCCGCTCAACTGGCGTCCCGCCAAGATCTTCATGGGAGACTCCGGCTCCATGCTCGTCGGCCTCCTGATGGCGACCTCCGCGATCGCGATCACCGGGCAGATCGACCCGACCGCGGTGAACCGGTCTCAGCTCTTCCCCGCGTTCATCCCGATCCTGATGCCGTTCGCGATCCTGATCATCCCGCTGCTCGACTTCGCACTCGCCGTGTTCCGTCGGGTGCGCGCGGGCAAGTCCCCGTTCAGCGCAGACCGGAAGCACCTGCACCACCGGCTGCTCGACATGGGACACTCGCACCTGCACGCCGTGCTGATCTTCTACGGGTGGACGGCGGCGGCATCCGTGGGGTGCCTGCTCTATTTCGTGTTGCCCGTCTACTTCGGCGTGCAGACCTGGTGGGCGACGCTGTTCCTGGTCTTCGCCCTGCTCGTCTGCACGATCGTGACCCTTGCGCCGCTCAGCCGGTCCAAGAAGGTCGAAGCGGCCACCCAGCTTGCCCACCCAGCCACCCTTCCCCACGACATCGTGAAGCTCGATCGCCTCGACGAGGCATCGACGCAAGCCGAGGAGCACGTATGAGCGCCGTCCAGCAGCCCGAATCCCTGCAGCCGCAGTCCAATCGGGTGTTCCGCAGCATCCTCGTCTACGGCGGCTACCTCGCCGGCGGCATCGCCGTGGTCGGGATGATCGCCGGCGGGCTCGCCGCCGGCGGCATCGGGGTGCTGAGCGCCCTGATCGGCACCGGGATGTCCGTCGTGTTCATGGGGATCACGGCGGGCAGCATCCTGATCGCGAACCGCTTCGCCGGGACGGCCGCAGCGATCGGCGCGTTCTTCGGAATCGTGCTGGGCGGCTGGCTGCTCAAGTTCGTGGTGTTCCTCGTGCTCGTCGTGCTGCTCAAGGGCCAGCCCTGGGTGCAACCGGTCGTGTTGTTCCTGAGCATCATCGCCGGTGTCGTCGGTTCCCTGATCGTCGACGTCGCGGTCATCCGCACAAGCCGCGTTCCCTACGTGAGCGATCTTTCCCGGAACCCAGACCCGAAAAAGCGATGAATTTTCACCCTCAGGATTCGGCCCGGAGTGCGTTTCTTGGTAGGGTAATGACCGGTTCGCCCCGCAGCGCTGCTTTTGTCGTGCTCGACGTTCCGACCCAATTTTCGTCCTCGCGAGAGCAGAGCTCCCCGCCCCGAACCAGGAGAAAGCGCTGCTAGAAACCGCCGTAAACCTGATGCTCCCGTTGGCTACTGACGACGGTAGCTTCCATGGCCCATCCATCAATGAGTTCTTCCCCGAGGGCATCTTCTTCGTGGGGACGCCGTTCGAGATCAACCGGATCATGCTGATCCGTTTCATTGCGATGGCCGCCCTGATGCTGCTCTTCTGGCTCGGAACGCGCCGAATGAAGATCGTCCCCACCCGGCTGCAGAGCCTCGTGGAGATGGGCCTCGACTTCGCCAGGGTCAGCATCGCGGAAAGCATCCTCGGCAAGAAGGAGGGCAAGCGTTTCCTGCCCCTTCTCACGACGATCTTCTTCCTCGTGCTGTTCATGAACCTGACCGGACCGATCCCGCTCCTCAACATCGCGGGCACCTCGGTGATCGGCGTTCCGCTGCTCCTCGCCGTCATCTCGTACTGCACCTTCATCTACGCCGGCCTCAAGAAGAACCCGGGCAACTTCGTCCGCAACTCGCTCTTCCCGCCCGGGGTGCCGAAGGCGCTCTACATCATCGTGACGCCGATCGAGTTCATCTCGACCTTCCTCGTCCGCCCGGTCACTCTGACCCTGCGACTGCTGATGAACATGATCGTCGGCCACCTGCTGCTGGTGCTCTTCTTCACGGCGACCCAGTTCTTCTTCTTCACGGCCGACGGAGCCTTCAAGCTCTTCGGTGCAGGCACCCTCGTCTTCGGGCTCGCGTTCACCCTCTTCGAGGTCCTGATCGCCGTGCTCCAGGCGTACATCTTTGCCCTGCTCACCGCCGTTTACATCCAGCTCGCGGTGGCTGAAGAACACTAACCTCGAATCCGGCACTCGCTGTATTCGTCACAACGGAAGGAAACAAACGTGGACGCAACTACCGTTCTCGCGGCAATCTCAGGAAACATCGCCACTGTCGGTTACGGCCTCGCCGCAATCGGCCCGGCAATCGGCGTGGGTATCGTCGTCGGCAAGACCATCGAGGGCGTTGCTCGTCAGCCCGAACTGGCCGGCCAGCTCCAGGTCCTGATGTACATCGGCATCGCATTCACCGAGGCGCTCGCGTTCATCGGTATCGCAACGTACTTCATCTTCACCACCGGCCAGTAATCCTCTTTTCTCTCTAGTTAGGAGGCATGATGCTTCACGCAGTAATTGCAGCTGCCGCGGAAGAGACGAAGAACCCGCTCATCCCCGAGTTGCCGGACATCATCTGGTCCGCGGTGTGCTTCGTCGTGATTCTCTTCTTCTTCTGGAAGCTCATCCTTCCGAGAATGCAGAAGATGCTCGACGACCGCGCTGAGGCCATCGAGGGCAACATCGCCAAGGCGGACGACGCCCAGCGCAAGGCAGAGGCCGCACTCGAGCGGTACACGGCCCAGCTGGCCGACGCCCGCGCAGAAGCCGGCAAGATCCGCGAGGTCGCCCGCGCGGACGGCCAGAAGATCATCTCCGAACTCAAGGAGCAGGCCGGCGCTGAGGCGGCCCGCATCACCGCGAGTGCCAAGGCCCAGATCGAAGCGGAACGTCAGGCGGCAGTCCTGTCCCTCCGTGCCGAAGTCGGCACCCTGGCCATCGACCTCGCGTCCGGAGTCATCGGCGAAAGCCTGACGGACGACGCGAAGGCGAGTGCCATCGTCGACCGTTTCCTGGCCGACCTTGAGGCCTCGGAGAAAGCAGCTAAGTAATGGGAAGCGCCACCAGGGAAGCTTTGGCCTCGTCGAGGGCGGTACTCACTGCCCATGGCCGCACGCCCGATCTCGCAACAGGCGAAGGCCTGCTCGACTCCGGCCGTGTCATCGGTGATTCGGCGCAGCTCCTGTCTGCCCTGGTCGACCCCGCAGCGGATGCCGCGGCCAAGACGACACTCGTCGCCGCGGTCTTCTCGGCGAAACTGACCCCGACCGCACTGGACCTGCTCCAGACGGTCGCCGCCGCACGCTGGTCGAGTCACTCCGACCTGCTCGCCGGCATCGAAGAACTCGGGCTGCGGGCCGTCGCTTCGTCGGCCCCGGTGGCCGGTGCCGTGGAAGCGGAGTTGTTCGAATTCGGGACGGCCGTCGCGTCCAACGGTGAACTCGAACTGGCACTGGCGTCGAAGCTCGGCGCAGTCAGCGCCAAGGTGGGACTCATCGATTCCCTGCTCACCGGCAAGGTCTCGGACCAGACGCTCGTCATCGTGCGTCACCTCGTGCAGCAGCCTCGCGGCCGTCGCATCGGGGCTCTCCTGCGATTCGCGGCGACAATCGTCGCAGACGAGGGCGGCACGGCGATTGCGACCGTCTCAACGGCCGAGCTGCTGAGCGCCGCACAGCTGGCGCGCCTGCGCACCAGCCTCACGGCACGTTACGGACGCACGCTCACGATCAACCAGGTCGTGGACGCAGCGATCGTCGGCGGTGTCCGTGTGCAGATCGGTGACGACGTCATCGACGGAACCATCGCCACCCGCCTCAAGGATTTGCGACTTCAGCTTGCCGGTTGACCACAGGTCAGCCGGAACAGAAAAACCACGAGCGGCAACGCTTCGTTCGAGACAGAACCTGTACACCCGTACGGGAAAGGGAAGATGATGGCAGAACTAACGATCAGCCCCGATGAGATCCGCGATGCTCTCCAGGACTTCGTCAAGTCCTACGAGCCGAGCAAGACCGCGACCGCTGAGGTGGGCTACGTCACGACAGCCGGCGACGGTATCGCACACGTCGAGGGCCTGCCCAGCGTGATGGCCAATGAGCTCATCAAGTTCGCCGACGGCACCCTGGGCCTCGCCCAGAACCTCGACGAAGACGAGATCGGTGTTGTCGTGCTCGGTGAGTTCGCCGGCATCGTCGAGGGCATGGAGGTGCACCGCACCGGAGAGGTGCTCTCCGTTCCCGTCGGCGACGGCTACCTCGGTCGCGTCGTCGACCCGCTCGGCGCCCCGATCGACGGTCTCGGCCCGATCGTGAGCGAAGGGCGTCGTGCCCTCGAACTGCAGGCGCCCGGCGTCATGGACCGCAAGTCCGTGCACGAGCCGATGCAGACCGGTATCAAGGCGATCGACGCGATGATCCCGATCGGCCGCGGCCAGCGCCAGCTCATCATCGGTGACCGCCAGACCGGCAAGACCGCGATCGCGATCGACACCATCATCAACCAGAAGGCCAACTGGGCTTCGGGAGACGTGAACAAGCAGGTTCGCTGCATCTACGTCGCCATCGGCCAGAAGGGCTCCACGATCGCCGCCGTCAAGGGCGCGCTCGAGGACGCCGGCGTGATGGAATACACCACCATCGTCGCCTCCCCGGCCTCCGACCCGGCCGGCTTCAAGTACCTCGCCCCCTACACCGGCTCGGCCATCGGCCAGCACTGGATGTACGCGGGCAAGCATGTCCTGATCATCTTCGACGACCTGTCCAAGCAGGCAGAGGCCTACCGCGCCGTTTCCCTGTTGCTGCGTCGTCCGCCGGGACGCGAAGCGTACCCCGGCGACGTGTTCTACCTGCACTCCCGCCTGCTGGAACGTTGTGCCAAGCTGTCCGACGCCCTCGGTGCCGGATCGATGACCGGCCTGCCGATCATCGAGACCAAGGCGAACGACGTCTCCGCGTACATTCCGACCAACGTGATCTCGATCACCGACGGCCAGATCTTCCTGCAGTCCGACCTCTTCAACGCCAACCAGCGTCCCGCGGTCGACGTGGGTATCTCGGTCTCCCGTGTCGGTGGCGACGCCCAGGTCAAGTCCATCAAGAAGGTCTCCGGAACGCTGAAGCTCGAACTGGCGCAGTACCGCTCCCTCGAGGCCTTCGCGATGTTCGCATCCGACCTCGATGCCGCCAGCCGTCGCCAGCTCGCCAGAGGCGCCCGCCTGACCGAGCTGCTCAAGCAGCCGCAGTACTCGCCGTACCCCGTCGAGGACCAGGTCGTCTCGATCTGGGCCGGCACCAACGGCAAGTTCGACGAGGTCCCCGTCGAGGACGTGCTGCGCTTCGAGCGTGGACTTCTCGATCACCTCGGTCGCACCACCGAGGTCCTCAAGACGCTGCGCGAGACGAACGTGCTGAGCGACGAGACCGTCGAAATCCTCGAGCGTGAGGTCGACGTCTTCAAGCGCGAATTTCACACCGGTGAGGGCAAGCCGCTTGCCTCCGTTGGCAAGGAACAGTTCGAAGCGATCACCGCCGACGACGTGAACCAGGAAAAGATTGTCAAGCACCGCCGCTGACCAGCGGGCCTCGACAACCACGATTCACTGAGAAGGAAGCACAGGAGCCACATGGGAGCGCAACTTCGGGTCTACCGGCAGAAGATCAAGTCTGCCCAGACGATGAAGAAGATCACTCGGGCCATGGAGTTGATTTCGGCCTCGCGCATTCAGAAGGCGAGGGCGAGGGTTTCGGCCTCGACTCCGTACTCGCAGTCGATCACCCGGGCGGTCTCGGCCGTCGCGACGTATTCCAACGTCGCGCACGTTCTGACGACCGAGCCGGAGAAGGTCGAGCGCGCCGCGGTCGTCATCTTCACCTCGGACCGAGGCCTCGCAGGGGCGTTCAGCTCTCAGGTGCTGAGAGAAGCCGAGTCGCTCAGCGAACTGCTGCGCGGTCAGGGCAAGGATGTCGTCTACTTCCTCGTCGGACGCAAGGCCGTCGCCTACTTCGGCTTCCGCAGGCGCGCCTCCGAGCGGGTCTGGACCGGCGGAACCGACCAGCCCCAGTTGGAGATCGCCCAGGAGATCAGCGAGTCATTGCTGGAAACCTTCCTGCGTGACGCAGAAGACGGTGGCGTCGATGAGATTCACGTGGTGTTCAACCGCTTCGTGAGCATGGTCACCCAGGTGCCCCAGGTCGTCCGCCTGCTGCCGCTCGAGGTCGTCGAGGGAGTGGACGAGCCCGGAGACGGTCAGGTCCTGCCCCTCTACGAGTTCGAACCGGACGTCGAGACGGTTCTCGACGCCCTGCTGCCGGTCTACATCGAGAGTCGCGTGTTCAACGCGATGCTCCAGTCGGCCGCCGCAGAGCACGCCGCACGCCAGAAGGCGATGCAGTCGGCCGCCGACAACGCCGACAAGCTGATCACGACCTTCACCCGGCTGTCCAACAACGCCAGGCAGACCGAGATCACCTCGCAGATTTCCGAGATCGTGGGTGGGGCCGATGCGCTCTCATCCGCCAAGAACTAAACCAGAGAAGAGAGAGCAATGACTGACATCGCAACCGCGCCAGTCCACGCGCCGGTCGATACCGTTGCCGTCGGCCGGATCGCCCGCGTCACGGGCCCGGTCGTCGACATCGAGTTCGCGCACGACTCGATCCCGGGCATGTACAACGCGCTGAAGACGACCATCGTCATCGGTGACGTCTCTACTGAGATCACCCTCGAGGTCGCGCTTCACCTCGGAGACGACCTGATCCGCGCGATCGCGCTCAACCCGACCGACGGCCTCGTCCGCGGCCAGGAGGTCCGGGACACCGGAGCCCCCATCATGGTTCCGGTCGGCGAGGTCACCAAGGGCCGCGTCTTCAACGCCATCGGTGAGGTGCTCAACGCCGAGCCCGGCGAGAAGATCGAGATCACGGAGCGCTGGCCCATCCACCGCAAGCCGCCGCCCTTCGACCAGCTCGAGGCCAAGACCCAGCTGTTCGAGACCGGCATCAAGGTCATCGACCTGCTCACGCCGTACGTCCTCGGCGGCAAGATCGGCCTCTTCGGTGGAGCCGGCGTCGGCAAGACCGTCCTGATCCAGGAAATGATCCAGCGCGTCGCGCAGGACCACGGTGGAGTCTCGGTGTTCGCCGGAGTCGGCGAGCGCACCCGTGAGGGCAACGACCTCATCAAGGAAATGGAAGAGGCCGGCGTCTTCGACAAGACCGCCCTCGTGTTCGGCCAGATGGACGAGCCGCCGGGAACGCGTCTTCGCGTCGCCCTCTCCGCGCTCACCATGGCCGAGTACTTCCGCGACGTCGCCAAGCAGGACGTGTTGCTCTTCATCGACAACATCTTCCGCTTCACCCAGGCCGGTTCCGAGGTGTCGACCCTTCTGGGCCGCATGCCGAGCGCCGTGGGCTACCAGCCGACCCTCGCGGACGAGATGGGCATCCTCCAGGAGCGCATCACCTCGACCCGTGGCCACTCGATCACGTCTCTGCAGGCCATCTACGTGCCCGCCGACGACTACACCGACCCGGCACCGGCGACGACCTTCGCCCACCTCGACGCCACGACCGAGCTGTCCCGCGAGATCGCGTCGAAGGGCCTCTACCCGGCCGTCGACCCGCTCACCTCGACCAGCCGTATCCTCGACCCCCGCTACCTGGGCGCCGACCACTACAACACGGCCGTCCGCGTCAAGGCGATCCTGCAGAAGAACAAGGAACTCCAGGAGATCATCGCGATCCTCGGTGTTGACGAACTCTCCGAGGAAGACAAGGTCACAGTTTCACGGGCCCGTCGCATCCAGCAGTTCCTCTCGCAGAACACCTACATGGCGAAGAAGTTCACCGGTGTCGAGGGTTCCACGGTGTCGCTCAAGGACACCATCGAGTCCTTCACGGCTATCGCCAACGGTGACTTCGACCACGTAGCCGAGCAGGCATTCTTCAACGTCGGCGGCATCTCCGACGTCGAAGAGAAGTGGGCGAAAATCCAGAAGGAGAACGACTAGCCATGGCAGGGGCTCCGCTCACCGTCAGCGTCGTCTCGGCGGACCAGGAAGTCTGGTCCGGCGAGGCAACCATGGTCGTCGCGCGCACCGTCGAAGGCCAGATCGGCATCCTGCCGGGCCACGAGCCCTTGCTCGCCATCCTGGCGAGCGGCGAGGTACGCCTGACCCTGCCCGGCGGCGAGAAGATCGTCGCCCAGGCGGAAGACGGCTTCCTGTCGGTCGCCAACAACCAGGTCACGATCGTCGCGCGCAAAGCGGGGCTCGTCTAGCCTTGTCGATCTAGCCCGTGCTGCTCCTGCTGCCGCCCTCCGAGACGAAACGCACAGGCGGTACCGGCGAACCGCTCGATCTGAACCACCTCAGGTACCCGTCGCTGAACTCTCAGCGGCGGGTACTCGTGCGTGAGCTGCGCTCACTCGCCCGGAACCCCGAGGCCATGATGGCCGCCCTCAAACTCGGTCGCACCCAGGCCGGAGAGGTCGCCCACAACCGTGCGCTGACGACCGCACCGACGATGGCCGCGCTCGACCGGTACACGGGTGTGCTCTACGACGCCCTGGACGCGCAGACACTGACGCTCGCCGACCGGGACTGGGCCGCAGGGAACGTGCTCGTCCACTCGGCACTGTTCGGTCCGATCGGCGCACTCGATCCGATTCCGGCCTACCGGCTGTCCACGACGAGCCGGCTGCCCGGCCTCGCGCTCAAGCAGCACTGGGGGCCGAGAATCGCGGCTGTGCTCGCCGGGGAAACCGGCCTCGTGCTCGATCTCCGTTCGGCGGGTTACGTCGGCCTCGGCGCCGCACCCGCCCGGACCGGCTCCGTGCTGCTCCGCGTCGTCACGGAAACCCCCGACGGGCACGTGCGCGCCCTCAACCACTTCAACAAGACCGCGAAGGGCCGGTTCACCCGCGCTCTCATCCGGAGCGCCCCCGACCTCGGGTCCGTCGACGACCTGCTCGGCTGGGCTTCCGGCGCCGGCTTCACCGTGCGCACGGCGGGGCCCGCCGCGCTCGAGCTCCTGGACGACGCGCCGCTCGCCGCGGCACTGTCCTGACGAACCCCGGCGCCCGGCCGTATGCTGGCAGCGTGTCCACTCCAACGATGAATGTCACCGTAACCGGCGCCGGCGGTCAGATCGGCTACGCCCTGCTCTTCCGCATCGCGTCCGGCCAGATGTTCGGCCCGACGACCCCGGTGAACCTCCGGCTCCTCGAGATCCCCGCCGGGCTCGCCGCAGCGGCGGGCACCGCCCTCGAACTCGAGGACTGCGCCTTCCCCCTGCTGCGGGACGTGATGGTGACGGATGACCCCACGCGCGCCTTCGACGGAGTGAACGTCGCCCTTCTCGTCGGCTCCCGGCCGCGCGGCATCGGCGAGGAGCGCGTGGCGCTTCTCGAGGGCAACGGCCGCATCTTCGGGCCGCACGGCACCGCCATCAACGCCGGCGCGGCATCCGACGTGCGCGTGCTCGTGGTGGGGAACCCGGCCAACACGAACGCGCTAGTCGCGGCCGCGTTCGCCCCGGACATCCCCGCGGAGCGTTTCACCGCGCTGACGAGGCTCGACCACAACCGCGCCGTCGCCCAGCTCGCCGTGCGCCTCGGGGTGCACGTCTCCGAGATCGACGGCCTCGCCATCTGGGGAAACCACTCGGCGACCCAGTACCCCGACGTCTTCCATGCGACGGCCGCCGGGCGCCCGGTTCGCGAGCTCGTCGACGAGGACTGGCTCGCCGGGACCTTCATTCCCCGAGTCGAGAAACGCGGCTACGAGATCATCACCGCGCGCGGGGCCTCCTCGGCCGGGTCGGCCGCCGAGGCGACGATCGACCACGTCTACGACTGGGTGCACGGCACCGGCTCGAGCTGGACCTCCGCCGCCATCGTCTCCGACGGCTCATACGGAGTTCCGGAGGGCCTCGTCTGCTCCTTCCCGGTGCGGTCGGTGGACGGTCAGTGGCAGATCGTGCAGGGACTCGAACTGAACGCCTTCTCCCGGACCCGGATCGACGCATCCGTCGCCGAACTCATCGAGGAACGCGACCACGTGCGCGCCCTCGGCCTGCTCCCCGCCGCCCGCTGACCCGGACCTGACCTCTCCACTCTCACCCACAGTTACCTTTCCGGTCGAAAGTTCCACCTGCGCCGGTCACTCTCGACCGGAAAGGTAACTCTCGCTGGGTCAGGAGGCGCGGTGGCAGCCGGCGAAGTGGTCGTCGACGAGGCCGGCGGACTGCATCAGTGCGTACATCGTCGTCGGGCCGACGAAACGGTAGCCGCGGGAACGGAGTTCCTTACTGAGCGCCGTCGACTCCGGGGTGATCGCGGGGACGTCGCCGAGTTCGCGCGGCCGGGTCGCGCGGGCGGGTGGGGCGAAACTCCAGATCAGCTCGCCGAGCCCCTCGCCGAGGTTCTGGGTGACCCTGGCGTTGCCGATCGCGGCCTCGATCTTGCCCCGGTGGCGGATGATGGCGGCATCGCCGAGGAGACGCTCGACGTCTGCGGCGGTCATGGCCGCGACCCGGTCGACGTCGAAGCCGTTGAACGCCGCCCGGAAGGCCGGCCGACGACGAAGGATGGTGATCCAGGAGAGGCCGGCCTGGAAGCCCTCGAGGCAGAGCTTCTCGAAGAGCCGCTCGTCGTCGCGGAGGGGGCGACCCCACTCCTCGTCGTGGTAGCGGCGGTACTCGGGGTCGCCGTTCGCCCACGCGCACCGGACCACACCGTCCTCGCCGGTGCGGAGGGCGCTCGGGGCTGTCGCAGGGGCTGCGGCAGCGCCATGTGCGGGCGCCGGGTCGGTCACGAACGGTACTCGATGCCCTCGTGGCCGAGCAGCCACTCCTTGGTGGGGATGCCGCTGCCGCCGCTGTAGCCCGTGATGCGGCCGTTGCTCGCGAGCACGCGGTGACAGCCGATCAGGATCGGCAGCGGGTTCGCGCCGACGGCCCCGCCGATCGCGCGCCCGGAGCCCGGCCGGTCGATGGAGAGGCCGAGTTCGCCGTAGCTCGTGACGGTGCCGTAGTCGAGCTCGTCGAGGCGGGCCCAGACCGCGCGCTGGAAGGCGGTGCCGCCCGCGAGGTGCAGCGGAACGTCGAATCGGGTGCGGGTGCCGGCGAAGTATTCGGTGAGCTGTTTCGCGGCCTCCTCGAGAACGGGGGAGGGGTGCTCCGGCTGGTCTTCGTGCGGCAGATGTCCCTCGCGCTCGATCGAGAGCGTGAGGACGCCGACGTCGTCGCCGGTGAGTTCCAGCCGGCCGATGGGGCTGGAGAGACGGATCAAGGCGGTCGGGGTGCTGTCCATGGTTCGACTGTAGTCGGGGGCCGCCCGCGCCTCTGGCGGGTTTCGGACCTGGGGAAAACCCGGCGTGAGCTGCGTCTGGTGGGGAGGCGCGACATCCGTGCCCGGCCCGTCGGGCCTCACGAAACGCAGGAGAATCGGGCCGTTGAGGCTGTGGTGGCCTCAACGGCCCGGATATCCTGCGTTTCGATGTGGGAACAGAACGGGCGGGAGGGGGAGAGGGTGCGAGCGGATGCCGCGGCTCAGGGGATCAGGATCACCTTGCCGAGAGCGGTGCGCGACTCGGCGAGCCGCATCGCGGCGGCGGCCTCGACGAGCGGGAACCGCGCGGCGATCTGCGGGGTGACGATCCCGCGCTCGACTAGGGAGAGGAGCGCGGTGAGGTCCTCCCGGTGATGCCTGCGGAAGGCGGCCGGCGTGATCCGGTGCCCGGCCCAGAAATCGAAGAACAGGGCGCGCTGGCCGTTCGGCAGGGCGTTCCAGAGGGTGAGCCGGGCCAGGAGCCCGATGAAGAGCGGCAGGAGCGACCCGGTGTCCGTGAGGGCCGAGGCGATGCCGTACGAGACCAGTGTGCCGCCGCGGGCGAGCAGGCTCTTCGAGATCCGGGCGCTCGCGAGGCCGAGGTGGTCGAAGGCGGCGTCGACGCCGCCGGGGGCGAGTTCACGGACGCGGGCGGCGAGGTCCGGGTCGGCGTAGTCGACCGGCTCGACCCCGAGGCCGCGGAGGGCCGCGTGGTGCCGGGGAGCGGCGGTGCCGATCACCCGGATTCCCGCGTGGACGGCGAGTTGCACGAGGATCGTGCCGACCCCGCCGCTCGCGCCGTGCACGAGGATGGTCTGGCCGCTCGTCACGCGCGCCTTCCGGTGCAGCATCTGCCACGCGGTGATCCCGTTGACGATGACCGACTCGACGACGGCGGCATCGATCGGTGCGGGCACCGGAACGAGGTCCGCGGCGGGCACGAGCGCCTCGCTCGCCCAGCCGCCGGTCTTGGTCGCGGCGGCGACCCGACGCCCCACGAGACCGGGATCGCCCCCCGGGCCGACCGCCGCGACGACGCCGACGAGGTCGTAGCCGGGCACGAAGGGGAACTTCGGCTGGCCGGGGTAGCGTCCGCGGCGCATCGACTGCTCGGCGAACGAGATGCCGCTCGCCTCGACGCGCACCCGGGCCTGGCCGCGGGACGGGGCGGGCAGCATCCGTCGCCGGATCTGGAAGCCGTCGGGTTCGACAATGCCGGGCATCACGATCTCGGTGGTCAGGGTGGGGGACGAGCCGGTCCGTGGAGCGGGTGTCGTTGCGGGGCCGTTGTTCGTTGTCATGGTGTTCTCCTGGTGTCGGTGTCGGTGTCGGTGTCGGTATCGGTGATGGTGATGGTGATGGTGATGAGGGAAGGGGAGAGGTGGGTGACTGATCACTCACTCAATGCGAGACGATGAAGCGGGCGGCGCCGGGCCGGTTGGCTGGTGCGGGGAGCGGGTCAGGGGTGGCGGATGCCGGCCGTGAGCAGTCGGGCCCACTCGGCCGGTACGTCGTCGAGTCCGGTGGTGACGATGAGGTGGCAGAGCTGGCCGTAGGCGACAAAGCGCTGCACGGCTTCGTCCGTGGCGCCCGAGCGCGAGCGGACCATGGTCGTGATCGACTCGATGCCCCGCCGGAGCGCGGCACCGATCTCGGGAATGGTTGCGGCGGACTGGGCGTGCACCTGGAGCATCAGGAGCGACCGGTCGGCGATGAGGTCGGCGTATGCTCCGCCCATCGCGTTGAGGATGCCGTCGGGGCTCCGGTCTGCGCTGGTCTCCGCCCCGCGGGAGAGGGCTGCCCCTGCGCGTTCGAAGCATTCATCGAGTGCGGCGACGAAGAGTGCCTCCTTGTTCGGGAACAGCTTGGAGACGTAGGCGGGGGAGATGCGGGCGTGTTCGGCGATATTCGCGATCGGCGTGCCGAGGTAGCCCGTCCGCGCGAACACCTCGATCGCGCTGTCGATCACGAGGGAGCGGCGCGCTTCGGCGGTGGACAGGCGAACGGCGGGGGCTGGCATGTGAGTGACTGTACACTCACTCATTCCGGGAGCGCAAGCGAATCGCGAAAGCCGATGGCTGTTCACGAGAAATTCGCCGGGTATCGGCTTGTGAGTGAGCGCTCACTCATCTAAACTGGCGGGATGACAGCCAAGCCGCCCCGTGCCAAGCCGCTGCCGGTCGAGGACCGGAGGGCGATGCTCATCGACGCGACCCTGCCGTTGCTGCTCGAGCATGGGAACGCCGTGACCACGCGGCAGATCGCCGACCGGGCTGGCATCGCCGAGGGCACCATCTTCCGGGCCTTCGACAGCAAGGACGACCTGATCGATGCCGTCGTCGCCCGGCAGGTCGATCCAGAACCGTTCCGGCGCCGGCTGCGCGGCATCGACACCACCCTGCCCCTCGAGGAACGCATCACCGCGATCGTCGCCCTGATGCGGAACCGGTTCACGACCGTATTCAGCCTGATGTCCGTGATCGGGCACCGTGGCCCGCACCCCAGTGACGACTCCCGGCGGGAATTCGCCGAGATCATCGCGCGGATCCTTGCTCCGGACCTCGACCGGCTCACCGTGTCCGCCGAGCGCGCGGCCCAGGTCATCCGGATGCTGACCCTCGCAGCGTCTGTCCCGCACGTCCGCAACGGACCGGAGTTCGACGACGCCGAGATCGCCGCGCTGATCCTGCACGGGATCGACGGAATCCCGGCGCCCGGCCCGATGACGACCGGCCCGACACGTGCCGAAACCTCCCTCCCGGCGTCCGCGCCGGCCACAGACTCCACCCTTATCCCCGCCTTGCCCTAGGAGAACCGATGCTCTGGAAATTACTCGTGAAGTACTTACGGCCATACTGGCGGCTGTTGGCGGCGGTGGTGGTGTTCCAGCTCGCGCAGTCGATCGCCTCGCTGTACCTGCCGACGCTCAACGCCGACATCATCGACCAGGGCGTCGCGACCGGTGACACCGGCTACATCCTCCGCACCGGCGGGCTGATGCTCCTGATCACCCTGGCGCAGATCGTCTGCTCGATCATCGCCGTCTATTACGGGGCCAAGTCGGCCATGGCCCTGGGCCGCGACCTGCGCGGCGCGGTCTTCACCCGGGTCGGTGAGTTCTCCGAGCAGGAGGTCACCCGCTTCGGCGCCGCGTCCCTGATCACCCGTTCCACGAACGACGTGCAGCAGGTGCAGATGCTCGTGCTGATGACCTCGACCCTGATGGTCTCCGCCCCGATCCTCTCGATCGGCGGCGTGATCATGGCCATCCGCCAGGACGTGCAGCTGTCCTGGCTGATCGCCGTGAGCGTTCCGGTGCTCCTCATCGCCGTCGGGCTCATCATCGTGCGGATGATTCCCCTGTTCCGCACCATGCAGGTCAAGATCGACACCGTGAACCGGGTCCTCCGGGAACAGCTCACCGGCATCCGCGTGATTCGCGCCTTCGTGCGCGAGGACCGCGAGACCGCACGGTTCGCGGTCGCCAACGAGGACGTCACCGATGTGGCACTCCGCGCCGGCCGGCTGATGGCCCTGATGTTCCCGATTGTGATGCTCGTGCTGAACGTGTCGAGCGTCGCCGTGATCTGGTTCGGCGCCTTCCGGATCCAGGACGGGTCGATGCAGGTAGGCACCCTGATCGCGTTCCTCAGCTACCTGATGCAGATCCTGATGGCCGTGATGATGGCGACTTTCATGGCAGTGATGATTCCGCGCGCAACCGTCTCCGCCGACCGCATCGGCGAAGTGCTCGCCACCCCGTCGAGCGTCGTTCCGCCGGCAAACCCGGTCAACGCCACGATCGGCCACGGCGAGCTTGAACTGCTCGACGTGGGCTTCGCCTACCCCGGCGCCGCGCAGCCCGTGCTCAGCAACGTGAGCTTCCTCGCCCGCTCCGGCGAGACGACCGCCATCATCGGCAGCACCGGCTCCGGCAAGACCACCCTGATCAACCTGATCCCGCGGCTCTTCGACGCGACGAGCGGCACCGTGCTCGTCGACGGCGTCGGCGTGCGCGAGCTCAACCCCGACCTCCTCTGGGGCCACATCGGCCTCGTCCCGCAGAAGCCCTACCTGTTCTCCGGCACCGTGCGCAGCAACCTGCTCTACGGCAAGCCCGACGCGACCGAAGCCGAACTGTGGGAGGCGCTCACGATCGCCCAGGCGAAGGACTTCGTCGAGGAGATGCCGGAAGGCCTCGATGCGCCCATCTCCCAGGGCGGCACCAACGTGTCCGGCGGGCAGCGGCAACGGCTCGCGATCGCGCGGGCGCTGGTCAAACGGCCCGAGATCTACATCTTCGACGATTCGTTCTCCGCGCTCGACCTCGCAACGGATGCCCGGCTCCGGGCAGCCCTCAAGGTCGGCACCGACGGGGCCACGATGATCATCGTCGCCCAGCGGGTATCGACGATCATCGACGCCGACCAGATCCTCGTACTCGAGGACGGCCGGATCGTCGGACGGGGCACCCACGAGGAGCTCCTCGACACCAACACGACCTACCAGGAAATCGTGTCTTCACAGCTCACAGCGGAGGAAGCAGCATGAGCGAGTCAACCGAACGCCCCGCGGCGGCAGCACCGGCCCGCGGACCAGGCGGCGGACGCGGCCCGGGCGGCGGCCACGGCCCCATGGGCGGAATGAGCCTGCCCGCTGAGAAGGCGATGAACTTCGGCCCCTCGGCGAAGCGCCTGATGGGCAAGCTCCGGCCGGAACGGCTCTGGCTCCTGCTCGTCGTGGTGCTCGCCGTGATCAGCGTCACCTTCTCCGTGATCGGCCCGCGCCTCCTCGGCCAGGGTACGAACCTGATCTTCGCCGGCATCGTCTCGAAGGCGCTGCCGGCCGGGGTGACCCAGGACCAGGTCATCGCGGGTCTCCGCGCCTCCGGCGACACCGGCAAGGCCGATCTGCTGAGCGGCATGACCCTGACCCCCGGTCTCGGCATCGACTTCGCCGCGCTGTCGACCGTGCTGCTCTGGGCGATGATCCTCTATGTGCTGTCCTCGGCGTTCAGCTGGATCCAGGCCTTCGTCCTCAACGGGGTCGTGCAGCGCACGGTGTTCCGTCTCCGTGCCGAGATCGAAGCGAAGATCAACCGGCTCCCGCTCAAGTACTTCGATACCGTGCAACGCGGTGAGCTGCTCAGCCGGGTGACCAACGACGTCGACAACGTCTCGCAGAGCCTGCAGCAGTCATTGAGCCAGATCGTCACGTCCCTGCTGACGGTCGTCGGCGTGATCGTGATGATGTTCATCCTGTCGCCGCTCCTGGCCCTGGTCGCCCTCGTCACCATCCCGCTCACGCTCGTGACGACGATGCTGATCGCGAAGCGCTCGCAGAAGCTCTTCGTCGGCCAGTGGACCAACACCGGAGAGCTCAACGGCCAGATCGAGGAGACCTTCACCGGTCACGCCCTCGTCAAGGTCTTCGGACGCCAGAAGGAGGTCGAGGAACGCTTCGCGGCCAAGAACGAGGAGCTCTACGTCGCGAGCTTCGGCGCCCAGTTCATCAGCGGCCTGATCATGCCCGCGATGACCTTCATCGGCAACCTCGTCTACGTCGGCATCGCCGTCATCGGCGGGCTGCAGGTCGCCTCCGGCGCCATGCAGCTCGGAGACGTGCAGGCGTTCATCCAGTACTCGCGCCAGTTCACCCAGCCGCTCGCCCAGCTGGGATCGATGGCCAACCTGCTGCAGTCCGGCGTCGCATCCGCCGAGCGGGTCTTCAGCCTGCTCGACGCCGAGGAGCAGACCGCGGACCCCGAGCCCGCTGAGAGCCCGGTGGACAACCACGGCAGGCTCACCTTCGAGGATGTGTCGTTCAGCTACTCTGCCGACCAGCCGCTCATCGAGCATGTCAACCTCGTCGCCGAACCGGGCCAGACGGTCGCGATCGTCGGGCCGACCGGCGCGGGCAAGACCACCCTCGTCAACCTGATGATGCGCTTCTACGAGCTCGACTCCGGCCGGATCACCCTCGACGGCACCGACATCGCGACGATGACCAGGGACGACCTGCGCGGCAGGATGGGGATGGTCCTGCAGGACACCTGGCTGTTCGGCGGCACGATCCGGGAGAACATCGCCTACGGCCGTCCGGACGCCTCCGAGGAGGACATCCAGGCCGCCGCGCGCGCCACCTACGTCGACCGGTTCGTGCACTCGCTGCCGGACGGCTACGACACCGTGCTCGACGACGAGGGCGGCAACGTCAGCGCCGGTGAGAAGCAGCTGCTGACGATCGCGCGGGCGTTCCTCGCGAAGCCGAGCGTGCTGATCCTCGACGAGGCCACGAGCTCCGTCGACACCCGCACCGAGGTGCTCGTGCAGAAGGCGATGAGCGCGCTCCGCGCCGACCGCACGAGCTTCGTGATCGCGCACCGGCTCTCCACGATCCGGGACGCCGACCTCATCCTCGTGATGGAGGCCGGCCGGATCGTCGAACTCGGCACGCACGAAGAACTGCTGCTCGCCGGGGGCGCTTACTTCGCCCTGTACAACTCCCAGTTCGCCGCTCCCGTCACCGACGAGGTCTAGGCGGATGCCCGACCGCGTTCCCGAAGGACGGTTTCCCCGGTCGGTCTACGGACGCGGCCGGGAACCGGACCCCCGGTTCAGCCTCGCCAACGAGCGCACCTTCCTCGCCTGGATCCGCACCTCGCTCGGCCTCCTCGCCGTCGGCGTCGCGCTCGGGGTGCTCGAACTCCCGCTCCGGGGCGAGTTCCGGGTCGCTTCGTCCGCCGTGTTCCTGGCGCTCGGGGTGCTGGCGCCCGTGCACGCCTGGCTGAACTGGAGCAGGGTCGAACGTTCGCTCCGGGAAGACCGGCCGCTCCCCGCGCCCGCGCTGTCCGGCGTTCTCGCCGTCGGCATCGTCGTCGGCGGCCTGCTGATCGTCGCCGGCACATTCCTGTGAGCGTGCGCGGCCGTGCCGGGGTGCGCGGCCGGCACCCCGACTGCGCCGCCGGCGGATGCCGGTGGGCGGCGTCGTGACGGAGACGCCGGACGCCGCGGAGCGTCCGTTCGACCCCGGCCTGCAGCCCGAACGGACCCTGCTCGCCTGGCAGCGCACGGTGCTCGCCCTCGCCGTCGCCGTTGCGGCGGGCGTGCGGTTCGCGGCACCCCTGGTCGGCGCGGCGGCCGTGATCCTCGGGGCGGTGGGGTTTTCGCTCACGCTCGCCGCGTACATCGGGGTCCGGTATCGCTACCGGCGCATGCACGCCGAACTGCGGGACTCCGAGGCGCTCGCGTCCCGGGGCGCCTGGCCGTTCGCGGCACTCGCAGCGGCAACGGGCGCGCTCGGCGTGCTCGCCGTGCTCTGCGTCGTCGGGCTCGGAGTCACGACCTGACGTTCATGAGGTGAAGCCGACCGCGCCACGACCGCGTTACGGCCGCGCGCCGGCCTCGACCTCGCGGGCGCAGTCGATGCAGAGCTCCGCGGCCGGACGGGCCTCGAGCCGTTCCCGGCTGATCAGCTCGCCGCGCCGCACGCAGAGGCCGTAGGTGCCCTCGTGGATCCGCGAGAGCGCGCGGTCGATCGCCGCGGACTTCGCGGCGAGCTCGTTGTGCACACCCGACATCCGGGACCACTCCATCGTGAGCGTCGGGCCGTCGGGGTCGTGCTCGTCGTCGTCGGTTCCGCTGTTGCGGGCGTCGAGCACCCCGGAGAGGGTCTCGTCCATGCGGCCCATGGCCAGGAAGGCATCGTGGCGTTCTTCGAGGAGGAGACGCTCGAAACGCCGGAGCTCTGCGGCGGTGAAGTTGGCGTGGGTGCGCATGGTTGGTCCTTTCGCGCTGAGGCGGTCCCTGGAGCGGGCAGCCAGAATGTTCTGACGAGAATACGCCCGGCATTCCGGACTGTCTCGGGGCTTGCGCAGCGGTGCACAAGGTGCATCGACCGGCGCCGGTGGAGGACGAACCGGGGGAGCCGGGGCTATGCGACCGTGACGGTGACCTCGTCGAGACCCGTCGCACCATCGGGGATGACGTCCTGCCTGGCTTCCGTCTGGACGAGCCCGGCGGCATCCGTCGCCCGTACCCGGAGGGTATGCGTGCCGGCCGTCGCCGGCCAGGACCACGTCCACTGGCGCCAGGTGTCTGCCGAGATCGCCGCCGCGAGGGTCGCCTCTTCCCAGGCTCCGCCGTCGACCTGCACCTGCACCGCGCGGATGCCGGTGTGCTGGGCCCACGCGACGCCCGCGACGGTCACGGTGCCCGCTCCGGTCCGTGCACCCGACCGTGGCACGTCGATCCGGGAGGACACCTTGACCGGGCCCCGCTCCGACCAGCCGCGGTCGGTCCAGTACGCGGTGTGCTGGTCGAACCGGGTGACGGTGAGTTCGACGACCCACTTCGTCGCCGAGACGTAGCCGTAGAGGCCGGGCACGACCATCCGCACCGGGTAGCCGTGCTCGAGGGGGAGCGGGACACCGTTCATGCCGACGGCGAGGATCGCGTTGCGGTTCTCGTCGGTGAGGACCTCGAGCGGGGTGCTCGCGGTCCAGCCGTCCTGGCTGCGGGAGAGCACCATGTCGGCACCCGCGGTCGGCACGGCCCGGGCGAGCAGGTTCCGGATCGGGTAGCCGAGCCAGGTGGCGTTGCCGATCAGGTCGCCGCCGACCGGGTTCGAGACGCACATCAGGGTTGTCGTGCTCTCCTCGAGGGGGAGGGCGAGCAGGTCGGCGAAGCTCAGTTCGACCTCGTTCTCGACCATTCCGGTGATCTTGAGCGTCCAGGTGCTCGGGTCGATCCGGGGGACCTGGAGGGCGGTGTCGATCCGGTAGAAGTCCGCATTGGCGGTGATGAGCGGTGAGATGCCGTCCACGGCGACGGATGCCGCCTGCGGGATCTCAGGCGCCGTGACGGCAGGCGCGGGCAGGGTGAAGCGCGCGCGTGCGGCATCCGCTGCCCGGGTGCCGGCGGACACGACCTGCCCGATCACGAGGGCCACCGCGCCGACGGCGGCGCTCGCACCGGTGTACGCGAGGAAGCGGCGACGGTCGACGTCGGTGCCGCCCGGTGCGGTGCCCGGTGCGGTGTGCGCGGGTGCCGGCGCCGTCCCGGCGCGGAGCCGGGTGATCAGCACGGTCAGGAGCACCGCCGCGACGACCATCGCGACGACGGCGGGGAGCGCGTCGAGAGTCGACGCGCTCGACCTGCTGAGCACCGCGAACACGGCGAGGCCGCCCGCCGCGACCGTGAGCACGCGCCCGAGCGGCGGGCGCACGAGTTCGAGCACCCCGGCGGCCGCGGCGAGCACGGCGGCGCCGAGGGCGATGACCACGATCAGGACCGTCTTGTCGTTCGTGCCGAAGAGGGCGATGACGAGTTCCTTGACCCAGCCGGGCACGAGATCGATCACGAGGGCACCGACGGCGAGGACCGGGCTGCCGGCCGGTGCGAACAGGGCGGCAGCGAGTTCGGCGGCGCCGAGCCCGGCGAGGGCGGCCGCGATCCCGGCGAGTCCGGCGAGCCTCCGGGGAGGCCGTGGGCGCGCGCGAGAGCCAGCGGAGGGCGTGCGCGGATCGGGGCCGGTCATCCGTTCAGCCTAGGGCGGCCCCGGCGGGACGCGCCCGCGCATTCCTTACGATTCGCTGGTGTTTTCGCCAGAGTCTCGCCCACCACGGCGACGCTCGACGGGGTGCCCCGCAGGCAACGGCCAGCGCGATAGGGCAGGATCGAAGGATCATGGCAACTCTGAGCGCCCTCCCGTCCGTCACCGATCCCGATGCGCTCTTCGCGGCATTCGAGGGGTGGGCGACCGACCAGGGCCTCTCGCTCTACCCCGCCCAGGAGGAGGCGCTGATCGAGATCGTCTCGGGGGCGAACCTGATCCTGAGCACCCCGACCGGAACCGGGAAGTCCCTCGTCGCGGTCGGCGCGCACTTCGCCGCCCTCTCCGCGGGCAAGCGCAGCTTCTACACCGCGCCGATCAAGGCGCTCGTGAGCGAGAAGTTCTTCTCCCTCGTCGAGATCTTCGGTGCGGAGAACGTCGGAATGATGACCGGGGACTCGTCGGTCAACTCGGACGCCCCGATCATCTGCTGCACGGCCGAGATCCTCGCGAACCTCGCGCTCCGCAGCGGCGAGGACACCCAGGTCGACCAGGTCGTGATGGACGAGTTCCACTTCTACGGCGACCCCGACCGCGGCTGGGCGTGGCAGGTGCCGCTCCTGCTGCTGCCCCGGGTGCAGTTCATCCTGATGAGCGCGACCCTCGGCGACGTGACCGAGATCGCCGACGACCTCGCCCGCCGCACCGGCCGCACGGTCGCCGTCGTCACCGGGGTCGAGCGGCCGGTGCCGCTCAACTACTACTACGAGACCACGCCCGTGCACGAGACCGTCGAGGACCTGCTCAAGACCGGGCAGGCTCCCGTCTACATCGTGCACTTCTCCCAGGCCGCAGCCCTCGAGCGCGCGCAGGCGCTCTCGAGCGTCAAGGTCGCCACCAAGGAGCAGAAGGAGGCGATCGCCGAGCTGATCGGCGAGTTCCGCTTCACGACGAGCTTCGGCAAGACCCTGTCCCGGCTGATCCGGATGGGCATCGGCGTGCACCACGCGGGCATGTTGCCGAAGTACCGGCGCCTCGTCGAGCAGCTCGCCCAGCGCGGCCTGCTCCGGGTGATCTGCGGCACCGACACGCTCGGCGTCGGGATCAACGTGCCGATCCGCACGGTGCTCTTCACCGCGCTGACCAAGTACGACGGCGTCAAGATGCGTCAGCTCAACGCCCGCGAGTTCCACCAGATCGCCGGGCGGGCCGGCCGGGCCGGCTACGACACCGCCGGAACCGTCGTCATCCAGGCCCCCGACCACGAGACCGAGAACCTCAAGGCGATCGAGAAGGCCGGGGACGACCCCAAGAAGAAGCGCAAGATCATCCGCAAGAAGGCGCCGGAGGGCTTCGTCTCCTGGGGCGAGCCCTCGTTCCAGCGCCTCGTCAACGCGGAGCCGGAGACGCTGCACTCGAGCATGCAGATGACCGCGGCGATGCTGATCAACGTGATCGGCCGGGGCGGCGACGCCTTCGCGCACGTCTACGAGCTCGTTTTCGACAACCACGAGCCGTGGAAGCGCCAGCTCGCGCACGCCCGCCGTGCCCTCGGGATCTACAAGACGCTGCGCGCGGCCGGGATCGTCGAGCAGAGCGCGAGCGGGGACATCCGCCTGACCGTCGACCTGCAGCCGAACTTCGCACTCAACCAGCCGCTCTCGCCGTTCGCGCTCGCCGCGTTCGAGCTGCTCGACCCGGAGGCGCCCACCTACGCCCTCGACATGATGTCGATCGTCGAGGCAACCCTCGACGACCCGCGCCCGGTGCTGATGGGGCAGCAGTTCGCCGCCCGCGGCGAGGCCGTCAACGCGATGAAGCGCGAGGGCATCGAGTACGACGAGCGGATGGCGCTGCTCGAGGAGATCACCTGGCCGAAGCCCCTCGAGGAGCTGCTGACCTACACCTTCACGACCTACAAGGAGTCGCAGCCCTGGATCGCGGACTTCGAGCTCAGCCCGAAGACCGTCGTGCGCGACATGTACGAACGGGCGATGTCCTTCGGCGAGTTCATCGCGTTCTACAAGCTCGCCCGCTCCGAGGGCGTCGTGCTGCGCTACCTGTCCGACGCCTACCGGGCGGCCCGGCAGACCATCCCGGACGAGGCGAAGACCGAGGACCTGCTCGACCTGATCGAATGGCTCGGCGAGCTCGTGCGCCAGGTCGACTCGAGCCTGCTCGACGAATGGGAGGAGCTCATCCACCCCGACCTCGAAGCGCACGAACAGGGCGCCGTCTCCGTGCTCCCGCCGCCCCCGCGCCGGCTCACCACGAACGTGCGGGCCTTCCGGATCCTCGTGCGCAACGAGTTGTTCCGGCGCGTGCAGCTCGCGGCGCTCGAGAACTACGACGCGCTCGGCGAGCTCGACCGCGAGCACGGCTTCACAGCGGATGCCTGGGGCGACGCCATGGACGGGTACTTCGCCGAGCACGACGAGGTCCTCACCGGCGCCAACGCCCGCGGCTCCGGCATGCTGATCCTCGACGAGGGCGCGACAGTCTGGACCGTGCGGCAGATCCTCGATGACCCGGAGGGCGACCACGACTGGGGGATCAGCGCGACGATCGACCTCGCCGAATCCGACGATCTCGGCGCAGCATCCGTGCGGGTCACCGCGGTCGACCGGCTCTGAGGCTCGGGTCGCCGGGAGGCGCGTCGCGGCCGGCGGCGCCGTCTGCGGTGCCGTCTGAGGTGCGGTCTGAGGTGCGGTCTGCGGTGCGAGCGGCGGCGGCGGGTGGCGTCTGCCCCGCGGAGTAGCGTGGAAGCATGAGCGCAGCAGACAGCATCATCCGCCCGATCCGATCCGCCGTGATCGGCTACGGCCTCTCCGGGAGGGTGTTCCACAGCCCCTTCCTCGCCGCGAACCCCGAATTCTCCCTCGATGTGATCGTCACGAGCGACCCGATGCGGCGCCAGCAGGCGGCAGAGACCTATCCGGGCGTGCGACTGATGCACACCGTGGACGAGCTCATCGCCGCCTCAGACGACCTCGACCTCGTCGTGATCGGATCCCCGCCGGGCACCCACGTCGAACTCGCCCATGCCGCGCTCGACGCCGGCCTCGCCGTCGTCATCGACAAGCCCTTCGCCCCCACGAGCATCGCAGGCCAGGGCCTCATCGAGAAGGCCAAGCGGCTTGGCCTGCTGCTCACCGTCTTCCAAAACCGGCGATGGGACGGCGACTTCCTGACCCTCAAGGCCCTCATCGCCGAGGGCGCCCTCGGCGAGGTGCGGCACTTCGAGTCGCGGTTCGAATTCTGGCGCCCGACGCCGTCGGCTAAGGCCTGGAAGGCGAGCGCCGGCATCCGCGAGGGCGGCGGGATCCTCTTCGACCTCGGCGCGCACCTGATCGACCAGGCGCTGCAGCTCTTCGGGCCGGTCGACGGCATCTACGCCGAGCTCGCGACCCGCGTGCCCGGCGGGAACGCGGACGACGACACCTTCGTGTCGCTGCACCACGGTTCGGGGGTGCGCTCGCACCTCTGGATGAACGGGACGGCCGCCCAGGTCGGGCCGCGTTTCCACGTGCTCGGCTCCGAGTCCGGGTACACGAAGTGGGGCCTCGACGGCCAGGAGGCCACGCTGGCCGCCGGTGCGCTCCCCACGGATGCCGGTTTCGGCATCGAGCACGAGTCGGCCTGGGGCATGCTCGGCCTCGACGGCGCCCAGCACGCGGTGCCGACGGAACCCGGCGACTACGCGGCCTTCTACCGGGGACTCGCCGACGCGCTGCTGCGCGGCGCACCCGCTCCCGTGGACCCGGAGGATTCGCTGCGCGTGGTCGGGATCATCGAGCGCATCTTCCGCCAGACCCGCTAGGCAGCATCCGCTCGCCCGCAGCCCCGCGAGATGGACCGTTCACGCCGAGAAGTGCCGTTGCGCCGGCGATTCTCGGCGGAAGAGGTACAGGTGGCCGTCGGCGTGCCTTAAAGCAAGCGACCGGCCCCGGCCGGACCAGGGAACCGTGTGCTCGCCCGCGCATCACGTTCCTCTGGCCCGACCGATGCCGGTCGGCTTCAGCGCCCCAACACGTTGGGACTGGTTCCACTCTCGTTCACCGACGTGAACGAGTGGTGTGCTTTGACTGAACGAGAGGTGCGGTTTCGCAGGCCCCCGGCGACCGGGAATCGGTGCAGGACTCACCCTGCCGGACGAAGCTGCCCGGTCCGTGCACGCGGACTGTGGGGATCGTGTCGATGTGCGGGGAATCCGATGCGCGAATGCCGGGAATGCGGTGTGACTAGCGCTTCGTGGTCCAGTCGAGGTTGATCACGTCATTGATGTAGATGTCCTCGCCGAGGCCGGGAACCGACGGATTCATGTGGAGGAGCTGCTGCACAGGAATGTCGAAGCGCTGCGCGATCGCGAAGAAGTCGTCGCCCTCGACGACCTTGTAGGTCAGGAGTGCGCCGGCACCGTTCGAGACGGCAGACCCCTGTGCGCCCGCGGTCGCGCCCAGGTCGGTCGCCGGTCCCTCGGGAATCGGTGCGACCGGGGTTGCGGCGGCGTTCGGGGTCGTGGCGGGTGCCGCTCCCTTGGGCGGGTTGGGGATGAGCGGCACGTCGACGGGCGTCGGGGTCGGAGTCGGAGTCGGGGTCGGAGTCGGGGTGACGATCACGGTGGCCGTGACGACCACGGGCGCCGGGGCCGCCGCGCACCCGGCCAGGCCGAGAACGAGGATCCCGGAGACCACGATCGCGGACAACGGGCCCGCCGGCCTGAACGAGTGCTTGGACGACCGAATACGCATGAGACCCCCGGAGTGCAGTGAACGCGATGAATGCGTTGCGACCGTGAATGGCAGGGCTGCGCCCAGCCTCCGAATCGCGTGTGCCAGCCCAGTTTAGGCTGGTCGGGTCAACATTCGATCACATTGACGGCGAGACCGCCCTCGCTCGTTTCCTTGTACTTCGTCATCATGTCGAGGCCGGTCTGGCGCATCGTCTCAATGACGGTGTCGAGGGAGACGAGGTGGGTGCCGTCGCCGTGCAGGGCGAGGCGGGCTGCAGAGACCGCCGTCGACGACGCGATCGCGTTGCGCTCGATGCACGGTACCTGCACGAGACCGCCGACGGGGTCGCAGGTGAGGCCGAGGTGATGCTCCATCGCGATCTCCGCGGCGTTCTCGACCTGGCGGGGGGTGCCGCCGAGCACGGCGCACAGGGCGCCGGAGGCCATCGCGCACGCGGAACCGACCTCGGCCTGGCAACCGCCCTCCGCGCCGGAGATCGACGCGTTGGCCTTCACGAGCGACCCGATCGCCACCGCGGTGAGCAGGTACCGGCGGATGCCCGCAGCGTTCGCGCCGGGGACGAAGCGCAGGTAGTAGTGCCCGACGGCGGGGATGATGCCGGCGGCGCCGTTGGTCGGTGCCGTGACGACGCGGCCGCCCGAGGCGTTCTCCTCGTTGACCGCGAGGGCGAAAGCGTGCAGCCACTCGGTCGAGGTGTCCCGTTCGCGCAGGGGGAGCAGCTCATATTCCTCGAGCTGCATGCGGATGGAGGCCGCACGGCGCTTGACCTTGAGGCCGCCGGGGAGGGTGCCGGTCGTGGCCAGGCCGGCCTCGACGCAGACGTGCATGGCGTCCCAGATCGCGTCGAGCCCGGCGTCGAGGGCGTCGGCCCCGTGGATGGCCTCTTCGTTCTCGCGGGCGATCGTGGCGATGTCGACCCCGCGGGCGTCGCAGAGTGCGAGCAGCTCGGCGCTCGAGTCATAGTCCATCGGCCGCGGTGAGGTCGCCGGCGGGATCATCGGGTCGCCCTCGCGGCGGATGAAGCCGCCCCCGATCGAGTACCAGGTCTCCTCGAGCAGGGGGAGGGCATCCGTCGCCGACCACGCCTGCAGGGTGAGCGCGTTCGGGTGCCCGGGCAGCCGGGTGCGGGGCTCGAAGCGGATGTCGCCGTGTTCCACGGTGATCTCGTGACGGCCGTCGAGGAGCAATGGTGCGCTCTCGCCCAGGCCGGCCCACGTTCCGCGCACGCCGGCCGGGTCGCAGGTCTCCGGGTGCAGGCCGGCGAGGCCGGCGAGCACGGCGTCGGGGGTGCCATGGCCGAGCCCGGTCGAGCCGAGCGACCCGTAGAGCGAGCAGCTCACCCGGGTGACCTCGCCGAGTCGGCCGGTTTGGGTGAGGTGCTCGGCGAAGGCGCGGGCGGCGCGCATCGGGCCGACCGTGTGGGAACTGGAGGGGCCGATGCCGATGGAGAACAGATCGAGGGCCGAGACATAGGCGGACATCCGTCCATCGTATGCGTGTCGGCCGTCGGCGTCCGGGGGCGCGCGGTCGCCCTGTCCCCGGCCCCGCCCCGCGGGACTGCGCCGAGGTGTCGCGGATCGACGTTCCCGGGCGCTTGGGTTCGGGGGGTTGTTGCAACACCCGGAACATCGATCTGCGACACCTCAGCCGTCTGTGACGCCGGACGACACCTCGGGACGGCGACGGGCGCTGCGGCTGGCAGGATGGGCGAATGAGCCTCGGATCAGTTGTGCACACCACCCCCGTCGAGCGCGTCGACACCGTCGTCATCGGCGGCGGCGCGATGGGCTCAGCAACGGCGTGGCAGCTCGCCCGGCGCGGCCACCCCGTGCTCCTCCTCGAGCGTTTCGAGCCGGGACACACGAACGGCGCCTCGCACGGCGCCTCCCGCAACTTCAACACCGCGTACGCCGACCCGACCTACGTCGGCATGCTCGCCGAGGCCGTCCCGCTCTGGCGCGAGCTCGAGGCAGAGTCGGGGACCGGCGTCTTCGACCAGGTCGGCGTGGTCAACCACGGGCCGAACCAGGCGTTCGACGACGTCGCGCAGGCACTCCGCTCGGCGGGGCTCGGGGCCGAGTTCCTCACTCCGGAGGCGGCGGGGGAGCGCTGGCCGGGCATCCGCTTCGACGGGCGGGTGCTGCACAATCCCGACGCGGGGCGCATCAACGCGGATGCCGCGGTGTCGGCCCTGCAGGCGGCCGCGGCCGCGGCGGGGGCCGAGATCCGGCACGGTACCCGGGTGCTGCGGGTCGAAGTGCTCGGCGATGACCGGGTGCGCGTGACGACCGAGGCCGGCACGATCGAGGCCCGGCGGGTCGTCGTCACGGTCGGCGCGTGGACCTCCGGACTGCTGAGCGGGGTGCTCGCGGTGCCGCGGCTACGGGTGACCCAGGAACAGCCGGCCCACTTCGCCCTCCGCGGCGCAGCGCCCCAGGAGTGGCCCGGCTTCAACCACGCCCGCGATACCGCCGATCCGCGCTACGGCTACTGGTATTCGCCGGTGTACGGCATGTACACGCCGGGACAGGGCATCAAGGCCGGCTGGCATGGCGTCGGACCGGTCACCGATCCGGACCGGCGCAGTTTCCTGCCGGAGCCGGTTCAGCTCGCGGCGCTGCAGCGGTACGTGCGGGAGTGGCTGCCCGGCGCGGACGCGGATGCGATCGAACCGGTCAGCTGCACCTACACGACAACGGTCGACGAGGACTTCGTGCTCGACCGTGTCGGCCCGGTCAGCGTCGGCGCGGGCTTCAGCGGGCACGGGTTCAAGTTCACACCGACGGTCGGGCGGATCCTCGCGGACCTGTCCACGGATGCCGCGGCCGCGCCACCCCGCTTCGCCCTGTCCCGCACGCCCAACGCCGCTCCCGGCGGCTGGCTCGCCCGCGGCTGATCCAACTGCGAAGGGACCAGCCCGCGCGCCACGTGCGCCGCTTCGCGCCAGGCACGCGTGGCGCGGAACGGCGGAATTGGCGCGCCACGGGTGCTGAGGTAGTGCGGAACGGCGGAATTGGCACGCCGCGGGTGCTGCGGTAGTCCGAAACGGCAGAGTCGGCACGCCGAGTGTGTGCGGTAGTGGGAAGGCGCGAACCGGAGTGGGCGTAGCTGGTGAGTGACTCGTCAGGCGAGCAGGACGGCGCCGTAGGCGAGGGCCGCGATGAGCGCCCAGGACCCGAGGCCGACCGTGAGCGCACGTCCGCCGGTGCGCACGAGCACTCGAAGCTGGACCGCTGCGCCCAGTCCGAAGAGCGCGGTCGCGAGGAAATAGGTCTGCAGCGTGTCCGCGACGACGAGCACGCCGTCGGGCAACGGCACGAGGGTGCGGAGCATCACGGCAGCCAGAAAGCCCACGACGAAAAGGGGAACGATCGGGGGATGCCGCGTCGAGGCATCCGTGGGCACCGCAGCGAGGGTGCCGGTGCGCAGGGGCATCGCAGTCGAGGTCGAGGCTGTCTCGCGGGCGTCTCGGCGGCGCTCCTGCAGGGACACCCCCGCGACGATCGGCGCGAGCATGAGCACCCGGGTGAGCTTGACGACGATCGCCACGGCGAGGGCTGCCGGACCGGCGACCTGCGCGGTGGCCACGACCTGCCCGACATCGTGCACGCTCGCGCCGACCCACTGTCCGTACTGCAGTGCGTCCAGGCCGAGCGGATGCCACAGGGCGGGCAGGACCGCGATCGCGAGGGTTCCGCACAGGGTGACGAGGGCGATCGGTGTGGCGGTGTCCTCATCGTCCGCGCGCACGACGGCACTCATGGCGCCGATCGCGGACGCGCCGCAGACCGAGAATCCGGTGGCGATCAGCAGGGGCTGGTGCCCGGGCAGGCCGATCCTGCGACCGAACCACAGCGTGCCGAAGAACGTGAGAACGACGATCGCTACGGTCGTCCCGATGGTCACCCAGCCGAGGCCGAGGATGTCGACGAGGCTGAGCTTGAGGCCGAGCAGCACGATTCCGAGGCGCATGATGCGCTTGGAGGCGACGGAGAGGCCCGGTGCGAGCACCCCGGTGAGGGTCCGGCGCGCCACCGGCAGCTGGCCGGCGACGATCCCGAACACGACGGCGGCCGTGAGCAGCGGGACCCCCGGCACGAGCGCGTGCACGAGCCCGGCAAGGAGTGCGGCGGCGACCGCGACGAGCACGCCCGGCAGCCACATGAATCCGAGCCTACTCCCGCGTCAGCGCCGCACGCCCCGCAACCTGCACGCGCGCCAACTGCGCCGGTTCGCTCCACGCACGCCTGGCGCGCAGCGGCGCAGTTGGCGCGCGGGGCCGCGCAATTGGCGCAGAACGGCGCAAGGGGTGCGTGGACGGGCAGCGGTTAACGACGGAACCGCCACGCTCCGGCCGGGCACGGGGCCCGGCGGAGCGTGACGGTTCGGCGGCAGGTGACGGCGTGGGCCGCAGCTGCTGTGGTTCAGCGGTGGTGGAAGCGCGCGACCATCGGGCAGTCGAAGGGATCCCGGGCGGCGAGGCCGACCGTGTTCAGGTACTCGATGACGATCCCGTAGGACTGGAACAGGCCCGTCTCCGTGTACAGGATGTTGTGCGACTGGCAGTATTCCTTGGTGATCTCCTGCGCCTTACGCAGGTGCGGGCGGGCCATGTTCGGGAACAGGTGGTGCTCGACCTGGTAGTTGAGCCCGCCCATGAAGGTGTCCATGAAGGTGCCGCCGCGGATGTTGCGCGAGGTCAGGACCTGACGGCGCAGGAAGTCGACCTTGCTGTCGTGGGGGAGCTGCGGCATCCCCTTGTGGTTCGGGGCGAAGGATGCGCCCATGTAGACCCCGAAGACGGCGAGCTGCACACCGATGAAGGCGAAGGCCATGCCGAGCGGCAGGAAGTAGAAGATCACGGCGACGTAGAGCACGATGCGGGTCGTGAGCATGCTGATCTCGAGCCAGCGCTTGTCGACCTTGCCGCGGCCGAAGACCGTGCGGAAGCCCTGGACGTGCAGGTTGAAGCCCTCGGCCATCAGGAGAGGGAAGAACAGGTAGCCCTGCTTGCGTGTGACGAACGAGCCGAGCCAGGACACCTTCGCGGCGTCCTCCTCGCGGAAGACGATGAAGTCGGGGTCGATGTCGGGGTCTTTGCCGATGACGTTCGGGTTGGCGTGGTGCCGGCTGTGCTTGTTCATCCACCAGGCGTAGCTGATGCCGACGAACAGGTTCGCGAGGATGCGGCCGGCCTTGTCGTTGGCGGGGCCCGACTCGAACACCTGGCGGTGCGAGGCCTCGTGGGCGAGGAACGCGAACTGGGTGAGGACGATGCCGAGCACGCCGGCGATGATCAGCTGGTACCAGCTGTCGCCGAGGAGCACGAAACCGGTGCCGAGAATCGCGGTCGCGAGGATGAGCATGCCGAAGACGAACCAGTAGAACCCGGTTGCGCGCTTCAGGAGGCCCAGGTTGCGCACGGTGTGCAGCAGCGAGGAGTACTCGGTGGTGGGATTCTTCGAGTCGCCACCCCGACGGGTCTTGACGATGCGCACCGTGGGTGCGACGGATGCTTCCGACATGAGGCCTTTGGTTTGGATCTGGACTTCTCAGTCGGTTCTGGAGCAATCACTCGTGGTGCAGATAGAAGTATCCTACGGGCGCACCCCCGGTCCGTGGGTCGGATTCACAACCGTTTCCCAGTCGCTATATGGCCCAAACGGCATATGAGGCGTCCTCAAATCGCCGGAACGGCACGAAACCGCGGGGTCTCCGTCGCCCGGAATTCCGCGGGACTGGGCGCCGCTAGCGCCAGCTCGGCAACCAAATATGCATCTGCCAGAACGAGAACGAGACCTGCATTCCCGTCCAGAGTGGGTAGAAGAAGGCGCTGACCAGCACCGCAGCCACGAGGTAGCCGATCAGCACGCGGATGCCGGCGGTCCGGTCCGGTTCGCGCGTCACGGCATCCGCGCGCAGTTCGGTGCTCGTCAGCCCGGAGGCCGCCGGGACTCCACCCGTGCCCGGCGCGAGCCCGAGCACGAGGCCGATCACGAACGTGAGCGCGAGGATCAGGTAGGGCTCGAAGGCGATCGAGTAGAACTGGAAGACCGTGCGGCCGGTGTACATCAGCCACGGCAGGTACCCGGCGACCATGCCCATCAGGATGAGGCCGACTCGCCACTCCCGGTACCGGGCGAGGCGATAGACGAGGTAGAGCACGGCGGCGGTTCCTGCCCACCAGATCAGCGGGTTGGCGATCTCCGTGATCGCCTCCGAGCAGGTCGAGAAGCCGCAGGTGCCCTCACCGGCCGCCGACGACTGGTAGTACATGCTCGTCGGGCGCACCATGAACAGCCAGGTCAGCGGGTTCGACTGGTACGGATGCGGCGTGACGAGTCCGACGTGATAGGTGTACGCGGCGACCTGGTAGTGCCAGAAGCTCTGGACGACATGCGGCACCCAGGCGAAGGCCCCGGTCCAGGCGGTCTCGGGGGAGTCGGCCCAGGTGCGGTAGAAGCCGCCCTTCGTGACGAACCAGCCCGTCCACGAGCTGAGGAAGGTCGCGATCGCGATCGGCACCATCAGCAGGAAGCTGATCGGCCCCTGCTTGAGGATGGCCGCGCTCGCCCAGAACGGGATGCCGGCCCGCCTTCGGGCGAGGGCATCCACGACGACGACGTAGACGCCGAACGCGGCGAGGAAGTAGAGGCCGGACCACTTGACGCTCATGGTCAGCCCGAAGGCGAGGCCGGCGGCGAGCAGCCACGGGCGCCACCAGAGTGCGGGACCCCAGCCGGGCCACTCGCCGGTCTCCGCCCGCTTCGCCATCCAGGCGGCGAGGCGGGTCGCGTGCCACTCCCGGTCGAGCAGGATCGCGCCGAAGCCGAGCAGGGCGAAGAACATCACGTAGTTGTCGAGCAGCGCCACCCGGCTCATCACGATCGCGTTGCCGTCGATCGCGAAGAGGAAGCCGCCGATGACCGCGAGCAGCGTCGAGCCGAACAGCTTCTTGATGATCAGCATCAGCAGCACGACGGCGAGAATGCCGATCAGGGCGGTCACGATGCGCCAGCCCCAGCTGTTCTCCGGTCCGAATGCTGCCATCCCGAGCGAGATCAGCCATTTCCCGAGCGGCGGATGCACGACGAACGATCCGACGTCCGTGAAGATGTTCGCGTTGCCGTTTGCGAAAATCTGGTCGGCCTTGTCCGGCCAGGTGGACTCGTAGCCGTTGTTGAAGAGGCTCCAGGCGTCCTTGACGTAGAAGGTCTCGTCGAAGACGAGCGCATGCGGGGCGCCGAGGTTCCAGAGCCGGAGCACGGCGGCCACGACGACCACGAACAGGGGGCCGGCCCAGGGGAACCAGCGGCGTATGAGGAGCACGCTGACCATCGTAGTGAGCCGTGGTTATGCGGAGACTGCGAGACTGGGGGAATGATCATCCTCGCTGCCACCCCGATTGGAAACCTCGGCGACGTGTCGCGCCGCCTGGTCGAGGCGCTCACGACCGCCACGGTCATCGCGGCGGAGGACACCCGCGTCACCGTGCACCTGCTCAAGGCCCTCGGGATCGAGAACCGTCCGCAACTGATCAGCCTGCACGACCACAACGAACGGGTGAAGGCGGCGGAACTTGTCGAACTCGCCCGCGACACCGACCTGCTCGTGCTGAGCGACGCCGGCATGCCGACCGTCTCAGACCCCGGCTTCCACCTCGTCGACGCCGCCGTCGCCGCCGGTGTGACGGTGACCGTGCTGCCCGGCCCGTCCGCCGTGCTCACCGCGCTCGCCGTCTCCGGGCTGCCGACCGACCGGTTCACCTTCGAGGGCTTCCTGCCCCGCAAGCACGGCGACCGGATGTCTGCCCTCCGCGAGGTGGCCGACGAACGCCGCACCATGGTCTTCTTCGAGTCGCCGAACCGGCTCGCCGCTTCACTCCTCGACCTCGCCGAGGTCCTCGGTGCCGACCGCCGCGTCGTGGTCTGCCGCGAGCTCACCAAGTTCTTCGAGGAGGTCAAGCGCGGCACCGCCGCCGAACTGGCCGAGTGGGCGGCAGAAGGAGTCAAGGGCGAGATCGCGATCGTCGTCGCCGGGGCCGAGAAGCGCGTGCTCGACCTCGCGACCGGGGTCGCCGAGGTGCTCGCGCAGGTCGCGGCTGGCGCCCGGCTCAAAGAAGCCGCCGCCGACGTGTCCGCCGTGTCCGGTCTCGGCAAGCGCGACCTCTACGAGGCCGCCCTCGCACAGAAGCCGGGGGCGCGTGGGCCGGCCGTGCCGCAGCATCCGCCCCTGCCGTTCTGACCCTGATCGAGGCGGGACGTAACCCGGCCCAGGGCCTCCGCTGCTCCCAATAGACTGGGGGCATGTCCGCCGGAGCATCTTTTTACATCACCACGCCCATTTTCTATGTGAATGATGTGCCCCACATCGGTCACGCGTACACGGAAGTGGCCGCGGACCTCCTCGCGCGCTGGCACCGGCAGGCCGGCGAAGACGCCTGGCTGCTCACCGGCACCGACGAGCACGGCCAGAAGATCCTGCGCACCGCGACCGCGAACGGCGTCACCCCGAAGGAATGGGCCGACCGCCTCGTCGAGACCGCCTGGAAGCCGCTGCTCAAGACCGTCGACATCAAGAACGACGACTTCATCCGCACGACCGACGAACGCCACGAGGTCAACGCGCAGAAATTCCTGCAGCACCTCTATGACGCCGGTCACATCTACACGGGCGAGTACGAGGGCTTCTACTGCGTCGGCTGCGAGGAGTACAAGCAGCCGAGCGACCTGATCGAGGGCACCGGCGAGTTCATCGGCCAGCAGGTCTGCGCCATCCACTCCCTCCCGGTCGAGCTGCTGCACGAGAAGAACTACTTCTTCCGGATGAGCACCTTCGCCGAGCGCCTGCTCGCGCTCTACGAGGACGACCCCGACTTCGTGCAGCCCGCCGCCGCCCGCAACGAGGTCATCTCCTTCGTCAAGCAGGGCCTGTCCGACCTGTCGATCTCCCGCTCGAGCTTCGACTGGGGCATCAAGGTGCCCTGGGACGACAGCCACGTCGTGTATGTCTGGTTCGACGCGCTGCTCAACTACATCACCGCCGCCGGCTACGGCCAGGACGACGAGAAGTTCAGCCGCCTCTGGCCGGCCACGCACATCGTTGGCAAGGACATCCTCCGCTTCCACGCCGTGATCTGGCCCGCCATGCTGATGGCCGCCGGGCTCCCGGTGCCGCGCCGGGTCTTCGGCCACGGCTGGCTGCTCGTCGGCGGCGAGAAGATGAGCAAGTCCAAGCTCACCGGCATCGCCCCGAGCCAGATCACCGACACCTTCGGCTCCGACGCGTTCCGGTACTACTTCATGCGCGCCATCAGCTTCGGCCAGGACGGCTCGTTCTCCTGGGAGGACCTCTCGGCCCGGTACCAGTCCGAGCTCGCGAACGGCTTCGGCAACCTCGCCTCCCGCGTCATCGCCATGGTCGTGCGCTACTGCGACGGCGAGATCCCGGTCACGACCGCGTTCACCGATGCGGACGCGGCCATCCGGGCCACCGAGATCCGGGTGACGGATGCCGCGGGCGAGGCCATCTCCCGCCTCGCGATCCACGAGGCGATCGCCTCCGTCTGGGAACTCGTCGACGAGCTGAACGGCTACATCACGATCCAGGAGCCGTGGGGCCTCGCCAAGGACCCCGCAGACCGTGACCGGCTCGACGCCGTGCTGTTCACCGCCGTGCGCGGCCTCGGCACTCTTGCCGTGCTGCTGTCCCCGGTCGTGCCCGAGGCATGCGCGAAGCTCTGGTCCGCCCTCGGTGGCGAAGGCCTCGTCACCGACCAGCGCATCGACCGCGCCTGGGAGTGGACCGGAGGCACCCACGTCTCCCCGCTCGAGGCGCTGTTCCCGCGCATCGAGGCGACGGTTGGCTAACGAACCCGTCCGCCAGCGTGAGCAGACCGCCGGCCGCGACCTGAGCTACCCGGCCCCGCCGGAGCCGCTCCCCGTGCCGGTGTACGACAACCACACCCACCTCGAGATCAGCGACGGCGAGCATCCGCTCAGCCTCGCCGACCAGCTCGACCGGGCCGTGAGCGTGGGCGTGCAGGGCGTGATCCAGGTCGGCGGCGACCGGGAGACCTCCCGCTGGTCTGCCGAGGCCGCCGCGACCGAACCGAGAATGCTCGCGGCCGTCGCGATCCACCCGAACGAGGCCCCGGAGTACGAGCAGGCCGGCACGCTCGACGACGCCCTCGCGGAGATCAGCGAGCTCGCCGGTCGCCCGCGCGTCGTCGCGGTCGGCGAGACCGGACTCGACTTCTTCCGCACCGGGCCGGAGGGCCTCGCCGCCCAGTACCGCAGCTTCGAAGCGCACATCGAGATCGCGAAGCAGAACGGCCTCGCCCTGCAGATCCACGACCGCAACGCGCACGCCGAGGTCATCGCGACCCTGCTGCGGGTCGGCGCACCCGAGCGCACGGTGTTCCACTGCTTCTCCGGCGACGCCGAGATGGCCGCGATCTGCGCCGAACACGGCTGGTACCTTTCCTTCGCCGGCAACGTCACGTTCAAGAACGCCGGCATGCTGCGTGCGGCCCTCGCCGCTGCTCCCCGCGAGCTGCTGCTTGTCGAGACGGATGCCCCCTTCCTCACTCCCGCGCCCTTCCGCGGCCGCCCCAACGCGCCCTACCTGCTGCCGCACACCCTGCGCGCGATGGCCAACCACCTCGAAACGGATGTCGCCATGCTGGCCACCCAGATCTCCACCACCACCGAACGCGTCTACGGTCGCTGGGACGCCGAACCGGTCGTGATCGCGCCGGCCGCTCCGACCGCGGGAACACGCCTCGGAGGCCTCCGGTGAGCGACGCCGAGAACCTCCCCGTGACGCCGCCCACGGATGCAGCTCTGCCCGCCGAGCCCGAGGCATCCGCTGTGTCCACACCACGCTCCCTGCTCGGGCCTGCCGAAATCCGCGACCTCGCCGAGATGCTCGGCGTCAACCCGACCAAGAAGCTCGGCCAGAACTTCGTGATCGACGGCAACACCGTGCGGCGCATCGTCAAGGTCGCGGCGATCACCCCCGCCGACACCGTCGTCGAGGTCGGACCCGGCCTCGGCTCGCTCACCCTCGGGCTGCTCGAGACCGGCGCACGCGTCGTCGCCGTCGAGATCGACGACCGGCTCGCCGAGCAGCTCCCGCTGACCGTCGAACTGATGCACCCGGACGCGCCGCTCGTCGTGCTCCGCGCCGACGCCCTCAAGATCACGGACCTGCCGGGGGAGCCGACCCGGCTCGTCGCCAACCTGCCGTACAACGTCTCGGTGCCGGTTCTGCTGCACATGCTTGAGCACTTCCCGTCGATCCGCGCCGGCGTCGTCATGGTGCAGGCCGAGGTCGGCGAACGGCTCGCCGCGCCCCCCGGTTCGAAGGTCTACGGCAGCCCGAGCGTCAAGGCCGCCTGGTACGGGGCTTTCCGCACCGCGGGCAAGGTCAGCCGCCAGGTCTTCTGGCCGGTGCCGAACGTCGACTCGATCCTGATCGCCTTCCAGCGCCGGGAGAGCCCGCTCGAGAGCGAGGAACTGCGCCTCGCGACGTTCGCCCTCGTCGACGGCGCGTTTCAGCAGCGTCGCAAGATGCTCCGCCAGTCGCTCTCGACCGTGCTCGGTGACTCGGCCACGGCGACCGCGATCCTCGAGGCCGCGGGGATCGACCCGACCGAGCGCGGCGAGCAGCTCACCGTCGACGCCTTCCTCGCCATCGCGCGCGCCTGGACCGCCGCCGACCCCGACTGACCCCTGCCAGTCCTGACCCCGCCAGCCCCGGGTCCCCGCCGCCGCAACTCTCCCGCCATCCGTGCAGCCGGGGTGTTCCGAATTCAGGAGTTGAGCCGAGACGCGCCCGGGTCGCCACGCATGCGCGGCACTGGTCTGCGGTTCGACGGCGGCGGCGCGCGCTCGACTCCTGAATTCGGGACACCCACTCGCGGCGAGGGACGCCTGCCCCCGCGCACGAGGGGGCTGTGCGGCTGAGCTAGGTTAGAACTATGACCAACGCGGCCACATCTCAAGTTGTGCACGCGCGGGCGCCGGGCAAGATCAACGTCTTCCTGAAGGTCGGTGCCGTGCTCGAGGACGGCTACCACGAAGTCGCCACCGCCTACCAGGCCGTGTCGCTCAGCGAAGACGTGCGCGCCTATCCCGCCGACGACTTCTCCTGCGAATTCACCGGTTCGATCGACACCTCCGCGCTCGCGACCGACGGCAGCAACCTCGCCATCCGGGCCGCGCGTGCGCTCGCTCGCAGGTCCGGCTACCGCGGCGGCGTGCATCTCAAAGTTGAGAAGAACGTGCCGATCGCCGGGGGGATGGGCGGCGGATCGGCCGATGCCGCCGCGACCCTGCTCGCGTGCGACGCCCTCTGGGGTACCGAGGCGACCCGCGAGGAACTGCTCGCCATCGCGGCGACGCTCGGCGCCGACGTCCCGTTCGCGTTCACCGGCGGCACCGCCGTCGGCACCGGCCGCGGCGACCAGCTGAGCCCCGCACTCGCCAAGGGCCAGTTCCACTGGGTGCTCGCCCTCGCCGACTTCGGCATGTCCACCCCCGGCGTGTACCAGGAACTCGACCGCCACCGTGAGCGCCACGCCCAGGACATCTTCCCGGCGCAGGCGCAGCCGACCGTCGACGCCAACGTGCTCCAGGCCCTGCGCGCCGGCGATGCCCGGATGCTCGCCGAATCCCTGCACAACGACCTGCAGGCCCCGGCGCTGCACCTCGCCCCCGGCCTCGGCAAGGTCATCGAGCTCGGCGAAGAGAACGGCGCCCTCGCCGGCATCGTGTCCGGGTCCGGCCCGACGGTCGCGTTCCTCGTGGCGGATGCCGACAGTGCGCTCGAGCTCCAGGTCGCGTTGAGCGCCTCCCGCCTGCACGTCGTGCGGGCGACGGGTCCGGTCCACGGCGCTCGTCTCGTCCACGACTGAGCCGCGGCATCCGCTTGCCCTGACCTGCGCGCCGGGTTCCCAGCCGCGCACGGTAAAGTTGTAAGCTATGGCACATTTGCTCGGGGCCGAGTCCCTGCACCTTGAATACCCCACCCGCGTCATCTTCGACTCCGTCACCGTCGGACTCAACGAGGGCGACCGCATCGGAGTCGTGGGGCGCAACGGTGACGGCAAGTCCACCCTGTTGAGCCTCCTCGCCGGACGCATCGAACCCGACTCCGGCCGAGTCACCCGCCGCCGCGGCGTCACGATCGGCGTGCTCGACCAGTCCGACGCGCTCGCCTCCGGGCAGACCGTCGGCCACACCGTCGTCGGCACCATGGACGAGCACCTCTGGGCCGGGGACGCCAAGGTCCGCGACGTCATCGGCGGACTGGTGCGCGACATCCCCTGGGACGCCCTCGTCGACGACCTCTCCGGTGGCCAGCGCCGCCGCGTCGCTCTCGCCGCCGTGCTGATCGGCGACCACGACGTGATCTTCCTCGACGAGCCCACCAACCACCTCGACGTCGAGGGCATCACCTGGCTCGCCGGGCACCTCCGCAACCGCTGGGCGACCAACTCCGGCGGCCTCGTGGTAGTGACCCACGACCGGTGGTTCCTCGACGAGGTCTGCAACCAGACCTGGGAAGTGCACGACCGCCTGATCGAACCCTTCGAGGGCGGTTACGCGGCCTACATCCTGCAGCGCGTCGAACGCGACCGGATGAGTGCGGCGACCGAGTCGAAGCGCCAGAACCTGATGAAGAAGGAGCTCGCCTGGCTCCGTCGCGGCGCCCCCGCCCGCACCGCCAAGCCCAAGTTCCGCATCGACGCGGCCAACGAACTCATCGAGAACGAGCCGCCGCCCCGCGACACCGTCACGATGCAGTCGATGGCGATGCAGCGCCTCGGCAAGGACGTCGTCGACCTCATCGACGTCTCGGTCGACTTCGAGGACAAGCACGTGCTGAAGGACATCACCTGGCGGATCGCGCCGGGGGAGCGCACCGGCATCATGGGCGTCAACGGCGCGGGCAAGTCCACGCTGCTGAACCTCGTCGCCGGCACCCTCCAGCCGACGAGCGGCCACGTCAAGCGCGGCAAGACCATCAAGGTCGCCGTGCTCACCCAGCAGCTCTTCGAGCTCGAGGGCATCCAGAACGACCGGGTCAGCGAGGTCATCGGCCGCCAGAAGACGAGCTACATCGCCGGAGGCAAGGAGATCACCCCCGGCCAGATGCTCGAGCGGATGGGCTTCATGAGCGCCCAGCTCGTGACCCAGGTCAAGGACCTCTCCGGTGGCCAGAAGCGCCGCCTCCAGCTGCTGCTGATCGTACTCGACGAGCCGAACGTGCTCATCCTCGACGAGCCCACCAACGACCTGGACACCGACATGCTCGCCGCGATGGAGGACCTGCTCGACTCCTTCCCCGGCACCCTGCTCGTCGTCTCGCATGACCGGTACCTGATCGAACGCGTCACCGACAACCAGTACGCGGTCACCGAGGGCGGCTTCCGCCACCTGCCCGGCGGCGTCGACCAGTACCTCGAGATGCGCAAGCAGCAGATCAACGACTCCGACAAGCCGGCAGAGGCGAACGCCTCGAACACCTCAGGCGGCAAGCCGGCCAGGAACCTCGCCATCGGCGGCGCCGAGCTCCGCAACGCGCAGAAGGAGCTCGCCTCCATCGAGCGCAAGGTCGCCAAGCAGAAGTCCCGGATCGTGGTGCTGAACCAGAGCATGGTCAGCCACGACCAGAACGACTACGCGGGCCTCGGCGCGCTCGGCACCGAACTGCAGGGTCTCGAATCCTCCATCTCGAGCTTCGAAACTCGCTGGCTCGAACTTTCGACGCTGATCGAGGGTTAAAACCGCGGATGCTGTGACCGCGTGTTACGCAGCGGCGTGCGCGGCGCAGCATCCTTTGTTAACCTGAAGGTGTGCCTCGCGATGCAGCGGCACAGACTCCCACCCCTTTTAGCCGTGGCTTTGCTGTGCCCTTGATTGCCGAGGCCCGTCCACGAGACAGCACTCGTGGCTCTCACTCGCAGCACACCCAAGGGGATTCACCACGTGAAAAAGTCAACTCTGTCCAAGCGCCTGCTCGCGGCTCTCGCGACCGTCCCGCTCCTCGCCCTGCTCGCCGGGTGCGCCGGCGGCACGGCGGATGCCGGCAGCGACAAGACCGTCAAGATCGGCGTCGTGGGTGCGAGCGACCCGTACTGGGCCGTCTACACGAAGGCCGCCGCCGATGCCGGAATCACGGTCGAGATCGTCGACTTCTCCGCATACGACCAGCCGAACCCCGCGCTGACCGCCGGTGAGGTCGACCTCAACCAGTTCCAGCACCTCGTCTACCTCGCGCAGTACAACACGGCGAGCAACGCGGATCTCACCCCGATCGGCTCGACGGCGATCTACCCGCTCGGCCTGTACTCGACGAAGTACAAGAAGGTCAGCGAGATCCAGAAGGGCGACACCATCGCGGTGCCGAACGACGCGAGCAACCTGTCCCGCGCCCTTCTCGTGCTGCAGTCCGCCAAACTCATCACGCTGAAGGACGGCGGCTCGATCTTCTCGACCCTCGACGACATCGACACGTCGGCCTCGAAGGTCACCGTCACCGCGCTCGAGGCCTCGCTGACCGCGACCTCGCTGCCCGACGTCGCCGGAGCGATCATCAACAACGACTTCGTCGAGAAGGCCGGACTGAAGTTCACCGACGCCCTCGCCAAGGATGACCCGGCCGACCCGACCGCGATTCCCTACGTCAACGTGTTCGTCGCCCGCGCCGCGGACAAGGACAACGCGACCTACCAGAAGCTCGTCCAGATCTACCAGGACACCCAGGCCGTTCAGGACGGCGTGCTCGCCGTCTCCGGCGGCTCCGGCGTTCTCGTGAAGACCCCGGTCGCCGACCTGGTCTCCTCGCTCGCCACGGTCGTCGCGGACACCAAGGCCCACAAGAAGTAGCACCGACAGTAACCTTTCCGGTCGAGAGTGACCCGCACACCGGGCACTCTCGACCGGAATGGTGCGTGACGGGGGTGTTCGACATCCTCCTGTTTTCGAAAAGCGTGAGCCTGAGCGTCAGCGCCAGTGCCACAGTGAGGAAGTTCGTTTATGGCCATCGTCGAATTGCGCGGTGTCAGCAAGGTCTACCCGCCCCACGAAAAGGGCGGCAGTGACGTCGTGGCGATCGACGATGTCAGCCTCTCCGTCGAGGCCGGCGACGTGTACGGGATCATCGGCTACTCCGGCGCGGGCAAGAGCACCCTCGTCCGGCTCGTGAACGCGCTCGAGCGCTCCACCTCCGGTGAGATTCTGATCAACGGACGGGACATCGCCGGTCTTCCCGAGCGGGAACTCCGCACGGTCCGCCTCGGCATCGGCATGATCTTCCAGCAGTTCAACCTGCTCGGCTCGCGCAGCGTCGCGGCCAACGTCTCCTATCCCCTCGAGGTTGCGCGCCGGCCCAAGGCCGAGCGCACGAAGCGCGTTGCGGAGATGCTCGACTTCGTCGGCCTCGCCGACAAGGCCCGCGCCTACCCCGACCAGCTCTCCGGCGGCCAGAAGCAGCGCGTCGGCATCGCCCGCGCCCTCGCGAGCCAGCCCGCCATCCTCCTCGCCGATGAGGCCACGAGCGCGCTCGACCCCGAGACCACCCACGAGGTGCTCGACCTGCTCACCCGGGTCAACCGCGAATTCGGCGTGACGATCATCGTGATCACCCACGAGATGGACGTGATCCAGACCATCGCGAGCAAGGTCGCGGTGATGGACCAGGGCCGGGTCATCGAACGCGGCGACGTGTTCGACGTGTTCTCGAATCCCCAGCAGCCGGCATCCGCCCGGTTCGTTTCGACCGTCGTGAAGGGCATCCCGAGCGCCGACGAGCTCGCCGTGCTGCGCGGCAGGCACCCCGGCCGCATCGTCACCCTCGCTTTCCGCGACAACGCGGTCGACCAGGCCCGCGTCTTCGGCGAATTCGCCCGCGCGGGCATCACTTTCGAGGTCGTCTTCGGCGGCATCAACGAGGTGCAGGGCCGCTCGTTCGGGCACCTCACCCTCGCGCTCAGCGACGCGGCGGCGACGGATGCCCCCACGACGGCAGGCCCCGGCGGCACCGACCGCATCGACGCGGTCCTCGACCGGGTCAGAACACTCACGACCGTCACGGAGGTGCGCTGATGGAATCCCTGATCGAACTGCTGCCCCAGCTCTGGAAGGCCGCGGGGGAGACGCTGTACATCGTCGGCCTCACCCTGTTCTTCGGCGGTCTCGGCGGCCTGATCGTCGGCCTCGGCCTGTACCTGACCCGCGGCGGCAGCCTGCTCGCCAACAAGCCGGTGTTCGTGGTCCTGAACCTGCTGGTGAATTTCGTGCGGCCCATCCCGTTCATCATCTTCCTCGCGGCAGCCCAGCCGCTCGCCCGCCTCGTGGTGGGAACCGGCATCGGCAACAACGCGATCATCTTCACGATCTCGCTCGCGGCATCCTTCGCGATGGGCCGCATCGTCGAGCAGAACCTGCTCACCGTCACGCCCGGCGTGATCGAGGCAGCCCGCAGCGTGGGCGCCGGTACGGGCAGAATCATCTTCACAGTGCTGTTGCCCGAGGCGCTCGGTCCGCTGATCCTCGGCTACACGTTCATCTTCGTCGCGCTCGTCGACATGTCCGCGGTCGCCGGCTACGTCGGCGGCGGCGGCCTCGGAAACTTCGCGCTGCTCTACGGGTACCGCCAGTTCAATCCGATCGTGACGTGGGCGGCCGTGCTGCTCATCATCGTGCTCGTGCAGCTCGTCCAGTACCTCGGCAACACGCTGGCGCGAAAGGCGCTCCGCCGCTAGGCCTTCTCGAAACTGTTGCCGGACCGGACAGCTTCCGTTCACCCCCCGGTAAGGTCACACTCTCGGGCCGGACACCTGCGGCCAGCACAGTAATGCCGGGGCCGGCCCACCCGAGCCGGCACACAGTCTCGACTGCACCCGTCGCTGTTTGGTTCACGCCGTTGGAGTCGCTGTGTCGCCCCGCCCCAGTGTGGTCTTCTCGGCCTTCCGCTCCAACTCCGACCCGCGCCTGCAGGGGTGGGTCGCCTTCCGGCAGAGCGTTCAGGCGGGCTCCCGCACCGGAGAGCTCCTCCGTGCCGGAGCGCCTGCCCGTGCCGGAGAGCTCGCCCGCGACACGGGGTTCGCCCGTGCGGGAGAGCTCGCCCGCACCGGAGACGCCGAGCTGGTGCCGGAGGGACGGGACCGCCCACGCGGCGTCGCCACCGTCGCCACCGTCGCCGACTCCGGACACTCCGGTCACTCCGGCATCTGGCGGTTGCTCGCCTCGAACAGCCGCGAACTCGGCCGCAGTTCCTCCGTCTACGCCACGTTCGCCGGCGCCAGAGCCCACGTGCTCGAACTCAGGGACCAGTGCGACGCCATGGTCGCGACCGTCGTCACCGGCCCGTCGGCCGGAACCCACGGCTGGGTGGTTACGGTCGGCGAACGCATCGTGATGACCGCAGGGCGCTGGTACGGCGCCGCCTCCGCAAGCCGCGAAGCCGCCGCCGGAACGATCGAAGCCTTCCGGATCGCGCTCGTCGCCGAGGACGCCCGCCACGCGACCGAGGCCGGTCGCCGGGGAACCCGGGTGCTCAGCGAGGAAGAACGGGCCCAGGCGTGGTGACCGGCGCGCGGTTGCGCGGCTGGTTCGGTGCCGCGGCGACCGCCGGGCTGCTCGGCTGGGTCGTCTTCGGCTGGCTCGTGCCCGGCTTCACCGCCCCGGAGGGCATCCGGGCGAGCGTCGTGGCGGTTGCCGCAAATGCGGTCGCCGCGGTTCCCGCCGCAGCGGATGCCGCCGTGACCGTGACGCCCGCGACCCCCGGTCCGGAGGCGGCCGATTCCGTCGTCGCCGCCACCGGCTCGTCCGTCGCCTCGACCAGGGAGACCTCGCTGCCCACCGGCAACGCTGCGCTCGTGGACGCGGACTGGGCTGCCCGTGTGGCCGCGGCCACCGGCATCCCGGTTCGGGCCATGCTCGGCTACGCGGGCGCTTCACTCGCCCTCGCCGACGAGCAGCCCGGTTGCCGTCTCGGCTGGAGCACCCTCGCGGGCCTCGGCAACATCGAGTCCGGGCACGGCACCCACGCCGGCTCCGCGCTCGGCACCGACGGCACCGCCCGGCCCGGCATCTTCGGTCCGGCCCTCGACGGCTCGGACTTCGCCGCGATGAACGACACCGACGGCGGCGCCTGGGACGGCAGCGCGCAATGGGACCGTGCGGTCGGCCCGCTGCAGTTCATCCCGGCGACCTGGCAGCGCTGGGGCGCCGACGGCAACCGGGACGGTGTGAACGACCCGCAGCAGATCGACGACGCCGCCCTCGCCGCCGGGCGCTACCTGTGCAACTACGGCGACCTCGCGCTGCCCGAGCGCTGGCGCGCGGCCATCTTCGCCTACAACCACGTCGACTCCTACGTGACGGCCGTCGCCGGGTATGCGAACACCTACGCCGCGCGGGCGAAGTAGCCCCCTGTGGTCGACGCGATCGATCCCGCCGACCCCGCGGATGCCGTCGCTGCGCCGGCAGGCCGGCGCATGTCCGGTGCCGGCGAGAGCCTGATCTCGGGCCGCTACCGGCTCGGCGAACTCCTCGGGACGGGCGGGTCGGCATCCGTCTTCGCCGCCGTGGACACGCAGGCGGGGGATGGCGCCACGGCGATCGCCCTCAAGATCCTGCACCCGCACCTGTCCCGCTCCGACCGGGCCAGGGAGGCCTTCTTCGCGGAGGCCAGGGCCGCGACCGCGCTGCGGCACGCGAACATCGTCGCGGTGCTCGGCGTCGGCGTGCATCACACCGGCGGCGACGGAACGGGTACCGGCACCGGCGCCAACGCTGAGGAACCCCAGGCCTGGATCGCCCTCGACCGCGCGCCGGGGATCAGCCTCGCCGAGTTCGTCGAGCACACCGGGGCGCTCCCCGCCGGGCAGGCGCTGACCGTCGCCTCCGCGGTACTGCGCGCCCTCGCTGCCGCGCACGCGATCGGACTGGTGCACCGGGACGTCTCCCCGGCCAACATCCTGGTCGACCCGGACGAGGCCGGCCGCGTCGGCCCCGGCGACGTGCGCCTGCTCGACTTCGGCCTCGCGGATGCCGCCGGTCGCCCCGCCCTCGGCACCGACGTGCTGCGCAGCGCGCCCGATGCGACCACCCAGGAGAGTCCCGCCGTGCAAAGCGTGCTCGGGAGCGTGAACTACATGTCGCCGGAGCAGGCGCGGGGCGAGGCCGTCGACGAACGCGGCGACCTGTACCAGCTCGGCGGGGTGCTGTACTTCGCGCTCACCGGGCGGCCGCCGTTCCTCCGGGATTCCGTCGGCGCGGTGATGCGCGCCCACGTGCAGTCGCCGCCGCCGGTGCCGTCGGTGCAGCACTCGGGCATTCCGCGGAGTGTCGACCGGCTCGTCGTCAAGGCGCTCCTCAAAGACCCGGATGCCCGGTTCCCCTCCGCCGCGGCGATGGGCGCCGCCGTCGACGCGGCCCTGGACCGCATCGGGGCCGGGGGAGCCCCGGGTCGGAGCGCGGTTCCGATCGAGGGGGCGGCACTCGGCGGCGGCCGCGTCCTGGCCGCGGACGACACCACCGGGCTCTTCCGGCCCGGCGACCTCGCGGAGCTCGCCGAGCGCACGATGGTGCTCGGTGCGGTTCCGGTTCCGGTTCCCGTTCCCGCGGCGGCACCGGCCGCTGTCCCCGCCCCCGTCACGATCGTGCACGCGACCGGGAATGCCCGCGCGGGAACGGCATCCGCCGCCGTCGTCGCCCCGCCGGACAACCCGGCCTGGGTGCGCAGCGGCCGCAGCCGTCGCCGCGGCGGTGGGCTCTGGGCCGTCTCGATGATCCTCGTGATCGGGGGAGCATTCGCCTGGGTCCTCGCGGCCGGCGGCGCGGCCCCGTCGTCCGTGGCCGTCACGAGCAGCACGCCCGCGCCCGCGAGCGCCACCCCCGAGCCGATGATCACCGCCCACGCCACGGCGGCGGCGAAGACCATCCGGGTGCCGGAGGTCTCGGTGATGACCCTCGACGGGGCGAGGGCCGCGCTCGCGGCCCTCGGGCTCCGCCTCGGCGCCCTCACCCTCCAGGACTCCGGGCGCCCCCTCGACACGGTGCTCGGCGTCAGCCCGGCGGCCGGCACCTTCCTGGACCCGGGAGACCCGGTCGACCTCACCGTGGCCTCCGGCTCGAACACGGTGCCGGACACCGTCGGTCTCAGCAAGGCGGAGGCGACGGCCGCGCTCGAGAACGCCGGATTCCTGGTCCTCACCGACTCGAGGCCGGATGCCGCCGCGACGCCGGGAACCGTGATCGCGGTCGCCCCATCCGGTCAGAATTCCCTCCGCCTCGGCACCTCGATCACCCTCACACTCTCGACAGCGCCAGGGCCGTCTGCGCTCCCCACACCCTTCCCGACGTCCTCGTCGATCCCGATTCCGACCCCCTCTCCGACCGCAACGCCCGCAGGCTGACGACACCCGATTCGACCGCCACAACTCTCCACGCGGCGTCCACATCTCGGTTGAGAAATCGACGCCAATCGTTCACCAACCGCCCCGAGCATATGTTTCGGACGCGTTACCCCCACCCGTGCGTCCACCCCCTCCCGAGTCTTTCCAAGGACAACCATGCCGATTTCGAGCCTCGTCTCGCCGCCTCTGGGCGACTCGCCCCTGGGCGACGCCTTCGGGACAGAACCGGTCGGCTTCGACCCGTCGAGCCCCGACTCCCGGCCGAGGCGCTCCCTGGTCTCCCGCCCGTCGATCTCGGACTCGGTGTTCCGCTCGGTCGCCTTCAGCGCCGGCACGATCACCGTGCTGATCATGCTTGCGGTCGGCGTCTTCCTCTCGCTGCGCGCCGGCGACGCCCTCGGCGTCGCGGGGTTCAACTTCCTCTTCGAGCAGGACTGGTCGCCGGAGACGAAGAAGTTCGGCATCGCATCCGTTCTCTTCGGCACCATCACGATCGCCGTCATCGCGATGTGCGTCGCGGTGCCGCTCGCCCTCGGCACGGCACTCCTCATCTCCGAGGTCGCCCAGGGTCGGCTGAAGGCCACCCTCGTCACCCTCGTCGACCTGATGGCCGCCGTTCCCAGCGTGGTGTTCGGCCTCTGGGGCGTGTTCTTCCTGCAGGCGAACGTCATCCCGGTCGCCACCTGGATCTCCACCTACTTCGGCTGGATCCCGTTCTTCAGCGTGACGGATGCGACGGGTCAGGCCCTCACCGAGGCGAGCGCCTTCACCTCCTCGGCCTTCATCGCCGGAATCGTGGTGGGCCTCATGGTTGTGCCCACCCAAACCTCGGTGATGCGGGAAGCCTTCTCCCAGGCGCCGATCGGCGAGCGCGAGGCCGCCTTCGCCCTCGGTTCCACCCGCTGGGGCATGATCCGCTCCGTTGTGCTTCCCTTCGGCCGCGGTGGCATCATCGGCGGTGCCATGCTCGGTCTCGGCCGCGCCCTCGGCGAGACCATCGCCGTCTACATGATCATCTCCCCGATCTTCACGATCAACTGGGAGGTGCTCAAGACCGGCACGAACTCGGTGTCAGCGCTCATCGCGCTGCGGTACGGCGAGTCGAGCCCCTTCGGCCTGTCGGCGCTGATGGCCGCCGGCCTCGTGCTGTTCCTGATCACCCTCGTGATCAACTTCACGGCCTCGTCGATCGTGGCGCGGTCCCGCTCCGGGGCGGAGAGCGACTGATGACCCTCCTGGAACACACCACAACCATCCCCTCCACCGACGGTATCGAGATCGGCCCGCGCCGGCGGATGCGTGCCGCCCGGGTCGACGACCAGTTCAACATTCTCGGCGCGGCAGCGGCCGGCCTGGCCATCGCCGTGCTGCTGTTCGGCTGGTTCGGCCCGCTCACCGGCTATGTCGGTTTCGTGATCGTAGCCTTCATCGCGTTCATCGGCTTCTACGCCCTCCTCGTCAGCCTGAAGAGCGACTGGCAGGAGGTCAAAGACAGGATGGTTTCCGTTCTCCTGGCGAGCGCCGGGTTGGTGCTCTTCGGTGCGCTGGTCTTCGTTGTGGCGTTCACACTGGTGCGTGGACAGGAAGCGCTGCCGCACCTCAACTTCTTCACCCAGAGCATGGAGTTGGCAGGACCACTTGACGGTCTCGATGTCGGAGGGATCGCGCAGGCCATTCTCGGAACCTTGATGCAGATCGGGATCGCCCTCGCGATCACGGTTCCACTCGGCATTCTGACCGCGCTCTTCCTGAACGAGGTCGGCGGAAAGTTCGCCCGCTTCGTGCGCACCATCTCCGACGCCATGACCGCACTGCCCTCCATCGTCGCCGGCCTCTTCGTCTACTCGGCAATCATCGTGCTGATCACCCACCAGCGAAGCGGGTTCGCCGCCTCGATGGCGATCACGGTGATGATGCTCCCGATCGTGATCCGCGCCTCCGACATCGTGCTCCGCCTTGTCGCCGGCAACCTGCGCGAGGCTGCGTACGCCCTCGGCTCGACTCGATGGCGCACGGTCTGGCACGTGGTCCTTCCGACCGCCCGCCCCGGGCTCGCGACCGCCGTCATCCTCGGCACCGCCCGGGGAATCGGTGAGACCAGCCCGGTGCTCCTCACCTCCGGAGTCACCTCGGTCGTGAACCTGAACCCTTTCGAGGGGCCGATGATCTCCCTTCCGTTGCAGGTCTTCGACTTCGTCAAGTCGCCCGAGCCCAACATGATCGCGCGTGGTTTTGGCGCCGCAGCCGTGCTGATCCTGCTCGTGCTCGCCCTGTTCGCGATCGCGCGCCTCATCGGCGGCAAGGGCTCCGGTCAGCTCAGCCGACGCCAAGAGCAGTCCGTCATCGCGGCATCCGTTCGCGACCTGAAGCGGATCACCATACAGGGCGACCGTCGCGCTCGACCCACCGACGCTGCCGCAGACACGAGCGGCTCGCGACTTCCCTCCGTTTCAGACTCCGACTCACTCCCACAGACAAAGGAAACGCCCTCGTGACCCCGCAGCCCCGGTGGATCCGCGCAATCCGCACCTTTCTTGCCCTGACCGTCGTTCTCGTCAGCGTGCTCAGCACCGTTCCCGCCCAGGCGGTGACCTATGTTCCGATCACGGGGAGCGGCTCGACCTGGTCGAAGAATGCTCTCGACCAGTGGCGCAGGAATGTGGCCTCGAATTACGGAATGACCGTCAACTACACCGGTGGTGGCTCGTCAACAGGGCGCACCGACTTTGCCGCCGGAACTGTCGACTTCGCCGTGAGTGAAATCCCGTTCCAGACCCACCCCGAAGACAATTCTGCTCCCGAGGACACGAAGCGTGGCTACGCGTACATGCCCATCGTCGCCGGCGGTTCCTCGTTCATGTACAACCTGAAGATCGGCGGGGTTCGCGTCTCAAACCTGCGGCTCAGCGGCGAGGTGGTCACTAAAATCTTCACGGGTGTCATCACCAAGTGGAACGACCCGGCCATCCAGACCGACAATCCTGGCCTGGCGATGCCCGACAAGGGCATCGTGCCCGTCGTCCGCTCCGATGGCTCAGGTTCGACGGCGCAATTCACTCTGTGGATGTCCAAACAACACCCGGATCTGTGGAATGCATTTTGCGCAAAGGTCAATCGCCCGACCCCGTGTGGGCTTACGTCGTTTTACCCCACCTATGGCAACGCGAAGGCCCAGAGCAGCTCGTCAGACGTCGCCGGGTACGTGAGCCAGGACTATGGCGAAGGTGCGATCACGTACGTCGAATACTCCTACGCGCTCAAGGCGGGGTTCCCGGTCGTCAAGGTACTCAACGCAGCGGGCTACTACGTGGAACCGACGGCCAATTCGGTCGCGGTTGCGCTGCTCAAGGCCGAAATCAACACCACGCCCGGCCCGGACTACCTCACTCAGATCCTCGACGGCGTGTACAACAACACTGATCCGCGGACCTACCCCCTGTCGAGTTACTCCTACATGATCGTGCCGACAGAAATTGGCGGTGTCTTCAACAAGGACAAGGGGACCACGCTTCGCGCCTTCGCAAAGTACATGCTCTGCGAAGGACAGCAACAGGCAGCTGCTTTGGGATACTCTCCGCTGCCGATGAATCTCGTCATGGCGGGGTCGGACCAGATCAAGAAGATCCCCGGGGAAGGCGCAGACGGAGTCGACTTCAACGACTGCAACAACCCAACGTTCAAGCCCGGCGACTCGCCGTCGAGCAATCAGCTCGCCATCTCCGCGCAGCAGCCCGCCGAGTGCGACAAGGTCGGCACGAGCCAGTGCGTCACCGGCACGGCGGGCGCGCCGGACGACACACCGACCAGCGGCACGGGAACCCCTGGTACGGCCTCCAACGCCGACACTGCTGCAGTCGCGGCGGCAGCAGCAGGGCTTGGAACCGCTGCGGTCGGTGCTGCGGGCTCCGTCTATGACGAGAACGGCGCACTCATCTCGGGAGGCGGTGCGGGATCAACCGGGGTGGTCGGCACCGCCGTGGCCTCACCCTTCTCCCTCGCGGACAACGGCTGGGGTGTCCAACAGTCGATCATGCTCTTTGCCGGTGTGCTCCTGGTCGGTTCCGCAGTGCTGCCCCCGGTGCTCTGGCGTCGGCTCAAGCCGCGCGGCGCGAAAGCAGGCTCACGGTGAAGCGACTGGCCCTGTCCACGGACTCGTCGTGGACCCGCATGGGCGCTAGCGGTATCGTCGTGGGCCTCATTGTGGGAATCGGGGTGTCAATGCTTGCCTCGATCGCCCCTTCCGCGGCCTCCGCCGACGCATCGAGCGCTGTGACCGTCGCGGCCAAGGGGTACGACCTCGATATTGCTTCGGCGCCGTTTCCGGATCTGAAGGTCACCGTTTCGCAGACCACTGACCTGGTCTCGCAGGGCCTGGTTGTGAGTTGGACTGGTGCGGGCAAGAATTCGGTCAGGCCCGACAATGGTTCCGGTGGTCAGGATTTCCTGCAAATCGCTCAGTGTTGGGGAGAAGATCCGGACAACCTCGGTCATCCCGATCGCACAACCTGCCAATACGGCGGGTTCCCGGGCAAGCCGGCATCAACCCGGGACGTGGCCGTCACCGATGAATTCGTCAACGCGAGAGACGCCCAGTACACGTCTCCGTCGAACGGATTCACGATTCCGGCTGTGACGGCAATCCCATACCGAGCTCCCAACGGCCGTTCGGTCGCTTCGGTCTTCAAGAACGCGCAAGGGGTGCTCACTCACTACGTACTCGATCCTTTGACCGGCAAGGTGCAATCGGCCAGCGGCACCGCGGTGAAGGACGGAGTGGTCCTGCCCGATAAGATTTCGAGCGTCGATCTGGCCACGAACGAGTTCTACACCCAATACACGACTAACGAAGTTCCCTGGGTGGGGTCGAGCAATACGGGCACCGGCTCGGTCAAGTTCGAGGCGCAAACGGTTATGCAGTCGCCTGGACTTGGCTGTGGCGCGCCCGTAACCGCAACTGACGGCTCCGTCATGGGTCAGTCCTGTTGGCTCGTGGTGATCCCTCGCGGTACTCAGGATGTGGGCGAGTCGTACATCACCAAGTCCGGCCTGCTCTGGGACGCCTGGAAGCACAGCGTTGCGATCAAACTCGACTTCAAACCGATCGGCGTGCGTTGCTCGATCGGTTCTACCGAGAAACAGCTGTCCGGCAGTGAGCTCGTCGCCGCGGCGATTGCATCATGGCAGCCCAACCTCTGCTCCGGTCCGACGGGATCATCTTTTGTTCTCAGCACCGGCAATGAAGCGGACGCACTGAACACAGCGAGCGAAAAGACTCCGAGCCCACTTGCGCTGACATCGCGGCCGCTGCAGACATCCAAAGTAGACCCGGTACAGTACGCCCCGGTGGCCCTTTCCGGTCTGGCGGTTTCGTTCTCAATAGACCGGCGAGTGAAGCCGGTGGGTGATGTGCCGCAGAAGTACAAGGACAGGGACACCGAGGCCTTCACCTCGCTGAATCTCACGCCTCGACTCATCGCAAAGTTGCTCACCAACTCGTACCTGGATTCGCTGCCGACGAGAGCACCTGCAACGTCCGCGTCGCTCACATACTTCGGCTACGTCGATTCTTCGAATCCGGGCCACAACGCTCGGAACATCACCGTCGATCCGGATTTTCTGGCCGTCAATGACGAGGAATGGAAATACCAGGATCTGACCGGACCGTCCCTGGGTGACCTGCTTCTTCCTTCCGGGCGTTCCGATGAAGCGCTGCAGCTCTGGCGATATGTGCTTTCCGACCCAGAGGCCGTTGACTTCCTCAACGGCGTACCCGACCCGTGGAAGATGGTCGTCAATCCCTGGTACACCTCAGACGCATCCATCAATAAATCAGGGACCGCGATGACCGTTCCTCGTGTCGACTTTCCGAAGTCCGACCCGATCGAGCGCGCGGCCACGAAAGATGGGCAGACTCCCGTCAATCTCGTCGCATGGCGTCCATACACTGCGGACTTCGAGAACGGTGCCTATCTCACGTTGCGTGGCGATGGCCAAGAACTGGGGGACTGGAACCCGAACTCTTCTCCCGCAAAATGGGGCAAGAGCGTGCGCAACCTCGTGGGCACTCAACGAGTCATCGGACTTACGACGACGGCCGCCGCGGCCCGGTACCAGACCGTCACGGCCGCATTGCGCAACGCATCAGGATCGTTCGTCACTGCGAACTCCACATCGCTGCTTGCGGCAGCGGCCGCTATGACTCCTTCGGCCGGAAACGCCCGCGTGCTGGAATACGACCCCACGAGCGCGAGCGCAAAGGCGGCCGCGTCCGCCTACCCGATGACCATGCCCGTATATGCGGCACTGAACCCGGTGCAGACCGACGCGGGCCTACGGGCGATCTACGCCAACATGATCCGATACGCCGTCACAAAGGGACAGATACCCGGCACTGCGGTCGGACAGCTTCCCGACGGGTATGCCTCGCTTCCGCAGAGCTGGGTCGATCAGGCCGTTGTCGCGGCGAACGCGATCGAAAAGGGAATCAGCCCGATCGTGGTCGCTCCGACGGCTCCGGCTGCGACGGCGAGCGTCGCCGCGCCGTATGTGAAGGCCCCGGCGGTGGCAAGCCCGGCAGTGACCGCCCCGGTCGCGGCGGCCGCAGTGTCCGCCACCGACCCGACCGCCACCGGTGCTTCTGCCGGACCCCTCGTCGGCAAGCCGACTCCCGCCGATCCCGTCATCGGCCCCATTCCGGCAGCCATCCCTGCCGGACTCCTCTCCGGGCTGCTCGCAGCCGGCGGGGTCCCCCTGATTTCGCGCATCCGGAGACGCTCCTGATGCGCGCACAGCTTGACGTCTCGACCTCGGGTTTCGGCCCTGGACCGGACATCAGGACAGACGTTCCCGCCCGGGTTCGTCTCATGCAGTACACCCGAAAGGCATCATCACAGTGATTTCGAAGAAGGCAATTGCGCTCTGCGCGACCGTCGGCGTCGCCCTCACCGGTTTCGCCATCGCGACCCCGGCCAACGCCGAGCCCGTCTCCAACAGCTACGTCGCCGTCGGATCGGACACCCTGGAGGACGTCGTCAGCACGCTCGCCAACGGTTCCGCGCTCTCCGGTTCACCGCTTCGTTCGACCGCGGCCGGTGGAACAACCATCGGCTCGTTCGACGCGACCGGTACGGCCTACATCACAACCAAGCCGAATGGCGTCCGTTTCGGCCGCCCCAACGGTTCCGGCGACGGCCGCACGGCCCTCCTCCGCTCCATCGACGGCGCCGCATACACCTCCGGCACCGTCGGCGCCCCCGCCGCCGTGGTCATCACCGGTCAGGTCGACATCGCGCGCTCCTCGGGCTCCGGCACCGTCGACACCGCCGGAAGCCTGATCCAGGTTCCGTTCGGCCGCGACGCCATCGCCTACGCCTACGACAGCGGCTCAACGGCCACCGGCATCGACACGATCTCCACCGCGACGATGACGAGCCTCTACACCTGCAGCGTCACCACCCTCGGCGGCGTCACCGTCACCCCCGTCATCCCGCAGGCCGGTTCTGGAACCCGCAAGGACTTCATGTCCAAGATCGGTGTCACCGACGCGACGCTCGGCTCCTGCGTCACCGTCGGCCAGGAGCACGATGCTTCTGCTCTCGGCATCAACACCGTGATGCCCATGTCGGTCTCCCGCTGGGTCGCCATGAACACCGGCGCGAGCTTCCCGAAGCTCAAGGCCACCACGGTTCTCGGCTCGCTCGTCGCCGGCACCACCCCCGTCACCGGCACCGGTACCGCGATGCTCCCGAACCAGACCTACTACAACGACTCCCTCTGGGGTCGCGACACCTACCTCGTCGTGCAGTACGCGCGCGTCGACCCGACCAACGCCTCCTACGACGCCAAGCTCGCCGCGCTCCTCGACCCGACCAAGGCGACCAGCCTCACGAACTCGCAGACCACGCCCACCAAGACCGGTGCGCTGAAGAAGAAGTTCGGCATCCTCGCTCCGTCCACCACCACCGCTGTCCGCATCTCCAAGTAGCTCCACCTACTTCCAGAAAAGGTATAGAAACTCATGAAGCTCAACAACAAGATCCGCCTCGCCGCCGTCGGCGTCGTCACCCTCGGCCTCGTTGCCGGTGCCTCGATGGTCGCCTCGGCCACCACCCAGACCAACGGCTCGGACGCCGCACTCTACGTCTACGACACCAATGGCGACGTCGTCACCAACGCTGCGCAGACCTGGCAGTGGGACGACGACATCTCCGCGTCGTCCTCGGTGACCGACTTCGGAGCGCCGTTCACCTGCCCGGTGCTCTCGACCGGCGTCTACGTGTTCCTCGCGGCCCCCGGCACCGAGCGCACCGCCTCTACCTGGAAGGCCTCGTCCGTTTCCGCCTTCCAGCCCGGCACCAAGGAACTGTCCTACGCCGGCCTCAAGCCCGACACCTTCACCGATGGCGCCAACGCCCTCGCCAAGGCTGCCGGTGGCAACTACAGCCTCGGAATCGCGTGCACGACCGACAACGGCGTGAACGTCAATGGGGCGTTCTTCCGTTCCATCTCCGTGACCCCCGTTACCGGTGTCTACACGATTGCGGCTCCCGCCGACGCCGTTGTGACCCCGCCGCCGACGACCGCGCCCCCGGTCGTCGCCGGCCCGCAGAACGGTACCGTCGCACTCGCGCCGGCCACCACCCTCGCGGCCAATGGCGTGCTCGCCCTTACCGTTCCGACCAACGCGGCCGCGACGTTCTCCGCTCCCTCGCTCGTGGGCAACAAGTCGACCTCGGTCGGCTCCCTCGGTGCCATCACGGTCAACGACCAGCGTGTCGTCACTCGCGAAGGCTGGGACCTGAACGCCAACGTTGCCGACTTCACCACGGTCACCCCGGCGACGGCGACAGGTAACAACATCATCAGCAAGACGCAGCTCGGCCTCGCACCGTCGGTGACGGCCGCCGGCAGCACCGCCGTCGGCGCCACCGCCGCGGCAGCCCAGGTCGCCGGCTCGGCAACCTACCCGGCCGCCTTCGCGTCCGCCGCAGCAAACCAGACGGTCGGCGACAGCGTTCTCAACGCCGGCCTGACCTTCGTCGCACCGCAGGAGAAGGTCGTCGGCACCTACACGTCGACCATGACCCTCACGGTCGTCTCGAAGTAGTAAGAGCAGGAACCGAGTAGTCGGGGAGAGACGGCGTTCGCGCCGTCTCTCCCTTGACTCGGATTTCCCGCCGGTACAGCGTCACCAGCACGACAACTCCAGACCTTCGATTTCAGATTCGCCCGCAGAAATGAGCACGTCGATCGTGATACCTCGCCACCTCGCATCCCATCCCTTCGCGAACCGCGGCCTAGCGGTGATCGCGACAAGCATTCTGCTCGCGCTCGGAATGACGCTCGCTCTCGGCGTCGCGGGCGCTCGTGCAGACGACGGTTCCGACGGCATCGGAGGCGCCCCCTCGACGAACGGTGGCGTCGACCAGGACCGGTCACGGTTCACGTATCAGGTCGATCCGGGTCAGACCGTCAACGACGAGTACCTCGTCCAGAACACCGGAACGACGACTCAAGCGGTGACCGTGTACGCCACAGACGCCTATAACACAGACGACGGCACGTTCGCGCTCCTCGAGGGCGCCGCCGCCCCCTCGGACGTTGGCAGCTGGGTCACCTTCGCCAACGGCACCGATCGGATCTCCGTCACTCTCGATCCAGGCGCTCAGCAGGTTCTCCCCTTCACGGTGACGACTCCGGCAGACGCCAAGCCAGGCGACCACGCCGGCGGCATCGTTGTCTCCGCGCTCTCTCCCGCCGGACAGGTATCCGTGGACCGTCGGGTCGCCATTCGCTTGTACCTGCGGGTCAAGGGGCTGCTTCAGCCGGCTTTGTCGATCAGCAGCATCGAGTCGACGTACGAAGGCAGCATTAATCCGTTCGCCGGGGACACCACGATCCGGGTGAGCCTGACGAACACTGGCAACGTCTCGCTGGGCGCCAACACTGTCTCCCAGGTCAAGGGTGTCTTCGGCATCCCGCTATCCGGCCTGACCGACGAGGTGATCCCGGAGCTGCTTCCGGGCAGCTCACGCACCGTCACGCTTACCGTCTCCGGAGTCGGCGCCTGGGTGTATCTCAACCCGCACGTGTCTCTCGTCGGCACCATCGATGCGGATGCGATCAACCCCGGTCCGCTGCCGACCGCCGAACGCGACACCAGCTTTTTCGTCGTGCCGTGGGGCTTCCTGATCCTGCTGCTGGTCGCAGCACTCACGTGGCTTATCGTGCGACTCAGCCGTAAACGGGACTCGACTCGCGCCGCAGCCTGGGTCGAATACACCGAGGCGGAGGCGCGCCGCAAGGCACGCGAGGAGGCGCTCGTCGGTGCCGCCGCCGGTACGCCCACGGAAAACTCAGGCAACACCTCGACGAGCTAGCCGACACCACCCGCACGACTGCTCTGCAGTTTCACCCAGGCACCGCAGCTCCACCGCATCAGGATCCATCGGGGAAACACATGTTCCAACTGCCCATCCGTTCGACTCTCATCACCGGCACCCTGGTCGCGCTGCTGGCACTGGGCGGGACGGTTTCCGTCTCGTCGAGTGCCCAGGCCGATGACGGTGAGGCGGTCGCGCTCACGGTGAGTGTGGCCGCCAAGCTTCCCGTCGGACCTGTCCAGATCCACTGTCTCCTGCCGGTCGGGTCCCGCGTCGACGCGGCGCCGGTCGTGGTCACCATTCACGGGCTGAAGCCGTTCTCGCACGTTGAGGTCTGGGTGCACTCGACGCCGGTTCTGCTGATCAGCGGAACGGCCGACTCCGCAGGCGATTTCTCGGGGAGCGGTACCCTGCCCGCCGGTCTGGAGGCGGGCGGCCACACCATCGAGGTGATCGGCACCTCGGCCGCGGAGGACCCGTTCAGCCAGGTGGCGGCATCCTTCGCCGTGACCGAGGCGGGCACGATCGGGTCGGCCACGACGAGCGACACGAACGGCGTGCTCGGCCTCGTCGTGCCGGCGGCTGCTGCAGCGGTCTTCAACGCGCCGACGCTCGTGGCGAACCGCTCCACGACGACCGGTGTGCTCGGTATCGTCGCGGTCAGCGACGGACGCACCATCTCCCAGGAAGGCTGGACGTTATCGGCCGACGTCGCCGACTTCGTGAACGCCGGAGATGGCAGTGTCATCGGCAAGGCCCAGCTCGGGCTCGCGCCGCAGCTGGTCAGCACGGAGGCGACGGGCGTGAGCCTGTTCGCGGCCCAGAACGCCGGAGCCGCGACCTACCCGATGAACCTCGCAGCGGGTGCTCCCGCGCAGACCGTAGGCGCGACCGTGCTGAACGCGGGCCTCACCTTCGTCGCGCCACCCGAGAAGTCGGTCGGCACCTATCGGTCCACCCTGTCCCTGACTCTTGTGTCCCAGTAGCGGCACCGTCCAGTCACGGGCCTGCGGCGTGGGGCGTGGCCCCTGAACGGGTGAGGCTCACTTTCCCGACTCGTTTGCCTCTCGTTTGCCCGCCCGTCAGCTCGCCGAAACCTCGAATGGACTAACTTGACTGTGCTCACATCCGCTCACGCGCGCCTGATTCTGGTCGTGGCCCTCATCGCGTTCGCGCCGGTGGCGGGCCTGGCCGGACTCGCCATGAGCGCGCAGGCGGCGACGGACGACCCGAAAGGCGTCGGTATCACCGTGAGCGTCGTCGGGCCGTCGAGCCGGGCCACTGTGGCGCCGTCCGTGACGAGCCCCGTGAAGTCCGTGACCGTGCCTGCGGTCACCCAGACGACGATCACCGACTCCGCCGCCGCGGCCTCCGCGCTCGGCGAAAACCCGACCACGATCGCCGGCATCTTTTACGTGAGCGGCCTCACCACCCACATCGAGTCCGAGGCCGGGCCGGGAGGCGGCACCGTGGAGCTCGATTTCACGATGCGCAACATCACGGACGCCCCGATCACCTCGAGCCTGCGCTTCTGGCTCGACAACGCGGTCGGCCTCCCCGTCGCCATCGTCGACAAAGTCAGTATCGACAGCCTCGCCCCCAATGAGACCCGCACGGTCTCGGCCACCATCCCGGACGTCGGCCAGTGGGCCTGGTTCACGGGGCACGTCACCATGACGCCACCCGCGGACATCGGCGGCACGGCGCTCTCACCCGTCACACGGGACTCGTTCACCCTCATCCCGCCCTACTTCGCCCTGATCGTGCTCGCGGTCGCCGGCATTCTGTCCCTGATCCTGCGCCACGTGCTCCTCCAGCCGCGGACCGCTCCTGAACCCGTGGAAGAGGTGGCGTCATGACGACAGCCCGGCTGCCCCGACGTCCGAAACCTCCGACCGCACCCAAGACGCCGAAGATGCCGCGAGGCTGGGTTCCGCCCGTTCCGAATGGCGTCTCTGCAATGCAGGCTGTGCACCCTCTCGCGGAGAAGACCGCCGGCCCCCGGGACTGGTCGCCAACCGACGAGGACTCGGCCATCGCCGGCGGTGGCGGACTGCCCGGCACGCCGCCCGAGCGCGGCCGCCAGGGCAAGCCGCCCAAGCCCCCGAAGATCCCGAAGCCGCCGCGGCGCAGCCCGGTGCCCCCGCGGCCACCGGTCGTGCTCACCCAACGCGATCAGGTCATCCGTTCGACCCTCGCCATTCTCGCCATCCTCATCTTCGGGTTCCTCGCGAACCTGACCGTGCTCGGCCAGCTGCAGCACATCGTGTCCCAGCAGCAGCTCACGAACACGTTCCGGTACGAGCTCGCCCAGGGCACCGCCCCGGTCAGCGAGGGCACCGTCGACAAGGTGCTGCTCACCGCGGGAACGCCCGTGGCCGTTCTGGACATCCCCTCCATCGACGTGCACGAGATCGTCGTCGAAGGCACCGACTCGGGCACCCTGCGCGCCGGCCCCGGCCACCGTCGCGACACACCGCTGCCCGGCCAGTCCGGCATCAGCGTGCTCATGGGCCGCGCCGCCGCCTACGGGGGACCCTTCGCCCGGCTGCAGGAACTGCGGCCCGGCCAGGAGCTCACCGTGATCACCGGCCAGGGCGAACAGAAGTTCTCCGTGCTCGGCCTGCGCTATGCCGGCGACCCGGCTCCCGCCGCGCTCACCGCGGGCAAGAGCCGGTTGATCCTCGAGAGCGCCCGCGGCCCGGCCTACGTGCCGAGCGGCGTCGTGCGCGTGGATGCCGAGCTCGTCTCCGAGACGAAGCCCGCCGGTAAGCGGCAGACCACCTTCGCGACCCTGCCCCTGCAGGACAAGGAACTCGCCACCGACACCACAACGGTGTGGGCCCTCGTCTTCGCCCTGCAGTTCCTGCTGGTGATCGAACTCGCCGCCGTCTGGGCGTTCCGCCGGGTCGGCCTCCGCAAAACCTGGATCGTGTTCCTTCCGGTCGTCACCGTCGGGGGGCTCTACGTGGCCGACCAGCTGGTGCGCCTCCTCCCGAACCTGCTGTAGTCCCGAACCTGCTTCAGTCCCGAAACTGCTGTAGAACAACGAAACGAGTGTCATGACCGACGATGTGCAGAATGACGAGCTCACCCAAGTGCTGCCGCCGGTGAAGGTCGCGGGGCGGCGCGACCGGAAGGCGCGCGCGGAGGCCCGGCCCGAGGCCCGGCCCGAGGCCCGGCCCGAGGCCGCGGCCGAAACGCGGGCCAAGCCGCCCCGGCTCGGCGGGTTCGGCGCGCCCTGGCTGAAACGGCCGTCTGCGGCGGATGCCGGCGTGTACGCGAGCTACAGCCCGCCCGTGCGCGAACTCGCTCCCCTCGCAACCCTCGAGGGTCGCAACGTCTCGGCGTGGTTCGGCGAACGCCAGGTGCTCGACCGGGTCAACCTCACCATGCCCGCCGGCATCATCACCTCCCTGATCGGCCCGTCCGGCTGCGGCAAGTCCACGTTCCTGCGCATCCTGAACCGGATGCACGAGCTTGTGCCGTCCGCGAGTCTCGCCGGCGAGGTCCTGCTCGACGGCGAGGACATCTACGACCCGGAACGCAAACTCGTCGACGCCCGCAAGAGCATCGGTATGGTGTTCCAGAAGCCGAACCCGTTCCCCGCCATGTCTATCTACGACAACGTCATTGCCGGGCTCACCCTCACCGGCAAGCGCGCCTCCAACGACGAGAAGGACTTCCTCGTCGAGAGCTGCCTGACCAAGGCGGGGCTCTGGAAGGAGGTACGCGACCGGCTGCGGGCGCCGGGCTCAGGACTCTCCGGTGGACAGCAGCAGCGCCTGTGCATCGCCCGGTCGCTCGCGGTGACCCCGCGCATCCTCTTGATGGACGAGCCGTGCTCCGCCCTCGACCCGACCTCGACCCGGGTGATCGAGGAGACCATGCTCGAGCTCGCCCACGAGGTCACGATCGTGATCGTCACGCACAACATGCAGCAGGCCCAGCGGGTCTCGCAGAACTGCGCGTTCTTCCTCGCCGCGCAGGGCACCCCCGGCGGCATCGTGGAGCACGGTCCGACGGATGCCATGTTCGGCAACCCGATCGACAGCCGCACCGCCGACTACGTCAACGGACGCTTCGGCTAACCCCTGCCGGGTGAAGAAACGAACGGGGATTCCTAAAGCATAGACAAACGTCTATACTTTGAGGACATCGAGAGTCAGGAATCCCCGTGTCTGAGAAGCCCACCGTTCTGTTCGTCTGCATCCACAACGCCGGTCGCTCGCAGATGGCCGCCGGCTATATGCGCGCCCTGTCCCATGGAGCCGTCGAGGTGCGTTCCGGCGGTTCTGAGCCGGGCGACCAGATCAACCCGATGGCGATCCAGGCGATGAGCGAAGAGGGCATCGACATCTCCCAGGCCGTGCCCCAGCTCATGACCACCGACCAGGTGCAGGCCTCCGACGTCGTCATCACCATGGGCTGCGGCGACGTCTGCCCGATCTTCCCCGGCAAGCGCTACGAGGACTGGGAGCTCGTCGACCCCAAGGGCAAGAGCATCGACGAGGTGCGCCCGATCCGCGACGACATCAAGGCGCGCATCCAGGTCCTCCTTGCCGAGCTCCTGCCCGCGAGCGTCTAGCTGACGACGTGACTGCGACGCTCGACGAGTAGTACGTCGCGCCAGCGACCCGCCAGGGGGCCGTAGGTCATCAGTGCGAGCCTTTGTCGTTTGCCGACGACGCGAAACCCGTGCGCTGCATGCAGCGCAAGGCTTCCGGTGTTCTCCGGAAATATACCGGACTGCAGAGTCCAGATACCGGCTCTTTCGGTGGAGTCGATGAGGGCGGTGAGGAGGGCGTGGCCGACGCCTCGCCCGCGTGCCTCCGCTGCCACATAGATCGAGTGTTCGGCGACTCCGCGATACGCGTCCCGGGTCGAAGTGGGCGAGGCTGCAGTCCAACCGACGATCGCAGTGCCGTCTACCGCCACATGGCGTTGGGCCGGCAGCTTTCCGGCGTTGAAGTCGCGCCAGCCCGGAGGCTCGACTTCGAATGTGGCGTGTCCGGTTGCGATGCCGCCCCGGTAGATGGCGTCTACGTCCGACCAGTCACCTTCGGTGAGGTCTCGGATGACCAGGTTCATCCGCAGGGGAATTCGCTCGGAGCATGCGAAGGTGAAACCACTGTCATGAGTCCAGTCTGCCTGTTGCCCCGGCCGGGAACAGGCGGGGCCTGAGCCAGAGCGCAACGTAGACGAGGGCGACGAGGGCCGGCACCTCGATCAACGGGCCGACGATCCCCGCGAGGGCCTGGCCGCTGCCTGCGCCGAAGGTGCCGATGGCCACGGCGATCGCGAGCTCGAAGTTGTTGCCCGCCGCGGTGAAGGCGAGGGTCGCGGTGCGCTCGTAGGGAAGGCCGATGAGCCTGCCGAGCAGGAACCCGGTCAGGAAGGTGACGAGGAAGTACACCAGGAGCGGCAGGGCGATCCGGGCCACGTCCAGGGGATGGTCGATGACCTGCCGGCCCTGGAGCGCGAAGAGGAGCACGATCGTGAAGAGCAACCCGTAGAGCGCGAACGGGCCGACGCGCGGGAGGAACCGGCTTTCGTACCAGTCCCGGCCGCGGGTGGCCTCGCCCACCCGGCGGGACAGGTAGCCGGCCAGGAGCGGGATACCGAGGAACACGAGCACGCTCGCGGTGATCGCCCAGATCGAGAACTCTGCGCTCGTGGTGGACAGGCCGAGCCAGGCCGGGAGGATCTGCAGGTAGAACCAGCCGAGCGCCGCGAAGGCGAACACCTGGAAGACGGAGTTGACGGCGACGAGGAAGGCCGCGGCCTCGCGGTCTCCGCAGGCGAGTTCGTTCCAGATCAGCACCATGGCGATGCAGCGGGCGAGGCCGACGATGATCAGCCCGGTGCGGTATTCGGGCAGGTCGGGCAGGAAGATCCAGGCGAGCGTGAACATCAGTGCGGGTCCGACGAGCCAGTTCATCACGAGTGAGGAGATCAGCAGACGCTTGTCGCCGGCGACGGCGCGGGCATCCGAATACCGCACCTTCGCGAGCACCGGGTACATCATCACCAGGAGGCCGATGGCGATCGGCACGCTGACGGAACCGATCGTGAACGCGCCGAGCAGTGCGCCGATGCCAGGGGCGACGACCGCGAGCAGCAGCCCGAGACCCATGGCCGCGAGAATCCAGACCGGGAGGAGCCGGTCGGTGAACCCGAGGCGGGTCGGAGCGATGACCGGAGCGGTGGCCGGGGCGGCAACGGATGCTGCGGGCGGGGTTTCAGGGAATGGCATGGGGCTCCGCAGCATCAGAGGAAATAAATAGATGAACGTCGATATGACGCGGTCCCACTCTATCGATGAATGTCGATTCCCGGGTCACCGGGCCGGTTGCGGGCTGAGCGCGGTCAGTGCCGCCAGCTTCTCCTGTCCGATGGGTTCCTCCGGCAGGAGGGGGACGACGGCGATCCGGTTCGCCAGCAGTCGCACCCGGTCGATCTGCTCGACCTCCCGCGCGGCCCGGGCACGGAGGAAGGGCGAGGTCGGGCGGGCTGCGGCGAGGGAGGCGTTGACGACCCAGGCCCACGGGCGGATGCCGGCCCGCTCGAGGTCGTCCTGCAGCCCTTCGGCCTCGAGCACCGGGGTCGTCTCGGCGAGCGTGACCAGAATGACCTTGGTCAGCGCCGGGTCCTGCAGGCGCATCAGCGGTGTCGTGAACGGAAGCGAGTCGCCGATCTGCCGCGCCATTTCGCGGTGATAGGAACCGGTCGCATCCAGCAGGAGCAGCGTGTGCCCGGTCGGGGCGGTGTCGACGACGACGAATCTGCGGCGCGACTCATGGACGACCCGGGAGAACTGCTGGAAGACGGCGACTTCCTCGGTGCAAGGGGAGAGGAGGTCCTCGGCGAGTGCCGCACGGCCCTCCGCGTCCAGGGCCGTGCCCTTGGTCGCCATCACGTGGTCGCGGTAGGTCTGCACGGCCTCGACCGGATCGATGCGGGACACCTCGAGACCGGGCACGCTGCCGTGCAGGGTTTCGGTGAGGTGAGCGGCGGGGTCCGTCGTGGTGAGGTGGACGGCGTGGCCGCGCCCGGCGAGTGCGACCGCGATGGACGCGGCGATCGTGGTCTTGCCGACCCCGCCCTTCCCCATGCAGAGCACGAGGCCGTGGTCGTCCCGTTCGATTGCGTCCACGAGGGCCGCGAGCGGGGCGTCGGGGATGTCCCCGGTGTCCACGGTCTGGCCGATCGTGTCGGATTCGTCCGTCTCGGTGCTCGCCGCGAAGAGCGTCTGCAGTGCCGGGATGCCGACCATGTTGGCGGCCTTGAGTTCGAGCACGTCCAGCGGGAGGTGGGCGAGAGCGGCGGGGAGGGCGGCCAGCGCGGCTCGCTCCCGGGCGCGGACGGCGCGGGTGAGGTCCTCGGTGCCGGCGACCGCGGGCAGCACGCCGTTCACGACGACGAAGCCGCCGCCGATGCCGATCTGGTTCAGTTCGAGGTAGGTGCGTTCGATTTCTCCGAGAGAGGATGCCTGCGCCCGGGCGACGAGGATCAGGCGTGTGCGCGCCGGATCGGTCAGCGTCGCGACGGCAGCGGCGTACATCGAGCGGTGCTTGTCGAGCCCCGAGAGCGGGCCGAGGCAGGACGGGTCGCCCTTGCCGGCCTCGAGGAAGTCGGTCCAGGATCCCGGCAACTGCAGCAGCCGGATCGTGTGCCCGGTCGGCGCCGTGTCGAAGACGATGTGGTCGTACTGCCCGAAGACGGCCTCGTCGGCGAGGAGGCTCGTGAACTCGTCGAAGGAGGCGATCTCGGTCGTGCAGGAACCGGACAGGCCCTCGATGATTCCGGACAGTTCGTCGTCGGGCAGCAGGCCGCGCACGGGTGCGACGATGCGCTCCCGGTATGCCGCGGCGGCCTGTTCCGGGTCGATCTCGAGGGCGGACAGCCCGGGCACACGGACAAGGGGAGTGACCGTGTTCCCGATCGTCACGCCGAACACCTGGCCGACGTTCGAGGCGGGGTCGGTGCTGACCAGCAGCACCGTCTTGCCCTGACCGGCGAGGTCCAGGGCGGTGGCGCAAGCGACCGAGGTCTTTCCGACCCCGCCCTTGCCGGTGAAGAACAGGAAGCGGGGCGGGTTCTCGAGGAATTTCATCGGAGGCGGCTTAGCAGCAGCCGGAGCCGCCGCCGCAGCATCCGCCCGATTTCTCGGTCTGGCCCCGTTCGGTCAGCCCCAGCTGGGTGCGGGCGGGCACGACCGGCGCCGGGTCGCCGAGGCCGGCGAAGCGGAGCAGCTCGTCGCGGCTCGGGTAGGTTCCGGTCGCGACGGTGACCCCGTCGACGACGGTGAGGGGGAGTCCCTTCGAGCCGACGGTGTGCATGAAGCCGCGGACCGTCTCGTCGGCGATGAACACGGTCGGGTCGGTGGCCAGGTTGTGGCGCTCGATGTCGGCGCCGAGATCCTTGAGGCGACGCACGTCCGCCGTGATGGTCACGAGCGACGCGTCCGACTCGGGTCCGCAGACCCCGGACTCGCAGCACAGGGCCGGCTCGTAAATTCGAATGGCAGCCATCTCGGATTCTCCTCGTTCGCTATATCGACATTCATCGATACCTCCAGTATGGCCCGCTATATCGACAAGTGTCAATACGCGGCTATGCTGGGCCCATGTCGATCACCTCCCTGCTCCCCGTCGCCGACGTCGGCGCCTGCTGCGCGCCGCTGACGCGGGAGACGCTCGCCGCAGCGGATGCCGTCAGCCTCGCGCGATCGCTCAAGGCCCTCGCCGACCCCACCCGGCTGCGCCTGATCTCGATCGTGGCCGCATCCGAGGGGCAGGAAGCCTGCGCCTGCGACCTGACCGCACCGGTCGGGCTGAGCCAGCCCACCGTGTCCCATCACCTCAAAGTCCTGACCGATGCGGGATTCCTCACGCGTACCCAGCGCGGAAACTGGGCCCATTTTGCGCTCGTGCCCGGCGCGCTCGACTCGGTCGCCCGACTGCTGACGAGCGCATGACCACCCCACGATCGTCCGAAGGAAGGAAGCGCTCATGACCGAGAAGTCCGACATCACCGAACTCGTCCGCGAGCGGTATGCCGCCGCTGCGCTCCAGCTCACCGACGTGTCCGCCGCATCCGCCTCGTGCTGCGTGCCCACCGACCTCGGCAACGGCGACGTCTTCGGATCGGTCCTGTACACCGGCGGCGAAGGGGCCGAAGTCCCCGAGGAAGCGCTCCTGGCGAGCCTCGGCTGCGGCAACCCCACGGCCGTCGCCGACCTGCGCGCCGGCGAGACCGTGCTCGACCTCGGGTCGGGAGGCGGCATCGACGTGCTGCTCTCCGCACGCCGGGTCGGCCCCACCGGGTTCGCATACGGCCTCGACATGACCGACGAGATGCTGGCCCTCGCCCGGTCCAACGCCGCCAAGGCCGGCGCTGAGAACGTGGAATTCATCAAGGGCCGGATCGAAGAGATCCCGCTGCCCGACGCGGCCATCGACGTCATCATCTCCAACTGCGTGATCAACCTGTCCGCGGACAAGACCGCCGTCATCACCGAGATGTACCGCGTCCTGAAGCCCGGCGGGCGCCTCGGGATCTCCGACGTGGTCGCGGAGAACCACCTCAGCGAACAGGACCGCATCGAGCGCGGCAGCTACGCCGGCTGCATCGCCGGCGCACTCTCCCACCAGGAATACCTCGACGCGCTCGCCGCCGCGGGGTTCAGCGACCTCAGCGTCGAGTACACCCACGAGGTCGCCCCCGGCATGCACGGAGCCATCGTCACGGCCGTCAAGCCCTCCGACTGACGCCGTCGGCGCGAACGCCCGATGACCGGAGTGCGGCACTCCGAGGCGCCCAGCCGGCGCGTCCCCGTGGTCGGACGGCATTTTCGGCCCATGACGGGGGTTTAGGCCACCCGGGGTGCCGAAGGCCTGGCGTACACTGTCGTGCATGAATGCCGTGGATTTCGCAGAGATCGAGCGCAAGTACGACGTCGACGCGGCATCCGTTCTACCGCCCCTGCAGGACCTGCCCGGTGTGACCTGGGTGGATGCCCCGATCGAGCAATCGCTCGACGCCGTCTACTACGACACGGCAGACCTCACCCTTGCCGCACACCGGATCACGCTCCGGCGACGCACCGGCGGTGACGATGCGGGGTGGCACCTCAAGCTTCCCTCCGGGGTCGAGGGGCGCGGCCCGGACGAGCGCCGTGAGGTGCACGAGCCGCTCGGGAGCGACCCCGAGCTCGTGCCCGCCGGGCTCCAGCAGCGCGTGCGCGTGCTCGTGCGCGACCAGGTGCTCGTGCCCGTCGTGCGGCTCCGCAACCAGCGGATCGTGCACGTGCTGCGCGGCGAGACCGGTGCCGTGCTCGCCGAGGTCTGCGACGACAGCGTCCGGGCGGACCGCCTCGCACCCGGCCCGCTCAGCCAGGACTGGCGGGAATGGGAGATAGAACTCGTCGAGGGCACGCCCGCGCTCCTCGATGCCGTCGCGGACGCGTTCGCCGCCGGGGGAGTCAGCCGTGCGGGCTACCCTTCCAAGCTCGGCCGCGCCCTCGGCGACCGTCTCCCGGCCAACGCCCCGGCCGCTCCGCCCGCCCCGACGAGGTCGAGCACGACGGGCGCGCTGCTGCTCGCCTACCTCGACACTCAGATGCGCGCGCTCGTGCGCCAGGACCCGCTCGTGCGCCGCGACGACGCCGAAGCCGTGCACCAGATGCGGGTCGCGACCCGGCGGATGCGTTCGGTACTGGCCAGCTATCGCGACCTGCTTCCCGGCGGGCTCGCGACCGCCCTCGGCGATGAGCTCCAGTGGATCGCCCGGGTGCTCGGGGCCACCCGCGACAACGAGATCCTGCACCACAACCTGGCCAGGTTGCTGTCGTCGGAACCGGCCAAGCTCGTCGTTGGACAGGTGGGAAAGCGCCTGGACGCGTACTTCACGGCCGATCTCACCGCCGCGCAGGTGTACGCGGACGTCGCCCTGGACAGTCCGCGGTACTTCCGGCTCCTCGATGCCCTCGACGCCCTCATCGCAGACCCGCCGTTCACCGCGCTCGCCAAGAAGCCGGCCCGCTCCGTAGCGCCGTCGATCATCTCGCGCGACGCCGACCGGCTGCGCAAGGCCGTCCGCGGCGCACGCAAGGTGCCGCAGGGCCCCGACCACGATGCCGCCCTGCACGAGGTGCGCAAGATCGCCAAGCGCCTCCGGTACTCGACGGAGTCGGCGCTGCCCCTGAGCCCGAAACGGGCGGCGCGGCTGGTGGCTTCCGCCCGGCTCGTCCAGGACATCCTCGGAGAGCACCACGACAGCGTCGTCGCCAAGGGGGTCCTGCTCAAACTCGGAATGCAGGCCTACATCGAGAACGAGAACTCGTTCACCTATGGTCGCCTGCATGCGACAGAGCAGTTCCGCGGCGCCCACCTCGAGAGCCGGTTCCGCTCGGCGTGGAAGAGCTTCCCGAAGTCCGCCCTGTAGGCGGCCCGGCCAGGCGAGGGGTCGGCTCAGTCGAAGTCGAGGCTGAGCTTGCGGAGCAGGGAGGCGAGGCGTTCGCGTTCTCCCGCCGTGAGGGTGGAGAGCAGTTCGGCCTCCGCGTCCACGAGGCGCGTGATCGCGGCGTCGACCCGGATCAGCCCGTCGGGGTTCATCACGACGAAGATGCCGCGGCCGTCGTTGGGGTCGGTACGCCGGGTGACGAGGCCGCGTTCGACGAGCCGGTCGATCCGGTTGGTCATGGTCCCGCTCGAGACGAGGGTCTGCTGCAGCAGGGCTTTCGGGCTGAGCTCGTAGGGTGCGCCCTCGCGGCGAAGCGCCGACAGAACGTCGAACTCCCACGACTCCAGCTCGGAGCGGGAGAACGCGGTGCGCCTGGCCCGGTCGAGGTGCTTGGCGAGGCGACCGACCCGGCTGAGTACCTGCAACGGGGCGAAATCGAGGTCCGGCCGCTCGCGCAGCCAGGCATCCACGATGCGGTCTACTTCGTCATTGCCGGGCATCGTCCTATTATCCGGCTAGCCGGGGCATCCGCTCACCGGTACAGGTCGTCGACGCGCCCGGCTGTGCGCCGCGCCCGATACTTCTGGCAGACTTATCAGCGTTGGTCGGCCCCGGTCGACGAATTCCGCCGTGGTGTAATGGCAGCACGACAGCCTTTGGAGCTGTTAGGTCCAGGTTCGAGTCCTGGCGGCGGAGCAGTAGATCATTTCCAGTGCTGCATTCCAGTGGCGCCCGCATCCGGTCCCCCCGGCCGGCAACACAGAAGCACGAGGACCCCGTGACCGATTCCCGTCTCGCCATCGTCGTCTTGGCCGCAGGCCAGGGCACCCGGATGAAATCCGCGACCCCCAAACTGCTGCACCCGCTCGCCGGACTGCCCATCCTCAGCCACGTGCTCGCGACGGCATCCGCGCTGAACGCCGCGCACGTCGTCACCGTCGTGCGCCACGAGCGCGACCGGCTCGTCGAAATCGTCGAGGCCGACCTGCCCGAGAGCATCGTCGTCGACCAGGACGAGGTGCCGGGAACCGGCCGCGCTGTCGAGCAGGCCATCGAGGCTCTGCCCGTCGACTTCGAGGGCGACGTGCTCGTCGTCAGCGGCGACGTTCCTCTCCTGAACGCGGCGACCCTCGCGAGCTTCATCACCGCGCACCGCGAACGCTCCGTCGCTGCGACCGTGCTGTCCGCCTTCCCCGACGACTCCACCGGCTACGGCCGCATCGTGCGCGACGCGGCCGGAGCGTTCGACCGCATCGTGGAACAGAAGGACGCCAGCCCGGAGGAACGCCTGATCACGGAGACGAACGCCGGTGTGTACGTCTTCGGTATCGCCGAACTGCGTGCTCAGCTCGCCCTCATCACCACCGAGAACGCCCAGGGCGAAAAGTACCTCACCGACGTGATCGGCCTGCTCCGTGAGTCCGGCTCCGACGTGCGTGCCGTCCCGGTGGCGGATGCCTGGCTCGTCGCCGGCATCAACGACCGGGCCCAGCTCGCCGAGTCCGCCCGGCAGCTCAACGCGCTCATCGTGCGCGGCTGGCAGCTCGCCGGCGTGACCGTGCAGGACCCCGCGACGACCTGGATCGACCTCGCCGCCGCGATCGCGCCCGACGTCACGATCAAGCCCGGCACCCAGATCCTCGGGGCGACGGTCATCGAGACCGGAGCCGTCGTGGGACCGGACACGACCCTCGTGGACTGCGAAATCGGCGCGAACGCCGAGGTGAAGCGCACGGACGCGACCCTCGCGGTGATCGGCGCCGGCGCATCCGTCGGCCCGTTCTCCTACCTGCGGCCCGGAACCATCCTCGGCGCCGACGGCAAGATCGGCACCTTCGTCGAGACCAAGAACGCCGTCATCGGCGAGGGCAGCAAGGTGCCGCACCTGAGCTACGTCGGCGATGCGACGGTCGGTGTGCACTCCAATATCGGGGCGGGAACGATCTTCGCGAACTACAACGGCGTGACCAAGTCGCCGAGCGTCGTGGGGTCGCATGTGCGCACCGGGTCGCACAACGTGTTCGTCGCGCCCGTTAGGATTGGGGACGGGGCTTACACCGGTGCCGGGACGATCGTTCGCAAGGACGTGCCGGCCGGAGCTTTGGCTCTCACCGTGGCCCCACAACGCAATATGGACGGCTGGGTTCAGACCAACCGCCCGGGAACCGACGCGGCGGAAGCCGCGGCTAAGAGCGGAGACTAGGTGCCTGGAATCAATGCCAGCGGCGAGAAACGACTTGTATTGGTTTCGGGGCGAGCACACCCACAACTGGCACTGGACATCGCCAAGGAGCTCGGTACCGAACTCGTGCACACCGACGCGCGTACCTTCGCGAACGGCGAGATTTATGCCCGTTTCGACGAGAGCGTGCGCGGCAGCGACACCTTCGTGATCCAGTCGCACACCAACCCGATCAATGAATGGCTGATGGAACAGCTCATCATGGTCGACGCGCTCAAGCGGGCCTCCGCCAAGCGCATCACGGTTGTAGCGCCGTTCTACCCGTACGCCCGCCAGGACAAGAAGGGCCGCGGCCGCGAGCCGGTATCGGCCCGTCTCGTCGCCGACCTGTTCAAGGTCGCCGGCGCCGACCGCATCATGTCGATCGACCTGCACGCCGCCCAGATCCAGGGCTTCTTCGACGGCCCCGTCGACCACCTCTTCGCCATGCCGGTGCTGCTCGAGCACTTCCAGGAGAAGCTCGACCCCGCAACGCTCACCGTGGTGTCGCCGGACATGGGCCGCGTCCGCGTCGCCGATATCTGGAGCGACAAGCTCGGAGCCCCGCTGGCGATCATCCACAAGCGTCGCGACCCGCTGGTGCCGAACCGCGTCTCCGTGCACGAGATCGTCGGCCAGGTCTCCGGCCGCGTCTGCCTGCTCGTCGACGACATGATCGACACCGGACGCACCATCGTCCTCGCCGCCGAGGCACTCCGTGCCGCCGGCGCGATCGGCGTCGTCGTCGCCGCGACCCACGCGGTGTTCAGCCACCCCGCGCTCGAACTGCTGCAGAACCCGGCGATCACCGAGGTCGTCGTCACCGACACCCTGCCGATCCCGCCGGAGAAGCGCTTCCCGACCCTGACCGTGCTGCCGATCGCCCCGCTCCTGGCCCGCGCGATCCACGAGGTCTTCGACGAGGGATCCGTCACCTCGATGTTCGAGGGCGCCGCGTAACCAGCGCTGCCCCCACCGACGGATGCCCCGCTCACCCGAGCGGGGCATCCGTCGTTAACCCCGACGCCCCTGCCGGGCGCACGCGGTCGGCGGATGCCTAGGCCGGCACGATCGGTGGGCCGAAGCCCGGCGCGCGGGGGATCAGGCCGAGTGCGATCACCCAGGCCTCCCGCTCGTGCACGTCGATCGCGTAACACTGCCAGCCGAACCCGCCGGGCCCGGCCAGGTCGAAGCGCGCGGTGGACCCCTCCGCGAGCGGGTAGTAGTGGGCGACCGCGACGGAGCACGCGTTCGTGGCGGTGGCGGATGCAATCTGGAGCGACGTGAGGATCCCCGGCACGATCAGGGCCACGAGCCCGAGCAGCACGGCGATGCGCATGACGAGCAGTGTCCGCCTGCTACGCAGCGGACGTGCGCTGTCATGCGGCTCATACCCGGCGAGCTCCGGGTGCTCGTGCTGCTCGCTGCCGTCGTCGTCGTTCATCGTGGGCTCCAGTATCCCAAATTCCGGCTCCACTCTCCGCGAGAGCGTAAAAAGTGCCCCTTCCCGCACAGGGAAGGGGCACTTTCTCCGCTCTCGCGGAGAGCGTTCAGGCTCGGAGAGAGGCGGATGCTTCGACTAGTGGGTGGAGGCTTCCGTGGCGATCTCGGTGCGGTCGCCAGACCACAGGGTGTGGAACACGCCGGGCTTGTCGACGCGCTTGTAGGTGTGCGCTCCGAAGAAGTCGCGCTGCCCCTGCACGAGGGCGGCGGGCAGGCGTTCCGCGGCGAGCGAGTCGAAGTAGCTCAGGGCCGAGGCGAACCCGGGAACCGGGATGCCGGAGAGCGCGGCCGTCGAGACGACGCGGCGCCAGGCCGACTCGCCCGAGGCGACGGCGGCGGCGAAGAACGGGTCGACGAGCAGGGTCGGGATCGACGGGTCGTTCGCGTAGGCATCCACGATGCGGTTCAGGAACTGGGCGCGGATGATGCAGCCGCCGCGCCAGATCGTGGCGACGGCGCCCTTGTCGATGCTCCAGTTGTACTTGGCGGCACCGGCGATGATCTCGTCGAAGCCCTGCGCGTACGCGACGACCTTCGAGGCATAGAGCGCCTGGCGCACGTCGTCGACGAAGGTGTGGCCGACGACGGCGATCTCGGGGCGGGCGCTGATCGAGGCACGCACCGGGCCGCGCTGTTCGGGGTGGCTCGACACGGCACGGGCGAACACGGCCTCCGCGATTCCGGCGACGGGCACGCCGAGGTCGAGCGCGTTCTGCACGGTCCAGACGCCGGTTCCCTTGGAGCCGGCCTCGTCGAGGACGATGTCGATGAACGGCAGGCCGGTCTCGGCGTCGACCTGGCGGAGGACCTCGGCGGTGATCTCGATGAGGTAGCTCTCGAGGTCGCCCTTGTTCCATTCGGTGAACACGTCGGCGATGGCGGCGGGGGAGTGGCCGGTCACGTGGCGGAGCAGGTCGTAGGCCTCGGCGATGAGCTGCATGTCGGCGTATTCGATGCCGTTGTGCACCATCTTGACGAAGTGGCCGGCGCCGTCGGTGCCGATGTGGGTGACGCACGGGACGCCGTCGACGACGGCGGCGATCGACTCGAGGATCGGGCCGAGGGTCTCATAGGCGAGCGCGGAGCCGCCGGGCATGATGCTCGGGCCCTTGAGTGCGCCCTCTTCGCCGCCGGAGATGCCGGCGCCGACGAAGTTGATGCCGGTCGCGCTGATCGCCTTTTCGCGGCGGATGGTGTCGTGGAAGTCCGCGTTGCCGCCGTCGACGATGATGTCGCCGGGCTCGAACAACTCGGCGAGCTGGCTGATGACCGCGTCCGTGCCCTTGCCGGCCTGGACCATGATGATGGCGGTACGCGGGCGGCTCAGCGACGCGACGAAGTCCTCGATGGTCTCCGAGGCGACGAAGCCGGCCTCGGGGTGTTCCGTCATGAGGGTCTGGGTGCGCACGTACGAGCGGTTGTAGACCGCGACGGTGTTCCCCTCCCGGCTGGCGAGGTTACGGGCGAGGTTCGAGCCCATCACCGCCAGTCCGACGACGCCAATATTTGCCTGTGCTGCACCGGTTACGGTCACGTTCGCTCCTTCAAAATCGTTGGTTGAGAACCACGTTCAAGGTTAGTCGGTCGGGCTGGGCGCCTGCCCGACCGGGGCGGGCGGATGCTGGTGCGCGGTTCCCCCACACTCCGCTAGGATTGGCAGTTGAACTTCGGCGAGGGCTGCCAGGCGTGTCACTCGCGCTCGGCATCCGTTATCGACGCGGCGAAATGCTTCACGGCCTTTCCTCACGCGACACGCGTTCGAGTTGAACCAGCACCCATCGCGCGGCCATCGGCTGCGCAACTGATCTGGGCCGTAGCGGCCTGACAAGGAGACATCATGGCTGAGGCCAAGGACAAAAAGGTCATCGACAACAAGATCGACGCCGACCTGCGCACCAAGTTCGGCAAGGGTGCGGCCCGCAAGCTGCGCGTGCTCGGCAAGATCCCGGCCGTCATCTACGGCCACGGCACCGACCCGGTGCACGTTGCACTTCCGTCCCACCAGATCGGCCTGATCCTGCGTCGCGCCAATGCGGTGCTCGAGCTCGAGGTCAACGGCGAGACCCACCTGACCCTCGTCAAGGACGTCCAGAAGGACCCGGTCCGTCAGATCATCGAACACCTCGACCTCATCGTCATCCGCAAGGGTGAAAAGGTCCAGGTTGAGGTCGCCGTGCACCTGACCGGTGAGATCATCGCCGGAAACGTCATCGACCTGGACATCAAGACCCTGCTGCTCGAGGTCGAAGCGACCAACATCCCGCAGAACGTCGTTGTCAACGTCGAGGGCCTCGACGAGGGCGCCCAGATCAAGGCCGGCGAGATCGTCCTTCCCGACGGTGCCGCGCTCATCTCCGATGCAGACGCCGTCGTCATCAGCGTGCACCTGCCCGAGGCCGAGGAAGAGGAAGAGGTCGTGGCTGACGCCGACGCCGAGGCCGCCGTCGTGGAAGCCCCCGCCGAGTAGCATCCGCTTCACAGCTTCTGCCTGATCTCGTCGACCAAGGAGGATTTCCCTGGACGAGAATCTCTGGCTCGTAGTCGGGCTCGGTAACCCCGGGCCCGACTACGCCGGAAACCGCCACAACGTCGGTCACATGGTGACCGCCGTGCTCGCCGACCGACTGTCGGCGAATTTCAAGACCCACAAGACCAACGCGACGGTCGCCTCCGGGCGCAGCTTCCCCGGCGGCCCCGGGCTCGTGCTCGCGACGCCGAACACCTACATGAACGTGTCCGGCGGGCCGGTGTCCGCCCTGCTGCGGTTCTACAAGCTCGAACCGGAGCGACTCATCGTCGTGCACGACGAGCTCGACCTGCCGTTCGACACGCTCAAGATCAAGGTCGGCGGCGGTCACGGGGGCCACAACGGGCTCCGCGACATCATTGCGGCCGTCGGCACGAAGGACTTCGTGCGCATCCGCCTCGGTCTGGGCCGCCCGCCCGGCCGCCAGGCACCGGCTGACTTCGTGCTGCGCGACTTCTCGAAGACCGAGCGCGAAACCCTGCCGAACCTGCTCGAAGACGCAGCGGATGCGATCCAGCTGATCGCCGCCGAGGGCGTCACCGCTGCGCAGCAGAAGTTCCACGCGCCCTGACCCGCCCGCGACAGTGACCTTTCCGGTCGAGAGTTCCCGGCGGAACGGCAACTCTCGACCGGAAAGGCGATGGTCGGTGGTGCTGCGTAGAATTACCGGGTGACCCTCCACGGCGTAATTGCCACCCTTTCGCGCGCCTCCACGTTCGAGCGAGCCCTCGCGTGCGCGGGCCGCGACGCCGACTTCTCACTCACCGAAGGACTCAGGGCCCCCGTGCTCGCCGCGCTCCTCGAGCAGCGCGCGCGGCTGGGCAAGGCCCCGGCCCTGCTGGTCATCACCGCGACCGGGCGTGAGTCGGAGTACCTGCACGACAACCTCGACTGCTTCACCGAAGACGCCGAGATCATCGGCTTCCCGGCCTGGGAGACCCTCCCGCACGAACGGCTGAGCCCGAGCGCGGAGATCGTCGGCAAGCGGCTCTTCGCACTGCGGCGGATGCGGGAGTGGGAGGAGACCGAACCGGACCTCCGCCGCCCGCTGATCGTGATCGCATCCGTGCGCGCGGCCCTGCAGCCGGTCGCCGACAACCTCACCGACTTCGCCCCCGTCGTGCTCACGGCAGGCGCCCGCGGCAACGACCTGAGCGCCATCGCCGTGCAGCTCGTCGAGCTCGCGTACACCCGCGTCGACATGGTCACCAGGCGCGGCGAGTTCGCCGTGCGCGGCGGCATCCTCGACGTGTTCCCCTCGATCGCCCCGCACCCGTCCCGGGTCGAGTTCTTCGGCGACGAGGTCGAGCAGATCCGCGCCTTCTCCGTCGCCGACCAGCGCTCCCTGCCGGAACCGGTCGCCTCGGTGAGCCTGCCGCCGAGCCGTGAACTGCTGCTGAGCCCCGCCGTGCGGCAGCGCGCCCGGGAGATGCAACACGAGTTCCCGAGCCTCGCCGGGCTGCTCGCCAAGATCGCGGAGGGAATCCCGGTCGAGGGCATGGAGAGCCTCGCGCCCGCCCTCGTCGACCGGCTCGTGCCGATCACGCACTACCTCCCCGCCGAAGCCGCCGTCGCCGTGGTCTCGCCCGAGCGCGTCGCCAGCCGGGCGATCAGCCTCGCCGAGACCAACCGGGAGTTCCTCGGCGCCGCCTGGAGCGCGGCGACCGCCGGTGCAGACGCCCCGATCGACCTCGAATCCGGCGACTTCCTCACCCTCGGCCGGCTGCGCGACTCGGTCACGCACACCGCCCCCGGCGCGCCGGCCTCCGCGCACGTCTGGTGGACCTTCAGTTCCTTCCAGGCCGCCCCGACGGATGCCCCGGTGCTGCCGGAGCACCGCGAAATCGACGAGCTCCTCACCATCAGGGTCGAGGGCGAGGCGGTCCCCAGCTTCCAGGGCAGCGTCGAGGGCGCCATCGGGCACCTCAGCAGCCGGATGAAGGACGGCTGGACCGTCGGCGTGCTCGCCCAGGGTGCCGGGCTCGTCGAACGCGCCGCTGCCGTTCTCTCCGAGCATGAGCTCCCCGCGCGGATCGTGACCGAATGGCCCGCCCAACCGGAACCCGGCATCGCGTACGTGCTGAAGGCATCCGTCGACCACGGTTTCGAGCTCGCCGAGACGAAACTCACCCTCGTCAGCGAGTCCGAGTTCTACGGGCGCACGGTCGGCTACGACGCCCGCCAGGTGAAGAAGCTCGCGAGCCGGCGCAAGAACGTCGTCGACCCGCTGCAGCTGAAGGCCGGCGACCACGTCGTGCACCAGACCCACGGCATCGGACGGTTCGTCGAACTGACCCAGCGCGAGGTGTCGAGCGGAGGCCGCAACCCGGTCAAGACCAAGCGCGAGTACCTCGTGCTCGAGTACGCGCCGTCCAAGCGCGGGCACCCCGGCGACAAGCTCTTCGTGCCCACCGACCAGCTCGACCTCGTCAGCCGGTACATCGGCGGCGAGGCTCCCGCGCTCAGCAAGATGGGCGGCAGCGACTGGTCGAGCGCGAAGTCGAAGGCCCGGCACGCGGTGCGGGACATCGCCGTCGAGCTCGTCAAGCTCTACTCGGCACGCATGGCGAGCAAGGGCCACGCCTTCGGTCCGGACACCCCGTGGCAGCGCGAGCTCGAGGAGGCGTTCCCGTTCGCGGAGACCCCCGACCAGCTCACGACCATCGACGAGGTCAAGGCCGACATGGAACGGCCCATCCCGATGGACCGGCTGCTCTCCGGCGACGTCGGTTTCGGCAAGACCGAGGTCGCCGTGCGTGCCGCGTTCAAGGCGATCCAGGACGGCAAGCAGGTCGCGATCCTGGTGCCGACGACGCTGCTCGTGCGTCAGCACATGGAGACGTTCCAGGAACGATTCGCCGGCTTCCCCGTGCACATCCGGGCGCTGAGCCGGTTCCAGACCGAGAAGGAGTCCCGGGAGACGATCGCGGGCATCCTCGACGGCACCGTCGACCTCGTGATCGGCACCCACCGGCTCCTGACCGGCTCGATCATCTTCAAGGACCTCGGGCTCGTCATCATCGACGAGGAGCAGCGGTTCGGCGTCGAGCACAAGGACGCCCTCAAGAAGCTCAAGACCAACGTCGACATCCTCGCGATGAGCGCGACGCCGATCCCGCGCACGCTCGAGATGGCGGTCACCGGCATCCGCGAGATGTCGACCCTCGCGACCCCGCCGGAGGACCGGCACCCGATCCTCACCTTCGTCGGGCCATACTCCGACCGGCAGGTCGCCGCCGCGATCCGGCGCGAGCTGCTCCGCGAGGGCCAGATCTTCGTCGTGCACAACCGGGTGTCGAGCATCAACCGGATCGCCGCGCACCTCGCCGAACTCGTGCCCGAGGCCCGCATCGCCGTCGCCCACGGGCAACTGCCCGAGGCGCAGCTCGAGCAGGTCGTCGTGGACTTCTGGGAGCGCAAGTTCGATGTGCTCGTCTCCACGACGATCATCGAGACCGGCCTCGACATCGCCAACGCGAACACGATCATCATCGACAGGGCGGACAAGTTCGGGCTGAGCCAGCTGCACCAGCTGCGCGGCCGCGTCGGCCGCGGCCGGGAGCGCGCGTACGCGTACTTCCTCTACGACGAGAACAAGCCGCTCACCGAGATCGCCCACGACCGGCTCTCGACGATCGCCGCGAACAACGAGCTCGGCGCGGGCATGCAGGTCGCCCTGAAAGACCTCGAGATCCGCGGAGCGGGCAACCTGCTCGGCGGCGAACAGGCCGGGCATATCGCCGGCGTCGGCTTCGACCTCTACCTGCGCATGATCGGCGAGGCCGTGAGCGCCTTCCGCGGCGACGTCGCAGAGGGCCAGACCGAGCTCCGGCTCGAGCTGCCCGTCGACGCGCACATCCCCGAGGACTACGTCGACAGCGAGCGTCTCCGCCTCGAGGCCTACCAGAAGCTCTCCGCGGCGAGCTCCCCGACCGCGGCCAGGGACCAGATCGACCTCGTGCTCGACGAGCTCACCGACCGCTACGGCGAGCCGCCGCAGCCGGTGCAGAACCTGATCCTGGTCTCCCGGCTGCGCTGGCTCTCCCAGCAGGCCGGCCTGAGCGAAGTCGTCGCGATGGGCTCCAACCTGCGGGTCGCCTCGGCCGACCTCGCCGACTCGATGCAGGTGCGCCTGAAGCGGATGTACCCCGGCTCGCGGTACACCGTCGCAACCGGGGCCATCATGGTGCCGATGCCGCGGATCAACGACGAACCGCTCGGCGACGCGGCCCTGATCGCCTGGGCGGGTTCCCTGCTCGCGGCGATCTTCCCCCGCCCGGTCGAGGAACCGGTCGCCCCCGCCGCTCCGCCGGCGACGGCGCAGAAGAACCCCAACCCCAGGAGGTCGTCGTGACCGACACCAGCCCGCTCGACCCGTCCGTCGATTCTCGGATCGACACCCCGATCGACGTCCTCATCCGGACGGTCGCCCGGCTGCGCGCCCCCGACGGCTGCCCGTGGGACGCGGAGCAGACCCACGCCTCGCTCGTGCCCTACCTGCTCGAGGAGAGCCACGAACTGATCGAGGCGATCGAGGCGGGCGGTCGTGAGGAACTCCTCGAGGAGCTCGGCGACGTGCTCTACCAGGTCCTCTTCCACGCCGACCTCGCCGCGCACACCGCCGGGGAGGACTTCGACCTGCAGGATGTCGCCGCGCGCCTGACCCGGAAACTCGAGGGCCGGCATCCGCACGTCTTCGGAGACCTCGACCTCGCGACCGCCGACGACGTCGCCGCAGCCTGGGACGGCTTCAAGGCCACCGAGAAGCCCGGCCGCACGAGCGTGCTCGACGGCATTCCGCAGGGAATGCCCGCGCTCGCCCTCGCCGACAAGGTCCTCGGGCGCGCCCAGAAGATCGGGCTGCTCGACGCGGACGGCGCCGACTTCCCGCTCCCTCTCGAGAGCGAGGACGAGCTCGGCCCGCTGTTGCTCGCGATCGTCTCGGCGGCGAAGGCCCGCGGCCTCGACTCCGAGCGCGCCCTGCGCACGGCCGTCCGCGGCCTCCAGGATGAGATCCGCGCGGCGGAACTCGACAGCACGGAGTTCGCGGGTGCGGCGGATGCCGCCACCGACTTCTCGGATGCCGGCATCATCGGCCTCCCCACCGCGAACGACTGAATCGCCGGCGGGCCGGGTCGCCCGGCCCGACCTGAGACAATGGGTTCCATGGCAACACAGGTGACCCCGCCGCGCGGCATGCGCGACTTCCTCCCCGCCGAGAAGGCCGGCCGCGAGCACGCACTCGGCGTGATCCGGCGCAGTTTCGCCGCCCACGGCTTCGACGAGATCGAGACCCCGGTCATGGAGGACTCCGCCCGGCTGCACTCCGGCCTCGGCGGCGACAACGAGAAGCTCGGCTTCGCGGTGCTCAAGCGCGGCCTGGCCCCGGCGGACGCCCTCGCCGCCGCGGAGTCCGGCGACCTGCTCAGCCTCGCCGACCTCGGCCTCCGCTTCGACCTCACCGTGCCGCTCGCCCGGTTCTACGCGACGCACCGCGCCGCCCTGCCCACGGTGTTCCGCGCCATCCAGATCGCCCCGGTCTGGCGAGCCGAACGCCCGCAGAAGGGCCGCTACCGCCAGTTCGTGCAGTGCGACATCGACATCATCGGCGAGGCCGGCCCGCTCGCCGAGATCGAGCTCATCACCGCGACGATGGCCGCGCTCGACGCCCTCGGCCTCACCGGCTGCTCGGTGCGCATCAATGACCGCCGCATCCTCACCGCCCTGCTCGCGCACTGGAACGTGCCCACGGACCTCAACGAGCGCGCCCTGATCACGATCGACAAGCTCGACAAGATCGGCGTCGACGGCGTCGTCACCGAACTCGACGGCCTCGGCATCCCCACCGACGGCATCGCGGAGACCCTCCGCTCGATCGCGTCCGCGGGCTGGGACCTGCTCGGCTCCGCGAGCGAACCCGACGCTGCCGTCGCACCCGCCTGGCTCGACCCGGCCGCATACGCCGACCTGCTCGCCCTCCGCGACGCCCTCCCCGGCGCCGACCTCGTCTTCGACCCGACCCTCGTGCGCGGCATGGGCTACTACACCGGAACGATCTTCGAGATCGCGCACCCCGAGCTCGGCTATTCGCTCGGCGGCGGCGGGCGGTATGACGGCATGATCGGGCGGTTCCTCGGCGTCGACGTTCCGGCGTGCGGTTTCTCGATCGGCTTCGAACGCATCGTCGACCTGCTCGGCGACGCCGGCGCATCCGCCGAGAACGCCGTCGTGCTCATCCACGAGAAGGACGCAGCGCCCGGCCGCCTCGTCGCCCTGAAGACCGCGCTTGTCACCCAGGGACTGCGCGTCCGGCTCGAACACCGCACCAAGAACCTCAAGGCCCTGCTCGGCCGTGCCGCCGAGGCGGGCTATGGGCGGTACGCCTTCGTCACCGATGAAACAGCGGATGCCGCCACGCTCGAGTTCCGTCCGCTCGCGGGCTGATTCCCGCGCCCGGAGCCTCCGTCGCTAGACTGTTACATGATTGGAACACAACGTCGTCTTCCTGCACGTTCCCCCCAAACCAACACCCCACCCATTAGGAAATAACAGGAAACAGGAGATAGCTGTGGCTCTCATTGAGGCAGTAGTAGCGCGCGAGATTCTCGACTCCAGAGGCAACCCGACCGTCGAGGTCGAGGTATTGCTTGATGACGGCTCCGTCAGCCGTGCCGCCGTTCCGTCGGGCGCATCCACCGGTGCGTTCGAAGCTTATGAACTTCACGACGGCGACAAGTCGCGTTACCTCGGCAAGGGCGTCCTCAAGGCCGTCGACGCCGTTATCGACGAGCTCGGCCCGGCAGTCGAGGACCTCGACGCCACCGACCAGCGCATCGTCGACGCCGTCCTTATCGAAACCGATGGCACCGAGAACAAGCACCGCGTCGGCGCCAACGCCATCCTCGGCGTGAGCCTCGCCGTCGCCAAGGCCGCAGCCACCTCGGCCGGCCTGCCCCTGTTCCGCTACCTCGGTGGCCCGAACGCGCACACCCTGCCGGTCCCGATGATGAACATCATCAACGGTGGCTCGCACGCCGACAACGACGTGGACATCCAGGAATTCATGGTTGTCCCGCTCGGCGCCGAGTCCTTCGCCGAGGGCCTCCGCTGGGGCACCGAGACGTACCACGCCCTGAAGGCCCTGCTCAAGTCGAAGGGCCTGTCCACCGGCCTCGGCGACGAGGGTGGATTCGCTCCGAACCTGCCGAGCAACCGTGCGGCACTCGACCTCATCGTCGAAGCCATCACCAACGCCGGCTACACGCCCGGCAAGGACATCGGCCTGGCACTCGACTGCGCCGCCTCCGAGTTCTACAAGGACGGCGTCTACCACTTCGAGGGCAAGGAACTCTCCGCCCAGGAGCTGTCCGCGTACTACGTCGACCTCGTCAAGTCCTACCCGCTCGTGTCGATCGAAGACCCGCTCGAGGAAGACGACTGGGACGGCTACGTGCACCTCACCGCCGAAATCGGCGGACTCGTGCAGATCGTCGGAGACGACCTGTTCGTGACCAACCCGGAGCGTCTCGCCAAGGGCCTGGCCCTCGGCACGGCCAACTCCATCCTGGTCAAGGTCAACCAGATCGGTACCCTCACCGAGACGCTCGACGCCGTTGCCCTCGCGCAGCGCGCCGGCTACACGACCGTCATCTCGCACCGCTCCGGTGAGACGGAAGACACCTTCATCGCCGACCTCGCGGTCGCCGTCGATGCCGGCCAGATCAAGACCGGAGCGCCTGCCCGCTCCGAGCGCGTTGCCAAGTACAATCAGCTGCTGAGGATCGAAGAAGAGCTGGGCGAGGCCGCCGTGTACGCGGGCCGCTCTGCCTTCCCCCGTTTCAAGGCCTAGTTTCGACTGGAGCTCTCGAAGCGCGGGGTGAATCCCGCGCTTCGAGAGCTCTGTTTTTTTATCCGGTGAGAACCGCCGAGGAACCGGCGAAGGGAGTCGTCATGGCCGTCAAAGGCACGGAACGGCAGCCCGTCGCGCTCGGCGTCGACGAAACCCCGATGAACGGCTGGCTTCGCGGCCTGCGCCTGTCCGGGTTCTCGCTCATGATGATGGGCATCCTCATCCTCGCGGTCGTCGTGCTCGCCCCGAGCCTTCGCACCTACGGCGAGCAGCAGCAGGAAATCAGCCGGCTCACCGCAGATGTCACCACACAGCAGACCACCGTCGACCAGCTCAAGACCGAGCGGGAACGCTGGAACGACCGCACCTACGTCACGACCCAGGCCCGTGCCCGGCTGTCCTATGTGCTGCCGGGTGACGTCAGCTTCCTCGTGATCAATGACCTGCCCTTGCCGGCCGCCGCTGCCGCAGCGCCCGCCGCGACCACGGCCATTCAGAACACCGACATCGATTGGGTATCGTCCATGTTCGCTTCCGTCATGACCGCCGGACTCGCCCCTCAGGCCACCCAGTGACCCGGCCGCCGTTCGCTCCCGTCACCGCAGACGACCTGAAGATCGTCAGCGCACAGCTCGGCCGCCCCGCCCGCGACGCCGTGGGCATCGCCGCCCGCTGCGTGTGCGGAGCCCCCACCGTCGTCGCTACTGCGCCCCGGCTGAGCGACGGCACGCCGTTCCCCACGCTCTACTACCTGACCCACCCGGCCGCGACCGCGGCGCTCTCCTTCCTCGAGGCGACCCAGGTCATGAACGAGTTCAACCAGCTGCTCGCCGACGATGAGACCGTCCACGACCAGTACCGTCGCGCCCACACCGGTTTCCTCGCCGACCGCGCCACGCTCGGTGACGTACCCGAGATCGCCGGAATTTCCTCCGGCGGCATGCCCGACCGGGTCAAGTGCCTGCACGCGCTCGCGGCGCACTCGCTCGCCGCGGGACCCGGCGTCAACCCGATCGGTGACCTCGCGCTCGCGCGGGCTGCCTGGACTCCCGCCGTCTGCGAGTGCCTCGACTATTCCGCGGCGGACGCGTGACCCGTTCCCTGCAGCAGCGGCGCCTCGGCGCCGTGCTCGCGCTGGCTCTGGCCGCCGTCCTCGGCGGAGTCTCCGTCGTCGGCGACGCGGCACCCGCGCACGCCGACCAGGTGCGCGACCTCGAATACTGGCTCAACGACTACGGGTTCACGCAGGCGTGGGCGACGACCAAGGGCGCAGGCGTGACGGTCGCCGTGATCGACACCGGGGTGAGCACGAGCGTTCCCGAACTCGCCGGTGCCGTCGTCGGCGGCACGGATGTCTCGGGCCTGGGGTCGAGCAACGGCCAGACCCCCGTGGGTGACGGCAGCGAGCACGGCACACTGGTCGCTTCCCTGATGGCCGGCCGCGGGTCCGCGGAGGGGACCGGAGTCATCGGCGTCGCGCCAGAGGCGTCCATTCTCGCGGTGTCGGTTGCGTTCGGGAGCAGCGGTGCAAAGCTCAGCAATGACGACCAGATCGCGGCCGGCATCCGCTGGGCCGTCGACCACGGCGCCGACGTGATCAACATGTCGCTCACCCGGAACACCCTCGACTGGCCATCGAGCTGGGACGACGCCTTTCTCTACGCGTTCGACCACGACGTCGTCGTCGTCGCCGCCGCGGGAAACCGGGGGAGCGGCACGACGGAGGTCGGCGCCCCGGCCACGATCCCCGGCGTGCTCACCGTCGGAGGCGTCGACCGTAACAAGACCGCGAGCTTCGACGCCTCGTCGCAGGGCATCACGATCGCCGTCGCCGCTCCGAGCGAACAACTCGTCGGCGTGGTGCCGAACGGCGGCTACGTGCAGTGGAGCGGCACGAGCGCATCCGCCCCGATCGTCTCCGGCCTCGTCGCCCTCGTGCGGGCCGCGTTCCCGAAGCTCAGTGCCGCTGCGGTGATGAACCGCGTGATCGCGACGGCCAACCCGAACGGCCACGTCGTCCCGAGCCCGGTCTACGGCAACGGCTTGATCGACGCGGCCGCCGCGGTCACGGCGTACGTGAAGCCCTCGACCTCGCCGTCGCCCTCTGTCCTGCTCCAGGACTGGATCCACCTGCACCGGCGCATCGACACGGTCCCGACAGCGGCACCGACGGCCGCACCCGTCGTCCGCGCCATCCCGAGCAGCGACCCGCCGCTGCCGACGGACACGGCCGCGAGCCCCTGGCTTCCGACCGAGCTGACGCTGACCTATATCAGCGTTCCGCTGCTTGTGCTGTTGGGGTTTGCTATCCTAGTAACGCTGTTCGGCATAGGTGCTCTTCGGCGGCTCAAGCGAAATCGATCGAATCGGTAAGTTTTCGCATATTCCATCATGTAGGAGGACCCTTATCGTGCCAAAAATTCTCATTGTCGGTGGCGGCTACGCGGGCTTCTACACCGCCTGGAAGCTTGAGAAGTGGCTGCGAAAAGGCGAGGCCGAGGTCACCATGGTCGACCCCCTCCCGTACATGACCTACCAGCCCTTCCTTCCCGAGGTCGCGGCCGGCTCGATCGAAGCCCGGCACGCCGTGGTGGCGCACCGTCGTCACCTCTCGAAGACGAACGTCGTCACCGCGAAGGTCACCCACATCGACCACGCGTCGAAGACCGCGACGATCACCCCTCCCGTCGGCGAGCCGTACGAGTTCGCCTACGACATCGTCGTCGTCACGGCCGGAGCCGTGTCGCGCACCTTCCCGATCCCCGGAGTCGCCGACCAGGCGCTCGGACTCAAGACCATCGAGGAAGCCGTCGCCATCCGCGACACCGTGCTCACCAACTTCGACAAGGCCTCCCTGCTCCCCGCCGGACCCGAGCGCGACCGCCTGCTCACCTTCGTCGTCATCGGCGGAGGCTTCGCCGGCATCGAGGTGTTCGCCGAGCTGCGCTCGTTCGCGACCTCGCTGCTCAAGTCCTACCCGCAGATCGGGTTCGACGACATCCAGTTCCACCTCATCGAGGCGATGGGCCGGATCATGCCCGAGGTCTCCGTGCCCACGAGCCTCTGGGTCATCGACAACCTCGACAAGCGCGGTGCGAAGATCCACCTCAACACGCAGCTGACGAGCGCCGTCGACGGCGTCGTCGAGCTCTCCACCGGCGAGAAGTTCGAGACCGACCTGATCGTCTGGACCGCCGGCGTCATGGCGAACCCCGGGATCGTGCGTCACACCGACCTCCCGATCGAGGAACGCGGCCGCCTGCAGGTTCGCCCGGACCTCCGCGTCGGCACCGCAGACGAGATCATCGAAGGCGCCTGGGGCGCCGGCGACATCACCGCGATCCCCGACCTCAGCGGCGGCGGAGTGGGCGGATTCTGCGTTCCCAACGCCCAGCACGCCGTGCGCCAGGGCAAGCTCATGGCCCAGAACATCGTCGCCGTCCTCCGCGGCGAGGGTCCCAAGGACTACATCCACAAGAACATGGGCGCCGTCGCCGGTCTCGGTGTCGGACAGGGTGTCTTCCAGTCCGGCAAGCTGGCCATCAAGGGCCCGCTGGCCTGGATTGCGCACCGCGGCTACCACGGCCTCGCCATGCCGAGCTGGGAGCGCAAGCTGCGCGTCGTCTGGGGCTGGGTGAACAACTTCTTCCTCGGTCGCGACATCGTCTCGCTCGCCGCCGTCGAGTCCCCGCGCGCCGTCTTCGTCGAGTTCGCCTCGCGCCCGAAGCCCGCCGCGGGTGCCGCGGCGCCGGCGAAGGCAGCATCCGCTGCCGTCACTCCGCCGGCTCCGGTCACCGTGCCGGCTGCGGCTGCGGCAGCACCTGCAGCCAAGGTCACGGCGCCGCGCGCGCCCCGCAAGGCGCCCGTCAAGGCTCCGGCCGCGGCACGGGCGACCACGGCAACGGATGCCCCGACCGAGGCGGCCACGCCCGTCAAGTAACCGGCTGCTCCGGCAGCACCTACGCTTGAAGCGTCAGAGTCTCTCCGGGCTGAGTCCACTCAGCCCGGATCGACTCGGACGCGCCCCCGTAGCCCAATGGCAGAGGCAGACGACTTAAAATCGTCACAGTCTGGGTTCGACCCCCAGCGGGGGCACCATCGTCCGGCACTGAACGTCCGCGCGATTCAGCGGAAGTTCGGCCCTGGCACGGTGATGAAGTCGGTCACCAGGGTGCGCGGGTGCCGTCCCAGGACCACAGGGATCCGGTGGGTCCGTCGTCGGGGAGCAGCGCGAGGCGGACCACGCCTGAGGCCGCTTCTGCCGGGTCTCCGCCAACGGTCATGCCTGCGATGAGGTTTGTGCGGCGCAGTCCCGGTGCAAGGGCATTGACCTTGAAGGTATTGCCGAGTGCCTGAGCGGTGAGAAGAGTGACAGCGTTGACAGCGGTTTTAGAGCTCCGGTAGGCGAGACCGCCACCCTGCGCGCGTTCCCAGTCGAACTGCGGGTTGGGGCCACTGTTCCAGGTCAGCGATCCGGTACCGCTGGAGACGTTGACGATGCGGGGGTGCGCAGATCGTTTTAGCGCCGGGAGAAAGCCTTGCGTCACACTGATCAGGCCGAAAACGTTCGTCTCGTAGGCGGTGCGAAGCTGATCGATCGATGTAGTAGTGACGTCTTCGCCGCCCGAGTTCACGCCGGCATTGTTCACGAGAATGTCGAGCTTTGCGATTCTTTCCACCGCTGCGGCGACCGATGATGAATCTGTGACATCGAGTTGCACGACATGCACGGCCGAGCCGAGCTGGCTTGCGGCACGCTCTCCTTTGCTGAGGTCGCGCGAGCCGACCCACACGACCACCCCGTGATCGAGAAGTTGCCGCGCGACGGCGAATCCGATGCCGCTGTTCGCTCCCGTCACCAACGCTGTCGTGCCCGGCTCTGGCGGCCGAATTTCCGTACTGAGACGATCAATCTGATCCATGACCCATCCTCCAACTCCAACGATGTGGTTGGAACATTACCGCGAAACCACCAAAACTCCAACTCGAGCGTTGGTAACCTGATTTCATGGCATGGGATACCGAAGGAACGCGCCGAAAACTCCGCGAGGCCGCGCTGGCAGAGTTCGCCGACCGAGGACTGGACGGTACGACCGTCGGATCCATCGCAGCACGGGCCGGAGTGAACAAAGAGCGGCTGTACAGCTACTTCGGAGACAAGAAGGCTTTGTGGGATCTTGTGCTGGCAACCGAGCTCGAGCGTCTCGCGTCTGCTGTGGCACTCACCGGCGTTGGCTTGACAGACATCGGCGAGTTCGCAGGCGCGACATACGACTATCACGCTGCCCACCCTGAGCTCGGTCGCCTCCTTCAATGGGAAGGACTGCAGGGCGGTCCGCCCGCTGACGCCGTCGGGCGCACGGCGCACTACCGCGAGAAAGTGGACCGATTTGCCGCCGCCCAACGGGCGGGGCGCCTCGACCGTGGCCTTGACCCCGCCCACCTCATCTTCGCGCTGATCGCCATGGCCGCGTGGTGGCAGACCGTGCCTCAGCTAGCCGAAATGATCACCGGCGCCGATCCAGAAGACCTGCAAGAACGCGCTCAACGACGCCAGTTCGTCGTCGAAGCAGCCCGGCGACTCGCCTCACCACCACGTGAACAGCTCCACCCGTAACCCCATCACTGGCCACCGCGCCCAGTCAATATGACAGGCTGGCGCTCAGCTCCTGAAGTGCGGAACAGAGGTCTTCATACCTCACTCGTTTTTTGCAAGTATGTCGTCACCCCACATGGGAACCTCTAGAAGGAGACACGATGACAACGATGGAGGAATCCACGTCACGAACTTGCGCGAATGGATTGAACAGAACCTTGCGGCCCAGGTAGCAATAGGCGGCGGCGCAGGTCAACGGGAACTGTAATCGACCGCAGGTGTCGGCCGACTGCCTGGAGTCGGTCCATGCTCGCCGCCCGGCGTGGCTCACCTGCGGGCGTGCGCCGCTTGCCGTGCAGGCACAGTTGCAGCGCCACCGCAGGACGAATCAGAGCTTCACAGGCTGCAAGACCTGTGTTACTTTCAGTGAAAGCAGGGCATGGTTGCCCTGCGAGCGCGACGGATTGTTACTGCTCGGCAGGCAAAACCTGAATTCTCATCACCAATTGGTGATGTTTGAGTTCAGGTTTTTTTATTGCCCAAAAACAAGCTGGAGCGTCGTCCATCTGTGCCGCAGTGCTGCGGCAGAGCAAGAACCGCGGAGCTGCGGTAGATAGTGAGAATTCCCATATGAAACACTCTGAGACGGCTGCCAACATCCTCCAGAATATCGGTGGCGAAAAGAATGTGCGTTCGCTCGTCCACTGCGCAACTCGCCTTCGGTTCGTTCTGGCGAACGAGTCGAAGGCAGACACTGCGCGTATCAAGGCACTCCCGGGTGTCGTGACCGTGGCACAGGCGGGTGGGCAGTACCAGGTGGTCATCGGCAACGACGTGCCGGAGGTCTACGCGGAGATCGGCAAGATCTCGAAGCTCGGCGCGAGCTCGGATGGCAGTGGCTCCTCGTCGGCTTCGGCGGAGAAGACGAGCATGTTCAACCGTTTCATCGCCATGATCGCCGCGATCTTCACGCCCCTGCTCTGGGCTCTCGCAGGAACGGGATTGTTGAAGGCGTTCCTTGCCGCCGCGGTGACCTTCGAGTGGATCTCCCCGGAAACTTCCACGTATGTGGTGCTGAACGCGTTGTCGGATGCGTTCATCCACTTCCTGCCGCTTGCATTGGCCTTCACTGCGGCTCGCTACTTCAAGGCGAACGAGTTCACCTCGTTTGCGATCGCCGCAGCGCTGCTCTACCCGACGCTGCCGACACTCACGGGGCAGCCCGACGTCACCTTCTTTGGTGTGCCATTCACCATGGTCAGCTACGTCACGAGCGTCATCCCAATCATCGTGATCGTGTGGCTCCAGAGCCACGCTGAGAAGTTCCTTTACGCGAAACTGCCCAGCGTCCTGCGTCGTTTTGTCACGCCGATGATCGTCGTGCTCATCGCCGTCCCGTTCGTCTTCATCGTGGTCGGGCCCATCTCCGCTATCGTCAGCGGCTGGCTCGGTGGCGGTATCAGTTGGGTGTTCCAGGTGGCACCGTGGGCAGGCGGGGCGATCATGGGCGGGCTCTGGCAGGTGTTCGTCATCTTCGGTCTCCACTGGGGCCTCGCCCCATTGGCTGCGCTGGAGCTGCAGGAAGCAGGCCGGTCCCTCATCATTGCGCCGCTGTTCGCCGCGGTCCTCGCGCAGGGTGCAGCAACCGCCGCGGTCTTCTTCCGAACCCGCAACCAGAACCTCAAATCCCTAGCCGCCCCGGCGACCCTCTCCGCGCTCCTTGCTGGCATCACGGAGCCAGCAATCTACGGTGTCAACCTCCCGCTCAAGCGACCATTTGCTTTCGGTATCGTCGGTGGAGTCATCGGTGGCGCGATCATCTCACTGGGGGGTGGCTTCACAACCGCATTCGTGACACCGTCGGGTCTCGCCCTGCCCGCGCTCATCGGCAACGGCAGCGCAGTGGCAACGGTCATCGGACTCCTTGCGTCCGTCATCGTTCCGTTCATGCTGACATTGGTCTTCGGATTTAAGGAACCGGAAGAGCCCACTACTCCAGCTGAAAGTGGCACGCAAATCGAGGTATCGAGCCCGCTCGACGGCACCGTCATTGCCTTGAGCGAGACCCCCGACGCTGCGTTCGCCGACGGGTCCCTCGGGCATGGTGTTGCCATCATTCCTCGAAAGGGAGCCCTGTACGCACCGCTGGATGCGACCGTAGTCGTCGCATTCCCAACCGGTCACGCCATCGGACTCCGCCACGCGGACGGCGCTGAGTTGCTGATTCACGTCGGAATCGACACAGTCCGCCTCGGCGGCGAGCACTTCTCACTCAAGGTCGCCCGCGGACAAACCGTCTCGAAGGGCGACCTGCTCATCGAGTTCGATCTCGACGCCATCACCGCAGCCGGATACGACCTCACCACACCCGTCATTGTCACCAACGGCGAGCTTTATCCGACGCTGTTCGATCAGGCAGCAGGACCCATCTCCCACGGAGATCCACTCTTCAGGGCCGTCGCGATCGACCAGGCTGTCGCCGTCAACTAACCCCCTTCGGGGTCGGCGGTCAGAACCGTCGACCCCCAAGTCCACCCACAGACACAAGAGGACCGAGCATCCATGACCAACACCACCTCACCATTCCCCGAAGGCTTTCTGTGGGGCGGCGCGACCGCAGCCAACCAAATCGAAGGCGCCTACAACCAAGACGGCAAGGGGCTGTCAGTTCAGGACGTCCTCCCGCATGGGTTGCGTTCACCCCGCACACCAGCGCCAACCCCCGATAACCTCAAGCTCGAAGCCATCGACTTCTACCACCACTATGCCGAGGACATCGCCCTGTTCGCCGAGATGGGCTTCAAGGTCTTCCGGTTCTCCATCGCGTGGAGCCGCATCTTCCCCAACGGCGACGACAAGGAGCCGAATGAGGCTGGCTTAGCGTTCTACGATCGCGTTCTCGATGAGCTCGAGAAACACGGAATCGAAGCCCTCGTCACGCTCTCCCACTACGAAACGCCGCTGCACTTGGCGGACGCCTACGGCGGATGGACCGACCGCCGACTCATCAACCTCTACGAGCGATACGCACGCACGCTGCTCGAGCGCTACGGCAGCCGGGTCAAGTACTGGCTGACGTTTAACGAGATCAACTCCCTCGTCCACGAGCCCTTCATGTCGGCCGGCATTCCCGAAACGGAGCAGCTGACGGAACAGGACCTGTACCAAGCCATGCACCACGAACTCGTCGCATCGGCGAGGGCCACACGCATCGCCCGAGAAGTGGCACCGAACGCGAAGATCGGATGCATGATCATCGCCATGCCGATCTACCCGCTGAGCCCGTCGCCACAAGACGCTGCAGCCGTCATGGATCTCGACCACTCCAACCTCGCGTTCGGCGACGTGCACACCCGCGGCGCTTACCCCGGCTACTTCCTTCGTGCCCTGAAGGAAAAGGGGATCGAGCTCAACATCACCGACGAAGATCGCACAGATCTGACCAACACGGTCGATTTCGTTTCCTTTAGCTACTACCAGTCCGTCGCCCACACCTCTGACCCGGCCAAGCTCATTCGAGGTGAAGGGAACATCATGGGCGGCGTTCCGAACCCGACGCTGGAAGCTAGCGAATGGGGATGGCAGATTGATCCCATCGGATTGCGTCTGGTGATCAACCAGTTCTGGGACCGTTGGCAGAAGCCGCTCTTCATCGTCGAGAACGGGTTCGGCGCGAAGGACCAACTCGTCGACATCAACGGTGTGAAGACAGTAATCGACGACTACCGGATCGCGTACCTCAACGACCATCTGGTCCAAGTCGGGGAAGGAATCGCCGATGGTGCCGACGTCATCGGCTACACCTCGTGGGGGTGCATTGACCTCGTCAGCGCGACGACGGCCCAGCTGAGCAAGCGGTACGGGTACATCTACGTCGACCGGAACGATGACGGAAGCGGCTCCCTCGAGCGCTTCAAGAAGAAGTCGTTCGACTGGTATGCCGAAGTGATCCGTACGAACGGGGCGACGCTGCAGGGTTAGTCCTTTATGAAGTGTGGCCGCCGGTCAGTCGCGGCGGCGACCACATCAGCCTCTCGGATCAGAGGCCGCGTGCACCTCACCAGGGTTCACCCCTTGTGAGCGGAGGTAGGTCATCCACTGGCGATGACATCAGTCGAGAGACCGTCTATGCGTACCTCCGCGCCGAGGCCTGAACGTCGCATCGTGCACACGACGTTGAACAGCTGGCCGCTCGAGGTCGCCTGCGCCCGCCGCGGATAAACGCGGTAGGCCGTGCAGGCGACCTCGAAAAGCGACACTGTTTGCAGGGATGCACCCCGCACTGCTTGTTGGCGTTCTGATCGGAACCTGGATCAAATCAGCTTCTTCAAACGAGCCATACTCACACCCGGGCATCACACCGATGAAACGGGCCCACTAAAGCGTCCACAAAACCCGGGGCTTGACGCCGATACCCGCCACGCGTCGATCATCGCGAAGATCAGGGGCCGAGCAGCTCCATGAGCTGAGTGGCGACGAGGTCGGGACGTGTGATGAACGGGTGGTGGCCCGTCCGCACTTCGACGCTGCGGGTTGCTCGCGCGGCGTGGAAGCGCTGCAACTCGATCGAGGTGCTCTGGTCGTCCCCGCACACCAGATAGGTCGAGTCGACACCCTCCCACCCTGCTGCGGTGGTCGGCGTCATGAATGCCCCGGCGTCCTGGGTAGTGACGCGTTCCCACGCCTGCTTCTGGGTCTGTGCATCTGCGTCCTGGAGGAATCGAGCTCCGAAGGAGGCCGCGTCATAGCCGGACACGCCGAGGGTGCCGTCCTCGTTCGGGGCGATGGTGACCGGGTTTCGCTCCGCGCTCATGATGTTTCCTTGCGACTGGCCGATCTCGGGCAGGTACGAGGAAATGAAGAGGAGGTGCTTCACCGCGGGATGCGTGCCGGCTTCAGCGATGACAGTTCCGCCGTATGAGTGCCCGACCACGATCGCCTCTCCAGCGGTGTCGAGTTCACGGCGCAGAGTCGCTGCGTCGCCGGTCAAGCCGCCTGCGCTCCGTTCGCGTGTCAGTTCGCCGCACGATGGCAGCGCAACAGCACGGCTGCGGATGCCCGTTCGGGACTCGAGGAGGTCAGCGGTCGCAGACCACCACCACGATCCATCGCGCACCAGCGCGCCGTGCACGAAAAGTACTTCCATTGGACACGTCCTCCTGGGTCTCTTTCCTTCCACGCTACACGTAACAGAAATTACGTGAAAAGGTGGGGGTATGGGAAGACAGCCGCAACCGCACATTCGAGACGAGCTGCTCGAGCGCTGCACTGATCACGCAATAGAGTCCGGTCTTCCGACTCGGCTCGATCCTCTCGTGAAGTCCACGGGAGTCTCCGCCCGTATGCTCCTGTACCACTTTGGAACGAGAGACGACCTGTTCCTCGCGATTCTGCGGCGTGCCCGGCAGCGCCAACTGGCGACTTTCGGCGATCTGCTGCGCGTTCGGCCGAACGAGCCGTATACGCGGACGCTCGCTCGGGCGTGGGCGACGATGACGGACGGTGAGGGGAAGCCGTACCTCCGAATGTTCAGTCAACTCCGGGTCAATGCCGAATTGTCTCTCTGGCCCGATTTTCAGCGGTCGGCAACGCTCGACTGGTTGGAGCCCCTCGAGATCGGCCTGCTCAGTATCGGCAGGCCCCAGACCGCGACCCTGGCGCTCGCCGTGATCCGCGGCCTGCTGATGGACATCGACGCGACCGGCGACACCACCCGGGCCAATCGGGCTTTCGCCGATTTCCTGGCTTTGCTCACGCCACCGGAGACTGCTCAGGCTGAGTCGACGTAAGAACGACAATACGAGGCCTTGACAGCTAACTTGTATCGTCGCCGTGATCCTCCTGCGAATCGTAGTCATTCCCGGGGTCGAGCTCATCCCCTGGGGCGCCCTTCTCGGGGCCGGCGTCTTCGTCGCGGTTTGGGTGTTGAGCGAAATCCTTGCCTCTCTCGTGAATCGGAGAGTCCCCAACGGCTTCACGGTCCCTTCGACCCCCTGGCGCGCCGATCGGGGATCGAAACCAGGTCAGCATCCGCCAGATGGCTGTTTCGGGGGCAGCATTTCTACTCCTGGAGCGAGGATCGTGCCGGGCAGTGTGACGTGTCCAACTTCGTTGTCGGAGTCCTGCCAGGTCGAGACACCTGCTGGCGTGCCTGCACATTCACGTCGGGGAAGACAAACCGTACCGAAAGGGAGCAGTGCCTGCATCGTCGGTGCGGAGAATCGCGCGCGAGACCAGCGAAGGCAGAGTCGACACTGCTAGTCTTTTGGTGGCTTGTCACTGCATTCGCAGGCAACACCGCAGCTGTTATCGAGGACGATGACAGCAGGAGTGTTTCTCGAACGGGTGTGAAGGTGAAAAAGCAGTGATCGTCAGACGAGTTCTGAACAACAACGTCGTTGATGCCCTCGACGACTCTTTGCAGGAAGTCATCGTCTTCGGCAAGGGTTTGGGGTTCAACTCAAAGCCAGGCGAATCCATCGACGAGTCCTTGGTCGAGAAGATATTCCGGCTCGACGACGATGCCGCCAGTCGTCACTTCGCCTCGATCGTCGGGTCGATCCCCGGAGATATTCTTTCCGCGACCGCTGATCTCGTCACTCGTGCCCGCGATGAACTGACCACGAAAATCAGCGACAGCCTGTACGCATCGCTGGCCGATCATCTCTCTTTCGCTGTGGAACGAGCACGAGATGGGGGTGAATTCACCGTGCCGCTCGCGGTCGACGTGCGGCGTTTTTACCCCAATGAGTATGCGTTCGCAAAGAGCGCCGTCGTCGAACTCAACTCAAAGCTCGATTCCGCCTTGCCCGCCGAGGAAGCCATCAGCATTGCCCTGCACGTAATCAACGCCCAGGTGGGCGGTGCGGCAGATAGCGCCACACGGCTCATGGAGCTCACCCATTCAGTCCTCGAGATCGTGCGCCTGGATTTCGGTCTTGCTTATGACGAAGACAGTCCGGCATATCTGCGTTTTGTCACCCACCTTCGTTTCTTCGCGCAACGTGTTCTTCTTGGAGAGACGGTTCAACGTGATGACGCGGAACTCCTACGCATCCTCCGTGAGCAGAAGCCTTCGGCTTTCGCGTGCGTGGACAAGGTCGATTCCTTTGTCATGCGCAGTCATGGGCACGCGATGAGCGCATCCGAAAAGGTCTACATCGGACTTCACATCGCCAGTTTCCTGTAGCAGGCGATCCTCAAACCCGGAAGCATCCGCTTCCGCCACCAGAAAACAGAATACGAATCCGAAGCCGCGTCAGGGTCACCGCGTGAAGCCCGGGATTCTTCACGAGAAGGAGAGTTCCTAATGAAGTACGAAAAGGATGCCGCGGCGATCATCGCCGGGGTCGGCGGGGAGGACAACATCACTTCCCTCTACCACTGTGTCACGCGTCTACGCTTTGCGCTGAAGGACAGCACGAAGGCCGACCGAACCGCGCTGACGGCTGTGACGCCGGTCATGGGCGTGAACGATGCTGGCTCCCAGTATCAGGTCGTGATCGGCAACGATGTTCCCGACGTCTACCGTGCGATCGTCGCCAGACTTCCCCGCCTGGCCAGCGTCGACTCCGTCGAGACCCTCGCGGCCGGGGCGGCGGGTGAGAAACAGAAGCTGCACCTGCGATTCCTGGACTTTATCTCGGGCACATTCGCGCCGATTCTCCCAGCGATTGCCGGTGCCGGTCTGCTCAAGGGAATCCTGGCGCTGATCAAAGCCTTCGGTTGGGTTGACCCGACTTCACAGACATTCCTGATCTTCTCCGCCATCGCGGACGCAGTCTTCTTCTTCCTGCCCATCATCGTCGCGGTGTCGGCAGCCCGGAAGCTCGGTGCCAATCCCTACGTTGCCGCGTCACTCGGTGGCACGCTGGTTTATCCGGCACTCACTGCACTCCTGGGCGCGGGTGATCCGGTGGGCTTGCTGGGTATCCCCGTCACTACTGCGGTCTACTCCTACTCCGTGATCCCGGTGTTGTTGGGTGTATATCTCTTGTCGTGGGTTGAGCGTGGCTTCACGAAGGTCGTTCCCTCGTTCCTCAAGCTCACCTTCGTGCCCATGTTGTCCCTTGTCGTCGTGGTACCGATTACACTCATCGTTCTCGGTCCTCTGGGCACTTTCGTTGGGAAGGGCATTGCCGGCAGCATCAACTGGGCGCTCGACAATGGTGGTGCCCCAGGCGGTTTCGTTATCGGCGCGCTGCTGCCGCTGATCATCATGACGGGTATGCACTACACGCTGGTGCCCTTCATCTTGCAGAACCTGGCCGCGCTCGGCTATGACAAGTTCTTGCCCCTCACGTACGTGCAGACCTTTGCCACAGCGGGCGCTGTATTCGGTGTCTTCCTCCGCGCAAAGAACACGCAGGTCAAGGCCCTTTCACTGTCCACAACGTTCACGGCCCTCATGGGTGTGACGGAGCCGGCGCTGTATGGTCTCGCTCTCCCGCTTCGCCGGCCGCTGATTGCGTCGATGGCTGGTGCGGGAGTTGGTGGCGCCATCTCACTGGGATTCGGTGTGAAGGCCTATGTTCTCGCCGGCAACGGTGGCCTGCCAGGCCTTCCCGGTCTTGTCGGTGAGACATTCGGGTGGTCACTCGTGGGCATTGTCGTCGCCTTCATCGTGTCTGCGGTCGTCTCGGCGGTTCTCGGCATCGACGAGTCCATCCTTGTCGGCAGCACGGACAACGCAGCCGCCACGGCTTCGGTTCGCTCAGTCGTGGGGGTGCCTGCAGCCCCGTCCGCTGCAGGTGTCAGCGAGATTGTTTCCTCGCCGATGACCGGTGAGCTCGTCTCTCTCGATGACGTGCCTGACAAGACATTCTCTCAGCGACTCGTTGGCGAAGGTACGGCCATTCGGCCGACTGACGGCAGGGTTACCTCACCGGTAGACGGTGAGGTCGTGACAGTGTTTCCAACGAAGCATGCGGTCGGCGTCCGTAGCGATTCGGGTGTTGAAGTACTCATCCACGTGGGTCTCGACACAGTCACACTTCGGGGTGCAGGGTTCACCACCCACGTGGTCGTCGGTGATCGGGTGTCGGTGGGTGACCTCTTGGTGGAGGTGGACTTGGACACGGTCGGCGCCACCCACGACACCCTGAGTATCGTCGTCGTCACTAACTCGGCCAGCTACGCAGTCGATCCGGGTACCACCGGGCCGGTGCGAGCTGGGGACGCCCTCATCCGAGTGACGCCTGTCGTCGCATCCGCCGTGGAGGTCGTCGTATGACCCACGAAATGACAACTGTCGACACAGCTACGGATCCAAGTCCGACGGGAGCGACCGGCGCTTTTCCCGATGCTTTTCTCTGGGGTGTCGCATTCGCGGCCAATCAGGTCGAGGGCGGATTCGACGAGGGCGGCAAGGGCCTGTCGCAGGCAGACGTCATCCCCTTTCGTGTCGCGAGCGATTACGTCGACATCACCTCTCTCATGGAGGCCTCGGCGGCCTCAATCGCCCAGGCGGTTGCGACTCCCGGCACCGATGGCTATCCGAAACGACGGGGCAGTGATTTCTATCACCGCTGGGAAAGTGACATTGACCTCTTTGCAGAGATGGGCTTGAAGGCCTTGCGAATGTCGATCGCCTGGTCCCGCATCTTCCCGAACGGCGACGATCTGGAACCGAACGAGGAAGGTTTGCTCTTCTACGAACGCCTCTTCCTGCGCCTCCGCGAGAAAGGTATCGCACCCGTTGTCACGATGTCTCACTACGAGATGCCGTTGAACCTCGTCACAGAGTATGGCGGTTGGACCAACCGGGCCGTCGTGGGCCTGTTCGAGCGGTACGCACGCACGATCGCGACCCGCTATCAGGGCCTGGTGCACTATTGGCTGACATTCAACGAAATCAATACCACCGTGATCGAGCCATACACCGGCGGGGGAGTCATCGCTCGGGAACCCGACCCAGGCGTTGACCCCCGGCAGGCGAGCTACCAGGCGTTGCACCATCAATTCGTGGCGAGCGCATCGGCCACCCGAATCGTGCACGACGTCGATCCTTCGGCGCAGGTTGGCTGCATGCTGGCTCGTATGTCGCACTATCCGGCGTCGAGCGACCCGGCGGATGTCGTGAAAGCCCAATTCGACAACAATATGAACCTGTTTCACTCCGACGTTCAAGTTCGTGGCCGATATTCAGGTCATGTTCGCCGATTTTGGCGTGACCAGGGCATTGACGTGCGGATGGAGCCAGGTGACGACGAACTATTGGCCGCGAACACGGTGGACTTCCTGTCGTTTAGCTACTACATGAGCCTCGTATCGTCGGTTGCGCCCGAGAAATATGGTGCGACGGGGGGCAATCTGTTCTCGACGATCAAGAATCCGCACCTCTCGACCACGGAGTGGGGGTGGCATCTTGATCCTGAAGGCCTCCGCTACGTGCTGAACGATCTGTGGGACCGGTACCAGGTTCCCCTGTTCATCGTCGAGAACGGTCTCGGCGCAACCGACGTGCTCACGGGCTCACCCGCCGATCCCACGATGGGCGCGCCTGACACGCGCCGGGTACACGACCCATACCGCATCGATTACTTTGTCCAGCACCTTCGCCAGGTGCGCGAGGCGATCGCGGACGGGGTCAATCTCCTGGGATACACGGCATGGGGCGGATTAGACATTGTCAGCGCTTCAACCTCGCAGATGACCAAGCGATACGGGGTCATTTATGTCGATGCCGACGACGATGGACGTGGAAGCTTCGACCGCATTCGCAAGGACAGCTTCTATTGGTACAAGCGCCTCGTGGACACGAACGGCGAAGTGCTCGATGAGTTGATGTCACAGAAATCGGACTGAACGGCGGCGGAACACCGGGGGTCGCAGACAGTGGCTGCGACCCCTCTCCGGGTTTCTCGATGGACGGGCTGGGCGGTCGCGCCCGGAAGGGCTCGGTAGAGGCCTTGACAGCACACTTGTTTTTTGCAAGTATGGCGGCAGTCCACATGGAAACCACTAGAAGGAGACACGATGACAACGATGTTCGTCAACCTGCCGGTGACCGACCTGGAGCGCGCGAAGGCGTTCTACACGGCGCTCGGATTCACCATCAACCCGGCCTTCTCGGACCACAACGCGGCTTGCGTCGTGGTCGAGGAAGACCACAGCTACTTCATGATCCTGGTCCGCGAGTACTTCCAGACCTTCACCGACCTGCCGATCGGCGACCCGGCCGTGAATCCCTCGGTGTCGACCGCACTCTTCCTGGACAGTCGCGAGGCGGTCGACAAGGCCGTCACCGACGGCGTCGCCGCTGGAGGGTCCGAGCCCAAACCAGCCTCGGACTATGGCTTCATGTACCAGCGCCAGCTGAACGACCCCGACGGCAACTTCCTCGAATTTGGGTGGATGGACCCGGTAGCGGCCGCTCAAGGCCCCGAAGCCTTCGCGAATCAGCAGGACTGAGGTCGATGGCCGCACGTGACTATGGTCAATACGGTGGCGTCACGCGAGGCCTGGAGCTTGTGGGGGAGCGCTGGGCCCTGCTCATCGTGCGCGACCTGCTCGTCGGGCCGCGCCGCTACGGCGAACTCGCCGGGGGACTCGCTCGTATCCCGAGCAATATCCTGGCCGCACGGCTCAAGGAGCTGCAGGTGGCGGGCATCATCCGACGAGTGCCGCACTCGCGCGTCATCGTCTACGAGCTGACGCCGTACGGCCGCGAGCTCGAACCCGTCGTGCTCGCACTCGGGGCGTGGGGCTTCAAGTCCTTGGGCGATCCGCGGGAGGAGCAGGTGATCACCCCCGACGCGATGACGATGGACCTTCGGACCGCCTTTCGGCCGCTGGTTGCGGGGCAGTTCCCGGCGACCGCGTACTCTGCGCGGTTCGGTCGTGCCGAGCTGCTGATCCGGGTGGACGGCTCCACCCTCGACGTGACGCGCGGGGACGGGCCCGTCGACCTCGCCTTCGCCGCTGGTCCCGCCATCCGCCTGCTCATTTCCGGTGAGCTTGCTCCGGAGCGCGCGATCGAGACCGGGGTCGTCGAGGTGCTGCGCGGTCGGCGAGCCCTCCTCGGCCGCTTCGCGAGCACGTTTCACCTGGCCGCCTGAACCGATCGCCGAACCGCTCGGGCGGCAACCGGAGTGTTCCGCGCCTGGACCTGGGGTGAAGCTCGGGCGTAGTGTGTCCGGCATGTCGTTGTTCTGGGAAGAAGTCGTCGTCGATTGTCGCGACCCGAAAGCGCTCGGGCGATGGTGGCAGGAAGCCCTCGGTTGGATCGTGGTCGGCGAGAGCGACGACGAACTCGAACTCGCCGCCGCCGAGGGTGCGCACCCGACCTTGCTTTTCGGCGCAGTGCCCGAGGGGAAGACCGTGAAGAACCGTCTCCATCTGGACTTCGTCCCGGACGACCAGGCCGCCGAGGTCGGGCGTCTGGTCAGCCTTGGGGCGACGCGAGCCGATGTGGGTCAGCGAGACGTATCCTGGGTGGTCCTGGCGGACCCGGAAGGCAATGAATTCTGTGTACTGTCAGCCCGCACCGCTGCGTAGCGCACGCGCCGGTCGAACACGGCGACCGCGGAAGACCAGCGCCCTAAACTAGCGTTATGGCGAGGCAAGACGGGGCAGCACGCACACCGGACAAGGTGGTGCACAAGGTGCTCAACAACAACGTCGTCATCTCGATCGACAAGTCCGGTCAGGAACGTGTGCTGATGGGCCGCGGACTGGGATTCCAGCTGCTTCCGACCGACACGATCGATCCGGCCAAGGTCGAGAAGACCTTCGTCCTCGATCAGGGCAGCGACGCCGACCACGCCCGCCAGCTTCTTGCCTCCGTACCGTACCCGGTGATCGAAGCGGTCACGACGGCCATCGACGAGGCCGAACGGACCCTGGGCCGAAGCCTCGGGCGCCGAATGCCGCTTGCCATCATCGACCACATCCAGTTCGTGCTCGAACGGATGCAGAAAGGCATCCGCATCCCGACGACGTCCATGCCCGAACTGCGCGTCCTCCATCCGCAGGAGTTCGACGCCGCGACGGCAATGGCCCGGTCGGTCAGCGCGAGCCTGAACACCGCCCTCCCCGACGAGGAAGCGGTTTTCCTCACCATGCATCTCCTCAACGCGACCAGGGACGAGCCCAATGGGACCGCGGCACTGCTCTTCCGTCGCGTGCAGCACGTGGTGACGACGGTCGAGGCCGGGCTCGGTGTGAAGCTCGACGTGGCGAGCCCCGACTACGCGCGGTTCATCCTGCACATCCAGTTCCTCCTGCAGCGGCTCGTGGCGAAGTCGATGTTGCGCGGCTCGGATACGTCCTTCTTCGAATTCGCCAAGCACAGCTATCCGCGCTCCTATGCCATCGCCGCGGACGTCAAGTCGTATGTCAGTGCCGCAACGGGCTCCGACCTCACCGACGAAGAGCTCCTCTACGTGATCGTGCACGTCGAGCGATTGGCGAACCAGATGGTGGATGGTGCCGCAACCTGATCGTGTGCTACGTTGAAAAAGCAGGGCGAGGAAGCCCTGTGGAAGCATTTTCGGATTGTTACCGCTCAGCGGGCAAAACCTGAACTCGCATCGCCAGTATGGCGGTGAATGAGTTCAGGTCTTTTTTTGCCCAAAAGCCGCGAACAATCGCTTCCTGAGCATGGAAGACGCGTTGTCACGGGGGAAGGCGAATGAGACCGGTGGACTGCAGCACGCGGATGGAGCGGACGCGTTGATCCACGTCGGCATCGACACGGTCAAGCTCGGCGGCACGTTCTTCTCCCTGAAGGTGGAGAAGGGTCAGCAGGTCAAGGCCGGCGATCTCCTCCTCTACCGGTCACCTGCGTAAAACGTAGTCAGCGATAAAAGGAGTACACGAATGACCGATTCAACACCCGTCACGTTCCCGCAGGACTTTCTCTGGGGCGGCGCGACCGCCGCGAACCAGATCGAGGGCGCATACAACGAGGGCGGCAAAGGCTTGTCCATTCAGGACGTCATGCCGCAGGGAATCACGACTCCGCGCACCGCGGGCCCCACGGACGACAACCTCAAGCAGGTGGCCATCGACTTCTACCACCGCTACGCCGAGGACATCGCCCTGTTCGCCGAAATGGGCTTCCGCACCTTCCGTTTCTCTATGGCCTGGAGCAGGATCTTCCCCCTCGGCGACGAGACGGAACCCAACGAGGAAGGCCTCGCCTTCTACGACCGCGTCATCGACGAGTGCGAGAAGCACGGCATCGAACCCTTGGTGACCATCTCGCACTATGAGACCCCGCTGCACCTGACCGAGACCTACGACGGCTGGGTCAACCGTGACCTGATCGGATTCTACGAACGCTACGCCCGGGTGCTCTTCGCCCGCTACGGCGCCCGGGTGAAGTACTGGCTCACCTTCAACGAGATCAACTCCGTGCTGCACGCGCCGCTGTTGTCCGGCGGCATCAACACCCCGAAGGACCAGCTCACTCGGACAGACCTGTATCAGGCCGTGCACAACGAGCTGGTGGCGAGCGCGCTCGCCACCAAGGCTGCCCGCGAGCTCGCCCCGTCCGCCCTGGTCGGCTGCATGATCCTCGCGATGCCGGTCTATCCGTTGTCTCCGGATCCCGACGACGTGATGGCCTCGCTCACCACCGAACGCACCAACCTCGCCTTCGGCGACATCCATGTGCGCGGAGAATACCCGGGGTACTACCTGCGCAGCCTGCGCGACCAGGGCGTCGAACTGGTGATCACCGACGAGGACCGGGCGCTGCTCAAGGAGAACACCGTCGACTTCGTCTCCTTCAGTTACTACGTGAGCGTGGCCGAGACCGCAGACAACTCGAAGCGGGTCATGGGCGAAGGGAACATCTTCCCCGGGGTCGCGAACCCGACGCTGAAGGCCTCCGAGTGGGGCTGGCAGATCGACCCGGTCGGCCTGCGCATCGTGCTCAACCAGTTCTGGGATCGCTGGCAGAAGCCGCTCTTCATCGTCGAGAACGGCCTCGGAGCCAAGGATGAGCTCGTCACGGTGGTTGGCCGGAAGACCGTCATCGACGACTACCGCATCGAGTACTTCAACGATCATCTCGTGCAGGTCGGCGAGGCCGTCGCCGACGGCGTCGACGTGATGGGGTACACGTCCTGGGGCTGCATCGACCTCGTCAGCGCCAGCACGGCACAGATGAGCAAGCGATACGGCTTCGTCTACGTCGACCGCAACGACGACGGCACCGGAACCCTGGACCGCTACAAGAAGAAGTCCTTCGACTGGTACGCCGAGGTCATCCGTTCGAATGGAGCGAGCCTCACCCGATAGCGTAGAACCAACCGGGTTCGTCCCGTCGGCCGCCTCCCGGATGCACTGTCCCGGAGGCGGCCTCGTTTGGAGCAGATCATGATTTCCCCCCGCATCGCCTTCGTCGACGTCGACGGCACCCTCATCGACTCCGGGGAGGTGATCGCACCCTCGTCGATCGAGGCCGTGCGGCTCGCCCGGCAGAACGGGCACCTGGTGTATCTCAGTACCGGGCGGGCCTCGGTGGAGATCTACCCGGCGATCCGGGAGATCGGCTTCGACGGTGCGGTCAGCGCCGGCGGCGGATTCGCCGAAGTCGGCGACGATGTCGTGATCTCCCGCACGATGCCCGAAGACGCGGTAGCGAGAATGGTGGCGTTCTACGAGGACGCGGGATACGACTTCTACCTGCAGTCCTACGACAAGCTCTACCCGAGCCCCGGCGTGCGCGCGCGTTTTGCGACCTATCTCGAGGACGACAAGGAACGACAGGGCGATCCCCGGCCGGACCTGGGCTCCGTCACCGGCGCCGATGAGCATCCGGTCCTTAAGGCCTTCGCCGACGTGCGCCCCTTCACCTTCACCGGCATCGCCAAGTCGGTCTTCCTCGCGGGAGACCTCCGCGCCTTCGAGCGCGTCACGAACGCGCTCGGCGGGGACTTCCACGTCATCACCGGCACCATTCCGCACATGGGTCGCGGCAGTGGTGAGGTGACCCTCGGCGGGGTGAACAAGGGCACCACGATCCTGCAGTTGCTCGACCTGCTCGGCCTCGACGCGGCATCCGCCATCGGTATCGGCGACAGCAACAACGACATTGAAATGCTGCAGGTGTGCGGGGTCGGCATCGCAATGGGCAACGCCACCGCGGAGGTCAAGTCCCATGCCGACGAGGTCACCACCTCCGTGCTCGACGACGGGGTCTGGAACGCCTTCCGCCGCCACGGCCTGATCTGAGGGCAGTTCAGGACCCGGTGTCCTGATGAGGCGGGGACCGGTCCCGCAATTTGAACAATTCTCTTGACAACGACCGCGCGGGTCACCATGATCAATTACAACGTTGGAAATTACAACGTTGTACCTGTTGTTTCGCCGCACTCATTCGTACATGACGAGGTGAAGGCACGCCGAATCAAGGAGGATTCGTTGTCAATGATCTGCGCAGACATCGCCGTATACGGCACCCTTGACTGCTCCCGCATTCGTCGCTCCGACGCCTCGTGATCCGTCCATCGATCCGACGCGGATTCACCACCGCGCCCGGACGCTTCACACCTATGACTCTCGACAGCTTCGTCGGGATCTCCATTGAAGGGAAACAAACACAGTGAACAAAAAAACCCTCGTCGCAGCAGTGAGCACCGGTGCTCTCCTGCTCGGACTCACCGCTTGTTCGGCCGACGGAAGCACGAGCGGTGCTGGTTCCACGGCCGCGGCGGATGCCACGTCCTGCAGCAACACCATCGTCTATCCGGACGCCCCCAAGGTCTCGGTCTGGGCCTGGTATCCGAACATCAACACGGTCGTCGACCTCTTCAACAAGGCCCACAAGGATGTGCAGGTCTGCTGGTCCAACGCGGGACAGGGCGGTGACGAGTACGCCAAGTTCTCGACGGCCATCGCCGCGGGCACCGGCGCTCCCGACGTCATCATGCTCGAAGACGAGGTACTGCCCGGATTCGAGCTGCAGAAGGCGCTTGTCGACCTGACCAAGTACGGTTCGGACGACGTCAAGGCGAACTTCAGCAGCGGTGCCTGGAAGGATGTCTCGAGCGGAAGTTCCGTCTACGCGATCCCGGTCGACGGCGGACCGATGGCCATGATCTACCGCAAGGACATCTTCACCAAGTACGGCATCACGATCCCGACGACGTGGGCCGAATACGAGGCCGCGGCCGTGAAGCTCAAGGCGGCCGGCGGGCCGTTCATGGGCGACTTCGGAAGCAACGTTCCTGCCTGGTTCACCGCGCTGATGACCCAGAACGGCCAGACCGCCTGGAAGTACGACAACAGCAGCCCACAGAGCATCGGCATCGCGCTGAATGACGCGGGCAGCAAGGAGGTCGCCACCTACTGGCAGGGACTCATCTCCCAGGGCCTCGTCGACACCAAGGACCAGTTCAACACCGATTATGTCGGCGGGATGGCGAGCGGCAAGTACGCCACGTACATCTCCGCAGCCTGGGCCCCCGGATACCTCTCGGGCAACGGCGGCGCGGCGACCGGGCCGGGCGCGGAATGGGCCGTTGCGCCGCTTCCGCAGTGGGACACCAGTAAGCCCGTTTCGGTCAACTGGGGCGGATCAACGCTCGCGGTGACGACCCAGGCCAAGGATCCGGCCCTCGCCACCACGGTCGCCAAGGAACTGTACGCCTCAGACGCCGAACTGAAGGATGGCGTCGACACGCAGACCATCTTCCCGCTCAGCAAGTCGGTGCTGGACGCCGAGTGGTTCGCCTCCACCCCGGTGGCTTTCTTCAACGGCCAGAAGGCCAACGGCGAGGTCTACATCCCGGCAGAGAACGCGTACAAGGGCTACACCTACAGCCCCTTCACGACGTACTACTACTCGGAGCTGACGAAGGCGATGGTCACCATCATCAAGCAGACCTCGACCGGCGAGAAGGCCCTCGACGACCTCCAATCGACGATGTCCACCTATGCGAAGGCACAGGGCTTCACCGTCCAGTAACGTGACCGGGCAGATTGCCGAACCGGCGATCTGCCCCGGATCCGGGGCGGCTGCGCATCGCGGCCGCCCCGGGTCTTCCTCCTCCGTCCTCTGGCACCGGATCATCCGGTCAGGACACACCCTTTCTTCTAAGAAGGACGAAATGACCAACCCAGCAACGACGCTGTCCTCCCCAGGAGCCGCCGCGACGACGCCCCAGGCAGCGTCGACGTCGAAGAAGCCACAGTCGCGACGGCGATCCGTCAGCCGCGGCTGGATCGGCTGGCTCTTCATCGCCCCCTTCGGGATTGTCTTCGTCGTCTTCCTCGTCAGCCCTCTGGCGTACGCCTTCTACCTCAGCCTCTTCTCGAAGGGGCTCGCCACCGGGACCATCTTCAGCGGCGTCGGCAACTACGTGAAGGCCTTCACCGACCCCGAGTTCCTCAGCGGCGTCTGGTTCGTGCTGCGATTCGCCGTGGTGCTCATCCCCGTGCAGATGGCCGTTTCCCTCGCCGCAGCGCTGGTACTGGATTCCCTCACCACGCGACTGGCGAACTTCTCCCGGCTGATGATCTTCGTGCCGTACGCCATCCCCGCCGTGATCGGCTCGATCATGTGGGGCTTCCTCTACAGCCCGTCCTTCGGGCCGCTGAACAACCTGTTCTCGTTGATCAACCAGCAGGCGCCCGAAATCCTCAACTCGGACAACATCTTCGGCGGCCTGATGAACGTCGTGGTCTGGCAGTGGGCCGGCTACTACATGATCATCATCTACGCGGCACTCCGGGGAATCGACCCCAGCATCTACGAGGCCGCTCGCATCGACGGCGCGAACCCGCGACAGATCGCCCTGCGGGTGAAGGTCCCGATGATCACCTCGGCCCTCGTCCTGATCCTCGTCTTCGCGCTGATCGGCACCCTGCAGTTCTTCACCGAGCCGCAGGTGCTGAAACCCATCGCCAACGGCGCCATCACGGCCAGCTTCACCCCCAACATTTACGCGTACAACCTGGCATTCCAGTTCTCGCAGTTCAACTACGCGTCGACGATCTCGTTCTCCCTCGGGATCGTGGTGTTCATCGCGGTCTACATCTTCCTATTCAGTACCCGCAAGCGCAGAGGAGGGTTCAGCTCATGACCGCCGCAACCATTACGAGAGCCCGCCCCCGCACCGGCCGGCCGAAGCGCAACATCACCGCTCACATCTTCCTGGTCGCCCTCGTGCTCTACTTCCTGATGCCGCTGTGGTGGCTGTTCGTGGCGAGCACCAAGGACGCCCAGGGACTGTTCTCCGGTGCGGGCGGCGCGCTCTGGTTCGACAAGAACTTCAATCTCGTGCAGAACATCCAGGAGCTCTTCACCTACAAGGGCGGCCTGTACCTGCGCTGGCTCGGCAATTCGGCCCTCTACGCGGTTGTCGGGGGAGTCGGCGCGACCGTCCTCGCCGTTCTGGCCGGTTACGGCTTCGCGAAGTTCCGGTTCAAGGGCCGCGACTTCTCCTTCGCTATCCTGCTCGGCTCCGTGATGGTCCCCCTGACAGCCCTGGTCATCCCGACCTTCATGCTGATGAGTCAGATGCACCTGACGAACACCATCTGGGCGGTCATCCTGCCGTCACTGCTCAGCCCGTTCGGCGTCTACCTGATGCGCGTCTACGCAGCGGATGCCGTTCCAGACGAGCTTCTGGACGCCGCCCGCGTCGACGGCTCAGGCGAATTCCGCACCTTCTTCCGGGTGGCCGTTCCCCTGATGCGCCCCGCGATCGTGACCGTGCTGCTGCTCTCGGTGGTCGGCACCTGGAACAACTACTTCCTGCCGCTGGCCGTGCTGTCCGACCAGAATCTGTACCCGATCACGGTCGGCCTCGGCGGCTGGCAGGCCCTCGCGGCATCGAACAACGGTGGCGGCGCATCCCTGTACACCCTCATCGTGGTCGGATCGCTCATCTCCATCATTCCGCTCATCATTGCCTTCCTCAGCCTGCAGAAGTACTGGCAGGGCGGCCTGTCGCTCGGAGCGCTCAAGTAGCCGAATCGCACCATCGGGGCCGGCCGGCGCTTGCCCGAAATCCAGTCACCTCTACCTCACGAAAGATGCCCATGCTCACCGCACGCCTCACCATCGACCCCCACTTCGCCGTCGGAGCGGTCAACCGACGCCTGTTCGGATCATTCGTCGAGCACCTCGGCCGGTGCGTCTACGACGGCATCTATGAACCGAGTCACCCCACGTCCGACGCGGAGGGGTTTCGCCAGGACGTCATCGAGCTCGTCAAGGAGCTCGGAGTCTCGACCATCCGCTATCCCGGTGGCAACTTCGTTTCCGGCTTCCGCTGGGAGGACAGCGTCGGGCCCGTCGCCGAGCGTCCCCGCAGGCTCGACCTCGCCTGGCATTCGACGGAGACCAACGAAGTGGGGCTCCACGAGTTCTCGGGCTGGCTCGACAAGGTCGGCAGCGAACTGATGATGGCGGTCAACCTGGGAACCCGGGGAACGATGGACGCGCTCGACCTGCTCGAATACTCCAACATCGCGGCCGGCACCACGCTGAGTGACCGGCGGGTCGCGAACGGCAAGACCGACGCCTTCGGCGTCAGGATGTGGTGCCTCGGCAACGAGATGGACGGTCCCTGGCAGCTTGGACACCGCTCGGCAGACGACTACGGCAAGATCGCCTCGCGGACGGCCAAGGCCATGCGCCAGGTCGATCCGAGCATCGAGCTCGTCGCCTGTGGCTCCTCGAGCGCGCACATGCCCACCTTCGGCGAGTGGGAGCGGGTCGTGCTGACCCACACCTACGAGGACGTCGACTTCATTTCCTGTCACGCGTACTACGAGGAGAAGAACGGCGACCTGGGGAGCTTCCTTGCCTCGGCCGTCGACATGGACCACTTCATCGATTCCGTCGTCGCCACCGCCGATCACGTGAAGGCCGTGCTCGGCAGCACGAAGACGATCAACATCTCCTTCGACGAGTGGAACGTCTGGTACATCGACCGGTTCGAGAACGTCGACAAGATCACGGGCCTCGACAACTGGCCCGTTGCCCCGCGGCTGCTCGAAGACTCCTATTCCGTCGCCGACGCCGTCGTCTTCGGGAACCTGCTGATCTCCCTCCTTCGGCACGCCGACCGGGTGACGAGCGCGTCACTCGCCCAACTGGTCAACGTGATCGCGCCCATCATGACGGAGCCCAATGGCCCGGCCTGGCGCCAGACGACATTCTTTCCCTTCGCGCTCACCTCGCGACTGGCGCAGGGCGTTGCGCTCGAGGTCAAGCTTGAGAGCGAGACGTACTCGACTGCGGTCTACGGCGACGTGGCCGTCGTCGATGCCGTCGCCACGCACGACGAGGAGACCGGACTGACGAGCGTGTTCCTGGTGAACCGGGACCAGACTCGCGCGGTTTCTGTCGAAATCGACACGACGGCGCTGGGGGATGTCACTGTGCGCGAGGCCCAGACCCTGTCCGACGCGGAAGTGTACGCAAAGAATGTGCTCGACGACCAGGAGCGCGTCGGCCTGCGCGCCAACGACAGCGTGCGCGTCTCCAGGGACGTCGTCAGCATCACCCTTCCGCCCGTTTCCTGGACGGCGGTCTCGCTCGCCATTGGTGTCGACGACCTCGACTAGTCGCGTCTGCCGAGCCGGATAAGACGGTATCCGACACCAGCGACGAGGACGATCACCCCGGCGACGATGGAAACCGGGGGCAGGGTCGCGACCAGGACGAGGCATCCGCCGGCGCCGAGCACCTGGATGGCCTTCGGATACCGGCGCATCACCCGGGGCTGGGTGAACGCCGACAGATTGGCGACGAGGTAGTAGACCAGGACGCCGAACGACGAGAACCCAATCGCACCGCGGAGATCGACGGTGAGGACCAGAATGCTCACGACGGCTGCGAGGGCGATTTCGGCACGGTGCGGCACGTGGTATTTCGGGTGGACCGCGGCGAGCCGGCCGGGCAGATCGCCGGTACGGGCCATCGCTAGGATCGTGCGCCCGACCCCGGCCACGAGCGCGAGGAGCGCTCCGAGCGAGGCCAGGGCCGCACCGAGTCGCACCAGCGGGGTGGCCCAGGCCCAGCTGCCGGCCGTGGCGACGTCGACCAGGGGTGCCACGGACGTGGCCAGCCGGTCCGGTCCGATCACGAGAAGCAGGGTGACCGCGATGATCGCGTAGATGACGAGCGCGATGGCCAGTGCGGTCATGATCGCCCGGGGGATGGTGCGCTTCGGATCCCTGACTTCCTCGCCCATCGTGGCGATGCGGGCGTAGCCGGCGAAAGCGAAGAACAACAAACCCGCGGATTGCAGGATTCCGTACCAGCCGCCCGCGAACAGGTTCGTGCCGAGGCCGAGCGGATGCGTCACGCCACCGGCGAGGCCACCGATCACGACGACCGCGAGCACGATCAGGACCAGGGCCACGATGATCCGGGTCAGGCCGGCCGTGCGCGTGACGCCGAAATAGTTGACCGTGGCCAGGCCCAGGACGGCGGCGACGGCGACGGGTTTCTCCCAGCCGGCCGGCGCAGCGTACGCGGCGAACGTCAACGCCATCGCCGCGCAGCTCGCGGTCTTGCCGATCACGAAACTCCACCCGGCGAGGAATCCCGGCCACTCGCCGAGGCGCTCCCGGCCATAGACGTATGTTCCACCGGATGTCGGGTACTGGGCGGCGAGCTGCGCAGACGACGAAGCGTTGCAGTACGCGACCACGGCCGCGATGGTGAGCCCCATCAGGAGACCGCCACCCGCCGCCGCCGCGGCGGGTGCGAATGCGGCGAAGATGCCTGCGCCGATCATCGAGCCGAGGCCGATGACCACGGCGTCACCGGTGCCGAGTCTGCGCGCAAGCGCCGGAGTGTTGGACATGACCGCCTGTCTACCGTGCGTGCTGTGCGGACTGCACGTGCTCTGCCGGAAGAGTATCAGCAGCAGTCGCAGGGGCGCGGCAGAGAGCGCGACCGCCGGGCGAGTCGGTCGTCACCGGGATGTCCGGGGTGACCTGTGCTGTGACGCCCGTCCTCCCGTGCCGGCCCCTGACCGGTCACAGCCGCGTCGTCGATGCGCGCGGGATGAGGCGCACCGGGACGCGGTGCACTCCCGGATGCGGCTGTCCCTTGATGGCGTCGATGAGTTCGCGTGCCACCGCCCGGCCCAGCTCCTGGAGATTCATGTCTATCGTGGTGATCGGCGGGCGTGAGTGCACGCTGAACAGTTCCCAGTTGTCGTAGCCGACGACGGCAACGTCCTCCGGCACGCGGAGGTTCTCATCGCGCAATTGCTCGATGGCGCCCCGGGCGATCTGGTCGCTTGCGCAGAAGATCGCGTCGAAGTGAAGCCCGGCCTCGACGAGGGCGTGCACGCACTGACGGCCCCAGTCCTCGCTCCAGTCGCCATACAGGTTCTCCCCGCCGACGAGCTGCAGGCCATGTCGCTGCATCGCCTGGGTGGCGCCGGTGAGCCGTTCAACAGCCGCCGAGAAGGTGGGATCGCCGCTGATCGCGACTATTCTGCGTCGGCCCCGGGAGACGAGGTGGTCGATGGCGAGGTCGGTGCCCTGCGAATTGTCCGTCGTGAATGAGGAGTCCTCCGGGTCCTGGCTGGCGGCGAAGGCATAGGCCACCGGCACTGTCACCTGGTCCGTGATCGAAGGGCGGGACGTGTCGCTGTCGCCCAGGACGACGATGCCGTCGACGCGTTTCGCCATGAGGGTGCGCAACTGGTGCGACTCCCGGATGGAGTCGTTTCGGGCATCCGTGAGGATGACCGACGTCGAGTCCGCACCGAAGGCGTCTTCGACGCCGAGAAGGATCGGAACGACGAACCGGTTGGCGAGGTCTGCGGTCAGGACGCCGATGGTACCCGTGATCGACGAATTGAGTGCGCGGGCGAACGGGTTGGGAGTGAAGGCGAGGCTGCGGGCCACCTCCTCGACATGGCGCCGGGTTGCCTCGCGCACGACGGTCTTGCCGTTGAGAGCCTTGGACGCCGTCGCGATGGACACGCCGGCGGCACGCGCCACGTCGGCGAGCGTGACTGCGTCATTCGTCTTGCCCATGGTGTCCTTTCGCCTATGAAACCGATGTCGACACCGGGCCATCCTGCGGCCGAGTCGAGTGAAACCCTACGAGAAAAGACTGTACCCCGCGTGCCCCGCAATTCAGTGACAAAAGAGACGAATTCCGATTGACGTACCGGGAAATTCAGTGCTAGCCTCGCCCTGTTGAAACTAGTTTTATTTGTTTCACAATTCTGCCCTGATATTCCTGCCCTATTCCAAAGAAGGAAAAACGTGATGACAATGAAGTTCGTACGTAGCACGATGGCAGTCGCCGGGGTCGCGACCCTCGCACTGGCCATGGTCGGATGCTCGGCTGCCGGCGGCGCCTCCAGCAGTGCTGGCAGTACCGAGTACACCGTGTGGGATCCGTATCCCCAGCACGACGCCAGCTCTGACTGGGCCAAGCGCATCGACGCCTGCGGTGTCGATGCCGGCGTGACCATCAAACGCACCGCGTACGACTCGCAGTCCCTGACCAACCAGTCCCTGCTGGCCGCCCAGGAAGGCACGGCCGCTGACGTCGTGCTCCTCGACAACCCGGCAGTGACCACGCTCGCCGATACCGGCGCCCTCAACGACATGGATTCGATCGGGCTCGACACATCGGCCATCGACCCCAACCTTCTCGGGGCAGGCGTGCTCGACGGCAAGACCTATGGCGTCCCGGTCGGGGCGAACACCCTTGCGCTCTACTACAACAAGGACATCCTCGATGCCGCCGGCGTCGACCCGGCAACGGTCACAGACTGGGCCACCCTCACCGCGGCCCTGCAGAAGGTCTCGACCAACGGGCACAAGGGCATCACGTTCGCGGGCTTCGCGAGCGAGGAGGGCACGTTCCAGTTCCTGCCGTTCTTCTGGGGAGCGGGAGCAAACCTCAACAAGCTCGACTCGACGCAGGCGGTCTCAGCGCTGACCCTCTGGACCGACTGGGTCAACCAGGGCCTCGCACCGAACTCGGTGATCACGAACTCCCAGAACACCACCTGGGAGGAGTTCCTCACCGGTGACTTCGGCTTTGTCGTGAACGGTACGTGGCAGGTCAACAGCGCGTCGAAGGCAGCCTTCAAGACCGGCTATATCACCATCCCGGCGGAGGCCGGGGGAGCCGCACCCGCCCCGACCGGAGGCGAGTTCATGGTCATCCCGACGCAAAAGGACACCGCACGTTACGACGTGTCCAAGAAGATCGTCGAGTGCATGAGCACCACCGCAGGCCAGGTCAAGACCGCAGACACGTTCGCGTACTACATCCCGGCGACGTCGGCCGGCCAGTCGGCCCTCCTCGTCGAGCACCCGGAACTCTCGGTGTGGGTCGATGCCGTCAAGGCGGCCAAGGGCCGCACGAGTGACAACCTCGGCGCGAACTACCCGAAGATCTCCGAGCAGGTCTACACGGCCGTTCAGAACGCACTGAGTGGAGCGATGACACCAGCGGAAGCCCTGAAGGAAGCGCAGGCGGCGGCCGCAGCAGCCACGACCAAGTAGCCCGAACCTTTTCCCACACAACACGAAGGGCATCCCACTATGACCACACTGCCTGTCCGCGTCGGGGCCGACCGCCCCGACGCGGGCGGGGCGGTCGGCACCCCCGCTCCGCTCCCACCGAAACAACGATCGAGGCGAACGTCCTTCGGCACCAACCAGTGGGTTGCCCTGGCCTTCGTGGCACCGCTCATCGCCTACCTCGTCATCTTCTATGCCTTTCCGCTCTATCGGAACATCGAACTGAGCCTCCACGACTACACACCCCGTGCGTTCGTTCAGGGCAACGCCGCATTCGTCGGCATCGAGAACTATGTGGCCGTCTTCGGATCGAAGACGTTCCCCAAGGCGCTGGCCAACACCGCACTGTTCACGATCGTCTCAATCGCGTTCCAGTTCGGAATCGGCCTCATTCTCGCGGTCTTCTTCCGCAACAACTTCCGGCTCAACGGCGTCCTCCGCGGACTGTTCCTGGTTCCCTGGCTGCTCCCGTTGATCGTGTCCGCATCGACCTGGTCGTCCATGATGAACTCGGACAACGGTGTCATCAACTCGGCCCTCGCCGTGATCGGGGTGGCGCCCGTGAACTGGCTGACCTCGCCCGACCTGGTGCTGGCCTCGGTGATCATCGCCAACATCTGGCTCGGCATTCCGTTCAACCTCGTCGTCCTGTACTCGGGCCTGCAGAACATCCCTGAGGATCTCTATGAGGCGGCCTCCCTGGATGGCGCGAACGCCTGGCAGAAATTCTGGCGGATCACATTCCCCTTGCTCCGCCCCGTGTCCCTCATCACGATCCTGCTCGGATTGATCTACACGCTGAAAGTCGTCGACATCATCTGGATCATGACCGCGGGCGGTCCAGGCGACTCGTCGACGACACTGGCGACCTGGTCGTACCGGGAGGCATTCGGAACGGGCAACCCCGACTTCAGCCCGGCGGCCGCCGTCGGCAACGTCCTGATCCTGATCGCCTTGATCTTCGGATTCATCTATCTGCGCATCCAGAACAGGACGGAGAAATAATGTCTCATCGACGCTCCTGGTGGAAGACCGGAATCGGACTCGTTCTCACCGCCGTGATGCTCTTCCCCGTGTACTGGATGATCAACGTGTCCTTCACGAAGACCAGCGACCTGCGCGACTCCCCGCCGAACCTCTTCCCGTTCGCACCCACACTCGACGGGTACACGGCGGTGCTCTCGCAGCAGCTGCCGTATCTGGGTACGAGCCTCCTGATCGGGCTCGGCACGGTGCTGGTCACACTCGTCATCTCGGCGCCCGCCGGGTACGCCCTCGCCAAGCTTCGCCTGCGCGGCGCGGCCCCGCTCACCTTCATCCTGCTGGTCGCGCAGATGATCCCCGGGGTCGTCATGGCGATGGGCTTCTACGCGATCTACCTGAACAGCGGGCTCCTCAACACCGTGGGGGGCCTGATCCTCGCGGACTCGACGATCGCCGTTCCCTTCGGGGTGCTGTTGTTCACCGCGTTCATGTCCGGAATCCCCAACGAACTGATCCAGGCGGCCACCGTCGACGGGGCCGGGCCGTGGCGCACGTTCCGCTCGATCATCCTGCCCGTCAGCCGCAACTCGGCGATCACGGTCTCTCTGTTCGCGTTCCTCTGGGCCTGGTCCGACTTCATCTTCGCATCGACACTCTCGCGGAGCGGACAGTTCCTGCCGATCACACTGGGGATCTACAAGTACATCGGCAACAACACCTCGCAGTGGAACGCCATCATGGCGACCGCCGTGGTCGCGTCGATTCCGGCGGCAATCCTGCTCATCGTCGCCCAGCGGTACGTGGCCGCCGGAGTGACCGCCGGCGCCGTCAAGGACTAATCAACCGGCACGCACCGGGCCCCTCGCCCGCCTCGACGGCGACGCGAGCGCCCGGGCGTGCCGCCGCGCCCGTATCGGCCCGACGCCGGGTACCTACCGAAAGGCTCAGCATGACCACCACCGTCCAGCCCCAGACAGCGCAGGCGCTCACCTTCGATGTTCGCGACATCCCGTTCAGCACGAAAGGCGCCTGGTTCGACCTCTCGCCGGTTGTGGCCCTGCACACCACCGCGGAGGACGTGCACCTGGTCTCGCACCAGACCGGAATGCACGCCGTCTTCGTCCTCGTTCCGGAGACCGACGGAACGCGAACCGAGACGACCATCACGGCGTCACCCTCCCTCCTGACCTGGACCGCGTCGGACGGCGAGATCGACGCGGCCTTCGACGGAGTGACCTGCCTGCGCATCCGTGGACGGGGAATCAGCCTCAGAATCGGGGACGCATCGACCGGCCTGACGCCGTTCACGGGCACGTATCTCTTTCGCGATCCGATCGACGGTGCCGCCGTCTTCACGTCGTACGAAACCGGGCGTCGGTATCGAGTCACGAGCCTGAAGGGCGACCTGGACCTGGTGGGCGCCGAGGCCCTCGGCGTCCACGTCCGGGATGCGGTCGCATCAGGGGACGACGGCTGGGAGGTCGCGATCGAGGAATTCGAATCGGCACGACCGAGCTACCTCCCCCTGCTCGGCTTCACCGACGTCGAACGCGCCACCGCCCGGGACTTCTCCGCCTACCTCGACCGGCTCGCCGGCTGGAGGGACGCGCGGACGCCCGCGGCAGACCTTGCCGCCTATGTGATGTGGTCGGCGACGGTTCGACCGCTCGGTTTCCTCAGGCAGGAATCGATCCTGATGTCGATGCACTGGATGGACAAGGTGTGGAGCTGGGACCACTGTTTCAACGCACTGGCGCTTGCTCCGGGCGACCCGGCCGCGGCACTCGCGCAGTTCCGGCTCATCTTCGACCACCAGGACGCGTCCGGGGCACTGCCCGACTCGGTCACCCACTCCGAGATCCTCTACAACTTCGTGAAGCCGCCCATCCACGGTTGGGCGTTCGACAAGCTCCGTCAGCGGATGCCCGGAGTTCTGTCACCGGAAGACCTCACGAACATCTACGACGAACTCTCGGCATGGACGGACTTCTGGCTGGATTCGCGCCGCATTGACGGACACGAGCTTGCGCACTATCAGCACGGCAACGACAGTGGCTGGGACAATTCTTCGACCTTCGACAGCGACAGGGTCATCGAGGCGCCGGACCTCGCCGCCTTTCTGGTATTGCAGCTCGACACGCTCGCGAGACTCGCCGACGAACTGGGCCTGGACGCCGGGGCGACCCGGCGTGCCGAACGCGATGCGATGGCAGCGGCCCTGCTCGCCGAGTTGTGGGACGGCGACACCTTCATCGCCCGTGCTCCGCTGAGCGGCCGGACGAGCTCCACGACGAGCCTGCTCAACCTCCTGGCACTCGTCGCCGCCGAATTCCTGCCCGTCGAGGTGCGGGAACGTGTGGCGGCCTCCATCGCCGGTCACCTCACCCTGTGGGGCCCCGCGACCGAGCTTCCCTCGTCGCCGAACTATGAGCCCGACGGGTACTGGCGAGGTCCGATCTGGGCGCCGTCCACGGTCATCGTCGAGGACGGGCTCCGGAGTGCCGGTTTCGTGACCCTGGCCGACACCGTCAGTGCGCGCTTCCGCCGCCTGTGTGAAAAATCGGGCTTCGCGGAGAATTTCGACGCACAGACCGGTGAGGGCCTCCGCGACCGGGCGTACACCTGGACCGCGAGTTCCTACCTCCTGCTCGCGCAGGAAGCGCTCATCCGAGCGTCCGACAGCTGACCGAAAGAGAGAAACATGCCGTCTCGCATCGCACCACCGACACTCCGCGGCGGTCCCGTCCAGCCGTCAACGGGCGCTCTCCAGGCACTCGGACCAGACGAGGTGTCGCTCACCGGGGGGTTCTGGCGGGAGAAGCAGGAACTCAATTCCGAGGTCATCCTCGGTCACTGCGAGCGGTGGATGGAGCGGATCGGCTGGATCGGGAACTTCGATCGTGCCGCCCTCGGCACGCTGGGGACCGACCATTCCGGAATCGAGTTCGTGGATTCCGAGGTGTACAAGCTGCTCGAGGCTCTGGCCTGGGAACTCGGACGGAAGCCGGACGATGCCCTCGAATCCAGGTATCGGGCCCTCGTCGCCCGCGTCGAGGCCGCGCAGGAGCCCGACGGTTACCTGCACACCAGCTTCGGGCGCGCCGGTCAACCACGGCGCTATTCGAACCTCGAATGGGGTCACGAGCTCTACTGCTTCGGCCACCTCATCCAGGCCGCCGTGGCGCGGCTGCGGTCCGGTTGCGACGATGAGCTCGTTCAGGTCGCCAGGCAGCTGGCCGACCACGTCTACACCGAGTTCGGTCCAGACGGCCGCGACGCGGTGTGCGGCCACCCGGAGATCGAGGTCGCTCTCGTCGAATTCTCCCGCGCCACCGGCGACGCACGCTACCTCGAGCTCGCGGGCATCCTCGTCGAGCGGCGCGGGCGCGGACTACTGAAGGCCGATCGGTTCGGCGCGGAGTACTTCCTCGACGACCTGCCGGTGCGGGACGCCACAGTGCTCCGCGGTCATGCCGTGCGGGCGCTCTACCTTGCCTCCGGGGCCCTCGACGTCGCCGTCGAGACCGGCGACGCGGCGCTCGCTGGGGCGATCGCCACCCAGTGGGAGAACACCGTCGCCCGGCGAACATACATCACGGGCGGCGTCGGTTCGCATCACCTGGACGAGGCCTTCGGCGAGGACTATGAGTTACCTCCGGACCGGGCGTACGCCGAAACGTGCGCCGGCATAGCCTCGGTGATGTTGAGCTGGCGTCTCCTGTTGCAGACCGGTGATTCCCAGTACGCAGACCTGATCGAGCGCACACTGCTCAACAACATCCTGGCCTCGCCTCGCGAGGACGGCCGGGCCTTCTACTACACCAACACGCTGCACCAGCGCGTGGACGGTACCGTGCCAGAAGAAGACGAGATCAGCGTGCGCGCCCAGTCGAGCTTGCGCGCGCCCTGGTTCGAGGTGTCCTGCTGCCCGACCAACATCGCCCGCACCCTGGCCAGTGTGAACCTGTACTTCGTGACCAAGACGGGCACAGGAGTGCAACTGCACCAGTACGGCGACTATGACGTGTCGACCCGGCTCGAGACGGGCTCGATGTCCCTCGGCGTGCAAACGGGATACCCGTTCGACGGCGCCGTCTCCGTGCTCATCCGTGAGGCACCGGATGCCGCGGCCTCCGTCTCGTTCCGCATTCCCGCGTGGGCCGTCGGCCGCGCGGTCGTGCACGTCAACGGGATACCCGTCCCGGGCTCCGGGGCGACGATCACGGTCTCGCGCGCCTTCCGCGCCGGTGACGAAATGACACTCCACCTGCCGATGACTCCGAGACTCACGCGGCCGCATCCGTCGATCGACGCTGTTCGTGGAACGGTGGCCGTCGAGCGCGGCCCACTCGTGATGTGCCTCGAATCCACCGACCTTCCGGATGGGCGGGCGCTGGCCGGAATCCTCCTCGACGACGGTGCCGACCTCAGGGAAACGGCGAGGGGTGTGCGTGCGCACCTCGTGCCCGCGGAGATCCCGAAACCCGACTGGCCCTATTCCGACGGCGCGTGGTCAGGCACCGGGGACACGGGCTTCGACGTGGAACTCATTCCCTACTGTGCCTGGGCGAACCGTGGCCCGTCCACGATGCGCGTCTGGCTGCCTGTCGCCCTCCCCGGCCGCGGGACGGCTCGGGCCTGAGCGCTGCCGGTGCGGCCGCGCGCGTGACCGGCGCTCAGGATCCGGCGTCGTCAGCGGCGGGGGCGTCGTCATCGAGCCCCGCCAGCCAGGCCTCCGCGGCGCTGTATGCGGCGAGGCTCGACTCGCCGACCTGCTCGGTCGCTTCGAAGATCTCGACATGCCCGGACTCCTCCACCGTGCGGTTGCTGCGCAGCTGGCGGAGAACACCGGGGTCGATGCCGCTGAGGAACAGGCGGCCACCGACGGCGGCGAGCCGGGCCGAGTAGTCGGAGAGCACGGCGAAGGACGTCGATCCGAGCGTGGCACGCCCGCGGAGCCGGATCACCACGGCCGGGTGCAGCGCAGGCGCCGGATCGGGGAGCCGCGCCTGGAGCGTGCGCGCTCCCGCGTAGTAGAGGCTGCCGTAGATGTCGAGAACGACGGCGCGCCGGGAGGCGAGCACTTTCGGAGCCGGACGCTCGAAGAATCGCCCGCTCGAGTCGGGTACCCATTCGACCACCCGCAGGTCGAGCGCCTCCTGATTTAACTGCATGAGCAGCGCGAGGGCGATGCCGATGCCGACCGCGGCGGCGACCGGGAGCAACAGGGTCGCGATGAACGTCGTGATCACGGCGATCTGGGAGATGCGGCCCGTGCGCAGAATCGCTCTGAGCGATCCGGTTCGAAAGGAACCGACCGCGGCGTAGATCAGCACGGCGGCAAGGGTCGACATGACCACACTCCCGACGAGGCCCGAGAATGCCACGATGATCAGGGCCATCCACAGCCCAGAGAAGATGGCGGCCCACCGGCCCCGCGCACCGGACGCGACATTGAGGGCGGTCTGGCCGACCGACCCGCCGACGGGCTGCCCCCTGAACAGGCCGGACACGAGGTTTCCGACGCCCTCGGCGATGAAGTCCCTGTTCGGATTCGACGGGGTTCCGTCCGGATTCGGCGCCGCTTCGCTCACCCCTGCGCCCTGGATGAGGACGAGAGCGGCGACGGAGAACGCACCTGTGGCCAGGCCGAACGTGAAGTCGCCGAGGCGCGGCAGGCTCGGAAGGGGGAGACCGGACGGGATTGCACCGACGTCGCTCACCAGGGGGATGGACCCGGAACCCCAGACGAAGACGGCGATGCTCGGGAGCACGAGCGCGATCAGCGCGGATACCGACCCGATTCGGGTGCGGCCCAGGACCAGAAGCAGGAGCAGCGCGGCCAGGCCGGCGACCGTCGTCGGGAGATCGACCAGGCCGGGGTGGATGATGACGTCCCACGTCTTAGCCAGTGCGAACTGCCCCGTCGCCTGCGCGCCGAGGAGGTCGGGAATCTGCCCGAAAATGATATTCGCACCGATACCGGACAGGAACCCGACCATGACCGAGTGCGGCACGAAGCGGGTGTACCGGCCGAGTCGGGCGACACCGGCGGCGATCATCAGAATTCCGGCGATGAGGGTGAGCAGGAACAGCGCGCGGGATCGATCCGCCTCGGGAACAGCGGCGACGGCAGAACCGGCCGCCAGCGCGGACGCGCTTGTCGTCGTGATGACCATGAGCCGGGTGCTCGAGGAGAGGCCGCCCGCGACCGGCCCGAAGATGCTCGCGTACAGGCCGTGCACGGGATTCACGCAGGCGAGGACACTGGCCGCCATACCGTCAGGGACGCTGCCGATCGCACCGGGGAGCCCGGCGATGAGGTCCTTGACCAGGGTGCCCCGCTCCGGTGCGACGCCACGGAGCCAGCGGAGTGCGGCACCGATCGCCCGGTCACGCCGCACGCTCATCGGGACTCGCTTTCAACGAACGCCGGTGCCTGCACCGCCGGACGGGCCGATCCGTCGAGGGCATACTAGTCCCGCGCCGGCTCCGGTCGAGCGATCTCGTCGACGCTCCGGGTCGGGTGTACCGCGCCCTGCTGTGGTCACCGGTTCACGGAAAGTCGTGAAGCGACCATTCGCCGGAGGCGCCCTCGACGAAGGTGCGGACGCGGGCCCAGTCTGAGAGGTCGAGTTGAGCCTCGGCCAGAGCGGGATCGGTGCCGGCACGGAAGACGATCTGAGCGTATGTGCCGGACACGGAATATCCGACGATGTCGTTGCGACCGTCGAGAACAGTGGCCAGGGCGAGTGCCCGGGTGAGGGAACCACCGTCGGACTCGAGCAGGACGGTCCGGGACCCGTTCGTCCCGTCGTCCGGGATCCTGTCGGGTGAGTATGCCTCGTGCCGGATCGTGGGACCGGGGAGGGTGGTCGTCACCGACGCATCCGCCAGGACCGTGCGCGCGACCCGCACCGAGCGTGCGGCCAGCTCCACGGCCGGCAGACCGGAGGACACGACGGTGACATCGAGGTTGGCGTTGCTCGTGTCGTAGATGAGGTCATCGTCCTGGTCCCGCCACGAGACGGTGACGCGGGAGACGCCGTCGAGGGCCAGCACCAGTCGGGCGAGCCTCAGCCGGGGCTCATTCAGTGCAGCCTCCTGGGAGATGCCGACGTTCAGCCGATCGACGTCGAGCCGGACCATCAGCCGCGAGTCGGAACTGAGCTGGACGCCGGCGAGGGCCTGGGAAACGTGCGCGGCCAGGTCGTCCACTGCCGTGTCCGTGAGTCCCGGTACGGCGGTGACGGTCAGGAAGCCGTTGTTTCGAAAGGACAGGTCGCCCGCGCTCGAGTGGGCGTCGCCCACGGAGGCGACACCGGGAATCGTACCGAGTGCCTCGCTGAGCCTGGCCAGCGAGGACGTGGAATCGGGGACGAATGCTCGCGTGACGGCCGTTCCACCCGTGGTCAAGACGATCGGGAGACCCACGCACACGACACCGATCACGGCCAGGACAACGATGCCGGCAGTGGCGGCGCCCAGGCGACGAGCCCACCGCGTGTGGCTTGTCTCGACGGGGACGTCGGCCTCCTGACGCAGCAGGTCTTCGATTTTGTCCCGATCAGAGCTGGGATCGCGATCGAACGGCTTCATGATCTCAACCTAAGACATTGTTGCGGCTTTCCGGTCATCTCCCGCCGTCGCCGGAGTATGGCATTCATCACCAACATTCCCTGCGATCGTGACGATTCGCCATCGAGGCACGTCTTACTAGTGACTGTTTCCAATCTTGAACCGGTGGACAGTCCACGCCTGCCCCCTCTCTTCGGTGGAGGGCGTTCGAATCGTCGCGTCGGCACGCCTTCGCGACTCGATCGCAGTACTGGAACGAGGCATCATGCTCCACTCCACCTTTGCTCCCGCGACCCTGTCGGCTCGTGGCCCGGTCAGCGAACGGCTCCTCGCCGCACTCTCCGGGCGTACCGAACGCGGAGGGACCGTCCTCGACGGGTTCGAGGCGCTCGCCGCAGGTGCCCTCGGACGCGCCCCGGACGTCCTGGTCGACGACGACCTGCAGCTGACTCTGTTCCTGCTCTACCGCCTGCACTACGACGGTGTCGTTCCGGGCGACGAGGAGTGGGAATGGCACCCCGAGATCCTGGCCGCACGCGTCGTCCTCGAGCGCGGTTTTGAGGCTGCACTGCGGGGCTCGGCGCCGCGGCCGCCACTGCCCGCGGCGACCCGTGACGACGTCGCCCGTGCACTGTTCACCCTGACCGGGCACGAGCACAACCCCGGCCTGGCACTGTTCGTGGCGCGCGCGGCCTCCCGGCAGCAAGCTGTCGAGTTCCTCGTGCATCGCTCGGTCTACGCGCTCCGGGAGGCGGATCCGTACGCCTGGGGGATCCCGCGTCTGTCCGGCCGGTCCAAGTCTGCACTCATCGAAATCCTCGCCGATGAATACGGTGACGAGCGGGTCGAGCGGATGCATTCGGTTCTGTTCGAGACCGCCCTGCTGTCGGCGGGGCTCGAGGGAGACTACGACGCATCCATCGACACCGTCCCGGCCATCACGCTCGCTTCCCTCAACGCGATCTCGATGTTCGGGCTCAACCGGCGCCTCCGCGGCGCGCTTGTCGGGCACCTGGCCGCGTTCGAGATGACCTCGACGATTCCCAGCCGCTTGTACTCCGATGGATTCCAGCGACTCGGTTTTGACGACAGCGTGGCCCGGTACTTCGATGTACACGTCGAATCCGGCTTTGCACGTGAGCAGTCGGCCTGCCGGGACCTGGCTGGTTCTCTCGCCGAAGACGACCCGGAGGCGGTCGGCGACATCATGTTCGGAGCGAGCGTGTTCCTGTCCCTCGATGACCGTCAGTCGGCGCATCTGCTCGGAAGCTGGGCGGACGGGTATTCGTCTCTGCGATCCGACGCGAGGGCGACCGCCGAGCTGCCCGCGGTCACGGTGGGGGAACCCTCCGGTTTTTAAGAGCGGAAAGCACCCACCGGGAACACGGCGCGTCCCCAGGTCGCGTTCACGACGGTGGCCGCCGAACCGTACCAGGCGGCTAGTGCCGTCGCGAGGCCGAGCCATCCGCCCGCCTGGCTGATGCCGCCGAGTCCAGTGAAGGCGCCGATCGCCAGGGCGAGGAAAGTGATGGTGAGCAACGCGAACACGGCGAGTGTGACCCGATTGGTCTTCACCGCTGCAATCGTCATGTACGCGGTGAAGATGGCCCAGGCCAGCAGATAGGTACCCACTCCGCTCGGTCCCGCCTGCTGGGCGACGGCCGGGTTGGTCTCGAGCCACCAGAACGACAGCCAAAAGGCTCCGAACGAGGTGAATGCCGTCGCCGCGAAGGTATTGCCTCTGGCGAACTCCCACATTCCGGCCGCGAACTGGGCCAGTCCGCCGTAGAAAAGCGCGACGGCGAGCACGGAGGCACCGGCCGCCGGCACCCAGCCGGTGTTAGCGAGGCTCAGCACGAAGGTGGTGAGTGCGAAGGCGCCCAGCCCGAGCGCTCCCGGATCCGCAAGCTTCACGGGGACGGGCATGGGTTCGGACACAGAGACGACACTCATCGGACAACCTGACTTTCACTCGCCAGCGGTGCACCGAACGATGATTCGACCCTAGCCGACCGATTCACGAGGCTGTGCCGGTCTTCCGCGTCGGATGGATCTGGCCGCCCGAGAGATGGACCAGACGACGACAACTCCCACCAGGACCATGGTGGCCAGGCCGAGCCCGGAGTAGCCGACGGCGCCGAGCACCAGGCCCGCCAGGGCTCCGCCGAGGGCGCCGGCCGCATTCATCGACAGGTCCGAGAAGCCCTGGAGGGCTGCCCGGTCGTTCAGGCCGACCGCCTCACCGATGAGGGCCGAGCCCGCGACGACGGATGCCGACCAGCCGAGTCCGAGCAGGATCAGGCCGGTCGTCATGGCGGCGCTCGAGTCTCCGGCGAGCCAGAAGAGCGTGAGCGACGAGAGCAGGAGGCCCTGGCCGACGAGGATGACCGGCATCCGCCCCACCCGGTCGGCAAGCCAGCCGAACACGGGGGAGAGAGCGTACATCCCGGCGACGTGAAGGCTGATCGTGAGGCCGACGACGGTGAGAGTGGCGCCGTGATCGCGCAGGTGCACGGGAGCCATCGACATCAGGGCGACCATCGTGGCGTGGCTCAGGGCGATCACGGCGACGGCGTAACGGGCGGAGGCTGTGGAGCGCAGGATGACCAGGCCGCCGCGGGGCCGGGGCGCCGCTGCGTCCGTTCCCCGGGCGGCGAGGGCGGTCAGGAGCGGGTCGGGTCGTAGCCCGATCGTGTACACGATGGCAGCGCCCACCGTGGCGACCAGGGAGAACGCGAAGGCCCCGGTCATCGGCGGCAGGCCCAGATAAGCGCCGACGACCTCGCCGGGTCCGAACAGGTTCGGTCCGAGGACCGCGCCGATCGTCGTCGACCAGACCACGATCGAGAGGTCACGGGCCCGGTAGGCGCGGCTTGCCAGGTCGGTGGCGGCGAACCGGGCCTGCAGATTGGCGGCCGATCCGGCGCCGAGCAGCATCAAGGCCAGGAGCAGGAGTGCGAAGACGTTGAGGGAGACCGCGGTGATCGCGAGCACGGCGCCGACGCCGGCGACCAGTGAACCGGTCGCGAGGGAGAGACGTCGCCCCCTGGCTCGGGCGAGCCTCGCGAGGGGCACGGCCACGAGTGCCGCACCGAGAGTGCTCATCGTCGCAGCCATGCCCGACCACGAGGGCGACCCGGACAGCTGAGCCGCGAGCAGGGCGCCGAGGGAGAGGGTCGCCCCCATGCCGATTCCACCGAGAATCTGCCCCGCGACGAGCACCCCGACAACCTTGCGCTGCAACGGACCGTGCCCGGGATGCCCCGCCAGGGAGGTCTCGGCGGCTGACGGGTTGTCGGACATGGGGTCCTTCCCTGGGTCGATGGTTCCGGTATACCTACAGGGGTATCAAAGACAGGCTATCGCCTCAGCGGAGCCATTTCGCGCGGACCTGGACGTCGGCATCCTCGTAGCCGAGGCGATCGTAGAAGTCCAGCACCCCTGCGTTGGCCGAGCGCACCATGAGTTGCAGCTTCACGACGCCCCGCTCGCGAAGCCAGTCCTCGGCGGCGAGCATGAGCCGCCGCCCGAGTCCGGTTCCGCGGTGGCTTTCGGCGACCGCGAGGTAGTACACCCAGCCGCGGTGGCCGTCATGGCCGACCATCACGGTGCCGACCAGGGTCCCCCCATCGAAAAGACCGAGGACGGTCGAGGTCTCCCCGGCGAGTGCGCGCAGCAGATCGGCCTCAGGCGGGTTCCAGGGGCGGGTGAGTCCGGCCTGGTCCCAGAGCGCGGAGGCGCCCTCGGAGTCCTCCGGGGTCAGGTTTGAGATGCGCATGACCCATTCTCCGTCTTCGACGGCGCGCCGGCGGCACCGAGCGAGGCGATCAGACGCGCGGCTTGAGCGGGTCGGTGATGTCGGCGACGGTTGCGCCGTACGCGTCGATCAGGGCGTCGGCGTCGACGAACGCGGAGTAACCGTGCTCGCCGGCGCCCATGGCGACCCGGCCGCCACGCAGACGTTCGTCGGCGAAGACCGGCCAGGCGGTTGTGCTGCCGAGCGGCGTGATGGTGCCGCGCGAGTAACCGGTCACGGCGAGGGCGACGTCCTCGTGCGGCAGGGAGAGTTTGTTCACGCCGACGAGCGCACGCAGTTTCGCCCAGCTGATCTGCCGGTCGCCCGGTACGAGTGCGAAGAGGTAGTCGCCGTCGTGCCGCTTGACGACGAGTGATTTCACGATTCCGGACGGGTCGATTCCGAGGAGTCGTGCGGCGCTCTCGAGGCTGTCGGCCGCCGGCCGGGGGACGATGTCGATCTCGAGCCCGCGGGCACGGGCATCCGCTGCCACCCGGTCTCGCCCTTGTTCAGTCATGGGGCGAGTCAATCACACCCGTGCGGCGGGTCAGCCGAGGTGGTCGAGGTAGCGCAGGATGATTCCCTCGCGGAGGGCCCACGGCGAGACCTCGAGTTCGTCCACCTTCAGGGCGGCCATCGCGGCCTGAAGCACGATGCCGCCCGCCACGATCTGGAACGTGCGGTCGGCCGTGATGCCGGGCAGGGCCGGGCGCGCGTCCGCGGGAATGCGGGCCAGCCGGGGCACCCAGTCGGCGAGCTGGGCGCGGCTGAGCAGCATCCGTTCACCCGAACCGAAACCGTCCGAGGTATGCCCGGCGAGCTTCGCGAGCGACCTGATCGTCTTGGACGAGCCGACGACGTGGTGCGGTGCCGGCTGTCCGGCGAAGGACGCGACGGCCTCGGCGAGCACGACGGCCGCGTGCGCGCGCAGGGCAGCAACCTCCTCGGGGAGCGGGGGATCGTGGTGCAGGAAACCCACGGTTGTGCGCCCGGCGCCGAGCGGGACCGAGAGGGCCACCTCCGGCGTCTCGTTCGAGCCGGCGGCGATCTCGAGCGAGCCGCCGCCGATGTCGAACAACAGGATGTCGCGCGCCGACCAGCCGTACCAGCGCCGCACGGCGAGGAAGGTGAGTCGGGCCTCGTCCTCGCCGGACAGGACCTGCAGGGCGACGCCGGTCTCCCGCTCGATCGTCGCGAGCAGCTCAGGGCCGTTCGTGGCGTCGCGGAGGGCGGAGGTCGCGAAGGGGAGCAGGTCGTCGACCTGGTGGTGGCTCGCCACATCGGCCGCGTGCTGCACCGCGGACAGGACGGCTGCGCAGCCCTCCTCGGTGATCGCCCCCTCCGGAGTGAGATACCGCATCAGCCGGAGGACGGCCTTGTCCGAGGCCATCGGCACCGGTTGGGCGCCGGCATGGGCGTCGACGACAAGCAGGTGGACGGTATTCGAACCGACGTCAATGACTCCGAGGCGCACAGGTTGACGATACCAAGGCGGGGGACACGTCGTACGCCTACCGGGTGGGCTCGGGGACCACGAAGCGCTGCCAGGCCCAGGCGCTCACGCTGAGGGCCGCGAAGAGTCCGGAGGCGACCCACATCAGGGTCACGCCGCCCTCGCCGTGCCACAGCCCGACGACGGGGCTCAGCACGGCGAACATGACCGTGAAGGCGGCGAGGGTCAGGCCGACCCAGACGAGCGGCGACCAGGCGACGATGCTCCGCCCGCTCGTGCTGCCGATCGGGATGAGCACGAGCAACGCCGATCCGATCGCGGTCAGCACGACGCTGTTGGCGACCTCCGCGGCGAGCAGGTCGCCGAAACCGCCACCGGTCGGCAGCACCCCGAGCACAAGCCAGCCGAGGATCGCGAGCACGAGCAGGCTCCCGGCACGCAGCGCCGCAAGCTGGCCGCGATGGATCGCGCTGTGGCCGTTCGACACGGCGACGCTTCCCAGCAGCCCGAAGAGGAGGGCCGGGTGGATCTCGAACGCGCGCGAGCCGAGCGCGGTCACCGCGACGAGCAGCAGGTAGCGCGGCAGGAATGTCACGGATGCCGGCACGCCCCACACCCGCGAGCTCCACCACTGCGGCACGAGGGCTCCGACCGCGTTGACGACCACGAGAGCGAGCACGACGGCGAGCAGCAGCCGCAGGTAGGCCGGCTGGCTCGACACGGTGCCGGAGAGCATGATGAGCGTCGCGGCAGCAGCGACAGAGGCGGCCGCGAGAAGCCAGCGGTTCACGATCACGGTGGGGGCCGTGTCGAATTCCTCGCTCGCCTGGTTGCGGCCCGCAAGGGCGGTCGTGTTCCAGAGTGGGCGGCCGTCCCGCGCGCGCACGATCGTTCCGCTCAGCAACCGGGCGGGAATGACGAGGAGCACGAGGGCGCCGATGGCGAAGAGCACGGCCTCGAACCAGGAGAAGTCGGCGTTCGCACCCGGGGGCAGGACCGCGCTCGTGAACTGGGTGGGGTCGTTCCAGCCGCCGGGGAGGGAGGGCTCGTGGCCGGATGCCGAATCATCGCCGCCCGCCGGCGGAGCGGGGGCAGGGAATGCCGGTGCCGGGGTCCCCGTGGGCGTCGGGGTGGCGGTGTCGCTCCCGGACGGCGTGCCGGGTGCGGTGGCGGTCGGCGAACCGGTCCCGGCCGCGGGCGGATCAGTCGGCGATGACGGCGGGGTGGCCGACGGCGTTCCGTCCGGCGCGGGACCGAAGTCGACGGCGAGGCCGGGGCTTCCCTGGCTCTGGTTCCCGGCGGCATCCTGTTGGGCGGCGATCACGAGGTAACTGCCCGCGGCGACCGTGCCCGTCGCGGTGCAGGCCCACGCTCCGGCGGCGACCGCGACGGTGCACAGCGAGTATGGGCCGGCGAACACGGTGACGGCGGCGCCGTCCTCACCCGTCCCCGTGTAGCTCGACCCTGCCTGGGGTACCCGGGTGCCGGCGGTCGGTGACGAGACGACGGGGGCGGCGGGCCGGTCGAAGTCGAAACGGATGCTCAGCGGCGCGCTGTCGTTCGACCACGAGGGGGCGCTGAACCCGGTCTGCTGCGTGGCCGTCACGGTGTGGCCGCCGCTGCTCGGAAGGTTCGGGAAGGTGCACGACCACGCCCCGCCCGTGTCGGCTGTCGCCGGGCAGCTCTCGCCGGTCGAGACCGAGGCGACGACGGATGCGCCCGGGTACGCGGATCCCCGGACGGTCCCGTTCGACGCCGGGTTGCCGAGCGGTCCGCCCGTGACTCCGGGCTCCCCGAGCACGTCGATCGTCTCCTCGGCGGCGAGGCTCGAATCACCCGTCACGACGACCTTCAGTCGGACGTGCTGCCCGCTCGGGAGGTTCGCGGTGCAGGACCAGTCCGTCGACGCGGTGGCTGCGATGATGCAGAGCGGGTCGCCCTCTCCCGGGTTGAGGAGCTGGATCTCCTGGCCGGCCGCTCGGGTGCCCGAGACCGTCGTGGTCGAGCGGCCGACGAAGGACCCGGCCGGGGGGCTGTCGATCGTGGGGGACTGCGACAGCGGGGTGGCAGCCGGCCCGCTCGGCGGTGGGGCGGGAGAGGTCGCGGCGCGCGCGGCATCCGTGCCGAGCAGGGAACCGCCGGGGGCGAGGCCTCCCGGCAGGAGGCCGCCGAGGCTCAGAAACAGAAGCCCGGCGGTGACGAGGATCACGGGCGCGACCAGCCGGGCCGGCGACCGGGCAGGACGAAGTTCGACGGGCATCCACCGGGGCCGTCGCCGATGACGGTCGTTCGGCGGGCCGTCGCAAGCGATGTCTGAGCGATGCATAGGTCCCCCTGTCACCATTTCAAGGGTCATTTCCCCGATTGTCAACGTGCAACGCGCAGTGTGACGATCTCCTTGCGCGATTGTTATCCGCCGGCGGACCCGGCGTAGGGCATACTGACGGACACGAGGCGGATTCGCCGCCCCGCCGTGAGACAGGCTCGATCGCTATGACGCTCCCTGACCTGCGCACTGCCTCGGCCGACAGGCCGTGGCTCCGGCCGGAGAGCTACTGGCCCGCACTGACCGAGGCCACCCGGCATCTCGACGCGCCCGTCGCGGCCCTGCACCTCGGTGCGCTCCGGCACAACACCCAGGACATGCTGCGACGGGCCGGGGGAACCCCGATCCGGGTCGCCTCGAAGTCGATCCGCGTCCGCGGCGTGCTCGAGGCCATCCTCGCGGTGCCCGGATACCGGGGGGTGCTCGCGTACACCCTCGCCGAGGCACTCTGGCTCGCGGACTCCATCGAGGACGTCGTCGTCGGCTACCCGAGCGTGGACCGGGAGGCGATCGGAGCCCTCGGCCGCTCGGCGGTCCTGGCCTCCCGGGTCACCCTCATGGTCGACTCGCTCGCCCAGCTCGACCTCATCGACGCGGTGATCCCGCCGCACCGGCGCGCGGCGATCCGGCTGTGCATCGAACTCGACGCCGGGTGGAACAACCCGGTGCTCGGACACCTCGGCGTGCTGCGCTCGCCGGTGCACACCGTCCACGAGGCGCACGACTTCGCGGCGGCCATCGTCGCGCGCCCCGGCTTCACGCTCGTCGGCGTGATGGCCTACGAATCGCAGGTCGCCGGGCTCGGCGACCGGCCGGCCGGCCACGGCCCCCGTGCGCTCAGCACCGGGATCGTCAACCGGTGGGTGCGCCGCCACTCGATCGCGGAACTCGGCGTGCGCCGTGCCGCCGCCGTCGCGGCGGTGCGCGAGGTCGCACCGATCGAGTTCGTCAACGGTGGAGGGACCGGGTCCCTCGAGAGCACCCACGCGGATGCCTCCGTCACCGATATCGCGGCGGGCAGCGGCTTCTTCGGCGGGCACCTCTTCGACAACTATTCGGCATTCACGCCGGCCCCCGCCGCGGCCTTCGCCCTCTCCGTGGTGCGGAAGCCGACCCCGGCGACCGCGACGCTCCTCGGCGGTGGCTGGGTCGCGTCGGGGCCGCCGGGCACCGACCGGTTGCCGGCTCTCGCCTGGCCGCCCGGACTCGCGGTCGTGCCGCGCGAGGCCGCCGGCGAGGTGCAGACCCCGCTCGCGGGCCCGGGTGCCGCTGCCCTCGGCGTCGGCGACCGGGTCTGGCTTCGGCACACCAAATCGGGGGAGCTCAGCGAACACGTGACGGAATTCGCACTGGTGGATGACGGCAGGGTCGTGGACCTGCTGCCGAGCTACCGCGGCGAGGGGAAGGCATTCCTGTGACGAACACCGGCGCCCTCTGGCGGAACTGGGCGCGCAGCGAATCCGTGCGCCCGATCAGGATCGAGCGGCCTACGAGCGTCGCCGCCGTGCAGCGCGCGGTGATCGCCGCTGCGAAATCCGGGATGTCGATCAAGGCCGTCGGATCGGGCCACAGCTTCTCCGGCATCGCCGTCGCTCCCGGCGTGCTCCTCGACCTGGCCGACCTCGCCGGACTCGTCGGCGTCGACACGAACACCGGCCGCGTCACCCTCGCCGCCGGTACCCGCCTGCACCGGATCCGCGGCCTGCTCGCACCCTACGGGCTCGCGCTCGCCAACATGGGGGACGTCGACCGGCAGACGATCTCCGGCGCGACCTCCACGGGAACCCACGGCACCGGCTCGGCCTTCGGCGGACTCGCCACCCAGATCGTCGGCCTCACCCTCGTCACCGGAGACGGCGGCCTCCTGCACGTGAGCGAGACGGAGAACGCGGAGATCTTCCCCGCCGCCCGCCTCGGTCTCGGCGCGCTCGGCATCCTCGTCGACGTGACGATCCAGTGCGTCCCGGCGTTCCTCCTGCACGCCGTCGAACAGGCCGAGCCGCTCGCCGAGGTGCTCGACACCTTCGATGAGCGCAGCCGCACCGCCGACCACTTCGAGTTCTACTGGTTCCCGCACACCGAGAAGGCCCTCACCAAGACGAACACCCGCCTGGACCCGGCCTCCGGGCGCGCGCCGCTCGCCCCGGTCTCCCGCTGGATCGACGACGAACTGCTCGCCAACGGTGCCTTCGGGGCACTCTGCACCGTCGGGGCCGTGGTCCCTCAGACCGTTCCGACTATCAACCGGTTCGCCGAACGATTCATGGCCCGCCGGGAATACACGGATGCCTCAACGCGCATCTTCGTGAGCCGGCGCGCCGTGCGCTTTCACGAGATGGAATACGCGCTCCCGATCGCCGCGATTCCTGCGGCCGTGCGCGAGGTGCGCGAACTCATCCAGCGCTCCGGCTGGCGGATCTCCTTCCCGATCGAAGTGCGGTCCGCCGCAGCGGACGACGTGTGGCTGTCGACGGCTCACGGCCGCGAGACCGGGTACATCGCCGTGCACCGCTTCTATCGGGAGAATCCGGGCGAGTATTTCGCCGCCGTCGAGGCCATCATGCGTGCCCACGACGGGCGCCCGCACTGGGGCAAGATGCACACGAGAGACGCGGAGTCCCTTCGTGAGGCCTACCCGCACTTCGATGACTTCCTCGCCGTCCGCGATCGGCTCGATCCCGAGCGGCGGTTCGGCAACCGGTACCTGGACCGGGTGCTCGGGCGTTAATCGAAGGCCGAACGGCCGCCGGGGCGCCGGCCCGCTCCCGTGCCGCAGTGCCGTCCCGGCACGGATCGCCGCCTGCCGGGCATGGATCGGCGCCTGCCGGTCCGGATTCCGCCCCGCGCGTGACAGGCTGGTGACCGCGGCCCGCGGCCGCTCCACGAATCACAAGCGGGAGAGACTCCTCGGACCATGAGCAGCAAGCCGATCAACACCAACACGGTCGCCGGCCGGGCCTGGCCGCACCGCGCCAACGAACTTGGCGACCGGCTCCCCGGCGGTTTCACGATCGGGGTGGCGAGTTCGGCATTCCAGATCGAGGGCGCTGCCCGCGACGGCGGCCGCGCCGAGTCGACCTGGGACCCGTTCACGGCCACTGCCGGCCGCATCGTGGACGGGTCGAACGCATCCGTCTCCGCGGACCACTACAACAAGTTGCCCGAAGACCTCACCCTGCTGAGCGAGCTCGGCGTCGACGCGTATCGCTTCTCCTTCGCCTGGTCGCGGGTGCAGCCCGACGGGAGAGGCTCCCTCGCGCGCACCGGACTCGCGTTCTACGACCGGCTTGTCGACGGGCTCCTCGCGGCCGGCATCCGCCCGATGGCGACGCTGCACCACCGCGACCTGCCGCTCGCCCTGCGCGGCGGCTGGCTGAACCGCGATACCGCCTCGCGCTTCGCCGACTACGCCTACGAGCTCGGAGCCGTGTTCGGCGACCGGGTCGACGCCTGGGTCACCCTCGACGAGCCGGCGACCGTGACGCTCGCCGGGTACGCCCTCGGCACGGATGCCCCCGGCGAGGCCCGTCTCTTCGCCGCGCTCCCGGCAGCGCACCACCAGCTCCTCGGCCACGGCCTCGCCGTGCAGGGATTGCGCGCGGCCGATGTGCACGGCGGCATCGGAATCGCCAATGCGTACTCGCCCGTGCAGCCGGCGAGCGACAGGGAGGCCGACGAGGTCGCCGCGGCGCTCTTCGACCTGCTGCACAACCGCGTCTTCGCCGACGCCGTCCTCCTCGGGAACTACCCGGTGCCGCCGGAGCCCTACGAGGCCGAGCTGCGGCTGCTGATCGAGACCGAGCCGGAGGACCTGCGCACGATCAACCAGCCGCTCGACTTCTACGGCCTCAACTACGTGCAGCCGTCGCGGGTCGCGGCGGGGCCCGTTCCCGTCGTGAGCGGTGCGATCGCAGGCGGCGGCGCCTCCGGCAACGGCTCAGGCGGCGCGCGCGGTGAAGCCGGCGCCGGCTCGGGACCCCGCGGGCCGGGATCCCGCGGCCCCGGTTCCCGCGGGCCGGCGAGCCGGGCGGGCGGACCCGGCGGGCCGGGCGCCGCGGGCTCGGGCACCGGGCCGCGCACCGCCGCGAACGCCGGCCGGGTCGACGAGAACGCGCCCGTGGTCTCCTTCCCGTTCCACGTGCTCCCGTTCCGCGAGTTCACGGTCACCGGGGCGGGACGCGCGATCGCGCCCGACTACCTCGGCGTCGCCCTCGCCGAGCTCGCGACCCGCTACGGCGACGGCCTCCCGCCGGTGTACCTCACGAGCATCGGCGCGAGCTTCCCCGACCAGGTCGACGGCCGCGGCGCCGTCGACGACCCGGCCAGGATCGACTACCTCGCCGAACACCTCGTCGCGGCGCTCGACGCCGTCGCCCCCGGCAAGCCGGCGGCGGCGGTGGATCTCCGTGGGGCCTTCGTCTGGTCGCTGCTCGACGGTTTCGAGTGGACCGCGGGCTACACGCAGCGCTACGGCCTGGTGCGGGTCGACTTCGCGGACCCCGAGCGGAAGCGCACGCCGAAGTCCTCGTACCGCTGGCTGCAGCAGGTGCTCTCCGCCCGCTGACCCGCCCCGGGCATCCGTTCGGGGGAGGGTCAGGGGGTGCGGCGGCGGAGCGTGATCGAGCCGAGGACGACGGCACCCACGATCCAGGCCCCGATGATGAGCAACTCGCCGCCGATGTACGCGGCGTCCTGCGAGTCGGAAGCGACCGCCTGGAGTGCGTCGATCGCGTGCGAGAGCGGCAGCCAGTCGCTGATGATGCGCAAGGTCTCCGGAAGCTGCTCGCGGGGGAGGAAGATACCGCCGAGCAGGATCTGTGGGAACACGAGCGCGGGCATGAACTGCACGACCTGGAACTCGGTGCGCGCGAACGCGCTCGCGAGGAGCCCGAAGGTCGTGCCGAGCACCGCGTCTGCGACGGCGACCGCGAGCAGCAGCCAGACCGAACCGGCGATCGTGAGGCCGCACACCCAGACCGCGTACCCGACCGCGACGGCGGACTGAATCACCGCGAGCAGCCCGAACGCGAGGGTGTAGCCGAGGATGAAATCACCTTTTCCGAGCGGCATCGAGAGCAGCCGCTCGAGCGTTCCGGTGCGGCGCTCCCTCAGGGTCGTGATGCTCGTCACGAGGAACATCACGATGAACGGGAACAGTGCGATCATCGCCGGACCGATCCTGTCGAACACGGGCGTGTCGGCGAAGATCCAGGCGACCAGGCCGATCAGGAGGCTCGGCACCACGAGCAGCAGCACGATCGTGCGCGGGTCGTGCCGGATCTGGGTGAGCACCCGCCCCGCGGTCGCGAGCGTGCGGCGCGGGTTCACCGGGCACCGCCCGTGCTGGTCGGCCCGTCGACGCCGGGGCCAGCGTCGCCCGGCGACCGGTCTTCCGGCGACGGATGCCGACGGATCAGGCTCAGGAATGCCGCCTCGACGTCGTCGGTCGCGGTCGAGGCGAGCAAGCCGGCGGGGGTGTCGTCCGCGAGGATCTCGCCGTCCCGCATCAGGAGGAGCCGGTCACAGCGGCTCGCCTCGTCCATCACATGGCTCGAGACGAGCAGGCTCGTCCCTCCGGCAGCGAGCCGGTGGAACAGCTCCCACAGCTCCACCCGGAGCACCGGATCAAGCCCGACGGTGGGTTCGTCGAGCACGAGCAGCTCGGGGGAGCCGAGCAGCGCGCCCGCGAGCGACACCCGGCTGCGCTGGCCGCCGGAGAGCGACCCGGCGAGCTGGCCGGCATACCGTCCGAGGTCGGTCGCGTCGATCACCCGGTCGACGTCGCTTGCCGGTGCGCCGAGCACCGCGCGGAAGTACGTCAGGTTCTGTCGCACGGTCAGGTCGTCGTAGACGCTCGCCTCCTGGGTGACGTAGCCGACCCGGTTCCGGAGCGAGACGGAGCCGGCCGGGCGGCCGAGCACCGTGACCTCCCCGGACTGGACGAGCTGGACGCCGACGATCGAGCGCATCAGGGTCGTCTTCCCGCATCCGCTCGGCCCGATCAGGCCAACGACCAGGCCGCGCGGCACGGTGAGGCTCAGGCCGTGCAGCACCGGATTCCTGCCGCGGCGGGCGTGCAGGTCCTTCACGAAGACGGCAGGTTCGGACGCGAGGCTCATACCAAGAATTATTCGCCGGTCAGACCCGAATGGAGCCTGGGCTGAGGGTGTTTCTTGGAGTCTGGTGGGAAGCGCATGAGAGTGTCAGGCCGCATCGTTATGATGGCAGCAACGTTCGTACGCCGCCGCGGCCCGCTCGCTCGCCCCGCTGAAACACAAGGAGACGCTGCCATGGAATGGCTCATCCCGTTACTCATCGTTGTTGTGCTCGTCGTCATCGTCGGAATTTACTTCTGGGCGACGTACAACACCCTCGTGACCCTCAAGGTGCGAGTGGACGAGGCCTGGAGCGACATCACGGTCCAGCTCAAGCGGCGGGCCGACCTGATCCCGAACCTGATCGAGACGGTCAAGGGCTACGCGGCACACGAGAAGGCCGTCTTCGAGAACGTCGCCAAGGCCCGCGCCGAATCGATCAGCGCGTCGACCCCCGCGGATGCCGCCGTCGCCGAGAACCACATGCAGTCGGCCCTGCGCAGCATCTTCGCGGTCGCGGAAGCGTACCCGCAGCTCCAGGCCAGCCAGAACTACCTGCAGCTGCAGGCCGAGCTCGTCGACACCGAGGACAAGATCCAGGCGTCGCGTCGCTTCTACAACGGCGGCGTCCGCGAGCTCAACACGAAGATCCAGGTCTTCCCGAACAACCTGATCGCGAAGAACCTCGGCTTCACCCAGCGCGACTTCTTCGAGGTCACCGACTCCGCAGCCATCGCGGAGCCGCCTCGCGTCCAGTTCTAGCGGCAGGCCCAGATGTACAGTGCGATCGCGCGGAACAAGCGCAACACGGTCTTCATCATCATCCTGTTCCTGGCGATCATCGCCGGGCTCGGCTGGATCGCGAACGCTGTCTACAGCCCCAAGGGTAGCTACGGCATCCTGATCCTGACGATCGTCGTCGCCGCCGGGTACGCCCTCGTGCAATACTTCGCGGCCGGGCGCCAGGCGATCGCGATGAGCGGCGGGATCCGGGTGAACAGTAAGGCGGAGCATCCGCGGCTGTGGAACACCGTCGAGAACCTGTCGATCACAACCGGAACGCCGATGCCGGAGATCTACATCATCAACGACCCCGCGCCGAACGCGTTCGCGACCGGTCGCGACCCTCAGCATGCCATCGTCGCCGCGACGACGGGCCTTCTCGCCATCATGGACGACTCCGAGCTCGAGGGTGTGATGGCCCACGAACTCGGGCACGTGCGCAACTACGACATCCGGGTGTCGATGATCGTGTTCGGCCTCGTCGTCGCGGTCGGTTTCATCTCGGACATGTTCCTGCGGATGGCGTTCTTCGGCCGCAGTAACAACAACAACGGCAACCCGGTCGTGATGGTCTTCGGCCTGGTCGCCATGATCGTGGCGCCGCTTGTCGCGAGCATGGTTCAGCTCGCCGTCTCGCGCCAGCGCGAGTACCTCGCCGACGCCACGAGTGCGCTGACCACGCGGCACCCGGACGCCCTCGCGAGCGCCCTCGCCAAGCTCGAGACCTACGCGCGCCCGATGCAGAAACAGAACACGTCGATGGCGCACCTGTGGATCGCCAACCCGCTCAAGCCCGGCATGATGGCGAAACTGTTCAGCACGCACCCGCCGATCGAGGACCGGATCGACCGCCTGCACGCCATGGGCAACAAGTTCTGACGGCTTCGCGTCAGGCGAGGAGTGCGGCGAGGTCCCTTGCGAGCGTGCCCCGCTGCACGACCGTGATCTCGGTGAGACCCTGCCAGAGCGCGGTCGCACGCAGCACCGGCGCGAGGCGTTCGGCGGTGTCGGCCGGGGCATCCGCTTCGGCCCAGGCCGCCTGTACCCGCAGCACCCCGGCCTGCCGGTCGTTCTTGAGGTCGACCCGGCCGACGAGGGTGTCTCCGAGCAGGATCGGCAGCGAGTAGTACCCGAAGACCCGTTTCGGTTCGGGAGTGTAGATCTCGATGCGGTAGTGGAAGCCGAAGAGGCGGAGCGCCCTGGCCCGGTCCCAGACCACGGGGTCGAACGGCGAGAGCACCGCAGCGGCATCCAGGGCCCGCGGCAGCCGGGCGTCCCGATGCAGCCAGGCGGCGCCGGGACCGCCACCCGGGCCCCAGCCGGGCACCGTGACGGGGATCAGCTCGCCGGCGTCCTCGAGCTCATGGATCGCGGCGAGGGTCGCCGGCGTCTTCAGCCGGAAGTAGTCGGCGAAGTCCTTCGCCGTCCCGATGCCGTGCGCCCGCGCCGACCGGCGGACGAGCTCGCGGTGCGCGTCGTCCCGGCTCACCGTGCGCTCGAGCAGTTCACTGGGCAGCACCTGCTCCGGCAGCGCGTAGACCCGCTCGAACCGGCTGCGGCCCGCTGTGACGACGTCGCCCCAGCGGAACAGCGTCTCGAGGCCGCTCTTGACGTCCGACCAGCCCCACCACGGGCCGCTGCGCTTGTTCGCGTCGTGCTCGATCGCACTCGCCGGCAGCGGGCCCGTGGAAGCGAGCTCCGCGAGCAGCCAGTCCAGCATCGGCCGGTTGGACTGCGACCACGCGCCCGGCGTGCGCGCCGAACGTTCGCGGAAGTCGTCCATTCGCCAGGCGAACAGCGGCCGGCTCTCGAGCGGCACGAACGAGGCCTCGTGCGCCCAGTACTCGGTGTAGCGGGCCTGCTTGCCGACCGCGAAGGTCAGCCGGTCGAGTTGCGCCTTGTCGTAGGCGCCGAGCCGGCTGAAGGCCGGCAGATAGTGGCTGCGCTCGAAGACGTTGACCGAGTCGATCTGCAACAGACCGAGCCTGCTGATCAGGGCGTCCAGCTGGCGGATGCCCGGAGCGGCCGCGGCGGGACGCCCGAATCCCTGGGCGGCCAGGGCCACGCGTCTGGCTAGTGCGGGGGAGAGGGACTGGACCATTCCTCGACCCTAGCGAGGACCGGGGACAGCGACCGCTTCCGATTGCCTAGACTGGTCCGATGACGGAATCCGCGGGTAGGCCGGGCTGGAGCGCACTCCTCACCGGGCGGCGTCGACGTGCCGCCCCGAGCGGCCGGGAACCCGGCAGCGGGCCCGGCACGGGGGCTCGTACCGCAGACGGAAACGCGGCCGGAAACGCGGCCGGTGCGCGGGCCGGTGCGGCAGCGGCCGCCGCCGTGTCCGCGCCGCCGAACGGCGTCGACGAGAACGTGCCGCCCGGCATCCGTCTCGCCGGTGCCTGGTCGTGGCGACTCCTCGCCCTCTTCGCCGTCATCGCCGTGTTTCTGTTCCTCGTCGTCCAGCTCCGGCTTATCGTCATCCCGTTGCTCATCGCCGTGCTGGTCTCCTCGATCGTCGCGCCCTTCGTGGCCTTCCTCGTGCGGCACCGCTGGCCCAAGGGCCTGGCCATCGCCGTCGCGGTCCTCACCACGCTCCTCGTGCCCGCCGCTCTGATCACCCTCGCCGCGACCCAGCTCGCCGGCGGTCTCGCCGGCCTCAGTGACCGGCTCGCCGGTTCGTACGGAGACCTCAAGGCGCTGCTGCTCGCGTCGCCGCTGCATCTCACGGAACCGCAGATCAACGACTACCTGCAGCAGGCGCTCGCGGCGATCCAGGCCGACAGCCAGGTCTTCCTGAGCGGCGCGCTCTCGCTCGGCACGTCACTCGGCCACGGCCTCACCGGGCTTCTGCTCGCGCTCTTCAGCCTGCTCTTCCTCCTGATCGACGGCCCCGGAATCTGGGCCTGGATCGTGCGGATCTTCCCCCGGCGGGCACGCGCGGCGATCGATGGCGCCGGGCAGGCCGGCTGGACCACCCTCGGCAACTTCGCGAAGGTGCAGATCCTGGTCGCGTCGATCGACGCCTTCGGGATCGGGCTCGGCGCGTTCCTGCTCGGAGTCCCGCTCGCGATCCCGATCGGCGTGCTCGTCTTCCTCGGCTCCTTCATCCCGATCGTGGGCGCCGTCGCGACCGGTGCCGTCGCCGTCGTGATCGCGCTGCTGTTCAATTCGTGGCCGATCGCCCTCGCCATGCTCGGCGTCGTACTCCTGGTCCAGCAGGTCGAGGGCCACGTCCTGCAGCCGCTCATCATGGGAACAGCCGTCAAGGTGCATCCGCTCGGTGTGGTGCTCGTCGTCGCTGCGGGGTCGCTGCTCGCCGGGATCCCCGGAGCGCTCTTCGCGGTTCCGGTCGCGGCCGTGCTCAATGTCATGATCAACTACATTCAGGGCGGCAGCTGGCGTGCCGACCTCCCTGAGCTTCCGCGCGGTACCGGTTCGCCGCTCTGGCGGACCGTGCCGCAACGACCCGGCTTCACCAGGACCAGAAGAAACCCGTCAGCCACGACCACTACCGAAGGCATCTCATGACCAACCTGTCTCTCGTCGGGCCGAGCCTCGCCGAGTTCGAAGCCGCCCGCGCCGTGGTGTCCCTGGTCGCCGCCGTGACCCCGATGGAGAGCTCACGCTACCTGAGCGCGGTCCTCGGCGCCGAGGTACACCTCAAGTGCGAGAACCTGCAGCGCACCGGCTCGTACAAGATCCGGGGGGCGTACAACCGCCTCTCGAAGCTCACCGACGAGGAGAAGGAGCGCGGCGTCGTCGCTGCCTCGGCGGGGAACCACGCCCAGGGCGTCGCGTTCGCCGCCCGCGAGCTGGGGATCAAGGCCACGATCTTCATGCCAGTGGGCGTCGCCCTGCCGAAGCTCCAGGCCACCAGGGACTACGGTGCGCACGTCATCCTCCGGGGCAGCACGGTCGCCGAGCCGCTGCTCGCCGCCGCCGCGTACGCCGCGGAGACCGGTGCGATCCTGATCCCGCCGTTCGACCACGCGGACGTGATCGCTGGCCAGGGCACGCTGGGCCTCGAGATCCTCGACCAGGTCCCCGACCTGCACACCGTGATCGTCCCGATCGGCGGTGGCGGACTCATCTCCGGCGTCGCGAGCGCGCTGAAGCAGAAGGCACTCCTCGACGGCCGCACGATCCGGATCATCGGCGTGCAGGCCGCCAACGCTGCCGCCTACCCGCCCTCCCTCGAGGCGGGGAAGGCGATCGAGGTGCCGATCCTGCCGACGATCGCAGACGGCATCGCCGTCGCCAAGCCGGGGCTGCTCAACTTCGAGATCATCCGGGACGTGGTCGACGAGATCGTCACCGTCACCGAGGACGACACCGCTCGCGCGCTGCTCGTGCTCCTCGAACGCGCCAAGCTCGTCGTCGAGCCGGCCGGAGCCGTCGCGGTCGCCGCGATCCTCGCCGGCAAGGTCACGGCGGACGGATCGACGGTGGCCATCCTCAGCGGGGGCAATATCGACCCGCTGCTGATGCAGCGTGTCATCAGTCACGGCCTCGCGGCATCCGGCCGGTACCTCACCCTGCGCATCATGCTGCCGGACCGTCCCGGACAGCTCGCGCGCATCTCCGAACTGCTCGCGGAGGCCCACGCCAACGTCGTCGAGGTGCTGCACACCCGGCACGGCGTCGGACTGCAGATCAGCGAGGTCGAGCTCAACGTCAGCGTCGAGACCCGCGGGCCGGACCACCGTCAGCACGTCGTCGACGTGCTCACCTCGGCCGGGTACGACCCCCAGATCGACTAGCGGTCTCGCCGCGGTCGCAGCGGATGCTGCTAGTTGCCGCCCCAGGTTTCGACCGCGAAGATCTCCACGGCGATTTCCTTGCCGTTCGGGGTCGTGTAGCTCGTCTTCGATCCGACCTTGAGGCCGATGATCGCGGCGCCGAGCGGGCTCTGCTCGCTGTAGACGTCGAGGTCGCTGTCGCCGGCGATCTCGCGGCTGCCGATCAGGAAGCGCTCCTCGTCACCGGCGATGGTGGCGGTGATCACGGTTCCGGGCTCGACGACGCCCTTGCTCTCGGGCGCGTGGCCCACCTCGGCGTTGCGGAGCAGCACGACGAGCGTGCGGATGCGCGCCTCCTGCTTGCCCTGTTCGTCCTTCGCCGCGTGGTACCCCGAGTTCTCCTTGAGGTCACCCTCTTCACGCGCGGATTCGATCTTCTTCGCGATCTCGATACGACCCACGGTGCTGAGAGCCTCCAGCTCGGAGGCGAGGCGGTCGTACGCCTCCTGTGTCAGCCAGGTGACGGTGGTTTCTGTAGTCATGGGTGGATCTCCTCCTCATGCTCGAGTCATGCGTGTAGTGCCGGATATGCGTGATCGTGCGGTGTCGTGTGCGTGCTTCCGGGCGGATCGCGGCAGGAAAACAACGCTCGCCCCGGCGAAGAACGTCGGGGCGAATACGTCAGTCTAGGTCAGCCAGCAGCGGTAAATCAATCCGGTGGTGGCCGGCTCGCTCGTCAGCAGCTGCTCCGTGAAGGTACGTGAATACTGGTCACTCGGCGGCAGGTCGATCACCTTCCACCCTACGACCGCGAAGCTCTGGTTGAGCGCCTCGACCGCGCAACTCGCCGATGCCCCGACCGGAATCGACGCCTCGAAGGTGACGGTCACGTTCCGCCCGTCCTGAACGACGTTGCGGATGTCCCTGGTTTCGAGCAGGGGCTGGGAGCCGCCCAGCCCGGCCCAGACGACCCACCCCACCAGGACGACGGCGAACACTCCGGACGTGATCCACAGGGACCGGCGGTCGCGCAGACGCCGGTCCGGGGCGCGGCCGTACCGGGAATCCAGGGTGCCCTCGCTGCGGGTACCGCTGTCGACGTTCCTGCTGCCGGTCACTCAGACTCCACACTCACGGTTCAACGATTAGTCTTGTCCCTAGGTTATCCGCCATTTCTGAGGAGTTCGATGACACTGCGCCTCCTGGCCGTTCATGCCCATCCCGACGACGAGTCGAGCAAGGGTGCAGCGAGCTACGCGTACTACCGGAGCCGTGGGGCCGAGGTCATGGTGGTGAGCTGTACGGGCGGAGAGGGCGGCAGCATCCTCAACGAGGCTCTGGCCGACAATGCGATGGCCCAGCGCGACATGGCCGGCCTGCGCCGGCTGGAGATGCGCCAGGCGCAACTGGCCCTCGGCATCGAGCACCGCTGGCTCGGATATCAGGATTCCGGCATGAACGAGGACGGTTCGGTCCCGGCCAATTCCTTCGCGACCATCGACCTCGAGTTCTCCGCGGAACCCCTCGTGCGGATCATCCGCGAATTCCGGCCGCAGGTGCTGATCACGTACGACGAGAACGGCGGGTATCCGCACCCGGACCACATCCGCTGCCACGAGGTCTCGATGGAGGCCTACCGCGCCGCCGCCGACCCCGCGCGCTACCCGGGCGACGGCGAGCCCTGGCAGATCGACAAGCTCTATTACGACCGCATCTTCAACCTCGAGCGGATCGACGCCCTCTTCCTCCTGCTCAGCGTCAAGGAACCCGAGTCGCCGCTGCTCGAGCCGCTCGGCGAAGCCCGGGACTGGATGAAGAACTACCCGGACCTGGCCACGACCCACGTTCCGGTCGGCGACTTCCTGGAGGCGCGGGACGCGGCACTGCGCGCCCACGCGAGCCAGGTTTCCCCCACGAGCAGCTTCTTCTTCTGGCCGAACGACCTCATCCGTGAGGCGTGGCCATACGAGGACTTCCAGCTCGTCGAATCGAAAGTTGACACGGTCATGCCTGAATCAGATCTGTTCGCCGGTATCCGGGACGAGGCATGAACGCCGTGTTCCCACTCTTCACCGACGCCGTGACGGGCTTCGTCCTCGCCAACACGCCGCCGCCCGAATTCAACCCCGACACCGTCACGCCCGGTCCCGCCGGCTTCCTGGCGATCCTGTTCGTCGTGCTCGCCGTCGTGGCGCTCGGCTTCGACCTGGTCCGCCGCATCCGCCGCACGACGTATCGCGCGGAGATCGCCGAGCGCCTGCAGGCCGAGCTCGCGGCGAAGAACGCGGCAGAGGCATCCGTCGCCGAGGGAACCGAGCACCCCCAGGCGTAGCCCCAGGGGCAGGCCTCAGGGGTACGACTCAGGGGTAGAGCGGATGCGTGGCGATGATCAGGATCGCCGCCCAGTGGCAAAGGAACGCGACCACGGTCAGGCTGTGGAAGATCTCGTGGAACCCGAAGACCCCGGGAAACGGGTTGGGCTTCTTGAGGGCGTAGATGACGGCGCCGACCGAGTAGCACAGGCCGCCGATCATGATGAGCGTCATCATCGCGGCGTTCGCCTGGAAGAAGTCGACGATGAACATCAGTGAGCCCCAGCCGAGCAGCAGGTACAACGGCACGTAGAGCCAGCGCGGGGCGGTGATCCAGAACACCCGGAAGGCGATGCCGAGAAGCGCGCCGCCCCAGACGAGGGAAAGCAGGAGCACCGACTTCGACGGCGGCAGCGCGAGCACCGTGATCGGCGTATACGAGCCGGCGATCAGCAGGAAGATGTTCGCGTGGTCGATGCGCTTGAAGACGAGTTTCGTGCGCGGCTTCCAGTTGATGCGGTGGTATAGCGCCGAGTTGCCGAACAGGAGCAGGGAGCTGATCACGAAGACGAGGCAGCTCCACTTCGCGGCCGGGCCCTGGGCGAGGGACAGCAGTACGATCCCCGCGACGATGGTGACCGGGAAGGTACCGGCGTGGATCCAACCGCGCCAGGTCGGCTTGAGGTCCTCGGGCCGGGGCACCTCCGCCTCGAGCAGCGGCAGCTGGGCGATGAACTCGTCGCCCTGTTCCGCCGAAGGCTGTCCTGCTGTTGCGTTGTCCCCGGTGCTGCTCTCTGCGGCCATGCAGCCAGAATACGACAGCGAACATGCCGGAAGAAGCACGGGCTGTCCGAGTGGGCTAGCGTAAATACGTGCAGAAGAGGCAGGTCCCCTTGGCGCGCGACATCCTCTACCGGTTGTACGAGCGTCGACTTCGGCGCGGGCTGACGCCGGAGAACCTGCCGCGCCACGTCGCGATGATCATCGACGGCAACCGCCGCTGGGCCCGGCAGCTCGGACTCGAGTCCGCCGCACACGGCCACCGCGCCGGCGCGGCGAAGATGCGGGAGTTCCTGCGCTGGTGCGACGACCTCGGCATCTCGGTCGTCACGCTCTACCTGCTCTCCTCGGACAACCTCACCAACCGCCCGAGCGAGGAACTCGCCGAACTCACCAAGATCATCGCCAAGCTCGCCGAGGAGCTCTCGCGCCAGCGCACCTGGCGCGTCCAGCAGGTCGGCACGAAGAAGGGCCTGCCCGAGCCGCTGATCGCGGCGCTCTGCGACGCGGAGACCCGCACCGCCGGCAAGACGGGGATGCACATCAACCTCGCGGTCGGCTACGGCGGACGCACCGAGATCACCGACGCGATGCGCAGCATCGTCGCGGCGCACCTCGAGAACGGGCACACCCTCGCGGACCTCGCCGAGACGCTCACCCCCGAGCTCATCGGCCAGCACCTGTACACGGGTGGTCAGCCGGATCCCGACCTCGTGATCCGCACCTCCGGTGAACAGCGGATCAGCGACTTCATGCTCTGGCAGAGCGCCCACAGCGAGTTCTACTTCGTCGAGGCGCTCGGACCGGACCTCCGCCAGGTCGACTTCCTGCGCGCCCTGCGCGATTTCGCCAAACGCCACCGCCGTTTCGGAAGCTAGGAGACCGGATGACCGAGATCGATGCCTATGCCGCGGGATTCGTCGAAGAGCCCGGCTACCTCGACTACGGCCGCGTCGGACCGCTCTCGGCGACGGTGCTGGCCGAGAGCCTCGGCCAGACCGAGATTCTGTCCCGGGCCCGGTTCGGCAGCCTCGACCACCTCGTCCAGCAGGACGAGCGGATGCGCGAGGCCGTTGCGGCCGTGACCGGTTTCCGGGCCGATCAGGTGGTCTGCGAGCCGAACACCACGACGGGCATCATGCAGGCCATGTTCGGTCTGACCGGGGGCGTTCTGCTCTCGCCCGGCGATTTCCCCACCGTGCCGTACGCGGCCGTGCGGGCCGCGGAGGCGCTGCGCGTCGTGACCCCGATCTGGCTCAAGACCGAACACGGCAGGGTGACCCCCGGCGAGATCCGCGAACAGCTCACGCCCGCGACGGTCGCCGTCGCCGTCTGTCTCGTCGACTCCCGGACCGGGTTCCGGGTCGACCTCGACGGCATCCGCCAGGTGATCGGCGACCGTCTGCTGATCGTGGACGCGATCCAGGGCTTCGGAGTCACCGACGCGGCATACGAGATGGCGGATGTCGTCGCATCCGGTGGTCAGAAATGGGTGCGCTCGGGCTGGGGCACCGGTTTCCTGGCGCTGAGCGACCGCGCGGTCGAACGGCTCGTCCCGGTTTTCTCGGGCTTCGCGGGCACGGACGTCGCCGAGCCGTGGGACGAGGTGCTGCCGCCGAGCCAGAGCGCCCGCGCATTCCGCGTCAGCAATGGAGACCCCATCGCGCAGGCGCGCTTCTCCGCCGCCCTCGAGGAAATTACCGTGACGGGCATTCATCACATCGAGGCCGCGGTCGCGGACAACGTCTCTCAGCTGATCGACCTCGCAGACGAGTACGCCGTGCCGGTCGTGTCGCCGCGCGACGAACGGGAACGGGCGGGGATCCTCGTGCTCGAGCCCAACCCCGCCCAGCTGAATACGCTCACGATCGCCCTGCACAACCACGGGATCACGGCGACGACCCGCGACGGCCGGGTGCGGCTCAGCGCCCACGCCGTGCTGAGCGTCGACACGGTGGACATGCTGCGCGGGGCATTCACGTCGTATGCGACGGCCGCCATTTACTGAGTCCCAGATGCCGTGCCCATTAACGTCTGGTGACAATGTGTGTGTCGCACTTCCGATATCCGGCCAGGGTAAGTAGCGTCGTGCTCATCAGGTACGGCGCCTGATCGAGACGGCCACATAAGTACGGCTCGAGAACCCCCGTGGCCAGCTCGCCAACACAATCCGCGCCTCTCGGGGCACGGGGTGGGAGTGGTTGTGACCGCTAATCAAACCGACTATCTGGGTTCGAACCAGACGGCTTCCGACACCAAGCAAACCGAGCGCACCTTTGTGCTGGACACCTCGGTGCTCCTGTCGGATCCCAAGGCGATCTTCCGGTTCGCCGAGCATGCCATCGTGCTGCCGGTTGTCGTGATCGCCGAACTCGAATCCAAGCGCAACGACCCGGAGATCGGGTACTTCGCCCGGCAGGCACTGCGGCTCCTGGACGAACTGCGGGTGAAGTATGAACGGCTCGACTTCCCGATCCCGGTCGGGGAGGGTGGCAGCCTGCGTGTCGAGCTGAACCACTCCAACATGTCGGTACTCCCCTCCGGCCTGCAACTCGGCGACAACGACTCGAGGATCCTCGCGGTCGCGATGAACCTCGCCAACGACGGCCTCGCCGTCACGGTCGTCTCCAAGGACCTGCCCTTGCGGGTCAAGGCCGCGTCGATCGGCCTGCTCGCCGACGAGTACCGCCACGAGCTCGCCGTCGATTCCGGCTGGACGGGGATGGACGAGATCACCCTCGGGTCCAACCAGATCAGCGAGCTGTACGACAACGAGGTGCTGAACACCCGCCTGGTGCAGGACATGCCGATCAACACCGGCCTCGTCGTCCACTCCGACCGCGGCTCGGCGCTCGGCCGGGTCACCGGTAAGGGCGAGATGCGGCTCGTGCGCGGCGACCGGGACCTGTTCGGCCTCAAGGGGCGCTCCGCGGAGCAGCGCCTGGCGATCGACCTGCTGCTCGACCCCGAGATCGGGATCCTCTCCCTGGGAGGGCGAGCGGGGACGGGGAAGTCGGCGCTCGCGCTCTGCGCGGGACTCGAGGCCGTGCTCGAACGCCAGCAGCACCGCAAGATCATGGTGTTCCGCCCGCTCTACGCGGTCGGCGGCCAGGAACTCGGTTACCTGCCCGGTGACGCGGGCGAGAAGATGAGCCCGTGGGCCCAGGCGGTCTTCGACACCCTCGGTGCTCTCGTGTCCGAGAACGTGCTCGAGGAGGTGCTGGAGCGCGGGATCCTCGAGGTGCTGCCGCTGACGCACATCCGCGGCCGGTCGCTGCACGACGCGTTCGTGATCGTGGACGAGGCGCAGTCGCTCGAGCGCAACGTGCTGCTCACGGTGCTCAGCCGGATCGGGCAGAACTCGCGGGTGGTCCTCACCCACGACGTCGCGCAGCGGGACAACCTCCGGGTCGGCCGCTTCGACGGCGTCGCGTCCGTGATCGAGACGCTCAAGGGACATCCGCTGTTCGCCCACATGACGCTGACCCGCTCGGAGCGTAGCGCGATCGCTGCGCTCGTCACCGAGATGCTCGAGGGCAACGACCCGAACTAGCCCCGGCCATCCGGCGACGGTGCCCTTTCCGGTCGAGAGTGACCCGCGGAAAGGGCACCCTCGACCGGAAAGGTAGGGGGACGGGGTGGGCTAGGCGGTGCGCGCGGGCGGACGCGTCATGCTGAGCAGGTCCAGGGCGGTGTCGAGCTGGGCCAGGGTGACCTCGCCGCGCTCCACGAAGCCGAGGTCGATGACGGCCTGGCGCACCGGAACGCCGTGTGCGACGGCGTGCTTGGCGACCTTCGCTGCGGCCTCGTAACCGATCACCCGGTTGAGCGGCGTCACGATCGCGGGAGAGGAGCCGGCGAGGGCCTTCGCCCGGTCGAGGTTGGCCTCGAGCCCGTCGATGGTCTTGTCCGCGAGCACGCGGGTGGCGTTCGAGAGCAGCCGGATCGACTCGAGCAGCGCGGTGCCCATCACGGGGATGGCCACGTTGAGCTCGAACGAGCCGGAGGCGCCGGACCAGGCCACGGTCGCGTCGTTGCCGATCACCCGCGAGCAGACCATCAGCACCGCCTCGGGGATGACCGGGTTGACCTTGCCGGGCATGATCGAGGAGCCGGGCTGCAGGTCGGGGATCTGCAGCTCGCCGAAGCCCGTGTTGGGGCCGGAGCCCATCCAGCGCAGGTCGTTGCAGATCTTGGTGAGGCTGACGGCGATCGTGCGCAGGGCGCCGGATGCGTCGACGAGGCCGTCCCGGTTGGCTTGCGCCTCGAAGTGGTCGCGCGCCTCCGTCACGGGCAGCTCGGTCTCGGCCACCAGGAGCTCGATGACAAGCTGGGGGAAGCCGGCGGGGGTGTTGATGCCGGTGCCGACGGCGGTGCCGCCCAGGGGCACCTCGGCGACGCGGGGGAGGGCGCTGCGGATGCGCTCGATGCCGAGGCGCATCTGGCGGGCGTAGCCGCCGAACTCCTGGCCGAGGGTGACCGGGGTCGCGTCCATCAGGTGGGTGCGGCCCGCCTTGACGGCGTCGGCCCAGAGCACGGACTTCGCCTCGAGTGCGACGGCGAGGTGGTCGAGCCCGGGGATGAGGTCGTCGATGAGTGCGCTCGTGACGGCGAGGTGCACGGATGTCGGGAAGACGTCGTTCGAGGACTGCGAGGCGTTGACGTGGTCGTTCGGGTGCACCGGGCGGCCGAGGGTGCGGGTGGCGAGGGTCGCGAGCACCTCGTTCATGTTCATGTTCGAGGAGGTGCCGCTGCCGGTCTGGTAGACGTCGATCGGGAACTGGTCGTCGTAGAGACCGGTGATGACCTCGTCTGCTGCACCGGCGATCGCCTCGGCGATGTCGCCGTCGAGCACCCCGAGCTGCGCGTTGGCGAGTGCCGCAGACTTCTTGATGCGTGCGAGGGCCGAGATCTGCGCTGGTTCGAGGACGGAACCGGAGATCGGGAAGTTCTCAACGGCTCGCTGGGTCTGGGCGCCGTAGAGGGCGTCGAGCGGAACCTGCACCTCGCCCATGGTGTCGTGTTCGATTCGGTAGCCGGCATCTGCGGTTTTTTCCACCACTGTGTGTAAGACCTTTCGATTGTGAGACGGTACTGCCTGGCTCGGTGGGCCAGACGATTCAGACGTTTCCGACGACGACGTCGGGAACGGCCCGGCCTTCGAGCAGTCGGTAGTTGGCGCCGACGATAGCCAATGTACCTGCTGCGACGGCGTCGCTGATCACCTCGGACTGTTCCAGGAGCTCGGTCACGGTGTCGCGCAGGTGTTCCCTGCCCACCCTGAGCGCATCGATGCTCCCGGGGTCGGTCAGTGTCGCATCCGTTGCCGCGACCACGCGGTGCACGGCGGGCACGATCTTGTCGATGATGCGGCCGATGTGCGCGGGCAGGGGCATCGCGTCCGGCGCCTGCGCGTCGACGGCGGCCTGGACCGCGCCGCAGCCGTCGTGGCCGAGCACGAGGATGAGCGGAACCTTGAGCACGGCGACCGCGTACTCGAGGGAACCCAGCACCGAATCGGAAATGACCTGGCCGGCATTGCGCACGACGAAGAGGTCGCCGAGGCCCATGTCGAAGATGATCTCCGCCGCGAGGCGGGAATCGCTGCAGCCGAAAACCGCGGCGGCGGGGGTTTGCGCGGTTGCGAGCTCGGTGCGACGGTCGACGTCCTGGCGCGGATGCTGCGGCTCGCCATCCACGAACCGCTGGTTGCCGCGTTGCAGCCTGCTCCAGACCGCAGCGGGGCCCACGGCGTCGCCGGGTGCGGCAGCCTGGCTGATGAACACGTCTTTTCCTTGCCCGTTCACTGGGTCACCGCCGGTCCGTTGGAGCTGATCTGAGGGGCGATCGCGGTTGCGAGTGCCGCGAATTCGTCGTCGTCGGCCGTTCCGACGAGCAGGTAGCTGCTCGTTCCCGCGCTCGTCACGAGGGCGTACACGAAGTTGCCGCGGTCCTTCTCGGCCGCAGGGTTGCGGTAGACGTCCCAGGTGACGCCGCCGAGGGTGAGCGTCTCCGATGCGGGGGCGTCGTTCAGCTGCTGGCCGACCCAGGTCGGATTGGCGCCGAGGGCCTGGGTGAGGCCGATGAACTCGTTGCGCGGGGTCAGCAGGCCGATGTACCAGGACGGGATCTTGTCGGTGCCGCCGACACGCCATTGCGCGGCGTTCGCCCGCCAGCCATCCGGGAGAGCGGGAACCACGAGGGGTTCGTCGATCCCGACCTGCACCTGGCTTGCGACGGCGGCGAAGTCGACGGTGCGGTCGACGGGCCCGTCGCTGCGGGGAACGAGGAGCACGAGCACGAAGACGGCGCCGAGCGTGGCGAGCAGGGACAGGACGAGGTTGTTGACGGTCTTGCGCGATCGGTAGTTCCGCGAGTTGGTCGCGAGGCGGTCGGCCGTCTCCTGGGCGGTTTCCGGCCGGCCGAGCTCGGCCACGACCCGGGGTGGCCGCTTCGCGGTGCTCATTCGGCGCTGGGGCCGGTCGAGGGGGAGGCGGAGTCCAGCTGGCGCGCGCGGGCGGCGTCAAGGCGTGCCTTGGCTCCGATCAGCCATTCCTCGCAGCGCCGGGCCAGTTCTTCGCCGCGTTCCCACAGGGCGAGGGACTCTTCGAGGGTTGACGAGCCCTGCTCGAGGGCGCTCACGACCCGGACGAGTTCGTCCCTGGCCTGCTCGTAGCTCAGGGTGGCGATGTCGGCGGGAGCGGTCATGGCGTCCATTCTATTGAGTCCTGTCTGTCGTGTTCGGCTCTGTCGCCGGGTCCGCGGCGGGGCCGGCTGTGGCAGCGAGGGTCCCGCTGCCGAGCGTGATCCTGAGCCGGGTGCCGTCCGGAGCGTCGGCGGCGGCGCGCAGCACGTGGCCGTCCGGCACCTGCACGATCGCGTAGCCGCGGTCGAGGGTGCCCTGCGGGGAGAGCGTGCGGAGCCTCGATCGGAGCTCGACGATGACACCGGCGGATGCCTCGACGACGCGTTCCACGAGCTCCGTCCCGCGGGCGACGTAGCGGGTGAGGTCTTCGGCACGGGAATCGACGATCCAGGCGGTCGTGCTCAGCACGGGGCGTGACCGGAGCTGGCCGATCCGGTCGACCTCGGTCGCGAGGATTCCGGTGAGCCGGGTACTCAACCGGGCCCTGGCCTGCTGTACGCGGTTGAGCTCGTCAGAGACGTCGGGGACGACGCGCTTGGCGGCATCCGTCGGGGTCGATGCCCGGAGGTCGGCGACCTCGTCTAGCAGCGGCCGGTCGGCCTCGTGGCCGATCGCGCTGACCAGGGGGGTGTGGCAGGCCGCTGCGGCGCGGAGTACGCGTTCGTCGCTGAAGCCGAGCAGGTTCTGGAAGTCGCCGCCGCCGCGGGCGACGATGATGACGTCGACGTCGGGGTCGGCGTCGAGACGCTGGATCGCCGCGACGACCTCGGCAACGGACCGGTCGCCCTGCATGGCCGCGTATGCGAGGTGGAAATCGACGGCGGGCCAGCGCAACTGGGCGTTGCGGATGACGTCCTTCTCGGCGTCGGAGTCCTTGCCGGTGACGAGGCCGATGCAGTGCGGGAGGAAGGGGAGCGCCTTCTTTCGGGAAGCTGCGAAGAGCCCTTCGGCGGCGAGTTGCTTGCGGAGACGCTCGAGGCGTTCGAGCATGTCGCCGAGGCCGACGTGACGCAGGTCGAAGACCTGCATGGTGAGCGTGCCGCCCTTGACCCAGTAGTTCGGCTTGACCAGGGCGATGACCCGGTCGCCCTGCTTGAACTCGTCGCTCAGCCGGGCCTTGACGGAGGACCACACGGTGAAGCCCACGGTGGCGTCCTCGCTGAGGTCCTTGAGCTTGCCGTAGACATTGCCGCCGCTGACGCCCCACTGGGTGATCTCGCCCTCGACCCACGCCGTGCCGAGCCGTTCGATGTACCCGCGGATCTTGTTCGCGAGCAGGGCGACGGGCCACGGGGCCTCGAGGGTGGGTGGTGCATCGGTCATGAATCGTTCCTCCCACGGCCTGTCCAGTCACGCACCCATAGAATGAGCCGGTGACTATCAGCTCGGATTCAAGCGTTATCGGCCTCGGCATGCCCCGGATTCCCCGGGCACGCAACGTCCTCAAGGATACCCCGGTGGATGGGCCGAAACGGGTGCTGCTCGCGGCACCGCGCGGCTACTGCGCGGGCGTCGACCGCGCCGTGATCGCCGTCGAGAAGGCCCTCGAGCTCTACGGCGCCCCCGTCTATGTGCGCAAGCAGATCGTGCACAACGTGCACGTCGTCTCCGAACTGGAGAAGCAGGGCGCCATCTTCGTGGACGAGGTCGACGAAGTTCCCCGCGGCTCGCACCTCGTGTTCAGCGCCCACGGAGTGTCGCCGGCCGTCGTCAACGCGGCCGCGGCACGCGGACTGCGCGCCATCGACGCGACCTGCCCGCTCGTCACCAAGGTGCACCGCGAGGCCGTGCGCTTCGCGCGCGATGATTTCGAGATCCTGCTGATCGGCCACGAAGGCCACGAAGAGGTCGAGGGCACGGCCGGGGAAGCCCCCGAGCACACGACCCTGGTCGGCAGCCCGGACGAGGCGGACACGATCGTGGTGCGCAACCCGGAGAAGGTCGTCTGGCTGTCGCAGACCACCCTCAGCGTCGACGAGACGATGGAGACCGTGAGCCGGCTGCGTGCCCGGTTCCCGCTGCTCCAGGATCCGCCGAGCGACGACATCTGTTACGCCACCCAGAACCGTCAGGTGGCGATCAAGAAGATCGCCGAGGCCTCCGACCTCGTGCTCGTGGTCGGTTCGGCGAACTCGTCCAATTCCGTGCGCCTCGTCGAGGTCGCCCTCGAATACGGCGCCCGCGCCGCCTACCGGGTCGACTTCGCGAGCGAGGTCAAGCAGGAGTGGCTCGACGGCGTCGCGACCGTCGGAGTGACGAGCGGGGCATCCGTGCCCGAGGAACTCGTGACCGAGCTTCTGCGCGACCTCGCCGGTGCCGGCTTCGGCGACGTGCAGGAAGTGAAGACCGCGGAGGAGGACCTGCTCTTCTCGCTTCCGAAGGAACTGCGGAAGGACCTTGCGGGCAACAACGACGCACGGGCCCTCGGTGGGCGCGTGACGCGGACCGAATAGCGCCGACGCGGGTGGGGCCCCGTTCGGGCGCTCCCACGCGGATGCCTAGGGCTGGCTGTAGAAGTTGATCAGCGTCGGGTCTGTCGTCACGACGACCATCATGAAGGCGAAGATCACCACGAACGCGATCACGGCGCCGATCAACGGAACGTAGAACGCCCGCTTGCCGCGCGTGAGGAGCAGAATCGATGCGGCGGCGGTGAGCAGCCAGAGGATCGCTTCGGTGATGCCACCCGCCGCGACGAGCCCGGCGACGGAGGAGTCCGGCACATAGGTGCCGAGGTGGGACTGGGTGTACAGCATCTGGATCGCGTCGGGAAGTGCGTTGAGCACCCCGATCGACAGGAAGGTCGCGGCGAGGCCGAGTACAAGCAGGCCGAGGGTGACCCGCCGGTCCCAGACGGGCACGGCGGGCTTCGACGGCCCGGTCAGAGTCCCGAGCGTCGGCGAGGAGTTCGGCTCGCCGGTGGGTGACCGCGGTGACGTGATGCCCGGGTCCCAGCTCCACCCCTCAGGGGCCAGTTCCCCGTAACGGGGCTGGGGCCGGGGGTCCCGGCGGGGGCCGTCAGGGAGGTTATCGCTGGGCACGGGGGTCGCTACGTTCACTTGTTTCGCTCTTTTTGATTAGGAACAGATGATGTGCCGGGGTGGAATCGTATGAGTCCACCCCGGTGATGCATTCAGTCCTGCGTGGGGCCGAAGATCAGCTCTCCGAGTGTCCAGCGGAACCGAGCTGCTGGGTGGCTTCGACGACGCGGGCGGCCATGGCCGTCTCGGCGACCTTGCCCCAGGCGCGCGGGTCATACAGCTTCTTGTTGCCGACTTCGCCGTCGATCTTGAGCACGCCGTCGTAGTTCTTCAGCATGTAGCCGGCGACGGCGCGCGTGAACGCGTACTGCGTGTCGGTGTCGATGTTCATCTTGACGACGCCGTTGGCGACGGCTTCGGCGATCTCGTCGGCGGTCGAGCCGGACCCGCCGTGGAAGACCAGGTCAAGCGGCTTCGGGCCGGTGCCGTACTTGGCGGCGAGGCCGTCCTGGATCTCCTTGAGCAGCTCCGGGCGCAGCTTGACGTTGCCGGGCTTGTAGACGCCGTGCACGTTGCCGAAGGTCAGCGCGGCCATGTAGCGGCCGTCTTCGCCGAGGCCCAGGGCGTCGATCATCGCGCTCGCGTCGGCGAGGGTCGTGTACAGGTTCTCGTTGATGTCGCCCTCGACACCGTCTTCTTCGCCGCCGACGGCGCCGATCTCGACCTCGAGGATCGCGTTGATGTTCTTGGTGCGCTTGAGGATGTCCTTCGCGATGACGAGGTTCTCGGCGAGCGGAATGGCGGAGCCGTCCCACATGTGCGACTGGAAGATCGGGTTGCGCCCGGCCTTGACTTCAGCCTCGGAAGCGGCGATGAGGGGGAGGACGAAGTCGTCCAGGGCGCCCTTGGGGCAGTGGTCCGTGTGCAGGGCAACGGTAACGGGGTAATTGTCGGCGACGGACTGCACGAAGTGAGCCATGGCGAGCGCACCGGATGCGCGGTTCTTGACCGTGTGGCCGGCGAAATAATCGGCGCCACCGGTGGTGACCTGGATGATGCCGTCGGAGCCGGCTTCAGTCAGGCCCTGCAGGACGGCATTAATGCTCTGGGAAGACGCAACGTTGAACGCCGGGTAAGCGAAACCCTGGGTCTTGGCTTTGTTGAGCATCTCTGCATACTGGTCTGGGGTTGCGATGGGCATGTTTCAGCGTCTCCTCGGTTGTACAGATTCGGTCTTCCCATCCTACCGATGGCGGCTGGATGGCTGGACGGGAAACATCAGCCGTTCCCGCTGGGCGGGCGCTAGGCTCTTAAACGGCAGCGCTGGGAAACCGGCGCCGGCCCAAAGCTGGGCCTCGCCACTGCCGCACTCTTCGTCCGGGAAGGACCATCTGTGAACAGCCCCGAAATCGCCCCCAATTTCACCCACCCTGACCGGAACCTGGCCATGGAGCTGGTGCGTGCGACCGAAGCCGCGGCTATTCGCGCGGTGCCGTTCATCGGTCGCGGAGACAAGAACGCCGCCGACAAGGCCGCCGTCGACGCGATGCGGGTCTTCCTCGGTACCGTCAACTTCGACGGAGTCATCGTCATCGGCGAGGGCGAAAAGGACAAGGCTCCGATGCTCTTCAACGGCGAGCACGTCGGGAACGGCACCGGTCCGGCCTGCGACATCGCCGTGGACCCCATCGACGGAACGAGCCTCACTGCCGAGGGTCGCCAGAACGCGCTTTCCGTGATCGCCGTGTCGTCCCGCGGCACGATGCTCGATGCCTCCTCGGTGTTCTACATGGACAAGATCGTCACGGGAGCCGCCGGATTCGGCGTCGTGCACCTCGACCAGCCGATCGGTGACAACCTGCGTGCCCTGTCCCAGGCCACCGGCAAGCCCATCGGTGAGATGGTCGTGGCCGTGCTCAACCGTCCGCGCCACGAGGGACTGATCGACGCGATCCGGGCCGCGGGAGCGGGAACGCGTCTCATGTCCGACGGCGACGTCGCCGGCGGTATCAACGCGGCCCGCTACGGCACGCGGATCGACATGTGCGTCGGTATCGGTGGCAGCCCGGAGGGCATCACGACGGCGTGCGCGCTCAAGGCGCTCGGCGGGTTCATGCAGGGCCGACTCGCCCCCAAGGACGACGCCGAACGCGCCAGGGCCATCGCGGCCGGCCTCGACGTCGACAAGGTGCTCGACCTCGACGACATGGTGTCGGGCGACAACACCTTCTTCGTCGCCACCGGCGTGACCGACGGCGGACTCGTGGACGGCGTGCGCCGCAAGGGTCCGATCATCCGCACCGAGAGCATCGTCATGCGCGGCAAGTCGGGTACCGTCCGCCGCGTCGTGGCCGACCACCTCGCCGCCAAGTGGCTGTAGCCCGCGCGCACTGACCGCACACTGACATCACCCCGCGTCTCCGCACGCGATAATCGCCGTTCCTGCCCAGCCATCCCGTTTCCCGGGAGACACTCGGCCGGAACGGCGATTGTCGTGCGGCACACTGCCGCGGGGCGCCGAGTCAGTCGGCGCGCTGGGCGGATGCTTCGAGCTCGTCCGCCGCGAGTCCCGCGGCTTCCAGCTCGGTCACGAACTCCCAGGCGACGAGTTCCCGCGGGGACTCCTCGATACCGGCCAGCGGGGCGAGCACCTTCGACTCGTCGAGAGCGTTGAGCTTGCGCGCCGTCGGCAGGACCTGGCGTTCCATCGACCCGACGAAACCGTTGTAGTCCTTGACGGTGCGCTCGATGGAGCGCCCGAGCTTCTCGATATGGGTGGCGGTGACGGCCAGCCGGGCGTAGAGCTCACGGCTGAGGTCGAAGAGCAGTTTCGCGTCGCGGGTGAGCACGTCTTGTTGCCAGGTGAACGCGACGGTCTTGAGTACCGACCAGAGCGTCACGGGGGAGGCGAGAGCGACCCGTTTCGAGAAGGCGAACTCCATGATCGAGGGGTCGGCTTCGAGCGCGGACGACACGAGCGATTCGCTCGGGATGAACGCGATCACGATCTCGGGGGACGCTTCGAGGCCTTGCCAGTACGCCTTGCTGCCGAGGGCGGTGATGTGGTCGCGCACGGCTTTGACATGGGCGCCGAGGAGCGCCGTGCGCCGGGCGCCCTCGGCTCCGGTGGACGTCGCCGGAATCTGGCTCGCCTCGAGGAACGCGGTGAACGGCACCTTGGCGTCGACGGCGATGTTCTTGCCCCCGGGCAGGTGCACGACCATGTCGGGACGGCCGGCCCCCGCGTCGGAGCTAATGCTCGACTGCACGTCGAAATCGACGCGCTCGATGAGTCCGGCGGCCTCGACCACGCTGCGCAGCTGGGTCTCTCCCCAGACGCCGCGGGTGTTGTTGGCGCGCAGGGCCGAGGCGAGTGACTCGGCGGTGCTGCGCAGGCGCTCCTCCGATTCGGTGGCGCTGCGGAGCTGCTGGCTCAGTTCCCCGTGCTGCAGGCTGCGCTGGGCCTCGAGCTCGGAGACTTTGAGCTGCATGTCGTGCAGGCTTTCGCGCACGGGGGCGAGGGCCTGGAGGACCTTGCTCTCCCGCTGTTCGCGTTCGGTGCGGGCGGCGGCCTCCTCGCGGTGCCGTTCGTCGAACTCGCGCGCCCGGCGCTGCGCCTCGGCGAGCTGCTCGCGGAGGGCATCCGTCGTGGCCTGCACCGACGCGAGTTCTTCGCGCAGGATGGCGGCCACCGCGGCGTCGGCGGACCGCAGCTCGGCGAGGTCGACCTGGTGGCGGGCTTCGAGAACCGCGGGATCGACGACGTATGCACCAGCACCGGAGGTGGCCGCGCCGGACCGGGCGGCGCGGCGTTGCAGCACGATGACCGTGCAGAGGGCGCCGAGTAGCCCACCGAGGACAATGCCGAGAAGAAGTGTGAGCCAGGGATCCATATTTCAACTCTGCCAGCGGCCACCGACACTCAGCGTGCAGGCCCCTGGAGAGTCGCGGGTCAGGCTTCGAGCGTGAGCGCCTGAGCGAGCATCTCCGGGTCATTCCGGGTGGTCCGGGACACGACGAGGTGCTCCCGGTTGATGCGTTGGGCGAAGAACCCGAGGTAGGGCAGCTGGATGATCGTCGTGAGGCCACCCTGCCAGGCGGTGACGAGCGCGGGGATCACTCGGTTCTCCGGCAGGGCGCCGAGCGGCGCCGGCATCGTCGTGCGCCACATTCCATAGGCTTCGTCGTCGATGCCGGAGTTCCAGAAGTCCGAGGGCCAGGTCGACGTCGAGGTCGCCGCCCAGAGTTGCTCGTCGGTAAGGGTGTCCAGGAGGTGCCGGGTCTCCTCGTCGGGCAGGTGTATGGCGGGATCTGCCGCGTCGAAGTGGGTCCAGGCCCGCCGCCACTCGGCCAGCCAGCGCTGCACGGCGGCGTCGACGTCGAGGTCGGCCGGGCGGCGGGAGGTGCCCGGGTCCGGTTCGGAATCCAGGCGGGGGACGCTGTCGATGTCGAGGTGCCAGGCGCTGCGCACGAAGAGCAGGAAGGTCAGGGGCGACCAGCACTCCTCGACGTTGATCTGCATGTCCTGGGGCCAGGGGCTCTGCGGCAGCTCTTCGGAGTTCATGACGGCGGCGGTATCGATTCGCGGCTAGTTCAGCGCCATCGGCCCGTGGACCGCAGCTTTCGCTGCGACGGCGACCGGTCCGATGGCTCCGACCGAGACCTTGGTGATTCGGGCCAGGTCTTCGACGGTGTCCGCGCCGTGCCGCTTCGCCGCGTGGATGATGATGGCGGCGCAGGCCTCGGCGTCGGCGAGGGCGTCGTGGTGGGCGAAGTCCTCGAAGCCCGCGGCCATGGCTGCGACCGGGAGCCGGTAGGAATCCAGGTGGTAGGTGCGGCGGGCGACCTGCAGGCTGCACACGTAGCTGAAGTCGGGCACCGGGAGTCCGGCGACCGTTGAGGCGGTCTTGATGACTCCGAGGTCGAAGCCGGCGTTGTGGGCGACGAGGGTGTCACCGTCGGCGAAGGCGACCAGCGCGGGGAGCTGCTGGGCCCAGGTCGGGGCGCCGAAGACATCCGCCGGGTAGATGCCGTGGATCTTGATGTTCCACTTCAGGAACTCGTCGTGCCCGGGCGCGGGCTGGATGAACCAGCCGACCCGGTCGGTCACGAGCCCGTCTCGCACCTTCACGAGCCCGACCGAACACGCGGACGCGCTTGAGGAGTTGGCGGTTTCGAAGTCGATGGCGGTGAAGTTGAGAGGCACCCCTTCATGCTCTCACGCGCCACCGACAGGCCCGGCGGGGCCCGCCCGGTACGATGGACTCTCGTGGCTCTTACTATTGCAATCGTCGGACTGCCCAATGTCGGCAAGTCCACCCTCTTCAACGCGTTGACCAAGAACAACGTGCTCGCGGCGAACTACCCGTTCGCCACGATCGAGCCGAACGTGGGGATCGTGAACCTGCCGGATTCCCGGCTCGCCGCGCTCGCCACGATCTTCGGCAGCGAACGCCTTCTCCCGGCACCGGTGTCCTTCGTCGACATCGCCGGCATCGTGCGTGGCGCGAGCGAAGGAGAGGGCCTCGGCAACAAGTTCCTCGCGAACATCCGTGAAGCGGATGCGATCGCCCAGGTCATCCGCGGATTCGCCGACCCAGACGTCGTGCACGTCGACGGCGCCGTGAACCCGGCCGGCGACATGGAGACCATCAACACCGAGTTGATCCTCGCCGACCTGCAGACCCTCGAGAAGGCCATCAGCCGGTTCGAGAAAGAGGTCAAGGGCCGCAAGATGCCCCCGATCGTGCTCGAGACCGCGCTCAAGGCGCAGGCCGTGCTCGACGCCGGCCAGCCGCTCTCGTCCGCGAAGCTTGACATCGAGCCGATCCGCGAACTCGGCCTCCTCACTGCGAAGCCCTTCATCTACGTTTTCAACGTCGACGAGGCCGTGCTGCAGGACGCCGAGAAGCTTGCCGTGCTCGCCGACCTCGTCGCGCCCGCCAATGCTGTGTTCCTCGACGCCAAGCTCGAATCCGAGCTCAGCGAGCTCGACGCGGCCGACGCCGCGGAGATGCTCGCCTCGACCGGTCAGGCCGAGAGCGGTCTCGACCAGCTCGCCCGGATCGGCTTCGACACCCTCGGCCTGCAGACCTACCTGACCGCAGGCCCCAAGGAGACCCGCGCCTGGACGATCCACAAGGGCTGGACCGCCCCGCAGGCCGCCGGCGTGATCCACACCGACTTCCAGAAGGGCTTCATCAAGGCGGAAGTCTTCTCCTTCGACGACCTGATCGCCGCCGGCTCCATCGCCGAGGCCCGCGCCAAGGGCAAGGCCCGCATCGAGGGCAAGGAATACGTCATGCAGGACGGCGACGTCGTGGAGTTCCGCTTCAACGTGTAGCCGAATTCCTGCCCGGGTCGGTCCGGCGAGGGGTGAGGGTGTCAGACGCCCCAGTTCGCCGACGGTGCACGAAATACTGTGATCGGCCCGAGTGGGTCGGGAGCGCTGAGCTGGACGGAAAACGTGAGCTGGGATCCTGCATAGCTCTCATATCCTGCATACGTATTGGAGGGTGGGAGCGGCACGAACCCAACGCCGATGTCGAGTTCGGGCTGGTGTGGGTACCGGAACGAGGTATCGGGATATCGTGCCTCGAGTTCTGCGGCGCTGTCGCCGACAGCGATCCCGTCGACGGTGCTGATGTGAATACCGTTCACGGTGTCGGCGGCGACCAGGACAAAGGTGTTGGGTTCATAGGGCGCCACCCCGACCGGGTCCTCGTCGGTGAAGACGAAATCACCCTTCGTATAGGGGTTCAAGCCAAGACCAGGATCCTCGACGTAGGCATTGCCCCACACATACCTGGTGCCGGGGTGCTGCTCGTTGTGCTCGCTCGCGTAGTCTTCTGTGATCGGTGGGCTTCCGAAGGCTGCGGACAGCCCGGCGACCACCTCGTTGGCAGGCTGGAAGTAGCCGAACGTGGCCAAAGTCTGCCCTGAGTCGTCTCGCAGCTCGAGTGAAGTCGCACTGATGTACAGGTCCGTCACTGCGGCTGCGGCCGGAGGAGGCTCCGACGCAGTCGGGGCAGATGCAACTGCCGTCGGCGTTGCGGACGCAGCCGGGGTACCGCGGACGGGACTGGCTTGACCGGAACACCCGGTGAGAAGGAAGAAGCCGGCAATCACAACGACTGCTGAGAGCGCTGTGCCGCGCCCGTACTTTGCGCCGCGGACAGTCATGGTTCCCCCAGAAGGCATCGAGCAGGTGACTACACTAGCGGTCATCCTTGCAGGGGTTGTCGTCAGGGTGGCAGGCAACGCGCCGGGATGAAGCATCCCTCCGCGGTAGTCAGGTCTTTAGGTGACGGAATGTGGTGAAGTTCCGTTTCACCGTGTAGCCGGTGCTGGGGGCGCCGCGCGCGCAACAGTTGCCGATGCGGACAACGAGTTATCGGCGGTTGGCCAGGTGCACCTGTTCAGGGAGTTGTGACCCTTCACGCGCCCCAGTCTGCGGAGGGCCCCCAGATTCCTGTGATCGGCCCGAGCGGGTCAGTGGCGTCAAGTCGGACTGAATACGTGCGGTCCGAATTCCCTCCCGATTCCTCGCACGGTGGGAGAGTGACCTGACCAACTGCGATATGCAGTTCGACGGAGTCGCCCTGAGGCTCGTCGGCCGGAGCGTTGGTCCAGGAGGAGTCGGGATATCGAGCCCTGAGCTCGGCAGCGTTGTCGCCGACGGCGATTCCGTCAACTGTGCTGATGTGAATCCCATTCACGGTCTCAGCCGCTACTGAGAAGCTGGAATTCGGGCAGTTCCGCGTTTCCCCGTCAGCCACCCGGTTGGAGTCGCGGAGGGCGAAATCACCCCAGGTGTACGTGATTCCCGAGTGTTTGTCGTCCTCGCCCCACGCGCCTACGAGCGGAGTGCTTCCGAGTGCCGTCGTCAGTGCTGAAACCAACTCGTCCGGCGGCTGAAAATAATCGAATGTGGACACGGACGTCCCGGACGCATTCTGCAATTCGATTGACGTCGCGCTGAGGACGAGGTTCGTCACCTTGGCTGCAGCTGGCTGTGCCGATTCAGTCGTCGTTGTTGCCAGGGGGGAGATTGTGGCGGAAGGCGGACCTGCTTGACCGGAACAGCCGGTCAGGAGAACCACGCCAACAGTCAAGACGAGTACTGCGAGCACGTCCCTGTTCCCACTCAACGCGCCACGAACGGTCATGCTTTCCCCCCATATCATTCGGTGGGACGGAGAACCGCCCCCAAGCGTATTCTTGCACTAGTCAACACGACAGCGTTCCTGGACGGCGGTCTCTACTCGCAGGGTCGATGAAAGTCGGATACATGGAGAACGGGACCGCCCGTCGCAGTCGGCGCGACGGAGAGACGGCCGTGACCCGGAGACTGGCTGCCACGGCTGGCGCGCTCAACCGGCAGCCATCACAGCAGCATCAATCGAAGGAGACCATCGTGCCTGTCATCGCCATCATCGCCATCATCGGAGCCGGACCGGGGCTCGGCGCGGCCGTTGCACGACGGTTCGGGCGCGAAGGCTTCGCCATTGCCCTGATATCCAGGAACCAGTCGAAACTCGACGCCATGGCAGCCGAGCTCACCGCCGCCGGCTTCACCGCGCGTGCGTACGCAGCGGATGTCCTGACACCGGCGTCGCTCGAATCCGCGCTTGCGCGTGCCGCAGCAGAACTCGGACCGATCACGGCCGTGCAGTACAGCCCGCTCCCGTCGCGCGACTACCTGAAGCCCGTCCTCGACCTGACGCCGGAGCTGGCGCTGGAGGCACTGCAGTTCTCGGCCCTCGGGCTCATCCACGCGGCGCGTGCGGTGCTCCCCGCGATGCGGGAGTCAGGTGACGGCAGCATCATCCTGATCAACGGCGGCACCTCGGTGAAGGCCCGCGCCGGCTTCGCGGGCACCTCGGTAGCGTTCCCGGCCGAGAGCGCCTACGGCGAGATGCTCCACGATACCCTCGCGGGTGAGGGCATCCGGGTCAACCAACTGGTGATCCCGGGCGGCATTCCGCAGCTGCAGCTGGACAACGGCATCGACGGCGTCGCCGATCGCATCTGGGATCTCCACGCCGTTGCCGGTCCGTTCCGCACCATGCTCATCCCGCTCGAAGACGGTCGGGAGTAGCGCAGGAGCCGCCGGTCCCTCCCTGTGGCCGCCGGCATCCGTCGGGGGAGAGGCTCAGCGTTCGGGCAGGCGGGAGAGTGCCGTCAGGAGTGGTTCCTGCTGGCCGGCCAGGCAGACCCGGATCCAGCCCTCGCCTGCGGATCCAAACGCGGAACCCGGGGCGACGGCCACCCGCTGCGTGAGCAGGAACGCCTCTGCCCACTCGGCGACATTCCCGCCCGAACAGTAGGAGACGTTGATCCACAGGTAGAAGGCGCCGTCGGGGCGGGAGAACTCGATCCCGCGGGTTGAGAGCGCCGCGCAGGCTGCGTCGGCGTTGCTGCGGTAGTGCTCACGCGCATCCGTGATGGCCGACTGATCGCCCTCGATGGCCGCGACGGCGGCGAGTTGCGCGGGCGTGTTCACACAACTCACGGTCGCTTCCTGCGCGGCGCGGAACGTGCCGGAGACCCCGGGCGGCGTGACCAGGTAGCCGATCCGACCGCCGGTGAGGCCGTAGGTCTTGGAGAGGGAATACACGCCGAAGACCCGGTCGGTGGTGTCCAGGCTCGCCACACTGGTGAAGGGGCCGGTGAAGGTGAAGTACTCGTACACGTCGTCGCTGATGACCCAGAGGTCGTGCCGGGCGGCGAAGTCGAGCAGTTCGCCGAGCACGACCGGTCCGTAGACGACTCCGAGCGGGTTGGACGGACTGTTTATCAGTAACACCCGGGTGCGCGGGGTGATCAACTGTTCGAGTTCGGCGAGATTCGGTGCGAAACCGCGGTCGGCCGTGAGCAGATACGGCACCGGTACGGCGCCGACGAGCCGCGAGGCCATCGAGAACGTAGCGTAACCGGGGTTCGGAATCAGGATTTCGTCGCCGGCGTCGAGTGTGAGGCACATGGCCATGTGCAGGGCTTGGGAGCCACCCGCGGTGATGTGCACCTGGTCTTCGTCAACGACGACCCCGTTGTGCTCGGCGAGCTTGCCGACGAGGGCGGAACGCAGCAGCATCAGGCCGCTGTTCGGGGTGTAGTTGGTCGTATCGCTGGACCAGGCCTGCGCACCCGCCGCGAGGATATGCGGTGCGACACGCATCTCCGGTTCACCGACGCTGAGCTGGATCACGTCGTCGAGGGCCGCTGCGAGCTCGAAAATACGACGAATCCCCGACCCGGGGACGGAACGTGCCGTGGCCGAGAGGTGCGGCATGGAGACTCCAAGGGTGGGGGGCGGGGAAAGACGGAACCGGCCGCTGGGGCCTGGTCCATTGTCTCAAAGACGATCCGGCCGGCTGGCGACCGTCCAAGCCGCGTCTCATGCCGTCGTTCTAGAGCTCCTTCGTCAGCCCGCCGTCGATTCTGAAATCGGCGCCTGTGACGTTACCGGCCCGCCCGCTGGCCAGCAGGAGCACGAGGTCCGCGACTTCCCCCGGTTCGGTGAAGCGGCCGGTGGAGAACCCGCCGCCGGCTTCGATGACTTGCTTGCGTGCCTCGTCGGGCGAGATACCCATGGCCTTGGCGACCGTCGCCGCCACCCCGGTTTCGCCCAGCCACAGCGGCGTCGAGACCGGCCCGGGGCTGACCGTGTTGAAGCGGATGCCCCGGTCGCCGAATTCCTTGGAGAGCGACTTCGAGAGGTTCCAGACGCCCGCTTTCGCGACCGAATAGTCAATGACCCCGGGGTCCGGAAGATAGGCGTTCACGGAAGCGATGGTGACAACGGTCCCGCCTCCTCGCTCGATCAACAGGGGAATCGCCGCGCGCGTTGTACGCACGACGGCCATCAGGTCGAGGTTCAGGGTGCTGAGCCAGTCCTCGTCGGTCACGTCGAGGAATCCCGAGGTGCGCGGAGTGAGAGCACCGACATTGTTGACGAGGATGTCCAGGCCGTCGGTGGCCTCGGCGATCAGCGTTTCCGGGCCGGTCGCGGTCGACAGGTCGACGGCGACGAATCTGACCGCATCGCCGAGAGCGTCGAGCTCGGAGGACGACGATCGGGAGCCTGCGATCACTCGCACACCCTCGGTGACAAGGGCGGCGGTTACGGCGAGTCCGATGCCTTTGCTGGCACCGGTGACGACGGCGGTCTTTCCGGCAAGATCGAGATCCATGTTCGGGTTCCTCTTTTCGAAGGTCGACTGGTGAATGTCGTTGCGGTGACGGGACGGGGTGTCCGGCATCCGTGGATCTACGGAAGCACTGTCTATTCCCCTGTGCAACCGGGTGCCCAACCGCCGGAGGAGAAGTCCCACGTCAGTCGCAATTCCGGCCTATTAGGGCCGGGACTCCGGGTGAGCTAGCCTTCTGGATAGGTAGATCAGCAGACTCGGGGGAATCGGAATGTTCGACGAGGTATCCAGGTACACCACCGTACGGCTCGCGGGAATGCTGGCGTTGGCCATCCTGCTGTCCGGATGCGCCAGCCAGAAAGCGGATGCGCCGTCACCGGGCCCGACCGCTTCTGCAGCTCCGACCGTCGGCACGCTCCAGCCCACGCCTGCACCGACGGCGACCGCAATAGTGGCTCCACTGAACTTGAGCGACCCGAGTTCGTGGATCATCGGGTTCGCCGGTGTCGGACCACTGGTGCTCGGGGCTGATCTGACTTCGACAAAGGAGTCAATGACCGCCTTCACCCAAACCGTCTGGGACGATTGCCCCTCACGTTCGGTCGTCACTTTCGACGGGGCCGGATCCTCAAGCTTCGTCATTGCCGATCAGGGCAGCGACGGCATCATCCAGCAGGTTGTCGTGCAGGCCGGGGAGAACGCTACTGACTCTGCCATGCTGTCGGCGCGGACGAGTGCAGGAATCGGAATCGGTGCCACGCTCGACCAGCTCACGATCGCGTACCCCTCGATCACCTCCCAGGATGCCGGCACCCCTATAGCCCAGTACGCACTGGCGAGCGGACAGGGGAAGTGGATCCATTTTGTGGTGCTGGAGGACAAGGTGAGCCAGATCATCGTGTCATCCCAGGCCGGCATCGCCAAAGAACTCTGCGGCTAGATCGATACTCTGAAGGCGGATGCGGCGCCAGCGTGGGCGGCACCACCAACGAAGAGGGACCGCATGTCCTACATAGTCGACTTCGTGAATGTATCGCCCGTCGGACTTGAGCCGTCACCGGTGGTCGACGCGCTCGCCGGCTTAAGAGCCAATGAGGCGCGCTACTTCAGGAACAAGTAAGACCACGTCTTCACCGTCAGCCCTGCGAGTGATGCTCCGGGCGTGCTCGAGTGGGTACGTCGCATCCTCCCGGAGGAGCGCGACATCGTCATCGCCTCGGGCTCGCTCGAGGTAACTGCCTTCGAAGTCGAAAGAATTCGCATGGCGTACGTGTTCTACGAGTCTGGATTGTCGATCAACGTGATGTAGGCGTCGAGGAGGGCCAGAAGCGAGCCGTCGGTTTCAAGCTCGCCGACGGTATGGAGGTCCCCGAGGAACCGGCCACTCGCTTCAAATTCGCTCGGCAGAAATCGAAGCTGGCCGGCGTCATCCGGAGCTCGTACTTCGTGATCAAGGGTGAGTATTGAGATCGTGACCCCTCGACGGGAACCGTGGTGGCGTGGCTGCGGCTGATTCGCCCACGGGTGGCGTACGTGTCGGCCTGTCCTCAACAAAGTGGTTCTGACCGGCTTATCCACAGGTGGCGGGTGGAGTGGCGGGTGCCGAGCGAATGTCGGTGGTGGTCCGTAGAGTGACCGGCATGACAGCTGAAGAACCCTCAGAGACTCATCGGGAAAGCCCTCGGCAAATCCCCTTGGAAAGCCCCGTGGAAATCCCCGTGGACAGCAGTGTGGACAGCACTGCGGAACCCCCTCCCGACACCCCTCCCGGGGCCCCGCCCGACAGCTACCTCAACGCGCAGCACCTCGGCCTGGTGGAGCCGTCCTTGGCCGAGGTGTATGACGCGATCAAGGAGGCGGACCGGGAGATGAACCGGGC
>NZ_JALGAR010000004.1:0-398963 GCF_022760445.1 Cryobacterium zhongshanensis | reverse complement strand
CCGCTAGAAACGGATCCAAACCACGAGGTTTTTGGCATTTGACATTGTGCACGCTGTTGAGTTCTCAAGGATCGGACACCTCGACTTCAGGCCCTTATGGACTGTCGCTTCGAGGCAATTCCTTATTCTTCTTTCGTGTCGTTTCGCTCGGTCCCCCGCTAAGGGAATCTGGTGAAACGCCATCAACCTCAACCAACGAATTTACGCGTTGATCGGGATTGGAAGTGGTCCCGCTTGAGGCCGGTAAGCGCTTCGGCTTTCCGCACCTGTGGGGTGACTTAGATGACTTTACGGTGAACCGTCGGGGGCCGCAACTCTCGGCCGCATCCCGGGCGTGTCGGATAGATCACACCGCCATTTCCGGCATGTTTCACGCGGCCGGAGCCTACCGGCGCACGGAAACCGTGACCGTGAATTTGGCGTTCCGGTCCACCTGGTGCGTCTGGCCGACCAGGCGCGTGAGCGCCGGCCGGTAGCCGAGGTGCGTGTTCCACACCGTCCACAACTCACCGCCGGGGCGGAGCACCCGTGCGGCATCGGCGAAGAGCTTGAGCGCAATGCCGGCATGCACGGAGGAGCCGATGTGGAACGGCGGGTTCAACAGGATCAACTCGCTCGAGGCATCCGCCTGGGAACCGAGCGCGTCATCGCGCACGACCGTCACCCGGTCGGCGACCCCGTTGGCGATCATGGTCGCCCTTGCGGATGCGACGGCCGCGGCCGACTGGTCGCTCGCGATCATCGTGAGTTCGGGTCGGCGCTGCGCGAGCGCGGCCGCGAGCACCCCCGTGCCGCAGCCGAGGTCGATCGCGCGCACGGCGCCCGGCTTCATGCGGTCGAGGAACCCCAGCAGGTAGCGGGTGCCGATGTCGATCGTGGTTCCGGCGAAGGCGGCCCCGTGGGCGCACACAGTCAGCCCGAGGTCGTCGTGCCTGCTGACGTGCGGCCAGTCCGGGCTCACCTGCTCCGTGGCGCGAAGGGGGCCGGAAGCACGCAGCACCCGGGACTTCTGCCGGGCCGGGGAGACCTGGAGCCTCTCGAAGTGCCGCGCGAGGACCTCGTTCATGGCCGGCGTCATGTGCTTGAGACGCCCGCCGGCGACCACCACGACCGTCGGATCGGCGAAGCGGGCGATGGCGGCGGCGATCTCGTCGAGGGCGGCGAGGCTGCGCGGCAGCTGGAGGAGAACGAGGGTCGCGCCGGACAGGAGGTCCTCGCCCAGCGGGAACGAGCGGTACCGGTCGGTGAGACCGAGCTCCCCGGCGTTCCGGGCGAGGGCGGCCTCGCCCGAGAGCGCGTCCTGGTGCACGCGGATGCCGGTGGCCCCGAAGAGTGCGGCGGCGCCGAGGGTGAGGGCGCCGTATCGGTCCTCGATAACGACGAGCCGTTCGGCGGGAAGACTCGCCGCCGCCTCGTCGAGGATCAGCCGGTCGCTCGCGTCGACCGCAAAGAGGTTGGAGGCTTCGACATCGGGGAAACGCCGGAGCGTGGCGAAGTCGAACGCGGCGGGGCCGAACCCAGCGGGATCGGGCGCCACGGGATCAGAGGTCGTCAAGCGGACGCCAGATGACGACCTGGTTGGCGCGGCGGGTACGGGTACCCGCGCGCATGGAGATGACCTCACCGGCCGGGCCGGCCGCGAAAACGCGACGGCCCGGACGGTTCAGCAGTTCATCGGCGAGTGCGGACTCGAGTTCGCGCAGGCGCGATTCGAGCCGGCGCACGTGGTCCTCGAGCGCGATGATTCGCCGGATGCCTTCGAGGCTCACGCCTTCGGCACCCAGCTCCGCGATCTCCCGCAGTTTCACCACATCACGCATCGAGTACCGGCGAGACCGGCCCGGGGTGCGGTCCGGACTCACCAGGCCCAGGCGATCGTACTGTCGCAGCGTCTGCGGGTGCATGCCCGCAAGCTCTGCGGCCGTCGAGATGACGAACACCCGGGTGTTTTCGTCCACCGTCAGTCTCTCGCTCTCGCCAGCAGCTCGTCACGAGGGTTCTCGTCGGGGAGAGCAGCGGCGAAGGCCGCGAGCTTCTCCTCGGCGTCCTTGGACAGGTGCGACGGCACCGCGACCTGGACCTCGGCGAGCAAGTCGCCGGTGCCCTTCGGGGTCACGACGCCGCGTCCCTTGACGCGCAGGACCCGCCCGCTCGGCGTGCCGGGGGCGATGCGCAGCTTGACCGGCGCTCCGCCCAGGGTCGGCACTTCGATCGTCGCGCCGAGGGCGGCCTCGACGAACGTCACGGGCACGTGCAGCCTGAGGTTCAGGCCGTCGCGCTCGAACACGGGGTGCTTGCGCACCGTCACGGTGAGGACGATGTCGCCGGCCTCGCCGCCGTCCGGGCTGTGCTGCCCCTGGCCGCGCAGCTTGATCTTCTGCCCGTCGGCGACGCCGGCGGGAATCCTGACCTTGATGGCCCGACCGTCCTGCGTCTGCAGGGTGATCTGGTCGCCGTGGGTCGCGGTGATGAAGTCGACGGTCGTCGATGCGACCACGTCACGACCCCGGGTCGGTCCGCCATAACCGCGGAACCCTCCCGTTGACGTTCCGAAGCCACCTGCGCCGCCGCCCCGGCCGAACATGCCGCCGAGCAGGTCGTCAAACCCGCCCTGTTGCTGATAGGAGTAGCCCTGTTGCCGGGCACCCCCACCGAACATGCCGCCGAAGACGTCGTCGAAGCCGCCGCCCTGTTGGGAACCCCCGCCACCGGGGGCGGTGAAGCGTGCTCCACCGCCCATGGCCCGCACAGCGTCGTATTCCTTCCGCTGTGCAGGGTCGCCGATCACCGAGTGCGCCTCGCTGATTTCCTTGAACTTCGCTTCCGCCGCAGGATTGCCCGGGTTGGAGTCCGGGTGATACTTGCGTGCGAGCTTGCGATAGGCCTTCTTGAGGTCGGCCGGCGTCACGTCTTTCGAGACGCCGAGGACCTTGTAAAAGTCTTTGTCGAACCAGTCCTGGCTAGCCATCGCTCGGTACCTGGACTACGACCTTGGCAACACGCAACAGCGTCGAGCCCAGGAAATAGCCGGTCTCGACCACCTCGCCGACCGTGTCGACCGTCACATCGGGCGTCGGCATCTGGAAGATGGCCTCGTGCACGGTGGGATCGAACGGTTCGCCGACCGTGCCGAACGGCTTCACGCCGAGGCGCTCCACGCTCGTGCGCAGTTTGGCTGCGATGGTGCTGAATGCGGAGTCTGCGACGAGGTCGCCGTGCTTCTCAGCACGGTCCAGGTCATCGAGCACCGGAATCATGCCCTTGACGACGTCCACGGTCACGCGCTCACGCTCGATCTCGCGGTTCGCCTCGGTGCGCTTGCGGTAGTTCGCATACTCGGCGGTGACCCGCTTGAGGTCGGCGAGATGTTCGCTCGTCGGCTCTGCGACCTCGCGAGTGGCGGCGTCCAGGATGTCCTGGACCGTCAACTCGTCTTCTTCGATGCCCTCAGCGGATGCCGCTGCCTCGGAGTCAGCGGAGGCCTCGGCCGCCGCGGATTCCTCTGCGGCGACCGGCTCCACTTCCTCGTCGGACGGCCCGTTGACCGGACCCTTGTCCTTGGCCATTACTTCTTGGTTTCTTCCTCGTCGTCGACAACCTCGGCGTCAACCACGTCTTCGTCGGACTTGCCCGCGTCAGCGGTCGGTTCGCCGGTCTCGGTGGGGGGCGTCGCGGCATCCGCCTGGCTCGACTTGTAGATGGCCTCGCCAATCTTGCCCTGGCTCTCGTTGAGCTTGTCGTACGCGGTCTTCACGGCCGCGTCGTCGTCTCCGGCGAGCGCGGACTTGAGTGCGTCGACGTCGGCCTGGACCTCGGTCTTGACCTCGGCCGGGAGCTTCTCGTCGTTCTCCTTGAGGAGCTTCTCGATCGAGTACGCGAGCTGCTCAGCGGTGTTGCGGGTCTCGGCGGTTTCGCGACGACGCTTGTCTTCTGCGGCGTGCTCTTCGCCCTCGCGCACCATGCGCTCGATGTCTTCCTTCGCGAGCGAGGAACCGCCCGTGATGGTCATGGACTGCTCCTTGCCGGTGCCCTTGTCCTTGGCGGACACGTGCACGATGCCGTTGGCGTCGAGGTCGAAGGTGACCTCGACCTGCGGGATGCCGCGCGGGGCCGGCGCGATGCCGGTCAGCTCGAAGGTGCCGAGGTTCTTGTTGTCGCGGGTGAACTCACGCTCGCCCTGGAAGACCTGGATCGCGACGGACGGCTGGTTGTCGTCTGCCGTGGTGAAGGTTTCGCTGCGCTTGGTCGGGATGGCCGTGTTGCGCTCGATGAGGCGCGTCATGATGCCGCCCTTGGTCTCGATACCGAGGCTCAGCGGGGTGACGTCGATCAGCAGGACGTCCTTGCGCTCGCCCTTCAGCACACCGGCCTGGAGTGCTGCGCCGACGGCGACGACCTCGTCCGGGTTGACACCCTTGTTCGGGTCCTTGCCACCGGTCTCGCTCTTGACGAGCTCGTAGACGGCGGGCATACGCGTCGAACCACCGACGAGCACGACGTGGGCGATGTCGCCCACCTTGACGCCGGCTTCGCGGATGACGTCCTGGAAGGGCTTCTTGGTGCGGTCGAGGAGGTCCTCGGTCATCTTCTCGAACTGGGCGCGGGTCAGCGTCTCGTCGAGGTTGGCCGGGCCGTTCTCGGTCAGGGAGAGGTACGGCAGCTGGATGCTGGTGGACATGCTGCTGGAGAGTTCCTTCTTGGCCTGCTCCGCGGCTTCCTTGAGGCGCTGCTTGGCGATCTTGTCCTTGGAGACGTCGACGCCGGTGGTTTCCTTGAACTTCTTGATCAGGTAGTCGACGATGCGCTGGTCCCAGTCGTCGCCGCCGAGGCGGTTGTCACCGGCGGTCGAACGCACCTGGATGGTCGAGAAGTCGTCGTCCTTGCCCACCTCGAGGAGGGAAACGTCGAACGTTCCGCCGCCGAGGTCGAAGACCAGGATGAGCTCGTCTTCCTTGCCCTTGTCGAGGCCGTAGGCGAGCGCGGCCGCGGTCGGCTCGTTGATGATGCGGAGCACGTTGAGGCCCGAGATCTCTCCGGCCTCCTTCGTGGCCTGGCGCTCGGCGTCGTTGAAGTATGCGGGGACGGTGATGACGGCATCCGTCACCTTGTCGCCGAGGTACTGCTCGGCGTCGCGCTTCAGCTTCGCGAGGATGCGGGCGGAGATCTCCTGCGGGGTGTACTTCTTGTCGTCGATGCCGACGGTCCAGTCGGTGCCCATGTGGCGCTTGACCGAGGAAATGGTGCGGTCGACGTTGGTGACGGCCTGGCGCTTGGCGGTCTCACCGACGAGTACCTCGCCGTCCTTGGTGAATGCGACGACGGACGGGGTGGTGCGGAAGCCTTCGGCGTTCGCGATAACGGTGGGTTCTCCACCCTCGAGGACGGCCACCACCGAGTTGGTGGTTCCGAGGTCGATGCCTACTGCACGGGCCATGTGTGCGTTCTCCTTCAAAGTATGAGCTCAACGGGACGATCGGTATGATCATCGAAGAGTTGAGCGGTATTGACTCAAGTGTGGCACCGCCTGAAATCGGAGTCAAGCCAGCCAGCTGAAAGTTGAGTGGGAGTGACTCAACTTTGGATTCCCGAGTAATTTCCCCGCTGTTCCCCGGCGACCACTACTCTGAGCGCATGACTGGGACAGCGGAACACCGCGGCACGGCAGAACACCCCACCTCGGCCGGGCGCGGCGTGATCGCCTGGAGCCTCTGGGACGGCGGTTCGGCCGCCTTCAACGCCGTCGTCACGACCTTCGTCTTCACCGTGTACCTCACCGGGTCGTCGTTCGGAGACAAGGACGTCATCTCGGCCCAGCTCGGCTGGGCGCTCGCGATCGCCGGCCTGCTCGTGGCCCTGCTCGCTCCGATCACGGGGCAGCGCTCCGACGCTTCCGGTCGCCGCAAGCTCTGGCTCGGCGTCAACACGTTCATCGTCGTCGGCCTCACGGCGGCGATGTTCTTCGTGCAGGCCTCTCCGGACTTCCTGCTGCTCGGGCTGATCCTTCTCGCCGCCGGGACCGTGTTCTACGAATTCGCGACCGTCAACTACAACGCGATGCTCGGCCAGGTCTCCACGCCGAAGACCATCGGCAGGGTCAGCGGCTTCGGGTGGTCGATGGGCTACTTCGGCGGCATCGTGCTGCTGCTCATCCTCTACTTCGGCTTCATCCACCCCGACGTCGGGCTCTTCGGTGTCACGGACGCCAACGGGCTGTCGGTGCGGGTGTCGATGCTCATCGCGGCCGCCTGGTTCGGACTGTTCGCCCTGCCGCTGCTCTTCCGGGTCAAGGAGTACAGAGCCCCCGCCGCTGCCCAGCGCGAGCGGGTCGGTTTCTTCCGCTCCTATGTCCTGCTCGGGCGCGACGTGGCCGCCCTCTGGCGCAATGACCGCCAGATGGCGCTGTTCCTGATCGCGAGCGCGGTCTTCCGTGACGGCCTGACCGGGGTGTTCCAGTTCGGCGGCATCCTCGCGGCCGGCACCTTCGGCTTCTCGAGCGGCGACGTGATCATCTTCGCGATCGTCGCGAACATCATCGCCGGCATCTCCACGGTGCTCGTCGGCCGCCTCGACGACCGACTCGGGGCCAAGAACGTGATGGTGGTCGCCCTGTCCGGCACGATCGTCGCCGGCCTCGCCGTCTTCTTCTTCGCCACCGGCGGCGCGACGATGTTCTGGATCTTCGGCCTGCTGATGTGCGTGTTCGTCGGGCCGGCCCAGTCCGCGAGCCGCAGCTTCCTGGCTCGCAGTATCCCGGCCGGGCGCGAGGGCGAGATCTTCGGCCTCTACGCGACGACCGGGAAGGCGGCGACCTTCCTCGCACCGACGCTCTTCGCCCTGTTCGTCAGCCTGTCCGGCAGCCAGGTCTGGGGCATCCTCGGCATCGCGCTCGTGCTCCTGGTCGGGCTGCTGCTGCTGATCCCGGTGAAGTCCAGGCAGCACCCGCTCGCGTAGCTGGGCGGTCCCTGTCCATCGTCTGGACATCCGCTGTGATCTCGGCCTCGGTCGGGTTCTTTGTCAGGCTGGGGGCATGACAACTCAGCAGATCCAGAAGGCCGAACTTCTCAACGCGCTCCACGTTCCTGGCACGCCGCTCATCGTTACGAACGTCTGGGACGCCATCACCGCGAAGATCGTGTCGGAGGCGCCCGGCGTGACGGCCCTCGCGACGGCGTCGCATTCGGTGTCCAACGTGCGCGGCCTCGAAGACGGCGGCGGGCTCACCGTCGACGAGGCGATCGCCGCCGCCCGCATCATCATCGGTGCGGTCGACCTGCCGGTGTCTGTCGACTTCGAGAAGGGCTACGCAGCGGATGCCGCCGGCGTCGCCCGTAACGTCCGTCGCCTCGTCGAGGAGGCCGGCGCCTCGGGCATCAACCTCGAGGACTCGATCGGCGCGGCGAAGGCGCCGCAGTACGACATCGCAACCGCGGCCGCCCGGGTGTCCGCCGCACGAACCGGGGCGGACGCCGCGGGCGTGCCGCTCGTGATCAACGCCCGGGTGGACACTCTCGCCGGCGGCGGCGAGTGGAGCGAGGCCGTCGCGCGCGCCAACGCCTACCTCGACGCCGGTGCCGACGTCATCTTCTTCCTCGGACTCGGCGACGAGGACAAGGTCAAGCGGGCCCTCGACGAGGTCAACGGTCGAGTGTCGGTGATCGGGCACCCGGGTGCCGTTCCCCTGGCCAGGCTCGCCGAACTCGGCGTCTCCCGGGTGAGCTTCGGGCCCGGCACGCTCGGACTCACGCTCGCCGCGCTGCAGCGCTCGGCGACGCAGCTCACCTCCCTGGGGGATTACCCGGACGATCTGGGCTTTCCCTTCTCGCTCTAGCGGGGCGCATGGGCCAGCAGGGCGGCGATTTGGGGAATATGCTCGGGAGAAAGTGAGAGGTTCCCGAGATGAAACTCAACGTTTCCGCCGCGCTGGTCCGCGGCATCCTGATCGGTCTGCTCCTGTTCGGAGCGGTATCGGCCTTCGCCGGCATGGTGCTCTGCTCGGGGTTCAATGGCGGCGGTCTGCCGCTGGCCTATCTTGACGGCACGCCGTTCTCGTCGTACTTCGTTCCGGGGCTCATCCTCGGCGTTGTCGCCGGCGGCACCCAGCTCCTCGCGGCAGTCGGCCTGCTGCGCCGCAGCGGCTGGGCGCTGATCGCGACCGTCGTCGCCGGCTTCGGCATGATGATCTGGATCTTCGTGGAGATCGCGCTGATCAGGCAGTACTCGGATCTGCAGACGATCTACTTCAGCCTCGGCGCACTGGAACTGATCGCCGTCTTTGCCCTGCTGGGCCTCGCGCCCGGCGTGGTCCGCGACCTGGAGCCGGCCAGGGAGCGCGTGGCGCGCTAGCTGCCGGTCAGCGGATGCGGGTGGCCTCGTTGTGCTCGACGAGCACCCAGGTAGCGCCCTCGTCGTTGGAGACCCAACCCTCCCAGGAGTACGCGTCCGCGGTGATGGAGACGAAGTTCCAGCGGATCGGACGGCCGTCGGTGCCGGTGCCGTCCTGGCGCAGCCCGTTGCGGTGCGGGGTCGCCACGAGGTGGCAGTACTCGCCGATCGCGGGGGCGAAGTAGCTGACCCGCCAGGCGCCGGCGTGGGGGTCGTAGACGCGCACGGCCATGGCCACGGTTTCCCGGCCGTCGGGATGCGTGTCGCTCACGGGAACGTCGACGACCTCGACGTCTTGCACCGCGCGCCCGTCGAGCACGAATTCGACGATCCAGGTGAACTCGCGCTCGTGCCAGTCGCCGGTGGACTCGTCCAGGCGTGACCCCTTAGCCGCCCAGCTGCCGACGAGTTGGCCGAAACGACGCATCCGCCCCGGATATTCGGGCGTCGGGCCGGGCGCGATGAGCGTCTCGGCAAAACCGGGTACGGATGTCGTCGTCATGCTCCCGATTTTACCGGCCGCATGTTGCGCCCGTGTGAACCCGGCCTCGTGCACACCGATCAGCCCTTTTTCCCTCCGCCCTGGCCCCCGGCCTGCCGCACGATGACGCAACCCCCGGTTGCGACCGCCGCCGGGGGCTAACTCAGGAAAACCGCGCGGCCGACCGCACGCAGCGCCCGAACCAGTGCGGCCGATGCCCGCCAGCCCGGCAAATCTCCTGAGTTAGCCACTCCGGCACCAGGGCAGGAGCAAACGCCCACCGCGAGGCCAGGCCGAACGAGACAAGTCTCTCGGATGCCCGCCGGGGGCTAACTCAGGAAAACCGCGCGGCCGACCGCACGCAGCGCCCGGACCAGTGCGGCCGAGGCCCGCCAGCCCGGCAAGTCTCCTGAGTTAGCCACGCGTACTGCCGCGGAGCGGGTGCAGAGCGGGAGTCGCGACTACTCGACGCCCGCGGTCGGCTCGACGGAGACATCCGTGCGGTGGAAGTTCTGGAACGAGCGCGACGCCGTCGGCCCGCGCTGGCCCTGGTAGCGGGAGCTGTACTGGCTCGAGCCGTACGGGCGCTCGGCGGCGGAACTCAGCTGGAAGAAGCAGAGCTGGCCAATCTTCATGCCGGGCCAGAGCTTGATCGGCAGGGTGGCGACGTTGCTGAGCTCGAGGGTCACGTGGCCGGTGAAGCCCGGGTCGATGAATCCGGCCGTCGAGTGGGTGAGGAGGCCGAGGCGACCGAGCGAGCTCTTGCCCTCGAGGCGGGCGGCGATCGTGTCGGCGAGGCTGACCTTCTCATAGGTGGAGCCGAGCACGAATTCGCCGGGGTGCAGGATGAACGGTTCGTCGTGCGGGATCTCGATCAGCCGGGTGAGCTCGGGCTGATCCTCTGCCGGGTCGATATAGGGGTACTTGTGGTTGTCGAACAACCGGAAGTAGCGATCGATGCGCACGTCGACGCTCGAAGGCTGGATCATCTCCGGAGCGTAGGGCTCGAGCCCGATTCGTCCCGCGTTGATTTCGGCCTTGATATCACGATCGGAGAGCAGCACGGGTCCAGCCTAACGGCGAGGACTTGATATGCTGGCACGGTTCCGGTGCAGGCTCTGCCCGCTGCTGGACGCGCGGATGTAGTTCAATGGTAGAACTTCAGCTTCCCAAGCTGATAGCGCGGGTTCGATTCCCGTCATCCGCTCCCTTGTAAAGAGTCGTTCGGCCTGGGATTGCTAGGTTCGGAGCATGCTCATTAATTCGCTTGGCTTCCGGACAGATCTCATGCTTCTCGCGCTGCAAGGAAGTGCGATCGAGGAGCACGACGACTACCTGGCGGTCCGGAGCCCGCACAATCCGGATTTCTGGTGGGGTAACTTCCTGCTTCTCCGTGCTGACCCGTCGTCGACGAGCGTTCTCCACTGGGAAGAGGCCTTCACTCGGGAGTTTCCCACGGCATCCCACCGTGCGTTCGGAGTGGACGGTGCCCGGGGAGGAACCGCGGCATTCGCCGAGTTCGCCGCCGCCGGATACGACGTGGAGGCCAGCGTCGTGATGACCGCCACGGCCGTCCACGCGCCACCGCACCCCAACCGCGATGCGACCTACCGCAGGCTCGACCTCGCCGACCCCCTCGACAGGGAAGCCGCGATCGACCTCCGGATGGCGAACGCGCCCACGAGGGAGCCCACCGGCCACCGCCGGTTCCTCGGCGAGTCGATGACGTCAATGGCGGCACTCCAGGAGAAGGGCGCCGGCTCGTGGTTCGGCGCGTTCCTGGACGGCCGAATGGTTTCGGGCATGGGCCTGTTCTCGGATGGCCACGGTCTCGCCCGGTTTCAGAGCGTGGACACCCACCCCGAAGCGCGAGGTCGCGGCCTTGCCGGAACGCTCGTGCACTATGTGAGCACGTACGGCCTGACGGCTCTGGGAGCGACGACTCTGGTCATGGTTGCCGACCCGGACTACCACGCGATCAGGATCTACCGATCCGTCGGTTTCGAGAACACCGAGACCCAGGTCGCGATCGAGCTCGCACCCTGAGATTCTGCGGGTTTCGACAAGCGGATGACCGGCACGAGTCTCGTGGGCCGCATGCCCGTCCGCCTCGTCGATTCCGGGTGCGAGGACGCCACCAGACTCCGGTATTCTCGACCCGAACCGAGGAGTACCTGTGACTGACCCAACTTTGCGAATGCCGGACACTGTCTTCCGGGCGGTGCTGGACCTGGGCGACCTGCCGCTGGAGGCTCCGCCGCTGCCGACCCAGTTCCGGAACCCCGTGCTGAACGCCGACTGGTTCGTCGACGGTGAGGGCGAGGCCGACGAAGAAGAAGTGGCTGTGTTCTCCATCGGGTTCGAGGGCGGAGAGCTGCACCTGGAAACGACGCCCGACGGTGTCGAGCATCATTTCCATGCCGCCGACGGGGAAGAGAGCGATCGCAGCCCGTGGCCGAAGCGGGAGACGAAGGAACTCGTGGCGTGGGCCCTGGCGCTCGTGAAGCACACCCTTCCTCTGCTCGAGGATCTCGCGGAGGACGCCGAGGAAGCCGCCGACTGGCACCACGAGGGGCTTCGGGTCTACGCCCGCGACTACGGGGTGATTCCCCTGGAGATCGTGGACGTGGCCATTCCCGGCGAGCAGATGATGCTGCCGTGGCTGGGCTCCGGGCGCACCGACCATCTGCACGCGGACGATGAGGCACACAGCCTGCTCCTCACCTGGAACCCGGAGGACGCGGACCCCGAGACACCGATCGTGCGGGCGTGGCTCGATGCGGCCACGGGGGAACCGGCGTCCGAGGCGGTCGCCGGCGTCGACTGGGTCGCGGTCGGGCTCCCCGAGGAGGAGGTGCGCGCCTGGTTCGAGGCGTTCTACCTCAACCACGAGGTCCTGGGCGACCCCGCCGAGCTCATCATGCGTGCCGCCCTGAACCGGATCGCCGGCCTGAGCTAAATCTGACCCCGGCCTGGGCTAGGTCTGGCCTGGTCCAGACCTGGCCAGGCCCGCGGGCTGGGGGCCCGCACCGCGGCCGTCGCCTCAGGGCCGCAGGCCGGCGGCCTGTCGGGCCAGCCCTTCGATGCGCGTCCAGTCGCCGAGCTCAATGGCATCCAGCGGAGTGATCCAGGTGCCGCCGATGCATCCCACGTTGGGCAGCGCGAGGTAGACCGGCGCGCTCGCGAGGGTGATCCCGCCCGTCGGGCAGAACCGAGCCTCGGGCAGGGGCGACGCGAGCGAGCGCAACACGGCGTGGCCGCCGGACGCCTCGGCGGGGAAGAACTTCATCTGCGGATGTCCGCGCTCGATCAACCGCAGGACCTCGGACGCGGTCGCCGCTCCCGGCAGGTAGGGCAGACCGGATGCGTCCATCGCGTCGAGCAGGGCATCGGTCGACCCGGGCGAGATCAGGAACTGGGCGCCGGCCTCGGTCGCCCGACGCACGAGCACCGGGTTGTTCACTGTTCCGGCGCCGATGACGGCTCCGGGCACCTGCTCGGCGATCGCGCTGATCGCACGCAGTGCGGCGGGGGTGCGCAGCGTCACCTCGATGACCGGCAGGCCACCCGCGACGAGGGCCCGGGCCAGTTCCACCGCGCGATCCGCGTCGTCGATGACGACGACGGGGATCACGGGCGCAAGATCGAGCAATTGAGCGGAGTTCAGGGTGGACATCAGAGGGCTCCTTCGTGGGTATTGGTGATGACGCTGGCGCCGCGGTCGGCCGGGCCGACGTGCCGGCGAAAGACCGAGAACAGTTCCCGGCCCGTGCCGGACCAGCTGGCGTCGTCGAGCGCGACACCGGTGACCTCCCGGGCGGCGAAGACGTCGTCGCCGATGAGGACGTCGAGGGTGCCCGCCGTCGCGTCGAGGCGCAGGATGTCGCCGTCGCGGATGCGGCCGATCGGGCCACCCGCTGCCGCTTCGGGGGTGAGGTGGATGGCGGCCGGGATCTTCCCGGAGGCTCCGGACATCCGTCCGTCGGTGACGAGCGCGACCTGATAGCCGCGATCCTGGAGGATGCCGAGGGCAGGGGTGAGCTTGTGCAGCTCGGGCATCCCGTTCGCGGACGGTCCTTGGTAGCGAATCACGGCCACGAGATCACGGTCGAGCTCACCGGCTTCGAATGCCGCGAGGAAGACGTGCTGGTCGTCGAACACCACAGCGGGCGCCTCGATGATGTGGTGTTCGGTCGCCACCGCGGCGACCTTGATGACGGCGCTGCCGAGGTTGCCGTTCAGCATCCGGAGCCCGCCGTTCGGTGCGAAGGGCGCCGAGGCGGGCCGCAGCACATCCGTGTCGAGGCTCACGGCGGGCCCGGGCCGGTAGCTCAGTGCGGTTCCGTCGAGCACCGGCTCCCGGCGGTAGGCGTCGAGCCCTGCGCCGGCGACGGTGCGGACGTCGGGGTGCGCTAAACCCGCGTCGAGCAGCTGGCCGATCAGGAACGCCGTGCCCCCGGCGGCGTGGAAGTGGTTGATGTCGGCGGGGCCGTTCGGGTAGATGCGGACCAACAGGGGAACGACCTCGGACAGGTCCGCGAAGTCCTGCCAGGTGAGCTGGATCCCCGCGGCGGCCGCGATGGCCGGGAGGTGCAGCGTGTGATTGGTCGACCCTCCCGTGGCCAGGAGGGCAACGACCCCATTCACGATCGACTTCTCGTCGACCACGCGTCCGATCGGGGTGTACTGGTCTTTCAGCTCGGTCAGCGCGACCACCTGGCGGGCCGCCGCCGCGGTGAGCGCCTCGCGCAGCGGAGAGTCCGGGCTGACGAAGCTCGCTCCGGGGAGATGCAGGCCCATGACTTCCATCAGCATCTGGTTGGAGTTCGCCGTTCCGTAGAAGGTGCAGGTGCCGGCGGAGTGGTACGACGCCGTCTCGGCCTCGAGTAGTTGTTCCCGGTCGGCCAGTCCCTCGGCATAGAGCTCGCGGATGCGGCTCTTTTCCTTGTTCGGGATCCCCGAGCTCATCGGGCCCGTCGGCACCAGGAGGGCCGGGAGGTGACCGAAGGCCAGGGCGCCGATGACCAGGCCGGGCACGATCTTGTCGCAGACGCCGAGGAGAAGCGCGCCGTCGAACAGGTCGTGGGCCAGCGCGACACCGGTCGCCATGGCAATCAGATCCCGGCTGAACAGCGACAGCTGCATGCCGTCCCTGCCCTGGGTGATGCCGTCGCACATGGCGGGCACGCCGCCCGCGACCTGTGCGATGCCTCCGGCCTTCCGGACGGCGTCTTTGAGGATCGCCGGGTAGGCCGCGAACGGCTGGTGGGCGGAGAGCACGTCGTTGTAGGAGGACACGATCCCGATGTTCGGTTTCACGAAGGCGCGCAGCGCGGCCTTGTCCTGCTGGCCGGTGGCGGCGAACCCGTGAGCGAGGTTGGCGCAGCCCAGGCGACCGCGGGTCGGTCCCTGCTCCGCGGCGGCGTCGATCCGGGCCAGGTACCGCGCCCGGGTTCCTGCGCTGCGTTCGATGATGCGGCGCGTGACCGCTTCGACGACCGGATGGATCACCGCGGTGGTGACCGGCAGCTGAGCGGTGGAAGGCCCCGGTGTGGCCGCACCGAGTGCGGACGAGCCGGCGGCCGGTCGCAGGCCGAGCATCGTGACGATCCTGGCGGCCTCCTCGGCCGGCGGCCTCGCCGCGTCGATCAGGATGCCCCGCTCGTCGGAATCCAACGGCTCCAGGGTGTCCAGCTGCGAATCGAGAAGACTGGCCGGCATGTAGTGGTCGAGTCGGGCGGACATCCGTGCGCCGAGCAGTTCCTTCGAGCCGACAAGGTGCACGAAGATCACGTTCTGCTCGCGCAGCACTTCCCGATACTTCTTCTTCAGCGCCGAGCAGGTGACGATGCCGGGACGGTCTGCCGTGGTGTGCCCGACGATCCACGACGACACGGTGTCGAGCCAGGGCCAGCGGTCCTCGTCGGTGAGTGGACTGCCCGACGCCATCTTGGCCACGTTCGCCGCGGGGTGCAGATCGTCGCCCTCGACGAAGTCCCACCCGAGCTGGCCGGCGAGGAGAGCGGCGACGGTCGACTTACCCGAGCCGGAGACCCCCATCACGACCAGGACCGGGTGCCGGTCGGGCACGCCGACAGGGGTGTGCGGGTCGCTGCTGACGCGGGCTGGTGGGGTGGCGTCCGTCAGTCCGGGTGGTGTGGATGAGTACATCGTCGTCCTCTCGCGAGGACGCGTCGGCGCGACCTCATTGTCAGGCCCAGGTCACCGCGCTCCGCTGACCGCGGGCACAGCGAGGTTGACGCTGAATTTCATTAATCAGATTAATCTGATTAATCAGATATTGCGAGTGTGGCACTCCGGGAGAGAGCCGTCAAGTCGACGCGTGTGCGGCCCGCACGCGGCACGAACGCGGCGAGCGCGGCGCTGCCCCGGGGGCCCGGCGCGCTTCCCTGCTATCGTGCGTGGATGATGACCGAGGGCTTCACGATTCGCAGTACGACGGCAGCAGACTGGCGCGAGATCCGGGAACTTCGCCTGGAAATGCTCCGCGACACGCCCCTCGCCTTCGGGGAGACCTTCGACGTCGCGCTCGCGCACGACGAGGCCGAATGGACCATGCGCGGTGCGCGCGGCACCACCGAGCATTCCATCGTGGTCGTGGCGATCGCGCCGTCCGGCCGCTGGATCGGCACGATGGCCGGCTACATTCCCGACGAGGCCACCGGCCCGCTGCTCGTCGGCGTCTACGTCGCGCCGGACTACCGCGGCGGGGCGGCGGGCGTGACGGATGCGCTGCTGTCGCGGATCGAGGACTGGGCGCTCACGGAATCGGGTCGGCTCACATTGCACGTGCACGAGCACAATGACCGTGCCCGTGCCGCGTACGAGCACCGCGGCTTCGCGGCAACCGGAGTGACCGCGCCATACGACCTCGACCCGACGACGCGGGAGCTCGAAATGGTCAAGCAGCTCACCGCACAGCGGGCGTGACCCACACCGCTACGGCGGGAATCCGCGGAGGCCGTCAGAGGTCGCTCGGACGGGTGATGTCGAGGCGCCGGACGGATTCGGCGGGGGTTTCGCTCCGGAGCAGCAACACCGCAGACAGGTCCCCGGCACTCTCGGCCTCATCGATGAAGGTGGTCTGCACCTCCCTGTCCCACTCCTCGCCCCTGATCCGGGCCTCCTCAGCACTGATCGCCTCGGCTTCCCGCGGGTCCCGGCGCGGCCGACGTGTCCCCGGTTCCGCGGGGTGCTCACTCAGGTAGGTGCGATGCGCGGCCCGTTCGAGACGCCCGGCCCGGAAGTGGGTGCAACCGAAGCTGACGGGGAAATAGGCAACGGCCGCGATCACCAGTCCCATGAGCAGATTCCCCTGGACGACGAACAGGGCCCCGCCCAACAGGAACAGCGGCGCAACACTGAACATCACCCACGCGACCAACAAGTTCATCCCGCCGGTCGTCGAACTCGTTTCCCTGTTTCTCTGGGGCACTAACACGGCCGTTCTCCTCCGGTTGTGAATCGCGATGGTGCGGGTCTACACCGGTGCTACGGCTGCGCGAGGCGCTGGGCGGTCCACTGCGCGTCGAGGTCGGCGAGGAGCTTCTTCGTCGGGTCGGTGGCATCGGAACGGGTTGCCCGCGACGCTTCTCCTCCGGCTTCCCATTCGACGGTGAAAACGGTCGGACGGTCGAAGACGGCGATTTCGGTGGGCCGGGTCTTCCACAGTCCGCTCGCGATGACGGCGTCGACGATCTGGCGCCCCAGCACCGGGGTGTACTGGTGCGGCGTGAGCGACAACCGGGTCGGCGAGACGTACACCGGGACCGCCGCGTCTCCGGTCCCGAGCGCGGCGAGCGCGGCGACCAGGCCGAGCTGGGCCGGAACGGTCCCGTCGCCGTTCACGTAGACCCCGTACGAACCGCAGCTGACGGCCACCTTACTGACCCCCGCCGGGCGCGGCTCGGCGTCGATCGCCGTCGTGACGGCCGCGCACTGGCCGGCGGCCACCGGCGAGACGGCGATCGTGCCGTCGGCAGTGGTCCGGTAGGTCGTCACGCCCGGGAGTGCCCCCAGGAAGTCGAGGAACGGACCGTAGCCGGCGCTGGCCGCCGTCACCGTACGGAGGGAATCGGAGGCCAGGTCGCCGTCGACGGAGACGGTGAAGGTGTTGGCAGCCAGCAGCGGGTCGGCCGCGAGGGGCTGGAGGACGGCTGCGACACGCGTCACGGCCGCGATGTCAATCGTCCCGACGTTCGTGTCCGAACACATCGACGCGTCCAGGGACGTGACCTCCGGGTCGGCGATGAGATCTCCCACCACGGCGAGGAGGTTCGCGTTGGCGAGGCAGGTCGGCGCCCCGCCGTCCGCGGCGAGCTGCGGAGCCTCATTCGAGAGGGAGAATCCGTCCCCGCCCCACGAGGTTCGGACGCTGACGGGGGCCGGGCTCCCCGCGCTGTAAGCGGTGTACACGGGCAACAGCTGAGCCTTCGTCGTGACGAGATCGAGGCCCCGGGTATCGACCATCCCGTCGGTGACAGCGGGGTCGTGGGTGATGGCGATCAGGATGTCGGCCAGGGCAGACGTTGTCGTCGCGTCCTCATCGACGAAGAGTGTCACCCGGTGATATTCCAGCGACATTCTGAGGGCGTTCTTCCCGGCGAGGTACTGCGCGGAGTCCCGCGCGAGTTGACGCACCTGGTCGTCGGTGGCGGAGTCCTTGATCTTCGCGCTGACGTTGGGGTCGCACATCGCCTCGCACCCATCCAGGTGCATCGAGGACGACTGCACGATGGGGTGGTCGCGCATCCACTTGTTCGCGGCGTTCCCCTGAGGCGAGCAGGCGGTGAGGGCGCCCGTCGCCAGGACGCACAGGACGATGGCTGCGAGTGCGCGCCGGCCGGAGACGGACGCACCGCGAAAGGGGCGCGCACCCGACGGCATCCGCTCTCGAGAACCCTGAACCATGCGACGCCCCCCGTGCGCTCGGAGTGTGCGAGCGCACCCCTGTTTAGCAGCTTTGCCCGCACGCCGCTCGGTTCACGGTCAGTCGAGGGGCGGTGTCGCCGCTTCCTGCCGGGCATCGATCTCACGGATGATGTCCGTCGCGCTCGCGGGGTCGATCGCGCGTTCCCGCACCGCCCGGGTCAGGGCATTGCGCTGGCGGTCGAAGCTGGCGCCCGCGTACTCGTCGACCGGAGCGGTCGCATCGTCTGATGCGGCCCCGGCGGCGTCCGCGACGGCGCGGGCCCTGGCCCTGCCCTCCTCGATCTCGGCGTCTTCCGCGCTCGTGTCGATGCGCAGCATCCGGGCGAGCACCGGCAGCGTCGCGCCCTGCAGCAGCAGGGTGCCGACCGCGACGATGAACGCGACCGTCTGGATGAGGGTGCGGCCGGGAAACGGCGCCCCCGACGCAATGGTGAGGGGGATGCCGCCGGCCGCGGCGAGGGTGATGATGCCGCGCATCCCGGTCCAGGAGACGAGCAGGTTCTCCGGCGGAGTGAGGGTCTCGATGTGGCCGAGGTCGCGGCCGCCCTGCCGGCGACCCGCAGACTCGCCCGGCCTACCCCGACCGCCGGAGGTCCCGCCGCGACCGCCCCGACCGCCGGAGGGCCCGCGCCGATCGCGCCGATCACGTCGACGGACCATCGCCGCCGGTTCGAGCGAGCGGGCGAGGCGTTTGGCGTACACGAGGAGGGCCAGTTGCGACCGACCGTAGCTGAAGTACACCCACGCGAAGCGGCAGAGCACCACGGCCAGGAGCACGATCAGCGCGAGGCCGATCGTCGATCCGGCCGGGGTGCTCGACTCGGCCAGGTCTTCCAGAACGAACCGGAACTGCAATCCCATGTACGCGAAGACGAACGCCTCCAGGAGCAGGTCCACCACGGGCCAGAGCGCGGCCTCCTGCAGCCGGGTGCGGAACGCCGTGGAGGGAGTGCCCGCGGGCACCGTGCGGTAGTTGGCCAGGCTCACGGTGAAGCCGGCGGCGACGACCGCGATGATGCCGGAGGCGTGCAGGCTTTCGGCGGCGAAATACGCCAGGAACGGCACGAGCAGGTTGAGGCCGCTCTCGATGGTGGGGTTCCCCACCTTCGCCCGCACCGATGACATGAGCCGGCCGAGAATCACCCCGAGGAGGAGCCCGATCACGGCCTCCCAGCCGAACAAGAGGAACGGGTTCTCGATGAAGCCGGCGTCGCCGGTGACCGCTGCGACCGCGACGGCGAACAGGGTGAGCGCCGCCGCATCGTTGACCAGGCTCTCCCCGGTGAGGATCGAGACCGTGCGACGGGGGAGGCCGAGCTCGCGTCCGTGGCTCACGGTCGTGACGGAGTCCGGTGGGGCGACCACGGCGGCGAGGACGAGCGCCCCGGCCAGGCCGAGTTCCGGCGCGAGCCACGAGGTGAGGAATCCGACGACGACGGTCGTGAAGACGACGAGCCCCACGCCGAGGCCGAGGATGCTGCGGAGGTTCCTGAGGAACGCGAAGAGCGAGAAGTTCAGGGTGGCGGAGTACAGCAGCGGCGGCACCACAACCCCGAGGATCAGGTGCGGGTCGAGCTGCAGCCGCGGGAGTCCGGGCAGGAACGAGAGCGCGGCGGCGAGCGTGACCGTGATGATGCCGGCCTGCGCTCCCCGGCGGTGCGCGAAGGCCGCGATGAAGAGGGCGCCGGTCATCACGAGGAGCAGCTGTACGTCCATGGTGCCTGCCTTCCGGAAGCCGTGGTCCCAGTCTTGCCCATGGGCGGACGACGCCTGGGTCACACGTCTGCGATCATGAGGCCATGGACATCGGAAATCAGGCAACGTTCGGCGGATGGTGGTTCGCATTGACCCTCGTGAACGCGGGGTTGGCGGAGTCGAAGGGGCGCGGCCGGCTGATCTGGTGGTTGCTGTCCCTCCTCCTGGGACCGATCGCGACTTTCCTGATCGTCGTCATGCCCCGGGGCACCCTCCCTTCCTGACCACGCCCGGCCTCGGCGAGAGGTGCCTGCGGAGCGCAGCGCGACGGCGTAGCCGTAGAACGCGCTGTCAGGAGCGTTGCGGCAGGATAGATCCGTGAACTCAATTTCTCCGGACGTCCTCGTGAGTACCTACCTGAAGGCCCTCAGCACAGCCGATGCTGACCTGGCCATCAACCTTTTCACGCCGGACGGGGTCGTAGATTCTCCTCTCTACGGTGTCCAGCCAGCGCGAGACTTCTACCCGGCGCTGTTCGCCGACACGGCAGAGTCCGTGCTCACGCTCCGGGAGACCCTCCTGAGCGCGGACGCCAAGACGCTTGCATTCTGGTTTGATTTCGATTGGGTTCTCGCGAACGGAACTCCTGCCCCCTTCACCGTTGTCGATGTCGCTGAGCTTGATGAGGGCGGACTCATTCGACGCCTGCACATCGTGTACGACACTCATCCCATCCGGGGCTCCTGGCAGATCCAGAACCAAGGGTAGGGCAACAGCAGGCGGCCCGGCTTCGACCGCTCTCCGCCCGGCTAGCGCCGAGCCAGGGCCGCGATGAACCCGCCGACGAACGAGTCGCCCAGTCCGATTGTTGTCGGCGCGGCCACGGTGAGCGCGAACGCGGGCAGGCACCGGACAGTGGGGCCCATCCGGTCCTCGAGGTCGGCAGCGAAACGGGTGCCGAGCGCGTTGGGCACCCGGCTGTCGATCTCCCGGTAGTCCCGCTCGGTGAAATCGTCCCCGTAGCAATACCGCGTGCTCGCCATGGTGATGCCCCCCTGCAGGCTCGCGGCATAGGACGCTGCCAACTCACCGAGGGCGAGTGACCAGTACTTCGTGTGCACGACCAGGGTCGCGGCGGGGATCAGGAGCTGCAATTCCCGGAGGGCCTCGGCCACCTCGTCGACGGCCAGGAGATCGATGGGGCGTCCCAGGTAGGCCTGCATTTCATCCTCGTTCATGCTGTACACGTCGATCACCCCGATGAGGGCGTCGCGCACGTACCGGCTCATCGCCGGGACATGGAATCCGGCGTCCTCGTAGTAGACGACGGCATCGAGCGGTAACTGTTGCATGTGCTGCCGGATGTCCAGCAAACGTTCTCGGAGCAGGTCCGTGTCCTGGATGACGTTGAACCCGGAGATCAGGAATATCTCGGCCTCTCGGAGCGCCTCTCCGAGACCCTCGCTCAGCAGCAGCCGTTCGTTCGGTGGATCATTGGCGTAGATGACCCGGTTCGGGTGCGGCGCATCCAGGTCGATGTCCCCGGCCTGGACACGCGCACCCGCGCTGAACTGGACGATGAGATGCGGGTCGGTCGTGTCGTGATCCGCACTGCAGAGATAGGCGCATCCCGCGGGGAGCAGCCTGCGAACGTGATCGTCGATGCTGACCAGGTGCACCGTGCTCTCGACACCGAGCGCCTGCATCGCCATCGCGGCGCGCACGCACGTGCCGCCCAGGGTGATCCTCCGATCGAACCGGGCGGCGAACGTCTCCACGATGTCGGAGGAGGCGACGAATCGCTCTCCTCCGGCACCGCCCGCGAGAAACGCGAGCAACGTGACGACCAGGTCCCGCTCGCTCATCACCGGGATCGCGGCATCCAGCTCCGACGCGCGAATGGAGTATTCGCGAATGAGGTGCTCGATCACCCGGGAGTCCCAGGCGATCTCGTAGTCGACGGTGCCGCCGAGCCCCAACACCAGTTTTTCGCGCATGGAAATGTGTGCCAATCGATTAGTAGAGTGCTGCTTTTCCGGCCGCGTTGAACAGGTCGATCTTCTGCGCCGCGGTGACCTTCATGGCGGCGACGCAGGGCGGCTGGATCGTGTTCGGCTCCCGGACACCCGGGTCGGCCAGGACCTCGCGCATCTTGGAGTGGTACGACGACTTGATGTCGCTCGAGATATTGATCTTATTGATACCCAGCCGCACGGCCTCGCCGATTTCCTGGTCCGGGTTGTTGGATCCGCCGTGAAGGACCAGCGGGATGCCGACCTTGCCGGTGATCTCGCGGAGCAGGTCGAGCTTGAGCTCTGGCTTCATGCCTGCGGGATAGATGCCGTGGCTCGTGCCGATGGCAATGGCCAGGCTGTCCACGCCGGTGGATGCGATGAACTTCACCGCGTCGTCGGGATCGGTGAAGATGATGTTCGCCGTGCCGTCTTCGGCCTCGCTGTCGGTCTTGCCGATCGTGCCGAGCTCACCCTCGACAGAAATTCCCACGGCATGCGCTGCATCGACGACCCGCTTGGTGATCGCCACGTTGTCGGCGAACGGAAGCAGGGATCCGTCGATCATGACGGAAGTGAAACCGCTCTGGATGGCCACGAGCACCTGCTCGTAGGTCGCCCCGTGGTCCAGGTGGATGGTAACCGGCACGGTCGCGCGGTGAGCGCGCGCAATGATCGCGGGAAGCATGTCGACGCCGATGTGACTCAGTTCGTCCGGGTGGATCGCAATGATCAGCGGTGAGTTCTTCTCCTCGCTGATCTCGAAGAGACCGTTCATCATCGCGTAGTCGCTGACGTTGAACGCCGGGACCGCGAAGTCGTTCGCGTTCGCGACGGCCAGAAGGTCGATGCCATTAATTAACATGCGGGGGTTCTCCTTGGTTGGGGTGAAACGAGAGGGAAAAGACAGACGCGGCTAGTTCTTGACCGCTCCTGCGGTCATGCCGCCGATGAAGAAGCGTTGGAAGAAGAGGAAGAGGAGCAGGACCGGGATGCACCCGAGGATGCTCATCGCCATCATCTGGTTCCACTCGTAGGAGTTCTGACCCATCAGAAGCTGGATGCCGATGGGCACAGTGCGCATGTCCTGGGTGCGGGTCAGGGTAAGCGCGAAGAGGAACTCGTTCCACGAGATCATGAAGGTGTAGATGCCGACCGAGACGATGCCCGGGATGGAGATCGGCACCAGGATTCGCCACAGCGCTCCCATCGCACTCGCCCCGTCGACCCGGGCCGCCTCGTCCAGTTCCTTGGGCAGGGTGTTGAAGTAGCCGGTCATCATGATGATCGCGTACGGCAGGGTGAACACCATATAGGTGAGGATCAAGCCCAGGTAGGTGTTGTACAGGCCGAGGGTCACCATCAACCCGAAGTACGGGATGAGCAGAGTGATGGGAGGCACGCCCTGCACGCTCACGATGATCATGTTCAGGGGTTTCTTGAACCGGAACTCGAATCGGCTGAAGGCATACGCCGCGAGAATGGCGATGAGCAGAGTCAACACCGTGACGGACAAAGACACCACGTAGCTGTTGATGAAGAACCGCACCTTGGTGGGGTCGGTCAGGATCGACGTGTACGCATCCCAGGAGAAGTTGTCCGTGATGAGTTTCGGCGGGGAAGCAAAGATCTCCGTATTCGACTTGAACGAACTCGAAGCCATCCATAACACCGGGAAGCCGGCGAAGACTGCGCCGATCAGCAGTCCGATGAACAGTCCGGTCTTCTTCGCCAGGTGAACCCGTCGTTTGGTCGCAACCATTTCACTCCCGCGCTTTCTGGTATCGGGCATAGACGTATGCGAGGACCGTCGACACGATCAGGAGCAGGACGGCACTCGCGGACGCCTGGGAGAACTCGTAGTTGCTGAAGGCCAGCTTGTACGTGAACGTGCTCAGCATCTCGGTCGCGTTGATAGGCCCACCGCCCGTGGTCATCCAGATCAGCGCGAACTGCTGCGACGTCCAGATGACGTCGAGCAGGGACATGCTGATGATGATGGGCTTGAGCTGAGGCAGCGTCATGTGCCAGAACTGCTGGAGCGCCGAAGCCCCGTCCACCTTGGCTGCTTCATAGAGGTCCGTCGGAATCCCCTGCAGGCCGGCCAGGAGGCTGACCATGTAGAACGGGTACCCGGCCCAGATGTTGATGAAGGTGACGGCAAGCAACGCCGTCCCCGGCGTCGACAGCCACTCGATGCCCGTGGGAGTGATCCCGAGGCCGACCAGGACGTAGTTGATGACGCCGTTCGGATTGAGCAGCAGTCGCCAGAGGATGGCGATGATGGCGACCGTGAACAGCCACGGCAGAACGTAGATCACCCGGAAGAGACCCGTGGTGAGATTGCTGAGCAGTTTCGTGTTGAGCATCATGGCGAACAACAGGCCGAGGACGAGGTGGGCAATGACGCTGACGATGGTGAAGATCGCCGTATTGAGCACGGCAGTCGGCAGGACGCCGTTGCTGAGCACCTTGACGTAGTTGTCCAGCCCGACGAACTCCGGATGTTTGTTGGTGATGACGTTGTCCATGAGCGAGTAGCCCATGACCATGGCGATCGGGATGAACATCAGGACGAAGAGCAGGGCCGCGGTCGGGGAGATGAATCCGTAGGGCGTGAGCCTGCCGGTCAGCGACTTCGCCGCGGTCCTCGGCTCAGCACCCGTGGTGCGTGTGGTTCTCAAGACGTAGTCCCTCCTTGAGTTTGGGTGGCCGCGCCGGGAACGAGTCCTGACGCGGCCACGCGAGGCTGGGGTGCGCCGGAACGGCTAGAACTTCGCCGTCCAGGCGGCCTGGGCCTTGGTCAGCATGTCGTCGACCGACTGGGTTCCGGTCAGCGCGCCCTGGAACTGCTCGTCGAAGTCACGCATCAGCTGTTCGGCGACCGGCAGCCCGACGAATTCGTTGACAGGCGTGCCACTTTTGTAGATGTCGAACGCTGTCTTGAACAGCGGGTCGGTCCCGGTGAAGTCCGGTGTGGACGTCGTGTTCCCGGGGAAGGCGTGTGCGAGCGTCGACAGCGTGGAGTTGGTCTTCTCGCTCATCAGGAACTGCACGAGCTTCCAGGCCTCCGCCTTGTGCTTTCCGGTGTCGGAGACGCCGATGCCCCAGGACGCGTATGGGATGCCGCGCTTGCCGGTGAAACCGTCCGTCGCGGGAATCGCCGAAATGCTGAACTTGAGGTTCGGGTTCTTCTCCCGGATGCTCGTGACGTGCGACAGGGAGTCGATCATCATGCCGACACGGCCGTTGGTGAATTCCTCCACCTTGTCCTGTTCCGTCATTGTGAGGGAACCGGGGGCGATGACGCCCTTGTCCCAGAGGTCCTTCACGTAGTTGGTCGCGCTCGTGACATCGGCGTTCGTGAGGTCCGGGGCGCCCTTCTTGAGCATGCTCCCGCCCGATGCCCACGCCCAGGACATGACGTCATTCTGGATTCCGTTCGGCGCCTGGAGCGAAAGCGGGAGGACCCAGCCCTTGGCGTCCCCGCTCTTGGTCACGGCTTCGGCTGCCGCGGTGAACTCAGTCCGGTTGGTGGGCGGTGCCGTGACGCCGGCCTTGGCCAGCAGGTCGTCGTTGGTGAACATGGGATAGACGAAGTTGAGCACCGGGATCATGAAGGTCGAGTCCTTGATCTTGACCTGACTGGCCAGCTGGCTCTCGTCGTACCCGGCATCCTTCATCAGCTGGGAGAGGTCGGCAAGCGCGCCCTGCTTGGCGAAGTCACTCACCCACGCCCCGTCAAGTCCCACAACGTCGGACATGACTCCCGAGGCTGCGCCGGCGACAGTCTGGTCCTTGGTTGCCGCGTACGGCGCGCTGAGCAGCTTGACCGTAATGTTCGGGTTCTCCGTCTGGAATTCGTCCATCAGGGTGCGCAGTGCCCCCGCTGGAAGTTCCGGCTCCCACCACTGGGAGAATTCCAGCGTGACCTTCTCGTTCGGGTCTGCGGTCGCGGTAACCGAACTACTGGTACTGCACCCGGTGATCAGGGTGACGGCCATGCCGGCGACGACAAGAGGGACGACGGCCCTCCGGACCATAGCGCCTTTGCTATTCATGGTTCTCCATTCCAAGTTTTGCTGTGTTCTGCTGTTGTATGCGCTTTTCTGCGCCTTGTTGCATGATGGTAGCGGAGTGAATTGCTGATCGTCAAGCATACAAAAGCATCAATTTGTGACGGCATATGCCGTGACTTCACTGAATTTACGGGGAGGACCGACCGCTCGGGAGTCTCGCCTGTATGCATGGTCATGCGTGAATGTCCGGGATTATCCCGATCAAATCGACAAAGTACTGAGTGAAAATGCAAGAAAATGCTAATATCAGGCATGTCCCATTCCACAACCCCGCGCTCGAACCGGCCCGATCAGGCCGCCCGCCTACCCGCGGGACGCAAGGCCGATCTCGCCCTGTTCGTGTCGGAGGCAGGACAGGTCACGGTCGGAGCCCTCGCGGAGCACTTCGGGGTCTCGGCCGACACCATCCGAAGGGACCTCGACCAGCTCGACGCCGACGGGGTACTGGTCCGGACCCACGGCGGTGCGGTCAGCCAATCGGTCATGGAGACCACGGAGAAGAAGCTGGACCTCCGATTGCGGCTGCAGACATCCGCGAAGGACAGGATCGGCGCGCTGGCGGCCGGCCTCGTGCAGGACGGCTCCGTCATCATGATCAACGCCGGCACGACGACGCTGGCAGCGGTGCGCCACCTGGACAAGCACCGCAACCTGACGGTGGCCACCAACAACCTCCGCATTCCGATCGAGATGCCACCGGATGTCTGTCGTGACCTGTATGTCTTCGGCGGCGCCGTGCGACTCAGCGGCCAGTCGACCATCGGACCCGTCGGTTTTCAGTTCGCGGGCAGCGGGAACGACCTCGATGTGCGCTGCGACCTGGCCCTGATTTCGGTGGGGGCCGTTTCGGCCGATGGCGGATATTCGACAAGCAATCTGGCCGAGGCGGTCATGATGAGCGAGATGGTCGCCCGGGCTTCGCGTGTCGCGATCCTCGCGGACTCAACGAAGTTCGGGCGCCAGCTTTTCGCCCAGGTCGCCGAGCTGGGCCGGGCCGACTATTTCGTCACGGACCAGGCCCCGCCGGCCGACCTGGCCAAGGCCTTCCGGGCGAATAACGTGGAGGTGCTGACGCCGCCGCCCGGCCCACCGGACAGGCCCACCGAACCGTAGCGTTCCGCCCGACTACCCGAGCAGGGCGCGGAGCCCGACGAGTGCGGTGAGCTGGTGCTCGTAGATCGGCGCGGTCCCCGCGGACACGTCATCGCCGCGGCCGACGTGGAACGGGTTGATCCGCACGATCGGGAGGTCGTAGCGGGAGTGCAGGTCCCAGGTCAGGTTGCGCAGGTTCATCACGGTGAGGCCGACCCCCACCTCGAGGATGACCGTGCTGCCGGCGTCCTCCGCGGCGAGGTGCCGCTGATAGTCGAGGAAGTCCTCCTCCTGGAGTTCGTTCGCCGCGTTGTTGAACCAGTAGTCGTCGAAGAACAGCACGTTGGGCCGGGCCAGACTGCCGCAGGTCGGGCAGACGGTGGTGGCGAGGCCCGGGTCGACGGTCGGGAAGACGCCGTGCGCCTCCGGTTCGGCGAGGCACTGGGAGCGATCGTAGGCGCCGTGGATCTCGAGGAGCTTCTCGGCAGGGAAGCCGTGGTCGGTGAAGGCGGTGTCGACGTTGGAGGTGAGCACGAAGTAGTCCTTCGCCGCGGCATCCAGCCAGTCCTGGAGCACGAAGTACGGGTCGGCCGGCCGGGCGGGCTTCTCCGATTCGCGCATCTCCCGCCAGGTTTCGCGAAAGAACGCGGCCTGCTGGTCGGGTTCCTCGAGCCAGAGCGGCGCGCAGGAGTGCTCGAGGTTCGTGTGGCCGTAGTGCGAGACGGTGTCGCCGTACGCCGCGTTGTCTCCGGTCCAGTAGACGGGGGTTCCGATGTCGGCGCTCATCCCGGCGCCGGCGATCACGATGATGCGGTGCGCGCGCGCGAGCAGCGCGCGGCTCGGGGCAAGCGGGGTGTGCAGAACGGATGCTGTCGGTTGGGCGGACGGGACGGGCACGGAGCATCTCCAGAAACGGCCCGAGTCGACGGCCGCCCTTCCATTCTGCGCCTCAGACCAACGGCCGGATGAGCGCCGGGTCCTGCCGCTCGGCATCGGGCACCCGCACGCTGTTCACCCGCCGGGAAACCGGATAGCTCTCGATGTGTGCCGCGACGGCGCTGGAGGTTCGGTCGAGGAGGTCGAGCAGGTGATTCGGGTCGGTGAGTTTGCCCGGCCTGAGCCACTCGTCCCAGACATTCCGTTCGAGGAATGCGGGCATCCGGTCGTGGATCTCGCCGGACGCGTCGCGCGCCTCCCGCGTGATGATCGTCATGCTGTGGGACCAGGAATCATCAGGCTCCTTGCGCGCCGCATAGAGTCCGGCCGCGGCGAGGAGCCCGCCGCCGTGGATGAAGTGCGGCTGCTTGCCGTCCGGGAGGCTCTCCCACTCGTAGTAGCCCGTCATCGGGACGATGCAGCGCCGGGAATCGAAGGCCGTGCGGAACATGCCGTTGGTGGCAACCGTCTCGATCCGGGCGTTGATCGGCGCGGGTCGGTTGCCGCCGGTCGACCAGGCGGGCTTGAGCCCCCAGGTCGCCGCATCGACCTCGCGGGTGATCGTGCCGTCGTGTTCCCACTCGCGCACCACGGGCACGCGGTCGGTCGGCGCGATGTTGTACGACGGCCGCCAGTCCCGGAAATCGCCGCCGGACGCGACGAACTCCTGGATCAGATCGTCGGTGTCCTTGTCCATCGCGAATCGTCCGCACATGCGCTCAGGCTAATCCGGCCCGTGCGTGCTGACAATCGCGCGGCTAGGCTTTGCGAACCGGCATTCCCGCAGCCTGTTCGTTCTGGAGGAGTCACCATGGGTCTCTTTTCGCCCGGTTTCATGGGCCGTCGCCGCGAACCCGTCCCCGGCCTGCCCCCGGGCCAGCACCTCGTCACCGACTTCCCGGTGCTCTCGATCGGGCCGACCCCGCGGGTCACACCCGAGGAGTGGCGCTTCAGCATCACGAGCGAGTCCGGGTTGATGACGACCTGGACCTGGGACGAGTTCCAGGCGCTGCCGCAGGAGGACGTGACCGTCGACATCCACTGTGTGACGAGCTGGTCGAAGTTCGGTACGGGCTGGCGCGGCGTCTCCCTCGACACGCTGCTCGACGGTGTCGACACCCAGGCGGGGTTCGCGATGGCGCGCAGCTACGGCGGGTACACGACCAACGTGCCACTCGACGAGCTGCGCGGCGGCAAGGCCTGGGTGGCGCACCAGTTCGACGGCTCGCCGCTCGCCCCGGAGCACGGCGGCCCCGCCCGGCTGCTCGTGCCCGCGCTGTACTTCTGGAAGAGCGCGAAGTGGCTGCGGAGCATCGAGTTGTCGACCCGCAACGATCCGGGTTTCTGGGAGCAGAACGGGTACCACATGCACGGCGACCCCTGGCGTGAAGAACGGTACTGGTGACTGACCTTCCGGCGAGCGCCGCCCGTTCCACGTGGAACGCCTCGGACTGGCACGAGGCCCTGGTCGTCGAGGCCTACGCCGAGACACCGACGGCACGCACGATCCGGATGCGGCTGCCCGCGGCCGCCGCGCTGCCCGCGCTCGTCGCGGGGCAGCACATCGACGTGCGCCTGACCGCGCCGGACGGCTACACGGCGGTGCGCTCGTACTCGCTCGCCTCGGCGGCGACCGGGGGGATCCTCGAGATCACCGTGGAGGAACTCACCGACGGAGAGGTGTCGCCGTATCTCGTGCGCGGCCTCGATGTGGGCGACCGGCTCGAGATCCGCGGACCGATCGGCGGCTGGTTCGTCTGGCTCGACGAGGAACCCGCACCGGTGCAGCTCATCGCCGGCGGCTCCGGTGTTGTTCCGCTGATGGCCATGATCCGCGCCCACGAGGCGGGCACCAACCCGTCGCCGTTCCGTCTGCTCTACTCGGTGCGTTCACCGGAGATGGCGTACTACCGCGCCGAGCTCGAGGAGCTCGCCCGGGTCTCGCCCCGGTTCGACCTCGACTGGGTGTACACCCGGCGTGCGCCGAGCGGATGGCCGCACGCCCCCGGCCGCCTCGACCTCACGCGCCTCGCGGCGAGCGTTCAGCCCCTCGGCAGCACCGCCCTGACGTATGTCTGCGGTGCGACCCCCTTCGTCGAGTTCGCGGCGGACGCCCTCGTTCGCTCGGGCCGGGATCCCGCCCGGATCCGGACGGAGCGCTACGGCGGTGCCGAGGGCGGCTGACGTTTCCGCGCCGCCGCGGTCACGTAATGTCGGAGATTTCCGCGACATGCCGCATCCGCCCCCCGGACCGGCGGCGTTTCGCAAAAATCTCCGACTTTACGGCGGCTCAGCCGACGGCTGTCGAGACGAACAGGACCGCCTCGCTCGCGACGAGGTCGTCGAGTTCGAGGACCCGGTCGAGGTCGTGCCCGGCCGCGATCGCCGCGGCGTGCTGCTCGGGAGTCTGCGGTGCGAGGCGGCCCTGCATGAACCCGCCGAGTGCCCGCACCGCGCAGGCCGCGATGATGCCCTCCGGTGTCCCGCCGACACCGACGACGACGTCGACGTCGGTCCCCGAGGTCGCTGCCGTGACGGCGGCGACGATATCGCCCTCGCCGACGAGACGGAGCTCGGCGCCGGTGGCCCGGATCTCGGCGATGAGCGTGGTGTGGCGGGGCTTGTCGAGCACGACGACCACGAGATCGGTCACGGCCGCCCCGGTGACGGCGGCGAGCCGAGCCAGGTTCTCGGCGATCGGGCGGCGGATGTCGACAACGCCCCGGCCGGCCGCGCCGCAGATGAGCTTGTCCATGTAGAAGACATCGACCGGATCGAACATGGTGCCGCGCGGGGCGAGGGCGATCACGCAGATCGAACCGGGGAGACCGGCGGCCGCGAGGCGGGTGCCGTCGAGCGGGTCCACGGCGACGTCGCAGAGCGGCGCGACGCCCTGGCCGAGCGCCTCACCGTTGGCGAGCATCGGGGCCGCGTCCTTCTCGCCCTCGCCGATCACGACGGTGCCGGAGAACGGGGCGTCCGCGAGCACGGCCCGCATGGCCGTGACAGCGGCGTCGTCGATGGCGATCTTGTCGCCGAGGCCGAGCCACGGCAGGCAGGCCGCGGCCGCGGCATCCGTCGCCTCACGCACGCGGGCGACGAGGCCGGCGGGATAGGAGTGCGCGCCGAGCACGACGGCGCCGGGACCTGAGTCGCCGGGGATGCCGGTGGGCCCACTTTCCGGCTCGGAGGAGGGACGAACGGGAACGGGTGTACCGGAGACTGGAATGGCGTCAGCCTAACCCTTCCGTGTTACGAACGCAGGTCACGAGCGCACCAGCGCCGTGCCGTCGGCGCCGAGGTAGTCCCGCCAGGACCGCTTCGGAACCCAGCCGAGCAGGCGCTGAGCCTTCGCGCTCGAGATGCCGGAGGTATCCGTTCTGGACAGCGGGCGCAGCTCGATCCTGTCGCCGTAGTACGTGTGCAGGATCTCGGCGAAGTCGCGCCCGCCGACGTTGTCCGGCGAGGCGATGTAGAACACCTCATGGCCGGGCAACTCGGACTCCACGGCGAGCACGATCGCGTCGGCGAGGTCGTAGGCGTCGATGTAGCTCCAGAGATTCGGGCTCAGCACCGCGGCATCGCGCACCTGCGGGCCGAGGTTCTGCTCGTAGTTGTCCTCGTTCTGCACCCAGCTCGGCCGCAGCGAGATGCAGCGGATGTCGGAACGCGCGACGGCCGCGTCCATCAGCTGTTCGCCGAAGTGCTTGGTGAGCGCATAGGGGTCCTGCGGGTGGATCGGGTGCTGTTCGTCGACGGGGGCGTAGTCGGGCAGGAAGTCCCGCTCCGGGAAGAAGAAGCCGGGAACGGTCTCGCTCGAGATGTTGACGAAGCGCGGCACGCCGAAACGCACGGCGGCCTCGAGCACGTTGAAGGTCGCCATCAGGTTGGTGCGGAACACCACGTGGGCGGGGTTCGCGGTCGGGTCCGGGATCGCCGCGGTGTGCACGACGGCGTCTGCGCCGCGGATCACGGCGAAGGCCTCGCCGGCATCGGTCAGGTCGGCCATCATGTAGCGCGCCGCGCCCTCCACCGCCCGCTCGAAGACCGGGCGGGCGAGGTCGACCCCCGTCACCTCGTGTCCGGCGGCGAGCAGCGCCTGCACGGCGGCCCGACCGACTTTTCCGTTGGCACCGGTGACGACGACCTTCATGGGAGCTCCTTTGCTGAACGTGCGGAAGCCTTCACGCTACCGTGCCGACACCGCGGCTCGGCGCGAGCATGTCGCGAACCGGGCGAGCGGATGCGTGACGTCGGAGATTTTCGCGACTCGCGGCATCCGCCGCCCGGCATCACGGTGTGTCGCGAGATTCTCCGACTTTACGTCGCCTACGGCGCACCGCTCAGACGCCGATGTCGCGCTGGCGCAGCACGAGCGCCGTCGCGGCCGCGACGAGCAGCGAGCCGCCGTAGAACGCGAGGAAGGCGATCGGCGTTCCGCCGTTCGTCATCGGGTAGTTTCCGAAGGCCCAGTAGTAGGGCGAGAGCCCGTGCAACCACTCGAGGTCGGCACTCTGGTTGCCGAGGGCGTTGAACACGTAGCCGACGACCGCCACGAAGGCGCCGGCACCGATGCCCCACACCCTGCGGCCGGTGAGGGCACCGCCGAGCATCGCGACGCTGCCGCAGAGCAACACGAGGCCCGCGAAGAGCAGGCAGGTCTGGGCCAGGTATCCGACGTCGATGCCGAGCTGGCTCGGGCCGTTGAGAAGTGCGATCAGCACGAACATCAGGGCGGTGATCAACAGGATCTTCAGCACGAGGGCCGCGAACCGTTCCACGACGACCTGCACGCGGGTGACGCCGTGGGCGATGGTGAGCTCGAGCTGGCCGGACTCCTCGTCGCCGCCGAGCATGGCCGCGCCCCAGCCGATCGAGGCGATGCCGATCAGCAGGAACCCGATCAGGCCGAAGACCGTGGCCTGGGTGTAGCCGGCACCGGTGCTGATCTGGTCGTAGTTGAGGGTGCGGATCAGGGCCCTCGGCAGCGAGTCGATGAGCTTCTGCATCTCGGAGGTGCCGATCATGCTCGGGTAGAGCGGCAGGTAGAGGAAGATCGCCGCCGCGATGCCGATTCCCCAGCCGAGCATGGCGCGCCGGCCGTCGGCGAAGGCCTTGCCGAAGATCGGCAGGGGCGCGCGGCGGACATCCGTTGCCGTGGACGCGGTCATTTCGATTCCTTCCGTTCGGCGCGGGTCCCGCGGACCTTCCTGGTCGCCCGGGCGGCCCGATGCGACTCGGCGGATTCCCCCGGGGCGGTGTAGAGCGCGAGCACGGATTCCTCGAGGTCGGGTTCCTCGAGCACGAGGTCGGTGAGGCTGAGCGTGGACACGGCCTGGATGAAGGGCTGGATCGCACCCTCGAGGGTCGCGGTCGCCTCGGTGGCCGCCGCTCCGGTCTGGCTCGTGACGGCCGTGCAGACGAGCCCGGCCATGCCGGCGAGCCCGCCGAGGAGCCCGGCGAGGTCGGCGGGGCGGATGCCGGTGGCCGTCATCCGCAGGTGCCGCACGGCCGTCTGGCGCAGGGCCTCGACGCTCGCGACGGTGATGATGCGCCCGTCGCGCAGGATCGCGACCTCGTCGGCGGCCTGCTGGATCTCGCTGATGACATGCGAGGACAGGAATACGGTCTGGCCGGCGTCGCGGGCCTCCTTGACGAGGAGCAGGAACTCCTGCTGCATCAGCGGGTCGAGCCCGCTCGTCGGCTCGTCGAGCACAAGAAGTTCCGGCTCGTGCATGAACGCCTGCACGATGCCGAGCTTCTGCTTGTTGCCGCGGGAGAGTTTGCGCACGGGCTGACCGAGGTCGAGGTGGAAACGTTCCGCCAGTTCGTCGATGTGCCCGGTGCGGACCGGCCCGGAGATGTCGGCATAGTGCTGCAAGAGCTTCCGTCCGGTGATGCGGCCCTCGAGGATAAGTTCTCCGGGCAGGAAACCGATCCGGCGGCGCAGCTCGGGGCCGGCGTTTCGGGAGTCGGTGCCGAGCACGGTCGCATGGCCGGAACTCGGCCGGATGATGTCGAGCAGCGCGCGCATGGTCGTGGTCTTGCCCGCGCCATTGGGACCGATCACGCCGAACACGCTGCCGCGGGGGACGGTGAAGGTCACACCATGGAGGGCCTGGGTGCTGCCGAAGTGCTTGGTGATCTCGACAGCCTCGATCGCGGCATCCATGCGCGGGGAGGACGCGCCGGGATTCGGTCTGCGCGCTGTTTCGACGTGACTCATCGGGTGTCCTCTCGACTGGGGTATTCCTGACTCGGCATGCGTGCCGCTGCGGACTCGGGTGCGGCCGCGAGGGCGTTCCGGGTGACGTTCAGTACGGTCTCGTCGGTGTAAAGCCCGTGGGTATACAACTCGACCGAGGGCAGCGCAAGCCGTCGCATCGTCTCCTGGCCGAGGCCCCGGCCCTCGAAGCCGAGCGCCCTGGCGAGGTGTGAGCTCAGCGTCATCATTGCGAGACTAGTCATCGTGATCAGCGCAGCCTCAGCGCGCGGGTCGGAGGAAGGGTTCATGCTCCCGTCGGCGACGCCGGCCCGGATGATCGCTTCGGTCTCGTCGACGATGCTGTCGACGAAGTTGCGGCCGGCCGTTGTCTCCTCTGTGATGGCCCGTGACAGGTAGGCGACGTCGACCTCGTACTCCGCGGGGTTCGCGAGGTACCCCTGGATCACGGCCTGGAGTCCCGCCGGGCTTGACTTGTCGCGGGCGGCGGCCAGGATATTCCCGATCACGAATTCGTCACATTCGATGCGGAGGTTGTCCTTGCTGCCGAAGTGATGCACGACCAGGCTCGCGCTCACGCCCGCGGACGCAGCGATCGCCCGCAGACTCGTCTTGCGGAAGCCGTCATGCGCGAAATGCACGATCGCGGCATCCCGGATCAAGGCCCGCGCGGTGAGATCCTCTGGCGCGGAGAGGTGAGCTGTACGCATGTTCAACATGCTAAACACTTGTTCAGTCCGGGTCAAGGTTCCGAACCGCTGTCAGGCGGGTGTGGGAAAATGGAGAGTGAACCCTGGAGGTTTCCCATGTCAACCATTCCCACAGCGCTTCCCGTCCTGCCTGCATCCGTCCACCTCGCACCCGGTGTCGGTGGGCTTCCCATCGTCCGGGTCACCGGCCGCGCCGGCTCGGCCGAGGTGTACCTGCACGGCGCGCACGTTGCCTCGTGGGCTCCCGCCGGCGGTGCCCCCGTGCTCTGGATGAGCGCGGGGAGCCGCTTCACCCCGGGCACCGCCATCCGGGGCGGCATCCCGATCTGCTTCCCCTGGTTCGGTCCGAACGCAGCGGATGCGACAGCGCCGGCCCACGGGTTCGCCCGCGTGACCGAGTGGCAGCTGTCCGGTGCGGCAGAGGTCGGTGACGATGTCGTCCTGACGTTCCACCTCACGGACTCGCCGGCGACGCGCGCGTCGGCGTGGCCGCATCCGTTCGAGGCCCGCTACACGGTGACCGTCGGTGCGACGCTGCGCCTCGAGCTCACCGTGACCAACCGGGACACGGTGGCCGTGACCGTCGAGGAGGCGCTGCACAGCTATTTCGCGATCGACGACATCCACCGCACGACTGTGGCGGGGCTCGAGGGCGTTCCGTTCCTCGACAAGGTCGCGGGCGCAACGCCCACACCCGGTTCACCGGAACCCGTGTCCTTCACGGCCGAGACCGACCGGGTCTACTCCGGCACGACGGCAACGACGACGATCGACGACGGAGCCCGCCGCATCGCGGTCACGAAGACCGGCTCGGACAGCACGGTCGTCTGGAACCCGTGGATCGACAAGGCCGCCGCGATGGCGGACTTCGGATCCCAGGAGTGGACGGGCATGGTCTGCGTCGAGACCTGCAACGTGGGCGCGGACGCGATCACGCTCGACCCCGGTGCGAGCCACACCATGACGGCCGAGTTCACCGTCACCCCGGCCGCCTGAGAGTCACCTTTCCGGTCGAGAGTGACCGGTGTAGCGGGCACTCTCGACCGGAAAGGTAGGAGTCAGGGGGCGGTCGGGGAGACCGCGACGTCGCGGAGCAGCCAGCCGACGGCGTCAGCGGCGCTCCACCCTTCGGGGTGCGCCGCGAGGAGCACGGCGGCGCCGTCGATGTCGTTGCCGAGCGTCAGCAGCGGCACCTCGACATAGCCGGTCTTGCGGGTCTGGCCGAGGCCGACGGTCGCGGTAAGGGCGTTGCAGAGGCAGGCGCGGCCGGTGGCGTCCTCGGCGGTGCCGCCCTTGCGCACGTACATGTGCACGGGTTCGCTCGGGCAGCGGAACCCGACCGTGCCGTCCTTCTTGGTATAGGGCTCGCGCAGGTAGCTGAGGTCGCAGAGACGCACCCGGTCGGCGTAGACCGCCGGTTCGGAGAGCGTGCCGGGCAGCTGGGCGACCTTGAACGGGAATCCGGTCGGGGAGGCCGCGGCGTCCGTGCGGATCGAGAGCTCCGTCGCGTCGAGGCGGCCGAGCACCTGGTCGCGCAGCTCGGGCGCGAGGCCGGACTCCTGGCTGAGCGCGAACAGGGTGCCGACCTGCACCCCCTGCGCGCCGGCGGCGAGCGCTACGGCCAGGCGTTCCGGCTGGCCGTAGCCGCCGGCGAGCCAGAACGGCAGGCCGAGTTCGGCGATCTTGGCGATGTTCGCGTCGTCGCGCGGGCCGTAGATCGGCTGGTCGTCATTGTCGAGCGTGAGCCGGCCGCGCGGGGGCGCATTGTGCCCGCCGGCCGTCGGACCCTCGATGATGAACCCGTCCGGGCGGATGTCCGCATCGCGCGCCAGGTAGAACGCGAGCACGTGCGCCGAGACGATGGCGACGAAGAACGGGCGGTGCAGGGGCGGGAGGGTCTCCGGTGTCAGCCCGAGGACGTCGACGGGATCCACGCTCACGGTGTGCACGGCATCCGCTTCGGCGCCGTGCACGTCGATGTCGATCGTGCCGACCCTGCCGGCGGTGAGTTCGTCGAGGAGGTGCGGGATCTGGCGCGGGATGCCGGCGCCCATCAGCACGTAGTCGACCCCGGCGAGCATGGCGCCGAGTGCTGCCGGCGGGGTCGCCATCTGCACCTTCTCCATGTAGTTGATCCCGACGATCCCGGCATGGCCCTCCTTGGCCAGCCAGACCTCGGTGAAGTTGCCGAGCACGCTGAGCTCCTGCTGTTCGCGGGTGGGCGTCAGGGAGAGCTTGGGCACGGGAAGGTACGGCTCGCCCGCGGCTCGCCCCTCCGCCTGGAAGTACCGCTCGAGCACGGGTCCGACGAGGGCGGGAACCGGGAACGCGGCGAGCGCACGGCGGATGTGGCCGCCGACGTCGCCGTCCTGCAGCCTGCGCGTGAGCACGGAGTCGAGGGCGACGCCGGAGACGACGCCGAGCTGGCCGGTGCGGGCTACCGCGTTGGCGAGCCGCCAGGAAGACACGGCCATGCCCATGCCGCCCTGGATGACCACGGGCAGTTTTCTGTCGGACAAGAGGGCCTCCGTCGATGTGCGCCGGGGCGTCCGCCGCGAGAACGGGGGTGCCACTGCAGTCGCTGAGACCGGGGGTGATCAGTTGCAGGGCGCAGGGCAATCGTAACCCACGGCATATACCGGAAAAGGGTTGCATCCGGGCCCCGAGCCCGCGACCAAACGGGCGGATGGTGGCACACTGTTCGACGAAGAACGGAGAAGGAGGTTGACCTGCTCCCGTCTGAGTGGGCGGAAGCGCACTGACACACCGAACGAATCCCTGCTCGTGAACGAAAGGACGCTTGACATGAGTTTCATCGGATTTCTACTTCTCGGGCTGATCGCCGGAGCGATTGCCAAGGCCATCCTGCCGGGAACCCAGGGCGGCGGGTGGTTCGTGACGCTGCTCCTCGGAGTGGTGGGCGCGATCCTCGGCGGCTGGCTCGGGTCGCTCCTCTTCGGCGTCGGGATCGGCGATTTCTTCCAGCTCTCCAGCTGGCTGCTCGCCATCGCCGGATCGATCATCGTGCTGCTGATCTACGGAGCCGTCGTCAACCGGCGGCACACCGCGTAACGGCGGTCTGAACCGCCCGGTGCATCACCCCGTCACCCCGCGCCGCCCGCCTCAGAACCGGCGGCCGCGACCCTAGTGGTGCTCTGACACCTCGGTGACGTCATGCAGGTGATGCACCGGGTCGTGCACGAAATACTGTCCCATCGTCGTCACCGTGAACCGGGCGCCGTCGCTGCGCCGGCCCACCCTGCCGAGGTCCGCGACCGGCACTGCGGCGAAAGCGACGGCAGCGGCTTCCGCGGCCTCCGCCAGTTCCACGGCGACCCGGTCGGGGGCCTGCTCGCCATACCGTTCCGCCACCGCGGTCGCATCCTGGTCCCAGTTCGGGAACAGCGGGTCATCCTCTGTGCGCATCAGAGCGAGCCGGACGGTGAAGATGCGGAATACATCGCGGACGTGGGCCGCGTACTCCAGGGCGGACCAGGTGCGCTCGTCGGGCCGCACCGCGACATCCGCTCGCTCGAGCACGGGGCGCCAGGCCGCGGCGTTCTCCCGGATCAACCGCGGGATCTCCGCGAAGACGACGTCGGCGGCGACGAAACCGCACTCGGGGCAGGGGCGCTCGAGCACCCAGGTCCAGTCCTTGGTGTCCGGGGGAATATTCATGCCGCGAGCCTACCAATCCGCTGTGAGCTTCACTCCGAATTACTGGCAACCGCACCTCAGCGGTCTCTACCAGGAGGAACTCTCATGCGCACTTCACCGAACCGCCTCGTCGCCACCGTCTTCGGGGCCGTCTACCTGCTCGTCGGCCTGCTCGGCTTCGCTGTCACGGGCGGGGTCAGTTTCATCGCCACCCAGGGCGGGCTCCTGCTCGGCCTCTTCGCGGTCAACCCGCTGCACAACGTCGCCCACCTGCTGATCGGCGCCGCCCTGCTGATCGCCGGCCTCTCGAGCGTCGTCGCGGCCAAGTCGGTCAACTCCACCATCGGTGCGGTCTACCTCCTTCTCGGCATCGTCGGGTTCTTCATCGCGGGCTCTGAGCTCAACATCCTCGCGCTCAACACGCCAGACCACTTCCTGCACCTCGCGAGCGCGATCGTGCTGCTCGGGGCCGGCCTCGCCACCGACAAGGTCGTCCGGAACAACTCCGCGATCGCCTGACCCGGCACCCGCTCGCCCCCCGGCACTCGCGTCCGCGAGAGTGCACCGCAGCACCAGCACCCCCACCCACGAACAGGAGCTTCGATGACCCCGATCAGCCGCCTCTGGCTTTCCTTTGCCGCCATCGGCGCGGGAACGATCCACCTCGCCGTGGGTGCGAGCGCCCCGGTGCTCCTCATGATCACCCTGGTCGGGTTCGGCGCCGCCGAACTCGGCTGGGGCGCTGTAACGCTGGTCCGGGGGCGGGCACTCGCCCCCGGGGCAGCGCTCTTCGGAGCCCTCATCCCCGTCTTCGTCTGGGGCGCCGTCGCAACCCTCGGCAGCGGCCTCGGCGTGCCCGCCGCCGCGACCGGTCTCCCGCTCCAGCCGATGGCGACCACCACCCTCTTCGACCTCTTCCTGGCCGGCTCCCTCGCACTCGCCCTACGCCGCACCCGCCGCGCCGCCAACCCCGGCACCATCCCCACCACCGCCGAGCGCGTTCCGAATTCAGGAGTTCAGGCCGGATCCGGCCCGAATCACCCCAAATCACCCCGAATCGGGCGCCAACTCCTGAATTCGGCACAGTCCTCCGCGGGTGAGGCCCCGGGTGAGGCCGCGGGCGGGTGGCGCTTCCTCGCGGCGCTCACGCTCGCGGCCCTCGTCGTGTCCGGGCTCACCACTCCGGCGCTTGCCGCGACGGATGCCGGCGCGCACGCCGTCCCGCACGGCTCGCACGGTCTTCCCGCGGCCCCGACCCCGGGGACCCCGGCCGGCCACCACCACTAGCCGGCGGTCCCCGGGCGGCGGGCCCAGGCATCCGCTGGAGAAGCGGGGACTGCGGGCCCGGTCAGGAGGCGGGGAGGGCGCCCTGACTGCCCATGAAGCGCCGGACGTCCTCGTCGACGATGATGTCGCTCGGGCGCAGCGGCCGGGTGAGGTAGAGGCCGTCGAGGCCGGTCAGCCGGCTGAGCGCCACGTAGGTCTGGCCGGGGCTGAAGACCCGGGTGCCGAGGTCGACGATCGCACGTTCATAGGTCGCGCCCTGGGACTTGTGGATCGTGACCGCCCAGGCCAGGCGCAGCGGGAACTGGGTGAATTCGGCGACGACGTCCCTGCTGAGCTTCTTCGTCGCCTGGTTGTAGCTGTACTTGTACTTCTCCCACACCGCCGGCTCGACCTCGTGCGTCGTGCCGTCGATCTCGACGAAGACGGTCGAATTCACCTTCGTGACCGTGCCGATGCTGCCGTTGACCCAGCGCGGGCCGCCATCGAGCGGGGAGTCGTTGCGCAGGAACATCACCTGGGCGCCCACCTTGAGCTCGAGCACCGCGTCCGCCGGATACGTGCGGCCGCCGAAATCCCCGGTGACCTCCGCCTTCGCGGTGAGCGCCTTGCCCGGAAGCCGCTTGAGCGCCGCCGCGTTGATCCGGTTGACCGCGTCGTTGCGGGTCGCGAGCGTGATCACGCCGTCCTTCGGCGGGGTGCGGGCGCCCGCCGCGTTGAGCGCTCCGCCGATCTCGGCGGTGACCTGTCCGTAGCGCACGGCGTTCAGCATGTGCCGGAAGTCGGCATCCCGCTGCCGGTGTACCTCGGTCAGCTCGAAGATGCGCAGCTCGGCGCCCTTCCAGACCTTCGCGTCGAAGAACCACATCGACCGGTAGGTGTCGCTGAAGTACGCCCGCTCGTCGGAATCGCCGGGCACGGGCGCGAGCTGGTACGGGTCGCCGAACAAGACGATCTGCACGCCGCCGAAGCTGTCGTTCGGGCGCTGCCTGGCCTGCCGGAGGCTGCGGTCGATCGCGTCCATCAGGTCGGCGTTGACCATCGAGACCTCGTCGATCACGACGGTGTCGATCGTGTTGAGCAGCTTCTTGACCTGGTCGTTCTGGTCGATCGCGTGGTCGGCGATGACCCCGATCGGCAGCCGGAACAGCGAATGGATCGTCTGCCCGCCCACGTTGAGCGCCGCGACCCCGGTCGGTGCCGCGATCACGATCTGTTTGCTGGTGTTCCACGACAGGTGGTTCAGGAGCGTCGACTTGCCGGTGCCCGCGCGCCCGGTGACGAAGACATTCTGGCGCGTGTTCTCGATGGCCTGGTAGACCTCGGCCTGCTCACGCGACAACGAAATCGGGGACACGGGTCGCTTTCAGTAGGAATGGTGGGAACATTCCACTGTATCCGCCCGCGCGGGTACCGATGGTGGATGCCGGGCATCCGTGGACAACGCCGCTCGCGACCCGCGCTCGCCCACGCCGTCGCCCACGCCGTCACCCACCGGCCGCGTGCGGAGAATCGCGCCCGTAGAATGTGGACGTGAGCAACCGCGACCGTACGGCCCTGCGCGACCGGGGCCGAACCCTCGTCGCCGTCGTCCTGGTTGCCGTCCTGCTCGTCGCCGCGCTCGTCGCGGCGATCGGCTCGCTCAACCGCGAGGTGTACAGCGCGGGCGGGTTCGTGCGCCAGTACCTCGACGCCCTGGCCCGGCACGACACCGTGAGCGCGCTGAGCCTGCCGGGGGTGACCCCGACCGCGGCAGAGCTGACCGCTGCGGGACTGCCGACGGATCTTCCGAACACCCTGCTGCGGGCATCCGTGCTCAGCTCGATCACCGCGATCAGGCTCGTCAGCGACACCGTTACGCAGGGCAGCACGGGCTCCGGCCCACAGGCGAGCACCGGCACCGCCGAGGTGCACACCGTGATCTACGCCTTCGACCTCGACGGGGCGCCGGAGACGATGGAATTCCGGGTGGCCAGGGCCGGGACATACGCGGCCGTCTTCGACTCGTGGCGCTTCGACACCAGCCCGCTCGCGGTGCTCGGCGTCACGGTGCTGCACGAGGCGAGCTTCTCGGTCAACGGCCTCACCCTCGACACCCGCGCGCACGCGGCTGCCGACGCCCCGGTGACGTTCTCGAACCAGGCCGCGTACCTCGCGTTCGCGCCGGCCCGGTACACGATCGCGCACGAGTCCGCCCTGCTGAGCGCGGCGCCGCAGTCGGTTCCCGTGACCCAGTCCGGGGCGACGGATGTCTCGGTCGACGCCGAACCGAACGCGTCCTTCGTCGGGCAGGTCCAGTCGGAGCTCAACACCTTCCTCGACAGCTGCGCGACGCAGACGGTGCTGCAGCCCTCGGACTGCCCGTTCGGGATCGAGATCAACGACCGGGTCAAGTCGGTACCGGCCTGGTCGATCGCCGAATACCCCGCCGTGACGCTCGCCGCAGGGGAGACTGCCTTCGACATGCCGGCGACGGCGGGGCGGGCGCACATCAAGGTCGCCGTCCAGTCGCTCTTCGACGGGGACCTCAGCACCCGGGACGAGGACGTGCCGTTCGCGGTCTCGATCCAGGTCGTCGTCGGGGCCGACGGGTCGCTCGCGATCCAGCTCCGCTGACCCGCCCCGCCCGGGCCTACGGCCGGCGGGTGTCGCGCGAGGCGAGCCGCTCGAGCTGGGCGTTGTAACGGTTGAGTTCGGCCTCGCCGGTCCGGTCGGCGTTGCGGTCCTTGCGCCGGGTCTCCTTCTCGTCACTGCGGGACCACTGGATCGCGACGGCGATCGCGAGCGCGATCGTCGGGATCTCGCCGACGCTCCAGGCGATCCCGCCGCCCAGCTGCTGATCGGCGATCGCGCTGACCCCCCAGGTGCGACCCATCGCGCCGTACCAGTCGGCGAGGAGCAGGCCCGTCCCGGTCATCAGGGCGACCCCGAAGAAGGCGTGGAACGCCATCGTGCCGAGCAGCAGCAGCAGCCGGAAGGCGTACGGCAGCCGGTACGGCACCGGGTCGATGCCGATCAGGGACTGCACGAACAGGTACCCGGTGATCAGGAAGTGCACGACCATCCACTCGTGGCCGATGTGGTCGGTCGTCGCCCAGCTGAACAGGTTCGAGTAGTAGAACACCCAGAGCGACCCGGCCCAGAGCACCGCGGCGACGAGCGGGTTCGTCAGAACGCCGGCGTAGCGGGAGTGCACCGCGAGGAGGATCCATTCGCGGGCGCCGCGGCTCTCGTCGGTGCGCTTGTGGATCGCCCGGGCCGCGAGGGTGATCGGGGCGCCGGGCACGAGGAAGACCGGCACGAGCATGGTGAGGGCCATGTGCATCAGCATGTGCGAGGAGAACAGGTACTTCGCGTACAGGTTGGCGCCGCCGTTGGTGATGTAGAAGAGGATGAGCATGCCGACCACCCAGGACACCGTCCGGTAGATCGGCCAGGAGTCGCCGCGCTTGTGGAGGCGGTAGACGCCCGCGAGGTAGAAGAAGATCCCGAAGGCGCAGAACAGCACCCAGGCGAGGTCGAAGTTCCACTCGGTGAAGTAGCGGGCGAAGGTGAGTTCCGGAGGCAGCAGCTCTCCGGTGAGGATCTGCGCGGGGGTCGAGGTGGGCACCTGGGTCGCCACGATCTGGGCGACCGGGGTGGCGGTGCGGGCGAGCGCCGCGGCGACCCCCGAGGCGAGTCCCATGAACGCGAGTTCGGCGACCACGAGCCACCAGAACCAGGCGCTCGCGCTGCGGCCGGCGGCGCCCGGTCCGGCGAGCGTGGCCCTGCGCATCCGCTCGACGAGGAACCGCCGCTGCAGCACGCCGAAGCCGCCGAGCGTGATGAGGGCGACGACCTTGACGAGCACGAGGATGCCGTACGGCGTCAGAAGCCGGTCGATGCTGCCGATGCGCAGCTCGGCGCTGACGTACCCGGAGGCCGCGACGACGACGAAGCTCACGATGGCGAGCGTCGAATACCGGCCGATGACGGCGTTGATGCGCGTGCCGTCGAGTTGCCTGCGGAGCACGATGACCGTCAGGAGCCCGCCGAGCCAGATCGCCGCGAACACGAGGTGCAGCCCGAGTGCCGTGATCGCGACATCGTGGCCCTGGCTGCCCGCCGCGTGGCCCTGGAGAGCCATCGGTACGAGTGCGCCGACCGCGAGCGCCGTGACGAACACGAGCCCGGTCTGGCTGCGCACCGCGAAGCACAGCACGGTGACGCCCGCGGCGATGAGTGTGGTCGCGAGCCAGGCCTGGCCGAGTTCGATCTGGCTGAAGAACTGGCCGGCGGTCGCGCTGAAGCGATCGTCGAAGGCGAGCGGGACATCCGTCACCTGCAGGAAGGTCAGGAACCCGGTGAGTGCGGCGGCGGCCGTGAAGAGAGCCGCGGCCCCGGCAGCGAAGTCGAGCGAGGCTCCGTACGCGCTCTCACGGGGGCTCAGCGCGAAGCACGCGAGCACAAGGGCGCCGATCGTGCCCGCGGCGCCGAGGTTGACCAGGAGCTTGGCGACCGGGAGTCCCCAGCGCACGAGCGGCCCCGGGTCGGCGAGCAGTTGCGCAGCGGCGCCGCCGCCGTAGGCGAGGGCCAGCAGTGTCGAGAGCACGGCCACCAGGAGGAGGGCTGCAGGACCGGAGATCCGCACGAGACGAGGCACGGCTCCAGCTTAACCGGCCAGCAGGGTGGGTGAGCCGTGAGCGGATGCCGCGGAGCAGACACAGAGGAGGGCGCCGGCCGAAGCCGACGCCCTCCTCGGGATGAAGCTGGTGGAACGGGTGCCGATGTTACTTGGCGGCGGCCTTCAGCTTGCTGCCGGCGGTCAGCTTGACGCGGTGGCCGGCTGCGATGGCGATTTCCTCGCCCGTCTGCGGGTTACGGCCGGTGCGCGCCGCGGTGGCGGTGCGCTCGACGCCGAGCCAGCCCGGGATGGTGACCTTGCCGTCGTTGGCGACGGTTTCGGCGAGTGCGGCAAAGAACGCGTTGAGCACGCTGTCGACGGCAACCTGGCTCTGGCCAGAGTCTGCGGCAACCTTGGCAACGAGCTCGGTCTTGTTCAGCGACTTGTCAGCCATTGAGTGTCCTCCTCGGACCTTCGTCTGTAAAAAAACAGGTATGCGGGTAATGCGGGCGACGCCAGAAGACGCCTCCGTTGGTCGGTTGGACCGGGTTGAATCTAACAGAGTTCCGCGAACTTCCGCGTATTTCCGGCGTTTTTCGGCATCTTGGGGTGCTTTTTACCCGTCTGGGAGCACCATTTCCGCTGTGCGCGGAATCCGGACGGAATCCGGGGTCTCGTGCCGAGACATCCGCCCCGGGTACGCAGAAGGGGATGTCGACCGAAGTCGACATCCCCTCATTCGCGGAACCGGAGTTCAGCGGAGCGATTCAGCGGGTGTTACCAGCTGGACTTGGTGATGCCGGGCAGCTCGCCGCGGTGCGCCATGTCGCGGAAACGCACGCGCGAGATGCCGAACTTGGAGAGGTGGCCACGGGGGCGACCGTCGACGGCGTCGCGGTTGCGCACGCGCACCGGCGAAGCGTTGCGGGGAAGCTTCTGGAGGCCGAGGCGGGCTGCCTCGCGCGACTCGTCCGTACCGGACTCGTCGACGAGGGCCTTCTTCAGTTCCAGGCGCTTGACGGCGTAACGGGCAACAACGATCTTGCGCTGTTCGTTACGGGCGATCTTGCTCTTCTTGGCCATGTGTTAGCGCTCCTCTCGGAAGTCAACGTGCTTGCGCACTACGGGGTCGTACTTCTTGAGTACGAGACGGTCGGGGTCGTTACGACGGTTCTTGCGGGTCACATACGTGTAACCGGTGCCGGCCGTCGAACGGAGCTTGATGATCGGGCGAACGTCATGCTGCTTGGCCATTAGATTTTCTCCCCACGGGCGAGCAGGTCCTTGACGACCGACTCAATGCCACGAGCGTCGATAACCTTGATGCCCTTGACCGAGAGGGTCAGGGTGACGTTACGGCGCAGCGAAGGCACGTAGTACTTTTTGGTCTGTACGTTCGGGTCGAAACGACGCTTGGTGCGTCGGTGCGAGTGCGAGACGTTGTGTCCAAAGCCGGGAACGGCTCCGGTCACCTGGCAGGTTGCTGCCATGGTTCTCCTCCAATACCGAAGGGCGAATGCCCTTCCCAAGATCTCTTGTCGGCCGAACACAGTAGTCCCACTCCCTGAGGTGCGGGAAGCGAAGCCGACGTGTTCCGGCAGTGCACGCACAGATATGCGCAGCAACGGCTAACTCTACGGGTCGCCGGCTGGCCGCGCAACTCGGGTCAGGGCGACTCGGCTCAGGGGGTGGCGGTGGCGGATGCCGCGGTGCACGCCGCGCAGAGGCCGAACACGTCGACGACGTGGGCGGCCTGGGTGAAGCCGTGCTCGGCGGCGACGTTCTTCGCCCAGGTTTCGACGGCATCCGCTTCGATTTCGACGGTGAGGCCGCAGTGCCGGCAGATCAGGTGGTGGTGGTGGTCGGTCGTGCTGCACGCCCGGTACAGGCTTTCGCCGTCCGGCGACTGCAGGCAGTCGGCTTCGCCTTCTCCCGCGAGATCGGCGAGGGCGCGGTAGACCGTCGCGAGCCCGATCGGGGACCCCGTCGCGTGCAGCCTGCCGTGCAGGCCCTGCACGCTGACGAAACCGATCGTGTCGCTGAGGGCGGTGCGCACGGCCTCGCGCTGCCAGGTGTTGCGCTTCATGCCTTCCACCCTAGGCTGGCCCGGGTTCCGGCACGACCGGCGGCCGGCCGGGAGCTCCCCGCGGCGCGTGAGCTGCCGGCCCGGGTGCGGAGCTGACGCACGGCGAGGGCCAGCAGGAAGAAGGTCGCCGCAGTGAGCGCGATCGCGGGCCCCGCGGCGACGTCGAGGGCACGGGAGAGCAGCACGCCGATGATCCCGGCCGCGGCCCCGAGCACCGGCGCCGCGACGAGGATCTGGCCGACGGTGCGGGCGAGCAGGCGCGCGGCGGCCGCGGGAGCCGCGATCAGGGCGATCGCGAGAATCGCGCCGACGGCAGGCATCGCCGTGACGACGGTCGCGGTGATGAGGCCCAGGGTCAGGAGTTCCACCGGCCATTCCCGGTATCCGGCCGCGCGGTAGCCGTTCGGGTCGAAGGTCGAGAACAATAGTTCCTTGCCGAGAAAGACCGTCGCCACCACGGCGATCCCCAGCACGCCGGCGGCGAGGCCGATGTCGGAGCCGGTGGTGGTCAGGATGGATCCGACGAGGAAGGAGTCGACATGGACGGGCAGGGAGGGGTTGAGCGCCTGCAGGAGCACCCCGAGCGCGAAGCCCGCGGTCAGCACGATTCCCGAGGCGACCTGGCTGCCCTGGCGGCGCACCCGGCCGATCAGGGTCATGATCCCGACGATGGCGATGCTCGCGACGAAGGCCCCGAGCGGAATGCTCAGCCCGAGCATGGCGGCGGCGACCGCGCCGGGGAAGGTCGCGTGGGTGAGCGCCTGGGCGAAGAAGGTGCGGCGCCGCAGCACGACGAGCGACCCGACGAGGCCGCAGAGGGCCCCGATCACGGTCGCGGCGAGGAGGGCGGTGCTGAAGTAGTCCATCAGCGCACCGCCGCAGTTCGCGGCTGCGTCGCTCGCATCCGGTCGTGCGGGTGCTTGCCGCGCCTGAACCGGTCGAGCAGGAGGCGGCCGGCGAGGGCGAGCGCGTATCCGGTCACGAGCACGAGCACGACGGTCGCGCCGCTCGGCAGGTTGATGCCGGCGCCGACGGATGCGACGTAACCGAGGGTGAGTCCGACCCAGGCCGCGAGAGCCGCGAAGACCGCCGCGACCGGGAACAGCAGCCACAGGCGCACGGTCACGAGCCGGGCGACCGCGCCCGGCACGATCAGCACGGCGAGCACGAGCAGGGTACCGACGGCGCTCGACGCGGCGACGACGACGAGGGCGATCGCCACGTTGAGCACGAGGTCGAGCACGAACGGCCGGTAGCCGACGGCCGAGAACCCGGTGCGGTCGAAGGCTCGGAACAGTTGTTCCTTGAGGGTGATTCCCACGAGGAGGAGGGCGACCGCGCAGATCACAACGGTCTGCACGACCTCGACCACGCTGATCGTGAGCAGACGCCCGAACAGGAGCTGCTCGAGCTGGCCGACGTAGTTGGTCTGCCGGGAGACCACGATCACACCGATGCTGAACATGGCCGTGAACACGATCGCGATCGCCGCGTCGACGGGCACGGCCCGGCGCATCAGCACCGCGAGCACGACCGCGGTGAGCACGGCCGCGACGATCGCGCCGGCGAAGAGGCCCTCGCGGCCGCCCCAGACGAAACCGATCGCGATGCCGGGGAACACCGCGTGGGTGAGCCCGTCACTGATGAATTCGAGCCCGCGCAGGTTGACGAGCACCCCGACGACGCCCGCGACGAGACTGAGCACGAGCAGCACCACGAGGGCGCGGGACATGAACGGCAGGGAGAAGGCGTCGGTGATGGCGCCCCAGACATCCACTCAGTGCCCCGTGTGGCCGGGCACGACGACGGTGTGCTCGTCGAGTTCGACGCCGACGGACCGGAAGGTGCGCTGCACGTTCTCGAGGCTGAGCACCTCGTCCAGGGGGCCGAAGGCGACCTGGCCACCGTTGAGCAGGAGCACGGACTCGCAGACGTCCCTGGCGAGTTCGAGGTCATGGGTCGAGACGAGCACGGCGACGCCCTCGGCCTTGAGGCGTTTCACGGTGCCGACGAGCGCCTCCCTGTTCTCCTGGTCGAGCCCGTTGAACGGCTCGTCGAGCAGGAGCAGGCGGGGGCCGGATGCGATGGCGCGCGCGAGCAGGCCGCGTTGCTGCTGGCCGCCCGAGAGTTCGCCGAACCGGGCCCTCGCGCGGTGGCGGAGGCCGACGGCGTCGAGGGCGGCGGCGACGTGCGCGCGGTCGCCCTTTCCGGGAAGGCGGAGCCAGCCGAGGGAGCGGTAACGGCCCATCATCACGACCTGCTCGAGGGTGACCGGGAATTCCGGGTCGAGTTCGTCGGCCTGGGGCACGTAGCCGACCGCGCCGGCGGGAGCCGGGGACTCGCCGAGCACCTCGACGGTGCCCGCAACGCGGTGGATCAGGCCGAGCACGCCCTTGAGCAGGGTCGACTTCCCCGACCCGTTCGGGCCGATCAGGGCGACGGCCTCGCCGGCGCGCAGATCGAAGGTCACGTCCTCGAGCGCGGGCGTCTGCGCATAGGCGAAGGATGCCCCGTCGACGTGCAGGGCCAGGGGTGCGTTCTCGGGCACGTGAGAATCGTTCTCGTTCACCTGTTCACTATCGCAGGTCTGCCGGGACGGCGGTCGGGGTGACGCCCCAGGACTCGAGAATGAGGCGCACGTTGTGCAGCTGGGAGGCCACGTAGGTGGCACCGTCGCTGCCGGCCGGGCCGAGGGAGTCGCCGTACAGGGCGTTCTCGCCGGAGTACACGGTGACGCCGGCCTGCCGGGCGATCGTGTCGGCGGCCTTGGGACTGATCGACGCTTCGGAGAAGACGGCCTTGACGCCGGTGGCCTTGATCTTCGTGACGAGCTGGTCGATCTCGGTCGCGCTCGGCTCGGCGTTGTCGTCGAAACTCGGGATCACGCTGCCGACGTAGGTGATTCCGTAGGCGGTCGTGAAGTAGCCGAAGGCGTCGTGGTTGCTGACGAGGAGCCGTTCCGCTGCGGGGACGGGGTCGATGTTCGCGCGGATCCAGCTGTCGAGCGCTGAGAGCGTGCCTTCGTAGCTCGCGGCGTTGGCCGTGAAGGCGGCCGCCCGGTCGGTGTCCGCGGTGCTCGCGGCCTCGAGGCCGGCGGCGATGGTCCGGGTCATGGCCTCCGCATTGGCGACGTCGGTCCAGATGTGCGGGTTGCCGCCCGCGTGGTCGTGCGCGGCATCCGCCGTGTGGGCCGCCTCGTCGTTGCCGGCGCCGCTCTCGGCGATCGTGATGCCCGCGTCGGAATCGATAGTGACGCCGTGGAAGCCGGAGGCGTCGATCGCATCGGTGAGCCATTCCTCGAGGCCGACGCCGTTGATCACGAGCACGTCGGCACGGCCGAGGGCGGTCAGGTCGGCCGCGGACGGGTCGTAACTGTGCGCACTCTGGTTCGGCTGGATGAGCTGGGTCAGCGTGACGCCGGGGGCATCGCCGATGACGTTGCGGGTGAGGTCGGCGACCTGGGTGGTCGTCGCGACGATTCGGAGATCGCCCGCGGAGCCGCCGGAACCGCCGGTCGAGCCGTTACTGGAGGCCGAGCATCCGCTGAGGGCGAGCGCGGTCGCGGCCAGGAGTGCGGGCAGGAGGAGTTTCGAGGTGGTCACGTATGCGACGGTAGCCCTATTGATAATGATTGTCAAAACCATTAGACCGCGTCGGCTGTTCCGAATTCAGGAGTCAGACCCCTCCAGGCCCGGCGGTCCCGCCAAGCAGTGCGGCAGCCCCGCGCCGTTCCCCGGCAACTCCTGAATTCGGAACAGGGTGGGGCCGGGAGGGGTGGGCGGGGACGGCGGGCGGGGGCGGTTAGACGACGCCGGAGGTGCCGAGCAGGGAGCCGATCAGGAAGGTGACCACGAGAGCGGCGGCGCCGCCGAGCACGACGCGGATGATCGCCCGCAGCTTGGGGCTGCCGCCGAGGTGGGCGCCCGTCGCGCCGAGGGCGGCCAGGGCGACCAGGACAGCGGCGAAGGTGATGGGAATGCGTACGCTCGCGGGGAGGAGCAGGATGGCGAGGAACGGCAGCAGCGCGCCGAGGGTGAACGCCGCAGCAGAGACCCAGGCGGCGTGCCAGGCGCTGACGACGTCGTCCTCCGTGATGCTGTGCTCGGCGAGCAGGTGGGCGCGCACCGGGTCGATCGCGGTGAATTCCGTAGCGACCTGCCGGGCGGTCGCGGGCGCGAGGCCCTGCTTCTCGTAGAGCAGCGCGAGTTCTTCGAGTTCACCCTCGGGGTCGACGCTGAGTTCGCGCTTCTCGCGCGCGATCAGGGTGCGCTGGCTGTCGCTCTGGCTGCTGACCGACACGTATTCGCCGAGGGCCATCGAGATCGCCCCACCGACGAGGCCGGCGGTGCCCGCCGCGGCGATGACCGCTGTCGAGCCGCTCGCGCCGGCGACGCCGACGACGAGGGCCGCGACGGAGACGATGCCGTCGTTGGCGCCGAGTACCCCGGCGCGGAGCCAGTTCAGGCGGCCGGCGTGGCTCTCGGTGCGCTTCCGGTCGTCGGCTTCTGCCGCGACCGCTGGGACGACGGGGGTGATTCTGGCGGGGGCGATGGAGGTCATGGAGAACATCAGACCACAGGGATTCCGCGGCCGCCAGCGTGGAAAGCCTTACCTCACCAGCGCATTAAAGGGCTGGTGAGGTAAGGCTTCCCAAAGTTCGACCCGCTTATTCGAGGAGGAGGGCCGGTTCCTCGATGATGCTCGCGACGTCCGCAAGGAAGCGGCTCGCCACGTCGCCGTCGACGACCCGGTGGTCGAAGCTCGCGCCGATGGTCGTGACCTGGCGCACCCGCACCTCACCGTCGACGACCCAGGGCTTGGGCTTGATCGTGCCGAGGGCGACGATCCCGGCTTCGCCCGAGTTCAGGATCGGGGTGCCGGTGTCCATGCCGAAGACGCCGATGTTGGTGATCGTGATCGTGCCCCCGGCCTGGTCTGCCGGAGTGGTCTTTCCGTCGCGGGCCGTGAGGGTGAGGGTCTCGAGAGCGCGGGCGAGCTCGAGCAGGCTCATGTCCTGGGCTTCCTTGACGTTCGGCACGATCAACCCGCGCGGAGTGGCCGCGGCGATGCCGAGGTTCACGTAGTGCTTGATGATGATCTCCTGGTCGGTGAAGACCGAGTTGACGGTGGGGTTGCGGCGCACGGCCCAGATCATCGCCTTCGCCATGATCAGCATCGGCGAGACCCGCACCCCGGCGAAGTCGGTCGAGGCCTTGAGGCGCTTGACGAATTCCATCGTGCGCGTGGCGTCGACGTCGACGAACAGGCTGACGTGCGGCGCGGTGAACGCACTGCCGACCATTGCCTGCGCGATCGCCTTGCGCACGCCCTTGACCGGGATGTGCTCCTCACGGTCGCTCGGCCACTCGGGCGTCTGGATGTTGCGGAACACGCTCGCCTGGGTCGCCCCGCGCAGCACGTCCTCGCGGGTGACATCGCCGACCGGCCCGGTCGCTTCGATGAGGGCGAGGTCGACGCCGAGGTCCTTCGCGAGCTTGCGGATCGGCGGCTTGGCGATGACTGGCCCGGCGGATGCCGCGCGCGGCGCTTTCGCCTGGGCTGCGGCCGCCGGCCGGGGCGTTTCGATCGCGGGAGGAGCGATCGAGGCGTGCGGTGCCGATACGTCGGATCCCCGACGGCGGCGGGTCGGCACGCTCGGAGCGGCTCCCCGGCCGACGAGCACCTTCGGCTCCTCGGCGGTGATGGTCGATCCGGTGTCGAGGGCTGCGCCGGCGAGCTCGGTGACGCGTGCTGCGGGGACCTGGCCGGCCTCGGCATCCGCCGACGGGGCAGCGGGTGCGGCGACCGGAGCCGAACCGATGGAGGCGGGCTCCTCGGCCGGGACGATCGTGATGATCACCGTTCCGACGTCCACGGTGGTGCCGACCTCGACGAGGATTGCGCCGACGACGCCGACGAACGGAGACGGCAGTTCGACGAGCGACTTGGCCGTCTCGATCTCGACGAGCACCTGGTTGATCGACACGGTGTCGCCGGGGGCGACGCGCCACTCGACGATCTCAGCCTCGGTGAGGCCCTCACCGACATCGGGAAGGGTGAAGTTCAGGACGCTCATCTGGATTCCTTGCTGTGGGTCATGCGCGGTGCGGGGCGGTGCATGTCAGTAGGCGAGGGAGCGATCGATCGCTTCGAGGACCCGGTCCGGGGACGGCAGGAAGTGGGTCTCGACGGCCGCGGGCGGGAAGGGGGTGTCGAAGCCGGAGACGCGCAGCACGGGAGCCTCGAGGTGATAGAACGATCGCTCCGTCACGGTCGCGGCGATCTCGGAGCCGACGCTCACGAAGCCGTATGCCTCCTGGGCGACGACGAGGTGGCCGGTCTTCTCCACGGACGTGAGGATGGGGCCGTAGTCGATCGGCGAGATCGAGCGCAGGTCGATGACCTCGATGCTGATGCCCTCGACCGCGGCCAGTTCGGCGGCCTGCAGCAGGACCGTGACCATGGCGCCGTGCCCGACGACGGTGGCGTCGGTGCCTGCGCGCACGACCCGGCTCGCGTGCAGCGGAATCCCGCTCGCGCCGAAACGCACCTCGCCCTTGGGCCAGTAGCGGCTCTTCGGCTCGAAGAAGATGACCGGGTCGTCCGAGGCGATCGCCTCCTGCATCATCCAGTAGGCGTCGTGCGGGTTCGAGGGGCTGACCACGCGCAGTCCGGGGGTGTGCGCGAAGTACGCCTCCGGGCTCTCCTGGTGGTGCTCGATCGAGCCGATGTGCCCGCCGTAGGGAATCCGGATCACGACGGGCATCGTGACCTGGCCCTCGTGCCGGTTGCGCATCCGGGAGAGCTGGCTGGTGATCTGGTCGAAGCCGGGGAAGACGAAGCCGTCGAACTGGATCTCGCAGACCGGGCGGTAGCCGCGGAGGGCGAGGCCGATCGCGGTGCCGACGATGCCGGACTCCGCGAGCGGGGTGTCGAGCACGCGCTTGTCGCCGAATTCGGCGTGCAGGCCCTCGGTGACGCGGAACACGCCGCCGAGCGGCCCGATGTCCTCGCCCATCATCAGGACCTTGGGATTGTCCAGCATCGCCTGGCGGAGGCCGGCGTTCAGCGCCTTGGCCATCGGGAGGTTCGCCGAGGTGGCCGGCGCAGCGGATGCCGCCGCCGTTGGCGAGGCCGGCACTGCCGACTCCAGGACCGCTGTCTCTGTCACGATCGTGTCGCTCACGCGTCGCCTCCTTCGAAGGATGCTTCGTATCGGTCGAGCCAGGCCTTCTGCTCCTGGATCAGCGGGTGGGGTTCGGCGTAGACGTTGTCGAAGATGACCGAGCGCTCGGGCGAGCGGATCTCGAGGGCCCGGCGGCGGACATCCGCTGCGTGGTCCTCTGCCTCTTCGTCGACGGCGTCGAGGAAGTCCTGTTCGACGCCGAGGCCCTGCAGGTAGGCGCGGAACCGGACGATCGGGTCTTTCGCGACCCAGGCGGCGAGTTCCTCCGGGTCACGGTACTTCGTGGGGTCGTCTGCGGTGGTGTGCGCGCCGACCCGGTAGGTCATCGCCTCGATCAGGGCGGGGCCTTTGCCCGCGCGGGCGTCGTCGAGGTGCTTGGCGGTCACGGCGTAGCTCGCGAGCACGTCGTTGCCGTCGACCTGGGTGCCGGGCATGCCGAAGCCGCCGGCGCGGAGGTAGAGCGGGGTGCGTGACTGCCGGGTCACGGGGACCGAGATCGCCCAGTGGTTGTTCTGCAGGAAGAAGACCTGCGGGGTCTGGTAGCTCGCCGCGAAGACGAGGGCCTCGTTGGCGTCACCCTGGGAGGAGGCACCGTCGCCGTAGTACACGATGACGGCTTCGTCGGTCTCCGGGTTGCCGGTCGCGGTCGTGCCGTCGAGCTGCATGCCCATCGCGTACCCGGTCGCGTGCAGGGTCTGCGAGGCGAGCACGAGCGTGTAGAGGTGGAAGTTGCCGTGCTCCTCGGGGTTCCAGCCGCCGAGGGTGACCCCGCGCAGCATCCGCAGGATGTCGACGAGGTCGAGGCCGCGGATCATGCCGACGACGTGCTCGCGGTAGGAGGGGAAGACGTGGTCCTGGGGGCGGGTGGCATAGGCGCTGCCGACCTGGGCGGCCTCCTGGCCGTGGCTCGGCACCCAGAGCGCGAGCTGGCCCTGCCGTTGCAGGTTGGCCGCCTCCTTGTCGAAGCGCCGGACGACGACCATATCGCGGTAGAACCTGCGGAGGTCGTCTTCGGTCAGGCGGTCGAGGTACGGCATGAACTCCGCAGCCGCCTCGCTCGGCTCGACGAGACCGCTCGTCGAGAGCACCTGGACCAGGGGGGAGTCGTTCTCACTCGCTGCCATCGTACTAACCTAGCCGCCGGGCCGAATGCCCCATTGGTAGATTTCGGACAAGGTCTTGGCAGGTTCGCAGTAGTTCGTCCACAGATTCTTCCTCGCCGATCGAGATCCGAATGCCCTCGGGGAAGGGCCGCACGACGAGTCCGGCGGCGCCGAGCGCCTCGGCCGCGGCGGCGGTCTCCGCGCCGGTCGGCAGCCAGATGAAGTTGCCCTGGGGTGCTGGAGTGTTCCAGCCCTGCTCGGTGAGCGCACGCCAGATCGTGTCACGACGGATGCCGATGGTGCGCACCCGTTCCATGAGCTCGTCGTCGACATCGAGCGATGCGATCGCGGCAGCGCTGGCGACCCCCGTGACCGACAACGGAATCGCCGTCGCACGGGCCGCGTCGAGGATCGCGACCGGGCCGAGGCCGTAGCCGACCCGGAGCCCGGCGAGGCCGTAGGCCTTGGAGAACGTGCGCAGCACGACGAGATTGGGGTAGCGGCCCAGCAGGGAGATGCCGCTGACCGCGTCGGGGTCGGTCACGAACTCGGCGTACGCCTCGTCGAGGATGACGAGCAGCGTGGAGGGGACGCTCGCCATGAAGGCCTCGAACTCCGCGGCGCGCACGATCGTGCCGGTGGGGTTGTTCGGGCTGCAGACGATCACCACGCGGGTTCTGTCTGTGATCGCGGCGGCCATGGCGGCGAGGTCGTGGCCGTGGTCCGGTCGATTGGGCACTTGCACGCTCGTCGCGCCTGCAACGGTGACGAGGCTCGGGTACGCCTCGAAGGAACGCCAGGAGTAGACGACTTCGTCGCCCGGGCCCGCCGCGGCGAGGATGAGCTGGGAGAGCAGGGCGACGGAGCCGCTGCCCACGTGCACCTCGTCCGGAGAACACCCGTAGCGGGCGGCGAGGCGTTCCCGCAGAACGGACGCGGAGGCATCCGGATAACGGTTGTACGCCGTCTCCGCGCCGACGGCGGCGATCACGCCGGGCAGCGGCCCGAACGGGTTCTCGTTGCTCGAGAGCTTGAAGGCACTCGCGGCTGCCGCCTTACCCTGCCGGTAGGCCGGGAGTGCGATGATTTCGGGGCGGAGTCGCACCGCTGACTGGTCTGTGGGGCTCACTCGGCGATTCTACGCCGGGGCGTATTCGCGCGGCCGCATGAGCCACGCGGAGACCGGTCGCGCCACCGGTCGTGCCACCGGTCGCGCCACCGGTCGCGCAACGCCATGCCACAAGTGCGCAACGCCCGGTCAGGTGCCATAGTGGTCGCATGGCCCGATTCCTGATCAAGCTGATCCTCAATGCCGTCGCCCTGTGGCTCACCACCCTCCTCGTGCCGGGAGTGAGCGTCGAACCCTATGCGCCGGACACCGGCGCCATCGTCGTGACCTATCTCCTGATCGCCCTCATCTTCGGTCTCGTCAACGGCGTGATCGGCGGTTTTGTCCGCGTCATCGCCTTCCCGCTCTACGTGCTGACCCTCGGCCTCCTTGCGCTCATCGTCAACGGCCTGCTCCTCATGCTCGTGGCCCTGATCTCCGACGGCCTCGGCTTCGGCCTGCAGGTCGACGGCTTCTGGACCGGGGTGCTCGGGGCGCTCGTGCTCGGCATCATCAGCTGGCTGCTCGGCGTGCTCGCGCGTCCCGCCACCGGCCGCCAGTAGCCGGTTCCGCGTACCGGGTTCACGGGGTTCACGGCCCTGGGTTCACGGCACTGGGTTCACGGCCCGGGTTCACGGCCCGTTCACGCGGATGCCGCGCCACCGGGTGACCTCGGCCGGTCCCGTTCCGACGAGCCCGGCCAGGGCGCCCCTGAAGCGCACCAGGTTCGGCTCCGCCGACCCGTCCATCAGGCGGGCGGTGGCCTGGTAGCTCGTGAGGGAATGGGCGGGCAGCGCCTGCCCTGCCGGCGTCTCACCGGCGGCGAATGCCCTGCTGCGCACGAGGACCCGGTCGTCGGTCTCCTGCGGCAGGCCGCCGAACGCCGGAACGATGTCGTCGGTGTGCTCGACGGTGACGGCCTCCACCCCGGCCGGAGTGGAGAGCTCCGCCGTCGGCCCGCCGAATGAGGCGACCCCGACGGTATTGAACTCACCGGACCCGGCGAGCTGGACCGCGACCTGGCCGCCGAGGGAGTGCCCGACCGGGAGCACCGGGTCCTGCGGCTGCACACCGGCCGCGCGCATCGCCTCGACGACGGCGCGATACGAGCCGGAGGGACCGAGCGGGGCCGCGGCCCCTGAGACGTCGCTGGTCAGGTCGAACGGCTGCCCGGTCCCCGTGGGGTCCCACTCCGCTGTGCCGCCGATGTAGACGATCCAGGACGGCGGGGATCCCGTGGCGCCCGCATAGCGCTCGATCCGGATCTGCGGGCCGTCCGCCCGCGCCTCGGGGATTCGCCGGGCGAGCTCCCCGAACCCGTCGGGGGGCAGGGCCGCGAGCACGGCCGGATGCAGCGGGCTGCCGTCCTCGGCGACCCGGTGCACGCTCACGGGCGTTTCCCTGAGGAGGCCGACGGGGCTGACCAGCAGCAGCGCAGCGGAGGCGACGGACGAGACGCCGAGCACGCCGAGCCCCTCGTCACCGAGTTCGAGTGCTGCGGGAAACGGCAACCCGAGCGCGCCGACGGCCGCGTCGTCTGCGGAGGATACGAGTACGCGCACCGCGGCGACGACGGCCGGGTCGCTCACCAGTCCCGGGTTCGCCTGGAACCACGCGGCGACCTCTGCCAGGCTCCCGCCGGCCCAAGCGCCGCCGAAAACCGCCCTGCCCACCAGCGCGCCGAGCGCGATGGCCGCGAGGTCCGGCAGCGCGCCGAGAATCATCAGCGGGGCCGCGCGCCCCACGAGGTAGCCGAGCCACCCTCCCGCGACGCCGCTCGCGCGCTCGACCGCCCGCTCGACGCGCCCGTATTCCTCGGCGGCCGTCACGAGCCCGTCGGCGAGCGTCCTGCTCCGCTCGACGATGTCCGCGATCACGGTGTCCGCACGCAGGAGCACGAGACCCGGATCGGCGTCCGTCCAGGTCACCGCGGGCGTCGGCGCTGAGTCGAGCGCCCGGATCCGGGCCAGGCGGGCACGCCAGGACTCGGATTCCGTCTGGAGCGCTCGGAGCACGGCCGCCTCGGCGAGAACGGCGTCCGTCGCAACGAGGGTTCCGCCTCCGCCGGAGACCATCAGCCCCTCTCCGGACCCCGGCCCGCTCACTCCGACCATCCTCCCGGCGTCGCCCGGGCCGGGGTCTGCGCCGGCGCCTGGGGCACGGAAGCCGTCGTGACCGCCGCCGCAGCGTCGGCCGCTTCGGCCGCGAGCCGCGCCTTCACCACCTCGATTCGCGCGAGCACCGCGGTGAGCGCCTCCTCGACGCTCCGCTCCGCACCGGCGAGGAGCGCTGCGAGTTCCCAGCGTCGTTCGAGATAGACGCGCTGCGCCTCGGAGCGCCACTCGGCCGGGGCTCCGGCGGGGAGAAGCCGGCGCCCCGCGAGGGCGATGTCGTCGGCCAGGGTGCGCAGCAGCATCCGCTGGTGCCGCAATTCGGTCAACCCGTCGGTCTCCGGCGGATACTGCCACCACGGCATCGGCCTGCCCTTCCGCGAGGCCGCCCCGGCGGGCCCCGACAGACCGATCCTGTGCGCCCGTGCCCGCCTGAGCCGCGGCCGGCGGGAACCTGGGGAAAGCGAAGTCCCCCGACCAGGTGTGGAGGAGGCGAAAGTGACGGACAATGGACCCATGACCTTCTCGGCGATCCGCCCCGACGAGGCGACGCCCTTTCGGATCATCTTCGTGTGCACGGGTAACATCTGCCGCTCGCCGATGGCGGAGATCACCCTCCGCGACCTGGTCACCCGGTCGGGGCTGGGCCGGCTGATCTTCACGAGTTCGGCGGGCACCGGAGACTGGCACGTCGGCGAGCAGGCGGATGCCCGCACGGTCGCCGCCCTCAAACGGCAGGGGTACGACGGCAGCCACCACCGCGCGCGCCAGTTCGACCCCGTCTGGTTCGCCGACTACGACCTCGTCGTCGTGCTCGACCGCACCCAGGAGCGCATCCTGCGGAACTGGGCGGTGAGCGACCGGGACAGGAGCAAGGTACGCCTGCTGCTGAGCTTCGATCAGGAACAGGCGTCCCTGCACGACGTGCCGGACCCGTACTATTCCGACGATGCGTTGTTTGACTCGGTATTGGGCATGATTGAGAAGGCAAACCTCGCGCTCTTCGCGCAACTAGAGCCCGCAATTCGACAGGGAGTCCGATGAGTCCACTACCCCCCCAGGTCCTCAGCCCACTAGACGGCCGTTACCGTGCCGCCGTCACCGAACTCGGGGAGTACCTGTCGGAGGCCGGACTCAACCGCGCGCGGGTGCACGTCGAGGTCGAGTGGCTGATCACCCTCACCGATCGCCGCCTGTTCGGCTCGACGCCGCTCGACGCCGAGCACAAGGCATCGCTGCGCGCCCTCGTCACCGACTTCGGCCAGGCCGAGATCGACGAACTCGCCGTTCTCGAGGCCACCACGCGCCACGACGTCAAGGCCGTCGAATACCTCGTGCGCCGGCGCCTCACCACGCTCGGCCTCGACCGGATCAGCGAGCTCACCCACTTCGCCGCGACGAGCGAAGACATCAACAACCTCGCGTATGCCCTCACCGTGAGCGCAGCCGTGCGCGAGGTCTGGCTGCCCAAGCTCCGCGCGACCATCGGCCTGCTCCGGCTGCGCGCCCTCGAGTACCGTGCGGATGCGATGCTCGCCCGCACCCACGGCCAGCCGGCAACTCCGACGACGGTCGGCAAGGAGATCGCGGTCTTCGTGTACCGGCTCGAACGCCTGGCCGCGCAGATCGAGACCAACGACTACCTCGGCAAGTTCAGCGGCGCAACCGGAACGTTCGCGGCGCACGTCGCGGCGGATCCCACGACCGACTGGCCGGCAGTGTCCCGCGCGTTCGTCGAGGGGCTCGGGCTCACCTGGAACCCCCTGACGACCCAGATCGAGTCGCACGACTGGCAGGCCGAGCTCTACTCGAAGGTGTCCCACGTCAACCGGGTGCTGCACAACCTCGCGACGGACGTCTGGACGTACATCTCCCTCGGGTACTTCCGGCAGATCCCGCAGGCCGGCGCCACCGGGTCCTCGACGATGCCGCACAAGATCAACCCGATCCGATTCGAGAACGCGGAGGCGAACCTCGAACTGTCCTCGGCGATCCTCGACTCGCTCGCCGCGACCCTCGTCACGTCGCGCCTGCAACGGGACCTGACGGACTCGACGACCCAGCGCAACATCGGCGTCGGCTTCGGTCACTCCCTGCTCGCGCTCGACAACATCGTGCGCGGCCTCGGCGAGATCGACATCGACAGGGTCCTGCTCGCGCACGACCTCGACGTCAACTGGGAGATCCTCGGCGAGGCCATCCAGACCGTGATCCGGGCGGAGGTCTCGGCCGGCCGGTCGACGATCGCAGACCCGTACGCGCTGCTCAAGGAGCTCACCCGCGGCAAGCGGATCAACCAGGCCGACCTCGTCGCGTTCGTCTCCGGACTCGAGATCGGGGAAGAAGCCCGGGCCCGCCTGCTCGCGCTGACTCCCGCGGCCTACGTCGGCCTCGCCGACAGCCTCGTCGACTACCTCGGCTGACGCCTCAGGGCACGGGCACGGGCTGGGAGCTTAGGGCTTCTGGCCCTTGTCCTGCTCGTCGATGTCGGTCTTCTCGGCGTCGTTGGGCTTGATGTTGAGCACGAGCATCGCGATCACGACGAGCACGACGATGAACGTGATGCCGAACCCGATCAGGGCGAGCAGCGGCTCCCTGGTACTCATCAGCACGACGAGGCCGAGGAAGACGGCCATCACGCCGGCGAGGCCGACCAGTTCGAGCGGCTTCAGTACTTCGGAGCGGCTGGGCTTGCGCGGCGTGTTCTGGGTCACTGGGTGTCCGAATCGTTGGGTGCTGCGGGGTGGATCGAGTCGACGGATGCCGCGGCGGCGCCCGCCGCAACGGCCCACTTGAGCGAGAACGCGGCGATGCCGAGGTAGACCGCGAGCATCACGAGGTAGGCGCCGAACAGCCCGACCGAGACGACGACGTTCGGCGGCAGCACGAGCACGACGATCGCGAAGAGCGCGGTCGCCGCGCCCATCACGAGCCAGTCGTGGTCTGCCGGGTCCCTGCGCCGGGCACGGATGCCGCTCGACAACTCCAGGAAGCCGGTCACGATGCCCCACACCGTGACGAGGTAGAGGAAGAAGCCGAGCCCGCCGCCGTGGAAAACGAGCGCGAGCGCCCCGGCGACGACACCGGCGATGCCCTGCACGAGGAAGGCGCCGCGTTCCCGTGAGTCTGCGAGCGTGCGGCGGCTCAGCACGGCGATGACGACCCCGCTCGCGAGCGCGAAGGCGCCGAAGACCAGGAGCCCGAATTCCGGGGAGTGGTTCGCGGTGAACGTGATCAGGACGGCCGGAACGACGGCGACGCCCGCGCGCACGAGGGGCACGGTCCAGTAGCCGGCGGTGCGGTGATCCGTGCCGGCTGTGTCGGGTGCTTCGGCCATACGGAGACCCCTTTCCTGCCTGCGGCGGATGCTCATTGTCTTCGGTTCGAGACTGGCCAAGTCTACGCGGGCCCGCCCGGAGCATCCGCTCGCCGTCGAAGCCCGCGGAACCGACCAGCCGCCGAGAGTCGCCGAGTGACGCAAAAAACGCCGAGTGTCGCCGGTCCAACGGCGACACTCGGCGCGAGCGGCGATTCCCGGCCGGAGCCGGGAGTCGCCGCTGACCTCCTAGAGCGCGTTGACCGCGCCGAGGATCTTGGTGAGGGAGTCCTTGGCGTCGCCGAACAGCAGCGTCGTCTTCGGGTCGTAGAGCAGCTCGTTCTCGATGCCAGCGAAGCCGGGGCGCATCGAGCGCTTGAGGAAGACGACCTGGCGGGCGCCGCCGACGTCGAGGATCGGCATGCCGTAGATCGGCGAGCCGGGCGAGGTCTTGGCCGCGGGGTTGACCACGTCGTTCGCGCCGACGACGAGGGCGACGTCGGTGTTCTTGAACTCGGGGTTGACCTCGGCCATTTCCTTGAGCGACTCGTACGGCACGTTGGCCTCGGCCAGGAGCACGTTCATGTGCCCGGGCATCCGCCCGGCGACCGGGTGGATCGCGAAGACGACCTCGACGCCCCTGGCCTGCAGGGTCGTGGCGAGTTCGGCGATCGTGTGCTGGCCCTGGGCGACGGCGAGTCCGTAGCCGGGCACGATGACGACCCGCTGGGCGTAGTTGAGCAGCACGGCGACGTCTTCGGGGCTCGAGGAGCGTACCGGGCGGTCGCTCTGCGTGGTCGAGCCCGCGGTCGAGCCGCCCTTGAAGGCGCCGAACATGATTCCGCTGACTCCGCGGCCCATGGCGGCGGCCATCGCGCGGGTCAGGATCGTACCGCTCGCACCGACGAGGGTGCCTGCGACGACGAGGAGGAGGTTGCCGATCACGATGCCGGAGGCCGCGACGGCGAGCCCGGTGAACGCGTTCAGCAGGGAGATGACGATGGGCACGTCCGCGCCGCCGACCGGCAGCACGAGCAGGGCGCCGACGACGAGGCCCAGAACGAGCAGCACGACCGCCCAGCCTGCTGCGCCGGTGCCGACGACGAAGCCGCCGGTGGCGAGGGCCAGGAGGACGATTCCGCCCATCACCCAGGCGAGCCCGGGGAACACGAGCGGGCGGGAGCTGATCAGGCCCTGGAGCTTGCCGACGGTGACGGCGGAGCCTGCGAAGGACACCGCTCCGACGAGCATCGTGAAGACGACCGCGACCCTGGTCCAGCCATTGGCGCTTTCACCGAGCTCGAGCATGGCCACGAGCGCGGCCGCGCCGCCGCCGACGCCGTTGAAGAGGGCGACGAGTTGGGGCATCTGCGTCATCTGCACGCGGCGCGAGATCGGGGCGGCGATGGCCGAGCCGACGGCGATGGCCACGATGATGGCGGGGATGTTGTCCATCCGGACCGAGAAGAACACCGTGATGACGGCGAGGAGCGCTCCGGCGGCGCCGATCAGGTTGCCGCGCCTGGCGGTCTTGGGCGAGGACAGGCCGCGGAGGGCGAGGATGAAGCAGACGGCGGAGACCAGGTAGAGAAGCCCGGTCCACTCGGGGCTGAGCAGGCTCATTTGGCGGTGTCCTTCGCGTCGGTGCCGGCCGGTTTGCGGGGGGCGAACATTTTGAGCATCCGGTCGGTGACGACGAAGCCGCCCACGAGGTTCGCCGTCGCGAGGAGCACGGCGAGCAGGGCCACGATCAGCAGCCAGATATTGGTGGTCTGGCCGGCGACGGTGATCGCTCCGATCAGGATGATGCCGTGAATGGCGTTCGCGCCGCTCATCAGCGGGGTGTGCAGGGTGCTCGAAACCTTCGAGACCACTTCAAAGCCGACGAAGACCGCCAGCACCACCACGGTCAACAGGGTGATCGAATCCATCAGTCTTCTCCTTGCAGCGCGGCCAGGGCCGCGAGGGCTGCCTTGGTCGGTTCGTGCGTAACTTCGCCCGAGTGGGTGAGGCAGGCGCCGGCGATGACCTCGTCGGTGAAATCGGGGGCGACCGTGCCCTCGCTCGTCATGAGCGCGAGCAGGTTCGCGACGTTCTTGGCGTACAGGCGTGATGCGTCCGCCGGCATCGTGGATGCCGCGTCCTTCATCCCGACGAGGGTGACGCTTCCATCTCCGCTCGCGACCGGCACGAGGGTGTCGACGCCGGCCACGACGCCTTCGACGTTTCCGCCGGTCTCAGCGGCGAGGTCGACGATGACCGAGCCCGGCCGCATGCCGGTGACCATGTCGTGCGTCACGAGCAGGGGTGCCGGGCGGCCGGGGATCGCGGCCGTGGTGATGAGGACATCCGCCGCGGCGACGTGGGGGGCGAGGAGCTCGCGCTGGCGCACCGCGCGGTCCTCGCTGAGCTCGCGGGCGTACCCGCCTGCGCCCTCGACGGCATCGAGGTCGAGCGTCACGAAGGTTCCGCCCATCGAGGTGACCTCGGTGGCGGATGCCGGGCGCACGTCGTACGCGGAGACGCGGGCGCCGAGGCGCTTGGCCGTCGCGATCGCCTGGAGGCCCGCGACGCCGGCGCCGAGGACGAGGACACGGGCCGGCGGGATTGTTCCGGCGGCGGTCATGTACATCGGGAAGAACCGCGGGAAGCGGATGGCCGCCTCGAGGACGACCCGGTAGCCGGCGACGAGGGCCTGCGAGGTCAGGGCGTCCATCGACTGCGCGCGGCTGATGCGCGGCACGAGTTCGAGGGCGAAGGCCGTGACGCCGGCGGCGGCGAGTGCCGTGACGGTCGGCAGTTCGTTGGCGGGGGCCGCGAGTCCGACCGTGACGAGGCCGGAATGGAGCCGGGCGGCCAGCTCGGGGGTGAGCGGGCGCACGTGGCAGTAGACGTCGAGTTCGTCGAGCGCGAGCTGCGGGACGACGGTGGCACCGGCATCCGCGTACGAGCGATCGGAGAAGCCCGCCGCGATGCCCGCGCCGGCCTCCATCAGGACCTCGACACCGAGGCCTCGTAGTTGCTGCACGGTCTCCGGTGTCGCGGCGACACGACGCTCTCCCTCGATGCGCTCTCGCCCAATGCCAACCTTCACGCGGGTATCTCCTTCGCGGCGGCCAGCCACGAGCAAATCCGGACAACCCGAAAGCTTGCGCGGTTTTACCGCCCTACCGCTAGCGTACCGGGGATGCGGGGGGCGTTTTAACGCGGAATCTACGAACCGGGCGCGAGGTCGGCGAAGCGCGAATAGTGTCCGTGGAAGGCGACGGTCACGGTGCGCGTGGGTCCGTTGCGGTGCTTGGCCACGATCAGGTCGGCCTCGCCTGCCCGCGGGTTGTCCTTCTCGTATGCACTCTCGCGGTGCAGCAGGATGACCATGTCAGCGTCCTGCTCGAGTGAACCGGACTCGCGCAGGTCGGAGATGGCCGGCATCTTGTCCGCACGCTGTTCCGGTCCACGGTTGAGCTGGGAGAGGGCGATCACGGGAACCTGCAGTTCCTTGGCCATGAGCTTGAGCGCCCGGGAGAACTCGCTGACTTCCTGCTGGCGGGACTCGACCTTCTTGCCGGAGGTCATCAGCTGCAGGTAGTCGATGATGACCATCTTGAGGCCGACGCGCTGCTTGAGGCGGCGGCACTTCGCGCGGATCTCGACGAGCGTCATGTTGGGGCTGTCGTCGATGTAGAGCGGTGCGTCGTTGATCCGGCCGCGCGTTGCGGCGATCGTGGTCCAGTCCCTGGCGTCGACGGTGCCCTTGCGCATGCTCTGCAGGGGCACGGATGCCTCGGCGGAGAGCAGGCGCATCGCGATTTCACTGCGTCCCATTTCCAGGGAGAAGAAGATGCTCGGCATGTCGTGCTTGATCGATGCCGAGCGCGCGAAGTCGAGCGCCAGGGTCGACTTTCCGAGCGCAGGACGTGCCGCGACGATGATGAGCTGGCCGGGGTGGAAACCGTTGGTGAGCTCGTCCATGTCCGCGAATCCGGTCGGCACGCCGGTCATCTGGCCGTCTTTGCCCTTGGCGGCCTCGATCTCGTCGATGGCCGCCGTCACGGCCTCGGTGAGGGGCACGTAGTCTTCGGTCTCGGTGCTGCCGGTGACGGCGTAGATCTCGGCCTGGGCGTTGTTGACGAGGTCGAGCACCTCGCCTTCGCCCGAGTAGCCCATCTGGGCGATGCGCGTTCCGGCCTCGACCAGGCGGCGCAGCAGCGCCCTCTCGGCGACGATGGACGAATAGAATCCGGCGTTGGCCGCGGTCGGGACGAGGCTCGTGAGGGTGTGCAGGTAGTCTGCGCCGCCGGCTCGGGAGAGTTCGCCGAGCTTCGTGAGTTCGTCGGTGACGGCGATGACGTCCGTCGGCTCGCCCTGCGCGTAGAGCGACAGGATCGCGTCGAAGATCAGCTCGTGCTTGGGGATGTAGAAGTCCGCGGCGCGAACGGTCTCGACGACGTCTGCGACGGCGTCCTTGCTGAGCATCATGCCGCCGAGGGCGCTCTGTTCGGCGAGGAGGTCGTGCGGGAGCGTTCGCTCGGTGTATCGGGTCTCGGTTCCGCTGCGCGGATCAGTACCGCGTTTGTCCGCAAGACCCAGGTGAGCGATCGACAACGGTGCCTCCTTTATCCGTGGTGATGTTCTATCAGGGACCGCCGACACCATCGGACGATTCCGGCACACCTCGATATCCGGCCGCGTGCCCACGATACGGACCGGTTTCCCCAGGCGACAAATACCCCTGTGGATAACACTGTGCACAAGAGGGGCGAAACGCCGCAAGTCGTGTGCACAACCTGTGGACTCGGCTGTGGAGAACTATTCTTCTTTGAAAAGTTAATGCGGTCTGATCAGGCATTAATTCTATTCACACCTGTGGGTAAAAAGCAGGTTCAAGTACACCTTGAATGTTTGTGCTCAGAATAAATCCTGTGTACAAATCCGGGGATTCACCAACTGAAAACACCCTCGAAAGGGGTGGTTAAAGCCTTAAACGAGCCTAGCGGCGGACTCCGTGAGGAGTCCGCCGCTAGGCCGGCAGTGTGACTGCTTACTTGGCTGCTACCACCACGAGGGTGATGGTGGCGCTCAGCTCGTCGCGAAGACGAACCGTTGCCTGGTGCTCTCCGACAGACTTGATCGGGCTGAGCTCGATCTTGCGCTTGTCGATGGCGCCGAGGCCTGCAGCGGCGACGGCTTCGGCAACATCCGTGGTCTTGACGGAGCCGAAGAGGCGTCCGCCCGTTCCGGCCTTGACGACCAGACGGACCTTGGTGTTCTCGATGGTTGCCTTCAGGGCCTGGGCCTCTTCGAGCGTGGCGTGCTCACGGGCGACACGAGCAGCCTTGATCTGTTCGATCTGCTTCTCGCCTCCGCGGGTCCAGGAAACGGCCCAACCCTGCGGGAAGAGGTAGTTACGGGCGAACCCGTTCTTGACCTCGACGATGTCGCCGGGTGCGCCGAGGCCGGAGACCTCGTGCGTCAGAATGATTTTCGACATTTGGCTACCTACCTGCCTGAGCCGGCGTAGGGCAACAACGCCATTTCGCGGGCGTTCTTGACGGCACGGGCGATGAGGCGCTGTTCCTGGACGGAGACACCGGTGATACGACGGGCGCGGATCTTTCCACGCTCGGAGATGAACTTGCGCAGGGTGGGGACATCTTTGTAATCGATGACACCAACCCGGATCGACTTCGCGGGAGCGGCGTTCTTGCCACCCTTAGCTCCGCGGAGCGGCTTGCGGCGGTCGCCGCTCGACTTTCCAGCCATGATTTCCTTACTTTCTTAAGAAGTGCGTTTCAGCCAGGCAGCGCCGGGGCGCCGCGAGTGGCTAGAAGGGTGTCTCGTCGCTGAAGTTGCCCGGGGTGTTCCACACGTCGCCACCGCTGTTGACGGCGGCGGGCGGAGTGGCTGCCCAGGGCTCGTCGTTCCCGGCCGCTGCGGTGTTACCGCCGCGGGGGGAAGACGACGATGCAGCGCGAGTGAGCGAAGCAGTGGCGTACTTGAGCGAAGGACCGATATCGTCGATTTCCAGCTCGAAGCTTGTGCGCTTCTCGCCTTCCTTCGTTTCATAGGAACGCTGCTTGAGCCGCCCAGTAGCGACGACACGAGAACCCTTGGTCAGTGAACCGGCGACGTGCTCGGCGAATTCACGCCAAACGCTCGCGCGCAGGAACAATGCGTCGCCATCTTTCCACTCGTTGGCCGCGCGATCGAAATTGCGCGGAGTGGATGCGATGGTGAAGTTGGCAACCGCCAACCCGCCCTGCGTATAACGCAGTTCCGGGTCGCTGGTCAGGTTGCCCACCACGGTGATTACGGTCTCGCCGGCCATGGGCTACTTGTCGCTTGCCTTGTCGGCGGTGTCGGCGGCTGCTGCGGGTGCCGGTGTGGCGACCGCTGCGGGCTTGGCGACTGCTGCCGGGGTGACGACTGCTGCCGGGGCTGCAGGAGCTGCCGGTGCTGCGGCCTTGACGGCTGCGGCGGCGGGAGCCGATGCGGGCTTGACAGACGCGGCGACCTTGGCGGTCGGGGCGGCTGCGGCTTCGGCCTTCGCGGCAATGACCTTCGGGTTGGCTGCCTTGCGGGCGGCCTTCTCGGCGGCGAGCTTGCTCGCGACGGCAACCTGGGCGATGCCTTCTTCTGCGCGGAGAACCTTGGTGCGCATGACGGCTTCCGACAGCTTCAGCTGGCGGTCGAGCTCGGCCGTGGCAGAAGCGTTCGCGGTGAAGTCGACGACGGCGTAGATGCCTTCGGACTTCTTGTTGATCTCGTATGCGAGACGGCGGCGACCCCAAACGTCAACCTTGTCAATCGTTCCACCATCGTTGCGAACAACGTTGAGGAACTTGTCAAGGCTGGGAGCTACGGTGCGCTCATCGATCTCGGGATCGAGGATAACCATCAACTCGTACTGATGCATGACTAACCCACCTCCTTCGGACTAAACGGCTGCAGAATCTCTGCAACAGGAGGGTTGTGCATGTGCTGAGAGCGGAGGCCGGGAATCCGGCACGCAGACAACCTGCCCAGACTACTCGATGAGGCGGCCAAAAGCCACCACAGCGGCGCGGCGCCCTCCGCGCCGCACCTGCGTTCTCAGCCCGAGCATGCCGCGACGCGCGTGCGCCCAGCGGCCGGATGCCGCACCTGTGCAGAACTGCGCGCATCCGCCCCTGGTGAGGAGTGGCTACTGGCCGTGGCCGGCCCACCACGCCTGCAGGCGACGTGTTGCCTCCTCGACACCGAGTGGCCCGTCGTCGAGGCGCTGTTCGAGCAGGAAACGGTAGGCCTCGCCGACCTCCCTGCCCGGCTTCACGCCGAGGATCGCCATGATCTGCTCTCCGTCGAGGTCTGGCCGCACTGCGGCCATCTCCTCCTGCTCGGCGAGCTCACGAATGCGCTGCTCGAGGTCGTCGTACGCGAAGCCCAGCCGGTCGGCCTTGCGCCGGTTGCGGGTCGTCACGTCGGCCCTGGTGAGGATGTGCAGCCGTTCGAGCTGGTCGCCGGCGTCGCGCACGTAGCGCCTGACGGCCGAATCCGTCCAGGCACCCTCGGTGTATCCGAAGAAGCGCAGGTGCAGCTCGATGAGCCGGGACACGGCCGCGATCGTGTCATTGTCGAAGCGCAGCGCCCGCAGGCGCTTCTTCGCGAGCTTGGCGCCCACCACGTCGTGGTGGTAGAAACTCACGATTCCGCCGGGCTCGAGCTTCCGGGTCGCCGGCTTCCCGATGTCGTGGAACAGGGCGGCAAGCCGCACGATCAGGTCAGGGCCGCCCGGGAAGCTCTCCCGGGACTTCTCGTACCCGATGGCCTGGTCGAGCACGGTGAGGGTGTGCTGGTAGACGTCCTTGTGGTGGTGGTGTTCGTCGACCTCGAGGCGCAGGGCCGGTATCTCCGGCAGCACGATGTCGAGCAGGCCGGAGTCCACGAGCAGCTCGAGGCCGCCGTGCGGGTTGTCGGAGAGGAGGAGCTTGCAGAGCTCCTCACACACCCGTTCCGCCGAGATGTTGCGGATGCTCGACGCCATCGCGTCCATCGCGATCGCCGTGTCGAGATCGAGGGTGAAACCGAGCTGGGCGGTGAACCTCGCGGCACGCATCATGCGCAGCGGGTCGTCGCCGAAGGAGATCTCCGGCGAGATCGGGGTCCGCAACACCCCGGCCATGAGGTCGCCGATCCCATTCGCCGGGTCGACGAGGGTCAGTCCGGGGAGGCGCAGCGCCATCGCGTTGACGGTGAAGTCCCGGCGGAGCAGGTCGTCCTCCAGGCTCAGGCCGAACACGACCTCCGGCTTGCGGGTCACCCCGTCGTAGCTGTCCGCCCGGTACGTCGTGATCTCCACGGTCTCACCGGCGACCTTGGCCCCGATGGTGCCGAAGGCCCGCCCGATGTCCCACTGCGCCTCGGAGATCGGGGTCACGATCTCGAGGATCTGCTCCGGCGTCGCGTCCGTCGTGAAATCGAGGTCGTGAAGCGTTCGGCCCAGGAACGCGTCGCGCACCGGACCGCCGACGAGGGCAAGCTCATGGCCCGCGGCCTCGAAGGCCAGGGCCAGACGGGATACGGGAGGAGTGGCAGCCAGGTCGCCCAGCCGCGTGAGGGCTGTCGCGACGCTCTGCATGCCCCCCATGTTAGTTCCTGGTCGCCTCGTGCTGCTGTCGCAGACCGGTTACCCAGGGCGCACGCCGTAGAATCCCCTATATGGTGGCCGAGTCAAGTACTGCGCGTCGGCCCGCGCTCCCGTCAGCGGCGAGCAGCCGCTGGTCGCACCTCAGGGTCCCTGTCTCCGCGCTCCTGATCGGCATCCTCGCCGGACTGCTTCCCCTGGCTTCGTCGGGTTTCGTCCCCGGCGCGCCGATCGCCACGGCGGTCGCGGCCACGGCGACTCCCACGCCCGCGCCGACAGCGGATGCCACGGCCGCGGAGCCCGTCACGGTCACGGTCGCCCCCGTCTCCCTTGCGCCCCTCCGGTCCGGGGAGGACCTCGCGGTCACCGTTCGGATCACCAATGACAGTTCGGACACCATCACGCCCGGCACGATCGAGGTCTACCTCGCCGAACGCGCCCTGACCAGCCGCAGCGCGCTCACCGCCTGGCTGCATCCCACCAAGGTCGGGAAGCCGGGCGACCTGATGCTGCGTTCAGAGCTTCCGGCCGCCATTCCGCCCTCTGGGACCGCAAGCGTCGCCATCACGGTGCCCGCCTCCGACGTCGGCCTGACCTCGGGCAATGCCTGGGGGGCCCGCGGCATCTCAGCCACCATCACCGAGGACGGGTCCGTGCTCGCCCAGGGTCGCGGCACCTTCGTCTGGTATTCCAACGAGGTCGTCACCCCGGTCGGTCTCTCCGTCGTGATGCCGATCACGGTGCCGGAGCAGAACACCGGACTCATCCCGGCGAAATCGCTCGAAACCTATACCGCTCCCGGTGGCAGGCTCACCCGTCAGCTCGACGGCGTGATCAACCGCGACGTCACGCTCGCGATCGACCCGATGATCATCGCGTCGATCCGCATCCTGGGCAACGCGGCGCCTCCGAGTTCCCTCGCCTGGCTCAAGCGCCTGAGCGAGGCCAGAAACGATATATTCCCGCTCGGCTATGCGGATGCCGACCTCACGCTCCAGTCCCAGGCCGCGTCGGGAAAGCTCCTGGCTCCGATCTCGTTCGACCAGTCCATCAACGCCTCGGATTTCGCGTCCCCGACACCCACACCGCCGGCATCGATACCGGCACCGACGCCGACTCCGACGACGACCGGCAGCGCCCCCGCCGGCCTGGTCAACACCGCGGCCACCCCCGCGGCCACCCCGGAGACGCCCACTCCCACTCCCACTCCGACACCGACGACCGCTCCGGGTACGCCCCCCACGAGCGAGCAACTCCTGGCCTGGAACTACACGGCCACCGACGTCGGCTGGCCGGCGACGGGCACGGTCGCGGCCGCTGACCTCGACACCTTCACGGCGGCCGGCCTTTCGAGCCTCATCCTCGGCGGGGCGAACACCGCCCAGTCGGACCTCACCGAAACCCCCAACGCGAACGTGGTCCTGGCCGGCGGCCACGGAAACGCTCTTGTCACCGACGAGCCGATCTCCGCAGCACTCAGGGCAGCGGCCACCGCGACGACGGACACCGACTGGCAGGTCGCCATGGCCGAACTGAGTTCCCACATCGCGGTCGTCTCCGCCGAACGCCCGGCGACGGCGCGCACCCTCCTCGCGACCTTCGACCGCGACACCGTGCCGGGCGGCGCCCGGCTGAGTGAAACCCTCGCAGCCCTGGCAAGCCTGGGCTGGCGGGCACCGGCGAGCCTGGCCACCGCACGCGCGGCATCGCCTGCCACGGACGTCAGCTTCCAGTCCCAGGCGGTTTCCGGCATCCGCATCGAGAAGGCGCGCAGCCTGCTCGAGCGCGAGCGGGAGGTCACGTCGTTCTCAACGGCGCTGTCCACCCCGCTCGCCATCACGGCCGCCCAACGGCTGACGACGCTCGCACTGCTGTCGACGAGCTGGGCGCGGGACACGGAAGCCTGGAGCGAGGCCGTCGATGCGAGTCTCGTGGACTCGACAGCACTGCTCTCCTCGATCAGCGTGTCGACAAAGGGTCCGATCAACGTCGTCGGCAGCCAGGTCGACATCCCGATCACCCTCGACAATGCCCTGGCGCAGGCCGTCACGGTGAAGGTCCAGGTCGTCCCGTCCAACGGCCGGCTCATCGTGAGCGGCGACGTCATCGAGGCCACGATCGAGGCGTCCTCCGCCAGGACCGTCAAGGTCCCCGTGACCGCCGCCGTCGGAAACGGCGCGGTCACCCTGCGGATCACCCTGTTCACGCCGGACGGTTCCATTGTCGGCCAGCCCGCTCACATCCCGATCAACGTGCGCGCGGACTGGGAAGGCCTCGGTTCGCTGATCTTCGCGACACTGCTCGTCCTCTTCTTCGGATTCGGGATCTGGCGAAACGTGCAGCGCCGCCGCCGGGAACGCACTGCGATCCTTCCGACCGCCGATGGCCCCGCCGATGGCCCCGCCGATGGCCCCACTGATGACCCCACCGATGAACCCACCGACATCCCCGCCGAGCCTCCGGTCGTGCCGCGTGGCTAGCATCGGGCGCGCGAGCGCGTTCCTCGCCTCCGGCACGATCGTCTCCCGCATCCTGGGCTTCGTGAAGGTCATCGTCCTCGCCGCCGTGATCGGCCTCTACGGCACGAGCGCCGACGCGTTCGCGCTGGCCAATCAACTGCCGAATACCGTCTATACGATCGTCGCCGGCGGAGTCCTCACCGCGGTTCTCGTCCCCCAGATCGTCAGGGCCGGCCTGCACCTCGACGGCGGCACCGCGTACATCAACAAGCTGCTGACCCTCGCCCTCTCCATCCTCGCGGTCACCACCCTCGCCGCGACACTCCTGGTCCCGGTCATCACACCCTTCATCGGCCTGCACCTGCCTCCAGCGCAGTTGGACCTCGCCATCGCCTTCGCCTATTGGTGCATGCCCCAGATCTTCTTCTACGGCCTGTACACGGTTCTGGGTGAGGTCCTGAACGCGCGCAAGTCGTTCGGACCCTTCACCTGGGTCCCGGTCCTCAACAACGTCGTCGCCCTCGCGGGAATCCTGGTCTTCGCCCTCGTCGCCGGTACCGACCCGAACGGCGATCGCACGGCAGGCGAATTCACGCCGGGCATGATCGCTCTGCTGGGCGGCACGGCCACCCTCGGCGTCGTCGCCCAGGCCGTCGTGCTCTTCTACTTCTGGCGTCGAATCGGACTGCGCTTCCGCCCCGATTTCCAGTTCCGCGGTGTCGGTCTCGGCGCTGCAGGGAAGACCGCGAGCTGGACCTTCGGCATGCTCCTGCTGACCACGGCCGCAGGGATTGTCGAAACCCAGGTCGTCACCCAGGCCACGGGTAAGGCATCCGTCGCCGTGCTTGCGACAGCCTGGCTCATCTTCATGCTCCCGCACTCGGTCATCACCGTTTCGGTCGCCACGGCCTACTTCACCGGCATGAGCGAGCATGCCTCCCGCGGTGACGTCGTGAAGCTCAGAACGGATGCCTCGTCGGCTATCCGAGGGACATCGCTCCTGATCGTGCTCGCGTCGACGGTCATCCTCGTCTGCGCCTATCCGTTCGCCGCAGTGTTCACCCAGGGGAAGTTCGAGCAGGTACAGGGCACCGGGAACGTGATCATCGCCTATATCCTCGGCCTCGTCGCATTCTGCGTGCTGTTCGTCCTGCAGCGCACCTTCTATGCGCTCGGCGACACCCGTACGCCGTTCTTCTTCACGCTGTTCCAGGTCATCCTGGTCGTGGGCGGAGTGCTCGGGTGCTCCCTGCTGCCCCCGGCCTGGATCGCGGTCGGCATCGCGCTCGTCGTGACGGTGTCCGGAATCCTGCAGACGGTCCTGGCCGGCCACCTGTTGCGTCGCCGCCTGGGCGGGATCGACGGCCGCCGCATCCTGCGGAGCCTGATCCGCTACCTGGTCGCCGCACTCCCTTCCCTCATCCTGGGCCTGGGCCTTCTGTTCCTCCTGGGCGGTACACACGAGGGCGGTTTCGCCGTCTCCGGCCGCCTGGAAGCGATCGTGTCGATGGCCATCATCGGGGCTGTGATGGCGCTCGCCTACTTCGGCATGCTGCTGCTCATGCGCAGCGAGGAACTCCGGGTCTTCCTGGTACCCCTGATCAACCGGTTCCGCCCGCGCGGAACGAACTAGCCCGGCACACTGGCAACCGACCGTGAACGCGGGGTCCTGGCCGGGAGACGCGGAATAGCATCCGATTAGGATGTGTTGTACCCGGCAGCGAGGCGAGAGCACCTGCCCTGCCCCCACTGCGAAGGAGTCTACGCGTGCGTCAGATCATCATCATCGGCTCCGGCCCGGCCGGATTCACGGCTGCCATCTACGCCGCACGTGCCAACCTCGCACCGCTCCTCATCGCGAGTTCGGTGGAGGCCGGCGGCGAACTCATGAACACGACAGAGGTCGAGAACTACCCCGGCTTCCCCGAGGGTGTCCAGGGTCCCGACCTGATGCAGAAGATGCAGGAGCAGGCCGAACGTTTCGGCACTGAGGTCGTCTATGACGACGTCACCGAACTCGACCTGACGGGTTCCGTCAAGACCGTCACGCTCGGCTCCGGTGAAACCCACGAGGCCCTGACCGTGATCTTCGCGACCGGTTCCGCGTACCGCAAGCTCGGACTCGAAGACGAAGAACGCCTCTCCGGCCGCGGGGTCTCCTGGTGTGCCACCTGCGACGGCTTCTTCTTCAAGGAGAAGACGATTGCCGTGATCGGCGGCGGCGACTCAGCCATGGAAGAAGCGACCTTCCTGACCCGGTTCGCGAGCAAGGTTTATGTCGTGCACCGCAAGGACACCCTGCGCGCCTCCAAGATCATGCAGGAACGCGCCTTCGCCAACCCGAAGATCGAATTCATCTGGAACTCGACGGTCACGGGCATCACGGGCACGGATGCCGTCGACGGCCTGGTTCTGCGCGACACGGTTACCGGGGCCGAGAACGTGCTTCCGGTGGGCGGCGTCTTCATCGCCATCGGCAATGACCCGCGGACGCATCTTGTGCACCAGCAGCTCGACCTCACGACCGATGGCACCATCGCGGTCGACGGGCGCTCCTCCAGGACCAGCCAGGCGGGTGTCTTCGCGGCCGGCGACGTCATCGACCCGCACTACCGTCAGGCCGTGACCGCTGCCGCATCCGGCACCGTCGCGGCGCTCGACGCGGAGAATTTCCTCGCCGCTCTTGCCACGGAGTTGTTGACCGGCACCGACGACGCCGTATTCGAGACAGCCACCAACTAAACAGATAGTTTCCCAAACACCCGGTTTCCCAACAGCCAGTTTCCCAACAGGCTTTAGCTAAGGAGCACACATGTCCGCACGTGCCGTTACAGACGCGACTTTCGACCAGGAAGTCATCAACAACGAGAAGACAGTCCTCGTGGACTTCTGGGCAGAATGGTGCGGCCCCTGCCGCGCCGTCAGCCCGATTCTCGACCAGATCGCCGCAGAGCACTCCGACAAGCTCGACATCGTCAAGCTCAACGTCGACGACTTCCCCGCCCTGGCCGCGAAGTACCAGATCACCTCCATCCCCGCGATGAAGGTGTTCCAGAAGGGCGAGGTCGTGAAGACGGTCATCGGCGCCAAGCCGAAGGTCGTCCTCGTTTCCGACCTGGCCGCCTACCTGGCCTGATCGTTCCGTCCACTGGACACGGTTTCACGTGAAACACCGCACGTAGAGATCAACGAGGCCCGCCCGGCTCCTGCCGGGCGGGCCTCGTCATATCCGGGTGGGCCTACGATTGAAGCCTCACCAGAACGGATGTGACGTGACTGCACAGGGCTCTTCCCAGGCCGGTAACAACCTCGACCCGTGGTACCACCACTACGCCGAGCGAGCCGCAGGTCTCCGCGCCTCTGAAGTGCGTGCCCTCTTCGCCGTCGCCTCACGGCCCGAGGTCGTCTCCCTGGCCGGGGGAATGCCGTTCGTGGCCGCCCTGCCGCCTGACCTCGTGGTCAACGCCATGGAACGCGTCATGCGGGAACAGGGGCCCGTCGCCCTGCAATACGGCTCCGGCCAGGGCGTACCGGCACTCCGGGAGCAGATCCTCGACGTCATGGCGCTTGAGGGCATCCGCGCCCACGCCGACGACGTCGTCGTCACGACGGGTTCGCAGCACGCGCTCGAGCTCGTCAGCAAGCTCTTCCTCGACCCCGGTGACGTCGTCATCTCCGAGGGCCCGAGCTACGTCACAGCCATGGTCATCTTCAAGTCGTACCAGGCCGAGGTCGACCACGTTCCCATGGATGAACACGGACTCATTCCCGAGGCCCTGCGTGAACACATCGCGCAGCTCCGCGCCACCGGCAAGACCATCAAGTTCCTGTACACGATCCCGAACTTCCACAATCCTGCCGGGGTCACACTGAGCTGGGAACGCCGCATCGAGATCCTCGAGATCTGCCGGGCGAACAATATCCTCGTCCTCGAGGACAACCCCTACGGGCTCCTCTACTTCGATCGGCCGGCGCCGGCCGCGATGCGCTCCCTCGAACAGGACGGCGTGGTCTACCTCGGCACCTTCTCCAAGACTCTCGCTCCGGGTTTCCGGGTCGGTTGGGCCCTCGCGCCGCACGCGATCAGGGAAAAGCTCGTGCTCGCCAACGAAGCGGCCGTGTTGTCGCCGAGCTCATTCAGCCAACTCGTGATCTCGGAGTACCTCGCGACGGCGAACTGGAAGGCCCAGATCAATACCTTCCGCGGGGTGTACCACGAGCGCAAGAACGCACTGCTGAACGCCCTCGACGAGTACCTGCCCGAGCTCACCTGGACGAATCCCAACGGCGGGTTCTACGTCTGGGTCACCCTGCCCCCGTTGCTGAATTCCAAGGCCATGCTCCCTCGTGCCGTCAAGGAGCTCGTCGCGTACACGCCGGGCACGGCATTCTTCGCCAATGGCGACGGGCAGCAGAACATCCGGCTGTCGTTCTGCTATCCCACACCCGCTGAGATCCGCGTCGGCGTTCGCCGCCTGGCGACCGTCGTCCGCGACGAGCTCGACCTCCTGGAAACATTTGCCGGCACCGGCTCGCTCGATCCGGTCCGCACCCCCGGTCGCTTCAACCCGCTACCGACCGATATCTCCTAACCCCAGCACCATTCCCAAGCGATTAGCAAGGAATCCCTGATCATGACCGATATTTCTCCCCTGGCGATCGTCGTCCTAGCCGGTGGAATCTCGCATGAACGCGATATCTCACTCCGATCGGGCCGCCGGGTAGCGGATGCCCTCACCGTTCTCGGGCACAAGGTCACCCTCCTCGACCCCCAGGCCGGGCTCCTGCTCGACCTCACCACCCGGGCGCCGGACGTCATCTTTCCGGTCGTGCACGGCGCAACCGGCGAGGACGGTGCCCTTCTGGCGCTCCTCGAGACGACGGGAATCCCCCACGTCGGCTCGCGCGGCGGCCCGGCAAGCCTCGCCTGGACGAAGCCCACCGCCAAGGAACTCGTCCGGCGAGCCGGATTCGCGACTCCGAACTGGATCGCCCTCTCCAAGGAGACCTTCCGTGACCTCGGTGCCGCGAGCGTGCTCGAGCACCTCCTGACGGCGCTCCCCACTCCCCTCGTCGTGAAGCCCTCCCAGGGCGGATCCGCCCAGGGAGTGACGATCGTCGAAACGGCGGCCGAACTCCCCCGAGCCATGGTCGAGGCGTACACCTACAATTCCGTTGCCCTCGTCGAGGAGAAGGTACGCGGCACCGAGCTCGCCGTGACGGTCATTGACTCAGGGGACGGCCCCCGCGCCCTTCCCGCGGTCGAAATCGTCCCGGTCAACGGCGTGTACAGCTTTGAAGCCCGGTACAACGCCGGCGAGACCCTCTTCTATGCTCCCGCCCGCATCACCCCAGAGACAGCGTCCCTTGTCTCCGAGACCGCGGTCGGAATCCACGCCTTGCTCGGACTCCGGCACATTTCCCGGATCGACCTGATCGTCGACGATGACGGGTTGGTTTGGTTCCTCGAGGCGAACGTGCTTCCCGGACTCACGGAAACCTCACTGGTCCCCCAGTCCATCGAAGCCTCGGGTGCGACGCTCGGTGACGTCTACGAGTCTCTCGCACGTGCCGCGGTCGCGACCATCGACTGACCCGAACCGCCCGGATCGCCAAATTTCCACCGAATTCGACCCAATTTGGCCCCGATCCGAGAATTCCGGAAACTCCGAAGTCGGCTTAGGATGCGTTCTGGCGACCTGAAATCACTCGAATTTCACGCCACTCCTGGTCATTTGTGACGCCGTTTCACGTGAAACATTCACACCAGACCCGGCGCGCGACAGTGAACCGGTAAAAAGGGTGTTTCACGTGAAACATCCACGGCACCCTATTGATTCACCCGACACGTCAGAGGCTCGGTGTGACTCCATCCAGCGGCGCAATGCTGCGGTCTGTAGTTCGACCGCCGTGTTTCACGTGAAACATGCACACATTTTGTAACTCGCGCCATGGTTTCACGTGAAACATGCACAGAGCATCACATCAACGCGACAGATTCCGGAACCGGAACCGCACGGCTCCTGCGCCGGATGTTTCACGTGAAACACCGCACGAATGTACTCCCGCGTGGTGCAGGGACTAGTTGGAGCCGAAACCGGGCTCGCCCAGAACCGCCAGGATCCGGTTCAGGTCGCCGATCGTGGCGAAATCAATGTTGATCTGCCCCTTGCGCGCGCCCAGGTTGATCTTCACCCGGGTGTCCAGACGATCGCCGAGGTGAAGGGCGATCTCGTCGAGGTGACCCTGACGTTTGCCCGCGGACGGGCGCGGCGCCTGCACCTTCGGCACCGCGGTCGCCGCGGCCTCCGCTGCACGGACAGACAGGTCCTCGTTGACGATCTTGTCCGCGAGCCGAAGCATCCCTTCTGGGTCTCCGACGGAGAGGATCGCGCGGGCATGCCCGGCGGACAAGACCCCGGCCGCTACGCGCAGTTGCACGGCCTCAGGAAGCTTCAGGAGCCGGATGGTATTCGTGATTTGCGGCCTTGACCGGCCAATTCGCTGTGCCAGCTCGTCCTGGGTGATGCCGAAGTCCGCGAGGAGCTGCTGGTATGCGGACGCCTCTTCGAGCGGGTTCAGCTGCGCGCGATGCAGGTTCTCGAGCAGCGCGTCACGCAGCATATCGACGTCCGCGGTCTCACGGACGACGGCGGGAATGGAATCGAGCCCGGCTTCCTTGGTCGCGCGCAGCCGCCGCTCGCCCATGACGAGCTCGTACTTGCCGGGCTGGTCCGGGAGCGGGCGCACCACGATCGGCTGCAGCACCCCGACCTCTCGGATGCTGTGCACCAGTTCGGCGAGATCGGACTCGTCGAAGACGCTGCGGGGTTGCTGCGCATTCGGGACGATGTCAAACGGGTTGAGGTGAGCGAGCCGGGCACCGGGAACCGGTACCAGGAGGGTGGCCTCCGTTTCCGGCTCTTCCGGCGCGGTGGGAACAGCTGGGACATCCGCGTCCGGCACGACTGCGAGCTCGACCGTACCGATCCCCGCCGCCTCGTTGGCGGCGGCCAGTGCCGCAGCAGCACTGGCCTTGGCCGCGGGGGAGTAGGGGAAGAAGACATCCACGGGACGAGCGAGGGTCGGGTCGTCCTGAATCGGAATCAGGGCGCCAATGCCGCGGCCGAGGCCTGTTCTCTTCGCCATTACTGTCGTTCTCCTGTCTGGGGGGCACCGCGCCTGGCGATTTCCGCTGCTGCTTCAAGGTAGGAGAGCGATCCTGCCGAGTTCAAGTCGTAACTGATCACGCTCTGGCCATAGCTCGGCGCTTCAGAAACCCGTACGGAGCGCGGAATAAGGGTGCTCAGTACTTGATTCGGGAAGTGATCGCGCACGTCCTGTGCCACCTGGTTGGCCAGATTGGTGCGGCTGTCGTACATCGTCAGCAGGATCGTCGACACGGTGAGTTCCGGGTTGAGGTGTTTCTCGATCAGCTCGATGTTCTTCAGAAGCTGACTCAGGCCCTCGAGCGCGTAATACTCGCACTGAATCGGGATGAGGACCTCTTTCGCGGCCACGAAGGCGTTGATCGTGAGAAGTCCGAGTGACGGGGGACAATCGATGAATACGTAGTCGTACGGATCCGTCATCGTCTTCAAGTGCACGCTCAGGGCCCGGCTTAGCCGCTGTTCGCGGGCCACGAGAGAGACGAGCTCGATCTCGGCTCCGGCGAGGTGGATCGTGGCCGGCACGCAGAAGAGGGAACCGAACTCCGGGCTGCTCTGCACGACGGACGCGAGGTCCATGTCATTGATGATCACGTCATACACGCTCGGGGTGTCCGCGCGGTGTTCGACGCCGAGGGCGGTCGACGCGTTTCCCTGCGGGTCGAGGTCGATCACGAGCACCCGGGCACCCTGACGCGCCAATGCCGCAGCCAGGTTCACGGCGGTCGTGGTCTTGCCCACGCCGCCCTTCTGGTTCGACACCGTGATGATCCGCGTCCGTTCGGGCTTCGGTAGCTGCTCCGCCGCGATCACCTGACGTCGGCGCGTCAGCTCGCTGATTTCCCTCGCGAGGGGAGTGCTGGTGTCAAAACCGGGTGCGGACGCGGTGTCGTGCTGATCCTGGCCGGGTTGTTTCACGTGAAACCTTACGTTCGACGGTTGAAGAGCCATCCGAGGGTGCTGCACGATCCATGTTCGCAGCTGCGAAACACCAATCGGGGACTAATCAACTGTAGCCCTTATGACCCGCGTGACGTCCTGCAGCACGCCCTCGCCGAGCGTGATGACCTCGACATTGCTGAGGTGGAACCGTCGGATCTCCTTGGTCGCCGCCGAGATCTCTCCCGGGGCCCCGGCACCCTTCATCAGCACGAGCTCGCCCCCTGCCTTGACGAGCGGCGCCGTCAGGGGAATCAGAGTCCGGAAAGCGCTTACTGCTCGCGCAGTGACCTGATCGAGTGCCTGCGGGAGGTGCACATCCTCAGCTCTGGCGCGGATCACGCTCGTATTGGCCAGACCGAGCTCGGCAACCTGCTCGGTCAGCCAGGCGACGCGCCGCTCCATCGGTTCGATCAACACGAATTCAACGTCGGGCCGCATGATCGCGAGCACAAGCCCAGGCAACCCGGCACCGGACCCGACGTCACCGACCAGTCCCGGGCGGAGCAGGGGTGCCATGATCGCACAGTTCAGGATGTGCCGGCTCCAGAGCCTGGGCAATTCGAGCGGGCCGATCAGGCCACGCTCCTCACCTTGGCTCGCCAGGTTGGCCGCGAAGGCCCGCGCCACGTCGATGCGTACCCCGAAGAGTCCCGCGGTGACGACGGGTTCGATCTCGAGCGTGTCGTTCACGTGTTCCACGTGAAACTACGCCGCGGTGATGACCGTGTGGCGGTCGCGGCCCTCACCCGTCGATTCCGACACGTATCCGTGCTCGGAGACGAGATCGTGCACGAGTTTGCGCTCGTAGGAGGACATGGGCGGCAGGGACGCTTCCGTCGCGCCTGCGACGATGCGCTCGATCGCACGGGTCACCAGGACGCCCAGCTCCGCCTGGCGGGCCTCGCGGGAACCGCCGATGTCGAGGATCAACCGAGAGAACGACCCGGTCTTGTTCTGTACCGCGAGGCGGGTCAGTTCCTGGAGGGCGTTCACGGTGTCCGGACGCGAGAGGAGGCGCAGGCTTCCGGCATCCGTCGAATTGACCGACACGTAGGCGCGCCCGTTGCGGGCGTCGATGTCGATGTCCCCGTCGAGGTCGCAGATGTCGAGGAATTCCTCGATGTAATCCGCGGCAACGTCCCCCTCCTTCTCGAGCTGATCGAGGGTGGGGGAGTCGTCTTCCGCGGGGGAGGCCGCGGCGATCACGTCGGTGTTCTCAGTCACGATGTCCGTCTCTTCCGTGGTTCTGTTCAGTCGTTCCGTGCGGCCGTTCCGGCCGTGCGGCTCAGTCTATTTCTTCGGGCCGGTCTGCTTCTTGGCCCGGGACTTGCCGACGGGCTGCTGGCGCTGTGGCTGCTGCTTCTTCGGTTCCTCGACCACGATGATGTCGCCGTCCTTGGCGATGAGCTTTCCCTTGCGGGCGAGACGCTCCTCGCGGGCCTTCGCTGCTTCGCTGCCCGGTGTCGGCATGTTGCGGATGACCAGGAACTGCTGGGCCATGGTCCAGATGTTCGAGGTGAGCCAGTAGAACATGACGCCGAGCGGGAACGCGATACCGGAGAAGGCGAAGACGAGCGGGAGTAGGTACAACATCATCCGCTGCTGCTTGAACATCGGGCTCGCCTTGGTTTCCGGCGACATGTTCTTGGAGACGATCTGCAGTTGCGTGATGAACTGCGAGGCGGTCATCAGCACGACCATGGTGGCCGCGATGAGCATCACGGCGAGGTTGTACGGGCTGCCGGCAACGAGCAGGGCCCACTGGGTGGAGAACGATTCGTGCAGCGGGGCGACCCCGAACAGGGTGGCGCTGCCGAAGCTCTCGGCGAGCTGGGAGTTGAGCGGCCCGACGCCGGCCTTCGCGTGCTGGGCGTCATTGAGCACCGAGAACAGCGCGAAGAAGATCGGCATCTGCAGCAGGAGCGGGAGGCAGGAGCTCAGCGGGTTCGTACCCGTGCGCTTGTAGAGTTCCATGGTCTCGCGGGACATCGCCTCGCGGGAGAACTGGTCCTTCTTGCCCTTGTACTTGTCCTGGATCTTCTTGAGCTGCGGGGCTACCTCGAGCATCTTGCGCTGGCTGCGAATCTGCCGTACAAAGATGGGGATGAGCGCGGCGCGCACGACGAGCACGAGCCCGACGATCGCAAGGACCCAGGTGATGCCGTCGTTGTAGCCGAGTCCGACGGTCGTGAACAACCAGTGGAAGGCGACGAGCAGGAGCTCGACAGCCCATTTCAAAGGCCAGAGAATCGTACCTAGGAGGTCCATACTTTGGGTCAGCCCTTTCCGTGGCTCACTGGGACTACAAATCCAAACGACGTCACGGCGTAGCGACGCTTGCGCTTCAGCGGAACGTCATCGACTCCGCCTTCGGCCCACGGATGACACCGGGCAAGACGGCGAGCCGCCAGACCGGACCCGATAACCAGGCCATGTTCCTGAACGGCACCGAGTGCGTACGCCGAACAAGAGGGATAGTACCTGCAAACGTCGCCATACAGCGGTGAGACCACCGCGCGGTAGACGCGCAGCAGCACAACTCCGAGATTGCGTGGGATCAGAAGGATCCACACGAGGACCGACTTCATGAGGCTGACCTCATCGCAGACGCCGCATCACGAGGGCAGTCGTTCCGGCCGGCGATGCCCGGATCCGGTGGTGCCTGCCGCTTTTCGGCGCTCGAAACTCTGGAGCGCCTGGCCGACTTCGGCCTGAAGAACGGGCCAGTCCAATTCGTGCGCCGCCGGAAGTGCCCGGATGACGACATCCGTGCCGGGGTGCACCGAGGGGAGCAGACCGAAGCACGCCGCCTTCAGGCGACGGCGCATTCGGTTGCGCCGGACGGCGTTCCCCACGTTCTTGGCGACGATGAAACCGAACCGAGGGGGAAGCCCCTCGGTGTTGTCACGCAGGTACGTCACGAAATGCGGACCAACAACACGCACGCCACGGCGAACGACCATCTTGTAGTCGCTGCCGCTCGTGATGCGATTGGTCCCCGCGAGCACGGGAGTGCTTAGGCGGAAAGCTCGGTGCGACCCTTACGACGGCGGGCACCGAGGATTGCACGGCCGGCGCGGGTGCGCATGCGAAGACGGAAGCCGTGCACCTTGGCGCGACGACGGTTGTTCGGCTGGAAAGTTCTCTTGCTCATTGTGTGGTCTCCACGTATTGAATCTCCGCAGGCCAAAAAATGTAGAGCGGCCGGGAAAGAGTGAGGTAGCCCGCGGGCTGGGGTCAACTGATTAAAACTACGGCCTCAATCGGTGCTGGTCAAACCCGACGGCGGCAAACGGAAGATTCTGCACATCTTTTCGCGGTTTCCGGTGAACGACACGTACCGAATCCACAACAGAGTTGGCCGCCGCGGCCGTCATTGACTACCGTGAGGACAAGTTATCCACAGGCAGCCCCCATTGCCTGTAAAACACAGCCCGAATTGCACACAGGCGGTGGATAACCTTGTGGATGCTTTTGCTGAGGCCGTCGATTCGGCTCACACTGGTGTCGACTCTTCCGGCGATGCCGGGTGCATTCAACAAGTTTTCAACAAGACCGACAGACAGTACCGACAGACAGTATCGACAGAGGGAACAATGGCAGCCGAAGAACAACCGATCGCGGACACCTGGCGGGCAGTGCTCACCAGCCTCGAATCGGATGACACCATCACTCCCATGCTCTACGGCTTCCTCAACCTGGTCGAACCCAAGGGCATCGCCGCCGGCACCTTCTACCTCGAGGTGCCGAACGAGTTCACCGCGAGCATGCTCAACCAGCGGATGCGGGTTCCCCTGCTCGCCGCGATGGGCAAGTTGTCCGATGCGACCGCTGTGTCCACGTTCTATGTGGTCGTCAACCCGGAACTCGAGCAGGAGTCGCTCCGACCGGTCCAGGAGACCGCACTGCCGCGGGATGTCGAGACCCCGGCAACGCCCCAATCGGTTTTCGAGAGCGCGCCGCCCGTGGAAAGCCCGCACGACACCCGGCTCAATTCGAAGTACAGCTTCGACAATTTCGTGATCGGGCAGTCGAACCGCTTCGCACACGCGGCTGCCGTCGCCGTCGCCGAGGCGCCGGCCAAGGCATACAACCCGCTCTTCGTCTACGGTTCGTCCGGACTCGGCAAGACGCACCTGCTCCACGCCATCGGCCACTACGCCATGAGCCTGTACCCGGGCATCCGCGTGCGTTATGTCAGTTCCGAGGAATTCACCAACGACTTCATCAATTCGATCGCGAACAACCGCGGCTCGGCATTCCAGTCCCGGTATCGCAATATCGACATCCTGATGATCGACGACATCCAGTTCCTGCAGGGCAAGGCGGAGACACAGGAGGCGTTCTTCCACACCTTCAACACCCTGCACGATCACAACAAGCAGGTCGTCATCACGAGTGACCTGCCGCCGAAGGCACTGACCGGCTTCGAAGACCGCATGCGCTCCCGGTTCGAGTGGGGCCTCATCACGGATGTCCAGGCACCCGACCTCGAGACCCGCATCGCGATCCTGCGCAAGAAGGCCCAGAGCGAGAAGCTCCAGGTCCCCCACGACATCCTCGAATTCATGGCGTCGAAGGTCTCGTCCAACATCCGTGAACTCGAAGGCACCCTGATCAGGGTCACCGCCTTCGCCAGCCTCAACCGGACTCCGGTCGACATGGACCTCGTCCAGACGGTGCTCAAGGACCTGATCACCCTCGACGAGGACAATGTCATCGCGCCGGTCGACATCATCACCAACACCGCCGACTATTTCAAGCTCACGGTCGACGACCTCTACGGCTCTTCCCGCTCCCAGGCGGTTGCCACGGCCCGTCAGATCGCGATGTACCTCTGCCGGGAACTCACCAATCTGTCGCTCCCGAAAATCGGCCAGTTGTTCGGCAACCGGGACCACACGACGGTGATGTATGCGAACAAGAAGATCAGCGAGCTCATGAAGGAACGCCGGTCGATCTACAACCAGGTCACGGAACTCACCAACCGCATCAAACAGGACCACCGCTACAAATAAGTGCAAAATCCCTCAGTTTTCACAGCTGTGGATAACCCTGTGGAAACTCGTCGGACAACTCGTGCGAATTTGTGGAAACTCCGGAAGGGCTTGTGCAAACTCCGCTCGCCGACAGGCTCGTCCTGAACCGGAAGCCGATTAACGCTCACAGGCTGCCCACAAGTTACATGTTTGTAGTTCCCAGTGAATGAGCCGCATCCACAGAGTTATCCACAGTTTCCACAACGGTTAAGAAGATTAACAAAAACTTAAACTTCTCTCTGGCCGACAACCTTTCCTCCGAAGCCGGAGGAAATCGAACGACGCAGAAGCCGTTGTGAGAACGACTACCATTGAGCCCAAACAGGTCTCCGACCGACAGGAGTGACTTCGTGAGATTTCAGGCCAACCGGGACGTTTTCAGCGAAGCCGTTTCATTTGCTGTCAAACTCCTTCCCCAGCGCACCACGCTGCCCATTTTGAGTGGTGTGCTGATCGAGGCAACAGCGACCGGCTTGATCCTCTCGTCATTCGACTACGAGGTCTCCGCACAAACGGAAATCGCAGCCGAGGTCGAAGAGACCGGTCGGGTTCTCGTCTCCGGTCGTCTCCTCGCGGAGATCGCCAGCCGGATGCCGAATGCTCCCGTCAGCTTCGTGACCAAGGATTCCCGCATCACCGTCAGCTGTGGAAGCGCGAGCTTCACGCTCCTGTCCATGCCTGTCGAGGAATATCCGAGCATCCCCGTCGTGAGCGGACAAGCCGGCCTTGTTCCGGCCGAGGATTTCGCCGCAGCAGTCGCCCAGGTCGCCGTCGCCGCATCGCGTGACGACGTGACTCCGGTGATCACGGGCGTTCAGCTGCAGATCTCGGAGAACAGCCTGAGCCTCGTTGCGACCGACCGCTACCGCGTCGCCGTCCGGGAAATCGACTGGGATCCGGGCACGATGGTCGCCACAGACACCATCACCGCGCTCGTACCCGCCCGCACCCTGCAGGAACTCGGCAAGACCTTCGGCCACAGCGGCACGATTTCCGTGGCGATCACCAACACCGACGATCGCGAACTGATCGCATTCACCGCGGACAAGAAGACTGTCACGAGCCTCCTGATCAAGGGGAACTACCCGCCCGTTCGCAGGCTTTTCCCTGACCAGGTCGACAATTACGCCGTGATGAACACCGCGGAATTGATCGAGGCCACCCGTCGCGTCGCTCTCGTGCTCGAGCGTGAAGCCGCGCTACGTTTCAGCTTCACGACCGACGGACTCACTCTCGAAGCAGTCGGGTCGGAGCAGGCGCAGGCGAAGGAATCCGTCGATGCGATACTGTCCGGCGTTGAAACCGTCGTCTCCCTCAAACCGCAGTTCCTGCTGGACGGCCTCACGGCCGTGCACTCCGAATTCGTGCGGATCTCATTCACGAAGACGGAAAACCCCAACAAGCCGGGACCTGTCCTGATCACGAGCCAGAGTTCGCGTGACCAGCCGGGTGCGGACAGCTACAAGTACCTGCTCCAGCCGAACCTGCTGTTGCGCTAAGAACTGCGGTGCGGGTAACTCACCTGTCCCTGACCGACTTCCGCAACTATGCGCAGGTCGAGGTTCCGTTCAATCCCGGACCCAACCTCATCGTCGGGAGCAACGGCCAGGGCAAAACCAACCTGGTCGAGGCTCTCGGCTTTCTGAGCACACTGGGTTCGCACCGGGTGTCCACGACGGCCGCGATGATCCGGTCCGGCGAGGACGCCGCCATCATCCGGGCGAAGCTCGAATACAACGGCAGGGATCTCCTCGCCGAAGTGCAGATCAACCGGTCCGGACTGAACCGGGCGCAAGTCAACCGCTCGGTGATCAAGACGCGGGAGCTGCCGCGGTATTTCTCGAGTGTCTTGTTCGCTCCGGAAGACCTCGCGCTCGTGCGCGGCGACCCGTCGGGGCGACGCCGGTTCCTCGACCAGCTTCTGGTACTCCGGTCCCCTCGTCTCACCGGGGTGCTTGCCGATTACGACCGGGTGCTGCGGCAGCGCAACTCCCTGTTGAAATCCGCCAGGGCGTCCGGATTGCGCACAACCCAGCTCGGAACGCTCGAGGTCTGGGACGACCGTCTCGTGGAATTCGGTTCGGAGATCATCGACGAGAGGGCGAAGCTCACCGATGAACTCGGCGGTCCCCTTCGCTCTGCGTATGAGGCCGTCGTCGACGCCGATCACGGCCCGGCGCTGCTCGGCGCCCTCAGCATCCTCGGTTCGGACGACACGCTCGGCAGCGACGAAGGCACTGATGTCGGTACATCCTCCGGTGGATCGGCCGGCACCGCAGGGATCGCGAAGGAGGCCGGGGCGACTGCCGAGCTGTTCCGGGCGGCCCTTTCCGGCGTTCGCCGGAAAGAACTCGACCGCGGGATGACCCTGGTCGGCCCGCATCGCGACGATGTCGTCTTCATGCTCAACGCCCTGCCGGCGCGGGGATATGCGAGCCACGGCGAATCCTGGTCATTCGCCCTCGCGCTCAAGCTCGCGGCCGCCGAACTCCTGCGCAGGGATTCCGCGAGCGGGGATCCCGTCCTCATCCTCGACGACGTCTTCGCTGAACTCGACCAGTCCCGCCGCAGCCGCCTCGCGGCTGCGGTGCTGGGATTCGATCAGGTGCTCATCACTGCGGCCGTGTTCGAGGATGTCCCCAAACAACTGGCGGCGCACACCATTCATATCAACGCAGGGGAGGTCGTCGATGGCTGAGCAGAGCGAGGCCGCACGGGTCTACCTGCGGTTCAAGGACGTGTTCGGCGACCCGAACGCGAAGCGCGTGAAGGCCAGGCGCCGGGTACGGGACGACACCGGTTCGAGTGTTCCGTTCGGCATCGGCCGCGATCCACGTGGCCTCGGCGACACGATCGACTCCCTGACCATGCAGCTCGGGTGGAACTCACCCCTCGCGCAGTCGGAACTGCTCGCATCCTGGATCGAACTCGCCGGTGAGGAAACATCGAAACACTCCACTCCCGCCGGCATCGACGAGGGCGTGCTGACCGTGCACTGCGAGTCGACGGCGTGGGCGACCCAGCTCCGGATGATGCGCGTCGAAATCATGACGCACATCTCCGTCCGCTATCCGGACGCGGGCATCGTGTCAATCCGTTTTCAGGGACCCAACGCTCCCTCCTGGAAAAAGGGTCCCAGATCAATTCCAGGGCGCGGTCCACGCGATACCTACGGCTAGGGAGCCAAAACAGGTCAACCGACTAGGCAAAACGCGTCAGATCCCCGTTTATGGCCGGGAGGCCATGCCCTGTTTGGTAGACTCAAGGGTCGCCCGCGCGACGGTCAGGAGCTCCATAACAGATGTCAGTCGAACCATTGATCGAGCCGGAGCATGGATACGGCGCCGACGATATCCAGGTCCTCGAAGGACTTGAAGCCGTTCGGAAGCGCCCCGGTATGTATATCGGGTCGACCGGTCCCCGAGGTCTGCACCACCTGGTCTACGAGATTGTGGACAACTCGGTGGACGAGGCCCTCGCGGGATACTGCGACACCATCGGCATTGAGATCCTCGCCGACGGCGCCGTTCGCGTCGCAGACAACGGTCGCGGCATCCCCGTCGACATCCACAAGGCGGAGGGCCGTTCGACGGTCGAGGTCGTCCTGACCGTGCTCCACGCCGGCGGTAAATTCGGTGGCGGCGGTTATTCGGTTTCCGGTGGCCTCCACGGCGTCGGCAGCTCCGTGGTCAACGCGCTGTCCTCCCGGCTCGACGTTGCGGTCCGCCGCCAGGGCCACGTGTGGCGGCAGAGCTTCCACGACGGTGTCCCCTTCGCCCCGCTGAGCCAGGACGAAGCCTCCGAAGAGACCGGAACGACGATCACGTTCTGGCCGAGCGCCGAAACCTTCGAGACCACGGACTTCGACTTCGAGACCCTGCGGGCGCGCTTCCAGCAGATGGCGTTCCTTAATAAGGGACTCACTATCACGCTCACCGACGAACGACCGGAGCACCTCGACGCCGAGGGCGCCCCGATGCACAAGACCTTCATGTACGAGAAGGGACTCGTCGACTACGTCGAGTACCTCAACCGTGCCAAGAAGGCCGAACTCGTCAACGAAGAGATCATCTCCTTCGAATTCGAGGACCACGAACGCAAGATGGCCCTCGAAGTGGCCATGCAGTGGACCACCGCGTACACGGAGAGCGTCCACACCTACGCGAACACGATCAACACCCACGAGGGCGGCACCCACGAAGAGGGTTTCCGCGCGGCGCTCACGACCCTCGTCAACAAGTACGCCAGGGAAAAGGGCATCCTCAAGGAAAAGGATGACAACCTCACCGGTGACGATGTGCGCGAAGGCCTGACCGCCGTTGTGTCGATCAAGCTCGCCGAACCGCAGTTCGAGGGCCAGACCAAGACGAAGCTCGGAAACACCGAGGCGAAGTCCTTCGTGCAGAAGGTCGCCAACGACCAGCTGTCCGACTGGTTCAACCGCAACCCGATCTCGGCCAAGGAGATCATTCGCAAGGCGCTCCAGGCGTCGAACGCCCGGATGGCGGCGCGCAAGGCGCGCGAAACAGCCAGGCGCAAGGGCCTCCTCGAGGGTGGCGGCATGCCGGGCAAGCTCAAGGACTGCCAGAGCAAGGACCCGTCCCTCTCCGAGATCTTCATCGTCGAGGGTGACTCGGCCGGCGGCTCCGCGGTCCAGGGCCGGAACCCGGAGTATCAGGCGATTCTCCCGCTTCGCGGCAAGATCCTGAACGTGGAGAAGGCGCGGCTCGACCGTGCCCTCGGAAACGCCGAGGTCCAGGCCATGATCACGGCATTCGGCGCCGGCATGGGCGAGGAATTCAATCCCGACAAGGTCCGGTATCACAAGATCGTCCTGATGGCCGATGCGGATGTCGACGGCCAGCACATCACGACCCTCCTGCTGACCCTGTTGTTCCGCTACATGCGGCCGCTCATCGACCTCGGCTACGTGTACCTCGCGCAGCCGCCGCTGTACCGGCTCAAATGGACGAACTCCCCGCACGAATACGTCTACTCCGACAAGGAACGCGACGCGCTCCTCGCCGATGGCGCGGCAGCGGGCAAGCGGATCCCCAAGGACAACGGCATCCAGCGGTACAAGGGGCTCGGCGAGATGGACTACAAGGAGCTGTGGGAAACCACGATGGCGCCTGAGACCCGAACGCTGCTCCAGGTCACGCTCGACGACGCAGCGGCGGCGGACGAGATTTTCTCCACACTGATGGGCGAGGACGTCGAGTCCCGCCGCAACTTCATCCAGAAGAACGCGAAGGACGTGCGTTTCCTTGACATCTGACGACACCAACAACACCACCGGCAACACCACCAACGAGGAGCTCGCAGCGGAAGCCGCCGCGAAGGCGGCTCATCTCGAGCAGCACGGCAAGATCGACCAGGTCGACCTGCAGCTCGAGATGCAGCGCTCCTACCTCGACTACGCCATGAGCGTCATCGTCGGGCGTGCGCTTCCCGACGTGCGTGACGGCATGAAGCCGGTGCACCGTCGCGTGATCTACGCCATGTTCGACGGCGGGTACCGCCCGGACAAGGCGTTCAGTAAGTGCGCGCGCGTCGTCGGTGACGTGATGGGCCAGTTCCACCCCCACGGTGACTCGTCCATTTACGATGCCCTCGTCCGGCTGGTCCAGCCCTGGAGCCTGCGCTATCCGCTCGCGCTCGGCCAGGGCAACTTCGGCTCTCCCGGAAACGACGGCGCAGCCGCCCCGCGGTACACCGAAACGAAGATGGCCCCGCTCGCCCTCGAAATGGTGCGCGACATCGACGAGGACACCGTCGATTTCCAGGACAACTACGACGGTCGCACCCTCGAACCGACAGTGCTCCCCTCGCGCTTCCCGAACCTGCTCGTCAACGGTTCCGTCGGCATCGCGGTCGGCATGGCCACCAACATCCCGCCGCACAACCTGCGCGAGGTCTCCGCCGGCGCCCTGTGGTACCTGCAGAACCCCGATGCGACGCGCGAGGAGCTCCTCGAAGCACTCATCCAGCGGATCAAGGGACCCGACTTCCCCACCGGCGCGCAGATCCTCGGGATCAAGGGCATCCAGGATGCCTACCGCACCGGTCGCGGCTCCATCACGATGCGCGCCGTCGTCAGCATCGAAGAGCTCCAGGGCCGCACCTGCCTTGTGATCACCGAGCTGCCGTACCAGGTCAACCCGGACAACCTCGCGATCAAGATCGCCGACCTCGTCAAGGACGGCAAGATCGGCGGGATCGCCGACATCCGCGACGAAACCTCCGGCCGCACCGGCCAGCGCCTCGTGATCGTGCTCAAGCGCGACGCCGTCGCGAAGGTCGTCCTGAACAACCTGTACAAGCACACCCCGCTGCAGGAGAACTTCGGCGCGAACATGCTCGCGATCGTCGACGGAGTGCCGCGCACGCTGCCCCTCGACGGCTTCGTCTCCGCCTGGGTCGACCACCAGGTCGACGTCATCGTGCGGCGCACCCAGTTCCGGCTGAACAAGGCCGAGGCTGACGCGCACATCCTGCGCGGCTACCTCAAGGCGCTCGACGCCCTCGACGAGGTGATCGCGCTCATCCGCCGGTCTCCGACCGTCGAGGACGCCCGCACCGGCCTGATGGAGCTCCTGGACGTCGACAAGCTCCAGGCCGACGCCATCCTGACGATGCAGCTGCGCCGCCTCGCGGCCCTCGAGCGCCAGAAGATCATCGACCAGGCCGCCGAGCTCGAGCTGCAGATCGTCGAGTTCCAGTCGATCCTCGCGAGCCCGGAACGCCAGCGCACGATCATCAGCGACGAGCTCACCGAGATCACCACGAAGTTCGGCGACGACCGCCGCACCGAGATCATGTTCGGCTTCGACGGCGACATGTCGGTCGAGGACCTCATCCCCGAAGAGGAGATGGTGGTCACGGTCACCCGCGGCGGCTACATCAAGCGCACCCGCAGCGACAACTACCGCAACCAGCACCGCGGCGGCAAGGGCGTCAAGGGCGCCCAGCTGCGCGCGGACGACGTCGTGGAGCACTTCTTCGTCACGACGACGCACCACTGGCTGCTGTTCTTCACGAACACCGGGCGGGTATACCGCGCCAAGGCGTACGAAGCACAGGAATCCGGCCGGGACGCCAAGGGCCAGCACGTCGCCAACCTGCTCGCACTGCAGCCGGGTGAGGAGATCGCGCAGATCCTCGACATCCGCGACTACGGGGCGGCCCAGTACCTCACGCTCGCCACGCGCGACGGCCTGATCAAAAAGACGGCGCTGAGCGAGTACGACACGAACCGCACCGGCGGCATTATCGCGATCAAGCTGCGCGAGGGCGACGAGCTCGTCTCCGCGCTCCTCGTCGAGGAAGACTCCGACCTGCTGCTCGTGTCCCGGAAGGGCATGTCGATCCGGTTCACCGCGAGCGACGAGGCCCTGCGACCGATGGGCCGGAGCACCTCCGGCGTGATCGGGATGCACTTCCGCGGCGATGACCGCCTGCTCGACGCATCCGTTGTCTCGGACGACGGCTACGTGTTCGTCGTGACGGAGGGCGGCTATGCCAAGCGCACAGCGGCCGACCAGTACCGCCTGCAGAACCGTGGCGGACTCGGCATCAAGGTCGCAAAACTCAACGATGATCGCGGGGACCTCGTCGGGTCCCTTATCGTGGAGGACGAGGACGAAGTACTCGTGGTCCTTGCCAGTGGCAAGGTGGTACGCTCTGACGTCGCAGAAGTCCCTGCCAAGGGACGGGACACGATGGGCGTCGTCTTCGCTAAGTTTGCGGAAGAAGACCGGATCATCGCGATTGCGAAAAACTCCGAACGTAACCTGATCGCCGAGGATACTGCGGACGAGCCGGAGAGCGATTCGGGAGAGGAAGAACCGTTAGATGAGTAGTGTTGCTGAAAAACTTGCCAAGAAGTCCGGCCGGAGACCCACTGCGACAACAAAGCAGGTGCGGCTCAAGTTGGTCTACATCGACTTCTGGTCGGCGGTGAAGTTGTCCTTCCTGATCGCCCTGTGCCTCGGTATCGTGACCATCGTCGCGACCTTCCTGATCTTCACGGTGCTCAACGGCACCGGGATCTTCGGGAAGATCGACACCCTGTACGCCGATATCGCCGGTTCGTCCTCCGATCTGGCCAGCATTCTCTCCATCGGTAATGTCATGGGCTTCGCCGTCGTCGTGGCGGTGCTGAACACGGTCGTCATCACGGCCCTGGGCGCCGTCTACGCCGTGCTGTACAACCTGAGCGTGAAGATCACCGGCGGACTGCTCGTCGGCTTCACGAACAACTAGCACCACCCGTTTCACCCGCGTCACCCGATTCACCCGTTTCACCGCCGCTCCCAATCGGGCAGGCTCCGATCTGATCGGCTGCTCGATTGGGAGAAACCGGAGGTTTCCGGTAGTCTCAAATCTGCCCAATAAGGGGGATATAGCTCAGTTGGTTAGAGCGCTTCACTGATAATGAAGAGGTCCCAGGTTCAAATCCCGGTATCCCCACGCAGTAGCAGTTTTATGTAGTCCTGGCCGTTCCGGCCATCACGCCCGTGAATGTGCGGGGCCATAGCTCAATTGGTAGAGCGCCTGCTTTGCAAGCAGGAGGTCCGGGGTTCGATTCCCCGTGGCTCCACAATCCGCAGCAATCTCGCAGCAGAACGACAGAAGGCCCGCATCCAGTGGATGCGGGCCTTCTGTGTATCTGTCTGTGTCTCTTACGACCTGAGTCGGTTACGACTCGACGGACGTGGCGGTCTTGGGCTCGTCGTCGGCGACCCAGAGCTCGTCGTCGGCACGGAACGTCTGCCAGACGGCGTATGCGACGCCTGCGGCGGCGGCCAGGGCGACACCGAGCGCGATGTATGCGCCGGCACCCGGGCCCTTCTTCTCGATCACAACGGGCTGCTGGAAGTGCAGGCGGCTGAGAGCGGCGCGAACGCGGGCGTCCCTGGCGACGTCTCCGACGCTCATGACGGTGCCGATCGCGCTGCCGATACCGGGAAGCACCTTGGTGACGACCTGGTTGCGTACACCGTCGGCCAGATCCTGGGTGGCCTGGACCTTGGGGCGAACGACCTGGTCGTAGCTCTCGCGGACCCGGGGAACGACTTCCTCGCGGGTGAGTACCCCCGCCTGGTGTGCGGCTTCACGTGCAAGCACGTTTGCCCGGTCGAGAACCTCCTGCTGGTGGTTCCACAACTCGTCTGCGCTCTTGCGCAGCTTCGTAAGTTCCTTGCGGCGCTTGCGTGACAGGCTCATCTGGACCCTCCATCGATGTCATGTGGCGAACACCATCCATCTTGCCACGCAATACCGTAAGAGGGCTTCGGATGCCGCGGACGGTCAGAATCAGCCTGCGCGCCTGTGCAAGAATTGACCCCATGTCAAAGCACACCGCCGTCGCAACGCTCAATACATCGCTCGGACCGATCAAGGTCAACCTCTTCGGCAACCACGCGCCGAAGACGGTCAAGAACTTCGTGGGCCTCGCCACCGGCGAGATCGAATGGAAGCACCCCGGCACCGGCAAGGTCTCGAAGACTCCCCTCTATGACGGCACCGTCTTCCACCGCATCATCAAGGACTTCATGATCCAGGCCGGCGACCCGCTCGGCCAGGGCACCGGCGGCCCCGGCTTCCAGTTCGACGACGAGATCAGCCCCGACCTCGACTTCACCCAGCCGTACGTCTTCGCGATGGCCAACGCCGGCATCCAGGGCGGCCGCGGCACCAACGGCTCGCAGTTCTTCATCACCGTCGTCCCGACCACGTGGCTGCAGGGCAAGCACACCATCTTCGGCGCCGTCGAGGACGAAGCCTCCCGCGCGATCGTCGCGAAGCTCGCCACCGTGCCGACCGATGGCCGTGACCGTCCCCTCACGGAGGTCGTCATCGAGTCCGTCACCGTCGAGCAGGTCTAGGCCCACTTCGAATGACTGACCTGCCCGGATCCGCAGCCAATTTCTGCTATCGGCATCCGGGCAGGCAAAGTTTCATCCTCTGTCAGCGCTGTGGGCGCACCATCTGCCCGGAGTGCCAGACCCAGGCCGCCGTCGGTGTGATCTGCCCCGAGTGCATGAAGGAACAGCGGCAGAACGCCCCGCGCACTCGCCCGGCCCTCCTGTCCCGGATCTCGTCGAGCCGTGGGCCGGTCGTCACCTACGGCATCATCGGTGTCACCTTCGCAGTGTTCCTGCTGCAGCTCCTTCCCGGATTCGACGTCACGAGCGCATTGCTCTACGCCGGCATCTACTCGTACCCCGGCAGTTTCGAGCCGTGGCGGATGCTCACGAGCGTGTTCGTCCACTCGACCGGCTTCATCTTCCACGTGCTTCTCAACATGTACACACTGTGGATCTTCGGCCAGATCCTCGAGGGCATGCTCGGCCGTGGCCGCTTCCTCGCCCTGTACCTGCTCAGCGGGCTCGCGGGTTCCCTCGGGGTGTTGTTCCTGGCCGGTCCGCTCACAGCCGTCGTCGGGGCATCCGGTGCCATCTTCGGACTGATGGGCGCATTCCTGGTCATCCAGAGACGACTGGGAGGCAATTCGACACAATTGCTGATCCTCGTCGGAATCAACCTCGTGATCGGCTTCGTGCCGGGCCTCAATGTCGCCTGGCAGGCGCACGTCGGCGGCCTCATCGGCGGAGCGATCCTCGGTCTGATCTACGTGCAGACGCGGCGCAGCAAGCACCAGTCATTGCAGAACTGGCTTGTCGCAGGTTTCGCGCTCGTTCTCGTCGCCCTGAGTTTCGTCAAGTTCCTGGGCTGAAAGTTATCCACAGGTCTGTCCACAACTGGGGATAATTACACCGGTGTAATTGGTCCCCGAACAGGGGGTAACCGAGAGGTTAACGCCAGCGGGTGGTCATCAGGAAGCCGATGAAGGCGATCCCGAATCCGACGAGGATGTTCCAGGAGCCGAGGCTGCCGATCGGCAGCGTTCCCTGGCTCACGTAGAAGACAATGATCCACGCCAGTCCGATGAGCATGAAGCCGAACATGACTGGTTTGAACCAGACGGCGTTCGGGGCGTCCTCGCCAGAGCGAACGACCTCGGTGCGGGCGGGCTTAGTGCGGGGATTCGTTCGAGCCATGCCTGCGATTCTAGCGCCATTGCCCCTCGGGCGACCTCGCCAGGGCTCGCCGGGCGCCTCTGCCGATTAGAATCGGAACCATGTCCGACGCCACCCCGCCCGCCGCGCCAGCGGAGAGTCGTCGCGCGCGACGAGCACTCCGGCGCCGCAAGCCGGTGAGCGTGATCGGTGTCTTCGGTGAAGTGCTCATCACGGGAGGCGTGCTCGTCTTCCTCTTCATTGCCTGGCAGCTGTGGTGGAACGACCTCGTCGTCGCCGGTGAGCAGTCCAGCGCGGCCAACCAGATCAGCCAGCAATGGATCGACGACGCGCAGGCGGCCAGCTCGACGCCGACACCCACGCCGACGAATACGCCGACTGCAGCTCCTGCCCAGCCGTCGGGCTTCGGAACTCCCGTGGTTGCCGTTGCCCCTGCCGAGGCACAGCCGTTCGCCGTGCTCTACGTGCCGCGCTACGGCGCCGCGTATTCGCGCACCATCGCGGAGGGCGTCGGCCTCAATGTGCTCAACAGCCCGCGGCTGGGTATCGGGCATTACCCGGGCACCCAGATGCCGGGCGAGGTCGGGAACTTCGTGGTGGCGGCGCACCGCAGTGCCAATGGCGGCGGCATGCACCTGATCAACGAGCTGCAGCTCGGCGATCCCATTTTCGTGCAGACGGCCGACGGGTACTACACGTACCGGTTCCGTGACCTGGAATACGTGCAACCGACCGACGTCGGCGTCCTCGCTGCCGTCCCGCACGCGCCGGGGGCGACCGCGACCGACCGCATCATCACCCTCACGAGCTGCAACCCGCTCTACTCCACTGCGGAACGCATCATCGCCTACGGTGTCTTCGACTCTTGGCAACCCATCTCGGCCGGCCCGCCAGCGGAACTTGCCGCCATCATCGCGGCCCAGGCCGCGGGCTAGGAGGCTCATCATGTACGCAGCACTGTGGCGGGTCCTTCCCGGCCCCCTCTGGCTCCGCATCCTCCAGGTGCTGGTGCTCGTCGCTCTTGTCCTCTTCGTCCTCGCCACGTGGGTGTTCCCGTGGGTGGACACCATCGTCAACAGCCAGGAATCGACGGTCGGCACGCCATGACCCGCATACTCGTCATCGACAATTACGACAGCTTCGTCTACACCCTCAACGGGTACCTGATGGAACTGGGGGCAGAGACAGAGGTCGTGCGGAATGACGCATTCCCACCGGAGGAAGCCGCTGCGCGCATCGCTGAGTTCGACGGTGTGCTGCTCTCGCCGGGGCCGGGGAAGCCCGCCGACGCGGGAGTGTCCATTGCCGTCGTCCGGGCCGCGTTCGAGGCCGGCTCGCCGCTCTTCGGCGTATGCCTGGGTCATCAGGCGATCGCGGAGGCCTTCGGGGCCACGGTGACGAACGCCGAGGAGCTCATGCACGGCAAGACGAGTCAGGTCACGCACGACGACAGCGCGTTCTACGCCGGCGTTCCCCAGCCCTTCACTGCGACGAGATACCACTCGCTCGCCGTCGTCGATTCCACGGTCCCGAGTGACCTCGTCGTGACCTCGCGCACGGCCGGAGGCGTGATCATGGGACTCCGGCACGCATCCGCTCCGATTCTCGGTGTGCAGTTCCACCCGGAATCGGTCCTCACGGAGGGTGGCTACCTCATGCTGGCCAACTGGCTGGCCCTCACCGGCCTCCCTGAGGCCCAGGAGACCGCACGGGGCCTCCACCCCATCCTCAAGCTGTCCTAACGTCACCTCCGCGCGGCTGTGCTCTGCCGTGCCGCGCTGCGGTCGCACGAGTGTGGTGGATGCCGGGTGCGACGCTGAGCCAGCAAGTGCCTTGGTCAGTCGAGTCCGCCTTGGTTCGATGTTCAGTCGCGGTTGGGTGGTCCGGTCAGGACCTGGTGGGCGCGGTGCCGGTTCGGTGGCCGCCAGAGTCGTTGCGGGTCGATCAGCCCCGGGGCCCGCACTTGTGGTGAGCCCTTCACCATCCGGATCTCCCACCCCGACGTGTCGATGGTGTGGTGATGGAACCAGCAGAGGAGGACCCCGTTGTCGACATTCGTCGGGCCGTCCTTCGCCCACGGCTTCACATGGTGCACTTCGGCCCAGTGGGCGGGGGCCTTGCACCCGGGGATGATGCACCCGCCGTCCCGGGCGGTGATCGCCCGCCGCTGCGCCCGGTTGAAATACCGCCGTTCCGGGCCCAGTTTCAGCACCTGGTTGTTGGCCCCGAACAACACCCCCTGGAAGCCGCCGTCGCAGATCCGTTGGTGCACCGTCTTCAGCGACACCGGTGCTTCGACCCCGTCGATCCACCCGACCCCGACCCCGGAGTCGAGGTCGACGGCGTTCACGTGCACCATCACCGTCGGCGCCGACCCACCCATCGACGGCGTGTCCTGGTCGCGAGCGGCATGTTCGATCAACGCGCGGAGGATGTCGGCGCGTTTCTCCCCGCTGGTGCGGGTGTCCTGGCGGCGTTCCCGAAGCTCGGCTTCGATCACGTCCAGCTCCGGGCCGGTGTCGGCTCCGGTGCCTTCGGTTTCGGCGCCGGGGATCATCTGCCCCGAATCCATCAGCGCCTGTTCTTCCTCGGTGGGGAACGCGGGCCGCGCGTGGAAGCTGAGGAAGGCGTCGAAGAGGGTGTTCATCATCCCGAACAGTTCCGGCGTGACCCCGCCCTTCACCGGATACAAGCCGTTCTTGAGTTGGCCGAAGCCGATGTTCGACTTCGCCTCGAACACGTCCTCCTGCGGCAGGACGCCGTCCGGGTCCAGGGCCGCCTGCCACTGCAACACCATGCCCCGGATCAGATCCGCAGCCGCCGGGACCCCCGCGCCGGCGAGGTTCTCGGTTTCCGGGGTGATCAGACCGGCCGCCGAGGCGACCAGAGCACGTTCCGCCGTCAGCAGGTCATCCGGCGCCACCCGGTGACTGATCGTCTGAAGCCCCGCCACGATCAACTCCGCGGTCTCCACCCCGATCTCCCCCGCGGTCAGGGCGGCCCCGACCGTCGGGAACAACGGCGGCAACCAGCCGCTCCCGCCGCACGGCCGCGGCAACACCGCATCGCCGAGCTTGGTGCGTCGCTTCACTTCCCTGGCCGACACCCGCGTCACCCGGGTCAGCACATCCAACGGACCTTTGCAGCCCATTCGCCATGCCAGCCCGTCCCGGTCGAGCACTCGGGCCCGCCGATCCACATCGGTGGCGGTGTTCACCCGGGCCGCATCCACCGTCCGCCCGATCGCCTCGACCATGCTGAGCGCCGTCACGGCTTCCGTATCGCTGAGCAGTCCGACCGGGATCGCCGCCAAGGCCTCCGCGAGGGCCGTCTGGGCCTCGAGGAGCCGGGCGACAGCATCCGCATGCACCGACGCAACCGAGCCGGCCAGGCCCTCAACACCCTCGAAACCCTCAGCAATCGCAACCGGATGAGCCGCCTCGACCGACGACTCCGCGGATGCGACCGACGACTCAGCCGACGACTCGGTGGAGACGAGGCCCACCGTGGTGGGCTGATCCCCCGCAGCCCCGGAACCGGGTGTCTGCGGGGTGTGTGACTGTGGATCCGAAGCTCCTGCCATACCCCGATTCTACCCCGAATCGAACACGAATGCGAGATTAGCTCACTTAATTATCGCCTCGGTGCTCCGAGTTTCACACCTGCACGCGAGTGTGCCGGCGCTCGAGGTGCCGAATTCAGGAGATGCGCCCGGGCGAGCGCCACGGGCCCGCGGACCAAGTGCGGCCGATCCCACCCGGACGCAGGCATCTCCTGAATTCGGCACGGCGACGGTCGCGTAAGCCAGGCGGGTTGCACGCTCTCGGGAGTGTGTGCATGCGCTCCTGTGGCTAACTCAGGAGATTGGCCCGGGCAGGCATTACCGGCCCTCGGACCAGTGCGGCCGAGCTACGCCGGGCTGCACGGATCTCCTGAGCTAGCCACGGCGGCGCCTGCGGCGGCCTGCCGGACGCATGCTCTCGGGCGCTTTGTGCACTCCTGCATCGCGAACGTGCTGGCCTGACTCGCCGTGGGCGCCCTAGCGTCGCGAAAGCGGTGCGGCGTCGGTCACTCCGCTCAGGCCAGCCGGTCACCCGCTGTCGCGGGCCGGGCCGGGCCGGGGAGGGTAAGGCGGGGAGCTACTTGGCGCAGTAGGTGAGTGAGACTTCGGACTTCTGTTGCACGTCGCCGGGGGCCTGGGATTGCTTGGTGACGGGTGAGCCCGGCTGGCTCGCACAGGTGGTGTCCGGGGTCGGCATCGGAACGAGCTGCACGCTCGGGCTCTGCAGGAGCTCACTCGCCGCCGTCAGCGACTGGCCGACGAGGTTCGGCAGGCTGACGAGGCCGCTGGAGATGAAGAGATTGATGGTGTCACCGGTCTGGGCGCTGGCCTGAAGCGCCGGGTCGGTACGCAGCACAAGGTTGGGTGCGATCGTCGCCGAGTTCTCCTTGGTGATCGAACCTGGCACGAGCCCGAGAGCACTGATCGCGGCCTGGGCATCGGCGATCGGCAGGTTCGTGACGTCCGGGACGGTCACGGGCTGCGGACCCGTTGACACGTAGACCTTGATCACATCGGTCGGCTGGGCGATCGTTCCGGCCGGCGGGTCCGTTCGCGTGACCTTGTCCTTGGGGACCGTCGCGCTGGCCTCCTGGGCCATCGTGGCGGCGAGGTCGGACTCGATGAGGGTATTCTGGGCGGCCTCGTAGCTCTCACCGACCAGTGAGGGCACCTTCCGGGAATTGTCCGGGAGATCGCTGCTCGGGGTAAGGCTGAAGGCCCAGATCATCACGGAGAGCACGATCACGATGACGCTGAGGATGCCGGCCCAGATCCAGATGACCGGAGGGCGTCGCTGGGTGCGCACCATCGTGGCGTCCTCGGCGAGCTGCTTGAGGGCGAGCTCCGATCCGGAGGTTGCCGTCGGCGGCGTACCGAAAAGGCTTGCGGAGGCTTCATCGACGGGGCGGTGCAGCGGGATCACGCCGGAGCCGGCGATCTCGACATCCGTTCGGAATTCGACGGCGCTCTGGTAGCGGGCGAAGCGGTCCTTTTCCAGGGCTCGCATCACGACGACGTCGAGGGCCGGAGAAATCTTGGGGTTGATCGAGCTCGGGGTGACCGGTGTCTCGCTGACGTGCTGGTAAGCGACGGCGACCGGGGTGTCGCCGCGGAAAGGGGTGCGGCCGGTGAGCATCTCGAAGAGGACGACACCGGTGGAGTACAGGTCGGTGCGTGCGTCGACGGATTCGCCCTTGGCCTGTTCCGGGGAGAAGTACGACGCGGTGCCGAGGATCGCGGTGGTCTGGGCGACCGTTGTCGAGGAATCCGAGATGGCTCTCGCGATGCCGAAGTCCATCACCTTGACCTGGCCGGTCTTGGTGATCATGATGTTGCCGGGCTTGATATCGCGGTGCACGACGCCCGCGCGGTGCGAGTACTCGAGCGCCGTCAGGACGCCGTCGATGATTCGCACGGCTTCGGTGGGCTGGACGGGACCTTCGCGGATGATGTCCTTGAGCAGGCGTCCGTCGACGAATTCCATCACGATGAATGGAATCTGCGACTCGAGGCCGCCGGGTTCTCCGACGGTCTCCTCGCCTGCGTCGAAGACGCGCACGATCGTGGGGTGCGCCATCCGCGCCGCGGCCTGCGCCTCCTGGCGGAAGCGGGTGCGGAAGGCGGGGTCGGCCGCGAGGGAGGATTTCAGGAGTTTGATCGCCACCGTGCGGCCGAGCCGCGCGTCGGTGCCGATGTGCACGTCGGACATGCCGCCGCGACCAATGAGTGCCCCCACTCGATAGCGACCTGCGAGCAGGCGGCCTTCATCACTCACAGACTCACTCCCACTCTTGTCGACCATCGTCCCCTGGTCACCCAGATCTTGGCTATTTTACCTGAAGTGTCCGGCCTTCCTTACGGGGCGACCACGACATCTGTCGAGGAGGGCGACCAGCCGGAGGCGACCTGGCCGCAGTAGTACAGGAACTTGACTGTCACGGGCCCGGGCGCTGCTCCCGCGGTGACCGCTGCCGTCGTGACGCCGGCTGCGGTCGGGTTGGCTGAGGCTACGGCGCCGCCGGTCGCCTCGAGCTTGTACCCGGCCAGAGTCTGCCCGGCGGGGCAGGACTGGGCCGTCCAGGTGTAGGTGACCGTGCCACCGGGGGCAACAGTCTTCTTGTCCGCCGTCGGAGCCGCGGTCGGGGTGTCCGGAACGAGGGCCGGCGCGTAGACCGTGACGGTGATCTTCTCGCCCTTCTTGACCGGGCCCGTCGGGTTGACCTTGTAGACCGTGTCGACGACCTGAGTGGCCGGGTCGACCGAGGCGTTACCCGTGACGACGTCGGCGACGAAGCCCAGACCCTGGAGCATGGTGCGGGCTTCCCCGCTCGTCTTGCCGATGAACTCGGACTCGGTCACCTCCGCCGTTGTGGGCGTCGGGGTCGCACTCGGCGTCGGACTCGGCGTCGCACTCGGCGATGGAGTCTTGGACGGCGTCGAGGAGGGAGTGCTCGACGTGCTCGACGTCGTGACCGGGGTGCTTCCGCTGTTCTGCTGGGAAACGAACGCGATGATGCCGCCGATGAGAACCAGAGCCAGCAGTGCGATCAGGGCGATGAGCGGCCAGGTCCACGGGCTGGGCTTCTTCTTCTTCTTGGCTTCCGCGGCCTCGGCCGCTGCCGTAGACGCGCGAGTGACGGGCGGCAGGCCGGAAGGAAGCAGCGTGGTGGCCTGCGCGTTCGCGCCGGCACCGGGCATCAGCATCGTCGCCATGGTGGGGGTGACCCCGTTCATGACGGCGGGAACCGAAGCGGCCGCGAGTGCGACATCACCGCGGCGCAGGGCGGTTGCGGCCCTGGCGAGGTGGGCCGCCGACGCCGGGCGATCCGCCGGGTTCTTGGCGAGGCAGGAGATGACGAGGTTGCGGACCGGCTCGGAAATCGTGTCGGGCAGGTCAGGAGCGATCTCGTTGATCTGCGCCATCGCGATGGCCACCTGAGACTCTCCCGTGAACGGGCGGCGTCCGGCGAGGCACTCGTATGCGACGATGCCGAGTGAGTAGATGTCGGTCGTCGGTGACGCCGAGCGACCGCTCGCCTGCTCGGGCGAGAGGTACTGCACGGTGCCCATCACCTGACCGGTCGCGGTGAGCGGAACCTGGTCGGCGATACGGGCGATGCCGAAGTCGGTGATCTTGACCCGGCCATCGGGGGTGATCAGCAGGTTCCCCGGCTTGATGTCCCGGTGTACGAGTCCAGCGGCGTGCGCGGCGTGCAGGGCGGATGCCGTCTGCGCGACGATGTCGAGGACCTTGTCGGTCGGCAGGACGTGCTCGCGCTCGAGGATCGTCGACAGGGCTTCGCCGGGAACGAGTTCCATGACGAGGAAGGCGCTGCCGTCTTCTTCGCCGTAGTCGAAGACATTGGCGATGCCTTCGTGGTTGACGAGAGCGGCGTGACGGGCCTCGGCGCGGAAGCGCTCGAGGAAGCCCGGGTCACCGAGATACTCGTCCTTCAAGATCTTGATGGCGACGGTACGACCGATCACGAGGTCGACGGACTGCCAGACCTCGCCCATCCCGCCGATGGCGATCCGGGACTTCAGTTCGTAGCGTCCCCCGAAGGTGAGCCCTGCTGTGGGTCTCATTTGTTCAGCACCGCCTCTAGTACCTGCTTTGCAATGGGTGCGGCGAGCAAATTGCCGTACCCCTTCTGGCCAAGACCTCCGCCATCCTCAACGAGGACGGTGATCGCGTATTTTGGATCTTCTGCGGGAGCAAAACCGGTGAACCAGAGTGTGTATGGCTCGTTAGTTGCGTTCTCGGCCGTACCCGTTTTTCCCGCCACGTTGACCCCGTCTATTCTTGCATTGCTTGCCGCGCCATCCGCGACGTCATTGACCATCATCTGGGTCATCGTGGCCGCGGTTGCAGCGCTGATCACCTGTTTCACCGTCTTCGGCGTGAAGCTTTCGAGCGGGCTGAGATTGGGGGCGATGATTTCCTCCACGAGGTTCGGCGCCATCTGCACCCCGCCGTTCGCGATCGTCGCCGACACCATCGCCATCTGCATGGGCGTTGCGCGCACCTCGTACTGCCCGAACGCCGACAGTGCGGTCTGTGCGTCATCGAGGACCGTGGGGTACACGCTCGTCGCGACATCGAGGGGAACCGAGTAGCTCGTGTTGAACCCGTACTTCTCGGCCATCTCACGGATGGCTGTCGCACCGAGCTGCAGCCCGAGCTCGGCCATGGGAATGTTGCACGACAGGCGCAGCGCCGTGGCGATCGTGACCGTGTCGCCGCTGCCGCAGGTGCCGCCGCCGGAGTTGATCACGACGGAGGAGCTGCCGGGCAGAGTGAAGGTCGGCAGGTTCGGGAAGGCACTGTCCGGGGTGAACTTGCCCGATTCGATGGCAGCGGATGCGACGACGAGCTTGAAGACGGACCCGGGAGGGTTGAGCGCATCGATCGAACGGTTGATCAGGGGGTTGCCCGGGTCGTTCACGAGGCCCTGGTAGGTGTCGGTGACGGCCTGGTCGTCGTGCACGGCGAGCAGGTTCGGGTCATAACTCGGCTTGGACACCATGGCCAGGATCCGGCCGGTCTTCGGCTCGGTGACGACGACGGAACCGGTGAGGTTCCCCAGGGCATCCCAGGCGGCCTGCTGGGCGACGGGGTCGATCGTGACCTCGACGGACGCGCCCTTGGACGCCTGCCCGGTGACGAGGGAGTTCATCTGGTCGAAGAACTGAGAATCCGAGGTGCCGCTGAGTTCGCCGTTGAGCGCGCGCTCGAGCCCGGTCGCCGCGCCGTTGACGGGCAGGAAGCCCGTGACAGGGGCGTAGAGGGCGGCGTTGCTGTACGTGCGCAGGTACTTGTAGTTGTCCTCGGTCGGGACCGACTGGGCGATCGGGGTACCGGCAACGAGGATGGCGCCGCGCTCGACCATGTAGCTGTCGTAGAGCGTGCGGGTATTGCGGGAGTCCGCGGACAGGCTCTCGGCCTGGAAGACCTGGATGACCGTCGTCGAGGTCAGCAGGGCGACGAACATCAGCATCACGACGATGCTCACGCGCTTGAGTTCGCGATTCATCAGACCACCAGCCGGGGTTGGTTGCGGACGGTGTCGGACAGGCGCAGCAGGAGCGCGACGATGATCCAGTTGGCGACGAGCGAGGATCCGCCGGCCGCGAGGAAGGGTGTCGTGAGCCCCGTGAGTGGAATGACCCTGGTGACACCGCCGATGACGATGAAGCACTGCAGGGCGACCACGAAGGAGAGCCCGACACCGAGGAGCTTGCCGAAGTCGTCGTGCCCGGCGAAGCCGATGCGGAAGCCGCGGGCGACGAAGAGCAGGTACAGGGCCAGGATCGCGAACAGCCCGGCGAGCCCGAGCTCCTCGCCGAGGCTCGCGATGATGTAGTCGCTCTGCGGGACCGGGGTGATCTCGGGACGCCCCTGGCCGAGGCCGGTGCCGAGAAGTCCGCCCTTGGCGAGCCCGAACAGGCCCTGGACGAGCTGGTAGCTGCCGCCGTCCGCGCCGTACACGTCGGGGTTGAGCGCATCGAGCCAGTTCTGGAACCGGCCGTGCACATAGTCGAGGGTCTGGCTGGCGATGATCGCGCCGCCGATGAAGAGGGTCATGCCGAGCAGGACCCAGCTGAGTCGGCCGGTCGCGATGTAGAGCATGACGAGGAAGAGCCCGAAGTAGAGCAGGGCCGTTCCGAGGTCGCGCTGGAAGATGATGACCGACATCGAGAGGGCCCAGAGCACCAGGATCGGCCCGAGGTCGCGCAGTCGCGGGAACTTCATCCACAGCACCTTGCGGCCGACCATGGAGAGGCTGTCCCGGTTGCGGACCAGATAGCCGGCGAAGAAGATCGCGAGGGCGATCTTCGCGATCTCACCGGGCTGGAAGGTGGCGAACGAGCCGATGCCGATCCAGACCCTGGCGCCGCTGACCTCGCGGCCGAGTCCGGGGACGAGCGGGAGGAGCAGCAGGATGACCGCGACGAACCCGGACACGTACGTATAGCGGAAGAGCACCCGGTGGTTGCGGATGACGAGCATGACCGTGATGGCACAGGCGATCGCGAGGCCGCTCCACACGGTCTGGCGCACTGCCGCACTGTCCCAGCCGGCGTCGCCGTTTGCGATATCGATGCGGTAGATCATCGCGATTCCGATGCCGTTCAGGAGCGTCGCGATCGGCAGGATGAACGGGTCGGCGTCCCGCGCCACGAAGCGCAGCACGATGTGCAGGCAGAGCACGAGGCCGGACAGGCCCGCGCCCAGCACGACGAGGGTCGTGTCGATGTGCCCGAGCGCGCCGAGCTGGACAAGCACGACGGCTGCGGCGTTGATCCCGCAGGCGACGAGTAGCAGGAAGAGCTCGACGTTTCGCATCTTCTGCGGCAGATGCAGTCTCCGGGTACTCCCCGGCTTGGACTTCGGAGCGCGCGCGGGGGTATCCGCTGCCCGTGAATTACTCATTTTTAGCCTTGGTCAGGCGTTCGATCACGAGGCGGGCCTCGTCGAGGGAGGAGGCGCTGATGGTCTGCTCGACCTGCTGCCGGTCGTAGACCCGCAGGTCGGTGACCTGGAGCGGAGTCTCCTCGTAGACGGAGTGGAGGGAGATCGGCCCGAGGTCCTGTTGGACGCCGCGGAAGATCGCGACCGTGCTGCCCTCGACGCCGACGTAATAGCGGGTCTGAGTCCACTGATACCCGAGGACTCCGCCCCCGACGAGGGCGACGATGAGCAGGATGACGCCGGCGAGCCAGGTGGCCTTGCGGCGGCGGGCGCGGCGGGCGTCCTCCTCGATGAGTTCGGTGAGGTAGTCCTGGGAGTCGGGCTCGAAGTGGGTCTCGCGAACGGGGTGCAGGCGCAGACTCGACATCCGCAGGGCCCGGCTGCGTCCGGGTTCTTCGCCGAAGGCCAGCGGGGCGGATGCCGACCCGACGACGACGGGGGTGTCGACGCGTTCGTCCGGCGCACCGATGTCGACGACGACGATCGTGACGTTGTCGGGGGCTCCGCCGTCGAGGCTCTCCTTCACGAGGCGATCGGCGACGCCCTGCGGGTCGAGCCCGCTCGAGAGTGCGGCCGCGATGCTCGCGTTGGAGACGACGCCGCTCAGGCCGTCGGAACAGATCAGCCAGCGGTCTCCTGCGAAGGTCGCGAGGATCGAGGTATCGATCTCAGGGGCGGCCTCGACGTCGCCGAGCACGCGCATCAGGACCGAGCGGCGCGGGTGCACCATCGCCTCCTGCTCGGTGATGCGGCCGCTGTCGACGAGACGCTGCACGAAGGTGTGGTCGATCGTGATCTGGGAGAGCTCGCCCTCACGCAGAAGGTAAATCCGCGAGTCGCCGATGTGGGCGATCGCAACCTCGTCGTTGAGGACGACGAGGGCGCTGACGGTCGTGCCCATCCCGGTCAGCTCGGTGTGTTCGTAGACCGTCTCGGCGAGGAGCGAGTTCGCCGCGATGAGCGCGGCCTGGAGCGCGAATTCGGCGTCCTGCGGGCTCTGGTAGTCCCGGTCGGCCTCGATGATGCGCTTGGTGGCGATCGCGGAGGCGACGTCGCCGCCCGCGTGCCCGCCCATGCCATCGGCGACGAGGAACAGGTGCTGGCCGGAGTAGCCGGAGTCCTGGTTGTTGGACCGGATCCTGCCAACGTGGGACGCGGCCGCGCTGTGACTGACTGTCGCCATGGACCTACCGCCGAAGCTCGAAGCTGGTCGCGCCGATCTTGACGGTGGTGTTCAAGGGGACAGGAGTCGGAACCGCGAGGCGTATGCCCGCGAGGAAAGTGCCGTTCGTCGAATCGAGATCCTGAATCATCCACTTGTCGTTCCACAGCATCAGCCGGGCGTGGTGGGTCGACGTGTAGTCGTCGCGAATGACAAGACTCGAATCGGCGGAGCGCCCGATGGTGACCGATTCGACGGTCAAGGGGAATTCGGTGCCGGCCTTCGGACCGGACGTGATCACGAGCCGGGTCGCGTTCTGGGCGGTGGCCTTGTCGCCGGGGCCGAGGTCGTTCTTCGCGGCCTGCGCCGACAACTGTTCCGTCGGGGCTGCAGCGGATGCCGGCGGAGGCTGGACGAAGGCGGGGGCGGGCTGCATCACCGGGGCCGGGGCGGGCATCGCAGACGGGAACGCGGCGGCGAGCCCCGCGGACGCGACGGCGGGGGCGCCATCCTTCGGCTGTTTGCGGACCCGCTGGCCGAAGAGGTCGCTGCGGAGGGCGTAGACGATGCCGAAGATGAAGAGCCAGAGCACTAGCAGGAAACCGAGCCTCAGGACGAGCAGGGTCAGCTCGCTGACATTCATGCGGAGGGCCCCCAGAATCCGCCCATGTCGTGGCGTTCGTGCGGTGCGGCCGGCAGGTCGGAACGCTGGTCGGCAGCGGGGGCATCCGCGTGGGCCTGGGCGAGTACCCGGAACACGATGCGGGTGCGGCCGATGGTGATGACCGAATCCGGTTCGAGGATCGCCTGTTTGACGGGGACTCCGTTGAGCTGGGAACCGTTCGTGGAGCCGAGGTCGCGCACCTGCGCACGGGCGCCGTCCCAGGTGATCTCGACGTGGCGGCGGGAGGTGCCGGTGTCGTCGATGGTGATGTCGGCATCCGTGCCGCGGCCGATCACCGTGGTCGACTTGCGCAGCGGATATCGCTTACCACCGACATCGACGACGGGCGTCCAGGTGACGCTGCCCTTGACGGTGGACGAGTCGATCTGGACCATGCCCTCGCTGAGGCCACGGTCGTCGGAGAGGCTGATCGAAATGCCGCCGGCGAACTGGTACCGCTGCTCGTTGCCGTGCTGCTGGACCAGGTCGGTGAGCTCGTCGATGAGCGCCGGTCCGAGGTTGGTCATGCGCTGGAAGTCGGTGTGGCTCATGCGGACAGTGAAGCGATTGGGCGCGAGGATGCGGTCGCGGGACACCACAGCTGCCTTGGTGTCGAGTTCGCGACGCAGCGCGGAGGTGATTTCCACCGGCTGAAGTCCCGACTTGAAGGTCTTGGCGAATGCGCCGTTTACGGCGCGCTCAAGACCCTTTTCAAAGTTATCCAGAATGCCCACAGGTCTCCCGATCCGATCCTTTCGGCTATCAGCATGTTACTTGCCTCGCGTGTGAACTCGCCCGCCGGGCACATGGAGCGGGAATTGTCATCCTACGGGAGGCAGCTACGGGTACAGGTTCGGCCGGATTTCGGTCCAGCCTGAAGGCAGTCTCGCACGCCGCGAGCCCCCGAGGGTCACGAGACGGCAAACCGAGTGGATGCCGCACGCCTCTTTCCGCCTCGCCCGGCGGCCGGACGAATGGCGTTCGCACCCTGAATAGTGCTAGCCTCTCTAAGTTCGCGCGAGTGGCGGAATTGGCAGACGCGCTGGCTTCAGGTGCCAGTGTTCGAAAGGACGTGGGGGTTCAAGTCCCCCCTCGCGCACAGTGGGTTGATTGCAGTAATGCACATCCCGGTCGGACAAGAAAGGCCCCCGAGGAATCGGGGGCCTTTCGTCATTTCAGAAGGCGAAGACTTCCTCGTGCAGGCGCGCGGGCGGATGTCCGGCGTCCTTCAGCGCCGCCCGGACCGACCTGGACAGGCCGCGCGACGCACACACGTAGACGTCTCGGGCGGCAACATCGGGCACGAGCCGCGTCAGGTTCGCGGCGGTCATCTTGTTTTCGGGATCGGCGGACGGCCCGATCATCCACACGATCGAGGCACCGCGCATCCGGGCGATTTCCTCGAGCTCGTCGCGGAAGATCACATCGTCTTCGTGGGAAGCCCGGTAGAGAAGGCCCAGCGAGCCGTCACCGACCTCGAGCTCTTCGAAGAGGGCGCGCATGGGAGTGATTCCCACGCCGCCGGCGATGAGCAGAACGGATTCACGCGTGCGTTTGCGCTGCGTCATGGCCCCGTAGGGCCCCTCGGCAAGCACGCGCGTGCCCGGACGGAGGGAGTGAAGCGAGTGGCTGCCGTTCCCGAGCGCCTTCACAGTGATCCGAAGCAGGTCATTGCCGGGAGGCGCAGACAGGGAGAAGGGGTGAGCGGAGCGCCAGACCCCCGGCGCTAGAAAACGCCAGCGGAAGAACTGGCCGGCTTCGACGCGCAGCTCGTCGATGTGCCGCCCGCGCAAAATGACACTCACGACGCCGCTCGCCTCGGGAACCAGACGTTCGATCCGCAGCCGGTGCCGCCAGGCGTGCTCGAGCGGCTTGAGAACGCGGTAGCGAAGCACAAGCCCCAGGGCGAACACGAACAGTAGCGTCCAGGCGATCTGGAACCCGGGCCTGCCCGCGAGGTCGGGACCGGCCAGTTCATGCGCAAACGAAAGCGCCAGGGCGAGATAGCTGAGCAGGTGGATGCCGTGCCACGTCTCGTAGGAGACCGAGCGCCGGGCTGCTCGGACCGACATGACCGCGATCACGCCGAACAGGACCGTTCCGACGGTGGCCGCCACCAGTCCGGGCATGCCCAGGACGGCAAGGGTCGCCGTGAAGGCATCCTCCCAGTGGCTGAGCATCCAGGAATGCACGGCTGCGACCGCATGAACCAACAGGAGGACGATGAAGACGCGACCGCCCACGGCGTGCCAGCGAGCGAGCCGGTCGGCGCCGATCGAGCGTTCGAGAAACGGTGCGCGCGACATCAGGACCACCATCACCGTGACGACATATCCGGCCAGGAATCCCGTGGTGTGAGCGACGATGGCCGAGCCGAACTGGACGGGCGGGCGTAGGTCGACGAAGGCGAGTGCCGCCGCGAGGCCGGCACCGATCACGATCAGTGTTTTGATGAGCGCGGCCGCGCCGAGCGGCCGCTGCGATTGTCGATGACCCGTCACGGATGGCTGTCCGGCACGATCGCAGGAGCGGCCGGGGAAACCTCCGGAGCTGCCGCCACCATTGCCGCCGCTGAAGCGGTCATCACGACAACGACGGCCACGGACGTGAGCCAGTTCATCGCGGTCCACGCGCTACGGGAAACGCGGGAGGCGGTCACTCGGTGGTGGGGTGCAGCCGGTCCGCGGGTGCGCCGGTGGGCCGGAACTGAGGTCATGGTCCTTCCTCCAGGGTGTGAGTAGACGAGCGGAAGTTTCCTCATCGTGCGACCGAAGGTGATGACGGTGGTGCGATGCGTCTTGTGACAAAACTGGGTTCAATTGTGGTCCGCAACCCGAAATTCCGGCAGTCACCGGGGAGATCCACACGAGATCCACAGGTTCGTGAGGATTGCTCAACTCAGATGATTTCTACGGTGTAGCGTCCGGGTTGACGATGAGGAAGTCGCTCAAGCGGGTCCACCCCTCGGGAACGTCGTCGTTGCTCTCGATGACCCGTGCGCCGCCGGTTCCGCTTCCTGACGTCCACATCCCGTCCGCGGAACCGCAGGAAGAATTCGAAGGACCGTCCGGTAGCTTGACGACCATCAAGCAGAAGCCCGGGGTGCCTCGTTGCGGATCCGTGTACTTGGAGACGAAGTAGTCCACATCCCTGTTGCTGCCGACGAACCGACCGGATGCAGCGTCGATCCCGGTACTCGCGGCCTTGAGCACCGAAGGGAGCACGTCTTCGGGACCGGGCTTCTGGGCCAGGAACAGACGGATCTCCGTTGTGGAGTCATTGGCCACACAGCTTGTCAGGCCGAGGCACGACGCAGAGACCATTGCTGCCGCGATCCATACCCTTCTGGTCGCTCTGACATGAATCACGGCTAGCCCCCGCCCGCTTGAACCACGCTGTACGTCTTCGTGGGAAATCTAGCATGTCAGCGGCCGATATTGTCCGTTCGACCAGCAACTTAGATCGAGTGTCCCACTTGCCGTCTACGGGTTCACCGCCATCAGGCTCGCCCTTGCCTCGTACCGGCTGCTTACCCACATGGGAGTACTCCCGGCGTAGTGAATTCGTAGGTAAGGCGCGTTTCTGCGCATGGATTCCGTAAGGACAGCGGCGGCCGTATAGCTCCGGGATGACGCTGGATGGGTGAACAGCGCTCGAATGGACCTCTCGGAACTCACGCTCAGTCGGTGGCTCTCGCCGCTCCTCGACGGGCGTTGCCGATGGGGCAGCTACACGGTTTCGGCGGGTCGCTACGGCAGCACGAGTCAGCGGCTCGTGTTGTATCCAGCGGGGATCTCCGCACGGCAGCGCCGACGCGTTCGTGTGTGGCGGGGCTGGCTGGTGCTCGGCCTGGTGGCCACGTTCGGCGTGTTCGCAGCGCTCGTTGAGGCGGGTGCACCGAGACTCCTCGTGATCACAGCCTGCATCGGGTTTTACGGCGCGAGCACGATCGCCGTCGCCCGCGCGGCCGGATCGATTCGTCGGTGCGTTCTCGAGCTGACGGTCGTGAGCTCCAGCCTCACCCCCGACACGGGGCTCTCCGCCGAATCCCGTTATCTGGCGGGGCTCGCCTCGACACTGCTGATGGCCGAAGAGTCACTCGCCTGCGGAGCGTCGTCTCCCGCGGATCACGAACTGGTGTGGTCATCCGCGTATGCCGACGCCCAGCACCACCTCGGCGCCGGGCGCTGATAGCGGCCGGGACGTCGACAGCTTCTTAGGGCAGGGGGCCTCGGCGGGCGACGGCGCCGGCGAGCATGGCGTGCAGCAGTGGTAGCACGGACACACCCATGAGCACCGTGCCGAAGACGACATCGTCGGCACGGAGCAGGATGCCGCCGATCAGTAAGGCGGTGAAGAGGACCGCAGAGATGATCCGTCGCCCCGTTCGCTCGAGACTGCCGAGCCGACGCTCGATCCGCGGCGTCTGCACCGTGAGATTACCCTCTTCGACCCGCGTGATCAGGGCGTCGAGGCGTCCAGGCAGCCGGGCGATGATGCCGGCGGCCGACGCCGTGCGCTTCGCGATGTCTTGCACGAGGTTTCCGCCCTCTGCCCGGATCAGCTGGGCGGAGTACGGCTCGACGGCGTTCCAGATGTTGAAGGCCGGGTCGAGGGAACTGCACATCCCGCTGGTCAGCGACATGGCGCGCACGATGAGAAGGAAGTTCTCCGGGAGCTGGACCGGCAGGGTGCGCACGACATCACCGAACTCGTTCGCGAAAGCACGGAACTCACGCGGATCGACGTCCTGAAGCTCGGCGAAACCCATCCCGCCGAACCGGGCGAACAGTGCCGTCAGGGCCCGTTCGAGCTCCGCGGTGTCCGCGGAGGGCAGGAGCACACCCACCTCGCGAATGCCGTCCACCATGCCCTTGCCATTGCGGGACGCGGCGGCGATGAGCAGGTTCCGGAGTCCCCGACGCAGGGCATCGGGCACTTCGCCCATCATCCCGAAGTCGATGAACGTGAATTTCCAGGCCCGGCCGGGGGCATCCGCTGTTGTGGCGACATCCGCGGATGCGAGCGGGGTGACGAAGATGTTGCCCGGGTGCGGGTCGGCGTGGAAGTAGCCGTTGACGAAGAGCTGGTCGAACATGACGGCCGCGAACTCGGTGGCGACTTCGGCCGGGTCGATGCCCGCAGCCCTGAGCCCGTCGACGTCGTTGATCTTGATGGCGGTGACGTCCTGCAGGGTCAGTACCCGCCGGGTGGTGCGCTCCCACACGAGTTCGGGAACGCTGACGCGGGCGTCGTCCGCAAAGTTCCCCGCGAAGCGTTCGGCGCTCGCGGCCTCGTGAAGGTAGTCGATCTCCTCGAGGCTCGTCACCGCGAACTCCTCGACGAGGACAGGCATGTCGACCCGGTCCGAGACGAGGCGAATGTGGCTGAGCCAGCCGGCGACGCGGCGCAGTGCCCGGAGGTCGACGTCGACGATCGCGCCGATGCCCGGCCGCTGAATCTTCACGACGACGTCGAGCAGGCCGGTCTCTTCAGCATCGAGCGCCGAGAGCCGCGCCCGGTGGACCTGACCGAGGGATGCCGCGGCGAGCGGGATCGGATCGACGAACGAGTATGCCCGCTCGAGTGTCACACCCAGTTCGGCTTCGGCGAGGGCCCGGATGGCCGGGAAGGGCACGGCGGGGACCTCGTCCTGCAGGCCCTCGAGTTCCTTGGTGATCTCCGGCGGCAGCACATCGAGCCGGGACGACATGAACTGGCCGACCTTGATCATCAGGCCGCCCAGGTCGACCGCGAGCACGTGGAAGCGCTGCGCGATGCGCTGGAGCCGCGCCGAACGATTGCGCGCCGAGAGCCGGGCGAGGCCGATCCGGGGCAGGAACAGCTCGTACCACCAGGTCTGCACCAGGTAGCGCGCGGCGAAACGCAGGATCCTGCGGTAGCGGGCGCGCATGACCCGATCGTCGGTGATCTGAGCTCCTGGACGTCGGCGTTCTTCGGGCACCCGTTCAGTCCTGGGCGAGGATGGAGTACAACTGGCGACGCGCTTCGTCGAGCACGGCCACGGCCTTGTCCACCTGTTCCGGACTGCCGGAGCGCCCGACCTGCGCGGCCGCCTGGGCCAGGCCGATGCCGGCCTTGGGCAGTGCCGTTGCCCGGCCGCTGTCGCGGGCACCCGGGGCCTCCCAGGGGGCGGAGGTCTCTGCGGCGGCATCCGCTACCGCGCGACCCTCGTCGGTGAGCGCGTAGGTCTTGCGACCGTTGGCCTCCTCAGCCGTGATGAAGCCCTCGTCGGCGAGCAGCTGAAGCGCCGGATAGACCGAGCCGGGGCTCGGCTTCCAGGCGCCATTGCTGCGTTCCTCGATCTCGTGGATGATCTGGTAGCCGTGCATCGGCTGCTCCAGGAGGAGTGCGAGCACCGCGGCACGGACGTCGCCGCGCCCGACCCTCGTGCCGACCTTCTGCTCGAACTGGCCGCGCAACTGCTCCATCGCTTCCCAGATGGCGTTGCCGGCCCAGCCTTTGCCGGGTCCGCCCTTGCGTCCCGGAAATCCGTCTCCCATAAATGAACCACTCATGATGACCTCCTCAGCGCCGTACCAGAGCTCGACGATACCTAACGATATAACGTTCAGCGCTGAATTCGTTGGACGGATTCGGCGAGCCCGACCTCGTCCATGGCGAGGGCGCGCGAATCGGGCAGGCCCGCCGCGAGTCGCGCGAGGGCATGCCCAGGGGGCACCTGCAGCCACCGCGTCACACCGCGCTCGGACAGGATGCTCGTGGCATCGCGCCAGCGGACCGGGTGGTCGATCCCGAGCCACAGTTCGCGGCGCACCGCGGCGGCGGTGAAGAGGGTCTGCCCCGTCACGTTGCCGGCGAGCGGAATCCGCGGCCGGTCAACCTCGGTATCGGCCAGGGCCTCGCGGACGGCATCGGCTGCAGGAGTCATCAGGCTGGAATGAGCGGGGACCAGCACGTTGAGGCGCACGACGCGCTGCGCACCTGCGGCGCGCACGAGCTCGGCAACCCGGTCGAGCCCGGGATTCGTCCCCGAGGCGGCGATCTGGGTGGCGGAGTTGACATTGCTGCTCCAGACGTCGAGGCCCTCGGCGCGGGCCTGCTCCGCGGCATTCTCGACGGCTTGTTCGGCCAGTCCCTGCACCACGATCATGCCGGAGTGCGGCGGGCTTGCGGCTCGCATTGCTGTGGCGCGCAGGTCGACCAGCCGGACGGCATCCGTGAGATCGAGGCTGCCGGCCGCCACGGTCGCGGCCCAGAGGCCGATCGAGTGGCCGGCCAGATAGTCGGCCTTCAGTCCGACGTCGACCGCGGCGCGGTACCAGGCTGTACCGGCCAGCAGCAGACACAGCTGGGTGGCGCGGGTATCGTCGAGCCTCTCGGCGCCGTCCAGGTCCAGGGGGTCCTCGGGGAGCGCTCCCCGAGCGCAGTCGAGCACCTCGACGCCGGTCGCAGGCAGCGAATGCAGCATCCCGGGGATCTGTTCACCTTGCCCGGGAAAAATGACGGCGGTCATCGGCATGAGAGGCTCCAGGGATTGAGGACGAGCCGGGGCCCGTCGATGGTTCTGAGGGCGACCGGGTGCAACCCGGCCTCGCGAATCCACTCGTCGAGGGCGACGGCGCCCAGCGGCGTCTCCACCTGCAGATCGACGGGGACAGCGGCGGCAGACAGCACTCTGGCCGCGGCGTCCGCGGCGGCACGCCGGTCGAGGGGCTGCGGCGCCAGGATGGTGATGTCGATATCGCTGTCGTTGCGTGCCGTTTCGGCGCCGGTGACCAGCTCGAAGGCGAGGCTTCCCGTCACGCCCCAGGCGTCGGGAAACAACTCGTCGAGAATCGCGCCCGCGCGCTTCAGGCCGAGGAACGGCCGGAGCCCCGCGCGACCAGGGCGGGGCGACCGCGGGACGCCCTGCGGGCGCACCAGCTCCACGATGTCGGAGCTCGCGACGAGGGCGGGCCAGCGTTTGTCGCGGGTGTCGCCGCGGACGCCGACGGAAACGAGGCCCGCGTCGGCCGGGCTTCGGCGAACGACCGCCCACCCGCCGCCGGGACCGCCGAGCGCAGCGTCGACCCAGCCGGGCCTGGGCGCATCCGCCGGGCAGCTCGTGAGCGCGGCCGTCGTCGCCACGCGCACAAGATCATGTGCGCGCGGCGACGACGCGAGGCGGAGAAGCGGCACGGGTCAGATGTCCCAGGCCTCGGCGACGCGCTGGCGCACGAGAACCGAGGAGGCCCGAACCGTTCGGGCCTCCGGTGACGAGAGACGCGACCGCAGATCGCTCGAGCCTGCACGCACGGATGCGACGGCGAGCGAGACCGAGGTCGTGACGAGTGCCACGTCCGCCGAGGTGGGAGCGGCGGGCGACTCGACGTGCACCAGGTCGTGCAGCGCTCCGAGCTTGGCGAAGGAGGCGCCGTCGTATGCGGTGGCCGGGAACTTCTCCGCGACCGCGTCGAGCTCGGCGACGGACCGGCGGGTGATGCGCGCCGAGGACTGCTTGCTCATGACCTGCACGGCGATGCCGTCGTGGTCGAGCGCCACGAGGCGGTTGGCCTGCAGCCCGGTCGCGAGGAAGGCCCCCGAGATCGCGTTGCCGACCATGAGGCTCACGATCGGGTGGCCGGCGAGGCGCGCCGTTGCGAAGGCGTTCGTCGATGCGGCGAGCGACTGGTGGATTCCGACGAGCTCCTCCACGTAGCCGTATGCCTGTCCCGGCACGTCGATGACCGTGACGATGGGGCGACGCGAGTCCGTCCCCGCATCGGCGGCGACGATTCCAGTGACCACCTCGGCGAGGGCGTAACCCTCTTCGAGACCGACTTCACCGGAACGCGCCCGCGGGAAACGGGCATCCGCGTCGGGGACGACCGCGAGGAGGACGGCCGACTCCCCGCCGTCGAGTGCGATCGCGCCGACCCGGAGCGACCCGGGGAGCCCGGGAACGGCGGTCAACGAGCTGGCGAGGGCGCCGAACCAGGCGGTGCCGAACGGAGATGCTGATGCGGTGCTCACAGGGAGCCTCCCGTGCTGAGGTTTCGGATGTCGGTGGGTGTTGGTCGACCGGTGGGGTCGACCGCGGCGAGGAGGGTGCGTCCGGCGGCGATCCGGGTCGAGCGCGCGGGAACGGTCGTCCCCGGTGCCGTGCGGTAGACGTCGCGAACCGCGGCGGCGACCGCATCGGCGTCATCGTCCACGAGGGTTTCGGCCTGGCCGATGGCGACGCGCTGGGCGCCGCCGATCATGGCCCAGATTCCGGCCCGGTCGGAAGAATCGAGTTCCTCGATTCCAGCTTCGGTCTCGATGACCTCCGGTCCGTTGAGGCTGAGACGCCCTCCGCGGGTCATGATCAGGTGGCTGGTGAGCCCTGCTGCGATACCCATGCCGCCGAAGCAGCCGACGGTGCCGACGACGACTCCGACGACCGGTCCGAAGGAACGCAGTTCCACGATCGCCGAATGGATCTCGGAGATGGCGAGGAGGCCGAGGTTGGCCTCCTGCAGGCGGATGCCGCCGGTCTCCAGCAGGATGACGGCGCGGGTGGGCGTGCCGTTGCGGTTGTCATTGACGGCCTGTTCGAGGGACGAGGCGAGCTTGGCGCCCGAAACCTCGCCGATGCCGCCGCCCTGGAAGGCTCCGTCGAGGGCGACCACGACGGCGGAGACGCCGTCGATGGTTCCGCGGCCGATGACGGCCCCGTCATCACCCTGCGGGACGATGCCCTGCAGGGCGAGGTGCGGGGACTCCACCCGGGCGAACGGGTCGAGGATCTCCCGGAACGTTCCGGGATCCAGCAGTGCACGCACCCGGTCGCGGGCGCGGAATTCGGTGAAGGGCTGGGCTACGGGGCGGGTCATCGTGCACCTCCGGTGGTCGTGGTCTGGCCGGCGTCCGGGTCCTCGCGGGCGATCTCCAGGGCCTGGGCCAGGCGGAGGGAGACCATCCCGGGCGTTGCCCCGAAGTCGTTGATTTCGTAGTGTGCGACGAGCGCGGACTCGGCGAAGAAGCGGTCGAGGACGCGGCGCCAGATTGTGTCGAAGCCGTCGACGCTCGTGCGCAGTGCGACGGTGGCGGTGCTGCCGCCGGGCAGGGGGATCATGATGATCTCGAGGTCGCCGGATGAGACGGCGCCCACATGGACCGGACGTGAGAGCTTCTCAGCGGCCGGGTAATCGATGCTGATGGTTTGCATCAGGATTCCTTCCGGGAATGGGTGGGATGAGTGGATGGGGAGGCGTCCTCGATGGCCTCGAGGAAGAGTGCGAGGGCGAGGAGGTCGGCGCTGCCGCCGGGCGAGAGGTGATCCCTGCGGAGCCGGTCGTCGAGGAGTCTGAGCGCGTGCGATCCGGCGGTGGTGGCGACTCCGCCCGCTCGGAGAACGGCCGCAGCGCCGGCTTGGGCGGTCCGCAGCCCGGCGAGGCCGCCCCGGTGCAGGAGGCAGGTGTCGTCGAGCCGAGCGATGATCGTGCTGAGGGCATCCAGTCGTGTCGTCGGCTCGCTCGCACCGACGGCCTGACCCGCGCGCAGCGTCGAGAGCGCGAGGGCTGCGTGCGGAAATGCCGCCCTCGCTTCACCGATGGCGCCGGGCACGCGGTAGTGACTGCGCACCCGAGAACCGGGCGTACTCGGGTCGGGGGCGAAGCGGTCCGCGAACCGGGCGATGGTCGCCGCACGGTCGAGGATCCGCGCGCTGCCCGCGGCCGGGTCTGCGGCGGCGGCCGCACTGACGAGGCCGAGAGCCCAGATGGCGCCGCGATGGGTGTTGACGCCGTTGGTGGCATCGAGCATCCGCTGCTCACCCTCACGACCGAGCGCGGCGAGGCGTTCACGCAGCGGCTGGTCGAACACACCGTCACGCCCGGCGCCGGCCATCGCTGCGAAGGTGTCGCGCAGGGCTTCCGCCGAGCGGACCATGGTGCCCACGTCCATGTCGTGGTGGGCGCCGCCGCCGCGCAGGTCGACGAGACCTGGCTTGGGGGTCAGCGTGGCCTCCGCGACGAGCGCGTCGACGGCCAGGTCAGCCAAGTCGGCCAGATGTACCGGGCCGACCGGGTCGACGGTGCCGGTCGTTCCCGGAGCGGTGAGGACCGGTGCCTGGAGGAACCCGGACATCACCAGCTCCGGAACTTTGCGGGGGGATCGTAGAGGCCGCCTGACCAGGTGACGAGGTCTTCGATGCTCTTGGCGGCCAGGAGTGAGCGGCTCGCATCGGAGCGACGAACGCCGAGGTCTTCCGGCAGGGCGAGGATGCCGTCGCGGCGCAACTGGGCGCGCTGTTCCGGCGTGGACTCTGACCCGACCGGACCGGCTCCGGCCAGGGCGGTCACGGCCTGGCGGCGCTCCTCGAGATCGCGGGCCTTGTAGAGGTAGGCGACACCCTCTTCGCTGACCACGTGGGTGACGTCGTCTCCGTAGATCATCACGGGGGCGATCGGCATTCCGGCCGCGGTGCCGACTTCGACGGCATCGAGATGCTCGACGAAGCGCGGAGTGGCTCCGGCGCCGTAGGTTTCGGCGATCTGCACGACGAGCTTCTGGCCGCGTTTCACGCCGAGCTGACCTTCGCCCTCGCTCAGGCTCAGCCAGGCGGGAGAGGAGTGCCGGCGTCCGTGCGGGTCGCTGCCGAGGTTCGGGGCGCCCCCGAAGCCCGAGAGGCGCCCGCGGGTCACGGTGGACGAGTTGGCGAGCGGGTCGAGCTGAAGGGTGGACCCGATGAACATGTCCGTGGCGTACAGGCCGGCCACTTGCGAGATCATCCGGTTCGATCGCAGGGAGCCGTCGTGGCCGGTCGCGAAGATGTCGGACCGGGCCGCGGTGTAGCGCTCCATGCCGACCTCGCCGCCGAAGGAGGTGATGCTGTCGACCCAGCCGGATTCGATGGCGGGGATCAGGGTCGGGTGCGGGTTGAGCGCCCAGTTGCGGGCGATCTTTCCGCGCAGCCCGAGCTTCTCGCCATAGGTCGGCAGCAGGAGCTCGATCGCGGCGGTGTCGAAGCCGATCCCGTGGTTGAGCGTGGTGACCTGGTGGCGTTCGTAGATTCCGCGGATGGAGAGCATCGCGAGAAGCACGTGCACGTCGGTGATCTTCCTCGGGTCGCGGGTGAAGAGCGGCTCGATCTGGAAGGGCCGGTCGGCCGGGATGACGAAGTCGACCCAGGACCCGGGAATGTCGACGCGGGGCAGGTCGTCGACGCCGTCGACGAGTTCGTTGACCTGGGCGATCACGATTCCGCTGCGGAAGGCGGCGGCCTCGACGATGGTCGGGGTGTCCTCAGTGTTCGGTCCGGTGTACAGGTTGCCGTTCCGGTCGGCCTTGTCCGCCGCGACGAGGGCGATGTCGGGGATCAGGTCGACGAAGAGCCGGGCGTAGAGCTCCAGATAGGTGTGGATCGCGCCGACCTTCATCGTTCCGTCGGCGAGGAGGGTGGCGACCCGGGTCGACTGGGCTCCGGCATAGGAGAAGTCGACGAGGGACGCGATGCCCTTTTCGAAGAGGTCGAGGTGCTCCGGGCGCGAGATCGACGAGATCAGCATGTGCAGGTCGTTGATGCGGCCGGGGTCGACCTCGGCAAGCCCCCTGGACAGGAAGTCGGCCTGCTTCTGGTTGTTGCCCTCGAGGGCGACGGTATCGCCGGGGCGGAGGACCGCTTCGAGGAACGCGACGAGGTTGCCGGTCTCGACGACGCGGCCGTTCGCGAGGGAGCCGACAGAAGCCAGCCGTTCGAGCTTGCGCGCGCGGCGCTTCTGCCAGCGCATATCGTTGGTGGAATTCACGATTTCTCCTTAGGTTCTGGCTGCTACGCGCCGGGCGCGAGCAACAGGATGGCGATGGACAGGGTGACGATGGACAGCAGGCTGCTGAGCACGAGTGTTGAGCCCGAGACCGCCGGGCGCTCCTTGTAGCCGATGCCGAACAGGATTCCGAAGAACCCGCTCGGGATGGCGAGGAGCAACAGGGCCTGCGAGGCGAACGGCTCGGGGACGTGCAGCAGCAGCACGACGCCCAGGCCGATCAGGGGCTGGGCCACGTTCTTGATGAGGGTGGACACGACGGCGTTGCCCGTGACGCGGATGGCCTGTGCGGACAGGATGAGGCCGGTGAGGAAGAGGGCGACGCCGGCGGCGACCCCACCGATCTCACGGAGCGTGGTCGAGAAGAGGTCCGGCATCGGGAGTGCAATCAGCGCCCAGATCAGGCCGAGCACCGGTCCGACGAAGATGGGCTTGCGCACGGACGTTCCGAGGGCCTTGAGGAACCGGCGTCCCGTCGATCCGGTCTCGCCTGAGGCGGTCGCGCGGGCATTCTCGAGGAGGGCCAGGGTGAACGGCGAGATCGTCACCGAACCGACGGCGATGGCGACGGCAACGGCGAGGGCTGCCGAGGGGCCGAAGACAACGGCGGTGAGCGGGAGCCCGATCGAGGCGTAGTTCGGGAAGGCGGTGGTGAGGGACTGCACGGCGGCGGTGCTCGGGCTGACCTTGTAGAACCTGATCTGGAGCCAGTAGACGATGGCGTATGTGATGACCATCACGACCAGCAGCACGAGGGCGAGCCACCAGTTGTCCAGGATCACCTCGCGCTTGGTCGACGCGATGGAAGTGAACAGGGAGATCGGAAGGGCGAAGAGCATCACCAGGTGATTGATGCTGGTGACGTTGCTGTTGTCGACGATGCGGCGCTTGCCGGCGAAATAGCCGAGGGCCATGACGAAGAAGACCGGCAGCAGCGCGCCGGCAATGGTGAGGGCCATAGGAAGTACCTTTCGAGAAACATGCTTCGACAGCTCTCATGAAACTGACTGGTGCAACACTCCTCCGACCCGTAGCGGCCGATCCAATGCGCGGGTGTTAGCATTCATGCAGAAATGAATGAGAATCGTGAGGCCTCGTCCCCAGCGGATGTCCCGCCGGGGCCGGTCGCACGCTTGGCTCCCGCCCTCGCCCAGCTCGCCGCCCTGCTTGCCGACACCAATGTCACGCGTGCCGCCGCCGCCAGCGGGGTCAGCCAGCCCACCCTGAGCCGGACGATGGCGCGCTGGGAGCGCGACCTGGGCATCGTTCTCTTCAGCCGGGTCGGTCGCGAGATCAGCCTCACGCCGGACGGGGTAGCGCTGGCCACAGCGGCAACGCGAGCGGCGACGTTCCTGGAATCCGCCCTCGAAGACCTGAGAAGCGAGGCGCGTCCGCAGTCGCTCGCTCTCGGATTCCTGCGGTCGTTGGGTCCCACCATCGTCGGGGAGCTGGTGTCCTCCTTCCACGCCCAGGCGCCCGGAGTCCTGGTCGGTCACCGGGAAGGCGCGAGCTCGGAACTCCTCGACGACCTCGAAGCCGGCCGGCTCGATATCGTGGTCGTGGGGCCACGCCCCGCCGCCCGGTATGGCTGGCTTCGGCTGGGGCGGCAGACCCTCAGCCTGGTCGTGCCTGCGCATCACCGGCTGGCGGGGCTCGACGCGGTGGATCTGGCCGATGCGGCCGAGGAGAGCTTCCTGTCGCTCGACTCCCGCTACTCGACCAGGCAGCAGGCGGACGCGCTCTGTCACGAGGCCGGATTCGTTCCCCGGATCCTGCTCGAGGCAGACGACGCACGCACGGTGCGGGACTACGTCGCCGGCGGCCTGGGCATCGCGATCCTGCCCACGGACACCTCGGTCAACCCGCGGGTGGTGAACGTGCCGATCGCGTCTCCGAACGCCTCGCGGGAGATCGGCATCGCCTGGGACCTGCATCGCAGGCTCGGCCCCGTCGGCGCATCCTTCCGCGACAACGCCGAGGAACTCGTGGCCCGATATCCCGGTGTGGCCGACCTGCTCGATTCCTGAGCGTAGGCTGAATTCCGTCAGAGTAAATAATGTTCCATCCAGCGGAACGTGTGCCCTGCGGTACTTCTCAAGGAAGAGATTCAGTCATGGGCGAGAAACTCGCATCATCCCGATGGTCACGGCTCATGCCGGTCATCTTCATCACGTACAGCCTCGCGTACCTGGACCGGTCGAACTACAGCCTGGGCGCCGCAGCGGGAATGGCGAAAGACCTCAACATCACGGCCAGCGCTTCGGCCTTCCTGGCGGCGCTGTTCTTCCTCGGCTACTTCTTCTTCCAGGTGCCGAGCGCGAGTTACGCCCAGCGACGGAGCGCCAAGAAACTCATCTTCTACGCGCTGATCCTGTGGGGCATCCTGGCCAGCTGCATCGGCATCGTCACGAACATCTGGGTGCTGTTCGTCATCCGGTTCGCGATCGGTATCGTCGAGGCGGCCATCATGCCCGCGATGCTCATCCTGCTCAGCAACTGGTTCACCAGCAGTGAACGCTCCAAGGCCAACACCTTCCTGATCCTCGGCAACCCGGTCACCGTCTTGTGGATGTCCGTCGTCTCGGCCTACCTCGTCAACAGCGTCGGGTGGCGCTGGATGTTCATCATTGAGGGTCTCCCCTCGATCATCTGGGCGTTTGTCTGGCTGCGGATGATCGACAACTCCCCGAACGACGCAAAATGGCTGTCCGCAGGCCAGAAGAAGGACATCAACGACGAATTCGCCAGGGAACAGGTCGGACTGCACGCGGTGCCCAACTACCGTGAGGCATTCAAGCAGAAGGCCGTCATCCAGCTCTGCATCCAGTACTTCTTCTGGAGCATCGGCGTCTACGGCTTCGTAATGTGGCTCCCCTCGATCATCAAGACCGCCTCGTCCTTCGACATCGTGGTCATCGGCTGGCTCACGGCGATCCCGTACCTGCTCGCGACCGTGCTGATGGTCGTCGCCTCGTTCTTCTCCGACCGCCTCCTGAAGCGGAAGCTCTTCATCTGGCCGTTCCTCCTGGTGGCGGCGGTCGCCTTCTATGCCTCCTACCTCGTCGGAACGTCCAACTTCTGGCTGTCGTTCATCCTGCTCGTGATCGCCGGCGGTGCGATGTACGCCCCGTACGGGCCGTTCTTCGCGATCGTCCCCGAGATCCTGCCGAAGAACGTCGCGGGCGGTGCGATGGCGCTCGTCAACAGCTTCGGCGCACTCGGATCGTTCGCGGGCGCCTACTTCGTCGGCTTCCTCAACAACGTCACCGGGTCGAACGATGCGTCGTACATCTTCATGGCCCTGTCACTGATCATCGCGGTCGTGCTCACGATCCTGGTGAAGGCCGTCAGGACGCCGGACTTCACGCCGCAGGGCACGATCCCTGCCGCCTCGCCCAGCGCACCGGCCCTCCAATGACCGGCTCACGGCGGGTGTTCGTCAACACCATGGTCTACAAGGACGCGCTGGACGCGGCCGGCATTGTCCAGGCCGACCTCGTCGCCGAGGTGCGGGACCTCGGGGCCACCGGAATCGAGATCCGTCGCGAGTACCTCGCGTCCGAGCCGTCTGCCAGGCACGAGGAACTGCTCTCGATCGCCGGTCTGGCGGCAGCGGCCGGACTCGAGGTCTACTACTCCGTCCCCGAATCGCTCTTCGTCGACGGGGAGGCGTCGTCCCTGCTGGACGGGTACCTCGCCGAAGCGGAGGCGCTCGGTGCCCTCAGCGTCAAGCTGAACATCGGAGAGCCCGGAGACGAGTTGCAGGACACCGCGAGCCTCGCCGAGGTCCTGCGCGCAGCATCCGCCCGGGTCACGATCGAGAACGACCAGACCGAACGGAACGGACGCTTGGATGTGGTGTCGGCGCTCCTGCTCGACCTGCAGACCCGGAACGTGCCGATCGGGTACACGTTCGATGCCGGGAACTGGCTCTGGGCCGGCGTGGATCCCGTCGCCGCCGCCCGGGAGCTCGGCCGATACGCGACGGTCTTCCACCTGAAGGACATCGACAGCCGCGACGGTCTGCACTCCGTGCTGCTCGACGAGGGCGAGGTCGACTGGCGCACCGTGCTCGGCGAGATCGGAAGCCACGTTCCCGTCGTTCTCGAATACCCGATCCCCGATCGGGCCACCGCAGTGAGCGAACTGGCGAAGGTCCGCCGGGTCCTCGCCGAACTGACACACGACTGAACGGAACCCCATGTCCACCACTGTCCAGCGGGACTTCGACGTCGTCACCTTCGGCGAGATCATGGCGATGTTCGTCGCCGAGGAATCAGGGCCGCTCTCGCGGGTCGACCACTTCGTCCGGAGGCTCGCGGGCGCGGAATTCAACGTCGCCGTCGGATTGCGGCGGCTCGACCACAGCGTCGGGTTCGTCACCCGGCTCGGCACCGACCCATTCGGCGAATTCGCCCTGCAGCAGCTCGAGGCGAACGGCATCGATGTCGGCGAGGTCGACCTGCACGCGATCGAACCGACCGGGTTCCAGTTGAAGAACCGGCCGGGCGAAGACGAGGATCCGCTCGTCGTCTACTTCCGGTCGCACTCCGCGGCGCGCACGCTCGCGCCGACGGACGCGACGGCCGCCTACGTGCGCCGCGCCGGGCACGTGCACCTGACCGGGATCCCGCTCGCTCTCGGCGCCGGACCACGTGACCTGGCGGCCCAGGCTGTCGATGTTGCACGTGAAACCGGCGCGACCGTGAGCTTCGACCCGAACCTGCGTCCCAGCCTCTGGGCCGACTCCGACGACATGGTGCGTACGATCAACACGATCGCCGTGCAGGCGGACTGGGTGCTGCCCGGCATGAGCGAGGGGCGCATCCTCACCGGAGAGACCACCCCGGCGGGAATCGCCCGCTGGTACCTCGATCGCGGCGTCACGGTCGTCGCGGTCAAGGCCGGGTCCCGCGGCGCCGAACTCTTCGCCGCCGACGGGACGCACGCGAGCTGCCCGCCCTTCGCGGTCTCGGTCGTCGACACGGTCGGCGCCGGCGACGGCTTCTCCGCCGGGCTGCTCAGCGCGGCACTCGACGGGCTCCCGCCCGCCGAGTGGGTCTACCGCGCCGGCGCGGTCGGTGCGCTCGCCACGACGTCGCGCGGTGACCAGGAGGGCCTGCCCGATCGGGCAGGACTCGCTACATTCCTCGAGGCGCATGCGCCGACATCCGTGTGATCAGGGAGACTGACAGAATGACCACCACAACACCCGCACTCCTCCGCGTCGTCGTCGCGACACCGCTCAGCGAGGAACTCTGCCTGCTGATCGAGCGGACTGAGCCGCGCGTCGAGCTCGTGCGCGACCAGACGCTGCTGCCGCCGATGCGGCGCCCTGCCGACTACCGCGGCGACCCGGCCTTCCGGCGCACGGCCGAACAGCAGGCCGACTTCGAGCGGATGCTCGACTCGGCGGACGTGCTCTTCGGCATCCCCGACGTGAACCCGGCCGCACTCCATCGAACCGTGGAGGCGAATCCGGGACTCCGCTGGGTGCAGGTGATGGCGGCCGGCGGCGGCTCGCAGGTCAAGGCCGCCGGCCTCGGCCAGGCCGATCTCGACCGGGTCGTCTTCACGACCTCCGCGGGGGTGCACGGTGGCCCGCTCGCCGAATTCGCGATCTTCGGCATCATGGCCGGAGCCAAGCAACTGCCCGTGCTCCAGCGCGATCAGCGCGCGCACTTGTGGCCCGAGCGCAGGGCCCTCGGCCAGGTGCGCGCCCAGACCGTGCTCGTCGTCGGGCTCGGCGGAGTGGGCCGCGAGGTCGCCCGGCTCGCGAAGGCGCTCGGGATGCGCACCATCGGAACCAGCAGGGACGACCTTCCCGTTCCCTTCGTCGACGAACTGGTCCACACCGACGACCTCGCGGCCGCCGCCGCCCGTGCCGACGCGATCGTCGTCGCCCTGCCGGGAACGGCCGCGACCCTGAAACTCGTCGGCGACAACGTCTTCGCCGCCGTCCGACCGGGAACGACCCTCGTCAACATCGGCCGCGGGACGGTCGTGGACGAGGATGCCCTCATCCGCGCCCTCGAGTCCGGCCGGATCGGGTTCGCGGCCCTCGACGTGTTCGCGAAGGAACCCCTCGACCCGGCCAGCCCGCTCTGGGACTTCCCGAACGTCGTGATCAGCCCGCACACCGCAGCGCTCGACGCCGGCGAGGAACGCCGGATCGCCGAACTCTTCGCCGACAACGCGACCCGCTTCCTCGACGGCCTCCCCCTCCGCAATGTCGTGAACACCGTCGAGTTCTACTGAGCCGACTGGTCACCTGCCCGACCTGCTGCCCGACGGGTTGCCCGACAAGTCGCCCGACCCGGCGAGCAGTCAGGTGCGGCGACTAGGGTCGGACGAATGCGTACTGCGACCCCTTCACTCCCGTCCGTCTCTCCAGCCTCCGGCTTCGTGAGGGTGCGGGGCGCCAGGGAGAACAACCTGAGGGATGTTGACGTCGACGTTCCCCGCGACGCGATCGTGGCCTTCACGGGCGTCTCCGGCTCAGGCAAGTCCTCTCTCGCCTTCGGCACGATCTTCGCGGAGGCCCAGCGCCGGTTCCTCGAATCGGTGGCCCCGTACGCCCGCCGGCTGATCCAGCAGGGCCACACCCCGCAGGTGGACGAGATCACCGGCCTGCCACCCGCCGTCGCGCTGCAGCAACGGCGCGGCACCCCGAGTTCGCGGTCGACGGTCGGGACCCTGACCACTCTGTCGAATTCCGTGCGCATGATGTATTCCCGTGCGGGCACATACCCGGCGGATGCGCCCAGACTCGAATCCGACTCCTTCTCGCCCAATACCGTGGCCGGGGCCTGCCCGCGCTGCCACGGGCTCGGAATCGCGCACATTCCGACCAGCGCGAGCCTCGTGCCGGACGGGACCCTCAGCATCCGCGAGGGCGCCGTCGCGGCCTGGCCGGGGGCCTGGCAGGGCAAGAATCTCCGCGACATCCTGATCACCCTCGGCTACGACGTCGACGTGCCGTGGAACGACCTGCCGGCCGAGGCGAGGGACTGGATCCTCTTCACGGAAGAGCAGCCCGTCGTGGAGATCACGCCGCAGCGCGACCGGATCGCCAAGCCGTACCAGGGCCGGTTCTGGAGCGCCCGGAGCTACATTCTGCACACCCTCGCCGACTCGCAGAGCCAGAGCCAGCGGGAGCGCGCGCTCCGGTTCGTGGAGTCCGGGCCGTGTCCGGTCTGCGACGGGACCGGACTCACGCCCGCCGCGCTTGCCGTGACGGTGGCCGGGCTCTCCATCGCCCGGTTGGCCGGGCTGCCGCTCACCGACGTTGCCGAGACCCTGCGCCCGCTCACGCAGGCCGCTTCCGCCGAACGGCGCGAGGCATCCGCGGGGGTCGAAGCCACGATCAGCCGCGACCTGCTCGCGCGCATCGAGGTCCTGGTCGGCCTCGGACTCGGCTACCTCAGCCTCTCACGCCCCACCCCGACGCTTTCGCCCGGCGAGATGCAGCGTCTTCGGATCGCGACCCAGTTGCGGTCGGGACTCTTCGGCGTGGTCTACGTGCTCGACGAGCCCTCCGCGGGTCTCCACCCCGCCGACGCCGAACCTCTCCTGGTCGTGCTCGAGCAGCTGAAGGCCTCCGGCAACTCGGTCTTCGTCGTCGAACACAACATGGATGTCGTGCGCGCCGCCGACTGGGTCGTCGACGTCGGGCCCCACGCCGGGACCGGTGGCGGTGACGTGCTCTACAGCGGCCCCATCGCCGGGCTCGCCGGGGTCCCGGAGTCGGTGACCCGGCGCTTCCTCTTCCCCGGTGCAGATCCGGAAGACCCGGCGGATGCCGTACGCCCGGTGCCGGCGCGGAGGGAACCGCAGGCCTGGCTCGGCCTGCACGGGGTCAGCGTGCACAACCTGCAGAAGCTCAACGCCGAGTTTCCGCTCGGGCTGCTCACCGCGATCACCGGAGTATCGGGGTCCGGAAAATCGACTCTGATCAGTCAGATCGTCGCCGACGGCCCCGTCGACCGCCTCGTCACCGTCGACCAGAAGCCGATCGGCCGCACCCCCCGCTCGAACCTCGCCACCTACACCGGCCTGTTCGACGCGGTCCGCACGGCTTTCGCAGCCACCCCCGCAGCCCGCAGCCGCGGTTTCGGGGCCGGGCGCTTTTCCTTCAACGTCGCCGGCGGCCGCTGCGAGACCTGCCTCGGCGAGGGCTCCGTCACGGTCGAACTCCTCTTCCTCCCCGGCAGCTACGCCCTGTGCCCGGCCTGCCACGGTTCCCGGTACAACCCGGAGACCCTCGAGATCCACTACCGCGGCAAGACCATCGCCGACGTCCTCGGCCTCAGCGTCGACGACGCCGCCGGGTTCCTCGCGGACGTGCCTGCCGCCGCCCGCAGCCTCGAGACCCTCCGCGAGGTCGGACTCGGCTACCTCCGCCTCGGCCAGCCCGCCACGGAGCTCTCCGGTGGCGAGGCCCAGCGCATCAAACTCGCATCCGAACTCCAGCGCGCCCGCCGCGGCCACACGCTGTACCTGCTCGACGAGCCCACAACGGGCCTGCACCCAGCGGATGTCCAGCTCCTGCTCGCCCAGTTGAACCGCCTGGTCGACGCGGGCAACACCGTCATCGTGGTCGAACACAACCTCGACGTCATCGCGGCCGCGGACTGGGTCATCGACCTCGGCCCGTCCGGAGGGGACGCGGGCGGGCGCATCCTCGTGGCCGGTCCGCCTGAGGTCGTCGCAGCCCACGACGGCAGCCGGACGGCCCCCTATCTCGCACGGCGACTGCAGGAATAGGCGTAGCTCAGGCGTTTCGGACCAGCCGGAGCACCGGAATCCGCCGTTCGACGGCGCGCTCCTGGTACCCGGCGAAGCCCGGCGCGCGGGCGATGATCTTCCCCCAGGCTCTGGCGTGTTCCTCGCCGTCCAAATCGGTCGCGGTGACCGCGACCGTTCCTTCCGGGGTCTCGATAGAGGTCTCCGGCTGCCGGAGCAGGTTGAAATACCAGGCCGGGTGCCGGGGCCGGCCGCCAGCGGAGGCGACCACGAGCCAGGCGTCCCCGTCTCGGATGGACATCACCGGACTGACGTGCTCGACGCCCGTGCGTGCTCCCGTCGTATGGAGGAGCACGAGATTCGACCCGAACCCGGCCGTCGTGACGTGGCCGTTGTTCTCCCGGAACTCCGAGATGATCTGTTCATTGAAGTCGCTCACTAGAATGCCTCTCGTCGACGCGCCGCCGGTGCAGGGATAGTACAACGGGAAGAGGAACTTATGACGGGCGAACTGGTTCTGGTGACCGGAGGGTCTGGCTTCGTCGGCGCGCACTGCATCGTGCGGCTCCTCGACGCGGGCTACCGGGTGCGCACGACGGTGCGCTCCCTCGGCCGCGAGCCGGAGGTGCGCGCCATGGTCGCTGACGGCGGGGCGGATGCCGGCAGCGCCCTCTCCTTCACCGTCGCGGACCTGCTCTCCGACGCCGGGTGGGCGGAGGCCGTGAGCGGCTGCGCCTTCGTCCTACACGTCGCCTCGCCCTTCCCCGCGCGTGAGCCGGCGGACGAGGACGAGCTCATCGTCCCCGCCAGGGACGGAGCGCTCCGGGTGCTCCGGGCCGCACGGGATGCCGGCGTGCGGCGGGTCGTGCTGACTTCCTCGTTCGCCGCCGTCGGTTATGGCGCCCAGCATCCGGACCGCCCGTTCACCGAAGACGACTGGACGGACCCGACCGGTGCAGTGAGCGCATACGTCAAGTCCAAGACCATCGCCGAACGTGCGGCCTGGGATTTCGTCGCGAGGGAGGGTGGCGCGCTCGAACTCACGGTGATCAACCCTGTCGGGATCTTCGGGCCCGTGCTCGGCACGGACCTCTCCAGCTCCGTCGAACTCCTCCGCGGGCTCTTGACGGGCGCGGTGCCTGCGGTGCCCCGGATCCAGACCAACGTCGTCGACGTGCGCGACGTCGCCGACCTGCACGTGCTCGCTATGACGAGCCCGCTCGCACCCGGCGAACGGTTCCTCGCCGTCGCCGGACCCCCGATGACCTTTCCCGAGATCGCCGCGCTGCTGAGGTCGAACCTCGGCGATGTCGCGCGGCGGGTGCCCCGCCGGGTGCTGCCGTCCTGGCTCGTCCGGGTGCTCGCCCCGTTCAGCGCCCCGCTCCGTCAGGTCGCCCCGCAACTCGGCATGACACGGAACGCCTCGAATGACAGGGCCAGGCGGATGCTCGGCTGGGAGCCTCGATCCAACGAGGAGGCCGTCCTCGCCACCGCGGAGAGTCTCCTCGCACTTCGGCTCCTCTGAGCGGATCGTACTGACGGGCATCACCTGGCCCTTTCGCCCGCGCACGACACCCCCTAATGTGTTGTCGAACGCAGACGGAGAAGCGAGGAGCCTTCACGATGTCCGCAGGAATCGAACCGGAAGCCGCCGCCCCGCCGGCGCTCGCAGCGTCGTGGTTGCCGTTGGTCGTAGTGGTGCTCACCCAGATCCAGGCGTCGTTCGCGGTGAATGCGCTGACGGTGTCGATGCAGGGCATCACGACGGATCTGAGTACTCCGGCGACGAGCGTGGGGACGGCGATCACCGCGGGCACGTTCGCGATGGCGGCGTTCATCCTGCTCGGCGCGAAGCTGGGCGCGAAGTTCGGCTCCCGCCGGGTGTTCCAGATCGCGGTCGTGATCCACGGTCTCGCGATGGCGGCCGTGGCGTTGAGCGTGAGCCCTGCGATGCTGTTCATCGCGCAGGCCGCGTCCGGTGCGGTGATCGCACTGATCGCGCCGGCACTCGTGGTGTTCATCGCGGCCAACTATTCCGGTGAGCAGCAGGCGCGCTCGATCGGGTTCCTCGCGGCGGCCATTCCCGCGGCCGGTGTGCTCGCGCTCCTCATCGCGGGAACCTTCGCGTCCACGATCGGCTGGCGGTATTCCTTCGCCCTGATCGTGGTGCTCGCCGCCGTGAACCTGCTGCTGAGTTTCCGGTTGAAGGTCGTGCCGCCCCAGCCCGCTGTCGCCATCGACTGGGTCGGGGCCGTCCTCGCCGCAGGCTCCATCATCCTGCTCAGCTTCGGGTTCAGCGGCCTGAACTCCTGGGGTGTGATCCTGGCCACGCCGAGCGCGCCGTTCACCGTCCTCGGGGTCTCGCCCGCACCGATCCTGATCCTGCTCGGTGCGATCGGCGGCCAGGCCTTCTTCGTGTGGTTGCGCCGACGCAAGGCCGCGCACCTGCCGCAGATCTTCGACCTCGAGGTACTGAAATCCGGGTCCGAGAAGGCGACGACTTTCGCGATGGCCGCGATGCTCTTCGTGGGGACCGCGGCGAACTTCCTGATCCCGCTGTACATCCAGATCGTGCAGGGTCGGTCCAGTTTCCAGACCTCGATCTCGATCATCCCGTACACCCTCTCGATCTTCATCGCCAGCTCCGTCGTGGCCACCCTGTACAAGCGGTATCCGCCGCATCAGATCGGCCGGGTGGGCTTCGTCGTCGTCGCGGCAGGGCTCACCCTGCTCGCCTTCACGATCCGGAACGAATGGGAGCAGTTCGCGGTTGTGATCGGGCTGATCGTCCTCGGACTCGGCCAGGGGGCGATCGTCGCCCTCGTGTTCAACACCCTGCTCTCCGCGGCCCCGAAACGCCTCGCCGGCGACGTGGGCGCCTGGCGCGGCCTCGTCCACAACATCTCCGGGAGCGTGGGCATCGCCGTCGCGAGTGTCTTCGCCGTCGGCATCCTCAGCACGATCGTCGCGTCCAGCGTCGCGAGCAGCCAGAACCTGCCGCCGGAACTGATCGCGCAGGTGCCCCTCGACAGCGTCAACTTCGTCACAAACGACCAGCTCGAGGCGGTCCTCGGCCAGACATCCGCCACCCCGGACCAGATCGCGGAGGGTATCGCGATCAACGAGGACGCCCGGTTGCGCGCCCTGCAGGTGTCGCTGCTCGGGCTCGCCGGAATCGCACTCCTCGCGATCATCCCAGCGGGGCGGATGCCCGACTACGTTCCCGGGGACATCCCGCCGGTGCTCTCGAGCGGGACGGAAACCGAGCCGGCGAGCTGAGCGCGGGTACCCGTGGATCCCATTGTCGTCACCCTCGTCGTTCTGCTCGCCGCGGTCGTGCTGTTCGTCTGGAACCGGCTGCCGGTCGAACTCGTCGCGATCGGCGTTGCCCTCGCCCTCGTCGTCACCGGCGTGCTTTCCGCCGAGCAGACCCTCGCCGGTTTCGGCGACCCCGTGATCGTGTTCATCGCGGCGCTGTTCGTCGTGAGCGAGGCCCTCGATGCGACCGGAGTGACGACCTGGGCCGGCCAACAGCTCGTGCGGCGGGCGGGCACCCGGCGCTGGCGGATCGTGACACTCGTGATGGTGCTCGTCGCCCTCGTGACGGCCCTGATCAGCGTCAACGGGGCCGTCGCTGCCCTGCTGCCGATGGTCGTCGTGCTCGCGATGCGGATCGGCGAGCCGCCCTCGCAGTTGCTGATGCCGCTCGCCTTCGGCGCGCATGCCGGATCGCTCCTCGTGCTGACCGGGACCCCGGTGAACGTGCTGATCGCCGAACTCGCGGTCTCTGCGGGCCAGCGCCCGATCGGGTTCTTCGAATTCGGCCTCGTCGGCGTCCCCCTCGTCGTCGGGACCATCCTGGTGACGGTGCTGCTCGGACCGAAGCTCCTGCCGAAACGAGCCGCGACGCTCGCACCGCGGGACCTCAGCGAACACGCGCACACCCTGGCCGCCCAGTACTCGCTCGACGATCCCGAGTCGCTGTTCAGCCGGGAGAAGGGCGTCACGGAGATCGTCGTCCCGCCGCGGTCGTCGTTCGTTGGGGCGACGGTGTTCACCGGCATGGTGACCTCGAGCGGACAGCTCGTCGTCATCGCCATCCAGCGAGCCGGCGAAGACCTCACCGAGGCGACCCTCGTCGCCGGCGACGTGATGCTGCTCCGCGGCACCTGGGACGCCCTCGACAAGAACTCCGCCGACCCCGGCGTCGTCGTCGTCGACTCCCCGCAGAGCGTGCGCCGGCAGGCAGTCCCGATGGGCCCGCGGGCACGGACGGCGCTCGTCGTGCTGCTCGGGATGGTGATCCTGCTCGCGACCGGCATCGTGCCCGCCGCGCTCGCCGCCCTGGCCGCGGCGGCCGCGATGGTGCTGTTCCGGGTGCTGACGATCGGGCAGGCGCACCGATCGATCTCCTGGACGACGCTCATCCTCGTCGGCGGGATGATTCCGCTGTCGACGGCGATCCAGGTCAGCGGCGCGGCCGACCTCATCGCGGGCGGCCTGGTGTCCGCCGTCGGCGGTGCGAGCCCGTACCTGCTCGTGCTCGGCATCGCGGGTGTGACGGTCGTGCTGGGCCAGCTGATCAGCAACATGGCCACGGCTCTGATCATCGCGCCGATTGCGATCGCGATCGCCGGGGAGACCGGCATCTCCCCGCTGCCGCTCCTGATGGCCGTCGCCGTGGCGGCGGCCGCGTCATTCCTGACGCCGGTGGCGACCCCGGCCAACACGATGGTGCTGGGGCCGGGGGCGTACCGGTTCGGCGACTACTGGAAGCTCGGGCTGCCGCTCGTCGTGCTCTTCCTGCTCGTAGCGACACTGCTCGTGCCCGTCTTCTGGCCCTTCCACTGACCTATCCGCCAGTTCGGGTCAGTCGACCTGGTCCATGAAGTCGGTCAGGTGGGCGATCGTCGGGATCGACGAGGTGATCACGGTGCCGTCGTCGCGACGCCCGCCCTCGATCGCGGCCGGCGACGGTGCCCCTGGCGTGCGGGCACCCTGGTGCTCGAGCGGGACGATGACGGGCTGGCCGAGCCGGACGGTGAACGCCGGCGCACCGCGCACGGCGAGCTTCGCTTCGACGCCGGCCTCGACGGTCACCTCGACCTCGCCCTGCCTGAGGTCGATCCGGAGCCGGGTGCCCTTGAGCGTGATCCGGAAGGTGAGCCCTTCCCAGCCTTCCGGCAGCCGCGGGTCGAGGGTGACCCGGCCGTTGTGGTCGCGCAGGCCGCCGAATCCGTAGACGAGGGCGCTCCAGACTCCGCCGGCGGATGCGACGTGAACGCCGTCCGCCGCGTTGTGGTGCAGGTCCGCGAGGTCGACGAACAGTCCGGAGGTGAAGTACCGGAGCGCGAGCTCGTGGTACCCGACCTCGGCCGCGATGATCGACTGGACGACGTCGGACAGGGTCGAGTCGCCGGTCGTGAGCGGGTCGTAGTAGTCGAAGTCGGCGAGCTTCTCCTCCGGCGTGAACTGGTCCCCCTGCAGGAGCAGCGCGAGGACGACATCCGCCTGCTTGAGCACCTGGAAGCGGTAGATCACGAGCGGGTGGTAGTGCAGCAGCAGCGGCCGGTTCTGCGGCGGCGTCTGCGACAGGTCCCAGCGCTCCTTCTCGAGGAACTGGGCGTCCTGCGGGTGGATCGCGAGGCCCTTGTCGTAGGGAATGTGCATCGCCTCGGCGGCGAAGGCCCACTCGGCGACCTCGGTGTCGAGGAGGTTCAGCCGGGCGACCATGGCATCGTAGGCGTCGCGGTCGATGTAGCGCAGCCGGCGGACCGCGGTCACGGCGTTCCGCAGGTTCGAGCGCGCCATGATGTTCGTGTACAGGTTGTCGTTGACGACGGTCGTGTACTCGTCCGGACCGGTGACGCCGTGGATGTGGAACACGTCGTTGCCGTGCCCGTTGCCGCGCCAGAAACCCAGGTCCGCCCACATCCGGCTCGTCTCGACGAGGATGTCGATGGCCTCGCGGGCGAGGAAGTCCTCGTCGCCGGTCGCGGCGACGTACTGGCTCAGCGCATAGGCGATGTCGGCGTCGATGTGGTACTGCGCCGTGCCCGCCGCGTAATAGGCGGATGACTCGAGGCCGTTGATCGTGCGCCACGGGAACAGGGCGCCGAGCTGGTTGAGCTCCGTCGCGCGGTCCCTGGCCTGGTCGAGCATCCCGTGCCGGAAGCGCAGCGCATTCCGGGCGGCATTCGGCGACGTGTATGTCAGGAACGGCAGTACGTACACTTCCGTGTCCCAGAAGTAGTGGCCGCCGTAGCCGGACCCGGACACGCCCTTCGCGGAGACGCCCTGGCCGTCGGCGCGCATCGAGGCCTGGGCGAGCTGGAACAGGTTCCAGCGCACGGCCTGCTGCAGCACGGGCTGGCCGGGCAGCTGCACGTCGGTGCGCGCCCAGAAGTCGGAGAGCCATTCCTGCTGGCGGGCGATGAACGATTCGACGCCCTCGTCCCGCGCCCGGTCGAGAGTGCGGTCGCAACGGTCGGCGAGCTCGTGTGTGGGCACACCGGCGGAGGTGTGATAGCTGAGCGTCTTCGTGATGTGGATCGAATTGCCCTGCTTGGCTTTGATCGTGTACACGTGCTTGGCGAGGTCGTCGCCGATCGCCGAGGACTCGACGTACTCGTTGGCGGTCTCGATCTCGTGGTCGGCGGCGCAGGCGATCGTCATGGCGGAGTTCGTGCAGCGGAAGCCGAGGATGTAGCGACCATTGGAGGCGCGCTTGAAACGCGGCTGGAGGACCCGGTCGGTGAAGGATTCCGCCTTGCGCGGATCCCAGTCGGTCGTCATCGAGGCCTTGGGCCGGTCGTATTCGCTGATGCCGTCCTGGCGGTTCAGGATCTGGCTCGAGATCACGACGGAGGCGTCCGCGTCGAGCATGGTGACCTCGTAGTCGATGATCGCGAGGTGCCGGTCGGTGAACGACACCATCCGGCGCGACCGGATCAGGACGCGCTTGCCCGATGGCGTGCGCCAGACCAGCGAGCGCGAGAGGATGCCGGTGGTGAAGTCGAGCCGACGCTCGTAGCTGAGCAACTCGGCGAGGGTCAGCACGAGCGGTTCGTCGTCGACGTAGACGCGGATCATCTTGGCGTCGGGAGCGTTGACGATCGTCTGGCCGACGCGGGCGAAACCGAACGCCTCCTCCGCGTGCCGGATCGGCCAGGTCTCGTGGAAACCGTTGATATAGGTGCCCTGAACGTGGCCGTCCCGGCCTTCGTCGACGTTGCCGCGCAGGCCGAGGTAGCCGTTGCCGACCGCGAAGAGCGTCTCGGTGCGACCGATGTCGGCCCCCGTGAACGCCGTCTCGACGAGTGCCCACTCGTCGACCGGGAAACGATTGCGGTCGAGAGGGTCCAGGATGGCCTCGTCAGTCAGGTTCATGCGGTGGCCTCCTGCGGTGCGGTTTCGGGTGACGTGCTGAGCTCGGGAGGCTGAGGCACCAGCTCATCGAGGTCTGAGACGACAATATCGGCTCCGGCGTCCAGGAGGATATGCGCACCGACGCCGCGGTCGACACCGAGGACGAGTCCGAAATCACCGGCGCGGCCGGCCTGCACGCCGGACTCGGCGTCCTCGACCACAACGCACTCCGCGGCAGTGAGGCCGAGGAGCTCGGCGCCGAGCCGGTAGGTGTCCGGTGCGGGCTTCCCGGCGAGTCCGCGTTCAGCGGCGAGGTTGCCGTCGACCAGGGTCTCGAAGCGTCCACGGATGCCCGCTGCCGCGAGGGTGAGCTCGCCGTTGCGCGAGCTCGTGACCACGGCGACCTGCAGCCCCGCGGCGACCACGTAGTCGAGGAACGCGATCGAGCCCGGGTACGGCGTCACTCCCTCTTCCGCAAGGGTTTCGTTGAAAGCCGCGTTCTTGCGGTTGCCGAGGCCGCACACGGTGTCCTGCGTGGGGGCATCCGTGGGGTCGCCGTCTGGCAGGGTGATGCCGCGCGAGGCGAGGAGACTGCGCACGCCGTCATAGCGGGGCTTGCCGTCGATGTACTTGAAGTAGTCGGCGTCACTATAGGAGGGACTCACGCCCTGGTCCTCGAGGAACGGGGTGAAGAGCCGGGACCACGCGACCATGTGCACGTCGGCGGTGGGAGTCAGCACGCCGTCGAGGTCGAAGAGCACGCCGCGCAGGCCGAGGAGTCGGTCGCGGGCCTGGGCGGGCGAAAGGGGAATGGTCGGAGAAGTCATAGACGGGAGCTCTTCTCGATAGATGCCTGAAAATGGAGGCGCCGGGGAATGGTGGGGGGATGTATTCGCCCGGGTGTCGACATCTCGGCGGCGGTGACGAGGATCGCGAGCGACGCGTGTCCACCGGGTCCGGGGTGGGCCTGCGCCTGAGTACACAACAACCCTATGCCCTCCGGCGAGTAAGCTTTCTATAAGTGAAACGATTCAACGTTGAACGCACACAGAGAGAAGTCAGACAATGATCACTCGCATGATCTGGAACCAAACGGCACATTTCGGCGCAGGGGCCATCAGCGTCATTCCCGGTGAACTCACCTCCCGCGGCTTCACCAAGGCCTTTGTGGTCTCGGACAAGGTGCTCGTCGCGACCGGCGTCACCGGCAAGGTCACGTCACTCCTCGACGATGCCGGAATCCCGTATGAGGTTTATTCGGACGTCACCCCGAACCCGCCGATCGACGCGGTCAAGCGCGGCGTCGCGGCCTTCGCTGCTTCCGGCGCCGATGTGCTGATCGGCATCGGCGGCGGCTCGCCGCAGGACACCTGCAAGGCCATCGGCATCATCACGAACAACCCGGAGTTCGCCGACGTGCGCTCCCTCGAGGGCGTGGCGGCGACCAAGCGCCCTGCGGTTCCGATGATCGCCGTTCCGACGACCGCCGGCACGGCATCCGAAACCACGATCAACTACGTGATCACCGACGTCGAACGTGAACGAAAGTTCGTCTGCGTCGACCCGCACGCGATTCCGGTCGTCGCGGTCGTCGACTCCGAAATGATGTCCTCGGCCCCGCGCTCTCTCAAGGTCGCCACGGGGCTCGACGCGCTCACCCACGCCATCGAGGGCTACACGACCAAGGGCGCCTGGGAACTGTCCGACCTGTTCCACCTCAAGGCGATCACGATGATCGCCGAATCGCTCACCGCGGCCGCGGACGGCGACCCGGTCGCCGCGGACCGGATGGCCCTCGCCCAGTACATCGCGGGCATGGGCTACTCCAACGTGGGCCTCGGCCTCGTGCACGGCATGGCCCACCCCCTCGGAGCGTTCTACAACGCCCCGCACGGCGTCGCGAACGGCATCCTGCTCGCCCCCGTGATGGCGTTCAACGCGGACTCGACCGGTGAGCGCTTCCGCGACATCGCCGTGGCCTTCAAGGTTCCCGGCGCCGCGGAGCTCTCCCTCGAGGATGCGCGGGACGCGGCCGTCGCCGCCGTCACCGACCTTGCCCGTGCCCTCGGAAACCCGACGACGCTGCGCGAGATCGGCGCGAAGGAAGAGGACCTCCCCGCCCTCGCCCAGGCCGCCTTCGACGATGTCTGCACCGGCGGCAACCCGCGCGACGTGTCCGTCGAACAGATCCTCGCGCTGTACACCTCGATCTACTAGCCGACCCATACCTTTCCGGTCGAGAGTGACCCGTATACCGGGCACTCTCGACCGGAAAGGTGCACCTCAGGTGCATCGGCCGGGCTCTCGGTTTTCCCTCTTCCCCGGGCCGGCTACCGGTTGACGAGAGTCCGGGCCGGCGTGTGCCGCTCGGGGACGAAGCTGCGGGCGACGAGGGCGCGCAACTCCTCGAGTGAGCCAGTGACGAGGCCCTGGGCCCGCGCCTGCACGAGCACGTTGCCGATCGCGGTCGCCTCGACGGGGCCGGCGAGAACGGGCAGGCCGAGCCGGTCGGCCGTGAGCTGGCAGAGCAGTCGGTTCTGCGAGCCGCCGCCGACGAGGTGCACGACACCGACGTTCTTGCCCGAGAGCATGCTGGCCTGTTCGACGCCGCGCGCGAAGGCATCCGCGAGGCTCTCGAGGATCGAGCGCACCAGTTCGGCGTTCGAGCGCGGAATGCGCAGGTCGTGCTCGCGACAGTAGTCGCGGATGCGCGCGGGTAGGTCCCCGGGGGCGAGGAAGCGCTCGTCGTCGGCGTCGAACACGGCGACGGGCGCGGTGACCTCGCCGGCCGCACGCAGCAGGTCGGCGAGGACGATCGTCTCGCCGGCGTGCTCCCAGGTGCGGATCGACTCGCTGAGCAGCCAGAGGCCCATCACGTTGTGCAGGTAGCGCACCCGGCCGTCGACGCCGCCCTCGTTCGTGAAGTTGGCCGCGCGGCCGGCCTCACTCAGCACGGGGCCCTCGAGCTCGACGCCGACGAGCCCCCAGGTGCCGCAGGAGATGTAGGCGAAGTCTTCGGTCAGGGCCGGCACGGCCACGACGGCGGATGCCGTGTCGTGCGATCCGATGGCCGTCACGTCGATCGGCGCGCGGGCCCCGATCTCGTCAGTGACGCCAGGCAGCAGGGAGCCGATCCGGGTGCCTGCGTCGATGAGAGGCGGGAAGATCCGGCGGTCGAAGCCGAGCCGGTCGATGAGTGGTTCGTCCCACTCGCGGGTGCGCACGTTGAGGAGGCCGGTGGTCGATGCGTTGGTGCGTTCGGCGACGGCCACGCCGGTGAGCCAGTAGTTGAGGAGGTCCGGAACCAGCAGCATCCGGTCGGCCTGGTCGAGCGAACCGGCCGTGAGGTCAGCGGTGAGCTGGTAGAGCGTGTTGAACGGCAGGAACTGGAGTCCGTTGGCGGCATACAGTTCGGCGGGGCCGGCGACGCCGTGGGTGAGGTCGACGGCGGGCAGGGTGCGCGCGTCGCGGTAGTGGTACGGGAGCTGCAGCATCCGCCCCTGGCGCAGCAGTGCGTAGTCGACCGCCCAGGAATCGACGCCGATGCTCGCGAGTCCGGGTTCTTCGGCGGCGGCGACGGTGAGGCCGGCGAGCACGCTGCGGTAGAGCTCGACGATGTTCCAGTGCAGCGACGGATGTCCGTCCTCGTTGAGGCGGATCGGCCCGTTCGGGAACCGGGCCACGGGGCGGAGGCTGATGCCCGCGCGTCCGACGTGGCCGAGCATGACCCGGCCGCTCGTGGCGCCGAGGTCGACGGCCGCGACGACTGCGGCATCCGTTGTGGTGGTCATCTTCGTACTCTCTGTAGTCGACGTGTGGGGGGTGGTGCAGCGAGAGTCGCCGTTGTCGCCGAGATCGCCCGGTGTAACGGGTGATCTGGGCGGGAACGGCGACTCTCGGAGGTGTTGCGCAGTGGGTGGGCGGGGTCTAGGCGCCCCAGCCGGCCTGGGTGCCGCCGACGCGGTCTGCGGCGATCTTCGCCTGGTAACCGGATGCCGCGAACGCCTTCATCGGGTCGGCCGGAAGTCCGCGGGACTCGCGCCACGCGGCGAGGTCGGTGCGGACGTCGCTGTAGAAGGCGTCCATCATGATGCCGTTGGCGCCGAGGACGTCGCCGGCTTCCTGCGCCGCCGCGAGGGCGACGGTGTCGACACTGAGGGCGCGGGCGGTCATCTCCTGCACGTTGAGCACGGACCGGATCTGCCCGGGGATCTTCTCCTCGACGTTGTGGCACTGGTCGAGCATGAACGCGACGGTCGAGTCGGGTCCGTAGCCGCCGCCGCGGATGACCTCGTAGAGGATCCGGAACAGCTGGAACGGGTCAGCCGCTCCGACGATCAGGTCGTCGTCGGCGTAGAAGCGGGAGTTGAAGTCGAAGGAACCGAGCTTGCCGAGGCGGAGCAGCTGCGCGACGATGAACTCGATGTTCGTGCCCGGGGCGTGGTGCCCGGTGTCGAGGCAGACCATGGCGCGGTCGCCGAGCGCGGACACCTGGGCGTAGCTGGTTCCCCAGTCGGGCACATCGGTGTGATAGAACGCCGGCTCGAAGAACTTGTACTCGAGCACGAGGCGCTGGTTCTCGCCGAGACGGGCGTAGATCTTCGCGAGGGAGTCCGCGAGACGGTCCTGCCGGCCACGGATGTCGCCCTGGCCGGGATAGTTGGTGCCGTCCGCGAGCCAGACCTTGAGGTCTTCCGACCCGGTCTGGTTCATCACGTCGATGCACTCGAAGTGGTGGTCGATCGCCATCTGGCGCACCTTCGGATCAACGTGGGTCAGGCTGCCGAACTTGTAGGCGTCGTCCTGGAACGTGTTCGAGTTGACCGTGCCGAGCGTGACGCCGAGGTCTTCGGCGTACCTGCCGAGCGCGGCATAGTCGTCGACCTTGTCCCACGGGATGTGGATCGCGACGCTCGGGGAAAGCGCGGTGAACTTGTTGACCTGCGCGGCATCGGCGATCTTCTCCTCGGGGGTGCGCGGGGTGCCGGGGGTCGAGAAGACCTTGAACCGGGTGCCCGAGTTGCCGAACGCCCACGACGGGAGCTCGATGGCCTGGCTTTCCAGGAGGCGAAGGGTTTCGGTGGATACCGTCATGGGGTCACTTCTCTGTGGGGCGTGTCTGTGGGGATGTCTCTGGATGCTGCTGAGGTTGTGCTCGGCGGCGGCCCGCTCGGGCCGCCGCACGGGGTGGCCGGATGCCGCTTAGGGGAGGCGCGCACCCTCGGGGATGACGATCTTGTCGAGCTCGAGGATGTTCGGGGTACCGAGCTGGAGGGCGCCGTAGAGCACCTGCGCGTTGGCCTCGACCGCGACGGCGACCTTGAATGCCCCGGCGACGTCTTCGCCGACCGAGATCATCCCGTGGTTGCCCCAGACGACGGCGTTCGTGTCGTCGCCCATGAGCGCGGCGCTGAGTTCGCCGAAGTCCTTGTTGGTGGAGAACTCGAACGGCATGATGCGCACGGCACCCTTGGCGTAGAGCACCATGTTCAGCAGTACGGGGTCGATGGTCTTGCCGACGGCACCGAACATGTTCGCGTACGGCGACTCGGTGTGCACGATCGCGTTGATGTCGGGGCGGCGACGGTAATGGGCGAGGTGGACATCCGTCTCTGTCGAGGGGAACAGGTCCCCCTCGATGACGACGCCGTCATAACCGACGACGACCATCTCGTCGATCGTCAGGACGTCGTAGCGGATGCCGGACGGCGTAATGACGATCGCATCATGCTCGGGAAGGCGAATGGAAATGTTGCCCTGGGTGTTGAAGTTGAGTCCGGTGCGCACCGACTCCTTGCACCAGTACAGGATTTCTTCGCGGAGTTCGCGACGGGCAAAGCTCATGGGGTGTCCTCGTCTTCGTGGGTATTGAATCGTTTCAACTATCACGACTATAACTCCGGAAACCGCGGCGCGTCAACTCACCGGATCCCCCGGATTCCGACCCCGTCCGAGGCGCACCCGAAAAGGTTAGGCAGGCACACGATTGTGCCGTAGTCTGCTGACGTGCCACGTTGAATCGTTTCATTCAACGACGGGCACGGCGCCACCGGCGCCACAGCATCGCGTCCTCGAAGTCGAGGCCACGAGCCTCTGCATCAATGACGAGAGCAAAGGAGGACCATTCGTGGTCCGAATTGGAAACAAAAGCACTACGGGAATGAAGGCCACCATTTCGGTGGCGATGTCGAATTACATCGAAGCGGGATCGATCATCGCGATCGCAACCAGCCTGTCGCTCTGGCAGAAGGAATTCGGGATCGACGACTTCGCTGTCGGATTACTCGCGGCCCTGAGCGCGAACGCGTTCGGCGCTGCGGCCGGTGCACTCATCGGCGGTCCGCTGTGCGACAAGTACGGTCGCAAGTTCATCTATACCTACGACCTCATCGTGTACATGATCGGCGTCGCACTCGCGGTCTTCGCGATGAGCTACGGGATGCTGCTGCTCGCCTTCATCATCACCGGTATCGCCGTCGGCGCCGGCGTTCCGGCCTCCTGGACCTACCTCTCCGAGCAGGCGCCGGCGGGACAGCGCGCCAAGCACGTCGGCGCCGCCCAGCTCGCCTGGTCCTGCGGCCCGCTGATCGGCTTCCTGCTCGCGGTCGCGGTCGAGCCCCTCGGCCTTCTCGGCAGCCGGCTCATCTTCGCCGAGCTCTTCGTCGTTGCCTTCCTCACCTGGTACATGCGGCAAGGACTGCCGGAGACGGCCATCTGGAAGGAATCCAACGCGAAGGCCACATCGACCAATGTCTTCCACGGCGTCAGGGCGCTCTTCAGCAAGAAGGCGAACATCACCGCGATCTTCTTCCTGATCGGTGTGTACTCGTTCTGGAATATAGTCGCGGGACAGGCCGGAATCTTCATGCCCCGGGTGTACGCGGCCGCGGGCGTCGAGAGCGCGACCGAGCAGTACCTACTGCAGGCGCTCGTCTGGGGCCTCACCGTTGCCACGACCTACTTCGGCTTCATGCGTCTCGCCGACAGGTTCAACCGCCGCATCCTCTACATCGTCGGTTCGCTGCTCGGCATCGCGGCCTGGGCCGTCCTCGTCTTCGCCGAACCCACCATGCCGGCGCTGCTCTCCTTCGCCGTGCTCTGGGGCGTCGCAGCGGGCATCGGTGCACAGGCGTTCTACGGCCTCTGGGCCAGTGAGCTCTTCGCGACCGAGTACCGGGCGAGCGCCCAGGGCATCCTCTTCTTCGTTGCCCGGATCATGGTCGGCCTGCTGAGCATGGTCTTCCCGATCCTGCTGACCTCGATCGGCCTGTCCTGGCTCGGACTCATCCTGATCGGCTTCCTCGCCGTCTCGCTCGTCGTCGGGGCCGTCTGGGCGCCGCACACCCAGGGCAAGACCCTCCAGCAGATCGAAGCCGAACGCTACCCGGAAGACGTCGTCGCCGGGGAGCCCGTCCTCGACGCGTCTGGCCTCGACGCTTCTGGTCTCGAGGCGCGTGACGTCGAGGAGCCGGTCGCCATGAAGATGCACTTCTAGCCGGCTTGAGCGCCCCGGCGGCCGTCGAAAAGGGGCGCGGCCTGCGGAAGCCGGCGCGGGGCAGGCTCAGCCCGCGGTCGACTCGCGGACGATGAGCTCGGGCTGGAACTGGATCTGCTCGTGCTCGAAGTCCTCGCCGCCCTCCGCCTCGCGCAGGAGCAGGTCGACGGCCGTGTAGCCGATCAGGGCGCTCGGCTGCCGGATCGAGGAGAGCGGAACGACGGCGGCGGCCGCGAAGGCGATGTCGTCGTATCCGATCAGGGCAATATCGCGAGGGACACGTACGTCTCCGAGCATATTCAGTGCCTGGAGCACGCCGATCGCGAGCAGGTCGTTCGCCGCGAACACGGCGTCCGGGCGTTCGGCCGCTGGCCGGGTGAGCAGTTGCTCGCCGACAGTACGTCCCTGCAGCACCGAGAGCGAGTCCGTGTCGATCGTCTCGAGGACGACTCCCGGGTGCTCGGCGACGGCCTTGCGGGCGCCCTCGAGCCGGTCGACGACCTGGCGGATGCTGTGGGGTCCGCCGACGAAGGCGATCCGGGTGCGTCCGATGGCGGCGAGGTGGCTCACCGCGAGATATCCGCCGGCCACGTCGTCGACGGCGACGGACGAGAAGCTCCGATCGGCGATCTCGCGGTCCACGAGCACGGTCGGGGTCCCCCGGGCGCGGAGCCGGGAGAGCCGGTCGCCGACGTCTCCGAGGGGCGAGATCAGCACGCCGTGCACCCGTTGTTCCTCGAAGAGGTCGAGGTAGGCGCTCTGGCGTCCCGGGTTCTCGTCGCTGTTTCCCAGGAGGACCGTGAGGCCCTCTTCGGCCGCGCGGTCCTCTGCGCCGCGTGCGACATCCGTGAAGAACGGGTTGGCGACGTCGAGGACGATGAGGCCGATGCTCCGGCTGCGACCGGCGCGGAGCTGACGGGCGGCGTCGTTGCGCACGAATCCGAGCTGGGTGATCGCCGCCTGGACGCGCTCGACGGTGCTTGCCGAGACCTTGTCCGGGCGATTGAGCACGTTCGACACCGTGCCGACGGATACGCCGGCGGTGGCGGCCACGTCTCGTACGCTGATCGCTGCCACGTGCACTCTTTCGCTCAAATATGTTGCGCACCATTGCGCTTGACAGCAGTCTAGGACACCGGGCGCGAGGGTTTGAAACGACTCATCGGGGCGACGAGTGGGAGTGTCTCGTTTCAATCACGTTCCGGTACCGCTGCATTTTGGACATTGACGGATGCTCGGAACTCGTTCTATATTCAACTCTGCACGGTCCTGAAACGATTCACCCTCAATGTGGAGGCACGAACATCGCCAGCCCAAGTGAAACCAGCACACCCTCCGGCGAGGCGCCTGAACCGAGACTCGCCCTGCGCGGCGCGGTCAAGGCCTTCGGCCCGGTCGTCGCCCTGGCCGAAGGCACGATCGAGATCCTTCCCGGCGAGATCCACGCGTTAGTCGGCGAAAACGGGGCTGGCAAGTCCACCCTCGTGAAGATTCTCGCGGGGCTGTACCACCTCGATGCCGGCGAGTTCCGGGTCGATGGTCGGCCGGTCGTGTTCAGGAATGTCGCAGACAGCAAGGCGGTCGGCATCTCCGTCATCTACCAGGAGCCCACCCTTTTCCCCGACATCACGGTCGCCGAGAACATCTTTATCGGGCGACAGCCGAAAGGCCGCCTCGGGCTGATCAGCCGGGCCGCGATGCGGTCGGCCGCGCGCAGGCTCTTCGACCAGCTCGGTGTCCGGATCGACCCCGACCGGGTCGCAGAGGGGCTCTCGATCGCCGACCAGCAGATCATCGAGATCGCCAAGGCCATCTCCCTGGACGCCAAGATCCTCATCATGGACGAGCCGACTGCGGCGCTGTCCGGTGTCGAGGTCGAGCGGCTGTTCCAGGTCGCCCGAAACCTGCGAGCCAATGGCGCGGGCATCCTGTTCATCTCGCACCGCTTCGACGAGGTCTTCGACCTCTGCGACCGGATCACCGTGATGCGCGACGGCCGGTACATCGCCACCCACGTCACCACGGACGTCACGGTGGACGCCATCGTGCGCGAAATGGTCGGCCGCGACGTGGGCGCTCTCTTTCCCAAGGAGGTCGCCCCGGTCGGCGATACCGTACTGACCGTCCGGGGACTCGGGCGCGCGGGAGTCTTCTCGGACATCAGCTTCGAGGTGAAGGCCGGCGAAGTCGTCGGCCTCGCCGGCCTCGTCGGCGCCGGCCGCACCGAGGTGGCGCGGGCGGTCTTCGGGATCGATCCGTACGACCGCGGCTCCGTCGAGTTCCTGGGGACACGCCTCAAGCCGCACAACCCCAAGGCCTCGATCGACGCCGGCATGGGGTTCGTCCCGGAGGACCGACGCAAGCAGGGGCTCGTGATGGACCTCTCGGTCGCTCGCAACACGGCGCTCACCCTGCGTGACCGGCTCGCCCGGTTCGGAATCATCGATGTCCGGGCCGAACGCACGGCCGCCGCCGAGTGGAGTGCGCGCCTGCACGTGAAGACGACCTCCCAGGAATATGCGGTTTCCACCCTCTCCGGCGGAAACCAGCAGAAGGTCGTGCTCGCCAAGTGGCTCGCCACCGACCCGAAGTTCCTGATCGTCGACGAGCCGACCCGCGGCATCGACGTGGGCACCAAGAGCGAGGTCCATCGGCTCATCTCCGACCTCGCCGGTCGCGGCATCGCGATCCTGATGATCTCGAGCGAACTGCCCGAGGTGCTCGGTATGGCCGACCGTGTTCTCGTCATGCACGAGGGCCGGATCACGGCCGAGTTGAGCCGAGCGGAAGCCACCCCCGAATCGATCATGCACGCGGCCACCGCGTCACTGGAGCGCACACAATGACCATTGCCCCGACCGTGCCCCCCGGCCAGAGCGAGCGCACCGACGGCGCGAGGTCCGGCCGCCTCGGCGCCCTCCTCCGCCTGCGTGAACTGCCCGTCACACTCGCCCTGATCGCCCTCGTCGTCATCACGACGATCGCGAACCCCTTGTTCCTCAGCCCCCAGGGTATGAAGGACCTGCTCCTGAACGCCACCATCGTGATGATCCTCGCGGTCGGCCAGGCCCTCGTCATCATCACCCGAAACGTCGATCTCTCGGTCGGTTCCATCCTCGGCCTCGTCGCCTTCGGGACCGGAACCCTGTTCGCGAACGTTCCAGGGATCCCCATTGTCGTGGTCTTCGTCGTGGGCATGCTCCTCGGCGCCTTCCTCGGGGCGATCAACGGCATCCTGGTCACGGTGGCCAAAGTGCCTGCGCTCGTGATCACGCTCGGCACCCTCTATATCTACCGGGGCATCAACAACTCCTGGGCCGGCGGCACCCAGTACTTCGCCGGCGACCGTCCGGAAGCCTTCGGATCGCTCTCCGTGGACACCGTCTTCGGCTTTCCCCTGATCACCCTCATCGCGGTCGTCGTCATTGCCATCGTCGCGATCTACCTGAACGGGGTCCGCGCGGGCCGCGACCTCTACGCAATCGGCTCAGACCCGGACGCAGCGCTCCTCTTCGGCATCCCGGTGAGCCGGCGCGTGTTGCTGGCCTTCCTCTTCAACGGCATTCTGGCCGGTCTTGCCGGAGTGCTCTATGCGAGCCGCTTCAACTCGGTCGGTGCGACGACGGGAACCGGCCTCGAGCTTTCGGTCGTCGCGGCCGCGGTCGTCGGCGGGGTCGCGATCTCGGGCGGTAGCGGATCAGTGGTCGGGGCGGCAATCGGCGCCCTGCTCCTCACGACGATCACGAGCGCGCTCACGGCCGTGCGGGTCGACAAGTTCTGGCAGCAGGCCATCGTCGGCATGCTCATCCTCAGTGCCGTCATCATCGACCGGATCGCCAGCGTGCGGACGGCCCGAAAGCTCCGAATCAGTGAGGCCCGCGATGTCTAACCACACCAAGCAGTCCCCGGCACCGGCCGGCCCCGACCGGATCACCGCCCTCGACACCCGGCTGATCTCGACGGACAAGACCCTGGCGTCCGTTCCGAAGGGGCGAACCGGTGCCGCCCGGGTGCTCCTGGGCCGCGACGCGATCATGATCTACGCGCTCATCGTCTTCGTGCTCTACGCGAGCATCGCCATTCCGCGCTTCGCGACACCGGTCACGGTCGGCTTCCTGCTGCTCGACGTGATCCCGGTGCTCCTGATCGCGATGCCGATGACCCTCGTCATCATCACCGGCGAGATCGACCTCTCCGTCGCGAGCATCGCGGGCCTGACGAGCGCGCTGATGGGCGTGCTCTGGGCTGCCGGCCTTCCGATCGAGGCGGTCCTGGTCATCTGTGTGCTCGCCGGCGTGGTCGCGGGTGCGTTCAACGGTTTCCTGATCGCGGTGGTCGGACTGCCCTCGCTCGCGGTGACGATCGGCACACTGGCGCTCTACCGCGGCCTCGCACTCGTCGTGATCGGCGACAACGCCATTGCGAACTTCCCACCGGAACTCACGGCGTTCTTCACCTCGAAGCTCGGCGGCACGGGCATCCCCACCATGATGATCCCCGTCGCCGTGGTCGCCCTGTTCTTCGGGGTGCTCCTGCACCTGACTCCCTTCGGCCGCGGACTGTACGCCCTCGGCTTCAGCACGGAGGCTGCGACGTTCGTCGGCATCCGGGTGGCCAGGGCCAAGTTCTGGCTCTACGTTGGAACCGGAACGGTCTCCGCGCTCGCCGGGATCTTCTGGACGCTCCGCTACTCGAGCGCCCGCAGCGACAACGCGACCGGCCTCGAGCTCACGGTGATCGCGGCCGTGCTGCTCGGCGGAGTGTCGATCTTCGGCGGCAAGGGCTCGATACCGGGCGTGATCGCCGGCGTGCTCCTCATCGGCACCATCAACTTCTCCCTGCGCCTCGAGCGGATCTCGGACGTGGTCCTGATCATCGTCACGGGAACGCTGCTCATCGCATCCGTCGTCACACCGAATGTCTACGCGGCCATCAAGGCCTGGCGGCAGTCGAGACGGCTGCACAACACACTTCCCCAGGTACCCGCCTCGGGAGCAACCAACGCCACAGCATCCGGCGTTCCGGAAAGGAAATGACAATGGAGTTCATTCGCAATCACGGGAGAAAAGGCATAGCGGCCCGTCGCCTCGTCTCGGTCGCGGCAGTTGCCGCGACTGTCGCACTCCTCGCGACGGGCTGCGCCTCCGGTAGCAGCTCGACCAGCACGGGCACCGACGGCGCGGCCGCCGGCGATCTCAGCATCACGTTCATCCCCAAGCAGCTCAACAACCCGTACACCGACGTCGTGCTCGGCGGAGGCAAGAAGGGAGCGACGGAAGCGGGATTCGGGGCCACCCAGGTCGTCGGCCCGCTCGAGGCCAGCGCGTCCAGCCAGGTCTCGTTCATCAACGCGGAGACCCAGGCCGGCACGAAGGTCATCGTCATCGCGGCGAACGACCCGGATGCCGTCGGCCCGGCGCTCACCGAGGCTCGCGCCGGTGGTGCGAAGATCGTGGCATTCGACTCCGACACGAACCCCAAGTATCGCGACGTGTTCATCAGCCAGGTCGTGGCCAAGGACGTCGCACTCATCCAGACCAAGCTGATCTCCGACCAGATCGGCGGCTCGGGTGAGATCGCGATCCTCTCCGCGACCGCGAACGCGACCAACCAGAACGGTTGGATCAAGTTCATGGAAGAAGAACTCGCCTCCAACCCCGCATACAAGGACATCAAGCTCGTCGCCAAGGTTTACGGCGATGACGATGACACCAAGTCGTTCCAGGAAGCCCAGGGCCTGCTCCAGGCGCACCCGAACCTGAAGGGCATCATCTCGCCCACGACGGTCGGCATAGCCGCCACGGCCCGCTATCTCTCCACGTCGGAGTACAAGGGCAAGGTCGCGCTGACCGGACTCGGCCTGCCGAATGAAATGCGCCCGTTCGTCAAGGACGGCACCGTCACCGCGTTCGCGCTCTGGGACCCGGCGCAGCTGGGCTACGTCGCGGCGTTCGCCGGAAAGGCGCTCGTCGACGGCACGATCACCGGCAAGGAAGGCGACAAGTTCACCGCCGGCGCACTGGGTGAGAAGACGGTCGGTGCAGACGGCCTCGTTGTCGTCGGCCCCCCGACCACCTTCACCAAGGACAACATCGACGAGTACGACTTCTAGGCCAGCAGTACCAGCAGTACCAGCAGTACCAGCAAGACAAGCAATGCAAACGTGGGGCGGATGCCCGGCATCCGCCCCACCCCACCCTTCGGCCAGGCCCGGCCAGACGCAGGAGTCTTTGCCCATGATTCAGAATCTCGGTCCCTCGGCCGCCGCGCTGCTCGAGCCGAAGCAGCGCAAGCCGACGCGTATCGGTCTGGTGTCGGGTGGCCTGGGCGCATACTGGCCCCAGTTCCCCGATCTGCTCCCGCAATTGCAGGCATCCGCCCGGTACGTGACCGAGCGGTTCAACCGGCTCGATGCCGAAGTCATCGATGCCGGATTCGTGTCCGATGCACAGGAAGCCGGCATCGCGGCGGAGAAGCTGCGCCTGGCGGATTGCGACCTGATCGTGGTCTTCCTCGCGACCTACCTGACGTCGTCGATGGTGTTGCCGATCGCGCAGAAGGCCAAAACACCCGTGCTCGTGATCGACCTGCAACCGACCGAAGCGATGGACCATGCCACGTTCGACACCGGGAAATGGCTCGCGTATTGCGGGCAGTGTCCGGTGCCGGAGGTCGCCAACGTCTTCCGTCGGGCGGGCATACCGTTCCGGTCTGTCTCCGGTTATCTCACCCAGGAATCGGCCTGGGCGCGGATCGACCAATGGGTGCACGCCGCCGGAGTGCGCTCCCTGCTGCGGAACGCCCGGCACGGCCTGATGGGGCACTTGTATCCGGGGATGCTGGACGTATCGACCGACCTGACCCGGGTATCGACCACGTTCGGGTCCCACGTCGAGGTGCTCGAGTTCGATGACCTGCGCGAGCGCGTGAACCAGGTGACCGACACCCAGGTCGCCGACCGGATGGACCTGGCCAGGAAGCTTTTCGACATCGACGAGTCCGTGCAGGACGAGGACTTCGCGTGGGGTGCCCGGGTGTCCGTCGGGCTGGATCGGCTCGTGGACGACTTCGACCTCGACACCATCGCCTACTATCACCGCGGCCTGGCCGGTGAACTGCACGAGCGGCTCGGCGCGGGCATGATCCTGGGCTCCTCGATCCTGACGGCGCGGGGCATCCCGATGGCGGGAGAGTACGAACTCCGCACGTCGATCGCGCAACTGGCCGCTCACGCGATCGGAGCCGGAGGCTCGTTCACCGAGATCCAGGCGCTCAACTTCTTCGACAATGTCGTGGAAATGGGGCACGACGGTCCGGCGCACCTCGCGGTGAGCTCGGCCGTGCCGCTCTTGCGCGGGCTGGGCGTGTACCACGGCAAGCGCGGCTGGGGCGTGTCCGTGGAATTCGATGTGAAGGCCGGCCCGGTCACGACCTTCGGCCTCGGCCAGGACCCGGACGGGAGCTTCGTCTTCATCACGAGTGAGGGGGAGGTGAAGCCCGGCCCGCTCCTCGCCATCGGGAACACGACGTCCCGCGTGGACTTCGGCGGGGACCCCGGCCTGTGGGTCGACGAGTGGTCCCAGACCGGGATCGGTCATCACTGGGCGCTGTGTGTCGGACACCGGGCGGCCGATATCAAGGCCGCCGCGAATCTGCTCGGCATCGAACATCGACACGTGACGTTGTCCTGATCGTCTTGTGTCGGTCGGCCCGAATCGGATACATTGAATCGATTCATTTACGAATTCCCAACCAGCAAGGAACCTCAATGTCGAGCAGCGACACCCAGCACCGCGTGTGCTTCCAGCTCCAGGTCAAGCCGGAGCTGATCCCCGAATATCGACGTCGCCACGCCGCCGTCTGGCCGGACATGCTGCTGGCCCTCAAGAGCACCGGCTGGAACAACTACTCCATTTTTTTGCGCGACGACGGCCTCCTGATCGGCTACTTCGAAACCGCGAGTCTCGCGGCGGCGCAGGCCGGCATGGCCGCGACCGAGGTCAACGCCCGCTGGCAGGCCGAGATGGGCGACTTCTTCGTCGCCCTCGACGGCGCTCCGGACACCGGATTCCTTCAACTGACCGAGATCTTCAACCTGGAAGACCAACTCGACTCCCTCGCCGCGGCAGCCGCTGCCCCGACCGAAAGAAGCACATCGTGAGCATCAGCCCCTCCGTCCTGGCCCAGCTCGAGGGGCAGGTCATCGAACTGCCCTCCTGGGCGTTCGGCAATTCCGGCACCCGGTTCAAGGTGTTCGGCACCCCCGGGACGCCGCGCACCATCCAGGAGAAGATCTCCGACGCCGCCCAAGTGCACCAGGTCACGGGCCTGTCGCCGAAGGTGGCCCTGCACATCCCGTGGGACAAGGTCGAGGACTACTCCGCGCTGCGCGAGTTCGCGGGCGACAAGGGCCTCGCGCTCGGCACCGTCAATTCGAACACCTTCCAGGATGATGCCTACAAGTTCGGCAGCCTGACCCACCTCGATCCGAAGGTGCGTCAGATGGCGATCGATCACCACTTCGACTGCATCGACATCATGCACGCCACCGGTTCCGCCGACCTGAAGATCTGGCTCGCCGACGGCACCAACTATCCCGGCCAGGGCGACATCCGCGGCCGGCAGGACCGCCTCGCGGAGTCGCTCGCCGCGATCTACGCCCGTCTCGGCGAGAACCAGCGCCTCGTGCTCGAGTACAAGTTCTTCGAGCCGGCGTTCTATCACACCGATGTGCCCGACTGGGGAACCAGCTACGCCCAGGTCGCCGCGCTCGGCGACAAGGCGATGGTCTGCCTCGACACCGGGCACCACGCCCCGGGCACGAACATCGAGTTCATCGTCGCCCAGCTGCTCCGCCTCGGCAAGCTCGGTTCCTTCGACTTCAACTCCCGCTTCTACGCCGATGACGACCTCATCGTCGGAGCGGCGGACCCGTTCCAGCTGTTCCGGATCCTCTACGAGGTCATCCGCGGCGGCGGCTACGGACCCGACTCGACCGTCGCGTTCATGCTCGACCAGTGCCACAACGTCGAGGAGAAGATCCCGGGCCAGATCCGTTCCGTGCTCAACGTGCAGGAAATGACCGCCCGCGCCCTCAGTGTCGACCGGACCGCCCTGACGGCGGCGCAGGAGGCCGGCGACGTCCTCGGCGCCAACGGCATCATGATGGATGCCTTCTACAGCGACGTCCGCACGGACCTCGCCGCGTGGCGCGAGTCCCGCGGACTTCCGGCCGACCCGATGAAGGCATTCGCGGCATCCGGTTACCAGGCGAAGATCGCCGCAGACCGCGTCGGCGGCACCCAGGCCGGCTGGGGCGCCTAGACCCCCGGGCAACACCGCCGAGAGTCGCCGTTGGCGCCGAGATCACCTGTTGCGCCGGGCGATGTCGGCACAAACGGTGACATTCGACCGAACACCCGACCGAATTCGCAACCGAACACCCGCCCGAATATGTGCCCGCACCGCCCGTGCTTGCCCTCCGCTCGTCCTGTGCCCTCTAGCTCCTCTCCCAGCCCCTGGAAAGCAGATCATGACCACCAATCCCACGGCCGCGGCGCTCATCGCCCGCTCCAACCGCCTCGGCGCGAACCCCAAGAACACGAACTACGCCGGCGGCAACACCTCTGCCAAGGGCACCGAGATCGACCCGGTCACCGGCAGGACCGTCGAACTGCTCTGGGTGAAGGGCTCCGGCGGCGACCTCGGCACCCTCACCGAGTCCGGCCTCGCCGTGCTGCGCCTCGACCGGCTGCGCGAGATGGTGGATGTCTACCCCGGCCTTGCCCGCGAGGACGAGATGGTCGGCGCCCTCGACTTCGCCCTGCACGGGCGTGGCGGCGCCGTTCCCTCGATCGACACCGCGATGCACGGCCTCGTCGACGCCGCCCACGTCGACCACCTGCACCCGGATGCCGGCATCGCGATCGCGACGGCCGTCGACGGTGAAGAACTCACCGACTCGATCTTCGGCCACAAGGTGATCTGGGTGCCGTGGCGCCGGCCCGGCTTCCAGCTCGGCCTCGACATCGCCGCGATCAAGGAGGCCCACCCCGGCGCGATCGGCGCCATCCTCGGCGGCCACGGCATCACCGCCTGGGGCGACACGAGCGAGGAAGCCGAGACGAACTCGCTCTGGATCATCGAGACCGCCACCGCCTACATCGAGGAGCACTCCAGGCCCGAACCCTTCGGCGCCCCGCTCGAGGGTTTCGGCCCGCTGTCGGCGGCCGAACGCCGCGCCAAGGCCGCCGCTCTCGCGCCGACCCTCCGCGGTCTCGTCTCCACCGACAGCGCCAAGGTCGGCCACTTCACCGACGCGCCCGAGGTGCTCGACTTCCTCGCCAGCGCCGAGCACCCGCGCCTCGCCGCCCTCGGCACGAGCTGCCCCGACCACTTCCTGCGCACCAAGGTCACGCCGCTGCTCCTCGACCTGCCGGCGGATGCCTCGGTCGAGGAGTCCCTCGCCCGTCTCCACGAACTCCACGAGCAGTACCGCCTCGACTATCAGGCCTACTACGACCGGCACGCCACGCCCGAGTCGCCCGCCATCCGCGGCGCGGACCCGCTGATCGTGCTGATCCCGGGCGTCGGTATGTTCAGCTACGGCGCGAACAAGCAGACCGCGCGCGTCGCCGGTGAGTTCTACATCAACGCCATCCACGTGATGCGGGGAGCAGAGGGACTCTCGAGCTACGCCCCGATCGACGAGGCCGAGAAGTTCAACATCGAGTACTGGGCCCTCGAAGAGGCCAAGCTGCAGCGGATGCCGAAGCCCAAGCCGCTCGCCGGGCGCATCGCGCTCGTGACGGGTGCCGCCAGCGGCATCGGCAAGGCGATCGCGACCCGGCTCGCCGCCGAGGGAGCCTGCGTCGTGATCGCGGACCTCGATCTGGCCACGGCGCAGGAGGCCGCTGCGGTGATCGGCGGCACGGACGTCGCGATCGGCGTGCAGGCGAACGTCACCGATGAGACGCAGGTGCAGGCGGGCGTCGACGCCGCCGTGCTCGCGTTCGGCGGCCTCGACCTCGTCGTGAACAACGCCGGGCTGTCGCTCTCCAAGTCCCTTCTCGAGACCACGGTCGCCGACTGGGACCTGCAGCACAACGTGATGGCGAAGGGCTCCTTCCTCGTCTCCCGCGCCGCGGCCCGGGTGCTGATCGACCAGAAGCTCGGCGGCGACATCATCTACATCTCGAGCAAGAACTCCGTCTTCGCCGGTCCGAACAACATCGCCTACTCGGCGACGAAGGCCGACCAGGCCCACCAGGTGCGCCTGCTCGCCGCTGAGCTCGGCGAGTACGGCGTGAAGGTCAACGGCATCAACCCCGACGGCGTCGTGCGCGGATCCGGCATCTTCGCCGGCGGTTGGGGCGCCAAGCGCGCCGCCGTCTACGGGGTGCCGGAAGAGGAGCTCGGCAAGTACTACGCCCAGCGCACCCTGCTCAAGCGCGAGGTGCTCCCCGAGAACGTCGCCAACGCGGTCTTCGTGCTGTGCACGAGCGACCTCAGCCACACCACCGGGCTGCACATCCCGGTCGACGCCGGCGTCGCGGCCGCCTTCCTGCGATGAGCTGCGGCATCCGCTTGCGCACGGCAGGGCTCCCGGCTTCGCCCGGGCGAGCGGACGCCGTCATCCGGTCGGTGACTCTCGTGGGGGTGGCGTCATGGTGAGGAGCGCGGGGACGGTCGCGGCGATCGACCTCGGCGCGTCGAGCGGGCGGGTCATGCTCGGGCACGTCGGCCACAACGAGTTGCGGCTCCGCCCGGTCGCCCGGTTCCCCAACCTGCCGGTGCGCACGATCGACGGGTTGCACTGGGACATCCTCGACCTGTACCGCAACGTGCTCGCCGGGCTGCACTCGGCCGTGCGGGAGGAGCCGGGGCTGCGGAGTGCCGCCGTCGACTCCTGGGCGGTCGACTACGCGCTCCTCTCCGGGCAGCGGATGCTCGGGAACCCGTTCCACTACCGGGACGAGCGCACCGCGGCGGGCGTCGACGCGACCCACGCCCTGGTGCCGCACGCCGAGCTCTACGCCGGAAACGGGCTGCAGTTCCTGCCCTTCAACACGCTGTACCAGCTTGCCGCCGAGCGGCTGGCCGGCGGCCTCGACGGCGCGGACACGATGATGCTGATCCCCGACCTGCTCGGCTTCTGGCTGACCGGCGAGCGGGTCGCCGAGCGCACGAACGCGTCGACGACCGGGCTGCTGACCGTGTCGGCCGGGACCGGGCACGGGACCGGGCGCGGACACGGGGCGGGGCACGGGGAGTGGGACGACGCGCTCATCGCCCGGCTCGGCCTGCCGCGTTCGATCTTCCCGCGGCTGGTCGATCCGGGATCCCGGATCGGGTGCCTGCTGCCCGGCGTTGCTCACGAGATCGGGGCCGTCTCTCGACTGGACCTCGTCGCCGTCGGGTCGCACGACACGGCATCCGCTGTCGTCGCCGTGCCGATGCGGGACGAGAACGCCGCATACATCTCGTCGGGGACCTGGTCGCTCGTCGGCGTCGAGCTGAATTCTCCCGTGCTCACCGAGGAGAGCCGGGCCGCGAACTTCACCAACGAAGGCGGCGTCGACGGGCGGGTGCGCTACCTGCGCAACGTGATGGGGCTCTGGCTGCTGAGCGAGTCGATGCGCAGCTGGGACCTCGAGGGTGTCGCGTTCGAGCTGCCGTTCCTGCTCGCGCAGGCCGCGCAGGTGACCGGGCCGGTGACGGTCTTCGACGTCGACGACCCGGCCTTCCTCGCGCCGGGGGATATGCCGGAGCGGATCCGCGAGCACTGTGCCGGACACGGGCTCGCGGTGCCCGCGACCCCGGTCGACCTCGTGCGCAGCATCATCGAGAGCCTCGCAACGAAGTACGCCAGCACGCTGCGCGCGGCGGGCGAACTGTCGGGCACGAGCATTCGCACGGTGCACATCGTCGGTGGCGGCTCGCAGAACGAGCTGCTCTGCCAGCTGACCGCGAACCTCACCGGTCTGCCCGTGCTCGCGGGGCCCGTCGAGGCGACCGCGATCGGGAACGTGCTGATCCAGGCCCGTGCCCAGGGCCTCGCCCACGGCAGCCTCGAGGCCCTCCGGATGCTCGTCGCCCAGGCCTACTCGCCCCGGCACTACGAGCCCCACGCCTGACCGCTTTCCGCCCTTCCCCATCCCGTAGACCTCGCTCGCCCCTGCCGCGAGAGTACGAATTTTGCCCTTAAGCGAGTGGTTTAAGGGCCAAATTCGTACTCTCGCGGAGAGAGCGCAGGGTGCGGGAGGGGCGGGTCAGGTGGCGGCGACGACCCCGGTGACGAGGAGGCCGGCGATCACGACGCCGAGGGCGACCCGGTACCCGATGAACACGGCGATGCTGTGCTTCGCGACGAGTCGCAGCAGCCACGCGATCGTCGCATAGGCGACGAGGAAACTGACCACGGTGGCGACGATCGTGGGCACCCAGCCGACCGAGGCCGAGATGTCGCTCGCCGAGGTGAGGCCTTCGTATGCCCCGGCCGCGGTGAGCGCGGGGATGGCGAGGAAGAACGACAGCCGGGTCGCGGCGACCCGGTCGAGATTGCGGAAGAGACCGGCACTGATGGTCGCACCGGACCGGGACACCCCGGGGATGAGCGCGACGCACTGCATGACTCCGATGACGAGCGCGTCCTTCAGGGTCGTCGACTCCTCCGGGCGGTTGCGCTTGCCGACGCGCTCGGCGATGAACATCACGACACTCCAGCCGATCAACCCGGCCACGACCACCCACAGGTTGCGCAGCGGCCCGCCGATCAGGCCCTTGCCGAGGAAGCCGACGATGCCGATCGGCACCGACCCGGCGATGACATACCAGGCGAAGCGGTAGTCGTGCGCGAGCCGGGCCTCGCGGTGGAAGAGGCCCCGCCACCAGGCCACGGCCAGGCGGATGATGTCGGCCCGGAAATACAGGATTACCGCGACGATCGCGCCGAACTGGATGATCGCGGTGAACGCGGTCACCCCCGGGTCGTCGAGCTTCAGCCCGAGGAGCTTCTCGGTGAGGGTGAGGTGTCCCGTGCTCGAGACCGGGAGGAATTCGGTGATTCCCTCGACGATGCCGAGGATCAGCGCTTGGATCAGGTTCATGCTGGTGCCTTTGGATGGAAGGGCGAACAGGAAATCGGCGCCGTGCGGCGCTGGCCGTGCCGAAGACCTCGTGCAGCAGCAGGGTATGCCGCCGAACCTGCCCACCGCCTGACCGGCGCGCGGTCTGCGGCGACGAACCACGCATCCGCTGTGCCGGGCTGCGTACGATTACCCCATGCCCACGGTCGGAGTCTGCGAAGACGACCCCCAGATCCGCCGGGTGCTCGCCGAGGCCCTCGGCGGCGCCGGCTACACCCTCCTGCTCGCGCACACCGGCGCCGAGGCGGTCGCGTTGTTCGGCCCCGGCCAGTCCGTCGACGTGATCGTGCTCGATATCGGCCTGCCCGACTCCGACGGTCGAGACGTCTGCCAGGCCCTCCGGGCCGCCGGGCAGCTCGCACCCGTGCTCTTCCTCACCGCTCGGACGGGAGTACAGGACATCGTCACGGGCTTCCACGCCGGCGGGGACGACTACCTCGGCAAGCCGTTCGCGCTCGCCGAGGTGCTCGTGCGGGTCGGCGCCCTGGCCCGCCGGGGCAGGCCGGAACCCTTCCGGCAGCCGGCCGGCCTCCGCCTCGACCCGCAGCGATTCACGGTGGCCCGCGGCGACCTCGAGATCGCCGTCACGCCGACCGAATTCCGGATGCTCGCCGCCCTGCTCGCGCGACCCGGCGAAGTCGTCCGCCGGCGCGACCTCGTCGCGGCCGCGTGGCCGCACGGGGCGATCGTCGCCGAGAACACCGTCGACTCCTACGTACGCAGGCTCCGTCGCAAACTCGAACGCCTTGACGGTGATGCGGACGCGGTCGACGCCGCCATGCCGGGGGCGGATGCCGTCCGCGAGACCCCGTCCGGCCTCCGGATCGAGACGGTGCGCGGCGTCGGGTACGCCCTCCGATGACCGGGACCCCGACCTCCCCTGTCGGCACGGCGCGGCGGCTTCGCCGGCCCGCCCTCCCGCGGGTGCGCTCGCTCCGGCGGCGCCTGGTGCTTGCGACGGCGCTGCTCACGACCCTCGGAATGGCGGCACTCCTCTCCCTGACCGTCGCCGTGCTCACCCACGTCGTGAGCGAGGACATCGACGCCCTCCTGACCCAGCGGGCGGCATCCGCTGCGTCGTCGGTCGTGCGGGAGGGCGACGGGATCGGAGTCGCGACGACTGCCGCGGGGAACCTCGGCGAGGTGACCTGGATCTACGCCGCCTCAGGGACGCTCGTCGCAGGGACCGCCGGCGCTGGCGCGGTCGCGGGAGCCCCCGAACTCGAGGCTCAGCTCGCCGCGTTGAGCTCTGTCAGCGAGCCGACCGAGCGGGAGACCGGCGACTGGCGGCTCCGGGCGGTTCCCGTGGTGCTGCCCGGCGAGACCGAGCAGGTCGGCGTCGCCGTCGTCGGCGTCCCGCTCGCTCCCTATCAGCGCACGGAGACCCGCACCCTGCTCGCCGGGATCGGCCTCGCGGCGCTCGTCGTCCTCGGCGTCAGCGGACTGGCGGCCTGGACCGTGCGCCGTGCGCTGCGGCCGGTCGAGGTGATGGCGCGTCGCGCCTCGGAGTGGAGCGCGGCCGACCTCGACCGTCGGTTCGACCTCGGCGAGCCCCACGACGAGCTCACCCGCCTCGGCCAGGTACTCGACGGACTCCTCGCCCGGGTGTCCCGCACGATCCTCGCGGAGCAGCGACTGACGGCGGAACTCGCCCACGAACTGCGCACGCCCCTGACGGTGATCCGGGCCGAAGCCGAGCTCGCGGGGCTCGATCCTGCGCTCTCGCCGGCGCAGGCCGAGCGGCTCGGCCGGATCACGACATCCGTCGACGAGCTCACCGAGGTGATCGGTACGCTGCTCGCCGTGTCGCGGGGCCAGGTGAACCGGGACGAGCGGGCGTCTGTGACCGCGCTGCTGCAGACCGCGTCGGCGGCGGCACTGGCCGCCGCAACGGCCGACGGCGCGAACGGCGGTGCGATCGAGATCGTCGTGGTTCCGGCCCCCGGCCTCGAACTCGGCGTCCCGCAGGCCGTCGCCCTCCGCGCTCTCGCCCCGCTGCTGGAGAACGCGGTGCGGTACGCGAGCACCCGGGTCACCGTCCGGGCGGATGCGCGTGGAGGAGCCGTCGACATCGTCGTCATCGACGACGGACCCGGCTTCGGCGGCACCGACCCGGAGCTGCTCTTCACGCCGGGATTCCGCACGCCGGACAGCCCGGGAGCGGGCCTCGGCCTGGCCCTGGCCCGTCGGGTCGCCCTCGCAGCGGGGGGTTCCGTCGGCGCACGCGCAGGCGGCGCAGGCTCCGGGTCTGACGCGGATACCGGCCATGGACGATTCGTGCTGACGCTTCCGGGTATCCCGCCGGCCGGCGCGGACACCGGCGCCGTCTGCTGACGCGGGCGGGGCGCTCGGACGGGTCGCACCCAGGGGAGCACCGTCGTCGCCCGAGGACGACGGTGCTCGCCCGCACGGTTCGTCCTCCCGCCTGATCGATCCGCGAACCCCACGGACTTCCCACGGATTTCCCTCGTTTTTCCCTCGGATTTGCGCCGGATCAGCGCATCCTGACCACATCCTGCATGCAATGCGTGCACGAGGTTGCCGAGTGCCGCAGGCATTCATTCACAATAAATACCTGATCGAGACCTGTTTCTGCCGACGGACTCCCTCCCGGGCGTCGTCTCTCCCGAGGCGTGCACCCGTCTCGGGCGCCGTGCCGGGCACCGGTTGCGATCCCGGGGCGTAGGTCATACGTTTTCAGGAGATCAACGTGCTGCCCCGTCCGACGCAGGCGCTGATCAGAACCAGAAACGAACCGGTCAGTGGCCGCCCGAGGCCGCCAGGGTTCGATGCCCTCCGTGGTCCGGATCACTGATCGTCCCGAAAGCTCGGTGGTCCGAACCCGCGGTCTCCTCCTGTGCCCTGCCCGCCGCACATCCGTCGACTGTCGCCGTCTGCGCCGAGATCGCCCGGCGGACCGGCGATTCCCGGCACAGGGAGCGACACTCGCCGCCGGCATCCGCTCGCTCGCGGCCGTGCCGCGCACTGGGGTGGGGACCCGTCGAGGGGCGTGCGGTACTCTGCTGAGCAGCACGCGCAGGCCGCAGCCGCGGTCCGGTTCCTGCTGGCAGAGCCATCGGCAGCAATCAAGGGAGATTGATGACCTCGACCGAACCGACCGCCGTCAACGAACGTCCCGCCGACGCGCTGTCCGCGACCGAACGCGCGGCCCTCGACACGGTCGTCTCCGACCTCGCCGCGGGTGAGACCCACTGGGCGACCCTGAGTCTCACCGCGCGCTCCGCACTCCTCGGGGCCGTCGCCGTCACGGTCGCGGCCCAGGCCGAGCGCTGGGTGCAGGTCGCCGCCCTCGCGAAGGGGCTCGACCGGGATTCCCCGCTCGTCGGCGAGGAATGGCTCTCCGGTCCCTACGTCGTACTGACCAACCTCGCCACCCTGCGGGGCTCGATCGCGGCCATCGACCGCGGGGAGAGCCCGCTCCGGAACACCCGGTTCGGGCGCGCCCCCGGCGGCCGGGTCACGGTCCCCGTGCTCCCCGGCACTCCGTTCGAGGCGCTCCTGCTGCACGGGTTCTCGGCCGAGGCCTGGCTCGAGCCGGGCGTCACCGAGGAGGAGGCGCGGTCGCGCGCCGGGCTCGGCCAGCGGCATCCGTCGCGCACCGGGGGAGTTGGTCTCGTGCTGGGAGCGGGCAACATCAGTGCGATCCCGCCGCTCGACGTGCTCTACGAGCTCATCGCACACAACCGGGTCTCGGTGCTCAAGCTCAATCCCGTGCTCGACGCCCTCGCTCCGGTCTACACGGATGCCTTCGCCCCCCTGATCGAGGCGGGCCTGCTCGCCATCGTGTCCGGCGGCGCGGCGGTCGGCGGGTACCTCGCGCACCACGAGGGCGTCAGCCACGTGCACATCACCGGAAGTGCGGCGACCCACGACGTCGTCGTCTTCGGACCGGGCGCCGAGGGTCGCGCCCGCCGCGCAGCAGGCACTCCGCTGCTGCGGAAGCCCATCACGAGCGAGCTCGGCGGAGTCGCGCCGATCATCGTGCTCCCCGGGAAATGGACCAGCCGTGACCTGACCTTCCAGGCCGAGCACGTGGCCACCCAGCGCCTGCACAACGGCGGCTACAACTGCATCGCCGGGCAGGTCGTGGTGCTCAGCCGCGACTGGCCGCAGAAGGCGGCCTTCCTGGCAGCGCTGCGGGTGGCCCTGGCCGCGGCACCCGCCCGGCCGCCGTGGTACCCGGGCAGCGACGCCCGGGTGCGCGACGCGCTCGCCGCCTACCCCGGGGCCACCCGGCTCGGCCCGGACGGCGGTCGTCTCCTGATCGAAGCCGGCACGGCAGACCCCGCCGCGCTCATCGGCGTCGAGGCGTTCGCTCCCGTGCTGGGCGTCATCGAACTCCCCGGGACCGGGCAGGCCTTCCTCGACGCCGCGGTCACGGCGGCGAACGAGGACTTCCTCGGCACCCTCGGCGCGAACATCCTCGGCACCCCGGCCACGATCCGCCGGCTCGGCCCGGGCTTCGCCGCGGCTCTCGAGCGCCTCCGTTACGGCACGATCGCCGTCAACGCCTGGACGGCCATGGGCTTCCTCACCGCAGCAGCGCCGTGGGGCGCGTTCCCCGGCCACTCCATGGCCGATGTCCAGAGCGGCATCGGCGTCGTGCACAACGCGTTCCTCCTCGCCGACACCGAACGCACCATCGTCCGCGGGCCGTTCCGACCCTTTCCCCGGTCGGTCTGGCACGGCGAATTCGCGCTCTTCCCCAAGCCGCCGTGGTTCGTCAGCGCGCGGAGCGCCGCGAAGACCACCCGGCTCATGACCGAATTCGTCAGCCACCCGTCGTGGTGGAAGGCGCCGGCGATCTTCCTCTCCGCCTTCCGGGCGTGACTCGGTTCTCCGCCCGCACGTCGATCGACCTGAGTTGCTCCCCGCCGGCCCCGATACCGACCCATCCAGCACCCTGCCCCGCTCGCACACCGTATCGAAGGAGATACCGATGATCATCGCCAGCCAGCACCCCGACGTCGACATTCCCGACCTGAGCGTCTATGACTTCCTGTTCGGTTCGATCACCGAGGAGGCCCTCTCACACACGGCACTGATCGACGCCGAGACCGGTACCTCGACGAGCTACCGTGAACTGGTCGCCGGCATCGACGCCGTGGCCGGAGCCCTGTCCGCCCGGGGGATCGGCGTCGGAGACGTCGTCGCGGTGCACGCCCCCAACTCGACCGCCTTCGCGATCGCGTTCCACGGCATCCTCCGTTCCGGTGCGACCGCGACGACGATCAACTCGCTCTACGGCGCCGCCGAGATCGCCTCCCAGCTGCGCGACTCGGAGGCGAGGCTGCTCTTCACGGTCGCGCCGTTCCTGCCGCAGGCGAGCGAGGCAGCCGCGCTCGCCGGCCTGGCGGCGGATGCCGTCGCCCTGCTCGACGACGACGGCTCGCGCCTGTCCCTCGCCGACCTCATCCTCGAGGGTCGTCCCGCACCGGTGGTCGCCTTCGACCCGGCCACCCACGTCGCCGTGCTGCCCTATTCCTCCGGAACCACCGGCAGGCCCAAGGGCGTGATCCTCACGCACCGCAACCTCGTGGCCAACGTCGCCCAGGCGATTCCGGTGCTCGAGGGAACCGCCGACGACCGGGTTCTCGCCGTGCTGCCGTTCTTCCACATCTACGGGATGACGGTGCTGCTCAACATCGCCCTCGCGGTGCGGGCAACGGTGATCACGATGGCCCGCTTCGACCTGCCGGAATTCCTCCGGCTGATCCAGGACTACCGGGCCACCTATGTGTTCATCGCGCCGCCGATCGCCGTGGCCCTCGCGAAGCATCCGCTCGTGGACGCCTACGACCTCTCGAGCCTGCGCACCCTGTTCTCCGGTGCGGCGCCCCTCGACGCCGTGCTCGCCCACGCCGTGGCCGACCGGCTCGGCTGCCAGGTGCGCCAGGGCTATGGCATGAGCGAGCTGAGCCCGATCTCACACGCGATGCCGCGCGGCCGCGACGACATCCCGCACGGCGTCGTCGGCCTCGCCCTCCCGAACATCGAGTGCAAGCTCGTCGACCCCGAGACCGGGCGCGACATCGTCATTCCCGATGTCGGGGTGAGCGAACCGGGCGAACTGCTCGTGCGCGGTCCGAACGTGATGCTCGGCTACCTCGGCAACGAGCAGGCGACCCGGGAGATCCTCGAGGCGGACGGCTTCCTGCACACCGGCGACATCGCGACCGTCAGTGCTGAGGGATACGTGACGATCATCGACCGCCTCAAGGAACTGATCAAGTACAAGGGCTACCAGGTCGCGCCGGCCGAACTCGAGGCCCTGTTGCTCAGCCACCCGGCGATCGCCGACGCCGCGGTCGTCGGAGCACCGGATGCCGATGGCCAGGAGGTGCCGAAGGCCTTCGTCGTCGTGCTTCCCGGCCACGTGCTCCTGCCCGGGGATGTGATGGCCTTCGTCGCCGAGCGGGTGGCGCCGCACAAGAAGGTGCGGCAGGTGGCGTTCATCGACGTCATTCCCAAGTCCACCTCCGGCAAGATCCTGCGGAAAGACCTGCGCGCCCTCGCCCCCACACCGTGAGCGGGTCCGGCGTGCTGGGAGTTCGCCCAGCACGCCGGGATTGCCCGCAGGCGACCGTGCGCGAGCACCCGGTCGGACGTAGGATCTCACTATGAATCGCGACACTCAGGGGTCGTTCTCATGACTCCCCGAACCTTCACGAAGTGGCTTCCCGCCATCGTCATCCCCGCCGTCATCGCCGTCGGCGCGCTTGCCGTCCCCCTGACAGCAGGGGCGGCCGTCGACCTACCCGACAAGACGCCCGAGCAGGTGCTCGCCCTCGTCGGCACCAGCACCGTCGACGCGCTCTCCGGAACCATCGAACAGACCTCGGAGCTCGGCCTGCCTGAGCTCCCGACGACGGGGCCGAGCGCGAGCGCGAACACCGGCGCCGCCTCCGCTCTCGAACTCCTGACCGGGTCGCACACCGGGCGGGTCTACCTGAACGGGCCGGACAACATCCGCCTTCAGGTGCTCGACAACCTCGCCGAACGCGACCTCGTGCGCAACGGCAGCGACGTCTGGCTCTACAACTCGAAGGACAACTCCGCAGCGCACGTGACCCTGCCGGCTAAGGACGCCGCGGGTACGGACGCGACCACCGAGGGCGGCATGGCCACGCCGGAGCAGCTCGCCGCGAAGTTCCTCTCCGCCGTCGACCCGAGCACGACGGTTTCCGTCGGCACCGACGGCAGCGTCGCCGGGCGCAGCGTCTACGACCTCGTGCTCACCCCGAAGACCACCGGCACCCTGGTCGGGGCGGTGTCGATCTCGGTCGACTCCCAGACCGGGCTGCCGCTCGCCGTCGAGGTCACCGCCCGCGGGCAGGAGAAGCCGGCGTTCCGGCTCGCCTTCACCGAGATCAGCCTGGGCGCACCGGATGCCTCCCTCTTCACGTTCTCCCCGCCCGCCGGTGCGAGCGTGACCGAGCAGGCCCTTCCGGATGCCGCGGCACTCGCCCAGAAGGACCCCGCAGACCACGCGACACAGAAGGCCGAGGCGGAGAAGTTCCTCGCCGGCGTCACGATCTCCGGGACCGGCTGGGATGCCGTCGTCGAGCTCCCGGCCGGTTCCGTCCCTGCCGACCTGTCCTCCTCGCCGCTGCTCGGCCAGCTCACGACCGCCGTCACCGGCGGACGCGTGATCTCGACCGCCCTCGTGAGCGTGCTGCTCACCGACGACGGGCGGGTCTTCGCCGGCGCCGTTCCGGGTGAGCGGCTCCAGGCCGCCGCCGTGGGAGGGTGAGCCCCGCCATCGCCTCCGTCGAACTGGCCATCGAAACCCACGGTCTCACCAAACAGTTCGGCCGCCAGATTGCCGTCGCCGGCATCGATCTTGCCGTGCCCACCGGATCCGTCTTCGGTTTCCTCGGGCCGAACGGCTCGGGGAAGACGACGACCATCCGCATGATGCTCGGTCTCGCGAGCGCGACGAGCGGGGAGATCAGCCTGCTCGGCCGAGCGATGCCCGGGTCGTTCCGCGCGGTGCTCCCGCGCGTGGGCGCCCTCGTCGAGGGGCCCGCGTTCTACCCGTTCCTGTCCGGCACCGCCAACCTGCGTCGGCTCGATACCGCGGACCCCGGCGCTCTCTCGGCGACCCGCGGCGCGCGGGTGCAACAGGCCCTCGAGCGCGTCGGCCTGACCCATGCGGCAGGCAAGAAGGTGCACGCGTACTCGCTCGGAATGAAGCAACGGCTCGGCATCGCCAACGCGCTCCTGATGCCGCGCGAACTGCTCGTGCTCGACGAGCCCACCAACGGTCTCGACCCCCAGGGCACCCGCGAGGTGCGCAGCCTCGTGCGCTCGCTCGCCGCCGAGGGCACGACCGTGTTCGTGTCGAGCCATCTGCTCGCCGAGGTCGAGCAGATGTGCAGCCACGTCGCCGTGATGCGCGCCGGCACCCTCGTCGCCCAGGGCACCCTCGACGAGCTGCGCGGCGCGGGTGAGGCCCACGCGCGCCTCGACACGCCGGACCCCGCTGCGGCCACGCAGGTACTCGAACGGCTGGGGCTCACTCCCGTGACCGCCGGAGCGGCGGCGGGTGCGCCCGGCCACCTCAGCGCGGTCCTGAGCGCCGCCCTGACCGCAGCCGCACCCGCGCCGGAAGACATCGTCGCGGCCCTCGTCACCGCCGGAGTCCGCGTGCGCGGCTTCACTGTCGTGGGTGCGAGCCTCGAAGAACGCTTCGTCGCACTCACCGGAGAGGGTTTCGATGTCGCCCAGTGACCCCAGGGTACCGGCCGTGACCGGACCGGCAGCGACCGGGCCTGCAGTGACCGGGCCTGCCGTGACCGGCCCAGACCCGAGCGGGCCCGCGGCAACCGCGACCGCCGTTGGCAGGCCGCGCGGGGCATCCGCTGCCGCGCTCCTCGGCTCCGAACTCACCGTGCTCTTCCGCCGCCGCCGTACCTGGGCGATGCTCGCGGCGCTCGCCGCGATCCCGGTGCTCATCGCCATCGCCGTCCGGCTCACGTCCAGCCCGGTCACGCCGGGGCGCGGCCCGGCCTTCCTCGACCGGATCACCCAGAACGGCCTCTTCGTCGCGATCACCGCCCTGATCGTGTCGATCCCGCTGTTCCTGCCGCTGACCGTCGGGGTCGTCGCCGGCGACACCGTCGCGGGCGAGGCGAACCTCGGCACCCTGCGCTACCTGCTCGTCGCCCCGGCCGGACGGGTGCGGTTGCTGCTGGTCAAGTACGCGGGCGCCGCGGCCTTCTGCGTCGCCGCGACCCTGACCGTCGCGGTCTCCGGCGCCCTCATCGGCGCGGCCCTGTTCCCGATCGGCCCGGTCACCCTGCTCTCCGGCGACACCATCGGGGTCGGCGAGTCCGTGCTGCGCTCACTGCTGATCGCGGCGTACGTCACGGTATCGCTGCTCGGCCTCTCAGCGATCGGCCTGTTCATCTCGACCGTGACCGAGGTGCCCGTCGGCGCGATGGCGGCGACCATCGTGCTCTCGGTGACCGCCCAGGTGCTCGACGCGCTCCCGCAACTGGACTGGCTGCATCCGTGGCTCTTCAGCCACTACTGGCTCGACTTCGCCGACCTGTTGCGGCAGCCGATCGACTGGACGTCGTTCGGGGCCAATGCGCTGCTGCAGGGCGGCTACATCCTCGTGTTCGGGGCACTCGCCTACGGCCGATTCGTGACCAAGGACATCCTCTCGTGACCCACTCGTATCCCCTGTACGTGCCCGTGCTCGCCCAGTGCTTCTGCTGCCGGTCGCTGCAGCCGTTCACCTTCGGTTCGGCGAGCGACCAGGTGGTCTGCGCGCTGTGCCTGCACCACCTCGGTGCGGAGAAGGCCGAGCGACGCGACGCCGAGCACGTCGAGCTCTGGCTCGGCCAGTTCGCCGAGCAGCAGGAGAAGCACCGGCGCTTCGCCGAGAAGGCGCGGGCGAGCGACACGGAGAAGGACGCCGACATCGCCCGGCTGACCGGCCAGGTCGACGACCTCCGCCGGATCGCGGCGCGTGACTTCGAGCACGCGCCGGGCACGGAACTCCGCGGCATCCTCGAGACCGACCTCGTCAAGCGCGCCGAGCGGAGGGCCGAGCTCGCCCAGCACCAGATCGACTGGGCGATGGCCGTGCTCTGGCGCCTCGGCACGCTGCACCACGCGGATGAGACGACGCCGCGGCTCTGCTCCTGCGGCCGCCAGGTTACCGCCTGCGCCGAGCTGCGCGCGCTCGAGTCGCAGCACCAGGCCGTGCAGGACTGGCAGACGAAGAACCTGCGGATGCTGCACGCCGGCAAGCGCCACGGCCTGCCCGCGGACCACCCCGGTGTCGTGCAACCGGCCTGACCTGAACCGCTCTACCCTGTAGGCATGCATATTCTGATCAACATCCTGCACATCGTCGCCGCCGTCTTCATCGTCGGGCCGATGGCCATCCTCCCGATGACCGCCATGCGCTCCATTCGCGCGGGGCAGGCTGGTCCCGTCGCGACCCTCGCGAAGTCGGTGAACATCTTCACGCTGCTCTCGATCGTGGTGGCGTTCTTCGGTTTCGGGGCGCTCGGGCTCAAGGAGGCCGACGACGCCTGGACCTTCGGGTCCACCTGGGTATGGCTGTCCCTCGTGCTCTACGTCGTCGCCCTTGCGATCAACCTCTTCCTCGTCGTGCCCGCGCTCAAGGCCGCCGCGGAGTCCCTCGCGACGGACGCCGCCGGCGCCAAGGCCGCCGGCTACCCGCGGATCGCCGCGGGCTCCGGTGTCTCGAGCCTGCTGCTCGTCGCGGTGGTCGTGCTGATGGTCTGGAAGCCCTGACCCGCGGCATCCGCAGTCTGAATCACGGAAAGAGCACCCTCACCGCGCGCGGGAGGGTGCTCTTTCCGTAACTGAATGGATTGACCGGTTCGGGTCCGCCCGGGCTAGCCGAGGTCGCCGACCGAGACGAGGCCGTCGTGGCGACGGCCGTCGAAGATGATCGTCGGGATCTTCACGGTGTGGATGCTCTCCTCGACCGTCTTCTTGTTGGCTGCGATGACCTGGGTGACCTGGTCGGATGCCGCGACCTCGGCCACGTGGTCGACCTGGGCCTGGGTCAGCCCGAACTCGAGCTCCCAGCCTTGGATCAGCGCGCTGGCGTCGGCCGGCTTCATGCCGTTGATCGCGGCCTGCCACGCCACTCCCGCGTCGTTCTTGTCGGCGTAGATGCGCTTGAGGATCTGCCAGTCGACGGGCGTGGTAGCCCCCTCGAGCCGGTTGAGGCGCAGGGCCTCGAGCTGCTCGGTGATCATCAGCGAATTGGGGAACTTGTACCCCGTGGCCGATTGGATCGGATACGCGATGTAGCTCAGGTTCTGCGTGTCACCGAACCCGGCTTCCTCGATGTTCTGGAAGAGCTGCGAGCAGTAGGTGCAGCCGGGGTCGACGACCTCGAGTGCGGTCTTCTTGCTCGCGTCGTACGGGTTCAGGTAGGTCGCGTCCGCGGGCAGGTAGGCCGTGGCATCCCAGTTCTGCATCCGGCTCGGGATGGCGGAGAAGGTCTCGCCGAGGCTCGCGAACTCGTTGCCAAAGGCGCCGACCACGTCCCACGCCGCGAGGGAATCGCCGAAGCCCGGGGTCTGGTCCGGGATGGAGCAGGCTTCGGCGCCGAGGCTGCACGACGCCGAGTCCTGCTTGTTGCAGGTCCCGTAGACGTAGAGGTTGACGCCGCTCTTGACGACCTCGTACCCGCTCCAGATGGTCGTCAGGATGATCAGGACGGCGACGACCTCGAGGCCGATGCTCGCGGGCTTGACCAGGCCGGGCCTGCGCGCGGCGAGCGGGGCGAGCATGTGGTCCTTCATGTCCTGTTTGAAGGTGGTGTCGCAGGGGCGGAAGGTGATCCGGCGGAACGTGCAGTTCCACGCCTTGGCGAGGTACTTGCGATATCGGGCCGAGATGGCCGCCATGAACAGGAGGACGATGAATGCTGCGATGCAGAACACTTAGGAAAGACCTTTCAAGAGGCGGGCGAGGGCGTCGTGAGCGCGATCGATGTCCGCCGAAGTGGAGTGGAGTCCGAGAGAGAACCGCAGGAGCGGGGGAAGTCCCAGCCGTTCCTTGAGTTCGTGGTGGGCGCAGAAGTAGCCGCTGCGCACCATGATCTGCTGCTGGGAGAGGAAGACCGCGAGGCGGTGCGAATCCTGCTTCGGGGCGTAGACGCTGATCACCGGGCTCGCGCCGTGATTGAGCACGACGAGACCGGGGATGGCGCTGAGACCCTCGAAGAGGCGGCCGGAGAGGCTCTCGATGTGGTCGCGCGGGGACAGGCCGCCGGGGCGGACATGCCCGAGCCAGTCGAGCGCGCGGCCGAGCGCGATGATCTCGCCCCAGGCCTGCAGGCCCGGTTCGAGGAGTGCGCCAGGGTCGTCCGTGACGAGGTCGAAGGAGTCTTCGCGGACATCCGTCACCATGCCGCCGCCGACGAAACCGATCTCGAGGGAGCGCAGCAGCTCGAGCCGGGTGACGATGACCCCGAGGCTCGCTCCGTAGGTCTTGTGCGCCGAGAAGCAGATGGCGTCGGCGTCGGTTCCTCGCAGCAGCGCGTGCTCGTGGGCCATGGCCTGGGCGGCGTCGAGGATGACGATGCCGCCGCGGGCGTGGGTCTCTCTGACGAGGCCCGCGAGGTTCGTCAGGGTGCTGCCGTCGATGTTCGAGGCGGCGTTCACGACGACGACGGCGCGTTCGAGCTGCGCGGGATCGAAGATGAGAGCGCCGTCGGGGGCCCGGTCGAGCACGAGCCTCGGCAGACCGAGACGTTTCGCGGCGGTCATCGTCGGGAGGAAGACGGAGTTGTGTTCGGCGTGGCTCGTGACGATCCGGCCGAAGCGGCCCTGGGGGAGTTGCTGGAGCAGCAGGTTGATCCCATAGGTCGTATTGAGGGTGAACGAGACCGCGTGGCTGCGCGCGGACAGGCCGAGCCGGTCGAGGACGGCGGACCGCGTCGCCGCGACCTCCTCGTCGACCCGCTTGCCCCAGGCGTATTTCACGCGGCCGCCGCAGGCGTTGTAGCTCGTGTAGTACTCGTCCACGGCGTCGATCACCGGCTGCGGGCGCAGGCTCTGGCAGGCGGCGTCGAGGTAGACCTCGCGTGGTTCGAGGTAGCCGAAGTCGGCGAGTCGGCTCGCGGCGTCGACGGGAGCCGACGCCTCACGGGCCGCGCCCCTGCCGAAGAGTCCGGCGCGTTTCACGACGCCGACCCCGTCCGGTCCGGGAGCGTCGGGCAGGAAGATGTGCACATGTTCAGTAGTCCATTCAGGTCACTGGGTCGAAAACCGCGGGTGCCGGTAGAAACGGCAGGGGGCGCATCCGTTCGGCGGGAGGGCCGGGAGGGCGCGGGAGCGGGTTTCGGCCTAAATGCGGCTGACGGAAAGCTGGGTGAGGTTCGGGCGGTGCAGGTGCGGGGCGATGGCGCGGAAGGTGCCGACCACGAAGCCGCCGGCGACGAACAGAAGGCCGAGGGCCGACGGGCCACCCGCGATCAGCAGGAGGCTGCCGAGGACGAGGAGGATGGAGCACGACATCGCGGCCATGGCGCCGCCGCCGAGGGAGTTGCCCTCGAAGCACAGCACCCGCTGGCCGACGGATGCCGCGATCGTGCGGGCCATCCCGGTCGCCGCCGCCGCTGCGGACACGGCGACGGAGGCGGAGAGTGCCACGGCCTGCGCGACGGTGCCGGAGAGGGCGGCGCCGGAGTGGACTGCTCCGGAGAGGGCGGTGGTGGCGGACGCCGATGCTGAGCCGGTCGCGGACATCGTCATCGGGCTGACCGCAGCAGGCACATTCACGTCCTGGCCGTCGGCGCCGGCGTGGGCGAAGAGAACGCACGCGAGGACCGCGATGAGTGCGAGGGTCGCGAGGAGGGCGGTACGGAGACCAGCGGTGCGGAGCGCAGGGTGTGGGTGCGACGCGGCGGAGAAGCCTGCCAGCCTCATCTCGCCTCCCGGTGTCGGCATCCGGTCGAAGCGGATGCGCTGAATCGCTACGTCCGTATCGATACACGCATACCGTACCGGATGCCGGGGCGAATAACCTGACAAACGTCGCCCATACGCACAAACGACCCCCGGGTGAGCGGGGGTCGTTCGCGTGGAGAAGGCCGTGCGGTCGGTGCGAGCCGGTTAGGGCTTCGCCGCCTGGGCTGCCGCCGCAACCGGGTGCACGGACGACTGCCCGGGAGCGGGAGCCCCGAGGCTCGACGAACCTGGACGCGGGGTCAGGCCGAGGCGCCGCACGATTTCCGCGGCCTCGGCGGCCGGAGCACGCCCCGCGTCGATTGTGATGGCGCGTTCGTCGGCGCCGGGCGCCTCGAGGGTCGCGACCTGGGAGTCGAGCAGCGAGACCGGCATGTAGTGGTCCTGCCGGGTGGCGAGGCGGCGCAGGATCAGGTCCGTCGACAGGGTCAGGTGCACGAAGATCACGTTGTGCTCGCGGAGCACGTCGCGATACTTGCGCTTGAGCGCCGAACAGGTGATGATCCCCGGCACGCCGGCCATGGTGTGCTCGATGATCCAGGAGGAGATCGTCTCGAGCCAGGGCGCACGGTCGTCGTCGTCGAGCGGATGCCCGGCCGACATCTTGTCGATGTTCTCCTGCGGGTGCAGGTCGTCGCCCTCCTCCAGGTCCCAGCCGAGCTGGCCGGCGAGGAGGCCGGCGACGGTGGACTTGCCGGAGCCGGAGACGCCCATGATGACGAGTACGGGCTGCTGGTTCTCGAAGAGCTGTTCGGTGTCGCTCATGCTAGATCACGATGTTCAGCAGGAGCACGCCGGCGAGGCCGGTCACGGAGATGAGGCACTCCATGATGGTCCAGGTCTTCAGGGTCTGCCCGACGGTGGTGCCGAGGTATTCCTTCACGAGCCAGAACCCGGCGTCGTTGACGTGAGAGAGGAACAGCGAACCGGCGCCGATGGCGAGAACCATGAGCGAGACATCCGTTGCGCCGAGCGTCGCGGCGACCGGGGCGAGGATACCGGCTGCGGTCACTGTCGCGACCGTGGCCGAACCCGTTGCGACGCGGATGAGTGCGGCGACGAACCAGGCCAGGAGCAGGATCGAGACGCTGCTGCCCGCGACGGCGTTCGCGATGACGGTTCCGATCCCGGTGTCGATGAGTACCTGCTTGAAGCCACCACCCGCGCCGACGATGAGCAGGATGCCGGCGATCGGGGGGAGGGAAGCGGAGAGTGACGTGGAGACGGCGGCACGGGTCATGCCACCGCCACGGGCGAAGAAGATCATCGCGTAGATCACGGCGAGGCCGAGGGCGATCATCGGGGTGCCGAGGAAGTCGAGTGCGGCGTTCAGCGGTGCGGTGGAGCCGGGGGCGAGGGCGTCTGCGATCGAGCGGGCGAGCATCAGAACGACGGGCAGCAGGATGCCGCACAGGGTCACGAAGAAGCTCGGGCGCTTGGTGTGGGTCACTTCGCCGGTGTCGGCGGTGGTGAGGAACAGTGCCGGTACGGGCACGTCGACCCAGCGGGCCGCGAACTTGCTGAAGACCGGGCCGGCGATGATGACGGTCGGGATGGCGATGAGCACGCCGATCGCGAGGGTCAGGCCGAGGTTGGCGCCCAGGGTCGTCACCGCGACGAGGGGTCCGGGGTGCGGCGGCACCAGGCCGTGCATGACGGACAGTCCGGCGAGGGCCGGGATCGCGATGCGGATCAGCGAGAGTCCGCTGCGGCGGGCGACGAGGATGATGACCGGGATCAGCAGCACGAGGCCTACCTCGAAGAACATCGGCAGACCGATCAGTCCACCGATGAGCGCCATCACCCAGGGCAGGGTGCGGGTCGTCGAACGGCTCACGAGGGAGTCGACGATGCGGTCGGCTCCACCGGAGTCGGCGAGCAGCTTGCCGAACATGGCGCCGAAGCCGACGAGGATGCCGACGCTCGCCATGGTCGCACCGAAGCCGGTGCTGAAGCTCGTCACGGCGGCACTCGGCGCGAGTCCCGCGCCGACGCCGACGCCGACGGCGCCGATCGCGAGGGCGAGGAACGGGTGCACGCGCAACCAGGTGATGAGGGTGATGATGACCGCGATGCCGACGACGGCCGCGATGATCAACTGGGCGTCACTGCTGGCCGGTTTGATCGGGTCGGCCGCGTGTACGACCAACTGGACCGTCGACTGTGTGGCCGCCTGAACCGCAAGGGCGAGATTCATCTCAGATTCCATTCTGAGGCCGCGTCCCTGCGACCCCATCGTCAAAAAATTAGCAATAGTCTGATAAATCAGATAATTGAGTGTTGCACAGGATGTGCGCGCGCGCCACCCCCCGAATCGCGGCCGTACCGATTGGGTGGGTACGATCTCGGTGGGGGGTCCGCCCGAGGCCGCCCAGCACCGCCTAAGGAAAGAAGTGCAGATGCAGAGCGGCACCGTCACGGATTCCTTGCGCGTGGGTGGCCTGCACGCCCGGGTCGTGAACGCCGTCGGCCAGTCGATCGTCGACGGGCACTACGCAGCCGGTGACATCCTGAACCTCGACGAGCTCAGTGTGAGCTTCGCGGTCTCCCGGTCGGTGCTGCGCGAGGCGATGCGCGTGCTGCAGTCACTGGGAATGATCGAGCCCCGGCAGCGGGTCGGAACGCAGGTTCTGCCCCGTACCTCCTGGGAGCTGATGAACCCGCAGATCATCGTCTGGCGTGGCCGCGGACCCGAATACTTCACCCAGATGCGGGAGATGCTCGAAATGCGCCTCGGAATCGAGCCGGTCGCGGCCCGATTGAGCGCACAGGCGATGACACCGGAGCAGCTCGCTGCCGTTTCGGCGGCCGCGGACGCGATGGTCGTCGCAGACCAGGCCGGGGACGGTCGTGGCTTCCTCGAGGCCGACATCGACTTCCACACCCTGATCCTGCGCGGCTCCGGGAATGCCGTGATGGGGCACTTCGCGAGCACCGTTGCCGCGTTGCTCCGCACCCGCGAAGAGGAAAAACGGTTCACGATCACCGCGTATACGCCGCCGTCGGCGCACCGCCACCACGAGCTCGCGCATGCGCTCGCCGTGCGCGACGGGGAGGCCGCCTATCGATGGTCGTTTGCCACCATCGAAGCGACCCTCGCCGAGTTCATGGCAGAGACGCCCCGTCAGGTCTGATGTAGTGGCTCGTCGCCAGGTACCTGATCAGAGGTTGTTTCCACAGAGCTGAGCCATCCTCGAAGAATGTCGGTGGTCGGTCGTAACGTGGGGGCATGACCAACCTCTCGGAGTCGCATATTCCACCCCATCAGCCGCTCGGCGACGTGCTCGGCGGGTTGCGCTCGTTGGCGGATGTCGTCACGCGGCTGGGCGGGTCGTCCGCCGCCGTCGACACGCTCAGCGACCAAGCGGTGCTCGAAGGTCACGCGTTGATCGCGGGAGCGCGGCGGGCGTTGGATACCCAGGCGGCGTGGTTCGCCGCAACCCTGGCCCGCCGGTCTCGTCCCGAACTCGGCGGGAAGGGCCTCGCGGCCCGGAAGGGGTTCCGCAGCCCGGAGGACCTGCTGCAGAGCATCTCCGGGTCAAGCAAGGGCGACGCAGTCAAGCTCCTCGGAGTGGGCCGGCTGGTGGCCGAGACCGACGCCGCCGAAAAGGCCGCCCGGGAAGCCGCGGAAGCGCAGAAGCTGCTCGACGAGACTCCGCCCCTCGACGGGGCTGCTCCAGACCTGCCGCCGGTGCAACCGCCGATTCCTCCGGCCGCGGTGCCGCCGTGGCACGCCCCGATCGGCCGGGCCCTCGGCGAGGGCTGGCTCAGCGTGGAGAAGGCCGATGCGCTCCGCAAGGGCCTGGGCGACCTGGACCGGGCGATCACCCCGGAGAAACTCGCCACAGCCCTCGCCCGGCTCCTGGCGGAGGCGCGGACCCTGAACGCCGACCAAATGTTCAAGCGGGCCCGGAGGGTGCGGGACGTGCTCGATGAGGCCGGCATTGCCGCCCGCGAGAAGGCTGCCTACGACGACCGGTCCTTGCGGTTCTACCGCCTCCACACGGGCCAGGTGCGCATGGTCGGCCTCTTCGCCCCCGAAGACGGCGAGTACCTGATGAGTACCTACGACGCCATCACAAGCCCCCGCCGCGGCGGGGTCAGGTTCGTGGACAAGGAGCAGGCAGCGTGGGCCAAGCGGGTGCAGGACGACCCGCGCACGACCGAGCAGCTCACCGCGGACGCATTCCTCGCCCTGACCAAACTCGGCGTGAAAGCCGACCCGAAACGCATCGCCGGCGGCCGCAACCCCGCCGTCCGCATGGTCACCATCCGCCCCACCAGCACCTCACCCGCTGGCGGTGCACCCGGGACTGCAGCCCCCGAGGCCCCGATTCCCACCGCCGACACCGAGTCGGGCCCCGGTATGGAGGCGCCCCAGCTCCAAGCGGGCGTGATCGAGGGGACTGCGGTCACGGTCTCGGCCGAAACCATGGAGCGAAACCTGTGCGACAGCGGTCTCCTCGACGTCACCTTCGACGACCACGGCCACGGCCTCGACCTCGGACGGGAGCAACGCACCTTCAGTCCCGACCAACGGGCCGCCCTCGCCATCCGTGACGGCGGGTGCATGTGGCCAGGCTGCGACCGACCACCTTCCTGGACCGAAGCCCATCACATCGAGCACTGGAAAGACGACACCGGCGAGACCAACCTCGACGAGGGGATCCTGCTCTGCCGGTCCGACCACCTGCGGCTCCACAACGAGCATTGGCGCATTACCCGGGACGACGCCAGCCGATACTGGCTCACCCCGCCACCCGGACTCGACCCCGAACAGCGACCCATTCTCCTCACCAGCAAGAACCCGATCCTCCGCGACGCCTGACGAGGTCGGGCGGTATCCGGACCGATTGCCGGTACCGGTCAGAGGCGGGCCAGCCGCTCGATGTCCTCGAGGAACTCCGCTGCGACCTGCGGCGAGACCGTGGTGCGGGTGGCGCGGATCGCCTCGAGGTAGTCCTCGGTCCGGGGGCCGCTCGGCGCATCCACGTGGACCGTGTCCGCGTTGAAGAGTGCCCGTTCGAGTGCCTCCTGCGACGCGCGACGGGCCGCGTACTCGATATCGGCGGGCGAGAACCCCTCGCTCGCGGCGACGAGTTCACCGAAGTCGACCGTGCCGGCCACGGGCGCAGGCACGTAACCGGCCCAGATAGCGGCGCGCGCCGCGGCATCCGGAAGCCCGATCGGGATGACGTAGTCGAACCGGCCGTGCCGGAGCAGCGCGGAGTCGAGGGCGCGGATGAAGTTGGTCGCGCAGACCAGGAGGCGCCCCGGCCGCTCGCGGAACGCCGGGATGATCTTGAGCAGCTCATTGGTCACACCCTGCAGTGGGGATGGCGGTTCGCCGCCGCGCTGGGCCGCGATCTCCTCGACCTCGTCGATGAAGACCACGGCGTGCTCGAGCTCTGAGATTTTCAGGAATGTCTCCCGCAGCGCTCCGGCGAGACCCTTCGGATCTCCGGCCAGGCGGGAGGGGAATACCTCGACGAACGGCCACTCGAGCCGGGAGGCGATCGCCTTGGCGAAGGTGGTCTTGCCCGTTCCGGGAGGGCCGAAGAGCACGACGGCCTTGGGGGGAACGACTCCAAACTGCTCGGCGAGATCCGGTTCGGCGAGCGGCATCACGAGCCGACGCTCGAGGAGCTCCTTCTCGGCGCGCATGCCGCCGACGCCCGCCCAGAGGTCGCGTGGCAAGACCCGCCCGCCGAGCTCGCCGAGCGCCTTCAGTCCCTCGCGCTGCACCGGGATCTCGCGCTCGAAGTAACTCAGCTGCTTCTTGACGACGAAGCCGCGGTTGAGGAAGGCGTCGACGCGGCTCTCGGTCTCCGGCATCAGCGCGGAAAGCTTGGTCAGGCCGTGCGGGGCCATCTTCGATTCGAGTGCCGCGAGCATGGCCGTGCCGATGCCCTGGCTTTGCCAGGACTGCGCGGTCGCGAGGAACACGATCCAGCCCTGGGCATGCGCAGCACGGCCGACCGCGGCCCCGATGACGTCGTCGCCGTGCATGGCGACGACGGCGTGATCCTTCTGGCAGGAGGCGAGCACCTCGGACAGGCCGTAGACCGGTTCGGTCTTGGTCGCGGTGACCTCCTGCCAGAGCCGGAGGATCCCATCGAGGTCGTCAGCGTGGAAGTCGCGGATCCGCCAGCCGGTCATGGTGCTCCTTCGCACGTGGGAAACCTGTCCCCACAATCTAGGGCACCGGCCCTTTCGACGAGTCGGGCGTGCGGCGTAACATTTCGTAACGTGGACGCCACGGTCATCAGCCGGCAGAGACCGACGCCGGGCTTCCGGAGTGGGATGACTGAAATGATGAGCATGACGGCGCAGATGATGGACTCCTCGATGGCGATGAAGAGCATGAGTGGCCTCGACAGGGCGGCGATGCAGGACCTGATCGAATGTTGCAGCGCGTGCGAGCAGGCCTGTACGGTCTGCGCGGACGACATGATGGCCATGGGCATGACCGGCATGTCGAAGTGCATGAGTATGTGCCTCGACTGCGCGGACATGACCCACACCATGATGCGCATGATGCTGCGCCCCTCCGGTTACGACATGACAGTCATGATGGCCCAGATGGACGCCTGCATGAAGATGTGCTTGGCCTGCGCCGACGAGTGCATGATGCACGCCGACATGAGCGAAGAGTGCAAAATGTGCGCTGAGGCCTGCCGTCAGTGCGCGGCCGCGTGCGAGCGGATGATGTCCGCCATGAAGTCCATGATGCCGATGGCATAGAACGCCGATGGCGTAGGACAGACACACGGCCGAGGAGACACGGCCGAGGACAGGTCGCCTAGAACAGGTCCGCGAGGCCGGAGAAACCCGACAGCTCGGCCGGGGCCAGCAGCACGTTCACGCGCTCGGCGCCGATCGCGAGCACGTGATAGACGCCGTGCAGTGCGACCGGGTCGCCGACAGAGGCCGACGAGCCGAGATCCGCATGATTCCACACCCACACCGTGGCATGGTCGTCGAGGGTCGTGATGGCGACCCAGCCCGTGTGGGTGACCGCGGTCACGATCGCGTCCCGCCACTTGCTCGGCGTCGCCGCGGACACGCGCTGCTGGATCAAGGGAAGGGCATGACCCGGGGCGCTGCCGGAGCAGGTGTGACCCTGCGAGCACTCGGGACGAGGGGCCTTCCGGAGAGTGGGGTGCTGCTGGGTCATCGCGGTCTCGGTCCCTTCGTGTCGCGGTGCGGCGGTCGGTGTTGAGAGCAAGCCTAGGTCGGTGACCGGCGGATGTCCCGGCATCCGTCACGCAAGGAAACAATGGCGCGCCGCCGCGCGGGACTGGCTCGATGACCGGATTCCGAGCGGCGGATGTACCATGAAAGTGCGATCCCGTCCACCGATAGTGATGGGTCGGGTTTCCATCCACGGATGCGAAACCGTGTCAATCTCGATCGCTCACACATTGAACCAGGCTCAGCGGCGCGCCGTTCATCAACCGTTTGAGACTGAGAGAACCCATGGCCGACGTGACGAAGAATTCCACCATCCACTACGTGTCCGCTGTGCGCTGGTCGGCGCTCAAGCGTGAATTCGCTGCGCGTCGCGGCCCGGTCTCGACGACGCACGACGACGACCAGGACTGACGACCGTGTCCCAGGCATCGTCGTCAGGCGAACCGAACCCGGCGTCGCCGGCCAACCAGGTCTCGCTGCCGCGCTGGAATGAACTCAAGCGCGAGTACAACCTGCGGCACAAGTCGCTGATGCGGTACTCCGCTCCCGCTGCGGATGCGGCGAAGAGCCCGGACGACACCGTCCGCTGAACCGGTGCTCGCTGATCGACCGGTCGCCGGATGACCGGATGCTCGGCCGTCGTCCGCTGAGCCGCCCGTTCCAGCCCCCCTCACCGGTGGGTGCAGTCGATAGTATGCAACCAGGGGGCGATGATGACACTGGAGCTGCGGGAGACGTCGAGTACGACGATTTCCCTTCTCCTCGGCCATGTGCGCGCACACGGCGGGGACGCTGCCGTCGCCGAGGTCCTCGCCAGGGCCGGAGTGACTGAGTCGGTCGACTGGCTCGAGGACACGGCCACCTGGGTGAGCTACGACACCAGGATCCGGCTTTTCGAGGCCGCGACGATCGTGCTCGACGACCCGCGCACGATGTACACGGTGGGCTCGACGGTCGTCACCGACGGGCTGCATCCGGTGCTCGTGCAGCTCCTGAGCGCCTTCGCGTCGCCCGCGGCGGTCTACCGCCAGTTGCCACGATTGATTCCCAAGTTCACGACCACGTCGACAATGGAATCCGTTTCCGTGCGGCGGACGTCGGCAACCCTCCGCTACCGGCTGCACGAGGGCTATCGCCCGTCGCGCCTCGACTGCCAGTACGCCCAGGGCCTGTTCGCCGCGCTGCCGTCGATGTTCGGGCTCAATGCCGCGATCGTGGTCCACCCGGAGTGCCAGTGCGACGGATACGAGTGCTGCATCTACGAAGTGACCTGGTCGACCCGGCGCCGCTGGTGGTCGTTGCGGTCATGGACCCATCCCACCAACCGGTCCCTTGTGCTCCTGCGCGAGAAGGTCAAGGAGGTCCAGCTCGCCGCAGCAGACCTCGTCGGAAGCGACGATGTCGACGACGTTCTCGCCCGCATCGTCGCCCGTGCGTCGTCTGCGGTGCTTGCGCCGGCGTACCTGCTCATCATGACGTCCGACCACGGCGAGCCCGTGCTTCGCTTCCAGGGGCTCGATGCCCCCAAGGCGGCCAGGATCGCCGCGCGAATCCTTCACGGCGACGCCCTCGGCGACCGGGCGGTGATCGTGGACGTGGCCTCGAGCCGGCGCACCTACGGGCACCTCGCCGCGCTGTATTCCCTCGGCCACACCTCGATGGACGGTGACAGGACCCTGCTCGAGGCCTACGCCGGTCATGCCGCCGCGGCGCTCGACCTGTTCACGGCCCTCGACGACAGCAGGCGGGAAGAGAGCAGGGCGGCCGCCATGCTGGTGCTCGCCCATGAGCTCGCAACGAGCAACGGCAGCGAGGCCGTCGCCGACGCGGTCGCCCTCGCGGTGCCGGCGATCGCCGGCTGCGATGCCGCCGCGGTGCTGCTCTGGGACGCCGGACCCGGCGTGATGCAGGCGGTCGCGACCGCCGGCCTCGATGCGCCCCGAAGGGAGCGGATGCTCGCGTCGCCGATTCTCGCCGCGCAGACGCCCGAACTCGTCGAGCTCCTCGCCCACCAGCGGCCGGTCCCGCTTTCGACGCTGACCGCGAGCCCGCAACTCGCCGGCCTCCTCGCGGAATGCGGGATGGCCGCGGCGATCATCGTGCCGCTGCTCGCCGGCGACGTGCTGATGGGCGTCGTGGCGGGCGGGTGGCGTTCCGCACCCGAGTCGGGCATCTCCCCGAGCACACTCGCCCGCATCGAGGGCGTCAGCCACCAGGGCGCCATCGCCTTGCAGAACGCCCGGCTCCTCGCCACGGTCCGTCACCAGTCCCTGCACGACCCGCTGACCGGCCTCGCCAACCGGATGCTGTTCGCGAGTGAGCTCGATTCCGCCGTGTCGACCTGTGCGGAGGGCTCGTGCACCGCCGTGATGTTCTGCGACCTGGACAACTTCAAACAGGTCAATGACGTGCTCGGCCACGGCGCCGGCGACGAACTCCTCCGCCAGATCGCCGTTCGGCTTCGCGGGTGCCTGGGTGCCGAGGCCACCATCGGACGTCTCGGCGGCGACGAATTCGCGGTCCTGGCTCGTGAGCTTCCGGGCCACGAGGAGGCCGTCCACCTCGCCCACCGGGTCGTTGACAGCCTCAATCGGCCGTTCCACGTCTCCGGCCACGACCTGCGCATCACCGCCAGTGTCGGGGTCGCGGTGCACAACGGCCCGGGGGACGGTGGAGAACGCCTGCTCGCCGCCGCGGACACCGCGATGTATGACGCGAAACGGACCGGCCGGAACCAGGTCGCCTTCGCGGACGACAGCAACCGGACCGACCCGGCGACCTCACTTCACAGCGAGCTTGCCGAGGCGCTCAAGCGGTCCGAGATGCGACTGCACTACCAGCCCATCGTCGCGCTGTCCTCACCTGACCGGGTCGTGGGTGCCGAAGCCCTGATCCGCTGGGATCATCCCCGCCTGGGCCTGCTGGCCCCCGCAGCCTTCCTCCCGCTCGCAGAGGAGACCGGCCTCGTCGCCGACCTCGACCTCTGGGTGCTCGGGGAGGCCCTCGCCGACCTCGCGGCCCTCGGCGCCGCCGCCGACCTCGCCGCGGTCGGGGAGGCGCCCCTGCACGTGGCGGTGAACCTCGCGAGTGCCACCCTGGTCGACCCGCGGCTGATACCGACCGTGCGCGCAGCCCTCAACCGCAACCGGCTCCGTCCGGATCGGCTGGTGCTCGAGATCGTCGAGAGCAGGGCGCTCATCGATCTCCCCGGCGTCGTGGAACGGCTCACGGAACTCCGGCGGCTCGGTGTGAGCATCTCGCTCGACGACTTCGGGACCGGGTTCTCGACCCTGGCCTGGCTCAACACCCTGCCCGTCGACCAGATCAAGATCGACAGGACCTTCACCGCGAACCTGCCGGAGCCCGCATCCGTCGCCCTGGTCGAGGGGATCATCGCGCTCGCGCAGAAGCTCGACATCGACGTGGTCGCCGAAGGAGTGGAGACCGAGGAGCAGTTCGCCGCGCTCCGGGAAGCCGGCTGCGCCTTCGCCCAGGGGTACCTGCTCGGCCGGCCGACGCCCGGATTCGCGTCCGTCGCGCAGGCGACGCTCAGCCGCGCGTGAGCTGCTGGGCCCGGTGCGCCGTGAGTGCTTCGACGACGAGGTCGTGATCGAGCTGCTGGGCGAGACCGGAGACACCGACGACACCCATCAGCGCCCCGCGCACCCGCAGTGGAAAGGCGCCGCCGTGCGCGGCGTGCGTTCGTGGGTCGAGCCGGGAGGAGGTGTCGAAGTCGCGGCCCGCTGCGCGGAAGCGGGTGCCGACGGCGAGCGAGGAGCTCGCAAACCGGCGGACGACGCGGAACTTGTTCTCGAGCCAGCCGTCATTGTCCGCGCTCGCCCCCGGCAGGGACGCGTGGAAGACCCGCTGGTCCCCGAACATGATCGCGATCGCGATCGGGTGGTCCCGCTCGAGTCCGAGCTCCACGAGCAGGGTACCCACCGCCCAGGCATCCGCGAAGCCGAAGGAATCGAACTGGATGCTGCGCTCCTGCTCGAGGAGAATCTCCAGCTTCTGTTCCTCTGCGGACAGTGTCGGTGCGTCGGTCATCTCGAGCCCTTCCAGGAAGTGCGGCATGCGCCGCCTCGGACAGTCTTCCACTGCCGAGCCGTCTGTCCACTGCCGAGTCGTCGGCCAGGGCCGGTGCCCGCGTTTGACCCAGCGCCGCAGCAGGCAGAGACTGAAGGAGTGAATCGAAAAGAGGAAGACCGCGCGGTCGAGCAGATCATTGTCCGACTGGAAGAGAAGTTTCCCAACGAACCACCGACGAGTATTGAGAAGACCGTGCGCGAGCAGCAGCTCGCGCTTGCGCGGAATCCATTGCGGGACTACATCCCCGTGCTGATCGAGCACGCGGTCAAGGAACGGTTGCGCCGGGCCGCACTGCACCTCCCGACCGCGGCCTGAGCACCCTCAGGCGAGCAGGGGCGCGAGTTCCCGCGCGCCCATCCTGAGTAGGGCGAGGAATTCGGCGGGCTCGTCGATCCGTGCTGCCGGGGCCGACAGGCACAGCCCTGCGACGAGCAATCCCTCCCGGTTCCGGATCGGGATCGCGAGACAGCCGGTCCCCGGCGCCCCCGGCCTCAGGAAATGCGCGTAGCCGTCGGACCGGATCGTGGCGAGCTGCCCGGCCAGTTCCGGGTCCTCGCCGAGCACCACCGAGTCGGCCGCACCGCGCTCGGCGAGCAGCAGCCGACCCATCGCACTCGTCTCGAGCGCCCGGGCGCTCCTGACGGACACGCTCGGCGGGTAGTCGGGGTCCGGATCGATCACGCGGACGCCCTCACTGTCGTAGCGGACGAGGTGAATGCCCCCACGGATGCGGGACCGCAGCCGGTCGACGACCTCACGCACCGCCTCCGGCGGCTGGGCGGGCGCGACCAGGCGGGCGAGTTCGACGACCTTGCGCCCGAGGGCGAACCCGCGCAGGTCCGGCATCCGCACGAGATACTCGTCCTGGACCAGGAGGTTGAGGAGCCGGTACGCCGTCGCCTTCGGGAGTCCGAGGCTGTCCGAGATTTCCCGCGCGGTGACCCCCGACCCGCAGCGGGCGACCTCCTCGAGCACCGTCAGGGCACTCTGGATCGCCTTCGGCTGGCGGGCACCGAGGTGCGCGGCGCCCGTCACGGGCCGGCCCGGTCCGATTCCCGCGCCGCGGCATCCGCCGGGGCCGGCCCGCCGAGAACGTCGCCCGTCACGGGCACGTCGTACACCCCGATCGTGTCCCGCAGCCAGGGCCGCCCGCGCAGTCGCAGGCCGCACCAGGCGAGGCCGAGAGCCATCACGCCGAGAAAGACCCAGACCCCGAGCGCCCTGGCCGAGCCGCTCTCGACGACGAGGTAGGTGATGAGCACGGCCCCGAGCAGCACGGCGGCGAGCACCGCGAACAGCACCGGCCAGAAGGTGGACTCGCCGATCCGCCTGAGGAAGACGGGCGCTGCGACGCAGACGAGCAGGTAGGCGATCATGTAGCCGCCCGCGGCCCCGACGATGAGCACCTCCATGGTCTGCCAGACGCTGCCGGACAACGCGATCGTCGTGAGCAGCACGACCGTGATCACGGTCATCGCGACGAGCGCCGCGCCGAAGGGCGTGCGATACCGCGGGTGGGTGCGCCCGAACCTGCTGGGCAGCAGGCCCTCCCTGCCCATGGTGAAGAGCACCCGCACGAGGGCGGTCGTCGAGGCGATCGCGCAGGCCAGGAACGACGTCGCGATGCTGACGTCGAGGAGCAGGCCGATCGCGTCGATCCCGTATGCGGCGGCGAGATCGTTGACCGGGGATGCGCTCGCCGCGATCGTGCCGCCGAGGGCCGAGAAGCCGACGAGCTGGCTGAACGAGGCGAGCAGGTAGAGCATCCCCGACCCGAGCACGGTGAACACGATCGCGCGCGGGATGCTCGCGTACGGGCGCTTCGCCTCGACACCGAGGGTCGATGCGCTCTCGAAACCGACGAAGGCCGTGAGGGCGAGGGCGGACCCGACCGCGAAGTTGGCGGGGTCGATGCCGCCGGGCGCGAGCTGGGACCAGTCGAGCACCGGCCAGAGCCGCACGAGCAGCGCGACGACGAGCACGACGATGATGAGCACCGAAACTGCCTCGACGAGCAGGGTGATCCTGGTCGAGAGGCGGATGCCGCGGGCCAGCACGAGCAGGCACAGGGCCGCCATGACGATGATGAGCAGGCCCGCGACGAGGACGGACCCGGTGAGCGCCGGCCAGAACCGGGCTACCACGATCGTGAGGTAGTACCCGGCGCCGCCGAGGGCGAACATCGAGATGAAGCCGTAGCCGACGAGCAGGCCGACACCGGCGACGAACGACGCAGCGGTGCCGAGCCCACGAGAGACGAAGGTATAGATCGACCCGGCCGCCGCGATGCGCCTGGTGAACTGGTTGATCGTCGTCGCGACGAGGAACGCGAGGAGCATCGCCGTCGCGAGCGACCACACGGTCGCGCCGCCCGCTACGACGGCGACGAGGAGCGGGATCGTGGTGGCGGCCGCCGAGGGGGCGACCGCGGACACGGACTGCGCGAGCACGTCGAGGAATCCGACGCTGCGCCGGTCGAGGCCATCGACGGGCGAGCGGGTTCCGATGCCGTCGACCGGCTGCGGATCGTTGATGGCCCTGGCCAGTGCGGTCATCGGTCCGGCCTCGTTCTCTCTCGTTCACATGCTCACGGTCGGCGGCGGTCTCATGGCCGGCGGCGGTCTCACGGTCGGCGGCGGTGCGGAGCCTCAGGCTAACCAGCCGGCGTTGCGACCGCGCTTCGGGCGTGTTTCGGTCGCGTGACCGCCGAGTGAGACGACGGGCGGCGCGCGTCTCATTCGGGCCGCCCGGACGTTTACCCCGGCGAGACCGGTCGGCAACAGCGGTCGGACAGGCTGGCCGCAGACCTCCCGATCCGCTTTCCCCCGTTTCCCCCGACTTCCCCTGACGAACCCGCCCGAGCTGGAGATGACATGACCGTAACCAAAGAGCCCACGGCATCCGTGGGCACCGCCCCCGCCGAACGGTCCCTGACCGGTTCCCTCGGCGTCACGTCGATCGTGCTGATGGTCGTCGCCGCTGCGGCGCCGCTCACGGTGATCGGCGGCTCCGCTCCGCTCGGCATCCTGCTCGGCAACGGAGTCGGCTTCCCGTCGATGTTCGTCGTCGCGGCGATCGTCCTGCTGTTCTTCGCTGTCGGCCTCGCCGCGATGACCCGGCACGTGCCCAAGCCCGGCGCGTTCTTCACCTTCGTCAACTACGGGCTCGGCAAACCGGCCGGACTCGCCACGGCGTTCCTCGCCCTGCTCACGTACACGACCATCCAGGTCGCGGTCTACGGGTACGTCGGATACATCCTGAGCGTCACCCTCACCGGCCTCGGCGCGCCGGATCTGCCGTGGTACCTCTACGCGCTCGCGGCCGTCGCCCTCGTCGGCTTCCTCGGCTACCGGCACATCGACCTGAGCTCGAAGGTGCTCGGGGTGTTGCTCCTCGGCGAGGTCGGCGTCGTGCTCGCGCTCGTCGTCGCCGTGGTCGTCAACGGCGGCCCAGAGGGCCTCTCGATGGCGCCCTTCGAACCGAACAACGTGCTCACCGGCTCCCCGGCGATCGGCCTGATGTTCGCGATCGCCGCGTTCATCGGCTTCGAGTCGACGGCGATCTTCCGCGACGAGGCGAAGGACCCCGGCCGAACCATCCCGCGGGCCACCTACGTCGCCGTGATCGGCATCGGTGTCTTCTACACGCTCGCCTCCTGGGCGCTCGTGATGGCGTGGGGCCCGAGCGGCGTCGTCGCCCAGGCCGCGGAGAACCCCGGCGCGATGATCCTGATCACGACCCTCGCCTACCTCGGTCCGATCGGTCAGGTCGTGATGAACGTGCTCCTCATCACGAGCATGTTCGCGTGCGTGCTGTCGTTCCACAACGTGATCACCCGCTACCAGCACTCGATGTCCAACGCCCGGGTCCTGCCCGACTTCCTCGGCCGGGTGCACACGAAGCACTCCGCACCGCACCTGTCCTCGATCGTGCAGACGGGGACCGCCGGAATCCTCATCGTCGTCTTCGCCGTGCTCGGCCTCGACCCGGTGCTTCAGGTCTTCACCTGGCTCTCCGGCGTCGCGACCCTCTCGATCGCCATCCTGATGGCCGTCACGAGTATCGCAGTCGTCGTCTACTTCGCCCGCACCAAGCAGGACAGGCGGCTCTGGAACACCGTGATCGCACCGGTGCTCGGGCTGCTCGGCCTGCTCGGCGCCGCGGTGCTCATCGCCACGAACTTCCCCTTCCTCGTCGGCGACGTCGACGCGGACGGCGCGCCCGTCTTCGGCGTCGTGAGCGCCGTCCTGCTCGGACTGGTCGTGATCTTCCCCCTCGGCGGCCTCGTGCAGGCGCTCATCCTCAAGCGCACCAACCGGGTCGCATACGACCAGATCACGGATGCCATCGGCGGGTGACCCGCGAACCCCGCCCGCAGCATCCGCTCACCTCTCACGACCCTTCGACTGGAGAATCATGACCATCACCGATCTCGACACCCCGCACGGCCACCACGAACACGGCGACCCTCAGCACGGCAAGGACGCGGAGGCGGCACAGAGCCACCCGGTGGGCAGCCTCACCGCCGCAGAGTTCGCGACCGTGCGCGACGTCGTCACGGCGGGCGCAGACTGGAACGCGACCACCCGCTTCGCCTATGTCGGGCTGTGGGAACCGCACAAGCGTGAGGTCCTCGCCTGGCAGGACGGCACCGGGCCGCTTCCGGACCGGCAGGCCCGGGTGATGCTGCTCGACATGGAAACCGGCCGGTCGACGGACAACATCGTCTCCATCACCGGCCGCACGGTGCTCACGACGAGCGTGCTCGACGGCTCGGCCGGCCAGCTGCCGGTGCTGCTCGCCGAGTTCGATGCGATCGCCGGGATCGTCGCCGAGGACCCGCGCTGGGTGGCCGCGCTCGCCGCGCGGGGCACCACGATCGACGAGGTCGTGGTGGTGCCGCTCTCGGCCGGGCACTACGACTACCCGGAAGAGGTCGGCCGCCGGATCGTACGGGTGCTCGCCTTCCGCCAGGACTACCCGGAGGACCACCCCTGGGCGCACCCGGTCGACGGGCTCTCCGCCTATGTCGACACGGCGTCCCGCACCATCACCCGGCTCATCGACGTCGGCACCCTGGACATCCCGGCCGAGGGCGGCAACTTCGACGACCCGGCCGTGCAGGGCGCCCCGCTCACGACCCTCAAGCCGATCGTGATCTCGCAGCCGGAGGGACCGAGCTTCACGGTCGACGGCGAGTGGGTCAGCTGGGCGAACTGGAAGTTCCAGGTCGGCTTCGACACCCGCGAGGGCCTCGTGCTGCGCCAGCTGTCGTTCACCGATGCGGGTGAAGAGCGCCCGATCATCTACCGGGCCTCGATCAACGAGATGCTCGTGCCGTACGGCGACCCCTCGCCGGTGCGGTTCTGGCAGAACTACTTCGACACCGGAGAATACCTGTTCGGCCGGTTCACCAACTCCCTGGCGCTCGGCTGCGACTGCGTCGGCGAGATCAAGTATTTCGACGCCGTCCTCGCCGACGAGCTCGGCAACCCGTTCACGATCAAGAACGGCATCTGCATGCACGAGGAGGACGTCGGAACGCTCTGGAAGCACGGCGACATGTTCACCGGCTCCAACGAGGTGCGCCGGCAGCGCCGCCTCGTGATCAGCTTCTTCACCACGGTCGGCAACTACGACTACGGCTTCTACTGGTACCTCTCCCTCGACGGCACCATCGAGTGCGAGGCCAAGCTCACTGGCATCCTCTTCACCTCGGCATACCCGGGGATCGGGGAGCCTATCGGAGAGACCGCGATCGAGGGAGACTACGCGTATGCCAGCGAGGTCGCTCCCGGGCTCGGCGCCCCGTACCACCAGCACCTCTTCAGCGCGCGGCTCGACATGATGGTCGACGGGCTGTCCAACGCCGTCGACGAGATCGACGGGGTGCGGCTGCCGATGGGCCCTGGCAACCCGCACGGCAACGCCTTCACCAAGAAGACGACCCGGCTGACCGGAGAGGCATCCTCCGGGCGGCTCGCCGACGCATCCGTCGCGAGGGCCTGGCACATCGTCAACACAGAGAAGACCAACCGGCTCGGACGCCCGACCGGGTACGTGCTGCAGCCGGAACAGTCTCCGACGCTGATGGCCGACCCGGGATCGTCGATCGCGAAGCGCGCCGAATTCGCCACGAAGCACCTCTTCGTCACCCAGTACGACCCGGCAGAGCAGTTCGCGGCCGGCGACTTCGTGCACCAGAACCCGGGCGGAGACGGCATCACGAAGTACATCGCGGGCGACCGGCCGATCGACGGAGAGGACATCGTGCTCTGGCACACCTTCGGCCCGACCCACTTCCCGCGGATCGAGGACTGGCCGGTGATGCCGGTCGACTACGCGAAGTTCACGCTCAAGCCCTACGGCTTCTTCGGAGCGAACCCCGCGATGAACGTGCCGGCCAACGAACCGGTGTCGCACTGCTCGCACGGGCACGACGGCGCGGCCCACGAGCACACGCACCACTAGGGCGAGAGGAGAGCGCTGGTGACCTGGGCACTGCACGGAATCATGATCGGCGGCGCGTCACTCAACCTCTGCTGCGTGCTCGGCAGCCGGCGCTCCCGGTCTGGCCTCGCGGTCGTCTCCACCCTCGTGATGCTCGCGGCGATGACGGACTCCGCGTTCGGCGTCTTCGGCCTCGGGCCCTTGCCCTGGGCGGCGATCCTGATCGCCTGGGGGCTGACCTGTTCGGCGCTGCTCCGCCGCGATGCCGTCTTCGCTGAGGGGGCGCGAATCGACGTTCACGAGGCCCGGGAACCTCGATTCGCGACACCTCAGGGCGGGGCGGTACGGGCCGCGGCGCACCGGGGCCGGCAGACCATGCTGCTGCACCACCCGCTCGGTCTCGTGGTCACGGCGGGCCAGCTGATGGCGCACACGGTGATGTCTCCGGGATCCGGTGCGGGCGGGGCGGGGCACACGCACTCGGATTCGCTCCTGCTGCCGCTGGTCTGCGTGGCCGGTGCTGCGTTCGTGGTCTGGTCCCTCGTGCTGCTCGTGACCGAGAGCCGAACCCGGCTCGAACGCGGGAACCTGCTCGGCATGTCGGCGATGACGGCGGCGATGGCCGTGATGCCCTTCGCCTGACCGACGCCGGGTTCGCCCGACCAACGCCGGGCAGGGCTGGGCGTCAGGCGGGCTCCCAGGGGAGGCGTTCCTCGAAGGGCACCGGCGCGAGCGGGATCATCACGACCGGCCGGTGCTGGCGATGCGCGAGGCGCACGGCGATCGACCCGCTGAAGAATGCCTGCAGGCCCGCCCGGACACTCGACTCCCGGGTGCCGACGACGATCATGGCGGCCCCGAGGGTGTCGGCGAGCCGGCCGATCGCCAGTGCGGGGTCCCCGGCCAATGCCCGGGTGCTCCAGACGACAGGGCTGCCGTCGAGCGCCACCGCGAGTCGCGCGAGTAGCCGTGGCGGAAGCGACTCGTCGGCGAGGTCGACGACATCGGGATCGAACGAGAGCGAGCTCACGGTACCGTCCGGGTGTTCCTCGATCACGTAGCGCCCGGTGTCGACCCAGGCGCAGACGAGCTCAGCGCCGAAGTGCTCCGCGAAGACGGCGGCCTGCTGCACGACGGCATCCGGCTGGCCGGTGTCGACCCCGACCACGATCCGCGCGCGGTGCTGGCGGTCATTCGGTTGTCCGGTGGTCACGATGGGCTCCCTCGGCGAAGTGCTGCAGGTACGACGCGACGGCGGATGCTCCACTCGCGAATGAGGATGACGGCTGCGGCGACCATGACGAGCGTCGACGTGACCGCCGCGGGCACCCCGGAAGCGGCCGGAGTCGCCGAGGTGAAGTTGTACGCAGTGTGCCAGGCCGCCACGAGCAGCACGCTTCCCCGCGATCCCCGGAACAGCCAGGCCAGCACGATCGACCCGGAGACCAGGCCCAGCGACCAGCCGACCAGCGCGCCGGGACTGAAACCCCGGAAGGTCGACATGATGAAGAACAGCGGGAGGTGCCACGGGATCCAGGCCAGGGCGATCAGGAGCGCGGTCTCCGTCAGCGACCGGTCGCGCAGCATCCGCTGGGCGGCGAAACCCCGCCAGCCGGCCTCTTCGCCGAGGCCGTTGAACACGAAGACCACGACCACCGTGAGCACGGGGCCGAGGTCCGCCGGCACTCCGGGGTACTCGCTCAGCCCGGCCGCCGAAACGGGGGCGCCCGTCGCCAGCATCCCGATCGCACCCGCGGCGAGCACGACCGGGACCGTGAGCCACCACCAGCCGATCCGCCAGCGGAAGACGCCACGCCAGAACGCCGCGAGGCCGGGCCGGCCGTCGACCACCGCGGTCGTGACGACCGCGGCGAGCAGGGGACCGGCGAGTCCCGGCAGGTCGGTCGGCCAGCCGACTCCCGGTCGCACGGTACCGCCGGACACGAGAATCGGGATCCAGCAGGACCAGGAGAACAGGTAGGCGAGGCCGAAGAACACCGCGAGCGGATGCCGGCGCACCCACGTGCGGGCCGGTTCCGGTGTCATGATCTGGCCTGCCTCTCCGCGCACGCTCTCGCCGGCTGATCTCCGTGGATGGCCCCACCCTAGTCCGGAAGGACGTCACAGGCGCTTCACAGTTTCTCCTTGCCGCACTCATAACCGGGACAGTGCTCTGGCATAGGCCCGCGGCGGAGAGTGGCCACCATGACCCGATCAGCAGCTCTCGCCCTCGACGTCGTCGTGCCTGTGTACAACGAACAGCAGACGCTCGCGCGCAGCATCCGTGTGCTGCACGCGTACCTGACCGACCAGTTCGACGAGCCCTGGCGGATCACCATCGCGAACAACGCGAGCACGGACAACACCGCCGCGATCGCCGATGCGCTCACGGCCGAGCTCCCCGGCGTCCACGCCGTGCACCTCGTCGAGAAGGGCAGGGGCCGGGCGCTCAAGCGGGTCTGGCTCGCCTCGCCGGCCGCGGTCGTCGCCTACGTCGACGTGGACCTCTCGACCGACCTCCGCGCCCTCCCTCCGCTCGTCGCCCCGCTGCTCTCCGGACACTCCGATGTCGCCATCGGCAGCCGGCTGTCGCGCGGCTCCCGCGTCACCCGCGGCGGCAAGCGCGAGTTCATCTCCCGCAGCTACAACGCCCTCGTCCGCACGACGATGGGCGTCGAATTCAGCGACGCCCAGTGCGGCTTCAAGGCGATGCGCCGCGACGTCGCCCAGCGCGTGCTCCCACTGGTGGAGGACAACGGCTGGTTCTTCGACACTGAGATGCTCATCATCGCCGAGCGTGCCGGGCTCCGGATCCACGAGGTGCCCGTCGACTGGATCGACGACCCCGACAGTCGCGTCGACGTGGTCGGCACGGCCGCCGATGATCTCAAGGGGCTCGTGCGGGTGGCGCACTCACTCGTGACCGGCAGGATCCCCGTCGACGAGATCTACGCCGAACTCGGCCGGCCGCCCTATGAGCCGCCGAACCCGCCGACGTTCCTCGGCCAGGTGCTGCGCTTCGGCGTGATCGGGGTGCTCTCGACCGTCGCGTTCGCGTTGCTCTACCTCGTGCTCCAGTACGTGATGCCGGCCCAGCTGGCCAACTTCCTCTCCCTGCTCATCACCGCGATCGCGAACACCTGGGCCAACCGGCGTCTCACCTTCGGCGTGCGCGGGCGGAGAGGCGCGGTCAAGCACCAGGCGCAGGGGCTCGTGATCTTCGGCCTGGCCTGGCTCGTGACGAGCGGTTCCCTCCTCGTGCTGCATCTGGTGCGGGCGGATGCCGGGCCTCAGGCCGAGATCATCGTGCTCACGGCCGCAAACCTCCTCGCGACCGTGATGCGGTTCGTGCTGCTGCGGCTCTGGGTCTTCCGGAGCCAGCGGACGCCGGCCCCGACCCGGATCGAGCCCCGCACCTCCCGCGACGAAGTGACCTTGCGCGATGCAGAATCCCGCACTGACGCTCCCACCAGACAGGAAGTAACCAGTTCATGACGACCCAGGTCTCCCCGCGCCCCGCCCCCTCCCTGCTCGGCGCCCGCTTCGTGGCCCGTCTCACCGCCCTGCCGCGCACCCTCGTGCGCGGCAGGGCCGGCTCCGCGCGCTGGGAACGCCCCGCCCTGCTGGGCCTCCTGCTCGCGACGGCGGTGCTCTATCTCTGGGACCTCGGCGCGAGCGGGTGGGCGAACTCGTTCTACTCCGCCGCCGTGCAGGCAGGATCGGTCGACTGGACCGCGTTCTTCTACGGATCCTCCGACGCCGCGAACGCGATCACCGTCGACAAGCCGCCGGCGAGCCTGTGGCTGATGGCCCTCTCGGTGCGCCTGTTCGGACTCAGCTCGTGGAGCATCCTCGTGCCGGAGGCCCTGATGGGCGTCGCCTCGGTCGGCGTGCTCGTCGCGACCGTGCGCCGCCGCTTCTCGGCAGGCACCGCGCTGCTCGCCGGCGCCTCGCTTGCGGTGACCCCGGTCACCGCGCTGATGTTCCGGTTCAACAATCCGGATGCCCTGCTGGTCCTGCTCCTCAGCCTCGCCACGTACTTCACGCTGCGCGGCATCGAGACCGGTCGGCTGAAGTGGGTCCTTTGGGCCGGCGCGATGGTCGGCTTCGGTTTCCTGACGAAGCAGCTGCAGGCGTTCCTGATCCTGCCGCCGCTCGCGGGCGTGTACCTGTACGCGGCCCCGCACCGGTTTCGCACCCGGCTCTGGCACTCGTTCGCGGCCCTCGGCGCCGTGATCGCCTCCGCCGGCTGGTGGGTCGCCATCGTCGAACTCGTCCCGACGAGCTGGCGCCCGTACATCGGAGGCTCGCAGACGAACAGCTTCCTGGAACTGACCTTCGGCTACAACGGATTCGGCCGACTCACCGGGAGCGAGACCGGGAGCGTCACGGGAGGGGCGGGCGGCGCGGGGGCTGCGGCGACCGGCGGCATGTGGGGCGAGACCGGGATCTTCCGGCTCTTCCTCGGCGAGTTCGGCGGCCAGATCACCTGGCTGCTGCCCGCCGCACTGCTGCTCGTCGTCGCTGCCCTCGTCGTGCTCCGTCGCGCCCCGCGGATCTCGCTCCGGAGGGCCACCCTGCTCCTCTTCGCCGGCTACCTGATCCTGACCGCGCTGGCCTTCAGTTTCATGGCCGGGATCTTCCACGCCTATTACACCGTTGCTCTCGCGCCCGCGCTCGCCGGAACCGTCGCGATCGGCGCGAGCCTCGTCTGGATGAAACGCGCGGCGCTCTGGGCCCGGATCACGGCGGCCGTCGCGATGCTTGCGACGAGCGCCTGGGCGTGGGTGCTGCTCGACCGCGCCGCCGACTGGCTGCCGTGGTTGAAGTTCGTCGTCGTCGCGTTCGGCCTCGTCGCGGCAGCACTGCTGATGGTGCCGCCGCGCGCGGCCTGGCCCGGGCGACTGTCGGGGAAGTGGGGGCGCCGGACGACGGTCGCGATCGCCCTCACCGGCGCACTGCTCGCGCCGGTTGCCTACACGATCGACACCGTGTCGACCGCTCACACCGGTTCGATCGTCACGGCCGGACCGACCGTGTCCGGCGGTATGGGCGGAATGGGCGGCGGTGGAATGCCCGGCGGACGGGCCGGCTTCCCGGGCGGCAACGCCGGCGGATTCGCCGGCGGCGGCACTCCGCCGGCCGGCGGGACCGGCGGAAACGGCACCGTCCCGAATGGCACAGTCCCGAATGGCACTGTTCCGAACGGCGTCGTCCCGAATGGCACTGTTCCGAACGGCGTCGTCCCGAATGGCACTGTCCCGAACGGCACCACCGGGACGCTGCGGACCGGTGGGCGACCGGGTGGGGGCACCGGCGGGCCCGCTGGGCTCATGGGCTCAGCGAGCGTGAGTGCCAGTCTCGCCGCGCTGCTCTCGGTGGATTCCGGTGGCTACACCTGGATCGCCGCGGCCGTCGGGTCGGACTCTGCCGCCGGCTACCAGCTCGCGACCCAGCTGCCGGTGATGGCGATCGGCGGCTTCAACGGGAGTGACCCCGCCCCGACCCTCGCCGAGTTCCAGGCCGATGTGGACGCAGGGAAGATCCACTACTTCATCGGTGGACGGACCGGCCAGGCCAACGGCGGATCGAGTGCCTCGAGTGAGATCGCGGCCTGGGTCGCCGAGAACTTCACCGCGCAGACCGTCGACAGCGTCACGCTCTACGACCTGTCGGCGGATGCCGCGGCGGCGGCCTCGGCCTCCTCATGACGGCTAGCTGTACCGAGCCGTCCAGCCGCCGGTGCTGACGGGACCCTCGCTGGCAGGTCGGTCCCGTCAGCGCCACGGCTCCACCCCGGGGATGATCTGCTGCATCCGCCGTGGATACAGCGGGCGAGAGAGCGTGGCGATGCGCGCCTGCAGCTCCGCCAGGGGACACGCGTAGCGGTAGCGGTCGATGAGCCGGGCCAGGAGGAGCATCCGGATCAGCCCGGACGTCAGCCGCAGCTGGACCCGCTGGTCCTGGCGTTCCTGCTTCATCGGATCGAGCCAGGGCTCTCGCAGGAACGACTCGAGACCGAAGAGCAGGTCGTCGGCGTGCATGGTCCGGACAAACGCGCCATCGGGCTCGAGTTCCCGTTCAGCGGCGAGCAACACGCGGTCGTCTCCGACCAGGATGCTCTCGGCGTCGGTTTCCAGGCACACCAGGAGGCGCTGGTACACACGCGTGATGCGCTGGCGCGTGATGGGACCCCGGCTCCCCTCGAGCTCACGCTCGAAGAATGCCCGGAGGATTTCGTCGATGTGGGGCTGAGTCGTATTCATGGCGACAGGGTCGCAGGGACCACCGACATTCGGTCGCGGTGCACGATCAGCTCGCTGATGCACGGGTTCCCGAACGCGGAGGCGGCGCGCCTGGAGCGCGCGACATCCGCCTTCGGGGCAGCGGAGCGGGTCAGCCGAGGAGGAGCTTGGCGAGCTGGTCGACGGAGTAGACGGTCGCGGTCGCGGCTGCCGCCTCCGCGGGAGAGCCGTAGCCCCACTCGACGAGGATCGTCGGCACGCCGTGGGCTGCGGCGCCCTCCGCGTCGTAGCTGCGGTCGCCGACCATGACGGGGGTGCTGAGGCTCGTGCCGACGGCGGCGAGGCGGTTCAGCGCCTCTTCGACGATGTCGGCCTTGGCGCTGCGGGTCTCCGCATCACTCGCCCCGACGATGACGGTGAAGAACCGGGCCAGGTCGAAGTGCTCGAGGATGGTGATCGCGGCATGCTCCGGCTTGCTCGTGGCGAGGGCGAGGGGGATCCCGGCCTCGTGCACACGCTGGAGCAGACCGGCGACGCCCGGGTAGACGGCCGTGTCGAGCATGGCTTCGCCGTGATAGTCGGCGCGGTAGACCGCGACGGCCTCCGTTGCCTCCTCTTCCGTCATGCCGGCGTACTCACGGAAGGCGGCGAAGAGGGGCGGGCCGACGTAGGCGAGCAACTCGGCGTCGGTCGGAACCGGTCGGCCGAGAAGGGCGAAGGTCCGGGCGAGGGAGTTGGTGATGGCCGGGGCGGAATCGGTGATGGTTCCGTCGAGGTCAAAAAGTATTGCACTCCAGGTGCGAGTCAATGTCGAATTCACTCGCTAATCCTAGAGGCCAGAGCCCCGATTTCCCACGAAATGGGTAATTTTCTACTTTATGCCTGAATCCCAGGGGCTGCTACCCCTGCCGTCGTGAGAGCGCTCCCTCGAAAGAAAACACTCATCAGGGCCCTCCCGGGCGGCTCAGAACAGGCGGGACTGCGTGTCGTCGAGGCCGCGCATCGCGTCATAGTCGAGCACGAGGCACCGGATGCCACGGTCCTCCGCGAGCATCCGGGCCTGCGGCTTGATGACCTGTGCGGCGAAGACCCCGGCCACCGGCGCCAGGTGCGGGTCGCGGTTCATCAACTCGAGGTACCGGGTGAGCTGCTCGACCCCGTCGATGTCGCCGCGGCGCTTGAGCTCGACCGCGACGGAGTGTCCGGCGGCGTCCCTCGCGAGGATGTCGACGGGGCCGATCGCCGTCATGTACTCGCGGCGGACGAGGGTGTGGCCGTCCCCAAGCAGGTGGATGTGCTCGGCGAGGAGTTTCTGCAGGTGCGCTTCGACGCCATCCTTGATCAGACCGGGGTCGATGCCGAGATCGTGGGCGGAGTCGTGCAGCACCTCGTGGATGCTGACGACGAGCTGGTCTTCCGTCTTCGCGTGGGTGACGGTCCAGACCTGCGTGATGCCGGCATCCGTCTGTTCGTCGTCGGGGACCTGCTCGACGAGGGAGCACGGCGGGCTCATCCAGTTCAAGGGTTTGTACGAGAGGGCATCGCTGTGAACGAGCACTGAGCCGTCGGCCTTGAGCATCAGGAGCCTGGTGGCCAGTGGCAAGTGAGCGTTCAGGCGTCCGGCGTAGTCCACTGAGCAGCGGGCGATAACAAGTCTCACCTACTCAGAGTAGTAGTTGAGGTGAGCCCCGCGTGTGCCGTCAGCTCCGGTGGCGCTCGCGGGCGGCCGGCGCGGCGAGGCCGGCCAGGGCCATCAGCCCGAGGATCAAGTACAGGGCGTTGAGGATGCCCCAGGCCTGGCCGAGGATGCCGAGGACCGGCGGCCCGACGAGGAACGCGAAGTAGCCGATCATGGCGACGGCACTCACCCGGGCAGCGGCGTTCTCGGTGTCGTCCGCCGCCGCGGACATCCCGACCGGGAACCCGAGGGAGGCTCCGATGCCCCAGAGCACGGCGCCTCCGTAGAGCATCCACGGGCCCGTCGCGAGGACGAACAGCAGCAGGCCCAGCACGCCGACGACCGCGCACGCGCGCAGCACGGGTACCCTGCCGAACCGGTCGATGACGGGTCCGCCGAGCACCCGGCCCACGGTCATCGCTGCGACGAAGACGCCGAAGACGATCGCGCCACCGGTGTTGCTGAGGCCGTGGCCGTCGACCGAGGCGAGGGCGATCCAGTCGTTCGCCGAGCCCTCCGCGAACGTCATTCCGAGCACGATCGCACCGATCAGCAGGATCTTGCCGTCGGTCCAGACCGAGAGGGACGCCGCCAGGCGGGTCCGCCAGGTCGAGCGCGGGGCACCCTGGCCGCCGGAAGCGTTGGCAGGCCCCGCTGCAGGCGTGACTTGGGCCTCGGGAAGGGAGCGAACGGCGACGACCACCGTCGCGACCGCGAGAAGTGCGATCACGAGCAGGTGCCAGAAGACCGACACCGACAGGGCGGATGCCGCGGCACCGATGAGCGCGCCGACCACGGTGCCGAGGCTGAAGCACGCGTGCATGAGCGGCATCAGGGTCCTGCCGATGGTGCGTTCGACCGCGGCGCCCTCGACGTTCATCATGACGTCGAGCGAGCCCATCCCGAGCCCGACCAGGGCCAGCCCGGCGAACACCAGCGGGGCCGAGAGGAGCAGGGTCGCGCCGAAGCCGACGAGCACGAGGCCGATCGCGGAGGTGCTGATGCTGATCGTCATCGCCCGAGGGGCGCCGAAACGGTCCAGAAGACGCACAGCTGCGCCGAGGCCGAGCACCGAGCCGGCGGAGAGACCGAAGATCAGGACGCCGACGAGAGCGGTGTCCAGCCGGAGGCTGTCGCGGACCGCGGGGATCCGGGCGACCCAGCTCGCGAGCCCGAGCCCGCTGACGAAGAAGACCGCGAAGACCGCGTTCCGCGCGGCGAGGGCTCCCGCGCGCTCGGTCGCGCCCGGCCGAGCGCCGGCCGCGGCCGTGGATTCGGAGGGCGCGGTCATGGCAATTCCTTCTCGGACTCGAACAGGGGTGGGTCCCGTCAACGCTAGTCGATCTTCGGCGACGTACGATGGGCTCGTCAGGAGCGCATCGGGGCGCGAGGGGGGAATCGTGGCAGGACGCACCACCTCACCGGGGCAGACGGTCACCTCGCGCGTGCTGAGCATCCTCGCCGTCTTCGAGTCCAGCCCCTCCGCACGGACCCTCTCCGAGATCTGCGCCGAGAGCGGCCTTCCGCAGAGCACCGTGCACCGCCTGCTCGGCGAGCTGGAGGAGTGGGGCGCCGTGCAGCGGGATGCCCGCGGCCGGTACCAGATCGGCCTCCGGCTCTGGGAACTCGGCCAGCATGCCGGACGGCAGCTACGCGACGTCGTGCGGCCGTACCTGCAGGACCTGTTCGGCCTCACCCAGGAGACCGCCCACTTCGCTATCCGCGACGGCGCGGACGTGCTCTACATCGACCGGGTCTACGGGAGCAGGAGAGTCCCGCAGGCCTCCCGTGTGGGCGGGCGCCTTCCGATGCACGCGACCGCGGTCGGCCGGGCGATCCTCGCCTTCGAGGAGGGCTGGGTGCGTGACGCCGTGCTCGGTGCGGTACTCGTGCAGCGCACCCCGTTCACGAAGGCCGACCCGGAGCAGCTCCGCCGGGAACTCGACAAGGTACGCGGCCAGGGCTTCGCCGTCGCCTCCGAGGAAGTGCGGCTCGGATCGTGCTCGCTCGCCGTCCCGGTGTTCCAGGCCGACGGGCGCATCTTCGGCGGCCTCGGGATCGTGCTGCCGACCTCGCGGGCGCACCAGCTCGAGCGCAACCTGCCCATCCTGCTCGGCTCGGCCGAGCGCATCCAGGCGGGGATCGCGCACCTGCCGAAAGCCGCACTGCAACCGGCCGCTCGTGCCCGCAAACCGCAGCAGCCCTGAACCGGCCAGAACGGGCCCGCCCAACCCCACTTCCGCCCAGTGGGACAAGCCCTGCGCTTCCCCGCTCCGGGAGCATTAGATGGAGCCAGATCCCCGCAGAAGTGGACAGTCCCCGCAGACGTGGACAGAAGGAGCACTCGTGAACGCTCAGCCCGTGACGGCACAGCCCGTCGCAGCCCAGCCCGCCGCAGGGCAGTGCCCGGTCGACCACCGCGCGCTCGCCGCGGCCACCGCAGCATCAAGCCCCGCCGGCCACCACGGCTATTCCCCGTTCGACATGAACGACCCGTTCCCGGCATACGCCGAGCTTCGCGAGGAGGAGCCGGTCATGTTCGATGAGCGCATCGGCTACTACGTCGTCTCCCGGTACGCGGACATCAAGGCCGTCTTCGACAACTGGGTCGTCTTCAGCAGCGAGAACGCCCAGGCCCCCGTGCGGCCGCGCGGCGCCGCCGCGACGAAGATCATGGCGGACGGCGGTTTCACCGCATACTCCGGCCTCTCCGCCCGCGTTCCCCCCGAGCACACCCGGATGCGCACGATCGTGCAGCAGGAGTTCAGCCCACGCCGGTACAAGGCCCTCGAGCCCACCATCCGCGAGAACACCGCCCGGCTGCTCGCCCAGATGCTCGCGCATCCGGATGCCCGGGGCGACTTCCTGAAGGACGTCGCCGTCGACATCCCCACCATCACGATCCTCGGCCTGCTCGGCGTCGGGCCGGAGATGGTCCCGACCTACAAGAAATGGTCGGACTCGCGGGCCGCGATGACCTGGGGCGACCTGGACGACGAGGAGCAGATCCCGCACGCGCACAACCTCGTCGACTACTGGACGGAGTGCCGTCGCCTGGTCTCCGCCGCCCACGAGGCCATCGACGCCGGAACGGCGGGCACCGACCTCGTCGCCGACCTCGTGCGCGCCCAGCTGGCCGGCGGCGAGATCTCCGACCACGAGATCGCGTCGGTCTGCTACAGCCTGCTCTTCGCCGGCCACGAGACCACGACGACGCTCATCTCCAACACGATCAGGATGCTGCTCAGCCACCCCGACGAGTGGCAGAAGCTCGTCGACGACCCGAAGCGCATCGCCGGGGCCATCGACGAGACGCTGCGCTACAGCCCCTCGATCGTCGGCTGGCGGCGCAAGGCGCTCGTCGACACCGAGATCGCCGGCACCCCGATCCCGAAGGGCTCGAACATCCTGCTCCTGATGGGAGCGGCCAACCGGGACCCGAGCGTCTTCGAGGATCCGGAGGTCTTCGACATCGATCGGGCCAACGCCCGCACCCACCTCTCCTTCGGCTTCGGCATCCACTACTGCCTCGGCAACATGCTCGCCAAGCTGCAGGACAAGATCGTCGTCGAAGAGACCATCCGGGCCGTCCCCGGCCTGCGGATCGTCGATCCCGAAGCGATCGTCTTCGGAGACAACCTGTCGTTCAGGGCGCCGACGTCGGTTCCCGTCACCTGGAAGGCCAACGCCTGATGGAAACCACAACCCCCGCCGTCACCGCAACACCCGCATCCCACGCCGCATACATCCAGTTCTTCGACGGCGGGCTTCCCCCGCTGCACGAGCAGCTCGGCGGCAAGTGCGCCTCCCTCGTCGCGCTCACCGCGGCCGGGATGCCCGTTCCCCCCGGCTTCGCCATCACGACGGCCGCGTACGACGCGTTCATCCGCGAGGCCGGCATCGAGAAGGACATCCACGAGATGCTCGCGAAGCTCGACCCCGACGATGTGGCCGCCGTCGACCGGGTCTCGGCACAGCTGCGCCTCGAGATCACCTCACGGCCGGTGCCCGCCGAGCTGCACGCCACGACCATCGAGGCGTACGAGGCGCTTCAGTCGCGCTTCGAGTCCCCTGTCCCCGTCGCCGTGCGGTCCTCCGCGACGGCGGAGGACCTGCCGGATGCGAGCTTCGCCGGCCAGCAGGACACCTACCTCTGGCTCCTCGGCGTGAAAGACGTCACCGAGCACATCCGCGCGTGCTGGGCCTCGCTCTACACCTCCCGGGCCATCATCTACCGGCTGAAGAACAAGATCCCGAACGAGGGCCTGTCGATGGCCGTCGCGGTACAGAAGATGGTGAACGCCCGGGCCGCCGGCGTCGCGATCACCATGGACCCGACCAACGGCGACCGCTCCAAGATCGTGATGGAGGCCTCATACGGACTCGGCGAGCTCGTCGTCTCCGGGCAGGTAACGCCGGACAACATCACCGTCGACAAGGTCATGCTCATGGTCGTGAAGCACTCGATCGGCGACAAGCACGCCGAACTCGTGCCGGACCCCGCGAGCAGGTCCCTCGTCGAACGCGAGGTCCCTGCAGAGCGCCGGGGGCGGCTCTGCATCAGCGACACCGAGATCACCGCGATCGCCGCGATCGCCAAGCGGGCAGAGAAGCACTTCCGGTGCCCCCAGGACATCGAATGGGCCCTCGACCGGGACCTGCCGGACGGGGAGAACCTGCTCCTCCTGCAGTCGCGCCCCGAGACGGTGTTCTCGTCGACGGCGTCGGGTTCGATCCCGACGCAGTCCGCCGGGTTCGGCATCGAGAGCATCACCCGCTCGCTGATGACGCAGGCCGGCAAGGCCTGACCTCCCGCGCATCCGCTGCGCCTCAGCTTTCCCATTCGTCCCCTCCACCCGCGTTTACCCACACAGAACGGTTGACCCATGACAGAGAAGTCATTCCCCAGCCCGTACGGCCAGAAGCCCGCGGCCGCCGCAGAAGGCTGGAAGGACCTCTACGCCTACAACCTGGTCTTCCAGGAGAACCGGCGTGAGGTCGAGGAGGCCAAATTCTGGTTCTGCGACAGCCAGCACTGGCCGACGGTGACCAAGCCCTTCGAGACCATCGGCTTCGAGTTCGCCGTCTCCTGCCTCGGCCAGTACAACTCCCGCCACCTGCTCATCCCGCCGGCCAACGGCATCGAATTCCGCATCCACAACGGCTACGTGTTCATGTCGCCCGTCGGCGTCCCCGAGACGGAGATCGCCGCCCGGGTCCCCGAGTTCATGGCCCGCGCCGGACACTACTTCCAGAACTGGGACGGACTGCTCGCGAAGTGGCAGGACAAGATCCGCGGAACGATCGACGAGCTGGGCGCACTGTCCTTCGAGGCGCTGCCGGACGCTGTACCTCTCGAGGACGTCACGAGCGGAAAGGGTCTCGGCCCGAACGACGAGCTCCTCGGCAACTTCGACAAGCTCATCTCGCTGACCTACCGCGCCTGGCAGTACCACTTCGAGTTCCTCAACCTCGGCTACGTCGCCTATCTCGACTTCTTCAGCTTCTGCAAGGAGGTCTTCCCCGGCATCCCGGACCAGGCCGTCGCGAAGATGGTGCAGGGCGTCGACATGGAACTCTTCCGACCGGATGACGAGCTCAAGAGGCTCGCGAAGCTCGCCGTCGAACTCGGCGTCGACGGTCACTTCGGCAACACCGAGGACCCGGAGGCGACCCTCGCCGCGATCGGCGCGGCCGCAGGCGGGGCGGAGTGGCTCGCGGCCTGGACCGAGGCGAAGGACCCCTGGTTCAACTTCACCGTCGGCAACGGCTTCTACGCCCACGACAAGTACTGGCTGGACCACCTCGAGCTGCCGCTCGGCTACATCGCCGACTACATCGTGCGCGTGCAGAACGGTGTCGGCATCGACCGCCCCGTCGCAGAGCTCATCGCGGAACGGGACCGCATCACCGAGGAGTACTCCGAACTTCTCAGCCCCGAACAGCTCGCCGCGTTCCAGGGCAAGCTCGGCCTTGCGCGGCAGGTCTACCCCTACGTGGAGAACCACAACTTCTACATCGAGCACTGGACCATGGGCGTCTTCTGGCGGAAGGCCCGCCAGCTCTCGAAGATGCTCTCAGAGGCCGGGTTCTGGCCGGAGGCGAACGACATGTTCTACCTCCGCCGCGATGAGGTGCGCGAGACGCTCTTCGACTACGTCACCGGCTGGGCCGTCGGCGCTCCCGCGATCGGCCCGGACTACTGGCCTGCCGAGGTCGCCCGGCGCAGGGTCATCGTCGACGCGCTCTCCGAGGAGCGCCCGCAGCCGGCGCTGAACACCCCGCCCGCCGTGATCACCGAACCCTTCACCCTGATGCTCTGGGGCATCACGAGCGACCAGATCAAGAACTGGCTCGGTGACTCCGACGCGCCGGAGGGCGAGTTCCGCGGCATGGCCGCCTCGAGCGGCGTCGCCGAGGGCCCTGCCCGGGTCATCAGCAGCTCCGACCAGCTCTCCGAGGTGCAGGAGGGCGACATCCTCGTCGCTCCCGTCACCGCGCCGTCGTGGGGCCCGATCTTCGGGAAGATCCGCGCGACCGTCACCGACATCGGCGGCATGATGAGCCACGCGGCCATCGTCTGCCGCGAGTACGGGATGCCGGCGGTCACCGGAACCGGAACCGCATCCGCCCAGATCAGGACGGGACAGTGGCTGCGGGTCGACGGGAACAACGGAACCGTGACGATCGTCGACGACCACGGCGCAGGCCAGGACGTTGCCGGCCTGGCCCACGAGCACGACCTCGCCCTGGCCCCGGCCGCGGCAGCCCAGCTCGACGCCGTCCTCGCCGAGAGCAGCCATGCCTGAGCGCGGCACGGCCGGGGCCTTGCGGCGGACGGTGCTGATCACCGGCGCCGCCGGCGGCCTGGGCCGTGCCTTCGCCCTGGGCTTCGCGGCCCAGGGCGACCGGGTGGTCGTCGCCGACGTCAACCTCGAGGGCGCACGGGAGACCGTCGCGCTCGTCGAGGCGGCCGGCGGCACCGCCATCGCCCTCCCGGTTGACGTCACCGACCTCGCCTCGGTCACCCGGCTGGCAGCGGATGCCGCCGGCTGGGCCCCCGAGGCCCGGCCCGGCGCATCCGCCCCCGGTCAGGCGCCCCCGGCCCACGCCGGCGTGATCGACGTCGTCATCAACAACGCCGCGATCTACGCGACCGTGACCCGAGCCCCCTTCACCGAGCTCGACCCGGACGAGTGGGACCGGGTGATGGCCGTGAACCTCAAGGGGCCGTGGCTCGTCACCCGGGCCTGCACGCCCTACCTGCCGGACGGCGGAAAGGTGATCAACCTCTCCTCCGCCACGGTGATGAGCGGTTCGGCGCACTGGGCCCACTACGTGGCCTCGAAGGGCGGCGTGATCGCGCTGACCCGGGTGCTCGCCAAGGAACTCGGCGACCGCAACGTGACCGTCAACGCGATCGCCCCGGGCTTCACCCTGACCGAGGCCAGCTACGGGCTCATCGCGGGCGCCGAGAACTACGGCGTCGACCGCGGCTCGCTCAAGCGGGCCTGCGAACCGGAGGACATCGTCGGCGCAGCCCTGTTCCTCGCCGCACCCGGCAGCGACTACATCACCGGCCAGACCCTCGTGGTCGACGGCGGCCGGCAGTTCCTCTGACCCACCCGTCACCCCGAGAACCGAACCAGGAGACCGAGAAATGCCAACCGTGAGCTACGTCGCCTTCGACGGCACAGAGACCATCGTCACCGGATTCGCGGGCGATTCCGTGATGGAGACCGCGGTGCGCAACGGCGTTCCCGGGATCGTCGCCGAGTGCGGCGGCAGCCTGTCCTGCGCCACCTGCCATGTCTTCCTCTGCGCGGACAGCGCGGGGCTGTTCCCGCCGAAGCTCGATCTCGAGGACGACATGCTCGACGGTACGGCCGTCGACCGGGAGGACAATTCCCGGCTCTCCTGCCAGCTGAAACTCTCCGACGACGTGTCCGTGCACGTGCAGACCCCCGAAACGCAGGTGTGACCGGCATGGGCGACACGACCGAAGCTCCCCGGCTGGGCACCCTCATCATCGGCAACTGCCAGGCCGGGGTGCAACTCGCCTCGACACTGCGCGAACTCGGCGACACCGACCCGATCACGCTCGTCGGAGAGGAGCCGCACGCCCCGTACCAGCGGCCGCCGCTGTCCAAGGCGTTCCTCAAGGGCGAGGCGACCGCAGACTCCCTGGCCTTCCGCACCCACGATTTCTACCGCGAGCATTCCATCGAGCTCGTGCCGCGGGAGCGGATCTTCCGCATCATCCGGAACGCGGACGGCGGCGTCGCGACGGCGGAGTCCGGCCGTACCTTCGCCTTCGCACGGCTCGCGCTCACCACCGGAGCCGTGCCGCGCACCATCCCGTTCGAGGGCTCCGAGCTCGAGGGTGTCAGCTACCTGCGCACCGCGACGGAGGCGACCGTGCTCGAGCAGCAACTGCGTGAGGCGCGGAACGTCGTTGTTGTCGGCGGCGGCTTCATCGGCCTCGAGGTCGCGGCGGGGGCGCGGTCCGCCGGCAAGAACGTCACCGTGCTCGAGGCGGCTCCCCGCCTCGTCGGGAGGGCGGTCTCCGAGCAGACCAGCGAGTTCTACCTGCAGGCGCACCGGCGCCGCGGCATCCGGGTGGTGCTGAACGCGCAGGTCGTGCGGTTCGTCGGCGAGCACGACCGGGTCACCGGCGTCGAGCTCGGTTCGCGCGACGACGAAGGCCCCGGCGAGATCGTGGCGGCGGACGTCGTGCTGATCGGCGTCGGCGTCGCGCCGCGCACCGAGCTCGCCGTGCAGCTCGGACTCGAGGTCGAGAACGGCATCGTCGTCGACTCCCGTGCACTCGCCTCCGACGGACTCACCGTCGCCGCCGGGGACTGCGCCAACATGCCGAACCCGTCGATCGGGGACTTCGGTGCCGGCCGCATCCGCCTCGAAAGCGTGCAGAACGCCGTCGAGCAGGCCAAGGTGGCCGCGGCCACCCTGCTCGGGCTCCCCGCAGAGCACCGCACGGTGCCGTGGTTCTGGTCGGACCAGGCCGACCTCAAGCTGCAGATCGCCGGCCTGAGCGGCGGGCACGACCGGGTCGTGCTGCGCGGCGACCCCGACACCGAGAAGTTCTCGGTGCTCTACTACCGGGACGGGCGGCTCATCGCCGCCGACTGCATCAACAGCCCGCTCGACTTCATGGCCGTGAAGAACGCCCTGCACAAGGGCCTCTCGGTGGCGGCGGATGTCGTAAGCGACACCACCGTCCCGCTCAAGAAACTCTTCGCGGCCGTCGAAGCGGCGGATGCCGGGCGTGCTGCGCCGAGTCCGGTTCCCGTCGTGCTCCCCGCCGTCCCCGTTCCCATTCCCGCCGGCAGTCCGGCCGCTTAGCCCCAGCCTCCGCGCTCCCGCGCCCCGACCTCGAAGTGAGAACGCTATGACCCTGCAGACCGACCAGTCCATCGACACCTCGCCCATCGCCGTCGCGGCGGATGGCCCTGGCGACCTCGACCCGCTCTGGCGCGCCGTCGAGACCGAGATGCGCACGCGCAGCAACGACATCCACGTGCCGATCTCCTTCGCATTCGCCGAGCGGCTCTGCGAGGCATACCCGGAGGCGGACTCCCTCGTCGTGCGGGTGGCCATCCTGCTGCACGACAGCGGCTGGGCCAGGGTCGACGAGACCAAGATCATCTCCGAGGGCTTCGGCGCGAACTGGCGCCAGGCCCAGATCCGCTACGAGCACGAACTCAAGGGCTGCATCATCGCGAGGGAGGTGCTGCCGGGCCTCGGCTACGACGATGCCTTCGTCACCCGGGTCACCGACATCATCGACGGCCACGACACCCGCGTCGAGTCGTACTCCATCGAGGACTCGCTCGTGCGCGACGCGGACCGGCTCTGGCGATTCACCCCGGCAGGCATCGCCCTCGCCTCGAGCTGGTTCGGCCAGACGCCGTCGTTCTACTGCAGGCGCCTGCGCACCGAGATCCTGCCGGAGCTCATCACCGCCGCCGGCCTCGAGATGGCGACGATCGAACTCGACAGGGCAGAGGCGCTGCTGAAGATCGCGGTGCTCTGATGACGGGCCGGATGACAGACGAGGCAGCGGCGCCGGCAGCCGGCGCCACGGCCGGAACTGCGGCGCAACCCGCGAGTTTCCCGGCCACCCTGCCATACGGGCACGTCGACGACCTCTTCATCGACGGCGCCTGGCGTGCGGCGAGCGGAACCGGGCGGACCACGGTGACCAACCCGGCGACGGAAGCGGCGTGGGGCAGCGTGCCGGTGGCATCCACTGCCGACGTTGACCTCGCCGTCTCGGCCGCCCGTCGCGCGTTCGCGCGTGCGGGCGCAGGCGCCGACGGCTGGCGCGGGCTGGCCCCCACTGTGCGCGCCGGCTACCTGGAACGCCTGGCCGGGGAGATCGAGAAGCGGTCGGTGGCGATCTCGCACACCAACACCGCGGAGAACGGCTCGCCGGTCGCAGAGACCGGGCGCGCGGCCTCCAACGCGGCCGCGATCTTCCGCTACTTCGCCGGCCTGGCCGGCTACCTGGAGGCCGTGGACGTGCGCACGTTCCCCGACGGCTCCGCCGAAACCGTCGTGCGGCAGGACCCTGTCGGCGTCTGCGCGCTGATCGCGCCGTGGAACTTCCCGATCAACCTCGTCGTGGCGAAGCTCGCGCCGGCCTTGATGGCCGGGTGCACCGTCGTGATCAAGCCGGCGTCGCCGACGCCGCTCTCGATCCGCTTCATCGCGGATGCGGTCGCAGCGGCGGGCATCCCCGCCGGTGTCGTGAACATCGTCACCGGGAACAGCGCCGTCGGCGACGCCCTCGTGCGGCACCCTGGTGTCGACAAGGTCGCCTTCACCGGCTCGACCCCGGTCGGGCGGCGCATCGCCGGGGCGTGCGGCGAGCTGCTGCGGCCGGTCACCCTCGAGCTCGGCGGCAAGTCCTCCGCACTCGTGCTGCCGGACGTCGACCTCTCGGCGATGCAGCAGGTGCTGATCCGCAGCTGCCTGCGCAACACCGGGCAGACCTGTTACATCTCCACGCGCATCCTCGCGCCGGCCGGGCGCTACGACGAACTCGTCGACATGGTCACGGCCACGGTCCAGGCCGCGCGACAGGGCGACCCGATGGACCCGGACACCGTCTTCGGGCCCGCAGCGACACGCGCCCAGCGCGACACGGTGCGTGCGTACATCCGCTCCGGCATCGCAGAGGGCGCCAGCGCGACCACCGGCGGGGATGTGCCGAGCGGCTTCGACCGCGGCTACTTCGTGCCGCCGACCGTGTTCACCGGCGTGACGCCGGGGATGCGGATCGCGCGCGAGGAGATCTTCGGGCCCGTGCTGTCGATCCTGCGCTACGACACCCTCGACGAGGCGATCGGCATCGCGAACAACACCGCGTTCGGCCTCGGCGGCACGGTGTTCTCAGCGGATGCCGACGCAGCGTTCGATGCGGCCACCCGGATGGACACCGGTTCCGTCGGACTCGGTTTCTTCGCCTCGAACCACAACGCTCCCTTCGCCGGCCGCCACGACTCCGGACTCGGCGCCGAGTTCGGACGCGAGGGACTGCACGCGTACCTGAAGCCGCAGTCCGTGCACCGCCGCATCCGCTAGCGGGCGCCGACGACCATCCAGCGCGCGGCGCGGGCGCGCAGGCCGAGGGTGACGCCGCGTGCGCCGAGATAGCCGAACGCGAACGCCGCCATCAGCCAGGCGAGCCCGACGGCGCCCTGCGGAGCCCAGGAGAGCACAGCCCAGGCCAGCGGCACGAAGACCAGCAGATTGACCATTCCGGTCACGGCGAGGTAGCGGGCGTCACCCGCGCCGATCAGCACGCCGTCGAGCACGAAGACGAGTCCGCAGAGCGGTCCGGACAGGCCGAGGATCACGAGCGTCAGGGGGAGGAGCGAGCTCACCTCTGCCGCCGTCGTGAACAGGCCGCCGAGCAGGGGGCTCGTCACGACGAGCAGCGCGCCGATCGCCGCACCCCCGAGCAGGCCCCACTCGAGGCACCGCCGCAGCACCGCCCGCACTTCGGGGAGGTCGCCGGCCCCGAGGCCGCGCCCGACGAGGGCCTGGGCGGCGATCGCGAGCGCGTCGAGGGCGAACGCCATCGCCGCGAAGACGGTCATCGCGATCTGGAACGCCGCGAGCTGGGGCGAGCCGAGGCTCGTCGCCACGAACACCGCGAGCAGCATCGCCGCACGCAGGCTCGCCGTGCGCAGGAACAGCCAGCCGCCGCTCGACGCTCCCCGCAGCATCCCGCTGCGGTGCGGACGCAGCCGGGCGCCCTCGCGCCGGGCGTGCCGCACGACCACGACGAGGTAGACCGCGACCATCGCCCACTGCGCGATGACGGTGCCGAACGCAGACCCGACCAGCCCGAGCCCGAGGCCGTAGATGAACCAGAGGTTGAGCACGATGTTGGCCGCGAAGCCGAGGCCGGCCACCCAGAGCGGCGTGCGGGTGTCCTGCAGTCCGCGGAGCAGCCCCGTCGCCGCGAACACGAGCAGCATCGCCGGGAGGCCGAGCATCGACACGGTGAGGTACCGGGCGGATGCCGCGGCGACGGCAGGCTCAGCGCCGAACGCTCCCACGAGCTGCGGGCTCAGTGCCGCGCCGAGCAGCGCGAGCACCAGCCCGAGGCCGAGCGCCAGCCAGAGCCCGTCGATGCCGACGGACACGGCCCTGCCGCGGTCACCCGCGCCGAGCCAGCGGGCGACGGCGGGGGTCGTGCTGTATGCGAGGAACACCATCAGCCCGACGATGGTCTGCAGCACCGCGCTCGCGAGTCCGAGCCCGGCCAGGTCGACCGCACCGAGGTGCCCGACCATCGCGGAATCGGCGAGCAGGAACAACGGTTCGGCGACGAGGGCGCCGAAGGCCGGAAGGGCGAGGCGCAGGATCTCGCGGTCGATGGGCTGCGTGCGGAAGATGGCGATGCTCCCGACTCTAGCGGCGCCCTCCGACAGGGGTTCTCGGCTCGAATTCCCGGGCACAGCGAATAGCATGGACGCATGACTGACCTGGGGACCGCATCCGGAATCGACCGCGACGAACTCGACACGGGCATCCGCCCGCAGGACGATCTCTTCCGCCACGTGAACGGGAAATGGATCGACCGCACCGAGATCCCGGCGGACAAGGCCCGCTGGGGATCGTTCTACCTTCTCGCCGAGGAATCGGAGAAGGCCGTGCGCGAGATCATCCTCGAGGCGCAGACCGCCGAGCCGGGAACGGAAGCCCGCAAGTTCGGCGACCTCTACTCGAGCTTCATGGACGAGCAGCGGGTGAACGCGCTCGGCGCAACGCCGCTCGTCGCCGACCTCCTGGCCGTCGACGCGATCGACGGGGTCGCCTCCCTGCTCGGCACCCTCGGCCGCCTCGAGCGCGCCGGCGTCGCCGGCGCCTTCCAGCTCTACGTCGACAACGACCCGGGCAACCCGGAGCGTTACCTCGTCTTCATGGAGCAGGGCGGACTCGGCCTGCCGGACGAGTCCTACTATCGCGAGGAGAAGTTCGCGGCCGTCCGCGACGCCTACCGTTCCTTCCTCGAGCGGATGTTCGGCCTCGCCGGCATCGACAACGCCGCGGTGCGCGCCAACCGGGTCTTCGAACTCGAAACCGCACTCGCCGGACACCACTGGGACAACGTGCGCTCCCGCGACAGCGAGAAGACCTACAACCTCAAGACCTGGGGCCAGGTCACGGCGCTCGCGGCCGGGGCGGACCTGCACCTCTGGCTCGCGGGACTCGACGCCCCCGCCGGTGCGCTCGACGAGATCGTCGTCCGCCAGCCGAGCTTCGTGACCGGACTGGCCGAGATGCTGACAGAGGACGGGATCGACGGGTGGAAGGACTGGCTGCGCTGGCAGATCATCCGCTCGAGCGCCTCGTACCTCTCCGACGACTTCGTCGAGGCGAGCTTCGACTTCTACGGCCGCACCCTCACCGGCACCCCGCAGCTGCGCGACCGGTGGAAGCGCGGCGTCTCCCTCGTCGAGGGATCGCTCGGCGAGGCCGTCGGCCGGATCTACGTCGAACGGCACTTCCGGCCGAGCGCGAAGGCGAGCATGGACGTGCTCGTCGGCCACCTCGTCGAGGCCTACCGGCAGAGCGTCGCCGAACTGGACTGGATGACCCCGGAGACCCGGGCGCGTGCACAGGACAAGCTCGAGAAGTTCACCCCCAAGATCGGCTACCCCGACAAGTGGCGCGACTACTCCAGCCTGTCGATGGACGCAGGCGACCTGATCAAGAACGTGCGCGCCGCGAACGAATTCGAGTTCCAGCGCGAACTCGGCAAGATCGGCAAGCCCCTCGACCGCGACGAGTGGTTCATGACGCCGCAGACCATCAACGCCTATTACAACCCCGGCTTCAACGAGATCGTCTTCCCCGCGGCCATCCTGCAGGTCCCGTTTTTCTCCGATGAGCGGGATGCCGCGGCGAACTACGGTGCCATCGGCGCCGTCATCGGGCACGAGATCGGGCACGGCTTCGACGACCAGGGCTCGAAGTACGACGGCGACGGGCTCCTGACCGACTGGTGGACCGCGGAAGACCGTGCGGCCTTCGAAGAGCGCACGAGCTCGCTCATCGAGCAGTTCAATGCCCTCGCCCCCAAGCAGATCCCCGAGCACCACGTCAACGGCGCGCTCACGATCGGCGAGAACATCGGCGACCTCGGCGGCCTGTCGATTGCCTGGAAGGCCTACCTGATCTCCCTCGACGGCGCAGAGCCGCCCGTGATCGACGGTTTCACCGGAGCCCAGCGCTTCTTCCTCTCCTGGGCCCAGGCCTGGCAGCTGAAGATGCGCGACGAGGAGGCCATCCGCCTCATCTCGATCGACCCGCACTCGCCGAACGAGTTCCGCTGCAATCAGATCGTGCGGAACATCGACGAGTTCTACGCGGCCTTCGGCGTCGCGCCCGGCGATGAGCTCTGGCTCGACCCGGACAAGCGCGTCACCATCTGGTAGCCGAGCGGGACGTGCCGGGGCGCCCAGGGGCGTCCCGCTCCGGCGCAGGTCGGGCGTCTGGGCTATGGTGCTGAGGGGAACAAGGAGCCGGAACACGGAGGGACCCGAAAAAGTGTCCACGCCAGCGCGGGAATCGGAGCGACGGTCGCGTCGTGGTGCCCCGAGCAGGGGACGTCACGGCGTCTCGGAGCCGATGGCGAATTTCGGCCGCGGGTTCCAGGCGCTCGGCAACCTCGCCGTCGAGGGCGTCCAGGTCTCGGCCCGCGCCACCGACCTCGCGACGGGCAAGGTCCTCTTCTCCGTCGACGACCACGTCGTGATGCCGACGGCAGGGATCGGAACCGTCCTCCTCCTGGTCGAGGTCGCCGCCCGGCTCCCGAACGCCGAATTCGGCGCCCTCACCATCCTCGACCGCACCCCGGCGGACTCCGTCGGGGGTTCCGGCGTCTGGCAGCACCTGCAGGCCCCGTCGCTGCCCGTCGCAGACCTAGCCGCCCTCGTCGGCGGTGTCGGCGACAACCTCGCCGCGAACGTGCTCCTGCGCGCGGTCGGCCTCGCGGCGGTCCAGGCCCGCACCGAACAGCTCGGCATCTCCCACACCGCGCTGCTCGACCTCGTCCGCGACGAACGCGGCCCCGACCACGCGCCCCAGCTCTCCGTCGGCAGCGCCCAGGAGCTCACGGGTCTCTTCACGTCCCTTGCCCGCGGTGAGGTCGTGGATGCCGCGACGAGCGAACGCGTGATCGGCTGGCTGTCCCTCGGCGCGGATCTCTCCCTCGTCGCGAGCGCGTTCGGGCTCGATCCGTTCGCGCACCGTGGCGGCGACCATGGGTTGCTGCTCGTCAACAAGACCGGAACGGCGCCCGGCGTCCGGAGCGAGGCCGGAGTGCTCCGCGGCCCGCGGGCCGGCGTCGCCTATGCCGTCTCGATGTCCTTCGCCGACACCCGCCTCCCGCTGCGCCTCGCGGTCCTCGACGGGATGCGCGCCGTCGGCCTCGACCTGCTCGAGTACGTGCACTGAAACCGAGTTCCTGAGTACCTGAAGACCTGAGTCCCGAACGCCTGAACACCTGAACACCCGAACACCGAACACCTGACCGAGACCCGCCGAGGAGAGGGGCAGCGGATGTCCGCGAACGACCGGACGCACGCGCAGACGGACGCCGGACTGCCGGGAGCGAGCCCCGGCATCCGCCCGGTCTTCGAGGTCGAGCTCAATGGCATCAACGCGATCGACCGCGCTGAGCATCGCGGCCGCCCGCGCGAGCTGTTCTGGCCGTGGTTCGCGGCGAACGTCTCTGTTCTCGGCATCAGCTACGGTTCGTTCCTGCTCGGGTTCGGCATTTCGTTCTGGCAGGCCACGATCGTCGGCCTCGTCGGGATCGTGCTCTCCTTCGCGCTCTGCGGTTTTGTGGCGCTCGCGGGCAAGCGCGGCCACGCACCGACGATGACCCTGAGCCGGGCGGCGTTCGGCGTCGACGGCAACCGGGTGCCGTCGGCGCTGTCGTGGCTGCTCACGGTCGGCTGGGAGACCGTGCTCGCCTCGCTCGCGGTGCTCGCGACGGCGACCGTGTTCACCGAGCTCGGCTGGGACGGCGGGGTGCTCACCCAGGTGGTGGCCCTCGTCGTCGTGGCCGGCCTGATCGTGGCGGGCGGCGTCTTCGGGTTCGACCTGATCATGCGCCTGCAGAAGTGGATCACGATCGTCACGGGCCTGCTCACGGTCGTCTATGTGTTCCTCGTCGTCGACCACATCGACTTCGGAGCCATCGCGGCGATCCCCGGCGGAGACGTTCCGCACGTGATCGGCGCGCTCGTCTTCATGATGACGGGCTTCGGCCTCGGCTGGGTGCAGGCCGCCGCGGACTACTCCCGGTACCTGCCCCGCTCGGCCTCCAGCCGCGGCGTCGTCGGCTGGACGGCCCTGGGCGCCTCGCTCGCCCCCGTCGTGCTGCTCCTCTTCGGGCTCCTGCTCGCGGGATCCTCGACCGACCTCAGCGCCGCCATCGCCGTCGATCCGATCGGGGCGCTCACGACGATCCTCCCGGTGTGGTTCCTCGTGCCGTTCGCCCTCGTCGCGGTGCTCGGCCTGATCGGGGGCGCCGTGCTCGACATCTACTCCTCCGGACTGGCGCTCCTCACCACCGGGCTGCGGGTGCCGCGCTTCGTCGCGGCCGGGATCGACGGGGTGATCATGGTGCTCGGCGCGATCTACGTCGTGTTCTTCGCCGGGAGCTTCCTCGGTCCGTTCCAGGGTTTCCTGATCACCCTCGGCGTCCCCGTCGCGGCCTGGTGCGGCATCTTCCTCGCCGACTTCGCGCTCCGCCGCTCCGACTACGACGCCGGGGCCCTCCTCGACCCGCGCGGTCGCTACGGGAGCGTGCGGGTCGGCGCACTCGCACTCCTCGGGCTCGGCTCCGTCGTGGGCTGGGGCCTCGTCACCAACGGCTTCGCGGACTGGCTCGCCTGGCAGGGGTACCTGCTCGGCCCCCTCGGCCTCGGCGGCCGGACCGGCGACTGGGCATTCGCGAACCTCGGCGTGCTCGTCGCCCTCGCGATCGGCTTCTGCGGCACGCTCCTCATCGGCCACGGCGCGGTGCGCGCCCAGGAGCAGCAGCCCCTCCCGCGCTGACCCGTCCACGCGCTCAGTCGGCCGCGGGCGGAGGTTTCGGCTTCCACTGGTTCGCCCGCTCGCCACGGCCGGCGAGCCGGGCCGTCTCGTCGACGCGTTTCGCCCGGGTCGCCGGCGTCTTCGCCTGCACGATCCATTCGAGGATGCCGCGGCGAGCCGAGGGCGGGAACGCGTCCCACTGCGCCCGCGCACCCTCGATCGCGTCAAGCGCGGAGCCGAGGTCTGCGGGAACCGTGAGGTTCTCGACCTCGTCGAGCCGGGTCCAGGAGCCGTCCGCCTCTGCGGCCGCGACGACGGCCTCACCGGCGGGCAGCATCCGCCCCTCGCTCCTGAGCACCTCGATGCGCAGTTTGTTCGGCCGGGCCCAGGCGCTGCCGCGTTTCCGCGGCGAGAAGTAGAGCATGGTCCGGTGCTCGTCCAGCCGGGCCGGCTTGCTGTCGATCCAGCCGACCGTGAGCGCCTCGAGCACGGCGTCCTCGTAGGCGAGGATGGGGCGGCCGGACGACTTCCGCCAGAACACGAGCCACACGGCCGTCGCCGCCTGGTGGTTCTCCCCGAGCCAGGCCCGCCACTCCTCCACCGACTCCGGGTGGATGCGCGGCACCCCGTCCCCGCTCGCGTCGCCTGTCCTCATGCGAGCGACACTACCCGCGAGTTCAGGAGGGGGGAGGGGCGAGACCGAGGCGCGGGAAGAGGGCGTCGAAGCCCAGGTCGAGGCCGCCGGTCAGGGCGGACCCTCCATGGTCGGCGCCGGGAACCTCCCGGTAGACCGTGGTGATCCCGGCATCCTGCGCGGCGGCGGCGAGGATCCGTTGGCCGCCGGAGAATTGGGTGTCCAGGGCTCCGACGGTGAAGACCGCGAAGTCCCCGGGGAGCCGGTGGGCGGCGAGCAGGTTGACCGGCTTCTGGGCGTCGTATGCCGCCTGGTCGCCGCCGAAGACGTCGTTGAGAGTCCTCGTCGGTACCTCGGATCCCGGTGAGACCTCGCCGGAGATGTCGAGCACGTTGGACCAGATGTCCGGGTGCTTGGCCGCGAGCGAGATGGCGCACTGGCCGCCGTTCGAGTACCCGGCGATCGTCCAGTACCGGTGGTCCTGGATCACGTTGAGGTTGGCGGATGCCCAACCGACGACATCCCGGGTCAGGTACGTCTCGACCTTGCCGAATCTTGCGGTGTCGAGGCAGAGCGGATCGGCGGCCGGGTTCCCCAGCTGGTCGGCCACCACGACGATCGGGGCCAGCCCGCCGTGCCGGGCGGCCGCACGGTCGAGGCTCTCCGCTGCCTGCTCGGGGTCCGGGTTGCCCGGTTGCCCCATCAGGAGGATCACGAGCGGCAGTGCGGGGGCATTCGGCACCAGGGCCGCCGGCGGCAGGTAGACGCCGGCCGGGCGGGCCACGAAACCGGAGTGCGGGTTCGGGATGGCCTGGCTTCCGATGCTTCCCGTCGCGGGGAGTCCGGCCGGGGGTGTCCAGGTCTGCCAGAGCGGCCGGCTGGCGTGCCCGGGACGCTCGTCGCCCACGCCGGGGCGCAATGTCGGCGCCGTGAGGGCGATGGGCGGAAGGACGTTGATCCCGAGGAGGGCACCGAGCGTGCGATCGAGGCCGTAGCCGGCATTGATGCCGAGCGCGCCGGTCGCCGCGAACAGCAGCACCGAAACCGCCGCGATGCTCCGGCGCAGGGGACGCGTCTTCCAGAGGTTGGCCAGGGCGAGCCCGATGGCCCCGCACGCCGCCGCCAGCCAGAGGTAGGTCACGGCGCCGAGACCCACCCCGAACAGGTTGAACACGCGAACCGTGAGGAACCAGGTCAGCACGGCGGCGAGGAGGCCGGACCCGATCCCGATTCCGACGGTCAGGAGCCAGCGCCCGCGCGGCGGCCTGGCGAGCAGGAAGACGACTGCGGCGGCGGAGAGCGCCCACGCCACGAGCGTCACCGGCGGGTGAACGATGTCGAGTCTCAGCAGCCCCCCGAGGACGTCCACGCCCTAGCCGAGCCCGAGTCTGCTCGCGAGCACGCCGAAGGCCCGGGTGAGCCCGCCGTCCAGCGCCTCGAGGGAATGGCCCTCGCCGGGCACCTCGTAGTACGTCACCGCTACCCCCGCAGCCTTGGCCGTTCCGCTCAGATCCTTGAGTCCCGGTTCCATCTCCGAGTCCTCCGAGCCGACCGTGAACACAGCCGTGGTGTCAGGGTAGCGTCTCTCGCCGAGCAGTGTGGCCGGTTTCGTGGCGTCATAGGCCGCCTGGTCCCCCCCGAACACGTCAGCGAGCACGTCGGGCTCCGTTTCGAGGCCGGCATACGCGGTGCCGGAGGCGTCGATGAGGCTGCCCCAGACCTCCGGGTACCGGAGCGCGAGCGACAGGGCGCACTGGCCGCCGTTCGAGAACCCGGCGACGGTCCACGAGTCGCGGCCGGTCTGGATGTTCAGGTTGCCGCGCGCCCAGTCGAGAACGTCCCGCTCGAGGTACGTCTCGACCTGGCCGTATTCCGCCGTGTTCAGGCACAGCGAGTCGACGTCGGGATCCCCCAGCTGGTCGGCCACGAGCACGATCGGGGCGAGGCCGTTGTGGGCTGCGGCGAAGGCGTCGAGCACGGATGCGATCGGTCCGGCGTCCGGGTCTCCCGGCTGTCCCATCATCATCAGCACGAACGGCAGGGCCGGGGCGTCGGGGACGAGGGCGGCGGGCGGGAGGTAGACCTCCGCGTCGCGCGCGCTGAAGCCGGATACGGTCGCCGGGATCCGCACGCTGCCGAAGCTGCCCGTGGACGGCAGGTCGGCCGGGGGCCGCCAGGTCTCGGGGAGGGGGGATGCGGCATCCGCGGCCCCCGCCGCCATTGGTGCGGAGAGGAGGGGGAGGGACATCGGGGGGACGGCCTCGTCCGGCTGCACGAGTCCCGTCGTGACGCTGAGCGCGACGACGACGGTGGCGACGAGCACCACGACGCCTGCTGCTCCCGCGGCGATCCCGAGACGCCCCGCGGCGGAACGAGTGCCCATCCGACCGCCCTCTCCCGAAGCCAACGCGAGCCCTGCGACTCTGTTGTTTCCGACGTTAGGAAAGCAAGCTGGACATTCGGTGCGAGCGGCGCCGGCCGGAATTCCCCGTCCGGATGCGCGAAAGCGGGTGAGCCGTCTGTTTGCCCCAGTCAAAGCGACGATTCACCCGCTTTCGCGAGCCTCAGAGCGTCAGCAGCAGCGGCCCTGCGGGTTGGCGTCCTGGCGGTCGGTCTGGTCCCGCCAGAACTCGCGTTCGGTCATCATCCGCTCCCCGGGATGGGCGGGGTCGGCTGCCCCGTGCGCCGCTTCGTGATGCGCCCGGTACTTGTCCCAGGCGTCCTCTCCCAGCACCCCCTTGACGTACCAGGCCAGACCCCGCGCTGCCCGGCGGATGCCGCTGCGAACCGCAGCGAAGGGTGTCACGCCGGCCGCGGGCATCCGCTGCCCCCGGCCCGCCCCGGATTCCGTCACCGGACCGTCACCGGCCGGGGGCGCCGGCGCCGGTGTCCTGGGCCCTCCTGGCGCTCTTCTCTGCGGCGGCCTGGGCGTCCCAGCGACCCTGCAGTTCCTTTTCGGCCGGGGTCGGCAGGAAGCCGGACGGCGCGAACATCTGCGACGGGAGCGCGGGGTCCTCGTTGGTGCCGAAGTCGCGGCTCTTCCAGGACTTCCAGGTCGCCACGACCGAGGAGACGATCACGATGATCGCGAGGGTGACGAAGAGGATCGACAGGAGTCCCTGCACCATCGTGTTGCGCACGACGGCCTCCATGGCCGCAACGCTCGGCGCCGTGCCGAAGGAGGTCTTCCCGGCGGCGAGGGCGTCGGAGAACGCCTTGTTCTGCGCGAAGTACCCGACGGCCGGGATGGTTGAGAAGATCTTCAGCATCGAGGCGTAGATCGTGATGATCGCGGCGAACGCGAGGGGAACGGCGACGATCCAGATGTACTTGAACTTGCCCTGCTTCGCGACGATCGCCATGCACACCGCGAGCGCGATGGCGGCGAGCAGCTGGTTCGCGATGCCGAAGAGCGGGAACAGGGTGTTGATCCCGCCGAGCGGGTCCGTGACGCCCATGATCAGCACCGCGCCCCAGAGGAGCACCATGATGCCCGTGGTGAGCCACGCCCCCGTGCGCCACGAGGTGTTCTTGAACTTCGGGAAGAAGTTGCCGAGGCTGTCCTGGAGCATGAAGCGCGCGACGCGGGTGCCCGCATCGACGGCGGTGAGGATGAACAGGGCTTCGAACATGATCGCGAAGTGGTACCAGAACGCCATCATGCCCGAGCCGCCTGCGACCTGTTGCATGATGTGCGCGAGCCCGACGGAGAGCGTCGGCGCGCCGCCGGAGCGGGAGACGATCGTGGCCTCGCCGACGTCCTTCGCGGTCTGGGTGAGCATCTCGGGGGTGAGGTTGACCCCGGTGAGCCCGAGGCTGTTGACGAACGCGACGGCGCCTTCGACGGTGCCCCCGGTGAGGGCTGCCGAGGAGTTCATCGCGAAGTAGATGCCGCGGTCGATCGAGACGGCGGCGACGAGGGCCATGATCGCGACGAAGCTCTCCATGAGCATGCCGCCGTAGCCGATGAAGCGGGTCTGGCGTTCCTTCTCGATGAGCTTCGGAGTCGTGCCCGAGGCGATCAGGGCGTGGAAACCGGACAGGGCGCCGCAGGCGATCGTGACGAAGAGGAACGGGAAGAGCGACCCGCTCACGACCGGTCCGCCGTTGGCGACGAACTCGCTGAAGGCGGGGACGGTGATCTCCGGGCGCACGATGATGATCGCGATCGCGAGCATCCCGATCGTGCCGATCTTCATGAAGGTCGAGAGGTAGTCGCGCGGGGCGAGCAGCAGCCAGACCGGGAGGATCGCGGCGACGAAGCCGTAGATGATGATGCCGATCGCGAGCGGCACCGGGTCGACATGGAAGAACGCCGCTCCCCACGCCGTGTTCGAGATGGCGCCGCCGCCGATGATCGCGGCCAGGAGCAGCACGAACCCGATGATCGAGACCTCACTGACCTTGCCCGGCCGGAAGAAGCGCAGGTAGCAGCCCATGAACAGCGCGATCGGGATGGTCATCCCGACCGAGAAGACGCCCCAGGGGCTCGCCGCGAGGGCGTTGACCACGACGAGGGCGAGGATGGCGACGATGATGACCATGATCGCCATCGTGGCGATCAGGGCGGCGGTGCCGCCGATCTTGCCGAGCTCGTCGCGGGCCATCTGGCCGAGAGAACGGCCGCCGCGACGCATCGAGTAGAACAGCACGATGTAGTCCTGCACCGCCCCGGCGAGAACGACGCCGACGATGATCCAGATCGTGCCGGGCAGGTAGCCCATCTGCGCGGCGAGCACAGGACCGACGAGCGGTCCCGCCCCGGCGATCGCGGCGAAGTGGTGGCCGAAGAGCACCCGGCGGTCTGTCGCCGCGAAGTCCTTGCCGTCCGCCTTGTACTCCGCGGGGGTCGCCCTGCGGTCGTCCGGCTTCAGCAGGTGCTTCTGGATGTAGTTGGAGTAGAAGCGGTAACCGATCAGGTAGGTGCATACCGCGGCGAAGACGAACCAGATGGCGTTGACGGTCTCACCGCGGACGACCGCGAGCATGACCCAGCTCAGTCCGCCGAGGAGGGAGATGCCGGCCCAGAGTGCGATCTTGGCCGGGGTCCAGCGCCGCTCCTGCGCGTCGTGTTCTGTCTGGTCGAGGGCGACGGGGAGCAGGGCCGGATCGCGATCGAGCGGATCAGCCCCCGTGAAAGCGTCGTTCGGCGTGCGGGGCCTGGTGCCCATGATCTCTCCTTTGAGGTGGTGCAGATGGTGCTGAGGTGCGGCTCGCGTTCGTGCCGAATCCAAGCTGAGTGTGAGCTGAATTCGTGATGATTCCTTAGCAATGCTAACAGCCTGAGGGTCGCACCGGGACGAGAGCCTAAAATGGGTACGCCTGACCGGGAATTTCCGGAAGCGCCGCCCCACATCCACCCTCGACCATTGGAGCCACCGTGGCCGCACCCTCCCGCCTCGATTCCGTCATCGCCCTCGCCCGCCACCGCGGGTTCGTCTTCCAGGCGGGTGAAATCTACGGCGGATCCCGGTCCGCGTGGGACTACGGGCCCCTCGGCGTCGAGCTCAAGGAGAACATCAAGAAGCAGTGGTGGCGCTTCATGGTCACGAGCCGCGATGACGTGGTCGGCCTCGACTCCTCGGTGATCCTGCCCAGGAAGGTGTGGGAGGCATCCGGTCACGTCGAGGTCTTCAGCGACCCGCTCGTCGAGTGCACGAGCTGCCACAAGCGTTTCCGCGCCGACCACCTCGAGGAGGAGTTCGAGGAGAAGAAGGGGCGTCCCGCAGAGGGCGGCCTCGACGGCATCCCCTGCCCGAACTGCGGCAACCGGCACACCTGGACCGAGCCGCGCGCCTTCTCCGGCCTGCTCAAGACCTACCTCGGCCCCGTCGACGACGAGGCGGGCATGCACTATCTGCGCCCGGAGACCGCGCAGGGCATCTTCGTGAACTTCGCCAACGTGCTCCAGGCGGCCAGGATGAAGCCCCCGTTCGGCATCGGCCAGATCGGCAAGAGCTTCCGCAACGAGATCACACCCGGAAACTTCATCTTCCGCACCCGCGAGTTCGAGCAGATGGAGATGGAATTCTTCGTCGAACCGGGAACGGACGAGACCTGGCACGAGTACTGGCTCGAGCAGCGGATGAGCTGGTACACCGGCCTCGGCATCGAGCCGGAGAACCTGCGCTTCTTCGAGCACCCCGCCGAGAAGCTCTCGCACTACTCCAAGCGCACCGTCGACATCGAGTACCGCTTCGGGTTCAGCGGGAGCGAGTTCGGCGAACTCGAGGGCGTGGCGAACCGCACGGATTTCGACCTCAAGACGCACGCGGCGGCATCCGGCAAGGACCTGTCGTACTTCGACCAGACCAAGAACGAGCGCTGGGTGCCCTACGTGATCGAGCCGGCAGCCGGCCTGACCCGCTCGCTGATGGCATTCCTCGTCGACGCGTACCACGAGGAGGAAGTGCCGAACGCGAAGGGCGGCGTCGACAAGCGCACCGTGCTGAAGCTCGACCCGCGCCTCGCGCCGATCAAGGCCGCCGTGCTGCCGCTCTCCCGCAACGAGGCGCTCTCGCCGATGGCCCGCTCGCTCGCCGCCCGCCTGCGCGAGTCGTGGAACGTCGACTTCGACGACGCCGGCGCGATCGGGCGCCGCTACCGCCGCCAGGACGAGATCGGCACCCCGTACTGCATCACGGTCGACTTCGACTCGCTCGAGGACCAGGCCGTCACCGTGCGCGACCGCGACACGATGCAGCAGGAACGGGTGCCCCTCGACAAGCTCGACGCCTACCTCGCCGAGCGCCTCCGCGGAGCCTGACCCAGCCCGTCAGTGCCGGCCCGGCGCCGTTCCCTCACGGGGGAGCGGCGCCGTTTGCGGGCTCTGCCCGCACGCGCCGCGTAATGTCGGAGAAATTCGCGGCACGCGGCATCCGCCGCCCGCGGCGACGGTGTGTCGCGAAAAACTCCGACTTTGCGACCCTGACCAACGCGTCGCGTGAGCTGCGCCAGCCTCGTGAGGCGCGTGCTAGGCGATCGAGGCGGCGTCGTCGGCGCGCACAGACCGGATGCCGGGCGCGGTCGGTCCCGCAGCCGCGGCCTGGCCGCCCGCACCGGAACCGGACTCGACCCGGATGCCGAACAGGGCGTCGAGGCCGCCGGTGAATGCGGCCTGCTCGCCGGCCCGCGCGAGTTCGCGCGAGCGGACCATCGGAGTGTGCAGCAGAACGCTCGCGAGGTGGCGCAGCGCCCGCTCGGTCTGTTCGGTGTCGTCGCCGTGCGCGCGCGCCCGTTCGATCTCGGAATCGAGAAGGTCGAAGACGTGGCTGCGCAACGCGACGACCGCCGGTGCGAGGCTCTGCTCTTCTGCGACCGCCGAGAACTTGCGCGCGGCGCGGCCGACGAGCAGGCGGGCCTCGCTCGTCGCATTGAGCTCTTCGAGCGGGGCGTGGATGCGGATGGTCTCGAGGTCGAGCAGCTCGACGCCCGGGATCTCGGTGACGTCGGGGGCGACGTTGCGCGGCAGGCCGAGGTCGATGATGAGTCGCCTGGCAGCAGGAGCTTCCGGCTCTGCGCCGGTGCCGGCATCCTCGTTCGCTGCGGCGCCCGCGCGGAGCAGTGCGGCCGTGACGACGTGGTGCTCGACGGTCGTGCAGGTCAGGATCAGGTCTGCACGGTCGGCCTCGAGGGCGAACGCCCGCTCGGAGACGGGCGTGATGCCGTGCGAACCCGCGAACTTGGCGGCGCGGCCCGTTGGCGAGTAGACCCGCACGTCCGTGACGCCGAGGTCGCGGAGGGCCGCGAGGCTGGCGCCGGCGTAGCGGCCGGTGCCGACGAGCAGGACGCGGGCAGTCGCCCAGTCGACGATCCGCGTCTCGGCGAGCTGAAGGGCGAGGCGCACGAGTGAGCGTCCGGCGGCGCCGATGCCGGTGCGGTTCTTGACGCCGCGGGAGGTCTGCGACGCGCGCTGGAACAGGCGCTCGAGTTCGGGGGTGGTCGTGCCGCGCTCGCGGGCCTCCTCGAGGGAGCGGCGCACCTGGCCGGCGATCTCGCCCTCGCCGACGACGACGGATTCGAGTCCGCTCGTCACGGCGAACAGGTGCTCGGCGACGCCGTTGCCGTGCACGAAGTCGAGGGTCTCGCGGAGGACGTCTGCGGTGACGCCCGTTCCGGCGCTGACGCCGGCGATCGCGGCCTGTACGGCCTCGAGAGGGGAGGCGCCGTCCGGCTCGTCGAGGTCGAGGTAGGCCTCGAAGCGGTTGCAGGTCGCGACGATGACCGCTCCCGACAGGGTCGGGTACCGCTCGATGATGCCGCCTGCCGTGCCGGGCGCGCCGACGGACAGCTTCTCGAGTACATCGAAACTCGAGTTCTTGTGGTTCGCGGACAGGCAGATCAGCACTCGGTGAGTCTACGTTGTCCATCTGGGAGCGGATCAGATCCGCACGGCATCGGAGTCCTGAAAGTTTGACAGAATTGACACAAATGAACCTCGACGCGCAACACCCCCTCGCCTCCGGACTCACCGCCGATTCCCGCCTCATCCGCGCATACCAGGGCACCCGCCCGGAGGTCACGCCGGTGTGGTTCATGCGCCAGGCCGGGCGTTCCCTTCCCGAGTACCGGTCGCTGCGGGTCGGCACCCGGATGCTCGACGCGTGCCTCGACCCGGAGATGGCCAGTGAGATCACCCTCCAGCCTGTGCACCGGCACCAGGTGGACGCGGGAATCCTCTTCAGCGACATCGTGATCCCGCTCAAGCTCGTCGGCGTCGACGTCGAGATCGTCGCCGGGATGGGGCCGGTGCTCGGCAAGGCCGTCCGCACCGCCCGCGACGTGGAGGAACTCGTCGCGCTCGACCCCGCCGTGCTCGAGACCACCCTCGACCCGATCCGGAAGGCCGTCGCCCGAACGGTCGCCCAGCTCGGCGGCACCCCGCTGATCGGGTTCGCCGGGGCGCCGTTCACCCTCGCGGCCTACCTCGTCGAGGGCGGTCCGTCCAAGGACCACATCCACGCGCGCACCCTGATGCACGCCGATCCGGCGGCCTGGGCCTCCCTGATGGACTGGACCGCGGAGGTGACCGGCCGCTTCCTGCGCGCCCAGGTGCTCGCAGGCGCGAGCGCCGCACAGCTCTTCGATTCCTGGGCCGGTGCGCTCTCCCTCGCCGACTACAGCAGGTTCGTCGCCCCGGCATCCGCTGCGGCGATCGCCCACGTGCGCGACCTCACTTATCCGGAGACGATGCCCGCCGCTGACGCGCCGATCCGCCGCAACGTTCCCGTCGTGCACTTCGGCGTCGGCACCGGCGAACTGCTCCAGGAGATGCACTCCGTCGGCGCCGACGTCGTCGGGGTCGACTACCGGGTGCCGCTCGACGAGGCCAACCGGCGCCTCGGCGGCAACGTGCCCCTGCAGGGCAACCTCGACCCCGCCCTGCTCGCGGCGCCGTGGCCCGTTCTCGAGGCGCACGTCCTCGACGTCCTCGAGCGGGGACGCACCGCTCCGTCCCACGTGCTCAACCTCGGCCACGGCGTCCCGCCGCTGACCGACCCGACCGTGCTCACCCGTCTCGTCGCCTTCGTGCACGAGGTCACGGCCGGCGCTCCCGTGGAGACCGGAGCACCCGCGGCATCCGCCGCCGTACCCAGCGAGCCGGCGACCACGCCGACCGTGTCCTGAGCCGGCGCGCGATGAGCGAAGCACTGCGGGGCGAGCGGATGAGCGGCGTGCGTGACGTCGTCGTCATCGGCGGCGGGGTGGCCGGCCTCGTGGCTGCCCGCGAGTGCGCCCGCGTCGGGCTGAGCGTCACCGTGCTCGAGGCGGGCACCGACCTCGGCGGGGCGCTCGCGAGCCACGAGGTCGCCGGGCTCACCCTGGACAGCGGGGCGGAGAGCTTCGCGGTGCGCCGCAACGCCGTCGCCGAATTCATCGAAGGACTCGGTCTCTCCGACCGGGTCGTGCAGCCGAACCCCGCCGGCGCGTGGCTCTACCTGCCGTCTGAGCGTCCGGGCGGCGCCCCGGTGAGCGCGCCGATGCCCCGGGCCGGCGTGCTCGGCATCCCCGGCTCCCCGCTCGCCGAAGATGTCCGCCGTGTGATCGGCTGGTCGGGAGCGATGCGGGCCTGGCTCGACCGGCTGATGCCCGTGCTCACGATCGGCAGGGAGCACAGCCTCGGCGAACTCGTCCGCAAACGGATGGGCCGCCGCGTCCTCGAACGCCTCGTCGAGCCGGTCACCGCCGGCGTCTACACCTCGTCGGCCGACGACCTCGAGGTCGACGTCGTGGCTCCCGGCCTCAACGCCGCCCTCACCGTGACCGGATCGCTGTCCGGAGCCGTGCTGTCCCTGCGCAGCGCCGCACCCGCCGGCTCCGCCGTGGCCGGGCTTCGCGGCGGCATGGCCGGCCTCGTGGCCGCGCTCCGCTCCGAACTCGACCGCTTCGACGTCGAGGTCGTCACGGAGGCCGTCGTCACCCGCATCCGCCCCACCCCGGCCGAACCCTGGCAGGTCACGATCGCGCCCCGCCCGGAAGCCCCCGAAGAGCCCGGCACCTCCGGAACACCCGACGCCGCGGAAGCGCAGCACCCGGCGGAAACGCAGCACCCGGTGCAAGCGCCGCATGCCCCCGTGCCGCAGGCCGCGACGGCCGGGCCGGGCGACCTCGAAGCCGGGGACCTGCCGGAGACGCTCTCGGCGCGGTTCGTCATCCTGGCGACACCCGGTGCCCAGGCCCTCGCCCTCATCGCGCCCCTCGGCCCGCAGCAGAAGGCGCTCGGCGCCCTGCACTGGCCGAAGCCGACCCCGATCGAACTCGCCACCCTCGTGCTCGCCGCCCCCGAGCTCGACACGCACCCCCGCGGCACCGGGGTCCTCGTCGCAGCGGGCGCGCCCGGTGTGACCGCCAAGGCGCTGACGCACGTCACTGCGAAATGGGACTGGGTCGCCGCGGAAGCGGGTCCCGGCGTGCACGTGCTCCGGTTGTCCTACGGCCGCGCGGGGAAGAAGAATCCGGGCGCCCTCCTCACCGACGACGAATTCCTCGCCCTCGCCCTCGCGGATGCCTCGGCCATCCTCGGCACGCCGCTCTCGGCCGGGCAGCTGCTCGGCTTCGACCGCACCCGGTGGGGCGACGCGCTCTCTCCGGCGACCGTCGGCGCCCGCGACCGCGTCGACCAGGTGCGCCGGGCCGTCGCGGCACTCGAAGGGCTCGAGGTCACCGGCGCCTGGCTCTCCGGAACCGGGCTCGCCTCCGTCATCCCCGACGCCCTCGCGACCGCCGGCCGCACCCGCCGCGACGCGCTGGTTCACTGAGCCGTTCTGCCCAGTGGTCCGGCAGTTCGCCCTTCACCGTTTCCGCAGGCGGGATACTCTGAGACGTACGTGAACGACGAAGAATGGAGTGACACATGCGGGGAAAGCTTCTTTTTATCACCGGTGGACTCGTCGGCTACGTCCTGGGCGCACGTGCCGGGCGTAAGCGTTACGACCAGATCGTGGCCTCCGCAGAGAGCCTCTGGAACGCCGACCCCGTGCAGCGCCGCGTGACCGAGGTCCGCGACTTCGCACTCGAGCGGGTCGGCGACGTGCCGGCCGCTCTCATCAACGCCGGCAAGAAACTCGTCGGCACTCTCGCGGACAAGACCGCGAAGGCAACGGATGCCGCCGGCTCGGGCCCGAAGTACGGCACGTCCTGGTCCACGAAACGCCCGGCGCCGTCCGCGCCGTCCGCGCCGTCTGCCGCCTCGTCGGCGACCCCCGCCCACGGCACCCCCGACCCGGGTGCGCCCACATCGGAAGCATCCTCACTGTGACCGGATCGCCGTCGGACACCGGAGCACCGACAGAGGGCGTCCGCGCGGGCGGGTTCGGCCCGCGGCCGCGCAAGACCCTGATCACCCTCGTCTCCGAGCTGCCGGGGCAGATCGCCGCGCTCATCCACGCGGAGATCGAGGCCTTCAAGTCCGAGGTGGCGGGCAAGGCGAAGAACATCGGTCTCGGCATCGGGCTCTTCGTCGTGGCCGGGGTATTCGCATTCCTCGCGGTCATCGTCTTCGTCGCGCTCGCCGTGATCGCCCTCGCGCTCGTGCTGCCGCTCTGGCTCGCGACGCTCATCGTCGCGGTGGCCCTGCTCCTCGTCGCCGGGATCCTCGTGCTGATCGGGGTCAACCGGGTGAAGGCCGGAACGCGCGCGGACCCGGACGGCCTCGCGGCAAGCATCCGCCGGGACGCAGATGCGATCAAGGGAGTCGGAGACTATGAGCACTGACCAGGGCAAGACGACCGGTGCAGCGGCGACTCCGTCGAAGTCGACGCACGAGTTGCGCGCAGAGGCGACCGCCGCGCGCGCCCAGCTCGCGCTGACCCTCGACGCGATCGAGTACAAGCTCAACGTCCCGAAGCGGTTGCGTGACAAGGAGCGCCTCGCCAGGCGCCGCCTGCACAAGCTCGGCGAGGAGAACCCCACGGCACTGCTCGGGGTCGCTCTCGGCAGCGCCCTCGCGGTCGGCGCCGCCGTCTGGTTCGCGCTCAGGGCCGTCCTCGACGACTGAGACCGCCCGGACGGGCGTGCCCGGCCGGGCGCCGGCTGAGTCTTTTGGCTCTGGTCACAAAAAAGTAGAGACTGTACTCATGACTCAGCCGGCTGCCGGAGAGGCAGTAACCTCTTCCCACCCCGCCCCCGACGCCGACACCCTCACGGGTGGCGCAACGAGCGCGGCATCGCCCCAGGGCTTCACCCTGTTCGCAGTGCTTCGCAAGGACCCGACGAACCCGGACGACCTCGACGGCCGCGACGTCCCGCACGCTGTGCTCGAGCTCGACGACATCGTCGAACTCGTCGAGGCGGAGGGCGTCACCGTCCGCGGTTTCTACGACGTCTCCGGCCTCCGCGCCGACGCGGACCTGATGATCTGGACCCACGCGGCAGAGGCCGAGACCCTGCAGTGGGCCAACCGGGAGCTGCGCCGCAGCCGCCTCCTCAAGAGCCTGCTCCCGACCTGGAACGCGATGGGCGTGCACCGCGACGCCGAGTTCAACAAGAGCCACGTGCCCGGCTTCCTGCGCGGTGTCGAGCCCAAGGCCTGGCTGACCGTCTACCCGTTCGTCCGGAGCTACGAGTGGTACCTGCTCCCGGAGGCGGAGCGCAGCGCCATGCTCGCCGACCACGGCCGCAAGGGCGCGGCCTTCCGCGGTGCGATCGCGAACACCGTCTCCGCGTTCGCCCTCGGCGACTACGAGTGGCTCCTCCCGATCGAGAGCGACGAGCTCACCGAGCTCGTCGACCTGATGCGGGAGCTCCGCAACACCGAGGCCCGCCGCCACGTGCGCGAAGAGGTCCCGTTCTACACCGGCCGCCGCATCTCCACCGCGGAACTCGTCGAGGTGCTCCAGTAGTGACAACATACGACGCCATTCTGCTGGCCGGCTTCGGCGGCCCGGAGGGCCAGGACGACGTGATCCCCTTCCTCCGCAACGTCACGGGCGGCCGCGGCATCCCGGAGGAGCGCCTCGAAGAGGTCGCGACGCACTACCGCCACTTCGGCGGCATCAGCCCGATCAACGCCCAGAACCGCGTCCTCCGGGCCGCGCTCGAGGCCGAACTCGACCGCCGCGGCATCGACATCCCCGTGCTCTGGGGCAACCGCAACTGGGACCCCTACCTCCGCGATGTCATCGCCGAGGCCCACACCAACGGCCAGGACCGCCTGCTTGCGATCGTCACGAGCGCGTACAGCTCGTATTCCGGCTGCCGCCAGTACCGTGAAGATCTCGCGGCCGCGCTCGAGACCACGGGCCTCACCGGCGTCGTGCACATCGACAAGGTCCGTCAGTTCTTCGATCACCCCGGCTTCGTGACCCCGTTCATCACCGGCGTCAGCACGGGCCTTGCGGATGTCGCAGCCCGGATCCCCGGCATCGACCTCGCCACCGAGGTGGAGGTCCTGTTCTCGACCCATTCGATCCCGTCGACCGATGCGGCGAAGAGCGGACCCGCGGAGCGCGGCTTCGGTGAGGGCGGCGCCTACGAGGCCCAGCACCTCGCCGTCGCGCACACGGTGATGACCGCCGTCGCCGCAGCGGATGCCGCGGCGAGCGAGACCCCGTGGCAGCTCGTCTTCCAGTCCCGGAGCGGGCCGCCGAGCATGCCCTGGCTCGAGCCGGACATCAACGACGCCATCCGGCTGCTCCCGGCCAGGGGCATCCGTGCCGTCGTCATCGTGCCGCTCGGCTTCGTGAGCGACCACATGGAGGTCATGTGGGACCTCGACAACGAGGCGACGGAGACGGCGCAGGAACAGGGACTGTTCTCGGTGCGCGTGCCGACGCCCGGCGTCGACCCGGCCTACGTGAGTGGACTGATCGACCTCGTGGTCGAGCGCCTCGACGACACGCCGGCGGCCGATCGACCGGCGATGACCCCGCTCGGACCCTGGTACGACGTGTGCCGGCCGGGCTGCTGCGAGAACGTGCGCCTCGGCTTCAAGCCCGCCCTCGCCGGGATCGCACCGTGAGCGCGATCAGGATCGGCACCCGGGGGAGCGCCCTCGCGCTCGCCCAGACCCAGGCGGTCGCCAACCGGATCGCGGCGGCAGCGGGCACCGAGGTCGAGCTCGTCGTGATCACGACCCACGGCGACACCTCGACGGAGCCCCTGTCCGGCCTCGGCGGGACAGGTGTGTTCGCGAGCGCCCTCCGCGAGGCCCTGCTGAACGGTGACTGCGACGCGGTCGTGCACTCCTTCAAGGACCTCCCGACCGCCCGGTATCCCGGGCTCGTCGTCGGCGCCACGCCGCGCCGCGCGGACGCCCGCGACGTGCTCTGCGCACGCGACGGACTGACCCTCGAGACCCTCCCCGAGGGTGCCAGCGTCGGCACCGGGTCTCCCCGCCGGGTGGCCCAGCTCCTGAAAGCCCGCCCGGACCTGACCGTCGTCGACATCCGCGGCAACGTAGACACCCGGCTCGCCCGGGTCACCGCGGGCGACCTCGACGCCGTCGTGCTCGCAGCGGCCGGTCTCAGCAGGCTCGGCCTCCTGAGCGCGGTCGAGGGCGAGTACCTCGAGCTCTCCGACTGGCCGACCGCGGCAGGTCAGGGTTCCCTCGCGATCGAGGTCAGGGAGGGCAGGCTCGATCGCCCGCTCGGCACCGCCCTCGCCGCGATCAACCACGCGACGAGCCAGGCCACCACGACCGCGGAACGGCTCGTGCTCGAGCGGCTGGAGGCCGGCTGTGCCGCCCCGATCGGGGCGATGGCGGCGATCGACGACGGCCTGTTGTTCCTGACGGCGACGGTGTACAGTCCTGATGGTGCCCGAAGTATCGTGAGTTCGCACGCCGCGACGCCCGATTCACATTCCGTCACCCACCTGGTCGAGGCCGCCCAGGACGTCTCCGAGCGTGTGGCCCGTGATCTGATCCAAGGCGGGGCTGCCGATTTTGCCCCCATGAAGGTGACTTCTTAAGAAATGACCTGGCGCTACAAGACCCTCTCCAATCCCACCAAGCCGCTGGCCGGCTGGCGGGTCCTCGTTCCGCGCGGCGGCCCGTGGGGCGACCATGTCGCCGCAGACCTCCGCTCGCGCGGCGCGCAGCCGATCGTGGCCCCGATGATCAACTTCGCCGCGACGGACAATGCCCCGGCCCTCGACGCCGCACTCGCCCGCCTCGCGGACGGGGACTTCGACTGGATGACGATCACGAGTGCGACCACTGTCGACGTCCTCTCCTCGCACCGCGCCGTTGTGGCTCCCGGCACCCGGATCGCCGCGGTCGGCGAGACCACCGCGGCCGCGCTCATCGCCGCGGGCTACCGCGTCGACCTCGTTCCCGCTGAAGACAACTCCGCCAGGGGCCTGCTCGCCGAGTGGGAGGCCGCCACCCAGGGTGTCGTCCCCCTGCGCATCCTCACCCTGCGTTCCGAGATCGCCAAGCCCCTGCTGACCGAGGGTCTGCGCCGGATCGGCCACGAGGTCGAGTCGGTCGTCGCCTATCGCACCATCGGGGTGCCCGTCGACCCGCGGGTCGTCGCGGATGTCGCGGCTGGCAAGGTGCAGGCGCTCCTGGTCACCTCGGGCAGTGTCGCAGAACAGGTGCAGGCGCAGTTCGGGCCGGTTCCCGAGACGACCCTCGTCGCCTGCATCGGTCCGCGCACCGCCAAGGACGCCGCGGCGCTCGGCCTCCGCGTCGACCTCGTCGCAGAGGCCCCCAGCGCAGAGGCCCTCATCGAGGCGCTCGCGCACTTCGCCGAACTCCGCTAGCTCCGGTTCCCCCTCCGCCACGCCTCGCGCGGCTCCGCCGAGCTCCGCCCGTTCGCGCCCACCGCCTCCCGCCTCCCGCCTCCCGCCTCCCGCGAGAGCGTAATTTTGGCCCTTAAACCGCGGTCTTAGGGGCCAAAATCGTACTCTCGCGGGACTGCGGGGAACGTGGAGACGGCGTGGGTAGGGTGGATGGGTGATTACTCCAGTTATTCGGCCTCGACGGATGCGTTCGAGTGCCTCGCTCCGCCGGCTCGCCAGTGAGACCCGTCTGCACCCCGCCGAACTCGTGTTGCCGATGTTCGTCCGCGAAGGGCGGGAGTCGGTGGACATCACCTCCATGCCCGGCGTGGTGCAGCACTCGATCGACGGCGCCCGCCGTGCCGCGGCCGAGGCCGCCGCCGCAGGCATCGGTGGTGTGATGCTCTTCGGAGTGCCGGACGTGCGCGACGCCGTCGGCTCCGGCGCGACCGACCCGCGGGGAATCCTCAACGTCGCCACCCGGGCCATTGCCGACGAGGTCGGCGACGCCCTCGTCGTGCAGACCGACCTGTGCCTCGACGAATTCACCGACCACGGCCACTGCGGCGTGCTCGCCCTCGACGGCAGCGTCGACAACGATGCGACCCTCGAGCGGTACAACGAGATGGCGCTCATCCAGGCCGCCTCCGGTTCCCGGCTGCTCGGGCTCAGCGGGATGATGGACGGCCAGGTCGCCTCCGTGCGTGCGGCCCTCGACGGTTCCGGCTTCCAGGACACCGCCGTGCTCGCCTATTCGGCGAAGTACGCCTCCGCGTTCTACGGCCCGTTCCGCGAGGCCGTACAGTCGACGCTCACCGGAGACCGGCGCAGCTACCAGCTCGACCCGGCCAACCGCAGGGAGGGCGTGCGCGAAGCCCTCCTCGACATCGAACAGGGCGCGGATGTCGTGATGGTCAAGCCGGCCGGCAGCTACCTCGATGTGCTCGCGGAGGTCGCCGCCGTGAGCGACGTCCCGGTCTGGGCATACCAGGTGTCCGGCGAATACGCGATGATCGAGGCGGCAGCGGCCCAGGGCTGGATCGACCGCCGCCGTTCGATCGAGGAATCGGTGCTCAGCATCCGCCGGGCCGGCGCAGACGCCGTGCTCACCTACTGGGCCGTCGAGCTCGCCGCGTGGCTCACCGAAGGAAACCAGAAGTGATGACCCGTAACGACGAGTTGTTCGCCCGCGCCCAGCGCGCCATCCCCGGCGGAGTGAACTCGCCGGTCCGGGCCTTCCGCTCGGTCGGCGGCACGCCTTTGTTCCTCGTGAAGGCCTCCGGCGCCTATGTCACCGACTCCGACGGCCGCGAGTACGTCGACCTCGTCAGCTCCTGGGGGCCGGCGATCCTCGGCCACGCGCACCCGGAGGTCGTCCACGCCGTCCAGGCCGCTGCGGCACTCGGCCTGTCCTTCGGCGCATCCACTCCGGGCGAGACCGAACTCGCCGAGCTGATCGAGGGCCGCGTCTCGGCCGTCGAGAAGCTGCGCCTCGTGTCGACGGGCACGGAGGCGACCATGACCGCCATCCGCCTCGCCCGCGGCTTCACCGGCCGTGAGCTCCTGATCAAGTTCGCCGGCCACTACCACGGCCACTCCGACGGTCTCCTCGCCCAGGCCGGCTCCGGGCTCGCGACCCTCGCCCTGCCCGGTTCCGCAGGCGTGACCGCTGCGACGGCCGCGCAGACACTCGTGCTCCCGTACAACGACCTCGAGGCCGTACGCGCCGCGTTCGAGGCCCACCCGGGGCGGATCGCCGCCGTCATCACCGAGGCCGCCGCCGCGAACATGGGCGTCGTCGCGCCGGACCCCGGCTTCAACGCAGCACTCACCGAGCTCGCGCACTCCTACGGGGCGCTGCTCATCATCGACGAGGTGCTCACCGGGTTCCGGGTCGGTCCGGCCGGCTACTGGGGCCTCGACAACGCGGGAGAGACTCCCGCGAAGCCGTACACTCCCGACCTCTTCACGTTCGGCAAGGTCATCGGCGGCGGCCTGCCCGTTGCGGCCCTCGGCGGGCGCGCCGAGGTCATGGACTACCTCGCCCCCGCAGGCCCGGTCTACCAGGCCGGCACCCTGTCCGGGAACCCGGTCGCCGTCGCGGCGGGCATCGCCACCCTGCGCGCCCTCGACGACTCCGTCTACCCGCGGCTCGATGCGACGGCGCTGCTGCTCTCGAACGCCGTCTCGGCCGCCTTGTCCGCAGAAGGCGTCGCGCACAGCGTGCAGCGGGCGGGCAACCTGTTCAGCTTCGCCTTCGGGGCGGATGCCGCTGCGCACCCCCCGCGGGACTACGCGGCCGTGCAGCGCCAGGAGTCCTTCCGGTACGGCCCGTTCTTCCACGCGATGCTCGACGCCGGGGTGTCCCTGCCGCCCTCGGTGTTCGAGGCCTGGTTCGTCTCGGCGGCCCACGACGACCAGGCGATCGAGTGGATTCTCGACGCCCTGCCCGCCGCGGCGAAGGCCGCGGCGGCCGCCGTGGCCCCCGACTGACGGAGCGCACAGTGCCGCGTTACTGCATTGTGAGGTTTCGGCAGCCGTTTTACCGGCCGAACGGGGCAGACTAGGCCTATGGCTTCCTTGCGCGTTCATCCTGATCGGCTCGAGGTACACCTGACGAAGGCCGAAAAGACGCTGGCCTTCCGCCGCGAGGACATCGTCGTCGCGCGGGACAACATCCGCTCGGTGACGATCACGGACGACCCGTGGATCTGGATCCGCGGGATCCGCGCCCCCGGCCTCGAGGTTCCGCTCGTGCTCGCGGTCGGCACCTGGAAGTTCCACGGCGGCAAGGACTTCCTCGCGATCAAGCGCCGCCGCCAGGCCGTCGTCATCGACCTCGTCGACGAAGACTTCTCGCGCGTCATCCTCACGACGAACCACGCCCCCGACCTGATCGCCTCGCTCAAGCTGTAGCTCCGGCAGGTCGCAGGTCCCAGGTCGCAGTTCGCAGTTCCGGGGCTACGGGCGCACGCCGCTCGTGGTGACGATCTTCGTCCAGGGCCCCGGCGGCACGTCCGCCGCCTCGACGAACTGCCAGTCGACCGTGTCGTTCTCACCGTTGATGTCGCTGAAGCGCAGGCAGCCGTTCAACGCGGGGGAGACGTCCATGCCCGCGCCATTGAACTTCTTGTTGGCCGGTCGGGCATCGTCGGCACCGAACACATAGGCGGCGTCGTGGTACTGGCCGGGCCCGGCGTCCTCGATCTGGCCGTAGCACGTCTGCCCGTTCGAGCGGATGCGCACCCACCGGTTCTTCATCAGGCTGACGGTGTCATCGCCCGCCGAACCCGCGTACGCGGACTGGACGGCCCACGGCACCACCCGCTCGCGGGTCGCGAACGCCTGGGCGTCGTTGAGGTCGTCGAACGGCAGGTCGAGGTAGAACGGGTTCTCCTTTGGTGCCAGCTGGGTCGGGAAGTAGTCGTTGGCCGCCGTGCGCACCTCGGTCTGGCAGTCATCGGCGGTCCGGACGCCGTCGCAGCCGCCGTAGCTCTCCATCCACCCCGAGTCGTAGGTCGAATAGACCTGGCTGCCGTCCGCGGCGTTCGGGTCGAAGATCTCACCGACCCAGAAGGTGGTCGAAACGATCCCGGTGTGCCAGGGGTATGCGCCGGCGGCGGGTGCCGTCGGGCTTGCGCTCACCGGCGGTGTGGGGCTCCCGCCGGGTGTCGGGGTTCCGGGCGGCCGGGTGGCCGAGGGGGTCGCCGTGCTCTGGCCGGGGCGGGGAGCGGTCGACAGCACGATCGTGAGCACGGCCAGGATCGTCAGGCCGATCGCGAGGAGGCTGATCAGGAGCGTGCGCCGACGGGGGGTCACACCCCCTGTCTCATCGTCTTGCGGCATTCACCCTCCTCCAGCACTCAGGACGCCCCCAACCGGGTCGGCAGCCGACGGCGTTGAGATGCTATCCGGCCACGCGCCCGCTCACGGCTGATCTTCACCACCTTCCCAGCGGACCGGTAGCAGGCTCGGGCCGGCCACCCGTCCGGTGACCCCGCTCAGTCGACGGTGACCGACTTGGCGAGGTTGCGGGGCTTGTCCGCGTCGAAGCCGAGCTCGACGGCGAGGCCGAGTGCGAGCATCTGCAGCGGGACGACGGCCGCGAGCGGTCCGCACGGCGCTGCGAGGGACAACGGGACCTCGATGCTGCTGCCGGCCCGGCCGATCGTGATGATGCGGCCGCCGCGCGCCCGCACCTCCGCGATGTTCCCGGCGAGCCGGGGGTCACCGTCGTCCACCACGACGACGGGCGTGCCCTGTTCGACGAGGGCGAGCGGACCGTGCTTGAGCTCGCCGGCCGGGTACGCCTCCGCCCAGCGATAGGTGATCTCCTTGAGCTTGAGGGCGCCCTCCGCCGCGTAGGCGACGCCGGCTCCACGGCCCAGGAAGAGGAAGCCCTTCGCGCCGCGCACCTCGTCGACGAGGGGAGGGAGCAGCGCCCGCGCCGCGGCGGCGGCCTCCGCGAGCTGTTCGGGAACGAGGTAGAGGTCGTTGACGAGCCGGCGGGCCTGTGCGGTGTCCATCCGGCCGCTCGCGACGAGCGACGAGATCACCAGCCCCGTGCCGACGAGGATCTGGCAGACGAAGGTCTTGGTCGCCGCGACCCCGATCTCCGGCCCCGCCGAGCAACTCAGCACAGCGTCGACCTTGCGGCCGAGCGTCGAGTGGACGTTGTTGACGAGGGCGAGCACGGGGAACCCCTCCGGACTCTCGTCGAGGGCGCGGAGCACGTCCGCGGTCTCGCCTGACTGGCTCATCATCACCGTCAGGGTGCCCGGCTCGACGACCGAACCGGCCGCCTCGCTCGCGACGACGGAGGAATGCGCGAGCCCGCCCAGACGGCTCAGTGCCGAACCGATCACTTCGCCGGCATTCAGGGAGGTGCCGCACGCGACAACGCGCATCCGGTCGAACCGCGGAAGGCCGAGGTCGTTCCAGAGCGCACCGGTCGCGATTCGTCCGCCGACCTCCTCGAGCAGGCGGGTCGCCGCCTCCGGCTGTTCGAGGATCTCCGCCGCCATGTGGTCGTCGGCCTCGAGGGTGAGCGAGAAGGTCGGCCGCGGCGGCCGAGGAATGGCCGTCGGTACGGCGACGGGGGTACCCGCATGCGTCCAGACCAGGTCGTTCGTCACCTCGATGACGTCGCCGTCCGCGAGGATGTGGAACTCCTCGACCCAGTCGCCGATCGCCGAGATGTCGCTCGCGAGGAAGACGCCGGCCGTGGAGCGGGCGGCGAGCAACGGCGAGCGGTGCGCGGCGGCGACCATCCGCCCCGTCCGGGCATCGAGGACGACGAGGGCCCACGATCCGGTCAGCTGGGCGACCGCGCCGCTCACGGCGTCGAGCAGGTCGTCGGAGACGAGGAGCCGGTCTTCGACGAGGTGGCAGATGACTTCGCTGTCGACCTCGGAGGAGAACCGGTGCCCGGCGTGCACGAGCTCGGCACGCAGCCGGTCCGCGTTGTCGAGGATGCCGTTGTGCACGACGCTCACCCGGCCCTCGCAGTCCTGGTGGGGGTGAGCGTTCTGCTCGCTCACCCCGCCGTGGGTCGCCCAGCGGGTGTGGCCGATGCCGGTGCCCGCGAGCAGGGGGCCGGCCCACCCGTCGACGAGCCCGGTCAGGGAATCGACCCGGGAGGTCGTGCGGAAGACGGCCGTCGTGCCGTCCGCCGCGGTCACGGCGATGCCCGCCGAGTCGTAGCCGCGGTATTCGAGCCGCTTCAGCCCCGCGATCAGGTAGCCGGGCGCCGGTTCGATGGCGCGACAGGCGATGATCCCGCACATCAGCGCGCCTCGGGCGTCTGGCCGCCGACGGCGACGAGGCCGGGGTCGTGGGGATGCAGCGGCGAACCCGCGAGGGCCATCGCCTCGTTGCCGTTCCCGCCGGCCACCGCAGCGCCGGCCACGTTCCGGATCACGTCGTCGAGCGGGGTCCTCGGTTCGAAGTCCACGAGCTTCCGCGCGAGGCCGTTGTTGGGGACCCGACGACGCATGTCCTCGTAGCCGGGGGCGTACGCCTGCTCGTAGGGGATCAGGCTGATGCTGCTCGTCGAGCCGAGCACGTCGATCACGCGCTCGGCGAGGCCGAGGATCGAGATCTCCTGGGCGCCGCCCATGTTGACGGCGCGGCCGTACGCGGCGGGCGTCTCGGCGAGCCGGACCAGCGCAGGCACGATGTCGCCGACGTAGGAGAAGCACCGGGTCTGGCGTCCGTCGCCGAAGACCGTCAGCGGTTCCCCGCGCTGCGCCTGGCCGACGAGGTTGGGGAAGACCATGCCGTACCGGCCGGTCTGGCGGGGTCCGACGGTGTTGAACAGGCGCACGATGGCGACCGGGAGGCCGTATTCGCGCCAGTACGCGTGAGCGAAGGCTTCGTCGATGCCTTTCGCGGCCGCGTACGTCCACCGGGACTTGAGAGCGGACCCGAGGATGCGGTCGGACTCCTCGTCGAGGCTGTCAGCGGTGTTCTTCCCGTAGACCTCGCTTGTGGACGCGAGCAGCAGGGTCGCCCCGGCCGCGACGCAGGCGTCGAGGACGTTCTCGGTGCCGTGGATATTGGTGCGCAGGCTCGTCAGGGGCTCCTCGACGATGAGCTTGACGCCGACGGCCGCAGCGAGGTGGAACACCCGGTCGCGTCCGTTCACGAGGCCGGTGACGAGCGCCTTGTCGAGGATGCTGCCCTGGACGAACCGCAACCGGGGGTTGTCGCTGACCCTCGCGAGGTTGCGGAGCGAGCCCGTGGAGAGGTCGTCGAGCACGATGACGTCGTCGCCCTGCTGCAACAGGTATTCGGTGAGGTGGCTGCCGATGAAGCCGGCGCCGCCGGTGATCAATGATTTCACGGTGGTTCTCCGATCGAAAGGGTGGGCAGGGCAACGGATGCCGGGGGCAGGACGTGCCCCCGACATCCGCCCGGGAATCAAGAGGTCAGAGCTGCACGCGGCGGGGCAGGTCGGTGCGACGGTAGGTCGTGTCGAGCACGAGGACCTCGGGGGACAGCCACTCCCAGTCGACGTTGTCGTGGTCGGTGTGCAGGACAACGAGGTCGGCGCCGAATGCGTCCGGGTCGACCGTCGCGGTGAGCTCACTCCCGTTCCTGAGCCGCACGGCGCCGAAGAACGGGTCGTGGAATCCGACGTCCGCGCCCTGGTCCGCCAGCATGCTGAGGATCTCCAGGGCCGGCGACTCGCGGAGGTCGGCGACGTTGGGCTTGTACGAGATCCCGACCACGAGCACGCGTGAGCCGCGGAGCGGCTTGCCCTGGTCTGCGAGGGTTTCGCGCACCCGTTCGAGTACCCGGCGCGGGCGGCCGGCGATCTCGCTCATCGCGTGTTCGATGACCGGCGCGTCGACGTGGGCCTTGCGGAGCTGCCAGAGCAGGTAGTGCGGATCGCACGGGATGCAGTGCCCGCCGACGCCGGCGCCGGGGAAGAAGGGCATGAAGCCGTACGGCTTCGTCGCAGCGGCATTGATGACCTCGATGACCGACAGCCCGAGCGCGAGGCACGCCTCGGCGAATTCGTTCGCCAGGGCGATGTTCACCGCCCGGAAGGTGTTCTCGAGGAGCTTGCTCATCTCGGCGACCTCGAGGGAGCTGACGCCGTGGATGTTGCGCGCGTAGCGGCCGAGGAGGGCGGCTCCCGCGGCCTGGCAGGCCGGGGTTGCTCCTCCGACCACCCGCGGCACGTCCTCGTGGGCGTAGCGGTCGTTGCCGGGGTCGATGCGTTCCGGGCTGAAGGATACGAAGATGTCCTTGCCTGCGGTCAGGCCGCGCACGAGCAGCGGGGTGACGAGGAGGTCCCTCGTGCAGCCGGGGTACGTCGTGGATGTGAGCATCAGGAGCTGGCCGGGCACGGCGGCATCGACGACCATCGTGCACGCGCTCGCGAGGATCTCGAGGTCGGGCGTGAGGTGTTCGTCGATCGGGGTGGGGACGCAGATGATGACCGCTGCCGCGTCGCCGAGCCGGTAGGTGTCGCCCGTGATCTGGAAGCCGTCGCCCGCCATCGCCGTCTCGAGGCGGTCACGGTCAGACTCGAGCAGGTCGGCTTCGCCGCTGCGGATCACGGCGAGCCGGCGTTCGCTCACGTCGACGCCGAGCACCCGGAGGCCGGCGGCGTGCAGGGACAGCGCCGTCGGCAGCCCGACGTAACCCAGGCCCACGATCGCGACGTCGAAGTCGAACTGGGTGCGGGGGATGACCGGGATGAGCAGGGCGTCCGCGGTCGTGCGCTGGCGACTCTGGTGGGTGAGCGGCAGGGAAGAGTCGTCGACGATTTCGATTGACATTCCAGGTCCTTTGTTTGGGTAAGTCGGTTCGCGGATGCGCCGCTGGCGCCGCGAGGAGTTTCGGGACTCGGCGGGGCGCGGCAGGTGGTGTTCCCGCGGCCAGTCTCTGCAGATGTTGCGATCCGGGCAACCCATGGATCGGACTCTGCGGGTTCGTGTGGGCATCCCGCATCCGGATGTGGTTAACCGCAGTTGTCCGCCGTCGCGGGCGCCCTGTCCCGCGTGTACGGTCGGACCACCGGCGCGACCCCTCCGCCGGCCGGCCGACGGAGAGTCACATGCTGAGCCTGATCGTGGTGCTCGTCCTCGTGGTCGGGGTGAACACGGCGCTGTGGGGCACGGTCGGTCTGGGCCGGGTCGTTGCGCAGGCGTTCCGGAACCGGCCGCGGAGCGCGCGCCACCGGCTCGCGCAGTCGACGGCAGGCACGGCCGGCGTGGGAGCGGCCCGCCGCCTCACCCCGAACGACGTTGCCGTGCTGATCGCGGCGCACAACGAAGAACTCGTGATCCGGAACACGATCCGCTCGGCGGCCAGGCTCGTGCCCGCCGGCAATATCTTCATCGCGTCTGACGCGTCGAAGGACGCGACGGCCGTGATCGCGGAGGAGAGCGGGGCGAACGTCGTCGAGCTCCTGCCCAATCGCGGCAAGGCCGGTGCACTCGTCGCCGCGATCGCGCACTTCCGGCTCGCCGAACGCTTCGAGATCGTGATGCTGCTCGACGCGGACACGCAGCTCGCGGACGACTACATGGAGACGGGCCTGCCCTACTTCGACGATCCGGGGGTCGTCGCCGTCGCCGGCCGTGCCGCGACGGTCACGGACCCGCCGTCGCCGACCCGGCTCGGACGTTTTCTCGTGGCGTATCGCGAACGGTTCTACGTGGTCGTGCAGTTCCTCCTCAAGTACGGTCAGGCCGCCCGCTTCGCGAACGTGGTGTCGATCGTCCCGGGCTTCGCGAGCATGTACCGCAGCCGGATCCTCGCCGATATCGACATCTCCGCCCCCGGGCTCGCGATCGAGGACTTCAACATGACATTCGAGGTGCATGCCAAGCGGCTCGGCCGCATCGCGTTCCACCCCCTCGCGGCGATCGCGTACACCCAGGATCCCGACACCTTCCGGGACTACACGAAACAGCTGCGCCGCTGGACGCTCGGCTTCTGGCAGACGGTCCGCCGGCACGGCTTCCGGTTCGGGACCTTCTGGGGGGCCCTCGCCCTCTACGTTTTCGAACTCGTGACGAGCAGCATCATGATGCTGATCTTCCTTCCGTTGCTCCTCGTGTCGCTGGCTGCGGCGGCCTGGGGAGAGGTCTCGGCCGACCCGGTGTCGATCGCGGTCGCACAGGCGGTTCCCCCGGCCTCCATCGTCATCGGGGTGCTGGTGCCGGACTACCTGCTCACGATCCTGGTCGTGATCGTGACCGGGCGGGTGCACTACCTCGTGCTCGGGATCGGCTTCCCGCTCGTGCGCATCGTCGACGCCTTCATCTGCCTGCGGACCATCCCGCAGGCGTTCTTCGGCCGGTCGAGCGGCACCTGGAAGAGCCCGGAACGACGGAGCAACACGGCGGTCGGCTCCGGGATCGCGGTCGGCGACGCCCTTCCGGGATAGCACGACCCCGGCCGGGCGCCCGGCCACGCGGGCGGGGCGCCCGTGCGGGGTCGCTGATCAGATCATCCCGCTCGCCGCGCCGTCCGCGAGCATCGCGCCGGAACCGGACAGCAGTGCGATCAGGTGCGACCGGGACTTGGCGCCGAGTTTGTTGTACGTGCGCGTGAGTCGCACCTCGACCGTGCGCAGGGAAACGAACAGCTCCGCGGCGATCTCCTTGTTCCGCTTGCCCTGCTGCACGAGTTCGGCGACGAGCCGTTCGTCGGGGGCGAGGGCCGCGAGGAGGGGATTGACGCTCGGGGCGTGGGTGCCGAGACGGACGGCATCCGCTTTTCTGGCCCACGGGATGGCGCCGAGCTGGGTGAAGATCATCCGCGCGGCCAGGTACTGGTCCGCGCCCTCCCTGCCGTGCCCGAGGCTCACGAGCCGGTCGGCATAGCTCAGGAGGGTGCGGCCCTGCTCGAACTGCGAATCGCCCGGCTGCCAGAGACCCACGGCCTGTTCGAAGACGGCGACGGATGCCTCGCCGGGTGTCAGCAGGGCCTCGGCGCGTGCAGAGGCGAGCACCGTCCACCGGCTGTGGAAGGGCCGGGCCCTCGCCCGGAACTCACGGAACTGGATCACGGCCTCCCGGAGGCGGCCGGAGAGGACGTATGCCTCGATCAGGTCGACCTGGCTCCGGAGCAGCGAGGGGTTGCGGAACGCGGACCCGATGGTGCCGGCCCGGCTCAGGAACGCGATCGCATCGTCGAAACGGCCCTCCATGAGCGCGAACCGGCCCTGGTCGGCCACGAGCCGGGCGGCGAGTGCCGGATGGTCGCTCGTCGCGAAGCTGCGGTTGCAGAGCTCGATCGCCGCGTCCGCGCGCGCGCGGTCTCCGCGAGCCTGCCAGTACCAGGCAGTGAGGAGCTGGAGCGGGCGACGGTGCACCTGTTCCGTGCCGGAGCCCGTGAGCGATTCGATGATGGCCATGGCCTCGAACTGGTTGCCGGCGAGGATTTCGTTCTCCGCGAGGTAGTACCGCGCCGTCTGCAGGACGAGGGGCTCCGGCGGAGGTTCGAGGCCGACGACGGTGCGCAGCACGCGCCTCGCGTCGCCGTAGCGGTCGATGAACGTGAGGCTGCGGCCGAGGACGGACAGGGCGCGGGCGCTCGTCTCCTCGGTCCAGCCATGACGGGAGAGCCTCTCGAACATCCGGGTCGCTGGTCCTGGGTCACCCTCGAGAGCACCGAGGAGCAGGGCGGACAGTTCGTGGAGTTCGCGCGCCTCCGGGGTTGCGCTCTCGAGAAGATGGCGGCCCCTGGCGAGGGCTTCCCGCGCGGCCTCGACCTCCCAGCGTTCGGCATGGCTGAGGGCGCTCATGCCGAGCATGCGGACGAGGTCTTCCGCCCTGCTGCCCGCGTCTCGTGGCCCGACCCAGTCGTCGAGGTCCGTCGTGAGCAGCTGGTGGGTCGACATGAATTCGATTCCGGTGCGGAGGATGGCCAGCTGTGTGCCCGTGGCGATCGAGCCGGGCCGGCGCTGGCCGAGCCTGGCGTAGCGGGCAGCATAGGAGAGTTCGCCCTGCCGGTACAGCGCCTCCGCGACCTCGAGCAGGGCGTCCGGGCTTCCCGTCGCGTCGAGTGCGAGGGCCAGGGCGCGTTCGGCGAGTTCGACGGCCTGCCAGATCAGGCCTCTCCGAGCGAATTCGGCCGCTGAGGCGAGCAGTTCGTCCGAGGACAGGCTGCCGGCATCCGCCCAGCTGCGGTGCCACGCCGCGAGGCCGGGGTCCCCGCCGGGCGCCGCCTCGCTGCGGGCGGCGCGGGCGTGGAATTCGGCGCGGGTGCCTGCGTCGATGGACCAGTAGAGGTGGGACCGCAACGCGGAGTCCGAAATCCGGAGGTACCGGCCGTCGCGGATGACGGTTCCCGCCGACAGGAGCTCCTCGAGGGCGCCGCGGAGCGGGTCGCCGCTCTGCCGGATCGGATCCTGGCTGCTCAGGTAGGAGCAGGACAGCATCGCCAGCAGGAGGTGCTGGTCGTCTGGTTCTTCCGAGGTCCGGGTCGAGGGGGCGCGCGATGCGCGGAACGGCAGCGCGACCGGAGCAGCGTTCCCGAGGTGCCTGCCGGTCAGGAGCCGGGCGTTCCTGGCGAGCTCGGACGGGCTCCCCGACGAGGAGGATGCGAGCATCCGGCGGAGCGCCTCATCGGACTGGGGGCCGAGAAGCTCCGTCGCGAGGATCATCGATTCGGCGAAGCTGAGGCGGTCGAGGGTGATGCGCGGGAGCGAGGCGAGCGGACCGACGGGCGGCTCCGCGCACACGGTGCCCACGAGGCGCATTCCCGTGCCGCCGAGGCGCGCCGCGACCATCGCGAAGACGGTTTGGCTCGCCAGGTCCATCAGGTCGAGGTCGTCGATCAGGAGCAGCGTTGTCGCGGGGGTGAAGTCACGGATCAGGGTGAGGAGTTCCGCGGCGCGGGCGGCGAGCTGGGCATCCGCTTCACCGGGGATGAGGAGCTCGCTGGAGAGCGCGGCCGCTGCCGGGTTCTGGAAGGAGGCGACGAAGGCCGAGAGACCGGAGAGCGGGAAGCCGGCTTCCGCGGGATTGATCCTGACCCGGAAGATCTCGACCCCTGCGATCGGTTCGACGGAGGCGAGCAGGCGCGATTTACCGGACCCGGGCTCGCCGACGACCAGCAGGGCCGACTCGTGAGGGGCGGTTGCGAGGTCGAGGATCGCGCCCAGCGTGTCGCGGTGGATGCTGGACTTCATGCGACGGCTCCGGGGAGCTGTCCAGCCCGTTCCGGGGGTCGGTAAAAGAGATCATTCATGAGACGGCGCTTCGTTTCGGGTAACGAGTGCGTGCGGATCACTCTATTCGGGGAGTACAGCAGCCGCCTCGGGGATGAGTCGGTGCTCTGCATTACTACCTGTGTGCGGTTCCAGAATGGGTGGTCTGGAGCCGGTCACCCCCGGTGGACGGGGGCTCCTGCTATGCAAGGTACGCTCATTTCTTTCCAAGGTATCCCCCACTAGTGGGGGATTACGGCGCGCCGAAAGTCTGGGGATCTGGTGAGGGGCCTCCGCTGTGGTAGTGCCGCCGGGCGGTTCGATCGCGAATAAATCGCGTCTGACCGCGTTATCAGTGGATCGAGACGACCGTGCGCCCGTGCAGTCGACCCGCGAGGATGTCATCGGCCGCCGTGAGGGCTTCCTCGAGCGTGATGTTCGACGTCAGGCCGTCGAGGAGCGTCAGGTCGAGGTCGGATTCGAGCCGAGACCAGGCCTGCTCCCGCAGGGCGATGGGGGCCTCGACGGAATTGATGCCCACGAGGCTCACCCCGCGCAGGATGAAGGGCATCACCGTCGTCGGCAGGTCGGCGCCCTGGGCGAGGCCGCAGGCGGTGATCACGGCGCCGTAGTTCGCCTGGGCGAGCACATTGGCGAGGGTGGCGCTTCCGACGGAGTCGACGGCAGCGGCCCAGCGCTGGGCCTGAAGCGGCTTCCCGGGCTCGGAGAGGGTGCTCCGGTCCAGGATGGTCTCGGCGCCGAGGCCGCGGAGGTATCCGCCGAGCTCGCCGACGCGGCCGGTCGAGGCGGTCACCCGGTAGCCTCCGGCCGAGAGCAGGGCGACCGCGATCGAACCGACGCCGCCGGCGGCACCGGTCACGAGCACGGGACCGGAGTCCGGCGTGATCCCAGCGCGTTCGAGCGCGAGCACGGCGAGCATGGCGGTGAAGCCGGCGGTGCCGATCGCGGCCGCCCGTCGGGCGCTGATCCCGGCGGGCAGTCGCACCAGGGAGGCTCCGGAGACCCTGGCACGCTCGGCGAGGCCGCCGTGGTGGCTCTCGCCCAGGCCGGAGCCGTTCAGGATGACGCGGTCTCCGGGCACCCAGCGCGGGTCCTCGCTCGACTCGACGGTGCCGACGAGGTCGATCCCGGCGATGAGGGGCCAGACGCGGACGACCCCGGGACGGCCGGCGAGCGCGAGTCCGTCCTTGTAGTTGAGGCTCGAGTATTCGACGGCGATGGTCACGTCGCCCGGCATCAGGAAGGTCTCGTCGACGAGCGTGAGCGCAGCGTGCTGCGTCTTCGTGCCGTCCTCCGCACTGGTCCGTTCGACGACGATGGCGTGGAACCGAGTCTCACTAGTCATGCTCCGAGCCTACTTCCCGCCCCTCGCCCGCCGGCCAACCCCTCCGCGAGAGCGCACTTTCGGCCCATATCCCGGCGGTTTAAGGGCCACAAGTGTGCTCTCGCGGACCCTCGCCAGCCGGTGGTCGAATCGGTAGCATGAGCGCTATGACCGCCGCCGCCGTGCCAGAGAAGGTGCGGGTCGTGCCGCGCCGGCTCTCGCTGAGCGCCGGCATCGACGCGTTCTTCTTCGTCTTCGCGGGGCTCGCGGCGGTCTGGCTCGCCGTCCTGCTCGTGAACGAGAGCTTCCTGCTCGGCTGGGGTGCGCTCTGGTTCGCGGTGCTCTTCTGGGTGCTGCTCGCCTACCTCGTGCTGCCGAGGCTGCACCGCATCCTGACCCAGCTGTACGTCCCCAACTACTTCATCGGCCGGACCCGCACGAGCGACGGCCTCCTCGGCGACCCGGTCAACCTCGCGATCACCGGCTCGGCGGAGCAACTTCAGCACGCGCTCGCCGCGGCGGGCTGGACGAGGGCGGACGACATCACGCCGGGCACGACCTGGAGGATGATCTCGGCGACGCTCGCCAGGCGCAGTTACGACGAGGCGCCGGTCAGCCCGCTGTTCCTGTTTGACAGAATGCAGGACTTCGCCTACCAGCAGGAGGTCGCCGAGAACCCGGCCAAGCGGCACCACGTGCGGTTCTGGCGCTGCCCGGACGGCTGGCTGCTCCCCGGCGGGACCAGGGTCGACTGGCTCGCGGCGGGGACCTTCGATCGCGCCGTCGGCTTCTCGCTGTTCACCCTGCAGATCACGCACAAGATCGACGAGGACACCGACATCGAGCGGGACCACATCGTCGACTCGCTGCTGCAGGCCGGCTCAGGGGCACGGATGCACGTGATCCGGGATTTCTCGAGCGGGTACCACTCGCGCAACGGCGGCGGCGACACTATCCAGACGGACGGGGACCTGCCCGTCGTCGATGTGTCCGGCATCGCGGTGCCCGGCAGCGCGGCCGCACGGGCGGTTTCTGCGGCGTCGCCGTCACCGGGATCGAGCGCAGTACCGACGGCGCCGTCTGACGCGTCGACGAGCGCGGCGTCGCCGTCACCGGGATCGAGCGCGGCTCCGATGGGGAGTGCCGCGCCGACCGCGCCCGCTGCCCGGCGGCGGCCGGCCTCGATCACCGTCGGAGCCCTGATGCTCACCGCGCGAGTCCTGTCGGGTCTCGGTGTCATCGTCCTCGCTGCACTCGACTGGCCCGAGTTCGTTTCGGCCGTTGCGATCGACGGGAAGCCGCCGGGCACCGTCGACCCCGCGACGGCCGGGGTCGCTCTCGGGATCCTGCTGACCGGGTACGGGGTCGTCCTCGCCCTCAATGTCGGCTTCGCAGCATTCGTGTTCTTCGGCCGGAACTGGGCGCGCATCGTCGCGATGTCATTCGCGACGGTGAGCATCGTCGCGAGCTTCGTCGACTACGCCGTCAATGGTGCCGCGATCACACTGCGGACCTCGCTCGTGAGCGTGACCTTCGACATCCTGATTCTGCTCGCCCTCTCGGCCAGGGATGCCAGGGAGTTCGCCCGCGCGCGGCCGGTCAGGCGTGCGCGGGGCAGGCGGGCGCCGTAGCGGCGCAGCCCGGGCAGACGACGAGCTGCACACGGCAGGACGGCTCGCGGCAGTTCTGCATCTGGTTCGTCGCTGCCGCGCAGCAGGCGCAGTGGCCGAGGACCGCGGGGTCCCCGGCGAAATCGACGGACATCCGCTTGTCGAAGACGTAGAGCGAACCGTCCCAGAGGCCGGAGTTTCCGTAGGCCTCGCCGTACCGCACGATGCCGCCGTCGAGCTGGTAGACCTCGCCGAAACCCCGGTCCTTCATCAGCGAGCTGAGCACCTCGCAGCGGATGCCGCCGGTGCAGTACGTCACGACCGGCCGGCCCTTGAGGTGGTCGTACCGGCCGCTGTCGAGCTCGGCGGCGAAGTCGCGGGTCGTCGCGACGTCGGGAACGACGGCGCCGCGGAAACGTCCGATCTCCGCTTCGAAGGAGTTGCGGCCGTCGAAGAAGACCAGGTCGTCTCCGCGCTCGGCGGCGAGCTCGTGCAGCGCGGCGGGGGAGAGTCGGGTGCCGCCGCCCTGTACGCCGGCCGCGGTGACCGTGAGCTCGCCGGGGGCGCCGAAGCTCCGATCTCCTCGCGCACCTTCACCACCAGGCGGGGGAAGTCCAGGCTCAGGCCGGACTCGTCGAGCCCGGTGCCTTCGCTCCACTTGAAGTCGATGTCGCGGAAGGCCGGGTACTCGCGCGTCTTCCGCACGTAGCGTTTCACGGCGGGGAGGTCGCCGCCGATCGTGCCGTTCAGGCCGTCCTTCGAGACCAGGATGCGGCCGCGCAGGCCGAGCGCTTCGCACAGGTCACGCTGCCAGAGGCGCACCGCCTCGGGGTCGGCGAGCGGCGTGAAGACGTAGTACAGCAGGATCTTCGGAATGGCCACCGCGCCATTTTACCGGCCGGCTCCTGCCCGTTTCTGCTTTCGCGGCTCCTGGGTAGCGCGGACTTAGACTGGGGGCACCCCGCACAAGAACCCCCGTCGCCAGGAGGACCCATGACCGCCACAGATCCGCTCGCCGTCTACGGCGAGGTGCCGCTCTTCACGCTCTCGAGCACGGACGTGACCGACGGGTCGCCGCTGTCGGCCGCCCAGTTCGCTGCGGGAGCCGGCGGCCTCGAGCGGTCGCCGCAGCTGTCCTGGGCCGGGTTCCCGGCCGGGACGAAGAGCTTCGCGGTCACTCTCTACGACCCGGATGCCCCGACCGGCTCGGGCTTCTGGCACTGGGCCGTCTTCAACATCCCGGCCTCCGTGACGTCGCTGCCCGCCGGAGCCGGCGCCCCCGGCGGCGCGCTGCTGCCCGCCGGCGCGGTCACCCTGCCCAACGAGCTGCGGCTCACCTCTTTCATCGGCGCCAGCCCGCCGCCCGGAACCGGCACCCACCGGTACCAGTTCATCGTGCACGCGGTGGATGTCGCGGCTCTCGACCTCGACCCGGCGTCGACTCCCGCGGTGCTCGGTTTCACCCTGCGGTTCCACACCCTCGGCCGCGCGGTCATCGAGGCGACCGGCGCCTTCGGCGGGGCGGCGCTGCACCCCTGACACCCGCCCATAGCGAAAACATGAGGTCCTCTCAGGTTGCTCACACGCGCGGGCCCTAGGTTCGTGCTGTGAACCAGATCCGCAGCACCCTCGCATGACCGCCGGCACCACCCTGAAAACCCGCGAAACCAGCCTCCGCCGTGTTCCCGTCTGGGTCTGGCGGGCCCTGATGATCCGGCTCTCCCCCGGCGAACTGCACAGGTTCAACCTCCAGCCGATCTCGACGGTGGACTACCACATCGACATCGACTACGTCGGGGACGAGAGCCGCGACCATCGGCTCGACGTGATGGTGCCGCACGGCGCGGCCGGACCGCTCCCGGTCTACGTGTACTTCCACGGCGGCGGCTGGACCTCCGGCGACAAGGCGCCGCTCACCAAGTACTGTGCCAGCCAGGCCGCAGACGGCATGATCGTCGTCAACGCCAACTATCGGATGGCCACCCGGTTCCAGCTCAGGCACATGCTCGAGGACGGCAACGCGGTGCTCGACTGGGTGGCGCGCAACGTCGCCGACTTCGGCGGGGACCCCACCCGGATCGTGCTCGGTGGGGATTCGGCGGGCGGCCACATTGCGGCGCTCCTCGCGGCATCCGCCTTCGAGCCGGAGCTCGCGGCCCACTACGGCATCGAACCCCACATCGAGCCGGGCAATCTCCGCGGGCTCGTGCAGCACTGCAGCATCGCCGACCTCTCGGTGATGTTCGAGCGCGGCTTCGTGCTGAGCCTCAACTTCCTGCGGATGCTGCTGCCCGAGCGGGGCCGCGGAGTCGTGCTGCGGGCCGCGGCGCGGTTCATGAACCCGATCGAGTGGCTCGACAGCGGATTCCCGCCCGTCTTCGTCACGACGAGCGAGCGGGACTACTTCTACCGGGCGAACCTGAACTTCATCGCGGCGCTCAAGCGCAGGTCGATCCAGGTGGACAGCCTGATCTACGACCGGCGGCAGGCGAACACCCACCACACCTGGCAGCAGGATGCCCGGCATCCGGAATCCCAGGAGGTCTACCGCCGCCTCGGGGCGTTCGTCCGCCGCGTCGCGGCCCTGCCCGTCGCCGTCCCCGTCGTCGCCTAGGGCGGGGGTCAGCTCTGGGCGCCGGTCGCCGCGAGGACGCCGCCGAGGCCGATCATCATGACCCCGCCGCCCGCGGAGAGCTTCTCGAGCCGCTTCGGCGACTTCGCGAACCACGTCCGTGCCGACCCGGCGGCGATGGCCCAGACGCTGTCGCCCGCGAGGGCGAGCACGACGAAGAGCGTGCCGAGCGTGAGGAGTTGCAGCGGAACGGCTCCCGCGTGATAGTCGACGAACTGGGGAAGCACGGCCACGAAGAACACGATCGATTTGGGGTTCGTGGCGCCGACGACGGACCCCTCGGCGAGCAGCCGCCACCACGGCCGGGCGACGAGACTCGCGCCGCGGGCCGGGGTGACCGCGCCGCGGTGCCGGATCGCGTGGATGCCGAGGTAGACGATGTATGCGGCGCCGACGAACTTGACGATCGTGAAGACCACGACAGACTGGGTCACGATCGCGCCGAGGCCGAGCGCGACGGCCGCGATGAGGGGCAGCATCCCGAGGGCGTTGCCGAGCACGCTCAGGAAGCCGCCGAGACGCCCGAGCGCGAGGGAGCGGCCGATCACGAAGAGCACGGTCGGCCCCGGCAGCGCGATGAGGGCGACGGAGGCGAGCGCGAACGTGAGCAGGTGATCGATCGGGACCATATCGGAATGCTACCCAATCGCAGGACGCGTTAGCATCGCAGAATGCATATGCTGATCCGCACCCTATTCCATGGCTGGCTGTCGAAGCGCGGCCCGCGGGTCGGGCCGTACGACGTCGTCAGGACCCGGTTCGTGACGCTGCCGACCGACCAGGACATCCTGCGGCACATGAACAACGGGGTCTACCTGTCGATCATGGACATCGCCAGGCTCGACCTCCTGCACCGCACCGGCATCTGGCCGATCTTCACCGCACGGGGCTGGTACCCCGTCGTCGTGAGCGAGACCATCAGCTTCCGCAAGTCGCTCACCGTCGGCCAGCGGTTCACCGTCGAGTCGCGCATCCTCGGCTTCGACGAGAAGGCCGTCTACGTCGAGCAGCGCTTCGTGCGACCGGATGTCGACGGGAACCCCGAGATCCTCGCGCTCGGCTTCATCCGGGGTCGCTTCCTCAAACGCAGCGGGGGCGTCGTCGGCATCGAGGAACTGCTCTCCGCCGTCGGACCGGTGCCCGCCGGGATCACCGTTCCGGCCTGGCTGCTCGAGTGGAGCGCGGACGTCGCCCTGCCCGCGACCCGCGCGGCCGCACCGAGCCACTGGGAGTAGTCGCCCGGCAGGACCAGGCGCGCGGCGGCCCGAGTGGACGCGCAGACGCGCAGACGCGCAGACGCGCAGACGCGCAGACGCGAAGACGCGAAGACGCGCACGCGCGCACGCGCGCGGAAGCGCTGGCGTTCGGGGTGGCCCCCGCGAGGACTAGGCGCGCGGCGGCGCCGGGACGGGGGTGACCGGGGGCTTGGCCGGGACGATGAGCTCGGAGTAGTAGAGCTCGTGCGCACCGGCATAGTGCTCGTGCGCAGGCAGCGGCTGGCCGGTCCGCGCTGCGACGAGGCGGTCGAGGTAGTAGTCCCAGAACGGCCCGACCCGTGCGGCGTCCGCGGCGGAGTGCAGGCGCTGTCCCAGGGTGAGGGTCGTCATGCCCGCGCCCTCGACGAGGTGCAGGATCACGTGCCTGGCCGCCTCGCCCTCCCCGATGTTGAGGGTGAACCGCTTCGGCGGGATGCACTTGAGGATCGTCACGTACGTCCACTCGGCATCCGCTTCGGAGAGCTTGAAGCGCACGGCGCCGGTCTCCGGCGCACCGGTGTAGGTGCCGATCCACCCGGCGAGGCCGCCGGGACGGCTGACGCTCGCCCAGACGTCGTCGATGGGTGCGGTGAAGAGACGATCGAGCATAAGGTACAGCCCGTCCTCGCGATGGGCGAGGCGACCGGTGGGCTTGGCTGACATGGGAACCTCCGCGGTGAGTGAAACACGAGCCGTGTCTTCAGGCTAAACCCGTTGGGCATCCCCGTGCCACAGTGCCGTGTGTGCCGGCCCGGTCCGCGTGCCCCGGCGCGCCGCATTCGGTCGCCGGGTTCAGCGCGGCGGACTCAGGCGTCGAGCTCCGCCTCGAGCACCGCCATCGCGGCGTTGTGCCCGCCGATGCCGCTGACCCCGCCGCCGCGCCGGGCTCCGGCGCCGCAGACCAGGATGCGGGGATGCCGGGTCGCGACGCCCCAGCGCTCGGCAGGGGTGCCTCTCGGGGCGTCGTCCTCGAGGAACGGCCACTCGAGCGGACCGTGGAAGATGTTGCCGCCCGGCATGTTGAGGGCGTGCTCGAGGTCGAGGGTCGTCTTGGTCTCGATGCAGGGCCGGCCGGCGGCATCCGTCAGCAGCAGGTCCTCGATCGGCTCGGCGAGCACCGAGTTGAGCGAGGCGAGCACGGCCTCCTGCAGCCGCTCCCGCGTCGCGTCGTTGTTCTCATCGCTCAGCCAGCGGTTCGGCGCGTGCAGCCCGAAGACGGTGAGGGTGTGGGCGCCGGATGCCGCGAGTTCCGGCGAGAGGATGCTCGGGTCGCTGAGGGAGTGGCAGTAGATCTCGCACGGCAACCGGTCCGGGATGATCCCGCGGACGGCCTCGTCGTACGCGCCCTCGAGCTGGGTGTACGCCTCGTTGATGTGGAAGGTTCCGCCGAACGCGGCCTCGGGGGAGACCGCCCGGTCGCGGAGCCTCGGCAGCCGGCGCAGCAGCAGGTTGACCTTCACCTGGGCGCCCTCCGGCTTGGGCGCAGGCTCTGCGGGGGTCGGGTGGGAGCCGTCGGGATCGTCCCTGCCGCCGGCATCCGCTGCGAGGAGATGCTCGAGCACCCAGGGCGCGACACCGGAGAGCACGACCGTTCCGGCGACCTCGCGGATGCTGCCGCCGCGCCGGTAGCGCACGGTTCCGTCCGGGCCGACGCTCGTCACCTCGGCGTCGGTCACGATCCGGGCGCCTGCCTGCCGGGCGGCCTTCTCGAGTTCGCCCGTCACGGCGCCCATCCCGCCGATCGGCACGTCCCAGTCCCCGGTTCCGTTGCCGATCACGTGATAGAGGAAGCAGCGATTCGCGGCGAGGTCCGCGGCATCCGTCGCCGTGAACGTGCCGATCAGGCCGTCGGTCGCGACGACGCCGCGCACGAGGTCGTTCGTGAAGGTCTCGGTGATGGTGCGGCCGAGCGGATGCTCGACGAAGCGATCCCACAGGGCGTCGTCGCCGAGCAGGAGCCTGGCCTCCGAGCGGGTCGGCAGGGGTTCGCAGACCGTGGGGAAGACCGCCCGGGCGAGCCGTGCGGTGTCGGCGTAGAAGGCGGCCCAGGCGGGGGCGTCTGCGCCGGCGCCGATGCGGTCGAAGCTCGCCAGGGTGGCCGCGGCATCGCCGTTGTCGACGAGGAGGCCGCCGGTCGGGTCGGCCGGGTTCGGCGTGTACGAGGAGAAGCGGCGCCGGGCGAGACCGATCTCGAGACCGAGTTCCTCGACGATCCGCTGCGGCAGCAGGCTGACGAGGTAGGAATAGCGCGAGAGGCGGGCGTCGACGCCGGCGAAGGCCTCGGCCGAGACCGCGGCGCCGCCGACATGCTCCGCACGCTCGAGCACGATCACACTGCGGCCGGCGAGGGCGAGGTACGCGGCGGCGGTCAGTCCGTTGTGTCCGCCGCCGACGATGACAACGTCATGAGTGGGTTCCGTCACGCCTCGAGACTAGCAACCGCGCCAGGGCCCTGCCCAGGCGCGACCGGTCGCACGACCGGTCGCGCAAGCGGGGCCGCGGTTCAGGGAACGATGTGTCCGGCGGCGCGGAACAGTTCGTACCACTCTGCCCGGGTGAGCGACACGTCGGAGCCCTGGGCCGCGCCGGCGACGCGCTCGGGGGTGGTGGTGCCGAGCACGACCTGCATCCTCGCGGGGTGCCGGAGGATCCAGGCGGTCGCGATCGCGATCGGCGGGACGCCGTAGTGCGCGGAGAGCCGGTCGATGACGGCGTTGAGTTCGGGGTACTCGGGCGAGCCGAGGAACACCCCCGTGAAGAAGCCGGCCTGGAACGGCGACCAGGCCTGGATGGTGATGTCGTTCAGGCGGCAGTAGTCGACGATGCCGCCCCCGTCGCGGGTGACGGACTGCTCCTGGGCGCTCATGTTCGCGGCAACCCCCTGGGCGATGATCGGTGCGTGGGTCAGCGAGAGCTGCAGCTGGTTGACGACGATCGGCTGGCGCACGTACTTCTGCAGCAGGTCGATCTGGCGCGGGGTGTGGTTCGAGACGCCGAACGCCCGCACCTTGCCTGCCGCCTCGAGTTCGTCGAACGCGCGGGCGACCTCCTCCGGTTCGACGAGGGCGTCGGGGCGGTGCAGCAGCAGGATGTCGATGTGGTCCGTCCGCAGGGCGGCGAGAGAGCCCTCGACGGACTCGACGATGTGCTCGTAGGAGAAATCGAAGTACGGTCCGTCCCCGACGATTCCCGTCTTCGTCTGGATCGTGATGGCGTCACGCTGTGCGGGGGTGAGCTGCAGCGCCTCGCCGAAGCGGCGCTCGCAACCGTGCAGTTCCGAGCCGTAGATGTCGGCGTGGTCGAGGAAATCGATCCCGGCGTCGCGGGCGGTGCGCACGAGTTCGCGGACCTCGTCGTCGCTCTTCTCCTGGATGCGCATCAGGCCGAGGATGACGTTCGGGGCGACGATATCGGTGCCGGGCAGGGTGAAAGTCTTCATGTCGGTTCACGCTAGGCGAGGCGCGTGCAGAAGTAAAACAACTGACAGCGATGCGATTGAGAAGGGCAAGCGCTCAATGGCTCGAGTGGGGCCACTTGTCCGTCTCCACCGCCTGCACGGTGTGTCGGCCGCGGTGCCGGTCAGCTCGGGCTGCTCGTCGGCTGGCGCTCGAGGGTGCCGATCTTCTTCCCACCCTGGTCCGTGAGAGTCATCGTCGACCCGTCGATGGTCGCGGCCGTCGCGGATCCCAGCCAGGTGTCGACACCCTCGCAGGCCATCAGGGTCGAGGCGAGGGGACCGAACTCGATCCGGTCACCGCTCATCTTCCAGGTGCCCACGAGCCGGTTGCAGCCGTCGGTTCCGGAGAGCGAACGGTCTTCGTGGAGCTCGAGGCTCGGCGTCCGGGCGGCACCGGGGTCGCCCCAGACTCCGGTCGCGGCGCTTCCGGCGGATGCCCCGCACCCGGACAGCGCGACGGCGACGCTGGCCGCCGCGACGGCGACGAGGATGCGGCGGGCGAGGTGAGTGCTCACGGGGGCTCCCATTCCGCACGCGGCTCCTGGCGTGCTTCACCCAGTGAAAGCCCGCCCGTGCTCCCCGTCAAGGCTCGACGGAGCGGGCGAGCGCATCGCGCACGGCGACGACGCCCGGCCGCCTCGTGCTCGAGCGGCGCGCGGCCGAGAAGAGGGTGCGGCGCGGGTTGCCGGGCAGGTCGACGAGGTGCACCGTGGGGGCGGCGCCCGCCCAGACCAGGTCGGGCAGGATACCGACGGCATTCCCCGATTCGATCAGGCGGATGTGCGCGATCAGGTCGGCGGTCTCGAACCGGACGTCGGGTTCGAACCCGGCGTCGCGGCAGAGCTGGGTCGCCCACGAGCGGGAGACGGTCCCGAGCGGTTCCATGACCCACGAAAGCCGCGCCATCTCGGCGAGAGTCGCGGAGGCATCCACGGCGCCGCCCGCGCTCGCGCCCCCGCTCGCGGGCGGCAGCGCGAGCCTGAGCGCATCCGTCGTCAGGTTCACCCGGTCGAGGTCGGCCCGGTGCGCCCGCCCGTGCCCCGGGTACTGCTCGGCGAGGACGAGGTCGAAGTCACGGGCGCTCACTTCGAAGAGGCCGCGCTCCGGCTCGCGCTCGGTCACCTCGATGCGCAGTTCGGGGAACTCGGCGGCGAGGAGGGTCAGCGCGCGGGGGATCACGGCGTGCGACGCGGACTGGAAGACGGCCACCCGCACGGTTCCGGAGACGGTCGTGAGCGAGGCCATCATCTCGGCCTCCGCGATTTCGAGCCGTTCGAGCAGGTGGGTGGTGTGCTCGACGAGGATCTCGGCCTGGGCGGTGAGCTGTACGCGGCGGCCGACCTTGTGCAGGAGCTCGACGCCCGTTTCCTTCTCGAGCAGGGCGAGTTGCTGGGACACCGCGGACGGGCTGTAGGAGAGCGCCTCGGCGACCCCGGCGAGGGTGCCGCGGATCTTCAGTTCGCGCAGCAGGCGCAGGCGTCGGATGTCCAACATCCCGTCACCTCCCGCTCGGCTCCAATGCACACAAATACTAACCAATACCCTGCACTAACGTTCGCTTTTGCTTATCGGAAGTTCCCGCGACACTGGACTCAGATTCCGTCCCCCCGGAACGGCTCCCGGCCGTTGCGCGAGCGAAAGACTACCCTCGTGACCATGAGCAGCTCACCGTCCGTCGTGCACCAGGCCCAGAGCGCGGAGGTCGTCACGCTCGTCAGGAAGTGGCTCGCGGAAAGCACCGCCATTCCGGCCGACGTCTCGGCCGAACGCCTCGCGGGCGTGCTCAAGGACCCGAACGGCCTCGACTTCACGGTCGGCTTCGTCGACGGCGTCATGCGCCCCCAGGACCTCATGGTCGCCGGCTACAACCTGCAGGCCGTCGCGAAGAAGGCCCCCGGCTTCCTGCCCGGGTACCTGCGCGGCGCCATCGGCCTCGGCGGCGTGCTCGGCCCGGTGCTGCCGTGGGTCGTCATCCCCGCCGCACGCAAGGTGCTGCGGCAGATGGTCGGGCACCTCGTCGTCGATGCGACGCCGGACAAGCTCGGGCCCGCGATCGCGAGCCTGCGCGAATCCGGCAACCGGCTCAACATCAACCTGCTCGGTGAGGCCGTGCTCGGCGAGAAGGAAGCCCTGCGCCGGCTCGAGGGCACCAGGGCGCTGCTCGCCCGCCCCGACGTCGACTACGTCTCGATCAAGGTGTCGTCGATCGCGAGCCAGCTCTCGATGTGGTCATTCGACGAGGCCGTGACGCGGGTCGTCGAGAGGCTGACGCCGCTGTACGAGCTCGCTGCGGCATCCGCCGTGCCGAAATTCATCAACCTCGACATGGAGGAATACCGCGACCTCGACCTCACGATCGCGGTCTTCGAACGCATCCTGGACCAGCCCCGACTGCTCGGCCTCGAGGCCGGGATCGTGCTCCAGGCCTACCTGCCCGACGCCCTGGGCGCCCTGCAGGGCCTGACCCACTGGGCGCAGAGCCGGCGCGCGGCCGGGGGAGCCCCGATCAAGGTGCGCGTCGTCAAGGGCGCCAACCTCGCCATGGAGCACGTCGACGCGATCGTGCACGACTGGCCGCTCGCGACCTACGGCACCAAGCAGGACGCGGACACGAACTACAAGCGGGTGCTCAACTGGGCGCTGACCCCGCAGAACACGGATGCCGTCCGCATCGGCGTCGCCGGGCACAACCTCTTCGACGTGGCGTGGGCCCACCTCCTCGCCAAGCGGCGCGGCGTCGACGACCGGGTCGAGTTCGAGATGCTGCTGGGCATGGCGACGAGCCAGGCGGAAGCCGTGAGCCGGGACGTCGGCAAGCTGCTGCTCTACACGCCCGTCGTCAACCCTGCCGAGTTCGACGTGGCGATCAGCTACCTGATCCGCCGCCTCGAGGAGAACGCGAGCCAGGACAACTTCATGTCGGCCGTGTTCGAGCTCACCACCTCGCCGCCGCTCTTCGAACGCGAGAAGGAACGCTTCCTCGCCTCGCTCGGGGCCCTCGAATCGTCGGTCGGGCCGGAGGCCTTCGTGCCGGCACCGAACCGCAGCCAGGACCGGTCGGCGGTCGCCCAGCTCGAAGCGACGGAGTCTGCGGCCGAAGCGGCGCAGCACACCGACGACGACCTCGGCCTCACCAACGCCGTGCTCGGCTTCACCCGCGGCTCGCTCAGCGACACCGCCGCGCTTCTGACGCACGCGGGGGCCGGAGCCGGCGCGGGGAACGGGGCCGCCGGCCGCCGGTTCCACAACGAGCCGGACACCGACCCCTCCCTGCCCGCCAACCGGGCGTGGGGGCGCCGGATCCTCAGCCAGGTCGAGGGCTCACGGCTCGGGATCGACACGATCCTCGCCGCCCGAGTCGACACCGATGAGCAGCTCGACGCCATCATCGACACCGTCGCCGCAAGCGGCAACGAGTGGGGCCAGCGCCCCGGCGGGGAGCGGGCCGCGATCCTGCACCGGGCCGGCCTCGCGCTCGCCGCGAACCGCGACCGCCTGATCGAGGTGATGGCCGCGGAGACCGGAAAGACCATCGCGGAGGGCGACCCCGAGGTGAGCGAGGCCATCGACTTCGCCCACTACTACGCCGAACGCGCCCGTGACCTCGACGCCGTCCAGGGCGCCATCTTCGTGCCGCCGCGCCTCACCGTCGTCACGCCGCCGTGGAACTTCCCCGTCGCGATCTCCGCAGGCGGGGTGCTCGCGGCGCTCGCCGCAGGCTCCGGCGTCATCGTCAAGCCGGCGAAACTCGCCCAGCGCTCCGGAGCGGTCATGGTCGAGGCGCTCTGGGAGGCCGGCGTGCCCCGCGAGCTGCTCGCGCTCGTCGACCTCGCCGACCGGGAACTCGGCACCCGCCTGATCGGCCACCCCGCCGTCGACCGGGTCATCCTGACCGGGGCATACGAGACGGCGGAGCTGTTCCGGAGCTTCCGCGAGGACCTGCCGCTGCTCGCGGAGACGAGCGGCAAGAACGCGATCATCGTCACCCCGTCCGCAGACCTCGACCTCGCGGCGGCCGACGTCGTCAAGAGCGCCTTCGGTCACGCGGGTCAGAAGTGCTCCGCGGCGAGCCTCGTCATCCTCGTCGGGTCCGTCGCGCGCTCCGAGCGGTTCCTCGGCCAGCTCGTCGACGCCGCGACGAGCCTGCGGGTCGGTCGCCCCTCCGACCCGGTCACCCAGATGGGCCCGCTCATCGAACCCGCGAACGGCAAGCTCCTGCACGCCCTCACCGAGCTCGGCGTCGGCGAGAGCTGGCTCGTCGAACCGAAACAGCTGGACGAGGACGGCGCGCTGTGGTCGCCGGGCATCCGCACCGGCGTCGCCCCCGGTTCCTACTTCCACCTCACCGAGTTCTTCGGTCCCGTGCTGGGAGTCATGCATGCGCGCACGCTCGAGGAAGCCATCCGCTTTCAGAACGCGGTCGACTTCGGACTCACCTCCGGCCTGCATTCGCTCGACCCCGAGGAACTCGCGACCTGGCTCGAGACGATCGAGGCCGGCAACCTGTACGTCAACCGGGGGATCACGGGTGCGATCGTGCAGCGCCAGCCGTTCGGCGGCTGGAAGCGCTCGTCGGTGGGAGCCGGCACGAAGGCCGGCGGACCGAACTATCTCTACGGCCTCGGCAGCTGGGTGACCAACCCGGGCAGGAACAGCTCGACACTGCACCTGCGCGGCCTCGAACCGAGGGTCACGCAACTCATCGAGGGCTCGCAGCCCGTGCTCGACTATGCCGACTTCGACGTGCTGCGCCGCTCGGCCCTCAGCGACGCCCTGGCCTGGCGCGAGGAGTTCGGAGCGGTCAAGGACGTCTCGGCGCTCGGCGTCGAACGCAACCTGTTCCGCTATCGGGCCCTGCCGGTCACAGTGCGCCTCGCCGAGGACGGCACTCTGTCCAACCTGCTGCGGGTGCTCATCGCAGCGACCCTCTCGAAGTCGCGGTTCGTCGTCTCGAGCGCGCTCCCGATCCCGCCGATCGTGCGGGGCGCCCTCGCCGAGCGTGAGATCCCGGTCACGGTCGAGAGCGACGCCGAATGGCTCGCCCGCGCCGCGGCGGGCGGCACCACGACGAGCCGCGTGCGGCTCATCGGCGGCGACCCGCTGACCGGGGCGATGGATGCCGCGGCGCAGCTCGCGCACGCCCTCCGCGGCAGTCCCGACGTCGCCGTCTACGCCCACCCGGTCACCCAGGCCGGCCGGGTCGAGTTGCTTCCGTTCCTGCGGGAACAGGCGATCTCGATCACGGCGCACCGCTTCGGCAACCCGAGCACCCTCTCCGCCGGCATCATCTGACCGCCCCTCCCGCCCCGCGCGCTCACCCGCGCCCGCGAGAGCGGAGATTTGGCCCTTAAACCACGGCGTTAAGGGCCAAACCTCCGCTCTCGCGGATGGGGCGGGCGGTCAGGGGAGCGCAGCACACAGCGCGTGCACGAGGAACGACCAGTTGAGTGGGGGATAATACCGGGGACCGTGGCGTGACAGCGGCGCCATAACTCGACAGGGGATCAGCACTTGGACGGAAACGCAAAGACGTCGCACAAAAACGTCGCGCTCTTGGCGGTAGCGAGCACCCTCGCGCCGATCGTCACGACCTCGATCGAGATCGACCGTCGCCTGCAGCCGGCCCTGAAACGCCTGCGTCTCCCGAGCGGCCTGCTCCAGCGCGTCGCCGGTGTCCACGAACGCCGCAACTGGGGTGGCGACCTCGCCTTCGACGACGCGGCGGTGTCCGCGGGCAAGCGCGCCCTGAGCGAGGCGGGCGTCGAGCCTGGCCAGGTCGGTCTCCTGATCAACACCTCGGTCACCCGCAAGCACCTCGAGCCCTCCGTCGCCGTTCGGATCCACCACGGCCTCGGTCTGCCCTCGTCCGCGACCAACTTCGACATCGCCAACGCATGCCTCGGTTTCGTGAACGGGATGACCCTCGCCGCACAGCTGATCGACTCCGGCCAGGTCGACTACGCCGTGGTGATCGACGGCGAAGACGCCGACGAGATCCAGGCCAACACGATCGACCGGCTCGGACGGCCCGACATCGGCCGCAAGGACTTCATGAGCGAATTCGCCAGCCTGACCCTCGGGTCAGGGGCGGCGGCGGCCGTCCTCGGTCGTGCCGACCGGCATCCCGAGGGCCATCGCATACTCGGCGGCGTCACACGCGCCGCGACCCAGTTCAACGGGCTCTGCGTCGGAAGCGTCGACGGCATGTTCACCGACGCCAAGGCGCTGCTCAAGGGCGGCATGGAACTCGTCGTCTCGGCCTGGACGGAAGCCAAGCGCGACTGGAACTGGTCGAGCATGGACCGCTACATCCTGCACCAGGTCTCTGACGTGCACACCGACGCGATCGTAAAGGCCACCGGGCTCGACCGGGCGCGGGTGCCCCTTACCTACCCGTTGTTCGGCAACGTCGGGCCGGCGTCGATCCCGATCACCCTCGCCGAAGAGGCGAAGTCCCTGCGCCGCGGTGACCGGGTGCTGCTCATGGGGGTCGGCTCCGGCCTCAACACCGCCATGATGGAACTGGCCTGGTGACCGGCCGCACCATGACCCACCCCCGGCAACAGCACCAGTACCGCCTGCCGCGCGCCGCGGCGACACCCGCGCCGGCGGCCCTGCCGCCCGAGGGACTGCCGGGGCTCGACCCCGCGTTCTCGAGACTGGTCGAGGCCGAGGAACCGGGCGCCGGCATCCGCACCTGGCACCTGCTCGACAACGGGCCCCTGCTCGCGTCCCGCGGCATCACCCCGGTCGGCACGATCCTGTGCGTGCACGGCAACCCGACCTGGTCGTACCTGTGGCGGTCGCTCGTGACGCAGGCGACGGATGCCGCAACGCGCGGCGCAGAGGCCTGGCGCGTGATCGCCGTCGACCAGCTCGAGATGGGCTTCTCCGAGCGCACCGGGACCGTCCGTCCCCTTGCGCGCCGGGTCGCAGACCTCGGCGACCTCACGGATGCACTCGGCCTGGCCGGCCCGGTCGTCACCTTCGGCCACGACTGGGGCGGAGTCGTCTCGCTCGGCTGGGCCGTCGACCACCCGGACCTGCTCGCAGGCGTTCTGCTGCTCAACACCGCCGTGCACCAGCCGGAAGACGCCGCGATTCCGGCGCCCCTGCGGCTGGCCCTGCAGGGCGGCGTGCTCGGCACCGCGACCGTCACGACGCCCGCGTTCCTCGACACGACGCTCGCGCTCGCGCATCCGCCCCTGTCCGCCGCCGTCAAACGCGCCTACCGGGCGCCGTACCGCGGTGCCGCCCGTCGCGGCGGGATCGGAGCGTTCGTCGCCGACATCCCGGTCGGTCCCGGATCCGTCAGCACGCCGGAACTCGACCGCATCGCCTCCGGAATCCGCCGACTCGGCGTGCCGGCGCTGCTGCTCTGGGGCCCCACCGACCCGATCTTCAGCGACCGGTATCTCGACGACCTCCTCGACCGGCTCACCGATGCCGACGTGCACCGCTTCGAAGGCGCCGGTCACCTGGTGGCCGAGGACGTCGACTACGCCGCGGCCGCGCTGACCTGGCTCGCCGACCGCGCCCCGCTCGCCGCCCTGCCCTCCCCGGTGTCCGCCGCCGAGCGCGCCCCAGTCCCCGCCGCCGTGCCCGTTCCGGTCGAGAGTGACCGCTCTATCGGTCACTCTCGACCGGAAAAGGACATCTCGGACGCGGAAACCGCACCCGGGTCCGGGTCCGGGTCCGGCGGGGACGGGTACCAGCCGCTCTGGCACTACCTCGATGAATTCCGGGAGAGCGACGACATCGCCCTCGTCGACATGGCGCCAGGCCACGGCGCCGCTCAGCTCAGCGTCACCTGGCGCGAGCTGTCCACCCGTGTGCGCCAGCTGGCCACCGGGCTCTATCAGATCGGCGTCCGCAAGGGCGACCGGGTTTCGCTCCTCGTTCCTCCGGGCGCCGACCTCACGGCGGTGCTGTATGCCTGCGTACGCATCGGCGCCGTCGTCGTGGTCGCGGATGCCGGCCTCGGCCTCCGTGGCCTGACCAGGGCCGTCCGCGGCGCGCGTCCAGACCACGTCATCGGAGCGACCCCCGGGTTGCTCGCCGCCAGGGCGCTCGGCTGGCCGGGGCAGAAGATCGCCGCGGTCACCCTCGCCAAGCCCCTTGCCCGGCTCCTCGACGTCTCCTTCACCCTCGCAGAGCTGGAGTCGCTCGGCGCGGAGGAGGAACTGCCGCAGGAGCCCACCGCGGCCGATACGGCGGCGGTGCTCTTCACCTCCGGTTCGACGGGGCCCGCCAAGGGCGTCGTCTATACGAACGGCCAGCTCGCCGCGGTCAGCCGGGCCCTCCGCGCCCAGTACGGCGTCGGCCCCGGCACGGGCCTCGTCGCCGGTTTCGCACCGTTCGCCCTCCTCGGCCCCGCCCTCGGTGCCCGATCGGTCACCCCCGACATGGACGTCACCTCGCCCAAGACGCTCACCGCGACCGCCGTGGCCGCCGCCGTCGCCGCGATCGACGCATCCGTCGTGTTCCTGTCGCCGGCAGCGCTCACGAACGTCGTCGCGACCGCAGGGAGCCTCAGCCCCGCCGACTGGGCATCCCTCGCCGGGGTGCGCAGCTTCCTGTCCGCCGGTGCGCCGGTCGCCGAGCCGCTCCTCGCCGCGGCCGCCCGGCTGATGCCGGGCGCGACAGCCCATACCCCGTACGGCATGACCGAGGGACTCCTGATGACGGACATCACCCTCGAGGGCATCCGGGCCGCGACGGGCGACCGCCTGCGCGCCCCGTCGCCGGCCACAACGGATGCCGCGAACGGCATCCGCAATCCCGGTCGCCCTGCCATCCGTGACGTCGAGACGACGGCTGCCCCCGGCGGCGTCTGCGTCGGCTGTCCCACCGGGACCACCCGGATCCGGATCAGCGCACTCGACGACCGGGGTGCTGCCACCGGCGAGCTCTCAGAGCAGACCGGCGTGACCGGTGAGATCGTCGTCTCCGCCCCCCACGTCGAAGACCACTACGACCGGCTCTGGCTCACCGACCGGGCGGCCAGGCGCGGCGCGATCACGGGCGAACGCTGGCACCGCACCGGCGACGTCGGCCACCTCGACGTCGACGGCAGGCTCTGGGTCGAGGGCCGGCTGCCGCACGTCATCGTGACGAGCGCCGGAGTGGTCACCCCCGTCGGCCCCGAACAAGCCATCGAGCGCATCCGGGCCATACCCCGGGCTGCGGTCACCGGTGACACCCGCGGCCGGCCCGCGCAGGGCCACGCCGGCGTGGCGCGGGCCGCCGTCGTCGGAATCGGGCCGGTCGGCACCCAGCAGCTCGTCGCCGTCGTCGAGACCACGCCAGCTGCGCGCCGGGTGCGACTCGCGTCCAGCGAGCTCGCCGCCGCGGTCCGGCTCGCGTCGACAGCGCCGATCGCGGCCGTGCTCGTCGTCCCGCACCTGCCGACAGACATCCGGCACAATTCCAAGATCGACCGCAGCAGGCTCGCCCGCTGGGCGGGCGGCATCCTCTCCGGTGGGCGGATGACGCGGCCGTGACCGCCCTCCGGGTGCTCGTCACCGGGGCAAGCGGCTTCCTCGGTCGTGCGGTCGCGGCAGAGCTCGTCGCGGCCGGGCACGAGGTGAGCTGCTTCCAGCGGCGGCCGTCCGGCGTGGCCGGGGCGCGCGACCTGCTCGGTTCCGTGACGGCCGAGGTCGACCTGAAACATGCCGTCATCGGCATGGATGCTGTCGTGCACCTCGCCGCGAAGGTGTCCCTCGCCGGTGACCCGCGCGACTTCGAGGCGGTCAACGTCGAAGGCACCCGCTCGCTCCTTGGTGCGGCAGTGGATGCCGGGGTCTCGCGCTTCGTGTTCGTCTCCTCTCCCTCGGTCGCCCACGCCGGCGCATCCATCGTCGGCAGCGATGCCGGCCCGGCCGATCCGGCCCGCGCCCGCGGTGACTACGCCCGCACCAAGGCCAGGGCCGAACTGCTCGCGCTCGACGCCGACTCTCCGCTCATGCGCGTCGTCGCCGTGCGCCCGCACCTGGTCTGGGGCCCGGGGGACACCCAGCTCGTCGCCCGCATCGTCGACCGGGCCCGGGCGGGCCGCCTCCCGTTGCTCGGACACGGCGCGGCGCTCATCGACACGACCTACGTGGACAACGCGGCGACGGCGATCAGCGCCGCCCTCGACCGGGTGCCCGACGTGCACGGCAACGCCTACGTCATCACCAACGGCGAGCCCCGACCGGTCGCCGAGCTGCTCGACGGCATGTGCCGGGCCGCCGGCGTGCGGCCACCGGCCTGGTCGGTTCCCGCTGCCCTTGCGCGCGCGGGCGGCTCCGCGATCGAGGCCGCCTGGCGGGTGCGCCCCGGAGTCGACGAACCCCCGATGACCCGCTTCCTCGCCGAACAGCTCTCCACCGCCCACTGGTTCGACCAGCGTCGGACGCGCGCGGACCTGCACTGGACCCCACGGGTGACCCTCGACGAGGGCTTCCGCCGCCTCGCCGCCGCCTACGCCCAGCCCCCCGCACCCGGCGGCCGCGAAAGCGGCTGAGTCGTCGGCATGACGGGTTCACACCGACGATTCGCCCGCTTTCGCGGCAGGGCGGGGCGCATTCGGTGTGCTCAGGGGCGGATGCCGAGCGCGGCTGCCGCAAGCGCGAGCGCGTCCTGCGCGTCCAGGCCGAGCCCGCGCATCCGCTCGGCGAATTCGGCCGCAGCGCGTTGCGCCTGTCGCCTGGTCGGGTCGCCCGTCGCCGCGATGAAGGAGCCCAGCCGGCCGCGGGTCTCGATCACCTCGCCCTGCTCGAGCTCGCGGTAGGCCCTGGCCACGGTGTTCGGCGCGAGCCCGAGTTCGTCGGCGAGCCTGCGCACGGTCGGCAGCTTGTCGCCGGGTGCGGCGGTCCCGGTTCGCACGGCGTCGACGACCTGCTGGCGCAGCTGCTCGAAGGGCGGCGTCGGGGAGTGCTCGTCGATGATCAGCTTCATGATGCCCGCACCGCCTCTCTTTGTGTCGGTTATGTACCAAGCTAGTCCGCGGGGGCACTCGCGCGAAACCGCCGGCCGCGCCATACTCGGATCCATGAAATTCACCACCGTCCTCGAACTGTCCGGAAAGTCGGCAACGGGCATCCGCGTTCCGGAGGAGGTCGTCGCGGGCCTCGGCCCCGGCAAACGCCACGCCATCAGGGTCACGATCGCCGGCCACACCTACCGCAGCTCGGTCGCGCCCTACCGTGGCGCGTACATGATCGCGCTCAGTGCGGAGAACCGCGAGCAGGCCGGCGTCGCGGCGGGTGACGAGATCGAGGTCGACGTCGAGCTCGACACCGAACCCCGGGTGGTCGAGGTGCCCGCGGACTTCGCCGCCGCGCTCGACGACCAACCGGGTGCCCGGGCGGCCTTCGGGGCGCTGTCCTACAGCAACCAGCGCGCCCACGTCCTCGCGATCGAGGGTGCGAAAACGCCGGAGACCCGTCGGCGCCGGATCGACGCGGCCCGTGCCGCACTTGCGCCGGCCGCGCCGAGTCCGTGACCTCTCAATCTCCGTCTGGTCCATCCCGGCGGCAGCGAGATTCGTTCCCGTTCACTGGCCCTGTCGCTCACTGACTTTTCACTGAGCGGGACCGACTTCGTTTCGGAACGACCCCGAACAGGGCAGCTCGCTACGCTCGCTAGGCTCAGAAGGTGACCTGGCCCGCCGACCTCCCCGCTGAACTGGGCGGACTGCTGCCCAGCCTCGTCGGGGTTCTGCTGCTGATCGCGGTTGTCACCGCCCTGCTCCGCGGCTTCCACGTACCCCGCCCGTACGCACCTGCCCTCGCCATCCTCCGGGGCACGCTCCAGCTCGCGGCGATCAGCCTCATCCTGAGCGGCATCATCTCTGACCCGCTCTGGGTCGGAGTCGGCCTCAGCGTGATGTTCGTCGCCGCCGTGAGCACGGTCAACCGTCGGCTCGGCGCCACTCGGCAGCACTTCGGCTGGATCGCCGCAGCGATGGGTCTCGGCATCCTCGCGACGCTCACCGTGGTCTTCTCGGTCGGCGCCATCGAATTCTCCCCGCGGTATGTGCTCTCCTACGGCGGCATCATCATCGGGAATGCGATGTCGATCGCCACCCTGACCGGCCGGCGCTTCGGCGAGGCGGTCACCGAGCACTGGGACGAGGTCGAGGGCTGGATGGCCCTCGGGGCGACCCCGCGGCAGTCGACGCTCGACCTGGCGCGCCGCGCGGTCTACTTCGCCATCATCCCGACGACCGACCAGACCAAGACCACGGGTCTCGTCACCCTGCCCGGGGCATTCGTCGGCGCGATCTTCGGCGGAGCCTCGCCGCTCGAGGCCGGGCGTTTCCAGATCGTCGTGCTCGCCGGCATCCTCTGCGCCGGTGCGATCACGGCCGTCACCCTGATCCAGTTCCTCGCGCCGATCCGGATGAAGCCCATCCCGATCCCCACCTAGTCACGACCGACAAAGACCGCTCGCTCTTCCCGCGAGAGCGCACTTTTGGCCCTTAAACTGCTCGTTTAAGGGCCAAAAACGTACTCTCGCGGGCGGCGGTGAGGGTTGGACGGGCGACGGGCGACGGATGCCGCGGCGCGGCTACTCGGCCGCGCGGTGGATGAGCCGGGAGAGCACGATCGCGCTGCGGGTGTGGTCGACGTTGGGTGCGAGGCGCACCTTCTCGAGTGCCGCCTCGAGCCCGGGGATGTCGCGCGCCCGGATGTGCACGATCGCGTCCGCGCTTCCCGTGACGGTGCCGGCGTCGACGACCTCCGGCACCCCGGAGAGGATGCGGAGGAGTTCGTCGGGAGCGACGGTCCCACGGCAGAAGAGCTCGACATATGCCTCGGTGCTCATGCCGTCGATCGCGGGGTCGACCTGGATCGTGAAGCCGCGGATGATCCCGTCGAGGACGAGCCGGTCGACCCGGCGCTTGACCGCGGAGGCGGACAGCCCGACGACAGAGCCGATGTCTCCGTAGCCGGCCCGTGCATTCTGTCGCAGAAGGTCGAGTATGCCGCGGTCGAGGTTGTCCATTCCGAGAGTCTAGGGGGAATTCGGCGCAGCGACGTGGAAATCCTGCGCACAAGGCGACAATCACGCCGATTATGCGCGCATATTGGCGTGCAACGTTGATTCACGCTGTGTGAGAATGGGCACGGCGTCTCTGTGCGGTGCCGATCGGCAGTCAGTGGGCTGTCGTCCAGCCGCGCAGAGCTCTCATGAGTGACCTGGTCCGCCATCCACCCCGCGTTCCGATTCCGGCAGAAGCCGACGGAGCGCAGACGAAGGAGACCTCATGACCATCGATCTCGACCCCACGACGACGCCAGCGACCGCGGCGCTCGCCCCGGTGCGCACGGCCGTCAAGCGCACGGTGCTGATGTGCAAGCCCGACTACTTCACCGTCGTGTACCGGATCAACCCGTGGATGGACCCGGCCATCCCCACCGACACGAGCCTCGCCGTCGCCCAGTGGCAGACCCTCTACGACACCTACGTCGGCCTCGGCTTCGACGTGCACCTGATCGACCCGATCGACGGCCTGCCCGACATGGTCTACGCCGCTAACGGCGGATTCGTCATCGACAACATCGCCTACGGCGCCGCGTTCACGTACCCGGAGCGCCAGCCGGAGGGCCCCGCGTACATGGACTGGTTCCGCGCCAACGGCTTCGACGTGCGCGTGCCCGTCGAGATCAACGAGGGCGAGGGCGATTTCCTGCTCGTCGGAGACGTCATCCTCGCCGGCACCGGCTTCCGCAGCGCCTCGAACAGCCACGAGGAGGTCTCCGCGATCTACGGCCGTCCGGTCATCACGCTCAACCTCGTCAACCCGAGCTTCTACCACCTCGACACCGCGATCGCCGTGCTCGACGACACCAACATCGCGTACCTGCCGAGCGCCTTCGACGAACCGAGCCTCGCCGTGTTGCGTGAACGCTACCCCGACGCGATCATCGTCACCGAGGAGGACGCCGCGATCCTCGGCCTCAACTCCTACTCCGACGGCTACAACGTCGTCATCGCCGCCCGCGCGAAGGACTTCGAGGGCCAACTCCGCGAACGCGGCTACAACCCGATCGGCGTCGACCTCTCCGAGCTCCTCCTCGGCGGCGGCGGCGTCAAGTGCTGCACCCTGGAGCTGCGCCGATGAGCGCCCCCACGAACACCCGGCCGGGCGCGCACCGCGCCGAGCAGACGACGGATGCCGCCCCCGGCGCCCCGACGCAGGCATCCGCAACGCCCGCCGCCTTCATCGCCCTCGAAGAGGAGCACGCCGCCCACAACTACCACCCGCTGCCCGTCGTGGTCGCGACCGGTGACGGTGCCTGGGTGACGGATGTCGACGGCAAGCGCTACCTGGACTGTCTCGCCGCGTACTCCGCGGTCAACTTCGGCCACTCGAACCCCGTGCTGCTCGACGCCGCCCGCGCCCAGCTCGGCCGGATCACCCTCACGAGCCGCGCCTTCCACAACGACCAGCTCGGCCCGTTCGTCACGGCCCTCGCCGAGCTCGCCCACAAGGACATGGTGCTTCCGATGAACACGGGCGCCGAGGCCGTCGAGTCCGGCATCAAGGTCGCCCGCGCCTGGGGCTACCGCGTGAAGGGCGTCGCGGCCGACCGGGCGAACATCATCGTCGCCGGCGGCAACTTCCACGGCCGCACCACCACGATCATCAGCTTCTCCGACGATGAGTCCGCCCGCGCGGGCTTCGGCCCGTTCACGCCCGGATTCCGCACCGTGCCGTTCGGCGACGCCGCTGCCCTCGAGGCCGCGATCGACGAGAACACCGTCGCCGTGCTGCTCGAACCGATCCAGGGCGAGGCCGGCATCGTCGTGCCGCCCGCCGACTACCTCCCCGCGGTGCGCGAGATCACCACGCGCCACAACGTGCTCTTCATCGCGGATGAGATCCAGTCCGGCCTCGGCCGCACCGGCGCCACGTTCGCGTGCGACCTCGTCGGCGTCGTGCCCGACCTCTACCTCCTGGGCAAGGCCCTCGGCGGCGGCATCGTTCCGGTGTCCGCGGTCGTCGGCAACCGCGACGTGCTCGGCGTGCTGCACCCGGGCGAGCACGGCTCGACGTTCGGCGGCAACCCGCTCGCCGCCGCCGTCGGCCTCGCCGTCGTGCGGATACTGGCCGAGGGCGACTACCAGGAGCGCGCCCGCGTGCTCGGCGCCCACCTCCACGAAGCGCTGAACGGCCTCATCGGGCACGGGGTCGTCGCGGTCCGCGGCGCCGGGCTGTGGGCCGGAATCGACATCGACCCGAATCTCGCAAGCGGTCGCGCGGTCTGCGAGGCGCTCATGGTCCGCGGGGTCCTGGCCAAGGACACCCACGGCTCCACGATCCGGCTCGCCCCGCCGCTCTGCGTCTCCGAAGCCGACCTCGACTGGGCCGTCGCCCAGCTCGCCGCCGTGCTCGACGGGTTCGCCACCGAGTAGCTCGCCGCCGGCCGCTGACCTGTGCCGTTTTCGCCGAGTCGACCCGTCCCAGCGGGTCGGTTCGGCGGACATGGGCATTCTCGACGTGGTGGTACCACAGTGGTACCATTTCGGCATGGCTATGACCGTCAGACTCCCCCCAGAGCTCGACTCCGCGCTGGAGTCGCTCGCCCGCCTGCGCCATACCTCCAAGCACGCGTTGCTCATCGAGGCGGCCGATCGCTTCGCACGACAGGAATCAAAGACAGCGCGCGTGCTGACGAGCGTGGACGAGATCTCTGCGGAATACGCTGATCTGCTGACCCGGCTCGAAGACGCCTGAGTCCGCGGGTGCGATGGTGATCGAGTACATCGAGTACATCGAGTACATCGAGCCGGAGCAGGCCTTGGCTGTCGTGGCACACCTCGGACTTCACATTCGCGACCAGGGACTGCTCTTCTCCGCGCTCGCCCGGCCATCGGCGGGCATGTTCGGTGAGGATGCCTATGCGACGCTCGAGCTGAAGGCCGCCGCGCTCATGTCGTCACTGGCCCAGAACCACCCACTGTTCGACGGGAACAAGCGGCTGTCCTGGATCCTCACCCTCGCGTTCCTGCGGCTCAACGGCTTTCGCGTGGTCATGTCGACGGATGACGCGTTCCACTTCGTGATCTCGGTCGCGCAGAGTGAGCTCGACCTCGACGGGATCGCAACGATGCTCGCCCGCCATGTCGTCCCGGCACCTTGAGCGTCCCAGCGTCCCAGCGCCCTGAGTGCCGGAGCGCGGCACACTGGCGTCCGGCGTCGAGTCGACCCGTTTTCGCCGAGTCGACCCGTTGCAGCGGGTCGGTTCGGCGGAAACGGGCCATCTCGGCGCTAGGGCCGTGTCGCGGGCACGCCCTCCGGACGGGCGATGCGGCTCAGGCGGGAGAGCTGGGTGACGTGCCCCGGCTCGAGTTCCTCGAGCGACGTCACGCCGAGCAGCCGCATGGTGCGGGTGATCTGCTCCGCGAGGATCTGCACAGCCCGGTCGACGCCGGCCTCGCCGCCGGCCATCAGCCCATAGAGGTAGGCCCGGCCGACGAGGGTGAACCGAGCGCCGAGGGCGACGGCGGCGACGATGTCGGCACCGCTCATGATGCCCGTGTCGAGGTGCACCTCGAGGTCGTTGCCCACTTCGCGAGCGACCTCGGGCAGCAGGTGGAACGGGATCGGGGCGCGGTCGAGCTGGCGGCCCCCGTGGTTGGAGAGGATGATCGCGTCGACGCCCATTTCGGCGAGCCTGGCGGCATCCGCCACGTTCTGCACGCCCTTGACGACGACCTTGCCCGGCCACTGCGTCTTGATCCAGGCGAGGTCCTCGAAGGTGACGGTCGGGTCGAACATGGTGTCGAGCAGTTCCCCGACGGTGCCGCTCCAGCGGTCGAGGGACGCGAAGGCGAGCGGTTCCGTCGTGAGGAAGTTGATCCACCATTCCGGGCGCGGGAGTGCGTTGACCACGGTGCCGAGGGTGAGCTGTGGCGGGATCGAGAACCCGTTGCGCTTGTCGCGCAGGCGCGCGCCGGCGACGGGCACGTCGACCGTCACGAGCAGGGTGTCGAAGCCGGCCTTCGCGGCCCGGTCGACGAGGGCCATCGAGCGGTCGCGGTCCTTCCACATGTAGAGCTGGAACCAGTTGCGCCCGTGCGGGTTGGCGGCCTTGACGTCCTCGATCGCGGTCGTGCCCATCGTCGAGAGCGAGAACGGGATGCCGGCCTTCGCGGCCGCGTGCGCGCCGGCGATCTCGCCCTCGGTCTGCATCATCCGGGTGAATCCGGTCGGCGCGATCCCGAACGGGAGGGCGACGGGCGCCCCGAGCACGTCCCAGCCGGTCGAGACCGTCGAGACGTCGCGCAGGATCGCCGGGTGGAACTCGATGTCCTCGAAGGCCTGGCGGGCGCGGGCGAGTGAGATCTCCGCCTCTGCGGCTCCCTCGGTGTAGTCGAACGCGGCCTTCGGCGTGCGCCGCTTGGCGATCGCGCGCAGGTCGTAGATGGTGAGGGCGCTCTCGAGGCGGCGCTTCTTCGCGTTGAGCTCCGGCGCCTTGAACTGCATGAGCGGGGCGAGGTCCTTGATTTTGGGGATGCGTCGTTGAACCATGGTCTGGAATTCCGTTCTGGGGCTGGGGGCTGGCAGGGCGGGGTCGGGGGCTACGGTCGGTGTTTCCGGCGAGTCGGTCGGCTGGGCGGGTCGCGTCGGTCCGGGTCGCGTCGGGTCGCGTCGGTTCAGGTCATGTCGGTTCGGGTCGGCTCGGCACGGGTCGCGTCGGGACGGCGGGCGGAATTTCGGCACTGCCCGCATCTCCCGGTGTCTCCGTCAGCCGGGTCTCGGCGTAGTACCCCGCGATATGCGACTGCACCGCCCGTCGGGCCGCTGCGGGGTCGGCCGCGCGAATGCACGCGACGATCTCCCGGTGTTCGAGCCTGAGGCGAGCGGATGTCTCCGCCCACGACCCGAGTCGGGCCACGCCCGCGCGGGCGTACGCTTCGATCGCGCTGCGGAGTCCGGCCATGGTCGCCGTGATGACCTGGTTTCCGGACGCCTCGGCGAGGGCGAGGTGGAACTGCGCATCGAGCGCCAGGAACTCGGCCTCCGTCCGGCCCGGCGCGTCCATCGCGTCGAGGAGCTGTTCCGCGCGGGCCAGGGACCCGGTGCCGACTCCGGTCTGGCCGCCGGCCGGCGTTGGTACGGTCGTCCCGGCATCCGTGGCCGCCGCGGCGGCCGCGGCCGCCGGCACCGGCACGGACATCGGCACGGGCACCGATGTCGGCACGGAGGTCGGCACGGGCACCGACGTCGACGCGCGAGCCGGGCTGCCGTGCGCCTCGGCGAGCTCGGTCACGACGGCCGCCTCGAGCACGAGCCGGGTCTTCACGACGTCCGCGACCGGGAAGCCCCGGGCCGCGACCTGCAGCCGCATCAGCGCCGACATCCCGCCGCCGGGCAGCGCGACGATGATCGCCCCCGAGGTCGGCCCTGAGCCCGTCGCGGTGCGCACGAGCCCGAGCACCTCGAGCACCCGGATCGCCTCGCGCACGCTCGACCGGCCGACACCGAGGGAGGCGGCGAGGGCGCGTTCGGGGGCGAGGCGATCCCCGGGCCGCAGCCGACCCGAGAGCAGATCGCGCTCGATCGACTCGAGCACGAGCTCCCAGGCCCGGGGCTCGTCCGGGAGTGCGCCCGGTACGGGCACGGCGTCAACGGTCACGGGCTCCTCCTCGGCAGTGGGGTGGTGTCGGTCGTTGGGCGGCAGCCATGAGACGGCGCCGCTGTGGTCTGACCACACACTACACGGCGACGCCCGCCCGGGTCCACCCCCGTCCCCAACCCGCCCCTCCCGCCGCGAGAGTACGAAAAAGGCCCCTTCGCGTCGTCCGGAGGGGCCGATTTCGTACTCTCGCGGATTCGTTGGCGGGTGCCATTGCGATATGGTTCCTCCAACCCGAGCACGCCCAGGCCAGGAGGCCCCATGACCGCGCACCCCGCCCCGCAGCTGATCGACCTCGAACTCCCGGCCGCGAGCGGCGGAAGCACGGGACTCCGGGCGGTGCTGGGCGTTCCGGCCGGCCCCGGCCCCTGGCCAGGGGTTGTCCTTGTGCACGAGGCCTTCGGGATTAGCGACGTGATGCGCCGCCAGGTCGAGCGGCTGGCTTCGGCGGGCTACCTCGCCCTGATGCCCGACCTCTTCACGGAGGGCGGTGCCCGGAAGTGCCTCATTGCGACCTTCCGCGCCCTGTCCGCGGGCGAGGGGCGTGCCTTCGTCGACATCGAGAATGCGCGCCAGGCGCTCGTCGCCCGGCCGGACTGCACGGGAGAGGTGGGGGTGCTCGGCTTCTGCATGGGCGGCGGCTTCGCGCTCGCGGCCGCCACGCGGGGGTTCGCCGCGGCATCCGTCAATTACGGCCGGCTGCCGAAGGATCTCGACGCCGCGCTCGAGGGCGCCTGCCCGATCGTGGGCAGCTACGGCGGGCGTGACCGCTCGCTCGTCGGCGCCGCGGCCCGGCTCGAGGACGGACTCGTGCGTTCCGGCGTGCCGCACGACGTCAAGGAATACCCAAGCGCCGGACACTCCTTCCTCAACGATGCCGAAACGGGCCCGGCCGCCGTGCGTTTCCTCACGCAGCGTATCCTCGGTGCCGGCCCCGACCCGGAGGCCGCCGCCGACGCCTGGACCCGCATCGAGGCCTTCTTCGGCGAGCACCTCGCCCCTGGCCCGCGCGCAGAGCCCGCCCCTGCCGACTGACCCGAACCACTTCAACGGAGTTTTCGGGTTGTGAGTACGTGAGAGCGCGGTTCAAGCGCTTTCCGGACAGAATCTCCGTTGAAGTGGTTCGGGGCGCCGGCGACGGCGGTGAGTGCCGGTCTCAGTGGGCAGACGCGAGGGCGGGCTCGGTGGGGGTGACACCGGATGCCGCGAGCAGCTTCATGAATTCGCGCATCCAGGAGGGGTGGTCCGGCCAGGCCCTGCCGGAGACGAGGTTGCCGTCGACGACGCCGGCGCCGTTCTCGAACACGCCACCGCCGAGCTCGACGTCGATCTGCAGTGCGGGGTATGCCGAGCTCGTGCGGCCGTGGAGCACCCCGGCGGCGGCGAGGAGCATCGGGCCGTGGCAGAGCGCGGCGACGGGGGCGTTCCGCTCGAAGAAGTGCCGGACGATCCGCTTCGCGTCCTCGTCGTTGCGGATGTACTCCGGGGCTCGCCCGCCCGGGACGACGATCGCGGCGTAGTCGGCCGGGTCGACGTCCTTGAAGGCCACGTCGGCCTCCCAGGTGTGGCCGAGCTTCTCGGTGTACGTGTCGAAGCCGTCCACGAAGTCGTGCACGACGAACTGGAGCTTCCTCTTCTCCGGGGCGCCGATATGCACCTCGAAGCCCTCCTCGAGCAGCCGCTGGTAGGGATAGAACACCTCGAGGGTCTCGGCGGCGTCGCCGGTGAGAATGAGGATCTTGGTCATGACGTTCCTCTCTGAACGATGCTGAATTCAGTGCACGGGTCGTGCGCGGACGCCTTCAGTGTTCCCCCGACCGGCGCGCCGGGCAAGTGCCGCGGGCGCAGTCCGGCGCAGAACCGCCGAGAACCGCTGCAGCCCGGCTCAGACGAACATCAGCACGATGCCGAGGACCGCAGACACGAGCCCGGTGCCGAGCAGGATCAGCCCGGTGAGGCGCAGGGCCTTGCCCTCCGACTCCGGGGCGTGCGTCACCCCGCGGGAGGCGTCACGGGAGTGGTACCAGACCGGCACGTCGTCGCCGGGGGCGAGGCGGTGACTCTCGTGCGTGTTCGCGGCCCGCTCGTGCACATCCCCCGAGCGGTCGAACCAGCGGATGACCGTGTGCGATCCCGAGCACGCGATCACGCCATCCGTGGCCACCCAGCCGCCCTTGACGCCGCGAATGGCAAGGCCGAGGGCATACAAGACGGCGCCGACGACGAACCCGACGAGGGTCAGGACCTCGCTGATCAGCCCGATGAGGTCGTGCGTGTCCATTCGCCCCTCTCGCGCCGAGTGCCTGGTGCTCGTTCTTCGCTCGACCACGATCGTATCGTGCCGCGGCGGCAGCGCCGTGAGATGCGCCGATGCCCCCGATCCAGGGGGCACCCGATACAGTCGAGAGATGACCACGGTCGAAAAACCCGTCCCCGCCCACAAAGACCGCAGCTTCTTCGGGCAACCGCGGGCTCTCGCCAATATCTTCGGCGTCGAGATGTGGGAGCGGTTCTCCTTCTATGGGATGCAGGGCATCCTGCTCCTATACCTGTACTACTCGGCGGCCGACGGCGGCCTGGGGATCGAGCAGGCGACGGCCGCCGGCATCGTCGGCGCGTACGGCGGAGGGGTCTATCTCTCGACGATCCTGGGGGCGTGGATCGCCGACCGGGTGCTCGGCAGCGAGCGGGTGCTGTTCTACAGCGCCATCGTGATCATGCTCGGGCATATCGCCCTCGCCCTTGTTCCCGGTGTCGCCGGCGTGACCGCAGGCCTCCTCCTGATCGCGGTCGGCAGCGGCGGCCTCAAAGCCAACGCGACGAGCGTCGTCGGTTCCCTCTACACGCGGGACGACCCCCGCCTCGACGCCGGCTTCTCCCTCTTCTACCTCGGGATCAACCTTGGCGCGTTCTTCGGCCCGATCCTGACCGGGCTCCTGCAGACGACGGCCGGATTCCACTTCGGCTTCGGCCTCGCGGCCGTCGGCATGGCGATCGGGCTCACCCAGTACTCGTTCGGACGGAAGAGCCTCCCCGAGGTCGTGCACCAGGTCCCGAGCCCGCTGCCGCGCTCCCGGTGGACCCGGTACCTCGTCGGCGCGGTCGCCGTCGTCGTGCTCGTCGTGGTGCTCGTGCTCGCCGGCGTGATCACGGCGGACGGCCTCGTCACCCTCGTCATCGCCCTGACGGTCGTCGCGACGATCAGCTACTTCGTCGTCATCCTGCGCAACCGCCAGATCAGCATCGTCGAGCGCAAGCAGGTCTACGCCTTCATCCCGCTCTTTCTCGCGAGTGCCGTCTTCTGGTCGCTCTCCCAGCAGCAGTTCACGGTCGTCACGATCTACACGGACGAGCGCCTCGACCGGCACCTGTTCGGCTGGGAGATCCCGGTGTCCTGGATCCAGTCCTTCAACCCGGTGTTCATCATCCTGCTCTCCGGCGTCTTCGCCGCGCTCTGGACCCGCTGGGGCAGCCGCCAGCCGTCGACACCGGTCAAGTTCGCGCTCGGCACCGCGGTCATGGGTGTCGCGTTCCTCGGCTTCCTGCCGTTCGTGGGCGGCGGGGCCAACTCCACGCCGATGCTCGCGATGATCGGCATCCTCTTCGTGCTCACGGTCGCCGAGCTCCTGATCGGCCCCGTCGGCCTCGCGCTCACCACCAAGCTCGCGCCGGCGCCGTTCCGCACCCAGATGGTCGCGCTGTTCTTCCTGTCGATCGCGCTCGGCACCGCCGTGTCCGGCTGGCTCGCCCAGTGGTACACCGAGGTCCCCGAGACGCTCTACTTCAGCGTGATCGGCGGCGTCGCGATCCTGTTCGGCATCGGCCTCGCGGTCTTCGCCCGGCCGGTGCTCCGCCTCATGGGCGGGGTGCGCTAGCGAGGTCCCTGCCCCGCACTGCACCCCCGGTCGCGGCGACACCGCACCTGTTCCCGCGGCCCGCTACCGAAACGGCGGGCGCGGCCTGCGGAAACCGGCGCGGGCGCGATCCGGCGAGTGGATGCCGGTAGCCGGGCCCCCGGCATCCGCTCGCCCCGGTTGCGCTCTCGGTGCCCCGCCGCGGTCACCGTCGCGCCGGTTTCGGCGGCCCGCTACCGCAACGGCGGGCGCGGCCTGCCTAAACCGGCGCGGGCGCGGCTCGGCACGGGCGCGGCCTGCCGAAACCGGCGCGGGCGCGGCTCGGCACGGGCGCGGCCTGCCGAAACCGGCGCCGGCGCGATCCGACCTAGCGGGTCGCCTCGATGATCGCGATCTCGCGGGTGGCGGTTTCCCTGTCGAGCGGGTCGCGGTCGCGTCCGTCGCCGTCGTGGTGCACCTGCACGTGGGGCACGACCCCGCGGCGGTACCGCACGCGCAGGCTGCGGTACCTGATCAGCCAGAACAGCATGGCCCCTGCCGCGAGGATCCCAGAGAGCGCCGCGACGCCCAGTGCCCAGCGCGGGCCGAACCGGTCGGCCACCCAGCCCACGAACGGGGCGCCGAGCGGGGTACCGCCGGCGAAGATGGCCATGTAGAGCGCCATCACCCGGCCGCGCATCGCGGGCTTAGTGGTGGTCTGCACATAGGCGTTCGCGGTCGTCATCAGCGTGAGCGAGAACAGTCCGACGAAGATGAGCGAGACCGCGAAGCTGAGATAGCTCGGCATCACCGCGGCGATTCCGCACGATACGCCGAAGAGCGCGGCGCCGGCGACGACGAGGCGCAGCCGGGGGCGGCTGCGGCGGGCCGAGAGCAGCGCTCCCGCGACCGAGCCGATCGCCATGATGGAGCTCAGCAGCCCGAATTCCCCGGCGCCCATGTGGAACTCGACTGTCGCCATGGTCGCGGTGAAAATCGCGAAGTTGAGCCCGAAGGTGCCGATCAGGAAGACCGCGATCAGGACGACGATGATGTCCGGCCGATGCGAGACGTAGCGGAAGCCGGCCAGCAGCTGGCCGCGCTTCCGGGGTGCCCGCGGCTGGACGCGCAGCTCGTTCGTGTGCAGCAGGGTCATCGCGAAGACGGTGGCGGCGAAGGTGACGGCGTTGATCAGGAAGACCCAGCCGGCGCCGACGGCGACCGTCAGCAGGCCGGCCACGGCCGGGCCGATCAGGCGGGCGCCGTTGAACGAGGCCGAATTCAGTGCGACAGCGTTGGACAGGTTGCTGTCGGGGACGAGCTCGGAGACGAAGGTCTGTCGTGCGGGCGAGTCGATCGCGGCGACGATGCCGAGCCCGAGTGCGAAGAGGTAGACGTGCCAGAGCTGGGCGACGCCGGTCACCACGATCAGGCCGAGGCCGAGGGCAAGCACGCCCATCAGGCTCTGGGTCGCGATGAGGAGCTTGCGCCGGTTGAACCGGTCGGCGATGAGGCCGGACCACGGCATCAGCACGAGTTGCGGCCCGAACTGCAGGGCCATCACGATCCCGACGGCCGTTGCGTTGTGGTCGGTCAGCATCGTCAGGACGATCCAGTCCTGGGCGGTGCGCTGCATCCAGGTTCCGATGTTCGACACCAGGGCGCCGGCGAACCAGATCCGGTAGTTCGCGACGCTCAGGGAGCGGAACATGGCACTCAACTGTCGGTGAGCTCCTTCATGACGGTGATGGCTTCGGTGAGCACGGTGCGCTGCGCGGGGCTGAGCTTGGCGATGCGCAGGGCGAGCCAGGCATCCCGCCGGTTGCGAGTCTCGTGCATCAGGGTGCGACCGGAGTCGGTCACGGTCAGGATGATCTTGCGGCCGTCGTCCGTGGATCCCGCCCGGTGGACGAGTCCGGCGGACACGAGCACCCCGACGGTGCGGCTCATCGAGGGCGGGGTGACCCGCTCGTGCTCGCTGAGTTCGCGCAGGGTGAAGGGGCCGTTGAAGAAGAGCGAGCCGAGGGCGGAGAACTGGCTCGCACTCAGTTCGTTGTCCGCTTTTTCCTGGCGCAGGCGGCGCGCGAGGCGGCCGTTGGCCACGCGGAAGTCGTGGCTGAGCTCGGCAATCGTCGGCCGATGACCGGCGGGGGCGTCCGGCGGGGTCGAGGCCGGAGCGATCGTGGATTCCATAACTGATAACTGTAACCGTTTAGCGAGGCTAAGTATTCCCCGGAAATCGTGCATTCTGACAGACTGGCCCCGTGCCTACCTTCACGGATGACTACGGCGTCACCTTCGAGTACTACGTCTGGCCGGTTCCGCGCCCGCGGGCGGTCGTCCAGGTAGTGCACGGCGTCGGCGAACACGCCAACCGCTACACCGAGCTCGTGGGCCGGTTGAACGCGGCCGGCTACACCGTCTACGCGGACGACCATCGCGGCCACGGACGAACCGGGATGCGGCAGTACGCGGGTGACACGACCAAGATCGGGCGGCTCGGTCCCGGCGGTTTGCGGGCCGCGGTCGCCGGCGTGCATCAGCTGAGCGGCATCATCCGCTCGGAGCACCCGCACCTCCCGCTCGTCCTGCTCGGGCACAGCTGGGGCTCGTTCATGGCGCAGATGATCGTCAACGAGCACGCGGATGACTATGCGGCCGTGGTCCTGACCGGCACGGCCTATCGCTGGCCGGGATACCTCAACGGCGGGGACCTGAACGCGCGGCACAAGCATCTGGGTACGACGGGCGTCGAATGGCTCAGCCGCGATCCCGCGGTCGCCGAGGCCTTCATCGCCGATCCGCTCACGACCGTGACCCCGCTCGCGAAGCTCTTCGGCGTGCGCGAGGCCGCACGGCTCTTCGGTCGCCCGGCGCGCGGGCTGCCACCGGACCTCCCGCTCCTGATCCTCGTCGGTGGGGACGACACCGTCGGCGGGGAGCGCAGCGCAACCATGCTCAAGAATGCATACGCACGTCGCTCAGGCCTGCGAGACATTCGCCTGGTGGTATATCCCGGTGCCCGGCATGAAGTCTTCAACGAAACCAACCGTGCCGAGGTCTTCGCCGAACTGATCGGCTGGCTCGACGGGCAGTTACCCCCGGGGCTCGGTGGAATCGACGGTTAGGCTGGCCTCATGCATGGTGAATACAAGGTCCCTGGTGGCAAGCTCGTGGTCGTCGACCTGGACGTCGTCGATGACACGATCGTTAATTTCCGGCTCGCGGGGGACTTCTTCCTCGAACCCGACGATGCCCTCGGGGCGATCAACGCGGCCGTGACCGGCCTTCCCGCTGGCACGGATGCTGCCGGCCTCGCCGCCGCCGTGCGCGCGGCGCTGCCTGCCCAGGCCACGCTGCTCGGATTCTCCCCCGAGGCCGTCGCGGTTGCGATCCGCAGGTCCCTCGCCCAGGCGAGCGGGTGGCGTGACTACGACTGGCAGCTCGTGCACTCCAAGGCCGTGCCACCGGTGATGCAGATGGCGCTCGACGAGGTGCTCGCGATCGAGGTCGGCGAGGGCAGGCGCAAGCCGACGCTGCGGATCTGGGAGTGGACGGAGCCCGCCGTCGTCATCGGCAGCTTCCAGTCGCTCCGGAACGAGGTCGACGCAGAGCAGGCGGAGGCCCACGGGTTCACCGTCGTCCGCCGGATCAGCGGTGGCGGCGCCATGTTCATGGAGGCCGGCTCTGTGATCACGTACTCGATCTACGCGCCCACGGCGCTCGTGCAGGGAATGACCTTCGCGGACTCCTACGCCTTCCTCGACGAATGGGTGCTCACGGCGCTGCGCTCCCTCGGCATCGACGCGCACTACCAGCCGCTCAACGACATCACGAGCCCGACCGGCAAGATCGGCGGGGCCGCGCAGAAGCGGCTCGGCAGCGGTGCCGTGCTGCACCACGTCACCATGAGCTACGACATGGACGGCGAGAAGATGGTGCAGGTGCTGCGCATCGGTCGCGAAAAGCTCAGCGACAAGGGCATCACGAGCGCCGTCAAGCGGGTCGACCCGCTCCGCAGCCAGACCGGCCTCAGCCGGGCCGAGATCATCGACCGGATGAAGCAGACCTTCACGTCCCTGTACGGCGCGGTGGAGGGCGACATCACCGAAGCGGAATACGCCGCGGCCGCCGCTCTCGTCGAGAGCAAGTTCGGCACCGACGAGTGGATCGCCCGCGTCCCCTAGCCTGCCGCCCTCTTCTCCCCGCGAAAGTGCACTCTCGCGGAGGGGGGTTGCCGGAACGAGCGGGGCTCGCGGGCGGGGCCGGCGCGCGGGCTACTGGCCGCGGGTCAGGAGATCCTGGTATTCGGCGTGCTTGTCGATCCACGCGACGACGTAGGGGCAGACCGCGACGACCGTGAGGTCGGTGCGCTCGCGCATGTCGTCAAGCGCCTGCTCGACGAGGATGCTGGCGAGTCCTTCGCCGCGGTGCCGCGGGTCCACCTCGACGTGCGTGAACAGCACGCGCGAGCCGTCGACCTCATAGTCGGCGAAACCCGCCGTCGCATCCCCGATCAGCAGGGTGTACCGGGACAGGGCCGGCTCATGCAGGACGACGGGCCGCGCGGCATCCTGCGTCGTCGCATCCGCCGGAGTCGTCGTCGATTCGGTCGTCGGGGAGTCTGTAGTCATCCCCATAGAGTAAGCCGACTGACACAATGAGGGAATGCCAACCGCGTGGTCACCGTCATCCCCCAACCGTGTCATCCGTGCAGACAACCTCGAAATCCTGCCGGCCCTTCCCGACGGTGCGTTCACGCTGATCTACCTCGACCCGCCCTTTAACACCGGTCGGAAGCAGAATCGGCGCACGACGACGTCCGTGAGGGTCGTCCAGGCGGGCGAATCCAGCTCTGAAACGGGCGCGGTCCCCATCCCCCCGATTGAGGTCACTGGGACTTCGCCGCGCGCGGGCGGTTTGGCGGCGACCGGCACCATCACGGGGTTCAAGGGGCAGCTCTACGAGCGGATCAAGGGCGACCTGCTCGGCTACGACGACCAGTTCGAGGACTACTGGGCGTTCCTCGAGCCGCGACTGATCGAGGCCTGGCGTCTCCTCGCCGAAGACGGCACGCTCTACCTGCACCTCGACTACCGTGAGGCGCACTACGCGAAGGTGCTCCTCGACGCGCTCTTCGGCCGCGACTGCTTCCTCAACGAGCTGATCTGGGCGTACGACTACGGCGCGAAGTCCAAGAATCGCTGGCCGACCAAGCACGACACGATCCTCGTCTACGTGAAGAACCCGCAGCAGTACTACTTCGACTCGACGACGGTCGACCGCGAGCCCTACATGGCCCCCGGCCTCGTCACGCCGGAGAAGGTCGCCAAGGGCAAGCTGCCCACGGATGTCTGGTGGCACACGATCGTGTCGCCGACGGGCAAGGAGAAGACCGGATACCCCACCCAGAAACCGGTCGGCATCCTGCGGCGGATGATCCAGGCTTCGAGCCGCGAGGGCGACTGGGTGCTCGACTTCTTCGCCGGCAGCGGCACGACCGGTGCCGTCGCAGAGTCCCTGGGCCGCCGTTTCCTGCTCGTCGACCAGAACCCGGAGTCCATCCAGGTGATGCGCACCCGGTTCGCGGCCCTGCCGGAGGTCGAGTTCCTCGACCTTTCCTAGGGAAGGCGCTTCCGGGCGATCTGGAAGACTGGAGGGATGACACTCCGCATCTTCACCGAACCCCAGCAGGGCGCCAGCTACGACGATATCCTCGCGGTCGCGCAGGCAACGGAGACGCTCGGGTTCGACGCGTTCTTCCGCTCCGACCACTACCTGGCCATGGGCGGCAGCGGGCTTCCCGGCCCGACGGATGCCTGGACGACGCTCGCCGGACTTGCTCGCGAGACCAGCCGCATCCGCCTGGGCACCCTCGTCTCCTCGGTGACCTACCGCGCGCCGGGGATCCTCGCGATCCAGGTCGCCCAGGTCGACCAGATGTCGGGAGGGCGGGTCGAGCTCGGCCTCGGCACCGGCTGGTTCGAGGAGGAGCACCTCGCCTACGGGATCCCGTTCCCGGCCAAACGCTTCGGCATGCTCGAGGAGCAGCTCGAGATCGTCACCGGACTCTGGGAGACCCCGGTCGGCGACCGCTACAACTTTGCCGGCGAGCACTACACGCTCGTCGACTCGCCCGCCCTGCCGAAACCCGCCCAGGCGCGGGTTCCCGTGATCGTCGGCGGCGGCGGAGCGAAGCGCACACCGGCCCTCGCGGCACGGTTCGCGACCGAGTTCAACCTGCCGTTCCCCGAGTTCGCTGACGTTCCCGGCAAATTCGCCGGGGTGCGGGCGGCGTGCACGGCGATCGGGCGCGACCCGGGGGAGTTGCACTATTCGGTTGCGCTCATCGCGGTCGCCGGGCGTGACGAGGCCGAATTCGCGCGCCGTGCCGCCGCGGTCGGCCGGGAACCCGCCGAGCTGCGCGAGCACGGCCTCGCCGGCACGGCCGCAGAGGTCGTCGACCGGCTCGGCGCCCTCGCCGAGGCCGGCGTCGACACGGTCTACCTGCAGATCATGGACCTCGCCGACCTCGACCACCTGGACTTCATCGCCCGCGAGGTCGCGCCCCAGCTGCCCTGAGCTCCCCCCGACCCCGTTCGCCCCTCAGCTGAGGTGTCGCAGATCGAGGTTCCGGGGCGCCGGGAACGTCGATCTGCGACACCTCACGTAGCTCGTGAGCGGGCCGGCGGGCGGATGCCGCGGCGCGGGTCAGGCGGATTCGCGCAGGATCAGGCGGGTCGGCATGATGTTGCGGTGCGGCACGGTCTCGTCGTCCGCGAGCAGGCGCAGGAGCAGGTCCGCCATCGCGAAACCCATCTCCTTCGAGGGCTGGCTCACGGTCGTCATCCCGATCGGCCCCGAGGTGGCCGCGGGGCTGTCGTCGAATGCGACCACCGCGATGTCCCCCGGCACGGCACGGCCCTGCTCAGCGAGGACGCCGAGCGCGCCGGTCGCCATCAGGTCGCTCGCCACGAAGATGGCGTCGACGTCCGGGAAGCGCTCGAGCAGGCGGCGGGTGGCCGCCGCGGCCCCGGAGGCCGTGAAGTCGGCGTGTTCGACGGCATCCGTGGGCAGGCCCGCGCTCTCGAGCACCTGGCGGAACCCGGTCAGGCGGTCGATGCCGGCCGGCATGTCGACGGGCCCGGTGATCGTGCCGATCCGGTGCCTGCCGATGTCGACAAGGTGCTGGACGCCGCTCATGGAGCCCGCGATGTTGTCGACGTCGACGAAGTAGTTGTTCGCGCCGGAATCGTTGGTGGGGCGTCCACCGAAGACCACCGGCATCGTGGATTCGAGATCGGCGACGAAGTTGTCCCCGGTGTGGTGCGAGATCACCAGGGCACCGTCGACGTTCCCGGCGCGGAGGTAACGCATGGTCTTGTGTCGCGGGTCGCTCGAGGCGACCAGAAGGTTGAGCGTGTAATCGCTCTCGTCGAGGCGCTGGGTGATGCCCTGCACGACCGCGGCGAAGTAGGGATCGCCGAAGAACTTCGTCATGTCTTCCGGAACGACGAGGGCGACGGACTGGGTCTGCCGGCTCGCGAGCGAGCGGGCGGCGCGGTTGGGGACGTAGTTGAGGCGCTCGATCGCGGCCGTGACGGATACGACGACCTCCGGACGCACCTTGGGCGATCCGTTGACGACGCGGCTCACGGTGGCGCGGGAAACGCCTGCCTCTGCCGCCACCATTTCGAGCGTCGGCTGCGGCGGACGCGCGTTGCGGACTCCCGTTGTCATGGGGTCATTCTATTTGGATGCGCGGCGCGCGCGTGCACGGCCTGCACCCGTCCCGGGCAGTCGGGGCGGGCTCGTGCCCGGTGCACGGGCCAGTCGGTTTCACGCTGCCTTGACAAGGACTCGGTGGGTGACCTAGTGTTGCGTTGATCAGTGAGAGCGCTCTCATACCCAAAATGAGAGCGCTCTCACAACCCGTTCGATGTCTGCCTCACCCTGAGTGCCGCACATCGGGCGCCGGTCGCCTGCAGTACACATTTCACGCAGTACACACACGCGCGCAAACACGCACACAAAGGAGTGACAGTGAAGTTCTCACGACGCACCAAGGTTGGGGCAGCAGTAGCCTGCGCCGCATCCTTCGCCCTCATTGCAACGGGCTGTTCATCGGCAGGAACCGGCACCACTGCCAGTGCCTCGCCGGTCGAACTGACCGTCACGACGTTCGGCACCATGGGCATGGACGCTCTCTACGCACAGTACGAGGCTTCTCACCCCGGCATCACCATCAAGGCCAACAACATCGACACCGGCGGCAACGCACAGACGGATGCCTTCACCAAGATCGCGGCAGGCAGCGGCCTCTCCGACGTGACCGCGGTCGAGGAAGGCTGGCTGGGCGCGATTCAGAACGTCTCGAGCCAGTTCACCGACCTCAAGGCTTACGGCGCCGACGCGGTCAAGGACCGCTGGGTGTCGTGGAAGGTCGACCAGGCCACCGACAAGGACGGCCGCATCATCGGATACGGCACGGACATCGGCCCGGAGGGCATCTGCTACAACAGCAAGGCCTTCGCAGCAGCCGGTCTCCCGACCGACCGCGCCGCGGTCGCCACCCTGCTCGGGGGCAGCGGCTCGACCTGGGACAACTACTTCTCCGTCGGCGAGAAGTACCAGAAGGCAACCGGCAAGGCATGGTTCGACCAGTCCGGCTTCATCTGGAACTCGATGGTCAACCAGCTTCCCGAGGGTTACTACACCAAGGACGGCAAGCTCAACGTTGAGAACAACGCAGCACTGAAGTCCGCCTGGACGAAGCTCGCCTCCGCAAACGCGGCCGGCCTCTCCGCCAAGCAGTCCCAGTGGGACTGGAACAAGGGCACGTCGTTCACCGACGGCACCTTCGCGACCTTCATGTGCCCGGGCTGGATGCTCGGAGTCGTCCAGGGTCAGGTCAAGACCGCCGGCGGCGACGCCGTTGGCGCGACGGCCGGCTGGGACTTCGCCGACGTCTTCCCCGGCGGTGCCACCAACTGGGGCGGAACCTTCCTGACCGTTCCGACACAGTCGAAGCACCCGAAGGAAGCCGCTGAACTGGCCACCTGGTTGACCGACGCCAAGCAGGAAGTCGCCGAATTCCAGGCTTCCGGCGCATTCCCGAGCGTCAAGGCCGCTCAGACCGATCCCGCGCTTGCCGCGAGCACCGGAATCTCGGCCTTCTTCAACGACGCACCGATCGCAGCCATCCTGAGCAAGCGCGCCGAAGGCGTGAAGGCTCAGTACAAGGGCCCGGACGACTCGACGATCCAGGAGAAGGTCTTCGGACCGTCCGCGATCTCGCTCGACCAGGGCGTGTCAGGCGACAAGGCCTGGGCCGACGCCATGACGCTGTTCAACCAGCTCATCGTCAACAAGTAGGCACGTAGCCAGCATCCGCTTGCCGGGCTCTCCCACGCCGCACTCCGGCGCAGGAGGGCCCGGCTTGAATGCAGAAAGCCACCATGACACTCACACGTGAACCAGAACTCAGCAGCCCGCCGCGGCCCGACCGCACCGGTCGGAAGAGCGCCCTCACCTACAAGCATCGGCTCAGCCGCCTGGACGTGAAGCTCTCGCCCTACCTGTACATCTCGCCGTTCTTCGTGCTCTTCGGCGTCGTCGGTCTGTTCCCGCTGGTGTACACCTTCGTGGTGTCGCTCAATAAGTGGAACCTGCTGAGCGGACCGGGGGAGTGGATCGGCTTCGACAACTACGCCGCCGAGCTGAACGACCCGCTGTTCTGGAACTCGCTGTTCAACACGATGAGCATCTTCCTGCTCTCGAGCATCCCGCAGCTGATCGCCGCGACCTTCATCGCCGCGGTTCTCGACCAGAACCTGCGGGCCAAGACCTTCTGGCGCATGAGCGTCCTGATCCCGTACGTGGTGACCCCGGTGGCCGTCGCCCTGATCTTCTCGAACATGTTCAGCGAGCAGAACGGCATGATCAACCACCTCCTCAGCTTCGTCGGCGTCGATCCGGTCATGTGGAAGACGGATGTCTTCCCCAGCCACATCGCGATCGCGAGCATGGTGAACTGGCGCTGGACCGGGTACAACGCCCTCATCCTGCTCGCCGCCATGCAGTCGGTGCCGCGTGATATCCACGAATCGGCGGCCCTCGACGGTGCCGGATTCTTCCGCCGGTTCTTCTCGATCACGCTGCCGAGCATCCGCCCCACGATGATCTTCGTGATCATCACGGCCACCATCGGTGGCCTGCAGATCTTCACGGAACCCCGCCTGTACGATGCGACGACCCCGACGCCCGGCGGCGCCCACCGGCAATTCCAGACCACCGTGCTCTATCTCTGGGAGATGGCGTTCCAGCGGCAGAACTTCGGCAAGGCCTCGGCCGTCGCGTTCATCCTGTTCATCATCATCGTGGCGTTCGGCGTGCTGAACTTCCTGATTTCGCAGCGCATCGCCACCACTGATTCCCGCACGGACGTCAAGACCGCGAAACGGGTGCTGCGGCGCAAGGCCGCGGCCGACCGCGAGGCTGCCCTGGCGTCCTCCGCTGCGGGCGAGCCCCTTGATTCCCCGCCATCCAGCACGGTCCCCACCGGCGCGAAGGAGCCCATATCATGACCGGCACACTCACCCCCACTCCCACCGAACCGGTTCGGCCGGCCCGGCCCGTCAAGGTCCGCGCCGAGAAGAACCCGGCCGGGCGGATGAAGGGCCACAAGGGCCTCGGGATCGACAGACGACCCGGTTTCCTCACGTACGGCATCCTGCTCGCCCTGTTCATCGGTGGCGCCTACCCGCTCTGGTGGTCGGTCGTCGTCGGCTCGAGCTCGTCATCCGTCCTGAGCCAGGAATGGCCGCCGCTCCTCCCGGGCGGACAGTTCTGGATCAACGTCGCCGCCGTCTTCGACACGATTCCGTTCTGGCAGGCGCTGCTCAACAGCATCGTGATCTCGACCATCATCACCGTCTCGGTGGTCTCCTTCTCCACCCTCGCCGGCTATGCCTTCGCCAAGCTCCGCTTCCGCGGCAGCAACGGGCTGATGGTCTTCGTCGTCGGAACCATGGCGATCCCCACCCAGCTCGGCATCATCCCGCTGTTCATCCTGATGCGCCAGTTCGGCTGGACCGGTACCGTCGGTGCCGTCATCATCCCGACCCTCGTCACCGCCTTCGGCGTCTTCTTCATGCGGCAGTACCTCGTCGACGTCATCCCCGACGAACTCATCGAAGCCGCCCGTGTCGACGGCGCGAACATGATCACGACCTTCTGGAACGTGGCCGTTCCCGCAGCCCGCCCGGCGATGGCGATCCTGTCTCTGTTCACCTTCATGATGGCCTGGACGGACTTCCTCTGGCCGATGATCGTGTCTCCGCAGAACCCGACGCTCCAGGTGGCACTCAGCCAGCTCCAGTCCGCCAAGTACGTGGACTATTCCGTCGTCCTCGCGGGCGCCGTGCTGGCGACGCTGCCCCTGCTGATCCTGTTCGTCCTGGCCGGCAAGCAGCTCATCTCCGGCATCATGGCGGGTGCCGTCAAGGGCTGATCGCCGCTCCCGACCGCCCCCTCCCGCACGGCCCCGTTCCGAATTCAGGAGTTCACCCTGTTTTCGGCCCAAAACACCCCCGTAACGGGGAAAAACCGGCCCACCTCCTGAATTCCGAACAGGGGTGGGCCGGTTTGTGTGTGCGAGTCTGTGCGTGCGGCTCCGGGTCAGGCGAGTGCGGCGACCGCGGAATCGACCGGCGTGCGGCCGGAGACCAGGTAGAGGGTTTCCAGGGCGCCGGAGCCCGAGAGGATGAGCGCCGCCAGTACCGCCGCGACGTCCGCGCGCGGGACCGTGCCGCGTACCTCGGGAATGCCCGGTCCGGTGTGCTGGAGGCTGACGAGCCCGGTCGCCGCTTCGTCGGTGAGGGTACCGGGGCGCACGATGGTCCAGGTGAGGTCGCGGCGCACGAGATCCTCTTCGGCGGCGAGCTTGGCCTGAAGGTAGGCGAGCATATCGTCGGGCACTTCGGCCGGCTCGGCCCCAGCGCGCACGAGGTCCACCCCGGTCGATGAGACCTGCACGAGGCGGGGGACTCCGGCGGCCTGGGCGGCATCGGCGAGCAGAACGGATGCGCCCAGGTCGACGGTCGTCTTGCGCCCGTCGCCGCTGCCCCCGCCCGCGCCTGCGGCGAAGACGGCCACATCGGCCCCGGACAGGACCTCCGCGAGTTCGGCCGGCGTCGTCGCCTCGAGGTCGAGCACGACCGGGGTCGCGCCGTCGGTGCGGAGGTCGTCCGCCTGGTTCGGGTTCCGGATCAGTCCGATCACGTCATGGCCGTCAGCCGTGAGGTCCCGAGTCAGAAGCCGGGCGATCTTTCCGTGTCCACCTGCAATTACAATACGCATCTCAAGGAGAACGCCACCGGGCGCTCCCGAATTCCCGCGCCCGGCATCCGCCCGGCAACCGCCCGTGAACCGCCCGCGTCAGGCGCGGCCCGGGCGCTCGAATTCGTCGCTGTCGAGCCCCGGCTCGACGAGGGCGCCCATCGTGTCTGCGGCGTGCTGCGCGATCATGGCCTCGGAGGCCCGCTCGGTCGCCTGGGCCGCGGCGTGCTCGTCTGCGGCTTCCTGCAGGGCGCTCGTCTTGCGCAGCGGATCGACCTTGAGGAAGAGGCTCAGCACGAAGGCGATCAGCACGACGACGAGGCTCACCCAGAACACCGTGACCGTGGCGTCGTTGAACCCGACGAGGAACGGCTGCGAGAGCCGCGGGTCCGCCGCGTTCAGGAACGACGTGTCGCCGTCGAGCGCCGTACCGAGCCCGGCCGGGTTCTGCAGCAGGGCCAGGATGCCGGCGTTCGCGGGGTCGGCGAGCACGGCGGGATCGGAGGCGGCCGCCTTGACGCCGGCGACGATCGTCGGATTGCCGAATGCGGCGCCCAGGGTGTCGGGGATGCGCGTGAACAGCACCGAGAACAGCACGGCGGTGCCGAGCGTGCCACCGATCTGGCGGAAGAACGTCGAAGCGGATGTCGCAACGCCGATATCCCGCGGCCCCACCGAGTTCTGGCTCGCGATCGTGAGGGTCTGCATGAGCTGGCCGAGGCCGAGGCCCACGAGGAGCATGCCCGCCATCATGAACCAGACCGGCTTGTCCGCGGTCGCGAACGTGAAGAGCAGGAAGCCGGCGGCCATGAACGCGGTGCCGAGCGTGGGGAAGAGCCGGTACTTGCCGGTGCGCGCGATGACCTGGCCGCTCGCGATCGAGGAGATCATCAGGCCGAGGATCATCGGGAGCATCATGAAGCCGCTCTCGGTCGGGGTGGCACCGTTGACGAGCTGCAGGTAGAGCGGGACGGTCATCATCGCGCCGAACATGCCGAATCCGACGAAGACGCCGAGCACGGTCGCCATGGAGAAGGTCGAGGACCGGAAGAGCTTCAGCGGGATGAGTGCGTCGTCTCCCATCAGCCGCTCGGCGACGATGAACAGCACGATGCCGAGCACGCCGGTGACGTAGCAGGCGACCGAGGTGAACGACCACCAGCCCCAGGTTCGGCCCTGTTCGGCGACGAGCAGCAGCGGGACCGCGGCGACGATGACCGTGACGGCGCCCCACCAGTCGATCCGCACCGGTCGCTTGAAGTGCGGGATGTGCAGGAAGCGGATCACGATGAAGAGAGCGACGATGCCGATCGGGATGTTGATCAGGAACACCCAGCGCCAGCCGGTGATGCCGAGGATCGTCGTCGCCCCGGAGAGCACGCCGCCGATGAGCGGGCCGATCACGCTCGAGATGCCGAAGACGGCGAGGAAGTAGCCCTGGTACTTGGCCCGCTCCCGTGGGGCGAGCATGTCGCCCATGATCGTGAGCGGCAGGGCCATCAGGCCGCCGGCGCCGAGACCCTGGATGGCCCGGAACACCGCGAGCTCGTACATCGAGTGCGACATCCCGGCGAGGAGCGACCCGATCAGGAAGACGGTGATCGCGATCAGGAACAGCGGCCGGCGGCCGAAGATGTCGCTGAGCTTGCCGTAGATCGGCGTGCTGATGCACGAGACGATGAGGTACGCGGTCGTGACCCAGGCCTGCAGCGACATGCCGTCGAGGTCGTCGGCGATCGTGCGCATCGACGTCCCGACGATGGTCTGGTCGAGGGCCGAGAGGAACATCCCGGCCATCAGGCCGAAGATGACGAACAGGATCTGCCGGTGCGTCATCAGGGGCGCAGAGGTCGGCGAGGGGGCGGAGGCGGGAGGAGTTTGCATTGTCTGCAAAGTTACACGACGGGCAGGAGATCCTCAACAGATTTCTCGGGCCCCGCTTCCGGCCGTCGGGGTGGTGCCGTCCCCGCATCGGACGGGTCCCGGGACTAGGCTCATGAGCGTGCGTACAGAACGACAAACGGGGGAGTCACACGGGATGGGTTGGCGACGGGTCACAGCTCTCTCCCTCGCTGCCGTTCTCGTGGCCGGCGGGGCTGTCGCGATCGGTTTCTTCGCGACGCACGCCCCGGCATCCGTCGCGACGGCGCTTCCCGGGGCGACGCACACGCCCGGCGACCGGTCGGCACCCACGGATGCCGCGCGTCCGGCGCCGACCGCATCGCCGACCCCGATAGCGCTGGTTCCGCGCTTCGACAAGGCGGCACGTTCGCACGATGACCCGGCCAGCATCTGGGTCGTCGTCGACAAGTACCGGCCCCTGCAGCCGGTCGATTTCACCCCGCCGGACCTCGTCGTCGTACCCGTGCCGCACGTCTGGGAACCGCAGCTCCGCCGGGAGGCATCCGACGCCGTCGTGGCGCTTTTCGCCGCGTTCACGGCCGAAACCGGGCTGCAACTCCAGTCGCAGAGCTCCTACCGCAGTTATCCCACCCAGGTCTCGGTGTACAACGACGATGTCTCCGCGCACGGTCAGGCCGTCGCGGACACGAGCACGGCCCGCCCGGGCACGAGCGAACACCAGACCGGACTCGCGATCGACATCAGCGCGCTGCCGTCGAAGTGCTCCCTCGACGCGTGCTTCGGCGCGACTCCCCAGGGAACCTGGCTCGCGCAGCATGCCTGGAAGTACGGTTTCCTGCTCCGCTATCCGGAGGACAAGGTTGCCGTGACCGGCTACGCGTATGAACCGTGGCATTTCCGCTACATCGGCATCGATCTCGCGACCGAAATGCACACGGAGGGCGTGACCACGCTCGAGGAATTCTTCGGTCTCCCGGCGGCCCCGACCTATCACTAGTTCCATGCTCATGCATGGGTTTCGGAGGCTCTGCACAGGGTTCTGGCATGTGCGCGTGTTCGCATGTCGGGTCCCCGTTCGCCGTCCAGAAACGATTTTGTGCGCCCCATTACACGTCCTGAAAGTCCCGTCCGCTCCCGCCATCGCCGGGAAGATCCACTGCCCCTCCGCTCCACCAGTCCGGCCCCGTCCACCCCGAACGCCACCCCGGACACCCCCGCGACCCGCTCCCGGAACCGCCTCGAGAAAGCGCCGAGCGGTCACCGCCCGCTGATCTGGCTGGCGGGCGCGGCCGCAACCGCCAGCCTGTGCTTCGGCCTCTTCGTGCCGCTCTCGAGCCAGGCGTCCCCCGGGGCCGCCACCGGGGCATCCGCCCCCCTCGCCGTCTCCCGACCGGTGCCGGCGAGCGTCGCCCCCGCCGTGCCCGTCGTGGCGGGCAGCCCCGTGATCTACAGCGCCGTGAGCGCCGGAGACGGCGGGTCGGCCGGACCGGTCACCGGCGGAACGATCGTGAGCGTCACCGGTTCCGGGCTCGCGGGTGTGTCGGGCGTGAGCTTCGGCGGCAACGCCGGCACCGTGCTGTCGGCGACCGACACGACCGTCACCATTTCGACGCCCGCGTCGACGGACTACGGCACGGGTTCCGTACCGGTCTCGCTCGTCGACGGCACCGGCGCGGTCGTTCCCGTCGCAAGCACTCCCGCGAACGCCGCGAACGCGGCTGCCCAGGCCGCCACGGCAGCCGCAGCGGCGAAGTCATCGTCGGTCGCCTCGTTGTCGCAGGCGATCACGCCCCTGGCGGATGCCGCGGCACCACTCGTCGCCCCGACCCCGGCCCCGAGCAGCGCACCGGGCGCCCTCGCGAGCACCGGCACCACGGCCGCCGAGACCACGGCCGCAGTGGCCGCCCCCAGCGTGAGCGCACTCACCTTCCAGTACGTCCCCGACCCGCGCATCACCGCCCAGGTCGATTACGTGCGTGCCCACTGGAGCTCGTACAACTCCGCCGTCTACGGCTCCATCGGCGGAAACGACTGCGTCAATTTCACGAGCCAGTCGCTGATCGCCCGCGGCTGGACGATGGATGCCGAGTGGTCGTACAACGCGACCGGAGCCGGGTACAGCACCGCCTGGTCGAGCTCGACCGCGTTCGCCGCGTACCTGGCCGCCCACCCCGAGCGTGCCACGCCGCTCGCCGCCGGTCAGAGCGACCGGGTCAAAGTCGGAGATATCGTGCAATTCGACTGGGACCGTTCCGGTGATAAAGACCACACCGGAATCGTCACCCGAGTCGTCAAGGATTCCTCGGGAACCCACGTCTATTACGCAGGTCACACCGAAGATAGCCTCGACAAGTCCGTCGAGGAATCCCTCGCGAACACCGGCGGAACGGTGAGCTACTGGAGCGTCGCCTAGCCCCGCGATTCAGCGACACTTCATAGCTTGAAGGACGTATTTCCCATTTAAGTGTGTTTATCTGGATGTACCCCTACCCCCCGAATGAGACGAGGAATTCGTGCAGTTCACCCGACGCTTTCGCATCAGCGCCGCCGCGCTCGCGTTCGCCGTTCTCGTGATCGGCACCGCCGCCGTCGCCTCATGGGGCACCGACGATTCGGACTCAGCGCGGGCGGAGATCGCCACGTCGGCGGCCCCGACCGACACCGCGACCTCCCGGGCGACGCCGGCGGATGCCGGTGCTCCCGTAGCCGTCGATACCGCGCCTGTCGCCACCGCAACGCCGACACCCGCTCCGGCGCCCGTCACGACCGCGGCGCCGGCCCCCGTCGCGGCGGCCTCGACCGGCGGAGTGCAGGCCCAGGTCGACTACATGATCAAGTACTGGACCGACTACAACACGGCGGACTACGGCATCATCACCGACAACGACTGCGTCAACTTCACCAGCCAGTCCCTGATCCAACGCGGCTGGACCATGGACGGCAGCTGGTGGTCCAAGGGCACCGGCTCGTCGTTCACCCACTCGAACGCGTGGGTCAGCTCGACCGCGTTCCGCAATTACCTCGCGAGCTCGGGGCGCGCGACCGCGCTCACCGACCAGCAGCGCGACCAGGTCAAGGTCGGCGACGTCGTGCAGTTCGACTGGGACAACTCGGGCGACCGTGACCACACCGGCGTCGTGACCCGCATCGAGGGCAGCGGCGACGACATCGTCATCTACTACGCCGGCCACACCGACGACACCGACTATCTTTCCGTCGACTACGCGATCACCGTGAAGCACCCGGGCGCCACCGCCTACTACTGGAGCATCCCCTAACCACCGGTCGTCTCACACGACGGATGCCGCCGCCCGACTGTTCGGACATCGCGCCCGCGCCCGTTTCGGCAGCCCGCGCCCGCTTGCGGGTGCGGCCGCGCCGGTTTCGGCAGCCCGCGCCCGCCGTTTCGGTAGCGGTGTGCCGAAACGGGTGCGGCGGCGAGTGGAGCGAGCCCGACCGGTCGTCTCACACGACGGATGCCGCCGCCCGCGCCCGCCGGCCGGCGAACGTGGGCGGCGGCATCCGTCGTCGAACGCGTCTACGCGATGGCGGCGTCGACGATCGCCTTCGCCTCGAGCTGCACCTGGCGCAGGTGCTCCGGGCCCTTGAAGGACTCGGCGTAGATCTTGTAGACGTCCTCTGTTCCGCTCGGGCGAGCCGCGAACCAGGCGTTCTCGGTGACGACCTTGAGCCCGCCGATCGCGGCACCGTTGCCGGGGGCGTGGCTGAGCTTCGCGAGGATCTTCTCGCCGGCCAGTTCGGTCGCGGTGATCGCGTCGCCGTCGAGCTTGCCGAGCTGGGCCTTCTGGGCGGGCGTCGCAGCGGCATCCACGCGGGCGTACGCCGGGTCGCCGAAGTGCTCGACGAGCTCGGCATAGCGCTGGCTCGGGGTCTTGCCGGTGACGGCGAGGATCTCGGAGGCGAGGAGGGCGAGCAGGATGCCGTCCTTGTCCGTCGTCCAGACCGTTCCGTCGAAGCGCACGAAGCTCGCGCCCGCGCTCTCCTCGCCACCGAAGGCGACCGAGCCGTCGATGAGGCCGGGGACGAACCACTTGAAGCCGACGGGAACTTCCCATAGGTCGCGGCCGAGGAAGCCGGCGACACGGTCGATCATGGTTGAAGAGACGAGCGTCTTGCCGATCGCGGCATCCGCCCGCCAGCCTTCGCGGTGGCTGTAGAGGTAGTCGATCGCGACGGCGAGGAAGTGGTTCGGGTTCATCAGGCCGCCGTCCGGCGTGACGATGCCGTGCCGGTCGGCGTCGGCGTCGTTGCCGGTGAGGATGTCGAAGTCGCCCTTGTGTGCGATCACCGAGGCCATCGCGGACGGGCTCGACGGGTCCATCCGGATCTTCGAGTCCCAGTCGAGCGTCATGAAGCGCCAGGTCGGGTCGACCTTGGGGTTCGTGACCGTCAGGTTGAGGCCGTAGCGGTCGCGGATCGCTCCCCAGTAGCCGACGCTCGCGCCGCCGAGCGGGTCCGCGCCGATGCGGATGCCGCTGGCCTTGATCGCGGCCATGTCGATGATGTTCTCAAGGTCGTCCACATAGGCGCCGCGGAAGTCGTAGGTCTCGACCGCGCTCGGCTCGCTCATCTTCACGTCGACGAGGCCGCCGGCGATGAGCTCGTTGGCGCGGGCGGCGATCCAGGAGGTCGCGTCGCTGTCGGCCGGTCCGCCGTGCGGGGGGTTGTACTTGAAGCCGCCGTCTGTCGGCGGGTTGTGGCTCGGGGTGACGACGATGCCGTCGGCCTCGTCCGTGTTCCCGGCCCGGTTGTACGCCAGGATCGCGTGCGACAGGGACGGGGTGGGCACGTAGTCGTCGAACTGATCGACGAGCACGCGCACGCCGTTGCCGACGAGGACCTCGAGCGCGGTCGTGTACGCGGGCGCGCTCAGCGCGTGCGGGTCCGTCCCGATGAACAGCGGCCCGGTGATGCCCTGTTTGGTGCGGTATTCGACGATGGCCTGCGTCGTCGCGATGATGTGGTTCTCGTTGAAGGCCGTGTTCAGCGAACTGCCACGATGCCCGGAGGTGCCGAACGCCACCCGCTGCTCGGGCACCGTCACATCGGGTTTCAAGTCGTAGTACGCCTTGACCAGCGCGTCGACATCGATCAGGTCGGTTTCCAGGGCCGGAGTGCCCGCACGTTCATTCATGTCCCCAGTCTGGCACTGCAAGTAGGCTGTGAGCCATGTCCGAGACGCGCAAACTCAGCTACAGCTTCCTGGGGCCGGCGGGCACCTTCACCGAAGCGGCACTCGCCCAGGTTCCCGAGGCACGCGGCCAGGCGTGGCGCTCGGTCAACAACGTGGGCGAGGCGCTCGCCGACGTCGTCTCCGGCCGGAGCGTCGCCGCGATGATCGCGATCGAGAATTCCGTCGACGGCGGCGTGTCCGCGACCCAGGACGCGCTCGCGAAGGTGCCGGACCTGCGGATCATCGGCGAGTATCTCGTACCGGTGAACTTCGTCCTCGTGGCCAGGCCGGGCACGGAGCTCGCCGACGTGAAGATCGTCGCCGCGCATCCGGTCGCATACGCCCAGTGCCGCGACTGGCTCGAGACGCACGTGCCGCACCACGGCCACATTCCCGCCTCGAGCAATGTGGCGGCGCCGGCGTCGCTGCTCGAGACCGAGCAGGCGGATGCCGCGGTCGCCCCACCCGGGATCGAGAACCATCTCGACCTCACCGTTCTCGCCACCGATATCGGCGACAACCCGAACGCCGTCACCCGGTTCGTGCTGGTCAGCCGGACCACCGCGATCCCCGAGCGGACCGGCGCGGACAAGACGAGCCTCATCGTCGAGCTGCCGGAGGACCGCTCCGGGGCGCTGCTTGAACTGCTCGAGCAGTTCGCGACCCGCGGCGTCAATCTCTCGCTGATCCAGTCGCGCCCGATCGGTGACGCGCTCGGCCGGTACCGGTTCGTGATCGACGCCGACGGGCACATCCACGACGAACGTGTCGCCGATGCCCTGCTCGGCCTGCGCCGGTTCAGCCCCAAGGTCATCTTCCTCGGCTCATACCCCCGGGCCGATCTGCAGCAGAACGAGTACACCAAGCGCTACGACGACGACGTCTACATCGGCGCGCGCGCCTGGCTCGACGCCCTCCTTCGCGGCGCCTGACCCCGCCCTTCGCCCCGCCGGCCCCCGCCCGCCTCGGGAGGGTTCGCGAGAGTACACTTTTGGCCCTTAAACCCGCGGTTTAGGGGCCAAAAGTGCGCTCTCGCGAGGAGGAAGGCGGGCGAAGAGGGGCGGGGCCGGGCGCTAGGCGGAAGGGGAAGCGGGCGCGGGCATCCGCACCGTGAGCGCGCCGGGGTCCGCCCGCAGGGAGACCGCGCGCACCGGGCCGAACTCGTCGCCGTCGATCTCGAACTCCTGGGGGTGCTCGAGCACGATCCTGATCCGTGAGCCGCGCAGCGTCGTCATGACCCGCTCGTTGTTCGACTCGCTCTGGGCGATGATCCGGCGCCCGACCGCCGAGCGGCGCAGCACGCCGTTCTCCCAGGTCACCCGGCGCCAGATGGTCAGCCAGCCGAGCACGCCCTTGGGCTGCAGCACGGCGATGTCGAGGATCCCGTCGTCCACCAGGGCGTCGGGGAGGAACTGGATGTTGCCCGGCAGCACCCCGCAGTTCGCGACCAGGATCGTGCTCACGTGGGCCGGGCGGTCGGTGCGACCCTCGAGGCTGTACCGGATCCGGAACGGCTTCGACTTCGGCAGCACCCGCATTCCGGCGTCGACGTAGGCGAGCCAGCCGACCTGCTTCTTGAGGTCGGCGCTCGTGTTCGCGATCATCTGGGCGTCGAGGCCGAGGCCGGCCATCACCAGGAAGACGTGTTCGGCCTTCTCGCCGTCGGTGTCCGTGAGAACCGCGACGCCCAGGTCGATCGCCCGGTCGACGCCGCCGAACGCGATCTCCACCGCGGCATCGAGGCTCGCGAGCGGCAACTGCAGGTTGCGGGCCAGCAGGTTCCCGGTGCCGGACGGCACGATCGCGAGCGCCACGCCCGTGTCGCGCAGGGCCTCGGCGACCGCGCGTACGGTGCCGTCCCCGCCCGCCGCGAGCACCACGGATGCCCCCTGCTCGATCGCCGTCCGGGTCGCCCGTTGCCCGGCATCCGTCTCGGTCGTCGAGAGCCACACCGTGCCCGCCCACCCGGCGGCGGACTCCGCCGCTGCGACGCTTGCGCGGAGCTTGTCCACGTCGACCTTGATCGGGTTGTACACGACGGCCGCTCGGCGACCGCTCGGAGTTTCACCGGGAGTATTCACGGGTTCAGGCTAGCAAGGCGTTCCGGCGGGCGCTTGTAGACTGGCACGGTGATTGATCCTGTACTGCTGCGAGAGAATCCCGATCTGATCAAGCGTTCGCAGAAGGCGCGGGGTGCTTCGGTCGAGGCGGTCGACGCCGCGCTCGCCGCCGACACCGCCCGACGCACGTCGATCAAGGCCTACGAAGACCTGCGCGCCGCCCAGAACCAGTTCGGCAAGCAGGTCGCGAGCGCGCCGCCCGCCGAGAAGAAGGCCCTCGTCGCCGAGGCCCAGGCGCTCGCCGCCCGGGTCAAGGCCGCTGCCGCAACCGCGACGGATGCCGAGACGCACTTCACCGGGATCGTCCGCACCCTCGCCAACCCCATCATCGATGGCGTCCCGGCCGGTGGCGAAGAGAACTTCACCACGCTCCGCACCCACGGCGAGATCCCCACCTTCGACTTCGAGGCCCGGGACCACCTCGAGCTGGGCGAGATGCTCGGCGCGATCGACATGGCCCGCGGCGCCAAGGTCTCCGGTGCCCGGTTCTACTTCATGCGCGGCATCGGTGCCCGGCTCGAGATCGCCCTGATGAACATGGCCCTCGACCGGGCCCTCCAGGCGGGCTTCATCCCGTTGATCACCCCGACCCTCGTTCGCCCGGAGATCATGGACGGCACCGGCTTCCTCGGCGAGCACGCCGACGAGATCTACTACCTCCCCGCAGACGACCTCTACCTCACCGGCACGAGCGAGGTCGCGCTCGCCGGGTACCACTCCGACGAGATCCTCGACCTGAATGACGGCCCGCTGCGCTACGCCGGCTGGTCCACCTGTTACCGCCGCGAGGCCGGCTCCGGCGGCAAGGACACCCGGGGCATCATCCGAGTCCACCAGTTCAACAAGCTCGAGATGTTCACCTACGTGCTCCCCGAGAACGCCGAGGCCGAGCACGACCGCCTCGTCGCCCTGCAGGAGGGCATGCTGCAGTCCCTCGGCCTCAGCTACCGCGTGATCGACGTCGCGGCGGGCGACCTCGGGTCGAGCGCGGCCCGCAAGTTCGACATCGAGGCGTGGGTGCCCACCCAGAACGCCTACCGCGAGCTCACCAGCACGAGCAACTGCACCACGTACCAGGCTCGCCGCCTGGACATCCGCTATCGCACCGAATCGGGCAAGACCGCGCCGGTCGCCACCCTCAACGGCACCCTGGCCACCACGCGCTGGATCGTCGCGATCCTCGAGACGCACCAGCGAGCGGATGGCTCGGTGCTCGTTCCCGAGGCGCTCCGGCCCTGGCTCGGCGGCCTCGAAATCCTCGAGCCGATCCGATGAGCGCGACCGTCTCGCCCTGGCTCGTCGCCCTCGATATCGACGGAACCACCGTGCACGAAGACGGTTCGATCAGCCCGGCGGTCCTGGCCGAGGTGCAGCGACTCACTCGCACGGGGCACGAGATCATGCTCGCAACGGGTCGTTCGGCGGCGGCCACTCTGCCGGTGCTCGAGCGGCTCGACATCACGCCGCGCTACGTGGTTTGCTCGAACGGTGCGATCACTCTGCGCCGCGACCTGACCGCGCCGATGGGGTACCGCCGCGAATGGGTCGAGACCTTCGACCCGAGCGAGGTCCTGCTCTCGATCCGCTCGCACCTCGGCGATGCGCGCTTCGCCGTCGAGGACGAGCATGGCTTCTACCGGTACACCGAGCCCTTCCCCGACGCCACCATCGGCCTCGACAGCGAACACGTCGACTTCGACGAGTTGCTCCGCCATGAGGCCACCCGCGTCGTCGTCATCTCGCCCGACCACGAGATGGAAGACTTCCTGCAGGTCGTCGAGCAGATGGGCCTCAACCGGGTGAGTTATTCGATCGGCTGGACGGCGTGGCTCGACATCGCCCCTGACGGCGTCAACAAGGCCACCGCGATGGAGCGGGTCCGGGCCGAGCTCGACATCCCCCGTGCCCGGGTGATGGCGGTCGGCGACGGGCGCAACGATATTGAAATGCTCGAGTGGGCGGGACTCGAGGGCCGCGGCGTGGCCATGGGCCAGTCCCCCCGCGAGGTGCTCGAGGCGGCAGGGGAGATCACCGGTGCGGTGCTCGACGACGGCCTCGCCACGGTTCTCGCGTCGCTCTGACGCGCCTCCGACGCTCCTCCGGGACCGCTCCACAACTGCTCCGAACCGTTCCGTGGCGGCCGTCCCAGCCGGCTGGCAGGGTGGGGAAGGTGTGATCGGCTAGAATCGGTCGGTATTCGTGTGTTGTCGACCGGGCGTTCTTCGCCGGACCTGACTGCGAACGGGAGGGCTGTCCGAGCGGCCGATGGAGCCAGTCTTGAAAACTGGTGGACAGAAATGTCTCGTGGGTTCGAATCCCACGCCCTCCGCACGAACCCGTTAGCGGCCCGCACCACAGAAGGGATCTGAGTGAGCGACCAACCGATTCTCCGTTCCGCACGATCGCACAAGCTCAGTACCATCGCGCGGCACGGCCGGTTGAAGCACTCGAATCCCGTCGTCACCGTCGTCAAGTTTCTCGCTGCGGCGATGGCCGTCGTGCTCGTCAGCGGCGTCTCCGTCGCGGCGATCGCCACCCTCGACGTGGCGTCGAGCGCGCAGCCCGGTGTGCACCTCGCCAATGAGACGAACGGCCCCGTTCCGCAGATCGGTGCCATCACGGGCGGCGTCAACCTCCTGATCGTCGGCAGCGACAGCCGGAAGGGCCAGGACGCCGCATTCGGACCGGACGACTCCACCGGCGACCTCAACGACGTGACCATGCTCCTGCACATCTCGCAGGACCACACCAACGCCTCCGTGATCAGCTTCCCGCGCGACATGTTCGTCCCGATCCCGGCCTGCCCCGACCCGAGCGGCGGCACGTTCAACTCGATGAGCCGTCAGAAGATCAACACCACGTTGACCTATGGCGGGCTCGCCTGCACCGTGCTCACCGTCGAGAAGCTCACCGGCCTGACCATCCCCTTCGCGGCCGAGGTGCAGTTCAGCGGCGTGATGGCGATGTCCACCGCCGTCGGCGGTGTCCCGGTCTGCGTCGCCGAAGAAATCCAGGACGAGTACACCGGCACTTTCCTCAAGCCCGGGATGCACACCCTCGAGGGTGTTGCGGCCCTGCAGTTCCTCCGCACCCGCCACGGCGTGGGCGACGGCAGTGACCTGACCCGGATCAACAACCAGCAGGTCTTCATGTCGGCACTTGTGCGCACGATCAAGAGCGCGAGCACCCTGTCGGACCCGATCAAGGTGTACTCGCTCGCGAAGGCCGTGACCGCCAACATGAAGCTCTCCGACAGCCTCAACAACGTCTCCGTGATCGCGTCGATCGCCGTCGCGCTCAAGGACATCGACCTGAACGAGGTCGTGTTCGTGCAGGTGCCCACCGGCGGAACGACCGGCGGCGTGCTCCCGCTCCAGCCCGACTTCAAGGATCTCTTCACCGCGGTCGCGGCCGACAAAGCACTCAAACTCGGCGGTACGACAGGGCGAGGCGCGACGCTCGACCCGAGCGCCACCGCGCCTCCGGCCCCCGCCGCGACGACGGATGCGTCCGCGCCGCCCGCTCCCACGGCATCCGCCGGCGCCACCCCGACCCCCACCCCCACGGATGCCGCCACGCTATCGGAGTCGGCGACCGGCCAGACAGCAGGGGAACTGACCTGCTCCGTCGGACGTACCCTCAACAACCAGTAAGCGCGGGCCTTCGGGCGCTGTGCAAACGGATGCCGCCGGTACGGTTATGATTACACTCGTGTGTTTGCTCGGTGAATTCTGCCGCAGACGCCAAGGAGACGTCGCATAGTACGGCTTAGTGCACCACCCTGCTAAGGTGGAGTACCCTTCACGGGGTACCGTGGGTTCAAATCCCACCGTCTCCGCACTGTAAGGCCCCCGAGATCCGCGTAATTACGCGGAAGTCCGGGGGTCTTTTTCATGGTCCGGGTGGGTTTGCCCGCATTTGCCCACAATTGCTGGAGCGGCGGCGTGGTTGAGGCCCACGGCAACGGCGTCTAGATCGTCATCGAAGAGGTCGGCATAGACGTCGAGGGTCATCGCCGCTGACGCGTGACCGAGCATCCGCTGCACCGCCTTCACGTTCGCTCCCGACGCGATGGCGAGGGATGCGGCCGTGTGTCGGAGGTCGTGCAGGGTCATCGCGGGCAGGTCGGAGGCGACGAGCGCCGTCTTGAACCACGACCTCGAGCCGCTGCTGACGCGTGTTCGCTTGAGGTGCTCCCCGGAGCTGTCGGAGAAGAGCAGATCGTTGGGGCCCTTGCCGGTGATGTTCTCGAGCAGGGACTGGGTGAGGAATGCCGGGAACACGACGGTGCGGCGCTTGTCGGACTTCGGCGTCCCGACCTCGATGATCCCGCCGACTTCGACGGCGTTCACGCTGACGGAGATCCGGTTCCGGGTCAGGTCGACGTCTCGCACGCGCAAGCCGATGGCTTCGCCCCAGCGCAGCCCGGTGTACGCGAGCACGAGCAGTAGCGTGCGGTGGATCCCGGAATTGTCGGCGAGGCGCACGACCTCCTCGTGGGTGAGATACCGATGCTCCTTCGTGGGCTTCCTGGGGAGGTTCACGCCCCGGGCGGGATTCGTGGAAATGCGCTTGTCACGGACCGCGACGTCCAGAATGGACGCCAGGACTCCGAAGGCCCGGATGACGGTCGTGGCGCCGCGCGTGCCCGTCATCGTCGATACCCAGGCCTGGACGTCGCTGTGGCGGACGCCGCTGACGGAGATCCTCGCCCAACTCGGCGCCACATAGAGCCGCCAGGCGATCTCGATGGGACGGAGCGAGGATGGCTTCAGGTGCGTCTGCGAAACGAGCCAGTCAGCTCCCAGAGTGCCAATGGTGACCTTGGCGGCCGAAGCCTCGACGTACTCGCCCCTCGCCATGGCAATCTCGACGGTCGCGGTGAAGAGCTCGGCTTCCCTCTTCGTCTTGAACCCGCGCTTGTCCGTCTGCGTGTGGTCGGGTCGGCGGTACCGCACCCGGTAGCGCTTGCCGGCTGCGGTCGTGTACGAGGTGATCGATGCCATGTGTAATCAGCCCAGCCTTCCAGTCGGACGAGTGCGACCGCCGAGACAGTGCCCGTCAGCGGCGATCTCGATCTCAAGGGTGCACCTGCTCGTGGGTTCGCTCAATGCTCACGTTATCCAGGACGACCGACACTGCATCCGTCATCGGAGAGTGACCAGCGCCACGGACCATCCAATTCCGTCTGTCGGTGAGAGGTCCCCTGTGGGTTATGAGACTCGCCGCGGCACGAGATTCCGGCGATCGGTCAGGGCGAGAAGGCGAGTTGTTAGATGTCTTTCATCTCTAGGGTTTCGAGACACAGTGCTCTGCGTCGCACTCCGCGCGAGATGGGATGGGTAGCGACTCAACGAACTCCTCGGGCAAGCACGCCCGAGATAAGTAGTTGCACGAGAACCTCGGCCTCGTATCGAGCGTCGCCTGCTGAACCAATGCAGAGGTTCCCGATGCCTTTGAGCACGTTGTACGCATCGATCGGTGGAGCTGGGTCAAGGGACTCAAGCGCTGCCTCGAGGAGCGAGCCACACACCGGGACTAGACGGTCAACGAAATAAGTATGAAGGGCGTCGGATCCGGCGGTGTCTCCTTGCAATGCGCCAGCCAACCCGTGCTTGGTGACCAGGAAGTCCACGAAGAGGGCAACCCATGACCGCAAGGCCGCCTCAGGTGTCGGACTCTCGGCGAGCAGCCGCGGGCCTGCCTCTGCACACGCCTCCACTTGGTGTCGGTAGACCGCGACTACAAGCTCCGGGCGAGTTGGGAAGTGTCGATAGATGGTTCCTACCCCGACGCCCGCTCTCGCCGCGATCGTTCGGACCGGAGCGTCCACTCCCGCTTCCACAAATACAGCCGCCGCCGCATCAAGCAGAGCCTGCTCGCTCTGGCGCGGACGACCTACTTGTTTGATCTCCGCAGCATGAGCCTGCTTGCTTTGGGTATCAGCCATGGACCTCTCCTCGCTCGCTGGGCGTTGCGTGCTTGCATTACGGAACAATGCTCCGTAATGTTACGGAACAACGCTCCGATAACCAGTATCGCAGAGCGGCGCCCATGGAATGGAAATCGCTATGAACTCATTAATCGTTGACGCCCTGGACGACATCGTCGGCGCTGGCGCTCCGGTCGTCTCCGTCGCTCCCATCGAGTTGTCTGCTCCAGAACGACCGGTGCCGTTGGACGTGCGCGTTTCGGCGCCAACTGCCGGCTCGAACCTCCCCGTCGTGGTGTTCTCCCACGGCAACGGGTGGAACCTGGACGGCTATGCGCCGCTCACCGCCTTCTGGGCCTCCCGCGGGTTCGTCGTGATCCAGCCCACTCACTTGGACTCGCGCCGGAACGGCTTCGGGTTCGATCACCCGGTTTTCCCGACAATCTGGACCGAGCGGATCGCGGATCTCACGCGCATCCTTGACCAGCTCGACACTATCGAGGCCGCCGTTCCTGGACTTGCCGGCCGTATGGATCGGAGCCGCGTGGCCGCCGTCGGCCATTCCTGGGGCGGGCAGACCGCCCAATCGCTGCTCGGCGCGCGGATCTTCGATGAGGCGGGCCAGGTCGGCGAGGATATGTCCGACAGTCGCGTTACCGCGGGCATCCTGTTCGCGGCAACCGGTGTCGGCGGCGAGGACCTGCATCCGTTCGCTCAGGCGAACTTCCCGTTCATGCGCCCCTCGTTCCAGCAGCTGACCACGCCGACACTCGTCGTCGCAGGCGACCACGACCAGTCCAATATGTCCAGCCGCGGCCCCGACTGGTTCACCGATGCCTACACGTACAGTCCCGGTGCCACCGACCTCCTGACCTTCTACGGTGCCGAGCACGCGCTTGGCGGGATCGTCGGATACGAGGTCGCCGAGACCACCGACGAAAATCCGGAGCGAGTCGCTGTCCTCCAGAGGATGAGCACCGCTTACCTTCGAACTGCTCTGCACGTCGATGCCAACAGCTGGCGCGGTGCCCGTGCCGCATTCAGCGACAGCACCGATCCAATCGGCCACGTCGACAGCAAGTGATGCATGGCGGCAGACCTCTCTCCCCGCGTGCCCCTTCCCAGGACGCCGAGCGGTTGTGTCTTGTAACTGGCCTGCCTCATAAGCCATGGGATACGAGATTCGGATTCATCTGGCGTGGCCCGAACTAGGCGCTGGGGTGACGAGACACCGTTGTTTTGGGTCGTGTGACGTAGTGGTAGGAAATGACCTGACGGTCGTCGTCACTCGCTCGGGCATCTTCATCGGGTGGGGCATCCGGACACTGTCGTTGACGTCTGTGCGCTGCGCGATCGGTGATTCGCTGCGGGATGCTGGCCGACCCGCTACCGGACAGCTGTCCTTCGCCACCCAACTTGTCCGCGAGGCGCGAATCGTTCGCGTTGCCATAGAAGCAGGCTCGTGCACCACTTGGAGAGCGACATCTCGCACCCATTACAGTTCCGCATTATTGCGTAAAGAAACTGTTAGGGTGAAGCTCGGCGATGCCGTAGAAGATCGCTTGGCGCCCGGTTTTCCGCACGGAGGATGCGCGTCCCGCGAGGTTGCCTTCGTTGAAGGCCGGGGTTCGTGGAAGGCGCATCCGAGTCTTTGCCGACCGGTGATATGTCTGCGTAGAGACGAGTCGACGGGGGTACACATGGCCTTATGGTCGAAAGTAACGAGCTCGGCGCTCGTGATTGTCATCGGCGCGCTCATGAGTGTGCTCTTCATCCTCGACCAGGGAAACATCCTCCTCCAAGAGGTTGAGGCGTATCCGAGCGGTTCGACTCAGATCTACCTCTACAACGTTCCGGAGGAGCGTGCGGCCGGTGTTCTCGCAGTTATCGGCGAGTTCAGCGAAGACGCCACGAGCGCTGTCGTCAGGGTGGATCACGAGCTGGCTGATGCCGACGGCACGCTGACCGGAATGCGTATCGGCGTCGCGACGGCGTCCGAGGCTCCGCCGTCGCTCGCACTGAGCCTGCTCGGTACGACTCTGTTCGGCGTCGGCCAGATCGAGGATCTCGTCAGCGCCGATCCCGCGGCGTCGATCGGTCTCGACGCCAACGCGGCGGATGTGATTCACGACGTTCCGGAGCTCATGTTTGCGCCGCGGATAGCCGTTGTGCAGCTGGCCCGACTCGTGGAGACTTCGGGCACGATCAACGGCACCTACCGCGTCGTGGGAGGGGGCGAGAAACGGCTAACCCAATTGTCCAGTGCGCTCGAACCCGTGACGGGTCTTTCTTCGGAGGATATGCTCACGCCCCTCCGCGGCCAGAACACGGACAGTGGGCTGACCGCGGGCCTGCTTGGCGGCTTTGTGATCGCCGCAGCCCTGCTGCTGCTTCTCGTGCTTGTGTTCGAAGCTGTTCGCGCGTTCCGTGTTCTCGGAGTGCATCTCCTTTTCGGACGATCACGGTGGGGGTTCGCGTTCTCGCTCTTCCGTCCCGTGGTGGTGGCTGTCGTCGTGGCGGCAGGGCTCTCGATGGTTCTCACGCTCGCGATGGCGCCGGGATATGAGCTGAATCTCACGATGCTCAGTGCGGTCGGACCCGCCGCGGCGGTTGGGGCTTTCCCCGCGCTCGGGTGCGTTGCGATCGCGGCGGTGGCTCTTATCGCGATCAAACCCGTCGATGCCATCCTCGGACGCTTCTCGAAGCGACTGCTGCTCGGTGTGCTCGCAGGCTTCTATGTGGTGGCGGTGGCCGGTTTCACCCTGACGTTCGTTTATCTCGACGGTCCACTGAAGGAGGCCGGCACGCTCGCAGATGTCCGTGAATCGTGGTCGGCCGTCGCCGATCAGCAGATCCTCTACCACACGAGCGCAGGACAGGATCAGGCGAGTTTCACCGGGCAGTCGAGTGAATACCAACGCGATTTCTACGACTGGTACAGCGCGATAGCCGACGATCCGGGCGTAAGCCTGGTCAACACTCAACACTTCGACCAAAGCGTGCTCAACGCGTGGTCGGGCGTCTACACATCCGTCCCGGAACAGCCATTCTGGTACGTCGCTGCTTCTCCGAGCTACCTCGCCGCACAAGGTTTCACGGTCAACGCGGATCTCGTGGCCCGCGCGGAAGCAGGCGAACGTGTGTTCCTGATCCCAGAGACGTGGGACGATTCGACGCAAGCCGCGATGCGGGGATGGCTAACGGAGAAGAGCGACATTTCTTACGAACCGTCAATCCGCACGGCCTTCTTCGACGATCGGATCGTCAGCTTCGAGGGCTATCGGCCCGCGGCGCCGTTGTTCTCCTGGAGCACCGATCCGGCCGGGCGCCAAGGCGCCATCGACGCCGTCATTCTCGTCACCACGCCGGAGAACATGGTTCCGTTCGAAAGCGAGAGCCTGGTTGCGGTCGGGTTGGAGAACAGCTATGTGAAGCTCGACGTGGACGCCGCGACGAGCTACGCGAGCCCGTCATACCTGGCACCATTCCACCTCGATGACAATCAGGTCGAGTTCCTCCCGGTCAGCGATTTCGTCGCCGGCCTCACGAAGACCATTCAATCCGTGCTGCAGCTCTTCGGTGCGGTGATTCTCTCCCTCAGCCTGTTCTGTCTGATCCTGCTCGTGGCGCTCACGAAGCTGTACTCGACCACGTATCGAGAAGCCTTAGCCGTCAAACGGATGCTCGGCTATTCATCGATCAGCATCTTCGCACCCGCCCTCGCGTTGATCGGCGTGGTTGGTGTCGTCGCCCTAACAGCGGCAGCACTGGCTCTCTCAATGAGCGCCGTCCTGGGAAACGCCGTCATGCTTGCGGCTCAACTTATCGTGTTCGTGTTGCTCGCACGGAGGTATTCCCGGCTGCAGCTGAGCACGACACTCAATGAATAGGACGGACCCGGCTATGACCACTCTTCTCGCAATCAAGGACCTGACGAAGCAGTACGGTTCACGTACCGTGCTGGATCGGGTAGACCTCGAGGTCAGCAACGGCGAATCGGTCGCGATCGTGGGACCGTCCGGCTCAGGTAAATCGACGCTCCTGAACATCGTCGGACTTCTGGACAGACACACCAGCGGCGCGGTGCAGTTCCGAGGCGAGCCTCTTCCGCGTATCAACGGTCGGGCAGCGTCGGTCCTGCGCCGCGACCACATTAACTATCTCTTCCAGTCGTTCGCCCTCATCAACGCCTCGACCGCCATGGAGAACATCTTGATCAGTCTCCACGGCGTGAGAGGGCGGCGGCGAACGAAAGAGAACCAGATCATGGACCTGCTAGGTCGGCTCGGTCTGCAGCACGTCGCCCACGACAAAGTCATGACACTCTCCGGAGGTGAACGTCAACGGGTCGCGCTCGCGCGTTGCATCCTGAAACCGGGCGAGTTGATCCTCGCGGATGAGCCCACCGGAGCCCTTGATGATGCGCTGGCGGAGATCGCGGTCACCGAGATGCTCGACCTGCAAAAGGACTACGGCAAAACGCTGCTCGTCGTCACCCATGACCATCGGGTTGCCGACCGATGCGACCGCGTCTTCGAACTCGGTGCGAAATGACCGACCGTCGCATGGGAAGACCCATCGACCCCGGAATTCAGAGCGCGCTGCTCGCGGCGGCTGAAGCCGTCATGGTCGGCCCCGGCTTCTCCCGGCTCACTGTCGACGGTTTGGTTCGATCAATCGGCTCGACCCGACCGTCCTTCTACCGGCGCTACCCGAGTATCGCCCACCTCGCATTGGACGTCATTGCATCGAAGTTCGGCACGGGAGAGCGGCCATCGACCGGCTCGCTGCTCGGTGACCTCGAGACCTTGCAACGGGCCGACGTCGCGATGTTTTCTTCCGATCTGTTCCGCAAGAACCTGCCCGGTCTCCTCGAGTCAATACGAACCGACGAGGTCCTCAGGCAGCTCTACGCAGACTCCTTCGTCGCCCCCCGTCGAGAGAACCTCGGCCGAGTAATCGAGACGGCAATCGAACGGGGTGAACGAGTTCACGCCGACTGGGACCTCGAACTCGTTTCCGACGTTCTCGTCGGGCCGCTCCTTGCTCGGACACTCTTGCCAGGCACTGCGGCCCTCGACGACGACCTCGCTTGCGTCACCGCCCGCGTTGCGTACGGCGTTCTCTCCTCACACCGGCTCGACGTCCAGGCGGCTGATGAAGTCGGTGACCAAACATTCCGATAGGGGATCCCGACAACGGCGCATCTCGCTTCATCGGCACAGAAATCCGTCCAACGGAGGATCTCTTGTGTGTTTCACGCATCGCCCGCCCCACGGTGAGGCGATGCGGAGGTGTCGCATAACTTCGCTGTCACGTAACCCACGGTTTTTGAGACAGCCGGCAGTGTCAAATAGTTGTCGCGCTAGAGGCACCTGAGTGCGAAACCTTAACGGGCGGATCATACGGACGCCCCGTGCCCACGCACATCGTGAATGCCTCTGTTCGTGGGGCAGTGTCCGTTGAGGGTCCCGCTTGCGGGCACCGCTTGAAGCGCTGGACCCACGCAAATCTGGCTAGCGACGCATTGTGAAATTGACGGATGACGAGGCATTGGCGACATCGCGCGATTGTCGCCTTTGCTGCCTGAACTGTCCGGGCCGCGTCTCGACCGGCAGTGGAGCAGTGACGGATTTCACCTCGGGTGTCATCCGTGAGACATGCCCAACGGCCTATCGAGCTGCGTAAAAGTGGGGCTATGCTATGTCCCGTTCGGGCAGCAGAGGCTCTCTCGCAAGCCGGACCCATTCAGGCGGGGGGGGGGCTGGGATGTGGGGGGAATCCGCTGACGGTGCGCGGCTGCGGAGAAACAGCCACGTGCAGGGTTGGTTGTTCCTCGCCATTACCGTGGTTGTGGCTGGAGGAGCATTCGTTCTTCTGGTGGTGTCTGGTGCTGTCGGCTTGTACTTTTCGCCGGCCATCGCCCAGTTAGGGAGGGGCACCTTCGACTACATCAACCTGCTCTTTCTCATCATGTGGGCGTGGATGTTCCAGCTCCTGAGCGTCAATGACGGGCTCCAATACCAACTCACGTTGCGCAAGACGCGGGTGCCGCGGAGCAGGGTGTCAGACGCGTGGGGCTTCATCGCCTTCACACTGGTCGCGATCCTGTGGGGCGTCCTCGGTGTCCACACTGTGTTCGCGGGCCGCGCCGTGGATCCGACGTACGTGAACCGGCTGCCCTCCGGTGAGCTGGCCAGCTCATTGCAGCACGGCGTCGTTGAGGTGACGACCACGTACTTCGTCCTCACGGGGCTCGTGCTCGTCCTCATCGCGGTCGCGCGCCTGTTCAATCCGATCGACTTCGACGAATACGACCGCTACCTCCGCAGGGTCCTGCGCCTGCCGCCGCCTTGAACGCCCGTCCAGTAACCCACTCAGAAAAGGAAGATCCACATGCAGATCGCTTGGAAAATCTCCGTCGTCCTCGCTGGTGCCCTCGTGAGCACCAGTCTCGTCGCCGCGCCGGCCTCCGCGACCACGACCGATCTCACACTGACCGCGGCAGGGGCGCAGGCGGTCACCGAATCTGGCCGCATTGTCGACTTCTATACGGCGTTGGGCGTGGGAGCATCTAACATTCCTACTGCGTCTCAGCCGCAGGCCGCGACTCTCAGCGGCGTGATCGACCTGGTTGCAGCCCCGGCTTCTACCCCGTCGCTACCGACACTCTCAGCACCGCCCACCGATTGCTCCAACACAGGCGCGCTGGTGTCCTATTCGCAACAGGTTGCCGCGATGAACAACGCTATCGACTCGAACGCGACGACCCTTGGCCAGGAGACGGTGTACATGTACATGTCTCACTTCTACGATCTACCCAGCATCTGCGCCAACAACACCGCGTACTACCCCGACTGGATCACCAACGATGACCGGGCGGTCTACAACAGCTACCTCGCGACGAGCAACAACGTTCAGCTCGCCACGACGATCCCGCAGATGATCCTGAATGCCAACACCCTCGCGGCGCCGGCCACGTCGATCGCCAAGTTCATTGCATCTGGTCCAGGCGCTCGGCTCGGGGCAGCCGTCAACGTCGCCGATCGAGCAACGGCAGGGCGGTCCCTCATCAGCGAGTTCCAGACCGTCTCAACGTTGCTCAACGCCAACAGCACCCCCGAAGCCATCGTGACCCAGATGCGGGCAGACCTGTCCTCCACTTGGAGCAACGCCGATACGGTGGATGCCATCATCGCGACCACAGCAGCCTTGATGTCGCCAATCGGCGTAGCGCTGTTCTCGCTCGGAACGGTCGTCATCAGCTTCGAGCTGACCGGTGTCAACTCGTTCATGCAGACGGCCGCCTTCAACGCCATGCGGATGAGCACAAGCGGCCGCGCGGCCGTGCGGATGATGCGCTCCTACGGCATGTAGATTCACCGAATATCGCAACCGCTGGTGGCCAGGGCGCGCAGGTCGAGAGCCCGGCGTCCTGGCCACAGCTATGTGCACGACGAGGTTTTCTGCACCGCGGTCAGCGCCGGCGCTCGACCACTCGTCGATGGCGGCATCCAGCTGAGCTGTCGTCGCTTCGTGACACGCTCGCACCATGAGAACGTCAACACGCATGACGTTGTGGGAACGCGAGCGGCAAGGCCACACCATCGGGCTGAACCAGCTGATTCATCACTCCGATGCCGGCTCGCCCAAGGCGCCTCGATTGTCCTGACCGAGCATCTTGCGCTCGGGCAGATCACGGCCTCGATCGGGACGGTTGGTGACGAGTACGAAAACGCCCTGATGGAGACGATGACGGGCTCTGGAGAGCCGAACGGATCCCCCACGACAGCGCCTACCAGGCGATCGCGGACGTCGAGTTCGCCTCCGCTATCTGGACAGTGTCCCGCATACGGTTCCTTGTGACATTTGGGAGCCTCAGTTTCAGGTTCGGGGATTCCCGGCAGGCGTCACCCAATGCATATATGCGCCGCCGCCGTCATCCCAGCTGCGTTGTACCCCGGCGAGGCGTTCTGACGCGGCCAACAGCTTCATCAGTTGCCGTGTGACGGCAGTCAACCGGTCCAGGCCGGCCCGTTCATTCCCCGGGGGAAGCTGAGCCAGAACGGCAACCCATGCCACCCAAAGCGGCGCGACGTAAAGCCGCCAGTGCGCATTCTCCGCCACTGATACAGGCAGCTCTCCGCCGCGGACTCTGGACTCAGCGGCGGCGAGTGCCATCGCCTTCCATAGATTGGTGCCTGCCGCGCCCTGGATCGCGGCCGCTGCCGGCACGTCGGACGGGACGAATCGTCTCGCCTCGTCAACGGCGCCTCCAAAATGATCGGTATCGTCGCAGAGATTTTCAATGAAGGATCCTGGGTAGGGGAACGCGAGTTCCGCGCTGACCTGGGCTCGATATTCCTCCACGATTGTTCCCGCTTCGGTCGCGTAGTAGACCTCCGAAGCGGTCGTGATTTGCATCTCATTGAAGACCGCCTCGCTATCCTCGGCTTGATTGTGATTCAGTGCGTGCACGGCTTCATGCGCCGCCATTCCAAGAACGTATGACACGCGCCAGGTGAGTTGTTCCTGAGACTCGTCGTCACTTCCGAAAACCAATCCGAGGGGAAGATAGACGGTCGCCCCGCCCTCTGCGTTTCGCATGGTCTTCGCGCTCACAAAGTTGGTTCCTCGTTTCGTCCCCTAGGTGACCTTGACGCCTCGAGCGTCGAAGTTGTCCTGACCGACTGAATAAAGTCGCCGGTGATGACGATGAGCGCATCTGGCGCAGTTTGAACAATGGTTCCGACGATCGCCCTCAGTACGACGCTTGGCGTAGCGTCTCGATCGCCTAGAACGGCGATCGCGTCGTCGGGCAAATACTCGGTCTTGACGCTGACGGGCCCTTCGTCAGCGGGACTCGTGGTGTCGGTCGTCATATGGGCGACCATACATGCGAGGGAATAGTTGCACCGTGGTGAGATCGACGAGGCACTCGGAGCAGGCCCCTGGCGGAAGTGTCTCGCAGGGGTTCCCCTGCTGACGGACTTCAGTCAGGCCCCGAAGGCCGAGTCTGTCGTGCCAGACTCGCAGGATGGGCCAGGCGGCAAGAGACACGGAACTAGACGCCATCTTGATCGGTGGTCGTGAGCAACGGGCGATCCTCATCGTCGATTACGACGACACATGGCCCTCGAAGGCAGCTTCCATGGCTCAAAAGATCCAGGACTCCTTGGGCCCGGCTGCGCTGTCGGTCGAACACATTGGTTCGACCTCAGTCTCTGGACTGGCGGCGAAACCGGTGATCGACATGCTGGTTGTCGTGGCCGACATTGACGACGAGGAGGCCTACCTTGTGCCATTGGAATCCATCGGGTTGCGGCTCCGGGTCCGGGAATACGGTCACCGGATGCTCCGCACGGCGGGGTTGGACTTCCATGTGCACGTTCTTTCGCCAGAGACCGCTGAGCAGGTCGACTACCTCGATCTCCGCGACTGGCTCCGGGTCAGCGCAGCAGACCGTGCACTCTACGAATCCACAAAGCGGACGCTCGCGGCGAACACATGGCGCGACATGAACCACTACGCCGACGCCAAGAGTGCAGTCATCCAGCAGATACTGACCCATGCACGCAACTGGCGAGCAGGACAGCCCACCAGCTGAACCGTCCCCAGGGAAACAGGTCCCGGCGAAGGTTCGCCTGCGGACCCGTTCCGGTTGCTTAGGTCGGACTAGGCTTTCCGGGACGTGCCCTTAGCCATAGCAAGATAGGTCCCTGTGCCGAGCACGATTGCAATGCTGAGCGCAATGGGGAACGGAAAATTACCGTTCACCCAGAGCGCCGCAAAAAGAAAAAAAACGGCGACAAACGATGCAGAAACGACCGGGAGAAGACGCCTGGTGCTCTTATTGCTCATGGCCCCATCCTATTGATGGCGCTTTAGTCATGGGACCCCCCCCTCTTGCGCCCGTTCCCTTTGATGGATTTGTGAAACATACTTAACCACTCTTCTTCATCGGCAGCATTTCGTGCGATGCGCGAGAGACGACCTCGACTCAAGGAGCTCGTCCCGTAGGGCTTTCGACGACCGGAGAGCTGAAGCGCTGAAGCGCTGCAAGGCTATGAACAGTCAGCGTGGGATGCTGACTCTGTGGAATTGAACACACGTGCCGACGGACCGGTCGTTGTCATTCGGCCATATTGTGAAGCGGATGCCGCAGACACGTTGGCCATTTTTCTTTCCGCCGTGACCGAAACCGCTGCCGCCGATTACTCGCCGGAGCAGATACAGGCATGGGCTCGGCCAGAAGCACGCGAGCTATCCACATGGCACTCGGCGATGCAGGCACGGAACAGTTACGTGGCAACCGTGGATGGTGTGCCGGCGGGTTTCTCCGACGCGTCGTGCAGGGTGCGCGGCCCGAGCCGATCAGCAAGCGGTCGTGAGTCGTCGTCGATGTCGAAGAGTGACGGTGTCTCGCTCACGGCTGCCGCCCCAGTTCGCGGTCGTCTGCGAGGTCGTAGGAGGCGTGCACCAGGTATTCGATCAGCTGTTTCGTGATCCCGGCACCGGGTCCGATAGAGATCCAATGCCGCTTGTCAAGATAGCGACCGCTCGTGATTGTGTCGACGTCACGACGGAGCGCGTCCGCCTGGTGGGGATCAACTTTCACGGTAATGATCTGCAGATCCGGATCATCGTCGGTGACGATGAGGAAAACCTTCTCGTGCACCTTCCACACTTCGAGGTGCGGAGTGAACGGGTGCCCACTGGTGACGTCCTCGAGCGACGCCGCGATATCACGGGCGTGTTGCTGGAGTATGTCGCCCTGCATGTCATCCTCCTGGGGTCACTGCCCATTTCTGGGCTATCTGAATCTGCGTACAATGGTACATACTTTGTCTGGCATCGAGGAGGGCGCGTGAGGAAGGGTAAGCCGAATGACCCGGAGCGCCGAACCCGGATCCTTCGTGCAGCGCTGGAGGTCATTGCGACAGAAGGCGTGCGCGCGGCGTCGTATCGACGCATCGCAGCGCAGGCCGGCGTGCCGCTCGGATCGACGACGTACTATTTCGGCGACCTGGAGACGTTGATCGTCAGCGCGTTCGAGACCTTGCGAGACGGACTCGAGCCGCGATACGCGGCCCCGATGCGCAGCTCCCGTACCGACGCTGACGTCGTTGAGGCCCTTGTGTCCGCGACGTGTGGCTCAACCGCTCCAGCGCTCGCGGACATCCGCTTGTATGAAGAGATGCACCTCTACGGGGCGCGGAGTCCGCGGGTTGCGGAAATCCTCCGTGGCCTCCAGAAGGACTCCATCATGATTCTTCGTCGCTCTCTGTCGGAGGCCACGGCCCGCGCTGTCGACGCCCTGATGTGGGGGTGGTGGGGATACCGCTCCCTCCACCCGGACGATCCGCTCGATGCCGTCATAGTGCGCAACGCCTATCGAGCCCTGGTCGATATGGCCGTCACCCGCATGGAACGCAGCGACCGGGGCGGAGTCTCCGATAGCAGCCCGGGCCTCTAACGGCGGGCGTGTACCGCGAGGACGGTCTTTCCGACAGCCCGTCGTTCGTCAAGAGCGGCGACTGCTTCGGCGGCCTCCTCGAACGCCACCACCTCGTGGATCACCGGGGCGAGTGCGCCTCGAACGACGGAGGGTGCCAGGCGTTCCCATTGGGCCGTAAGCGAGACGGAGCAGGTCGGCATCAGTCCCTCCCACGCGACGCCGATGATGGTCGTGTTGTTCAGGAGCAGGCGGTTCACCTTCACAGTGGGGATGCTGCCGCCCGTGAACCCGAGAACGAGAAGCCGGCCGCGGGTCGCCAGCGCACGCAGCGAGTCGGTGAACCGTTCGCCACCGACTGGATCGAGCACCATGTCCACCCCGCGGCCGTTCGTGATCCTGCGAGTCTCGCTGAGGAAGTCGTGAGGCCGGATGACGTGGTCTGCCCCGACGTCTCGCGCCAGTTGGGCCTTTTCCGGCGTGGAGACGACGGCGATGACCTCGGCGCCGCGCAACTTCGCCTGTTGGGTGAGTGCGACTCCGAGCCCGCCGGCGGCGCCGTGGATGAGCACCGTCTCGCCCGCACGCAGATTGCCGCGTTCCCCCAGGGCGAATTCTGCGCTCAGGACATTGATGGGCATGGCCGCCGCCGTTATGAAGTCGATCTCATCCGGAAGCGGCAGGACACGATCCGCAGGCGTGACCACAAAGTCTGCGAACGCGCCAGAACCGGCAACGCCGAGAACGCGGTCCCCGGCCGCGAATCCCGAATCGGCGTCGGCGTCGGCGACGACCCCGGAGAACTCGCTCCCAATGGTGAACGGAACAGGCACGCGCAGCTGGTACTCGCCTCGAGATTGGAGTACGTCGGGGTAGGCGACCCCGGCGGCATGAACTTCAACGAGGACTTCGCCTCGTGCGCGGACGGGAATCGGGATCGTGTGTGTTTCGAGGAGCCGAGGTCCACCGTGTGTGGTGTTCCGCACTGCCCGCATTGTCGTCGCACGTGAGTTCATACGTCCAATCATGCCGACAAGTGACTTTACGTCGGCCCCAACACCGAGGATCTTCCGCACCAACAGGGCCTGGGGTGTAGTTCATTCCTGAAGCGGCACGGATCCAGCGGGGACAGTCCCGACACTTCAGGCGGCAGATTGGCGAATCTCCCTAGCCAGCTGCGTCGACCTGACGCAGTTGCGTGCCCACGATCAGAAAGAAGACGCCGAGCCCGCCGGCGAAGGCGCTGACCCCGTACGCGAGCACCGACGTCAGTAGCGAGGTGCGCAGCGACGCCCCCGTTGACAGCGCCGCGCTCTGTTTGCGCAGCTCGACTGCCTCGTCGCTGCTCGCATCAACACCTCTCAGTGCCGCACTGATGTCGGCGAATGTGCGCCCGCCTGCTCCGCGCTCGGCATTGCCCTTGATGACGAGCGCTTCGACGTAGGCCGTCACCGGACCCTGCACCGGCTTGCCCGCGAGAATGGGGGCATTGCCGGGCACTGTGATCTTTTCGTCGCGGAGTTGCTTCGTGACCGTGATCCACGCACCTGCTCCGACCGCGACGAACAGCGAACCGGCCGCAATGGTCAGACCTGCGGTGCGGCGAAGTGCGAATGCAGTGGGCACTGACGACATCGATCATCCTTTCGTGGAGCGGAACACTCGAGTGTCACACAGTTCTGCATGTCACCTCTCAGCGGAACTCGCTGGACGCGAGTCGTCCGACTGGTCAACAGGATGCGGACGGGAAGAAGCAGCGAATCGCACGGTCTCGTACGCGTTGCGGTCCATTCGAATCGACGACGAGAGAGTATCCTCGCAATTATCCCGTGTGAACTGGATATTTTCCTCGGCTGGCGACGGCCACGATGCCAAGTTGTGAATGGCGATCAGGACGGCGTGCACATGCCCAAACCCTCCGGAACGGCGAGGCCCGCGTGGCAACGCCACCTGGACATCCCGTACGTGCAGGGCGTCGGGCTGGTCATCCTGGGACTCTTCTCCCTCTCCCAGGCCGCAGGAAATCTCTGGATCGTGCTGATCGCCGCGGTGATGTTCGCTCTCGCTGCGGCGGGGATGTCCGTTCATTCCGTGAATCGCAAGGCTGGTCGGTAGGTTCGACATGAGCACCGCACGGCTGGCATTGCGGATCGCACTCCGTGAAGTGAAGCGTGAGGTGGCGCGAACCGCGCTGATCGCAACCCTGATCGCGATTCCGGTCAGCATCCTCGCCGTTGGCAGTGTGGTGCTCCAAAGCCCCGGAGCGCCTCGGCTCACGGATCGGGGTATCGCCGCCGGGGCGGAGGGCGGTGTCCTCGTCCTGGTGCTTGCGTTCGTGGTCGGTTTGGTCTGCCTGCTCGCCGGCTCGGCCTTCCTCGTCGCGGCACAGGCGCAACAGCGGTCGCTGGGCATCGTCGCGAGTGTCGGCACGAGCCGTGCGGTCCTCGTCGCGATAGTGAGCCTGACCGGCCCGCTGATCGGCGGGCTCGGAGGTGCTGTCGGAGCGCTGGCGGGTACGGGCATCGGGTGCGTGCTCGTCACGACCTCCGGCGGTGAGCCGTCGGTCTCGGCGCTCCTCATCGCTGTGCTGATCGCCTTCGCCGCCGGTCTCGGCTGGCTCGCGGCCCTGCCTCCCGCCTTCGCTGCCTCCCGACCGGACGTGGTGATGGCCATTCGCGGGAGCACCCTGCCCGCACCTCGCCCGCGGCATCTGGTCCTCAGCGTCGTCTGTTGCGTGGGCGGCGGCATCGTCGCGCTGGGTTCCGGCATCCTCGGCGTCAGTGCGCGGCAGTCGGCAGCGGGCACGTTCCCGTGGCTCAGTGCCGTCACAGGTCCCGCACCCTTCGTGGCGGCGATCGTGCTGCTCACTGGTGCCATCACTGCGACGCCTTTCCTCCTCCGGCGCTGGGGCGTCGCATCCGGGAAATGGGGACTTGCCGCGCGGATTGCAGCGCGCGACGCCGACCGCAATCGAGCGCGCCACCAGCCGGTCATCGCCGCGATCATGGGCACGACGTTTCTGGCGGTCTTCGTGCTGTGCTCCCAGGGCACCGCGGACGCCACCAACCGGGTCACGTATCCGTATCTGATGATGCCGGGCGGTGTGCAGGCGGCCCTGATCTCCTACCCGGGAGAGCAGAACACCACGTTGGGTCCGACTCTCGCCCCAGGAACGGATGCCGACGGTCTTGCGAAAGCCGTCGAGACCGTGTTCGCGGACCAATTGCCTGTCGGTCGCCTGACCATCGTCGAGACCGCCCGGACGGCCGCGATGGATGGCACCGTGAAGCGGATGTCGGGGGTGCTCATGCCCCCTGCCAACCGGTGCACGAGTGATGCGCCCGGGAACGACCGGTTCACGCCGCTCGCCCCGGACCCGCACTGTCGGGACTGGTACACCGCGGGACATGAGGTCGGTGCTGTTCCTGCGGACATCGTCGTCGACGACTCATCGACTCTCGCGGCGATTCTCGGCAGGGAGCCGAGTCCGGCAGCCCTCGCCGCCCTGGACCAGGGCGAAGCCGTGGCCCTGCACCCGCAGCTCGTCGACGCTGACGGGTCGATCGAACTCGCCGTGTCGGGCGGCTCCGCGACGAGCGGGCTGAAGTCCGTGCACCTCGAGGCGGTCCTCGCGGACGTGACTCCTGTGCTCCCGTACGGAGTGGTGATCTCCCGGGAGACGGCCGAGCGTCTGGGGCTCCCCACCGAGCCCAGCCAGATCCTCGCGACAACGACTCGGAACCCCACGAACGCGGAACTGCGCGCACTCGCCGACGGGCTGGCAGGCATCCCGGGAGCCGCAGGGCTCGCAGCATATTTCGAGGCCGGTCCGGCCGAGGACGGTGCGTCCGCGTGGCTGACGCTCGTCTCCAGCCTGGCAATCGTCTTCGCTGCCGCTGTCGTGGCCATGACCCTGGCTCGAACGGAAGGTCGTCGCGATTCGCAGACGCTCCACTCCATCGGGGCAGCTCCATCGACGCTGCGCACGGTCGCAGCATGGCAGGCGTTGACCGTGGTGGGGACCGGGACGGCCCTCGGGACGGTCATCGGTCTGGTGAGCGTGTTCGCGATGGATCTCCCCGGGTCGGGTAGTGTATTCGCCCCACCCTGGGCTCTGCTGGTCATCGTGGCGGGCGCAACGCCGCTCGCCTGTGCGGCGGGCGCCTGGTTGCTGACGCCGTCCCTCGCACGACACCCCTGATGCATGAGACGAGCGCCACCGAGACGGCTTGCCGAAGCGTTCCACCGTCGTCGAACACGGTCATAGGCTTGTAAGCGGTCCGCCTCGCTGAATTGCGGGAGTCGCGGGCGATTTACCGATCCATAGTCCAGGAGGAATCCATGACCGAATTCGCCCCCGTTGATCCCACGTCCACCGACGCGTGGAGTCAGCTCGCCGGCATCGCCGAGGGATTCTCGCCTGATCTCCGCGAGTGGTTCGCCACCGACCCGGGACGAGCCGGTCGCTATACGTTTCAGGCGGGGGACCTCACCGTCGACCTGTCGAAGAACCTCCTGACGGATGAGATCCTGGCCCAGCTCCTGCAGCTCGCACAGGACGTCGACGTCCCCGGCCGTTTCAGTGCCATGATCTCCGGCGAACACATCAACGTGACCGAAGACCGCGCGGTTCTCCACACCGCCCTCCGCCGCCCGAAGGACGGCGTGGGCCTCGTGCCGCCGGCCGGCTTCGTCGTCGACGGTGCGGACATCGACGCCGACGTGCACGCCACCCTCGACAAGGTCTACGCATTCGCCGACAAGGTGAGGTCCGGCGCGTGGACCGGTATAACCGGCAAAGCCATTAAGACCGTCGTCAACATCGGGATCGGCGGGTCCGACCTCGGCCCCGTCATGGTCTACGAAGCACTGAAGCCGTATGTTCAGGCGGGCCTCGAATGCCGCTTTGTCTCCAACATCGACCCGACGGATGTCTACGAGAAGACGGCGAACCTCGACCCGGAGACCACTCTCTTCATCGTCGCCTCCAAGACGTTCGGCACCCTCGAGACGCTCACGAACGCCCGCCTCGCCCGCGAGTGGCTCTGGAACCAGCTGCTCGCCTCCGGCGCCATCGCGGACACCGACGCCGCCCGTTCCGACGCCGTCGCCAAGCACTTCGTCGCCGTGTCGACCGCCCTCGACAAGGTCGCCGCCTTCGGCATCGACCCGGAGAACGCGTTCGGCTTCTGGGACTGGGTCGGGGGCCGCTTCTCCATCGACTCCGCCATCGGGACATCCGTGGTCGTCGCCATCGGCCCGGACAACTGGCGTGCATTCCTCTCCGGCTTCCACACCGTCGACGAGCACATGCGCACAGCGCCCCTCGAACAGAACGTGCCCGTCCTGATGGGCCTGCTCAACGTCTGGTACTCCAACTTCCTCAAGGCCCAGAGCCACGCCGTGCTCCCGTACGCGCAGTACCTGCACCGCTTCCCGGCCTACCTCCAGCAGCTCACGATGGAATCGAACGGAAAGAGCGTCCGCTGGGACGGGACCCCCGTCACGACCGACACCGGCGAGATCTTCTGGGGCGAACCGGGCACGAACGGCCAGCACGCGTTCTACCAGCTCATCCACCAGGGCACACGCCTGATTCCGGCTGACTTCATCGCCGTCGCGAATCCCGCCCACCCGCTGAAGGACGAGACGGGCGACGGCGCCGCCGTCGAGCCAGGCCAGGACGTCCACGGGCTGTTCATGGCGAACTTCTTCGCCCAGACCAAGGCGCTCGCCTTCGGCAAGACGGCCGCGGAGGTGCGGGCAGAAGGCACCGATGAGTCCGTGGTTCCGGCTCGCTCGTTCAGCGGGAACCGTCCGACCACGTCGATCCTCGCGCCGGCCCTGACTCCGAGCGTCGTCGGCCAGCTCATCGCGCTCTACGAGCACATCGTGTTCACCGAAGGCACGATCTGGGGCATCGACTCGTTCGACCAGTGGGGCGTCGAACTGGGAAAGCAGCTGGCGCTTCAGGTCGCTCCCGCCGTCGACGGGGATGCGGACGCTCTCGCGGCCCAGGACTCCTCGACGAAGGCCCTGATCTCGAAGTACCTCGAGCTGCGCAACTGAGGCGCCCGGGTACGTCACGCGCGGTGACGTACCCGGTGCGGGGCCCTGGTGCTCCTAATCGTCGATGACCGCGAGGCCCCGACGCTTCAGCTCGGCGAGGCCGTCGCGCATGGCCTGCAACCGATCGGGGGAGTGTCCCGTCCAGTCCATGAGCTCGCCGACAATCGTGACCGGTTCCGTGGTGCGGTACGACCGGGTCGGGTTGCCGGGGAACTTCTTGTCCGTCACGTTGGGGTCGTCTTCGAGGGCACCCGTCGGTTCCACGATGTAGATGCGGCCGCGGCCGTCTCCCGCGGCCAGTTCGGCCCCCCACGTCGCGGCATCCAGTGTCGCCGTCAGGTAGACGTAGTTCGTCGTCCGTCCCGCCTCGAAGTTCGAGCCGCGCCCGGGCACCAACAGGTCCCCCACGGCGAGGTTCGCTTTCGTTCCGTGGAACAGGGCCCCCGATTCGTGGACTTCGAAGGGCCTGGGTTCATCGGTCATGCGCACTCCCTGAGACGTCGATTCACGACCGTAGCCCGACCGACCCCGGGTGACAACAGGGCATCAGGCGAAGGTCCGGATGGCGCTCACCTTCAGCAGGTCGAGCCTGGCGGCATCCGCTGAGCCGGGAACCACGGTGTACACGACGATCTTCAGGTCGCCCCCTGGGATGGCCAGCACATCGCAGTCGAAGGTGATCGGTCCGACGAGGGCGTTCTGCACGGTCTTCCGGGACTCGCGGTGTTCCCCGAATGTCGCCGAGCTCCACAACCGTTCGAACTCGGCCGAGGTCGCGCGCAGGTCGGCGATGAGATCGGAGAGCGCGGTGTCGTCCGGGTACCGGGTCGAGGCCACGTGCACGTCGGCGACGAGGTCGCGGTGGAACTCGGCCAGATGCTCTGGGCTGTGCTCGACGAACGACGGGCCACCGGCGAACCGGTTCCAGAGCAGGTTGGAACCGCGTCCCGCCGCCCGAACCTCACCGAACAAGGTCTGCCAGAGGTCATTGACCAGAAGGGTGTCCCACGCCGCGGAGAAGACCGCAACCGGCACTTCACTGAGCCGGTCGACGATGTGCTGAACTCCCGGCGTCACGTGCCGGGGGACCATGGTCTTCGTCGGCACCGCCACTCCCCCTATCCGGAAGAGGTGGTCCCGTTCGTCGTCGGTGAGGCGAAGCGCGCGGGCGAGGGAACCGAGCACCTGCGTTGACGGATGCGTGGCGCGGCCCTGCTCGAGACGCACGATGTAGTCCACGCTGAGGTTGGCCAGCATCGCGAGCTCCTCACGGCGCAACCCCGGAGAACGTCGGTCTCCACCGGAGGGCAGTCCCGCCTCGACGGGAGTGATTCGGTCGCGCCAGGCGCGGAGCAGGGAAGCGAGTTCTGGCATGGCTCCACTCTGGCCTTCCTGGCTGGACGGCGGGTGGTACTGACAGTGCCAGCAAGTGTCGCGGCCACGACCGCAGGCTGGATTCATGACAACAACACTCATCACCGGCGCCAACAAGGGCCTCGGACTCGAAACCACGCGCCGTCTCCTCGAGGCCGGCCACACGGTCTATGCGGGCATGCGCGACCTCTCGAAGGGAACGGAGGCCGCCGCACTCGGTGCCCATGTCGTGCACCTGGACGTGACGAATGACGAGTCGGTAGCATCCGCCCTCGCCTCACTGCCCGCACTGGACGTACTGATCAACAATGCCGGGATCGTCGGCTCGCACGCCGGAGTCGACGAATTCGGTGCGGAGGACCTGGCCGCGGTCTTCGACACCAACGTCTACTCGATCGTGCGTGTCACCAGGGCCGCCCTGCCGCTGCTGAGGGCGTCCGGCAACCCCGTGATCGTCAACGTCGCGAGTGGCCTCGGGTTCCCGCGTTTTGTCACAGACCCCGCCCGCGTCGAATCGACGATCACCGGCCTCGGCTACATGACGTCCAAGGCCGCGGTGATCATGCTGACCCTTCAGTACAGCAAAATGCTGCCGTCCATGCGGGTGAACGCGATCGATCCCGGCTACACGTCCACAGATCTCAACGGTCACAGCGGACACCAGACCGTGACAGAGGGCACGGATGCCGTGATCGCGATGGCGACAATCGATGCAGCCGGTCCGAGCGGATTGTTCAGCGACCGCGATGGTGTCATCGTCTACTGACGTCACGGGCGGACGAGGTTCTTGGGCGGATCCGTCAAACGTGTGACCAGCACACTCCTTCGTGTGGGAGCGCGAGAGGCCATGTCATTCCGGGTACTGGCAGGGCCTCCCAGCCGCCACGGATGTGACGTACCGTTTTGTCGTGGACAACAAGACCGACATCCGTGACTTCCTGGTGACGCGGCGGGCGCGCATCACACCCGAACAGGCCGGACTGCCGGACTACGGTGGGACGAGGCGCGTCGCCGGACTCCGCCGCGAAGAAGTCGCGATGCTCGCCGGAGTGAGCGTGGACTATTACGTGAGGCTCGAACGCGGCAACCTCGGCGGTGTCTCCGAGGGCGTTCTCGAGGCCCTGATCCGCGCTCTCCAGCTGGATGAAACCGAGCGGGCACACCTCTTCGACCTGGCCAGGACGGCCAATGCCTCCGTGGGGACGCGGCGGCGACCGACCGCCAGTCGGGTTCGCCCTGGCGTCCTCAGGCTGCTGGATTCGATTGCCGCACCCGCCTGGTTGCGCAACGGGCGGATGGACATCCTCGCGACCAACGCTCTGGGCCGCGCGCTGTACGCGCCGGTCTTCGACGGCCCGTTGACGCCCCCCAACACCGCACGGTTTGCGTTCCTCGATCCGAGGGCGGTCGATTTCTGGCCCGACTGGAACCTGATCGCGTCCGGCGTGGTCGCGACGCTCCGGGCGGAAGCGGGGAAGAACCCGTATGACAGGGGCCTGACCGATCTGGTCGGCGAGCTCTCGACACGAAGCGAGGAGTTCCGCATCCGCTGGGCCGCCCACGATGTCTATCAGCACACGTCGGGGGAGAAACGACTCCATCACCCCGTTGTCGGGGACCTCGAACTCACCTACGAGGCCATGCACCTCGTGACGGACGAGGGTCTCACTTTGCTCGTCTACGGCGCAGAGCCGGGATCGAAGTCCGCAGACGCCCTCGGCCTTCTGGCGAGCTGGGCGGCGACAGTGGTGCGGGAATCTCTCGCCATGCCGATCGATGAGCACCACGCGGGCTGAGCAGCACTCAGCCGCCAACGAAAGGAAGAACCCGATGGACTACCGACTTCTGGGACGCACCGGAGTAGAAGTGAGCCCGCTGTGCCTGGGCACGATGATGTTCGGCCCCTGGGGCAACCAGGACGTGGACGACTCGATCCGCGTCATCCACCACGCCCTGGATGCCGGGATCAACTTCGTCGACACCGCCGACGTCTACTCCGGGGGCGAGTCCGAGGAGATCGTCGGGAAGGCGCTCACGGGCCGCCGCGACGATGTCGTCCTCGCCACGAAGTTCTTCATGCCGATGGGGAAGGGCCCGAATCAGGGTGGCGGGTCGCGCAAGTGGATCATGCAGGCGGTCGAAGGCTCGCTGCGCCGCCTGGGCACCGACTACCTCGACCTCTACCAGGTGCACCGCCCGAGCGCCGTGATGGACGTCGACGAGACTCTCGGCGCACTGACCGACCTGGTCAGGCAGGGCAAGGTCCGCTACATCGGCTCATCGTCGTATTCCGGCAGCCAGATCGTCGAGGCGCAGGTCGCCGCTCGCGACCGGAACCTCGCCCGCTTCGTCACCGAACAGCCGCCCTATTCGCTCCTCGTCCGCGGCATCGAGCAGGATGTCCTGCCCACCACACTCCGGTACGGCATGGGCACTCTCACCTACAGCCCGCTCGCCGGCGGGTGGCTTTCCGGCAAGTGGCGCACGGACGCCGCCCCCGTTCCCACCTCGGCGGCGCGGCCGAGCGCCCGGTTCGACATGACGAGCGTCGCGAACCAGCGGAAGCTCGAGGTCGTCGACGCCCTGGCCCGGGTCGCCGACGAGGCCGGGCTCACCCTGATCCAGTTGGCGATCGCGTTCGTGATCAACCACCCGGGAGTCACCTCGGCGATCATCGGCCCGCGCACGATGGAGCAGCTCGTCTCGCAGCTTCCCGCCGCCGACGTGACGCTCTCGACCGAGGTGCTCGACCGGATCGACGAACTGGTCGCCCCCGGCGTCACCCTGAACCCCGACGACAACAGCTACGGCGCGACCGAGCTCCTGCCGGCCGAGCGCCGCCGCTGACGGTCACGTCCCCGCAGCTCGGACCTTGCAGTCCGTGTCCGTGTCCGCGAGAGCGGAGTTTTGGCCCTTAAACCATGGGTTTAAGGGCCAAAACTCCGCTCTCGCGGTTGAGGCGGATGCGCAGGCGACCGACAGAGAGGCCGCTGACGGTCAGACCGTGCGCGGGGCCTTCGCGAGGTTCGCCTCGAGCTCGGCGGTGTTCTGGCGGATGACGTAGGCCGGGCGGTCGCGCTCGACACGCCAGCTCTCGGAGAGCGGGCCGATGTTCACGGTGTCGAAGCCGAATTCGTCGTAGAGCTTCGTGACGAAGTCGGAGGCATCGGCGAAGTCGGAAGCGGTCGCGAGCGCGCGCCGCGCCGGGTCGCCGGCGGGGTGTGCGTCTCCGGTGATGTCGACGGCCATGATGTGGTTGAAGCCCTTCGCCACACGGGAGGTGGGCAGGTGTGCCTGCAGCATGCCGGTCACGGTCGCCTCGCCCTTGTCGAGGGCGTCGATGTGGCCGTCGCGTTCGAAGTAGTAGTTGTTGGTGTCGATCACGATCTTGCCGGCGAGAGGCTCAACGGGCACGTCTGCGTAGGCCTTGAGCGGCACGGTGACGACGGCGACGTCGGCGGCCTCCGCGGCCTGCACTGCGGTTCCGGCCGTCGCCTTCTGGCCGAGTTCGGCCACGAGGTCCGCGAGGGTCTCCGGGCCGCGAGAGTTGCTGATCACGACGTCATAGCCGCTCTGGATCGCCTTGCGGGCGATCTGGCTGCCGATGTTTCCTGCTCCGATGATTCCAATTGTTGTCATGTTCCGCACAACGAGGTCCGGGCGGGAAATGTTCCCGCATCAGCGAAAAGTACGCGCCTGGCGAAATCGGTCACACGGCGAATCGGGTGATCGCCGCGGCCGGGCCGCCGCCGGGAACGTCGTCGGCGCGGACCGCGAGCACCCGCGCACCGGAGAGCAGGGCCCGGCGGGCGATCTCATCCACGACGCCGTAGTTGTGGGCGTCGTCCTCGTCGTCGAAGGTGATCGCACCGGATGCCTCGTCGACGTACCCGGGGATCTTCCGGTCGATGTCGACAACGAGGGTGTCGATGGCGCCGTAGGTGGCGGCACGGGCGATATCGCTGAGGTCGGTGGCGCCGCGCCCCTCGCTGAAGCGCGCCTCGATCAGATCGGAGAGTTCGCCGAGCTGGGCGGTGTAGAGCCGATCCAGCACGGGACGAGCGACGGCCGCGAGCTCCTCGGGCGTCCGTTCGTCCGGGTTTCCTTCGATGGTCGGGGCGGCGAGGAGGGGATACGCGCTGACACCGCGGAAGATGCCGTTCAACGGTTCCGCGGTGGCCAGGATGAGTGGCAGGCCCGAACCGGTCACGAGCGGCCTGATCGCGGCATCCACCGAGCGGGAATACTGGGCGAGGCGCACCTTCTGTCCCTCTGAGCCCTGGAGGCGCCCGGAGGGTGACCGGCCGCTGATCGACGGAAGACCGACGGCGCTCGCCGCGTCGGCAGGCAGGCCGGGCACATCGACGACATAGGCTCCCGCGTCCGGCGAGACCTCGACCAGCCGGGCCGCATTCTGCGACAGGGCGAGCACGAACGCCGTCTGCGGGAAGGTGATCGCCCGGAGCAGCGGCTTGATGTAGAGACGATCGGCCACCTCGAGCACGGAGGGCAGTACGTTGGGGACCCGAAAGGTCTGCAGGTGGCCCGAGTAGTGGAAGATCGCGAGCGACCGCGACAGGTAGGACCAGAACTGGCGGTCCTGGATGAGATCGGCGATCGCGTCCTCGAGTTCTTCGACGACGGCCCGTCCCGCCCCGGCCTCGGTGAGCTGGCGGGCGGCGGCCGCGACCTGGTTGCGGAGCTCGATCCGGGACGGTTCGGATTCGGTCGGGACCGGACTCGTGGGCAGATAGATCGACACGCAGAACGGTTCCCGTACGGCCGCCAGCTGGCGGATCGACGTTGGAGTGGGGATGTCTGTGTGCAGCATGTCTGGCCCGTGCCTTCCGGAGAGTCGGTGTCTGGTTTCTCGTGCGTCCCCCGCGACGACGACAGTGTAGCCCCGGCTCCGGAGGGCCGCGCGGCGCATCCGTGCAGCTGCGGACCGTAGTGTTCCAGTGAGGGTCCGATCGCCGCGACGCGTGGTGCGGGCCGATCACGACAGAGAGGGATTCACCATGGAGTATCGCCGTTTGGGCAAGTCCGGACTGCAGGTCAGCGAGGTCTCCCTCGGGTCGTGGGTGACGTTCGGCAAGCAGGTGCGCGAGGACGACGCGCTCGCGTTGATGACGCTCGCCTATGACTCGGGGATCAACTTCTTCGACAACGCCGAAGGCTATGAGGCCGGGGCCTCGGAGGCGCTGATGGGGGCCGCGCTGGAGAAGCTCGGCTGGGACCGTGATTCCTACGCCGTGTCGTCGAAGGTATTCTGGGGCGGATCGAAGCCCACGCAGCGAGGCCTGTCGCGCAAGCACGTGACCGAAGCCTGCCATGCCGCACTGAAGCGCCTGCGGGTGGACTACCTCGACCTCTACTTCTGTCACCGCCCGGACATCGATACGCCGATCGAAGAGACGGTCTGGGCGATGCACAACCTCGTGACGCAGGGCAAGGTGCTGTACTGGGGCACCTCGGAGTGGAGTGCCCAGCAGATCACCGAGGCGCACGCGGTCGCCCGGGCGCTGCACATCACGCCGCCGACCATGGAACAGCCGCAGTACAACATGTTCTCGCGCGACAAGGTGGAGGGCGAGTTCCTGCCGCTGTACGACACCTTCGGCCTCGGCACGACCATCTGGTCGCCGCTGGCCTCAGGGGTCCTCACCGGCAAGTACAACGACGGGGTCCCCGCCGACAGCCGGATGAACCTCCCTGGCTACGAGTGGCTCAGGGCGGAGTGGGAATCCGAGGCCGGGAGGGCCAAACTCGAGAAGGTCCGCAGGCTGGCGACCGTCGCCTCGGATGCCGGGCTGCCGTTGACGCACCTGGCGCTGCTCTGGTGCCTGCGCAACCCGCGGGTGTCGACGGTGATCCTGGGAGCGAGCAAGAGGGCGCAACTGGCCGACAACCTGGCCGCCCTGGACTCGAAGGCCGCTCTGACCCCCGAAGTGCTCGCTGCGATCGAGGAGATCCTCGGCAACGAACCATCCGCCCCGCAGCGGTACTGAGCTCACCCGCGGAATTCGCCCGGGGTTGTCCATGCGGCATGCCCCGGGCGGCGCTTGCCTGGCCTGACGCATCGACTTAGGCTGATCGACGTGCCGGAGGGCTGCGCCTGGACTCCGTGACGGTGCCACGGCCGTGCCTGTCCCTGGTGCTACGGAGTGCTCGGCGCCGGTTCGACCCTGCCGATCAGGTCCGGACCGAGCGCAGCGCCCGAAATGTCCGGCTGAGGCCGCGCGAAGAGGTAGCCCTGGCCGTACCGGCAGCCCATGTCACGGAGGATTTCGTACTGTTCGCTGGTTTCGATTCCCTCGGCCACGACGTCGAGTCCGAGGGAATCGGCCAGGTGCAGGATTCCCCGCACGATCGACTGATCCCGGTCGGACGAGACAAGGTCGTTGATGAAGGTCATGTCGATCTTGAGCAGATCGACCTCCAGGGAACGAAGCTGGGCGAATGAGGAATAGCCGGTCCCGAAATCATCGATGGCGAGGCGAACGCCGAGATCGCGCAGCTCGTCGAACGTGCGCGTCGCCGAATCCATCACGTCGATGACGGCGCTCTCGGTCAGTTCGAGCCAGAGCTGGCCGGGTGCCAGTCCGGACTCGAGAAGGGCCCGGCGCACCACCGAGCCGAAGTCCGAGCGCACGAACTGGCGCGCGGACACGTTGACGCTGACGGCTTGGTCGGGGCGGAGGGAGGTCGCCGCCGAACACGCCTGCTGCAACACGGTGCGGCCGATGTCCTTGATCAGCCCGGTCTCCTCGGCGATCGGGATGAAATCGCCCGGCGCAACGATTCCGATTCCCGGTCGCCGCCAGCGTGCCAGGGCCTCTGCCGCCGCCACCCGCGGGTTCTGCAGGTCGATGATCGGCTGGTACCAGGTCTCGATCTCTCCGCGGGCCACAGCGGTGCGCAGCCCGATCTCCGTGTCGACCCGGCGGCGGATGCGCCCGCGCAGGTCGTCATTGAAGACCTCGTACCGGGCGCGGCCCTGCTCCTTCGCGAGGTACATCGCCTGGTCGGCGTGCCGGAGCATGGTCTCGGCGTCCTCGGCGCCGAGACTGAAGGCGATGCCGATGCTGGTGTCTACCAGCGCGGTCTGGTCGCCGATCGCGATCGGCTGGGCCACGGCGGCCTGCACCGCCTGCGCGATCTGGCGCGCCTCTGCGGCCGTGCCGATGTCGGGACAGAGCACGACGAACTCGTCGCCGCCGATCCGGGCGACCGTGTCAGAGGCTCGCACCGCCGCGCGCAGCCGCACCGCGATCTGGGCGAGCACCGCGTCGCCGGCGTGGTGGCCAAGGCTGTCGTTGACGACCTTGAAACGGTCGAGGTCGATGAAGAGCACGCCGACCCCGCGGTGCGTCCTGGCAGCGAAGAGAAGCGCCTGGTCGAGCCGGTCGAGCAGGAGCAGGCGGTTCGGCAGGTCCGTCAGGGGGTCATGGTAGGCGAGGTGCTCCACACGTGCTTCGGCTGCGCGCACGGCGGTGACGTCGGTGACGCTCAGCAGATAGCCGGTGATGCCGGTCGCGTCGAGGATCCGGGTGGCACTCGCCTGCACCCATTTCGGCTCACCGATGACGGTCTGGAATCGGAACGTCGATTCAAAGGCGACCCCGTCCGCGATGGTGGTCCGCCACGCGTCGATCACCCGCTCCGCATCGTCGGCGTGGATGTTCCGGCCCCAGCCGTCTCCCCGTGCCGCCTCGACGCTCAGGCCGGTCATCCGCATCCACTGCTCGTTGGTCGTGACAACGCGGCCGTGTGCGTCGAATTGCACGATGCCGACGGGCGCGATGCGGATGAGCGCGTGCAGGCGCTCGGCCGTCCTGGCCAGTTCGCGGGTGCGGTCGTGCACCGCGTTCTCCAGGGTCGCATTGGCCACGGCGAGGGCGTCGAACGCGCCGTCGCGTTGGATGTCGAGCGCTCGCAACTGGACGGCCGCCATCCAGGCGATGCCCAGGACGAGCCCGATGGTCGATGCGACGAGGAGCGCTGTGCCCAGGTCCGTGTCGAACCAGCCCTTTCGCTGGGCCCAGAGCCGGAGCCACCCCAGAAAGAACGGGCCGAGAACGATGACGGGGAGGCCGCTTCGGAGCAGCCGGCCCGCACTCCGGTCGTCGCGGACCAGGGCGACCAGCCCGATATCCGGCCGTTCGACCAGGATGGCCGCTGCGATCGCGCTCACGCACAGGACGGAGAGCGTGGAGATATTCAACGGCCGACCGGCATCACTCACTGCCGAGACCCCGTACGCGGCGCTGAGGATGGTCAGAAGCACCAGCAGCAGGGTGAGGACAGCGAAGCCGGCGGTCACGGCGGCGCCGGCCACACCGCGGAGGCAGAAGGCGAGTCCGAGCAGCACCAGGGCGAGCGCGGTCCCGATCGCCATCCTGGGCGGTGTGTCGCCGAGGCGGAGCCCCGGCAGGAGAACGTCGACGCCCAGGCCCAGGCCGGAGGCGTATTCGGCGAGGGTCAGCACGCCGATGAGCGTCACGACGGCGCCCAGAGTGGTCGCGACCGCCGGCCGGTTGGAGAGGGCGAGCGCAACGGCGAGCAGGAGCAGCGCGACAATCGCCGTCGGCTTCATGACGTCGTGCGGCAACGCCGCCCCGGCGGAGAGATCGAGCGTGTACCACCGGATGAGTGAGCCCAGGGTCACCAGGGCAACGAGTGCGGAAACACCACGACCCCAGAAACTGACCCGCACCACCGCACTCCCTACGGCCGGGCATTGGTGCCTATCGCCACTTGAACAGTACTGGCTTCCGCTCTGGTCACGAACACGCAGCCCGTTTCCCGTCCGCGAAAGCGGGCGAATCGTCGCTTCACGGCGCTTATACCGACGGCTCACCCGCTTTCGCGAGGACTAGGGCGACTCCCAGATTTCCAGCTGAATGCCGTCCGGGTCGCGCAGGTAGGCCCATTTGGAACCGATCAGGGCACCGGAATCGAGAGTGACGGGCGGGGCGTTGAACACCGCGCCCTTCTCGGTCAGGTCCCGGTATGCCGCGTCGAGGTCCGACACCTCGAGACACACATGGGCGCTGCCGACATCGCCATTGCTGCGGTCGAAGTCGCGCCCCTCCGGGTGGTGGTATTCGAGGAATTCCAGGCGGGTGTTCCCGATCATGATCATCGAGAAGGCCAGGGCGGCATCCTCGACCTGGACGCTGCGGGAGAGAGCCTCGCCAGATCCCTCGCTGACGGGGCCCGGAGCGAGCCCGAACATCCGTGAATACCACTCGAACGAACGCTTCATGTCGCGCACCGTTACTCCGACGTGGTGCACGCCGAGAACCTGGAAGGCCATCTGACTCTCTCCTCTGCGTCCCCGCAGCGCTGCGGGTGGCGGTCGTTTGTTGCCGCTCGATTCACATTCTGCTGCGTCTGATGTGATCTGTACAGTGTCACTACACAGGTGTGCACAGTCAACGGTCACCGGATCGGTGGGGAATGCTTGCCCGCGCTGTGCCTGCGGAAAATAGATCGCACCCAGGCCCGCTGCGAGCCATTCCGAATTGTTACCGGCAACCACTTGTGAACAGCCCAGGACTTTTGTAAAGTGACGCTCAACACACACCGCGTGACATCGATGTTGCCCGGTGAGAATTGTTGGGAGAAAGCATGATCGACGCAACGGTGCGTGAGCCCGCGAAGCTACTCAGTTCGCGGCTTGTCGTCTCCAAGGGATTCGTCACCGTCGGCGTATCCACGGTTCTGCTCTTCGTCGTCTGCGCCCTGGTCGCTCCGACGAGCGTCTCTGGCGGGGCCGTGCTCGGGATGATCCCGTTCGCCGCGGTCCTCGCGATCGTCGGCCTCGGCCAGATGCTCGTCGTGCAGCAGGGCGGCATCGACCTCTCCATTCCCGGTGCAGTGTCCCTGGCCATCGTGATCGTGAGTCACGAACCCGATGGCGACAACAGCCGGCTGCTGCCCGCGGTCATCCTGGCCCTGGCATACGCGATCGGGGCGGGCCTGCTCAATGGCTTCATGGTCGGCCGTCTCGGGCTCAACTCGATCATCGCCACCCTGGGAACGAACGCACTCCTCTTCGGGGCCGTCCTGGGCATTTCCGGCGGCACGCCGCGCAGCACCACCAGCCTGCTGGCCGGAATCGCCGGCGGCCTGACCTGGGGCATCCCGAACTCGGCCTTCTTCGCTCTCGCCGCGTTGGCGATCGTGACCGTCGTGGTCAAGCGCACCGTCGCCGGGCGGCGTTTTGAAGCCGTCGGGGCGAACCCGCTCACTGCCCGTGCGACGGGCCTGCGCGTGACGATCCATCAGTCCCTGGCTTTCGTGTGGGCGCAGCTTCTGTACTGCCTGGCCGGAATCCTGCTCGCCGGCATCACCAACCAGCCCACCGCGTTCCAGGGCGACGCATACCTGCTGCCGGCGGTCGCGGTCGTCGTCCTGGGCGGGACCTCCCTGCTCGGCGGCCGCGGGTATCCGATCGCCACGGTGATCGCGGCGTTGTTTCTCAGCCAGCTCGACCAGTTCGTGCTGTCGCTCGGCGTGCCATACGCGGTGCGCACCCTCGTGCAGGCGGCAGCGCTCGCCGTGGGCGTTGCGCTGTACACGGTGGACTGGGCGGCGTTCCGCCAGAGGTTCATCCGCAGATCCCCCCGGATCGGCACCCCGGCATGACGCAACACACCGGGGACAAGGTTTTCGACGGAGCGGTCGAAATAGTGCGACAGAGGCGTCGCTCTCACAATGGAGGAAAGTAAACATGAAACGTCCCAAGAGTCTCGCAATGCTCGTCATGTCCCTCGCCGCCGCGTCGCTGGCGCTCGCGGGTTGCAGCGGAACGTCATCCAACTCGGGCTCCGGCTCGACGGCGGATGCCGGAACCTCTGTGGCAGGAGCACCGTCCTGGTGCGGTCCCAAGAAGATCTCCCTCGGTCTTCTCGACGGCTTCGGCGGAAACAGCTGGCGCCTGGTGACCACCGCGGCCGGTGCCGACGAGGCCAAGCTGTGCCCGAGCGTCACAAGCTATGAATACGCCGACGGCCAGGGCGACACCCAGAAGGCCATCTCGGACATCCAGGGCATGGTCGCCAAGGGCGTCAACGCGCTCGTCGTCTTCCCGGACGCCGGCCAGGCGATGCTGCCGGCCCTGCGCAGCGCGTACAAAGCGGGCGTCGTGACCGTTCCCTACCGGGTCGACCCGGGCGGCAAGGACGGAGTGGACTACGACGCCTGGATCGGCGCGGACTTCGTGACCGACGGCAAGAACTGGGGCAACTGGCTCAAGACCAACCTTCCCGACGGCGGCAACATCCTCTTCATCAGCGGCCCGAAGGGCAACAGCCAGGCGGTCGACGAGCTGAAGGGCATGAAGACGGTCATCACCGACTCGAAGTACGTCTTCATCGGTGAGACGCCCGAGGTCACGAACTGGGACCCGGCGCTCACCCAGCAGGTGCTCACCGCGGACATCGCGAAGTACCCGAAGATTGACGCGATCGTCTCCGACTTCGGTCCTTCGCTCGTGGGGGCCCTCCCGGCCTTCGCGAAGAGCGGACGGTCCGTTCCGGCCATCGTCACCTCTGACGGAAACTCCCTCGGGTGCTTCTACGCGGACAACAGCGCGACCAACCCGGACTTCAAGCTGATGACGGTCGCCACCGGAAACGACAACGTGCGCCTCGCCGTCGACTACGCGGTCGCGAAGGCGACCGGCGGCGTGCTCCCGACCGACACGGTCTTCAAGGCCCCGGCCTTCGAAGACTCCGTGAGCGGAAAGCCGAGCACGGTGCAGTGCAAGAAGGACCTGCCCGGTGACATCTACCTCTCGGCGAAGATGTCGCCTGAGGACCAGGCGGCCCTGCTCAAGAAGTAGGCCAACCGGTGCCGCCGTCGGGTCGGTCGCGACTGTCGCGACCGACCCGGCGGCTGGTTCGTTTCCCCACATTGCACAGACAGGAAAAGGTCAAACTGTGAACAACCAGGACACCGTCGACGTGACGACGCCGGACAAGGTCGAGCCCGCCGCCCCCGCAACCCTCGTGATGTCCAACATCTCGAAGCTCTACTCCGGCGTCGCGGCCCTCTCGGACGTTTCCGTCGAGATCCTGCCGGGCGAAGTCCACGCCATCCTCGGTGAGAACGGCGCGGGCAAGTCGACGCTGATGAACGTGGCTTCGGGTACTGCGCAGCCCGATGGGGGCAGCATCACCTTCGAGGGCACCCCGATCGGCGTGCTGACACCGGCCATCGCCGTGCAGCTCGGAATCGCGATCGTCCACCAGCATCCCGCAGTGCTCCCGGACATGACCGTACTGGAGAATCTGCAGGTCGCACTGCCCGCCGAGGTCCTCACGTCCGGCACGTCGCTGGAAGCCACTGCGACGGCGCTGCTCGCCGACGCCGGCCTGAGCGTGCACCTTCAGGATCGCGTGGAACTCCTGTCCGTCGCCCAGAAGCACCTGCTCGAGATCGCCAAGGCCCTTGCCCTCAAGCCGAAACTCCTCATCCTCGACGAACCGACCGCGCCCCTCGGCCAGGCATCCGTCGACCTCCTGTTCGAACGCGTGCGCCGGTCCGTGTCGAATGGAACGGCCGTGGTCTACATCACCCACCGCCTGGCCGAAGTCCGCGAACTCGCGGACAAAGTGACCGTGCTGCGGGACGGCCGCGTGCGGGGCAGTGCACGGGTGGTCGACATCACGGATGACGAACTGCTCGCGATGATCGTGGGACGCAAGCTCGAATCGACGTTCCCGCCCAAACACATCAGCTCGCCGGACGACGAGGCGAACTTCTCGATCAACGGGCTGAGCGGCTCTGGATTCGCGAACATCTCGATCAGCGCCCGTCCTGGCGAGATCATCGGCATCGCCGGGGTCGTCGGAAACGGCCAGAGCGAATTGATGCGCGCCCTCGCCGGTCTCGACTACTTCACGGGAACGGTCGCCATCGCAGGCACGACTCTGAACTCCCGGCAACTCCTCCAGGAGGCGGCATACATGCCCGCCGACCGGCACCGCGAGGGCCTCCTGATGTCCCTCTCGGTGCGCGAGAATGCCGCCGTCTCTGCGCTGGCGAAGTTCAAACGAGGCCCACTGCTCAGCCGCAAGCGCGAGCTGGGCACCGTCGCCGAGACGCTCGGTTCGCTCGCGGTGAAGGCCGCGTCGATGGATTCCGTCGTCTCCTCCCTGTCCGGCGGCAACCAGCAGAAGGTGGTCCTCGCGCGGGCGCTGCTCTCCGAGCCGTTGCTGGTCGTGGCCGATGAGCCCACACAGGGCGTCGACGTGGGTGCCCGGGCGGAGATCTACCGGATCCTGCGCGAGGTCTCGGCCTCCGGCATCCCCGTCGTGGTCGCGTCCTCAGACGCCAAGGAGCTCGAGGGTCTGTGCGACCAGGTCATCGTGATGTCGCGGGGGCACGCTCTCGAGGTGCTCCAGGGTGCTGCGATCAGCGAAGAACGCATGATCCACGCCGCCGTCCGCTCGACGACCCGATCCGTGTCTGTCGTCGCGGATGCCGAGGCCTCGAAGCACTCCGGGCTTCGTCGTTTCCTGCAGGGCGACTATGCGCCCGCGGTGCTCCTGGTCGGTGTCATCGCCCTGCTCGGGTCGTTCCTGTTCAGCCAGAACGCCCGCTATCTTTCCGACTTCAATATCTACTCTGTACTCACCCTCGTCACAGCCCTGGGCTTCATCGCCCTCGGTCAGACCATTTCGCTCCTGATCGGCGGCATCGATCTCTCCGTCGGGCCCCTGGCCGGGTTCCTCGTGGTGATCGGGTCGTTCTTCATCAACGATGACAAGTCCGTGCTGATGATCGTCCTCGGCGTCGTGCTGATGATCGTCGTGGCGGCGGTCGTCGGCGTGGTCAACGGATCGTTGATCAGGTTCGCCCGGTTCACCCCCATCGCCGCCACCCTGACCGTGTACATCGCGTTGCAGGGATTCAGCTTCCTGCTCAGGAGTTCCCCGGACGGGTACATCAACTCGACGGTGACCGGAATCATCGGGTCGCAGCTCGGGCCGGTTCCCGTTGCCTTCATCGTGCTGGTCGCCGCGACCCTCGTGACCGAGTACTGCCTGAAGAAGCGACGCTGGGGCTGGCGGCTGCGAGCGACGGGGTCCAATGAGGAATCGGCGCGCAGGAACGGCATCAACATCAACCGGACCGTCGTGCTCGCCTACGTGGCGACCTCCCTGTTCGCGTTCGTCGGGGCCGTGATGCTGATGGCGCAGATCGGGGTCGGCGACCCGGCCCAGGGCGTCGGGTACACGCTCACGAGCATTACCGCGGTCGTGCTCGGCGGAACGAGCCTGCTCGGCGGCCGGGGTACCTTCATCGGCACGCTCCTCGGTTCCATCCTGCTTGTCCAGGTGCTCAATGCGACGTCGTTCCTCGGGCTGTCCCAGATGTGGCAGTACCTGTTCCAGGGGCTGCTCATCCTGGTTGCGGCGATCGTCTACTCGGTCGCACGACGCAACAACAAGCGCAGGAAGACGTCCTTCGCGCTGAGGTAGGCCGCAGGGGCCCTGGTCCCTGGGATGCAGAACCGCCGGGCACGAATCGTGCCCGGCGGTTCGTCGTGCCAGAGAGGCATCAGTCCGAGGTGCTGAGCCCCCGCGTGATCTCGGCGATGGCCGACCAGTCCAGCGGTGCGAGGCCGGGATCGGCGAGCGCACGCTCGAACATGTCGCGCAGGACGGGCGCCGTCGAGAGCACCACGCCGCTGTCGGCAGCGGCCCGTTCCGCGAGGGACAGGTCCTTGAGGCCGAGCCCGACGGTGAAACCGGGCGGACTGTATGCCTTGCGGGCGATCAGGCTGCCGTAGCCCGTGTAGACGCTGCCCGTGAACGCGGCATCCGTCAGGATCTCGACGAAGGTCAGGCCATCGACGCCACCGTGTTCGACCAGTGTCAGCGATTCGGCGAGGGCCTGGAGGGCGTGAATGAGGGTGTAGTTCGCCCCGATCTTGACCAGGCTCGCCGTGCTCGGTCGCTCCCCGACGACCCAGGTGCGCTTGCCGATCGCGTCGAGCCAGGGCTGCGCCCTGGCGGTGGCGCTCTTCGTTCCCGCAGCGATCACGTTGAGCTTCCCGGCCGCCGCCACGTTGGACCGGCCGAGCACAGGAGCGGCCACATACTCCACTCCGGTGAGGGCGTGCAGCTCGGCCAGCCGGTCCGTGGCGTCGACGCTGAGGGTGGCGCAGTTGATGTGCAGGGTGCCGGCCGGTGCGCCCGCGAGGGACTCCGCGCTGAAGACGGCCTCGGCGGCCTCGTCATTGGCGAGCATGGAGATCACGGTTCCGACGCCGAGGGCGTCGGCGATGGAGGCCGCCCGGGTGGCTCCGGATGCGACGAGAGCGTCCACCGCGCCGGGTGACCGGTTCCAGACCCGCACCGAATGACCGGTCTCGAGGAGGCGGCCCGCCAGGGCAGAGCCCATTTCGCCGAGGCCGATGAAGCTGATGTCCGACATGCGCTCACGCCTTCCAGATCGTCTTGAGGTTGCAGAATTCCCGGATCCCGGCCGCGGCCAATTCTCGTCCATAGCCGGAGTCCTTGATCCCGCCGAAGGGGAGTTCCGGGTAGGACACGGTCATGCCGTTGATGAAGACGGCTCCGGCGTCGAGTTCCCGCGAGAACCGGTCTTGCTCGGCTGGGTCGGCGCTCCACACCGCCGAGCTGAGGCCGAACCTCGTCCCGTTGGCCAGGGCGATCGCCTCGCTCGCCGACGACACCCGGTAGACGGATGCGACGGGTCCGAAGGCCTCCTCCTGGTGGAGCCGCATGCTCCCGGTGATCCCGGTGAGCACCGTCGGCGGGTAGAACCAGCCCGGCCCGTCCGGTGTGGTGCCTCCGACGACGGCCGTCGCACCGTGGGCGACGGCGTCGTCGACGAGTTCGGCCAGCTCGTCCCTGCCGCTGCGGGTGGCGAGCGGGCCGACGTCGGTGGAATCGAGAAGCGGATCGCCGACCCGCAGGGCGCGCATCCGCTCGCTGAATGCGGCCACGAATTCGTCGAAGACGTCGGCGTGCACGATGAACCTTTTCGCGGCGATGCAGGATTGTCCGCTGTTTCCGGTGCGGGAGGTCGTGGCCACGGCAGCGGCGGCGTCGATGTCCGCGCTCGGCATCACGACGAACGGGTCGGAACCGCCGAGCTCGAGCACGGCTTTCTTGATGCTCTCGCCCGCGGTTCGGGCGACCGAGCGGCCGGCCGGCTCTGAGCCGGTGAGAGTGACGGCCTTGACGCGCGGATCCGCGATCACCGCGGCGACGGCCGATGCGTCGATCAGCAGGGTGGAAAACGCGCCGGCCGGGAACCCGCCCCTGGTGAACAGGGTGTCGAGGTACAGTGCCGACTGCGGCACGTTGGAGGCATGCTTGAGCACGCCGACGTTGCCGGCCATCAGGGCCGGTGCGGCGAACCGGATCACCTGCCACAGCGGGTAGTTCCAGGGCATGACCGCCAGGACGACGCCGAGCGGTTCGTAGCGGGCGAAGGCCGAGCTCGCGCCGACCGTCGACGGATCGGCCAGCGGCTCGTCGGCGAGGAACGATTCGGCGTGCTCGGCGTAGAAACGCATGTTCTTCGCGCACTTCTGCACTTCGGCGCGTGCCGACCGCAGGGTCTTGCCCATCTCCGTGGTCAGCAGGACCGCGACCGCCTCCACCTCTGACTCGAGGATCTCGGCCGACCGGATCATCCAGGCCGCCCGCGTGGAGAAGTCGGTGGAGCGCAGGGCGGAGACAGCGTCCTCCGCCCGGGCCAGGGCCCGCTCGACGTGTTCTGGCGAATGGGGCTCGAAGCTCCGCTCGGTGATTCCCGTGGTGGGATTGACGGTTGCGATGGCCATTGGATCTTCCTCGATTCGAACGGAATTCGGTACAGGCCGCCGTGTCGGACCGGGGCTTCTTCGCGCCAGCCCGAGGCACACCCGGTCGCTGTGTACAGTTTCAGTGAACACTACCGCGAGATATCGGCCAGCTCAACGTGATTCCCTCGCGATCGCAGCATCCGCTTGACAAGCACAACCCCGCTGAGTTGAATGTCAAGCAACACCTTGTGCAGTGAGACTGTACAAAATAGTATTACTGCGAGACCCCGGCCCCAGCCGGACACCAGACTTCGTACTGCAAAGGAGCAGAACACGTGGGCACTCGACTCGCCGAAAAGACCGTCGTGGTCACCGGGGGCGCATCCGGAATCGGAGCCGCCATCGCCAGGGGCCTGGCCGCCGAAGGCGCCAACGTGATGATCGCCGACCTCGACCTGGCGGCAGGCCAGCGAATCGCGGACGACATCGTCGCCGGTGGCGGCGCGGCGGCGGCAGTTCAGGCGGACGTCACCGACCGCGCGGCGGTACGGTCCGCCATCGAGTCGACCGTCGCCCGTTTCGGCCGCCTCGACGTCTACTTCAACAACGCCGGCATGAACACGCCGATGCGGTTCCTCGACATCACCGAACGGAACTTCGAGACCGTGATGAAGGTCAACGCACTCGGCGTGCTGATCGGAACGCAGGAGGCCGCGAAGCAGTACATCGCCCAGGGCGGGACCGGCAAGGTGATCAACACCGCGTCGATCGCCGGCCGGACCGGCTTCCCCAACTTCGCACCGTACAGCGCGGCCAAGGCGGCCGTGATCTCCCTCACCCAGGCTGCGGCACGTGCCCTGGCCCCCGAGGGCATCACCGTCAACGCGTTCGCGCCGGGCGTCGTCGCCACGCCGCTCTGGACGAAACTCGACGCCGAACTCGCCGAGATGGGCGCCGGTGACTCCGGCTTCGACTCGATGGCCGGCGACATCCTGCTGGGACGGCCCGCCGTGCCCGAAGACATCGTGCCCACCGCGGTGTTCCTCGCGGCGAGCGATTCCGACTACATCACGGGTCAGGTCATCCCCATCGAGGGCGGCATGATCCTCGTCTGATCCGCACAGCCCGCCCCACCGACATCCTGCACGACACTCAGCAAAGGAATGACACGACCGTGACCACAGCCACTTTCGGAACCAACGCCGTCGACTGGGAGGAACGCATCCAGTTCGATCGCCTCCGCACGGACAGGCTCGCCAAGCTCCGGCGCGAGCTGGCCACCTCCGACCTCGGGGCCGTGCTCGCCTTCGACTTCTCCAACATCCGCTACATGTCGTCGACTCACATCGGCACCTGGGCCATGGACAAGCTGATCCGCTTCTCGCTGCTCACCCGGCACAGCGATCCGATCGTCTGGGACTTCGGTTCCGCGGCCAAGCACCACCAGCTCTACAACCCCTGGCTGCAGACCACGACGGCCGAGGCGGATGCCGACCCGCACGCCCCGCACCACGGCGCCGTCAGGCCGCGGGCCGAGAACGGCGCCAGGGCCGGCATCTCCACCCTCCGTGGGGCCTTCCACCCCGACGCGGGGATCGCAGAGGGCGTCGCCAAGAAGATCAAGCGCGAACTGGAGAAGTTCGGCCTGCAGAACGAGCCGCTCGGCGTCGACGTCATCGAGCTGCCCATCCTGATGGCCCTGCAGAAGGAGGGGATCCGGGTCGTCGACGGCCAGCAGGTGTTCCTCAACGCCCGGGCGGTCAAGACCGGTGACGAGATCGCGCTGCTCACGCAGGCCGCGTCGATGGTGGATGCCGCGTACGAATCCCTCTATGAATTCCTGCGGCCGGGCGTGCGCGAGAACGAGGCCGTCGGTCTCGTGTCCAAGGTGCTCTACGACCTCGGGTCCGAGTACGTCGAGGGCGTGAACGCCATCTCGGGCGAGCGCTGCTCCCCGCACCCGCACGTCTTCTCCGACCGGCTGATCCGGCCGGGCGACCCCGCCTTCTTCGACATCCTGCACAGCTACCAGGGCTACCGCACCTGCTACTACCGCACCTTCGCGGTCGGGTCGGCGAGCCGGGCGCAGCACGACGCCTACAAGATCGCCCGCCAGTACATGGACAGGGCGATCGCGCTCGTGCGCCCGGGGGCCACCACCGCCGACATCGTCAAGGTCTGGCCGACCGCCCAGGAATTCGGTTTCCCCGACGAAGAGGCCGCCTTCGCGTTGCAGTACGGCCACGGCGTCGGCCTCTCTATCTGGGAGAAGCCGATCTTCTCCCGGCTTGTCTCCCTCGACCACCCCGAAGTGCTCGTGGAGGGCATGGTCTTCGCCCTCGAGACCTACTGGCCGTCCGCCGACGGCATCGGGGCGGCCCGCATCGAGGAAGAAGTCGTCGTCACCGCCACCGGGTGCCAGGTGATCACCAAGTTCCCTGCGGAGGACCTGCTCGTCGCCGGCCAGCGCTATTACAGCGTCGGCGGACCGTTGTCCCTCGTGCGCGACTCCCAGTCGCACCTCAACACCGCCGCCGGTCGCGGCGAAGCCGAGTAGGGCGCTGATGCGCGCCGCCGTCTACCACGCCGATCACGATGTCCGCCTCGAGGAGGTGCCCGTGCCCGCCCGGGCTCCGGGCGAAGCCCTGCTCGAGGTGCTCCGCAGCGGCATGTGCGGAACGGACGCCACCGAGTGGAAGGCCGGCCCGCTGACCTTCCCGGTGCAGCACCGCCACCCCGTCACCGGCCAGGCCGGCCCGATGATTCCCGGCCACGAATTCGTCGGGAAGGTCCTCGAGGTCGACGAGTCGAGTCGCTTCTCCGTCGGCGACGTCGTCGCGAGCGGTGCGGGAGTGTCCTGCGGCGTGTGCGATCGGTGCGTGGAAGGCCGCACGAACCTCTGCGACCGGTACTACACGCTGGGGCTCAACACCGACGGCGGCATGGCCGAGTTCGTCTCTTGCCCCGAGAGCACGCTTGTCCTCGTTCCCGAGGGACTCTCGATCGACCTCGCCGGCCTGGCCCAGCCGCTCGCCGTCGGCCTGCACGCGGCCCGCCGGTCCGGGGTGCGTGACGGCGACCGGGTGGTACTGATCGGGGCCGGGGCGATCGGTTCCTTCGTGCTCGCCGGGCTGAACTCACTCGTGTCTGCCGAGGTGACCGTCATCGACTTCCCCGGCGCGCGCCTCGAACGGGCCCGCCGCCTCGGTGCGACACGGGTGGTCGAGGCGGGTGCGGATGCCGTAGCCCGCGTCGCCGAGGCCATCGGGCCGTTCGGTGCTGACGTCGTCATCGAGGCCAGCGGAGCACCCGGGCAGCTGAACAACGCCCTCGCGATGGTGCGCAGGGGCGGCACTATCCTGCAGGTCGGCCTGCCGTCCACGGAGCAGTCCGTGGACATCCATGCGCTCGTCATGCGCGAGATCACCGTTCAGACGACCCTCGCGCACGTCTGCGGCACCGACCTCGCCCCGGCGCTCGGTATTCTGGCGACGACCACTCTGGGCACCGAACTCCTCGACTCTGTCCGGCCTCTCGACGACCTCGCCGAACAGCTCGAGCGACTCGCGACGGGCCGGCTCGAGGGCAAGGTTCTCTTCGATCCACGACAAGGGGCAGCAGTATGAAGGCAGCAGTTTTCCACGGCGCGCACGACATCCGCATCGAAGAGGTGGACGGGCCGCCGCCCCTCGGCAGCCTGGACGTGCTGCTGCGGCCGTACTGGTGCGGCATCTGCGGCACCGACCTCCACGAATACGCCATGGGGCCGATCGTCATTCCCTCGCACCCGCATCCGCTCACGGGCGCCACCGCCCCGCAGATTCTCGGGCACGAGTTCTCGGCGGAAGTGCTCGAGGTGGGTTCGGGCGTGCGTTCGGTGCGCGTCGGCCAGCGGGTATCCGTGATGCCGCTGCTGTTCTGCGGCAGCTGCTACTACTGCCGCCGCGGCCTGAACCACCTCTGCCAGTCGATGGCCTGCGTCGGCCTGAGCTTCGCCTCCGGCGGGATCTCGGAACTCGCGGTCGTCCCGGCCAGCCACGTGAGCGTACTGCCCGATTCCGTCACCGACCTCCAGGGCGCCCTCGTCGAACCGGGAGCCGTGGCCGCCTACGGAGTCGATACCGCGCAGGTGCGGCCGGGGGACACCGTGCTCATCACCGGCGCCGGTCCGATCGGCGCGCTCGCCTCCCTCTATGCCTCGGCGCTCGGTGCCCGCGTGTTCATCTCCGAGGTCAACCCGACCCGTGTCGCGCTCGCGCGGAGCCTGGACGTCGGCGAGGTGATCGATCCGTCCAAGATCGACGTGGCCGCCTGGGTCAAGGATCAGACCGAGGGAATCGGTGTCGACGCGGTGATCGAGTGCTCGGGTAACGAGCGAGCCCTCCAGACCGCCATCGCCTCGGTGCGCTCGGCCGGGCGCATCTCGCAGACCGGCCTGCACACCCGGCAGGCGGCCATCGACCCCATGGTGCTCTCCGAGCACGACATCACCCTCGCAGGCACCTGGTGCTATCCGGTCACGGACTGGCCGCGCATCATCGACCTGATCGCCCGCGGCCGGTACCCGGTCGAGAAGGTCGTGAGCGCGCAGATAAGCATGGCGGATGTCGTCGAGAAGGGCTTCGAGACCCTGCTCTCGCCGACCGGCGACCAGGTCAAGGTCCTCGTCAACGCGCGCTGACGTCCATCCGCGCTGACCTTCATTCACGCTGGCGCACGCACCCCGCGCGTCCCGCGCACCCGGCCTCGTCCCCACGATTGGAATCCCCACTATGAAAGCGTTGCGCTTCGCGGAACAGGATGTTCCCCGCATCGATGAGCTGCCCATCCCCGCGATCGGAGCCGACGAAGTGCTCGTCGCCGCACGGTCCGTCGGGGTCTGCCACTCCGACATCGACCTGCTCGAGGGTCGGTACATCATCCCGTTCGAGTACCCGATCATTCCCGGCCACGAATGGTCCGGCGAAGTGGTCGCGGTGGGAAGCCGGGTGCACGACTTCGCGGCCGGCGACCGAGTCGTCGGCGAGTGCGTGATCGGAGAGGACCATTTCGGGTTCTCGATCAGCGGCGCGGCCGCCGAGTTCTTCGTGGCCAGGCCCGAATGGCTGCACACGCTGCCGGCGAGCGTGTCGTACACGAACGGTGCTCTCGTCGAGCCGTTCAGCGTCGCGTACTACGCGCTGATGCGGGTCGGGAACGTCAACGCGAGCGACACCCTCGTCGTACTCGGAGCCGGACCGATCGGACTCGCCGTCACCGCGGCATCCGCCGCCCTCGGCGCCGTGACGATCGTCGTGGAGCCCTCGCCCGAACGGCGCGACGCCGCGCTGCGCCTCGGCGCCCGCCACGCCGTGCACCCCGACGACATCGTCGAGTTCCTGAACGAGCAGACGGACGGGCGCGGAGCGGATGTCGTCGTCGAGGCCAGCGGACGGCCGGCCGTGATGGCCCAGGCGCTCGAACTCGCCGCCTTCCGGGGCAGGGTCGCCTACATCGGCATCGACGTCGGGCGCGAGGCGCCGGCGAAGCTCGGGCTCATCCAGTCCAAGGAGCTCAAGATCACCGGTTCGGTCGGCTCGCCGGGAGTGTGGCCGGAAACCCTGCGCTTCCTGGCCCACACCGGAATCGACCTGAGTCCCCTCGTCACGCAGCGATTCGGGGTCGATGACGCCCTGGGCGCCCTCGAGGCCGCACACCACCCGGCGACCACGATCAAGGCGCACATCGAATTCGACGCCGTGCTGCCGGCATAGCGAAGCGACCCGAACGACGGATGTCCCGGACGAGCGCTGCTTGTCCGGGACATCCGTCGTTGGGGTGGGGGAAACGGCCTAGGGGATGATCCTCGCCGCGCGGTAGCGCTCGACCTTGTCGAGAAAGCTGTCCGGGGTGGACCGGAAACCCAGGAATCCGGCCTGACGGCTCTTGTTCATGTCGGTGAAGCACTCGATGTTCCGGCCGAGGTCACTGTCCGTGTGCCACCAGGATGCCAGGCGGGTGACGTCCGTCTCGACGAGTCCCTCCCGTTCGGCGATGGCGCTCCACACCTGGTCCTTGCCGGCCATCTGCACGGTCAGCGGGCGGGGTTCTCCTTCGAAGCCGGCCCAGGGCACGTCGAAGATCGCCGCGACCCGCGGCCACAGCCACCGCCAGCGGAAGACGTCGCCGTTGGCGATGTTGAATGCTTCGTTGGCGCCCGCCGGGTGCGTGCCTGCCCAGATGATCTGTTCGGCGAGCAGGTCGACGTCGGTGACGTCGGTGACGCCGTTCCATTGGGTGGCCGAGCCGGGGAAGGTGAACGTCAGCCCGAGTTCCTTGCAGATCGCGGCGTAGACGGAGAGGGTGAGCACCATGTTCATCGCGTTGTCCGTGGCAAACCCGAAGACCGTGTGGGCGCGGTGCACGCTCCAGGTGAAGCCGTTCCGGGCGGCGGACCCGAACAGCTCGTCCTCCTGCGCATAGTAGAAGTTCGGCTGCGGGAGTCGTGGTTCGTCCTCGTGGAACGGGGTCTCCGCGGTGACGCCGGTCGCATAGTTGTCGAACGGGCCGAGGTAGTGCTTGAGCCCGGTCATCAGGGCCACGTGCCTCACGGACTTCTCTCCTTCGAGGGCCGCGAGCACGTTCCGCACCAGGGCGCTGTTGACCTCGATGTTCTCGGTCTCCGTGTCGCGTTTCACCCAGGCCGTGATCACGACGAGTTCCGGGCGAGTTCCGGTGAGGGCGGTGGCAAGAGACGCGGGGTCGAGGAGGTCCGCCGTCACGGATGTCACGCCCGCGGTCTCGGAATGACCTCGCCTCGACAGTCCGGTCACGTCCCAGCCCGCGTCGACCAGTTGCTTCGCGACCGTCTGGCCCGTGATGCCCGTTGCTCCGACGATGAGCGCGCGTTGCCGGGGAATTGTTGAGGGGGATGTCACAAGTCGATCCTTTCCTGATGGACGGGGACTTCCTTGTCGCCGTCCTGAGGTGTTCAATGATACTTAACAAAGAACGCCCCGGCAAGCCGCATCGGCACTGCCGGAACCGCCGAAATAGCCCGAATGACGGGGTAACTGGGCCTCATGCTGTGTATATTTGACCATACTCACCTTTTTCTGGAGCGTGAGGTGTACAGCCGGGCTTCAATGATGATGCGAGGCCAGTCCTCGTCGTCGTCATGCTGATGTGTGACAGAGGAACATGATGGACAATTTAGGGTCTCGGCTGAAAGACATCCGGCTCAAAGCCGGGCTGACGTTGCGTGAGCTGGCCAGGCAGGTCGACGTATCACCGTCATTCGTCTCCCAGATCGAGAACGGCAAGTCGCAGCCCTCCGTCGCCACCCTCTACGCCTTCGCCCAGCTGTTGAACGTCTCCGTCGATGACCTGTTCGAGAGCAAACCGGCCGCGGAACCCCACCCGCACGCTGTCGAGGACGGGGGGCAACTGAACCGGGGCGACGTGAGGAACCCCTCCGATGCGTGGCATCCGTCGGAGTATGCCAACCGGGTGTCCGTTGTGCACCCGTCCCACCGGTCGCGGCTCAACATGGCGGCCGGCGTCAACTGGGAACGCCTCGCGGCCACGCCCGAACGCGACGTCAACTTCATGAAGATCAGCTACGCGCCGGGGGCGACCTCCACGGACGGCGGGGACACGGTCACCCACGCGGGCTACGAGTACGGCTACGTGATCTCCGGCGAGCTGGAGATCACGATCGGCGACGAGGCATTCACCCTGCACGAAGGCGAGTCGCTCGGCTTCGATTCCTCCATCCCGCACAGCCTGAAGAACACCGGCGTCGTCGACTTCCACGGAATCTGGTTCGTGCACGGCAAGCACGACTAGCCCGCCGCCGGAGCCCGGGACGTCGTCGTGGTTGACAGCGACCGAAGGGCCGTCATAGCCTGTCTGTTAAGGAATACTTAACAGGTGTTCAGTCTCGCCTTCGGCGCTGGCTGCCCGTTCCTTGAATCACAACGATGTGAGCCGGGCGACCGGCAGAAAAGGACCAGACCTGATGGATCTCGGACACGGCCTCGGCCATCTCTCGTATTCCACGCTTGTGCACGCGGGTGACACCTGGGCCGAGATGAAGGAGAGCCTCCACACCTTCGTTCCCGCCGTCAAGGCCCGGGTCTCACCGGGCCAGCGGTTCGGAGTGTCGCTGCGGATCTCGGCCGATTCGGCCAGGACCCTGACCGACAGCCCGGCCGAAAGGGCGGAGCTCCGGACATTCCTCGACGACAACGACATGTACGTCTATACCGTCAACGCCTTCCCGTACGGGCCGTTCAAGGGCGACGTCGTGATGGAGCGGGTCTACGAGCCGGACTGGTCGACCGATGACCGGGTCGCGTACACGAACTCGGTCGCGGACATCCTCGCCGAGATCGCGCCGGCGGACGTGAGCCCGAGCATCCAGACGGCCCCGCTCGCGTTCGCCCCCAACGTCACCGACGACGACTACATCGCCCGGTTCACCACCAACCTGTTCCAGGTCGTTGCCCACCTCGTCGACCTCGAGGCGCGCACGGGACGCCGGGTCAAGCTCGCGCTCGAGCCGGAACCCGCCTGCTTTCTCGAAACCACGGCGGAGACCGTCGCGTTCTTCGCCGAACGGGTTTACTCGCCGCAGGGAATCGCCGAGCTCGCCCGGCTCGCCGGGCTACCGCTGTCCGAGGCCGAGGGCGCGATGCGCCGCTACCTCGGCATCGTCTTCGACATCGGCCACCAGTCCGTCGGCTTCGAGGACATCCCGGGTTCGCTGCGCAGCCTGGTCGACGCCGGGATTCCGATCTTCAAGCTCCAGGAGGCTGCCGCACTCTGGGTCAGGGACCTCACCCCGGGGGTCGTGCCTCAGCTGCGCGTCTTCACCGACACGATCTACCTGAGCCAGACGACGATGCGCCAGGATGGCGCGGTCACGAAATTCCTCACCCTCGGCGACGCGCTCGACGCGTACGAGGCGAACCCGGTGCCCACCGAGATCCGCACCCACTTCCACGTTCCGGTCTTCCTCGAGGAACTCGGCCCGTTCGTCACGACGCGGTTCGCGGTGCAGCAGGCGCTGCAGCTGCACCGCGAGACACCGCTCTCCGACCACCTGGAGATCGAGACATACACCTGGGACGTGCTCCCGGCTCATCTCAAGACCGGTGACATCACCGACTACGTGACCCGCGAACTCGAGTTCGTCCGCGGCGAGCTGCTGGACCCCCGGCCGTGAGGGCCGCCGTCTTCCACGGAGCCGGGGACATCCGCGTCGAGGAGATCACGGCTCCCGCCGCGCCTCGCGCCGGCGAGGTGCTGGTCAGGCCGCTGTGGTGCGGTATCTGCGGCACCGACCTGCACGAATACGCGCAGGGCCCGATCGTGATCCCACGGGAGCCGCATCCGCTCACCGGGGCGTGCGGCTCGCAGATTCTCGGCCACGAATTCTCGGCCGAAGTGGTCGAGGTCGGTGACGGGGTGACCGCGGTGCGACCGGGCGAGCGGGTGTCGGTGATGCCGCTGCTGTCGTGCGGTCACTGCTACTTCTGCCGCAGGGGACTGAACCACCTCTGCCGCACCATGGCCGCGGTCGGGCTCAGTTACCAGTGGGGCGGCATCGCCGACCTCGCCATAGTGCCCGCCGTGAACCTCACGGTGCTCCCCGACGGCGTCTCCGACCTGCAGGGCGCCGTCGTCGAACCCGGCGCCGTCGCCGCCTACGGGGTGGACACCGCAGGCGTGCGCCCCGGCGACAACGTGCTCATCACCGGGGCCGGTCCGATCGGGGCGCTTGCCTCGCTCTACGCCGCCTCGCTCGGGGCGAACGTCTTCGTCTCGGAGGTCAATCCCGTGCGGGCGGCGCTCGTGCGCAGCTTCGACGTCGGGGTGGTGCTCGATCCGACGGCCGTCGACGTGCCGGGCTGGCTTCGCGACCGGACCGACGGCATCGGTGTCGACGCCGTGATCGAATGCTCGGGGAACGAGCGGGCGCTGCAGGCGGCGATCGCCTCGGTGCGCTCGGCCGGGCGGATCTCCCAGACCGGGCTGCACACCCAGGCCGCGGCCATCGACCCGATGGTCATCTCCGAGCACGACATCACGATCTCGGGCACCTGGTGCTTCCCGGTCACCGACTGGCCGCGCATCATCGACCTGATCGACCGGGGCCGGTACCCGGTGGAGAAGGTCGTCACGGCCCAGATCGCACTGGAGGACGTCGTGGCTCAGGGCTTCGACACGCTGCTGTCGCCGACCGGCGACCAGGTCAAGGTCCTGGTGCGCGCCGGAGGGGAGTGACGCCACGTCCCGGGCGGCCGCCTACTGAGCGAAGAGCGAGGGATGCTGGGACAGCTCGAGCCGGGTGCGGCGGATGTGGCCGGCCAGCATCCGCTCGGCCTCCTCCCCGTCGCCGCGCCGCAGGGCCCCGACGAGCAACTGGTGTTCGTAGTGCACGGCGCGGTTGACGTCTGGCCCGATCAGGGTCGTGAAGGCGCGTCGATAGTGCTGGGTCGAGTTCCACAGCCGGTGAATGGTCTCGCCGAGGATGGATGTCACGGCACCGGAGTACGACAGCAGGTGGAACTCGCGGTCGAGACGCAGGAAGGTCTCGACGTCCGGTCCGGCCTGCATCTCATCGGCGAGGTGCTGCAGGCGGCCGAGCGTCTCCGGCGACAGCTGGGGCAGGCTGTAGCGCAGCAACAGGGGTTCGATGCGCTCGCGGATCTGGTACATCTCTTCGCACTCCGCGAGGCTCAGGTGGGAGACCCAGGCGCCGGTGTTCGCCACGAGTGTGACGAGGCCGTCGGATTCCAGGATGCGCAGGGCCTCACGAACGGGGAGCCGGCTCGCGCCGAACTGTTCGGCGACGTCTTCCTGGCGGATCCGGGCGCCGGGGGCGTAGGCGCCGGACAGGATCTCGTCCCGCAGTCGCGTGGCGATCCGGCTGCCGGCGCTGCCGTCGCGGCTGGGGGCGCTGGCCATGGGGTCCGTCCGGTCGGTGGTGGTGGTCATTCGGCCGGGTGGGCCGGATGCCACAGTTTAGTGGGAGCATCCTTCTCGTAGGCCTTGCCATCCGGATAGCTCACGAGCTCGAACTGCATGCCCCAGGGGCTGCGGAAGTAGACCCAGCGCTGGCCGGTGCTCCAGCTGGAGCTCGCGGTCGGGGCGCCCATGATCTCGACGCCGTGCGCCCGCAGGTGTCCGAGGGCGGCATCGAAGTCGTCCACGTAGAAGGCCAGGTGATGCCCGCCGATGTCGCTGTTCCGGGGTTCGGGGGCTGCTTCAGTGGCCGGTTCATACTGGAAGACCTCGAAATTGGGGCCGTGGCCGCAGCGGAAGAAGCGGAGCTCGCGCATGACTGTGCGCGGGTGCACGCCGAGGTGTTCGAGCATCCACTCGTCGTCGGGGTGCGCGAACGGGCCGAGTGAATAGACGAGCTCGCAGCCGATCACGTCGACGAGGAAACGCTCGGCCTCGTCGAGGTCGGGGACTGTGAAACCGATGTGCTCCGTGCCGCGCAGACCCGGGATGCCAGTGACCATCGAGAACTCCTTCGTTCGATGCTGATTTCTCTCATTGTATCCAAAGGCATGATTTGAGCGCGTCCCAATCGGATATGTTGCGGCTAATCCTTGGCATTGGATTCAATCGACGATACAGTGTTCCTCACATGTAGTCGATCCCCGCGATCGACACGACCAATGGAGACCGGCACATGCCTGAACGACGACGTTTGGATCCCCTGGCCCCCTGGGTCGAGCTCAGCACCACGGCACAGGACTGGGCGAGTGCCGACCCGGCGCTCCTGGCCACCATGCTGGGCCAGCTGCACCTCATCCGCGCCTTCGAAGAAACCGTGCTCGAACTGGCCGGCGAGGGCCTCGTGCACGGGCCGGCCCACTCCAGCATCGGGCAGGAGGGCGGGGCGGTCGGCTCGATCGTCGGCCTCGGGTCGACGGATGCGATCAACGGCTCGCACCGCGGACATCACCAGTTCCTCGCCAAGGCGATCAACCACGTCTCCGGCGGTGCTCTCGATCCGGCCGCGCTGGTGACCGCGGACATCCAGACCGTGCTGCAGCGCACCCTCGCCGAGATCCTCGGGCTCGCCCAGGGCTACTGCCGGGGCCGCGGCGGCTCGATGCACCTGCAGTGGTTCGAGGCCGGCGCGCTCGGCACCAATGCGATCGTCGGCGGCGGCGTTCCGCTCGCGGCCGGCAACGCCTGGGCCCAGAAGCACGCGGGCACGACGGATGTCACGGTGAGCTACTTCGGGGACGGCGCGACCAACATCGGCTCGGTGCTCGAAACCATGAACCTCGCTTCGGCGTGGAAGCTGCCGCTCGCCTTCTTCATCGAGAACAACCTCTACGCCGTGTCGACCACGGTGGCCGAATCGACCGGCGAGCCGCGGCTCTCGGCCCGGGCACTGGGCTTCGGCATCCCGAGCTGGCGCGTCGACGGGATGGACCCGCTCGCCGTCCACCTCGCGACGAAGGAGGCCGAGCAGGTGATGCGGTCCGGCAACGGGCCCGCGGTCGTCGAGGTCGAGGTCTACCGGTTCTTCCACCAGAACGGACCGTACCCGGGCAGCGCCTTCGGATACCGCTCCAAGGAGGAAGAGGCGGCCTGGCGCGCCCGCGACCCGCTGGACCGGGTCGCCCGCGAGATGATCGCGCTCGGTCAGATCGATCCGGCGGGCATCGCCGCGGTACGCGAGCAGGCCCAGTCCGCGATGCGCGATGCCGTGGCCCAACTTCTCGAGGCAGACCCGGAGTCGGCGGGTAAGCGCCGCATCCGCCCGGAACTGTGGCCGGACGTGGACTTCGTCAATGTCGGCGTGCGGGGCGACGCGAGCGAGCTGGACGGCCTGCGCACGCTCGAGCCGACCGACTACCGGGGCGAGCTCGAAACGAAGAAGTTCGTCGATGCCGTCGCCGGCGTTATGGACCGCCGCATGGCGGAGGACGCCCGGATCGTCGTGCTCGGCGAGGATGTGCACCGCCTCAACGGCGGCACGAACGGCGCCACCAAGGGGCTGGCGAAGAAGTTCGAGGGCCGGGTGCTCGGCACGCCGATCAGCGAGAACGCGTTCGCCGGCCTCGGCGGCGGGATGGCACTCGACGGGCGCTACCGCCCGGTCGTCGAATTCATGTACCCGGACTTCATGTGGGTGGCCGCCGACCAGGTCTTCAACCAGATCGGCAAGGCGCGGCACATGTTCGGCGGCGAGAACCCGGTGCCCCTCGTGCTGCGCACGAAAGTCGCGATGGGAAGCGGCTACGGCTCGCAGCACCTGATGGACCCGGCCGGCATCTTCGCGACGAGCCCCGGCTGGCGCATCGTCGCGCCGTCGAACGCGGCCGACTACATCGGCCTGATGAACACCGCGCTCGCCCTGCAGGATCCCGTGCTCGTCATCGAGCACGTCGACCTCTATGCCGAAAGCGGCGAGGTGCCCGCTGGCGACCTCGACTACTGCATCCCGCTGGGGAAGGCGGCCCTGCGCCGCGAAGGCACCGACGTCACCGTGATCAGCTACCTGTCCATGGTCAAACACTCCCTCGAGGCCGTCGAGCAGACCGGCATGAGCGCCGACGTCATCGACCTGCGCTGGCTCGACCGAGCCTCGATCGACTGGGACACCATCGGCACGAGCATCCGCAAGACCAACAGCGTTCTCATCGTCGAGCAGGGGGCCCGCGGCACGTCGTACGGCGCCTGGCTGTCCGACGAGATCCAGCGCCGGTTCTTCGACTACCTCGACCAGCCGGTCGAACGCGTGACCGGCGGCGAGGCGAGCCCGAGCATCTCACGGGTGCTCGAGCGCGCCGCCATCGCCCGCACCGAGGACGTCGTCGCCGGCCTCGAGGTCATCAAGCTCGGTCTGGGCACCCGCTGATGGCCACGCTCGTGCGTATGCCGGAAGTGCTCGCCAACGCTGCGGAAGCCGCCATCCAGACCTGGCTGGTGCAGGTGGGCGAAACCGTGGCGATCGGCCAGCCGCTCGCCGAGATCGAGACCGAAAAGGCCGTCGTCGAATACCGTGCAGAGACGGACGGGGTGCTCGCGCGGGTCATCGTCCCCGAGGGTGTTCCCGTCGAAGTGGGCGTGCCGATCGGCGTGATCGCCGCCGTCGGTGAAGCGGAGGCGGACATCGACGCTTTACTCGCCGGGGAAGTGCCGGAGCGCGCGGGGGCCGCGAACCCGGATTCGGCAAACCCGAATTCGGCCACCCCGCAGGCGCCCACCCCGGACACGGCAAGCCCGGACACGGCAACGCGGGTGGCGGCGGCGCCGGCCGGGGTAGTCCCGGTCGAATCAGCCCCGGGCGGGCAGGCACCGCTCGCCGCAGCCACCGGCGGGCGTCAATTCGCCAGTCCGCTCGTGCGGCGCATCGCCAGGGAACGCGCACTCGACCTGTCCCGCGTCGTGGGCAGTGGCCCGAACGGGCGGATCGTGCGCCGGGACCTCGACAACCTCCAGCCCGCGCCCGCGCCTGTCGCTGCAGCTGCCACCGGGCCGGAGCCCGTCACGCCCGTCACGCCCGTGGCGTCTCCGCCGGTCTCCGCACCGGCGGCATCCACGGTTGGCGTCACCGCCGCATCCGCGGTCGACGCCTCCGGGTTCACCGATGTTCCGCACACCGGGATGCGACGGGCCATCGCGCGCCGCCTGACCGAGAGCAAGTCGACCGTTCCGCACTTCTACATCACGGCGGACTGCCGTGTCGAGCGCCTGCTCGCCCTCCGCAGCGAGATCAACGCGACCTCGCCGCGGAAGATCTCGGTCAACGACTTCATCGTCAAGGCCGTCGCGGTGGCGCTGGTCCGGGTGCCTGCGGCGAACGTCATCTGGACCGAGACCGCCACGAGGCGATTCGAGCATGTCGATCTCTCGGTCGCGGTGTCCACCGAAACGGGACTGCTCACGCCGGTCCTGCGTGGCGTCGAGGGCCTCACGCTGACGAACATCAGCGAACGGGTCGCCGACCTCGCTGGACGGGCGCGACAGGGGAAGCTGCGGCAGCAGGAGCTCGAGGGCGGCAGCTTTGCCGTCTCGAATCTCGGCATGTTCGGGGTCGACCAGTTCTCGGCCATCCTGAACCCGCCGCAGTCGGGCATCCTCGCCGTCGGTGCCGCGAAACAACGGCCGGTCGTCGATTCCGGGCAGCTTTCGGTCGGCACGGCGATGACGGTGACGCTGTCGGCCGACCACCGGGTGGTCGACGGGGCGGTGGCCGCAGAATGGATGGCGCAGTTCGTGGCCTGCATCGAGAATCCACTCTCTATAATCATTTGACATTGACGGCACACGAGGCCGTCAATCCTCCCGTGAGCAAAGGCGCGCATATGGATCCCCGACTCGAACATCTCGCAGCAGAGCGGGCGTCACTGGCCGCTGAATCGGAGCGACTGGCGGTGATCCTCGCCGCCGAACGGAGCGGCCGGGCGCTGCGGGCGATCGCCCTCGCCTACGGCACGGGGTGCAGGGACGACTTCGACCGGGAGCGCCAATGCCGCGAGGATGAAGAGCAGATGAAGCTCGTGCGTTCGCGCGCCCGCGCCCTCGACCGGCAGTACCACCAGCTGACCGCGAGCACTCACTCCGTCCGCGAAAGCGGGTGAATCGTCGTTCTGGCGCCGTCAGAACGACGATTCGCCCGCTTTCGCGAGAGGGAAAGCCGGTGCCCCGGTGATCTCGTCGGCGTTGTCGGCTATCCAGTCCATGAGGGGGACGAGGCGGTCGGCTAGGTCGTGGCCCCTGGCGGTCAGCTCGTAGTCGACCCGCGGCGGGATCGTCGCCTGCGCTTCGCGGTTCACGAAGCCGTCTGACTCGAGGGTGCGCAGCGTCGACGCGAGCATCTTCTCGCTGATGCCCTCGATGGACCGCCGCAGCTCGCCCCAGCGGAGCGAGTCCTGCTGCAGTGCGAGCAGCACCAGCACTCCCCACTTGCTCGTGACGTGGTCGAGCACCGTGCGCGTCGCGCACTTGGCCGGGTAGACCCCTGCAACGGCGCCGGGACGCACCCGCGAGACATCAAAACTTACCTTCATGCAGGTAGCTTACCTAAAGGTGGGTACCCGCGCGTGGGAAGGTACTCGGCCGGTTCGTGGTTGACTCTGACACGCCACCGAAAGGACAACACATGTCATACATCGTCACCGCCACTTCAGGTCATCTCGGCCGCCTCATCGTCGAGGCCCTCCTCGCCCGCGGTGCGGCCCCGGACAGCATCGTCGCGACGGCCCGCAACGTCGACAAGCTTTCCGCTCTCGCCGCGCTCGGTGTGCGCACCGCGGTCCTCGACTACAGCAAGCCCGAGACCGTGACGGCCGTTGTCGAACCGGGCGACGTGCTGATGCTCGTCTCCGGTTCCGAGGTCGGCCAGCGCGTCCCGCAGCACACCACTGTCATCGCGGCCGCACAGTCCGCCGGAGTCGGCCGCATCGTCTACACGAGCGCCCCGAAGGCCACGACTTCCGCGCTCCTGCTGGCGCCGGAGCACAAGGCCACCGAGGAGTTCCTGATCGCCTCAGGGGTCCCCTTCACCATCCTGCGCAACGGCTGGTACACCGAGAACTACACCGGAGAGATCGAGAAGGCGCGCCAGCCCGGCGAGATCGTCGCGAGCGTCGGCGACGGCCGGGTCGCGAGCGCCAGCCGGGCAGACTACGCGGATGCCGCGGCCGCGGCCATCCTCGACGACTCGCTCGCGGGCCAGACCTTCGAGCTCTCCGGCGACCACGCCTGGGACTTCGCCGAACTCGCCGCCACGATCGGCACGCTGATCGGTTCGCCCGTCGCGTTCCGAAACCTGGCCCCCGCCGAGCACGCGGAGCTGCTCACGTCCTTCGGCCTCGACGCGGGCACGGTGGGCTTCGTCGTGGGACTCGACGCCAACATTCGCGACGGGCTGCTCGGCGAGACGAGCGGCGACCTGGCCCGCTTGACCGGCCGGCCGACGACCCCGCTCGCTGAGGGCCTCGCCGCGAGCCTGTAACTCGCATCTCTCCGACCTGGCCAGGCCCGGGGGCGGACGCGACAGCATCCGCCCCCGGCTCGGTAGGCTGTGCGTCTGCGACGATTGCGCGGCAGACGGCCACAACACCCAGTCGAGCCGGACACCCGAGCCGGACACCCGAGCCAGACACCCGAGCCAGACGGCCCAGCCAGACACCCGAGGGATTCACCATGAGTGGCAGTACCGAACGCCCGTTCCGTTTCGAACAGGTGGAGTGGACCGACCCGCGCGCCGCCCTGCTGCGCGCTCGCATGGACGTGGAGATGACCGCGCGCTACGCCGGCCCGAGCAACCCCGAACTCGACGCTGCCGTGACCGAGGCGCTCAGGATCGACCCGGCCGACATCCTCGCGACCGTGCTCGCGCTCGATTCCGACGGAACCCCGATCGCCCACGCGGCCCTGCGCACCCACGACGGCGATTGGGAGGTCAAGCGCGTGATCGTCGCCGGCGACCAGCGCGGCCGCGGCGTCGGCCGTGCGCTGATGAACGAGCTCGAGCGCATCGCCCGGGCCGCCGGCGTACCGCGCCTCATCCTGCAGACCGGAAGCAAGCAACCGGATGCCGTCGCCCTCTACGAGAAGATCGGCTACACGCCGATCCCGATCTACGAACCGTACATCGAGGCGATCCCGCACTCCTTCTGCTTCGAAAAGCTCCTCGCCTGACCCGCCCTCCCCACCATTCCGCGTCGCCCGCGGCATCCGCTCGCCCTTCCGCGAGAGCGCACTTGTGGCCCTTAAAACCGCGTCTTAAGGGCCAAAAACGTACTCTCGCGGGAGCCCGCGACGGGTATTTCGTCGAGTCGGGGCCGGCTACTCGGGGACGCGGGCGGACGCGGCGTCGAGGGCTTCGGTCTCCTCGGAGGTGAGGGTGAGGGTCGCGGCGGCCATCAGGTCGGGCAGCTGCCCGACCGTGCGTGCGCTCGCGAGAGGGGCGACGACGCCGGGCCGGGCGCGGAGCCAGGCGAGGGCGATGGTCGCGAGCGACACCCCGTGGGCCTGGGCGACGGTGTCGAGCACCGCGACGACGGCGAGTCCCGCCGCGTTGAGGTAGCCGCCGGCCATCTGCCGGCGGGCGCTGCCCTCGAGGTCGGCCAGGGTGCGGTACTTTCCGGTCAGGAATCCGCTCGCGAGGGCGAAGTACGGCACAACGCCGAGGTGGTTCTGCTGCACGACGGGCAGCTGTTCGCGTTCGAAGGGCTGGCGGTGCACGAGGTTGTAGTGCGGCTGCAGCGCGACCGGCAGGGCGAAGCCGTTGCGGGTGGCGATCTCGATCCACTCGCTCACCCGGGCGGCGCTGTAGTTCGAGACGCCCACGTAGCGGATGCTGCCGGCGGCGACGAGATCGTTGAACGCGGTCACGGTCTCCTCGAGTGGGGTATTGGCGTCGTCGAAGTGCGCGTAGTACAGGTCGATCCGGTCCGTGCCGAGGCGGGTGAGGGATGCCGCGGCGGCCGCGGCGACGTTGCGTGCGGAGAGTCCGCGGAAGTCGGGGTGCTGACTGACCTTGGTGCCGATCACGACGTCGTCGCGGTGGCCCCCGGCCGCAAGCCAGCTGCCGATGATGGTCTCGGACTCGCCGCCGTGGTTGCCGGGAGCCCAGGCCGAATAGCCGTCCGCGGTGTCGATGAAGTTTCCTCCGGCCCCGACGAAAGCGTCGAGTACGGCGTGGGAGGCGGCCTCGTCCGAGGTCCAGCCGAAGGTGTTGCCGCCGAGGGCGAGCGGGAAGACGTCGAGGTCTGATGTGCCGATGCGGGTCATGGGATTCCTTACTGCGTGGTGCGGTGATGAGGACTGGGTGCGGTGATGAGTGCCTGGGGAGGTCTCGGTCATCGGGAGGGGGCCGAGGTCAGGCGAGCCGGGGATCGACGTGCAGCTTGGGGCCGAGCCCGGCGCCGGCGGGGCGATTCCCGGCCAGGATCTCGCGGGTGCCGCTGAGTCCGACCGTCGCGGCGACGAGCGGGCGCGGGTCGACGGCGCCGCTCGCATAGAGGTCGATCGCGCCCCTGAGCCCCGGGGAGGCGCTCAGGATGCCGACGGCTGTCACGTCCTTGAGGGCGAGAGTGCGGGTATCGACGAGGCTCGGGCTGCCGGCAAGGCCCACGTAGACCACGCGCTTGCCCGGCTCGACCAGGTCGAGCGCACGGGCGGGGAGGGTTGCCGCGTTCGAGGCGTCGATGACGGCGTCGAACGGCAGGTCCGGCAGGTCGGCGTCGGTCCAGACGCCGTCGAAGCCGAGGCTTCGCGCGTAGTCCAGCGACCGGGCGGATCGCCCCATCAGGTGCACCTCTGCGCCCTGTTGCCGAGCGAAGAGCGCGATCAGCAGGCCGATCGTGCCCGCGCCGAGAACGAGCGCCCGGTCGCCGGGCTCGAGGGCGGCACCCCGCACCGCACGCAGTGCGTTGCCGCCCGGTTCGACGAGCGCGCCGAGCACGTCGTCGACGGTGTCGGGAAGTTCGAACAGTGACGTGACGGGCACGGCGAGCTGCTCGGCGAGGGCTCCGGGGAAGCCTCCGAGGATGCCGACCTCGAAGCGGAACTCACAGACGTGCTGCAGTCCGCGGAGGCACCGACGGCACACACCGCAACCGAGCATGGTGTCTCCGGTCACCCGGCGCCCGAGCCACCGCCGGTCGACGCCCGCGCCGAGGGCGGTCACGGTCCCGGTCCACTCGTGGCCGATCCGGATCGGATACCGGGCCTTGCCGTCGTGCAGGTACTGCATCTCGCCGGTGAAGAACTCCACGTCGGTGCCGCAGACGCCGACTCTCGCGACATCGACGACGACCTGGCCCGGCCCGGCAATCGGTGGGGCGACATCCTGCACGGATGCTTCCCCGGGCGCGGTGATGACGAAGGCCTTCATGGTGCTTCCTTTCGGCGTGGATCACGGGATCAGCCTGGGAAGCTCCACGAGCTGGTGCGAAGTGGGTTCTGGCGGGGTCAGGCAGGCTTCGCGTACTGGCCGATCTCCTGCAGCGCCCAGGAATTCCCGTCGGGGTCGCTGAAGTAGGCGTACTTGACGCCGCCCATGTCATGGATCTCGGTGATCTGCAGGCCACGATTCACGAGTTCGTCCCGTGCCGCGGCGATGTCCGCGACGACCAGGTGCAGGTTCTTGACCGTGCCCTGCTCAGGGCCGTTGCCCATGCCGGTCCCGATGACCACGGAGCACGCCGAGCCCGGCGGGGTCAGCTGCACGATCCGCATCCCGTTGCCGGGCTGCACATCGTGATCCAGGTGGAAACCGACGACATCCACGTAGAAGGCCTTGCTCCGTTCGACGTCCGCAACGGGCAACGGCACGAGCTCCAGTCGCATGTCCATGGTCGTCACTGTATCAAGGTGCGACAGGCACTCGCAGCGGGAGGCGGCGTGGCGTAGCGTGTGCTGTTCACACCGTCAGACAGCCTCAGAGGAGGAACAGTGACCACGCTCGACAACCGGCCGAACACCGCCCTGGTCATCATCGACGTCCAGATCGGTTTCGTGAAGGACGCCTACGATCGGGACGCGATCGTCGGGAACGTCGGCACCGTCGTCGACAAGGCGCGTGCGGCCGGCGCCGACGTCGTCTGGGTGCAGCACCACGATGACGACCAGCCGCAGGGCAGCGCGCCCTGGCAGCTCGTGCCCGAACTCGTGCGCCTCGACGCCGAACCGCTCGTGCACAAGGCGTATGCGGACGCTTTCGAGGACACCGATCTCGAGTCCGTGCTCGCCGAACGCGGCATCGGTCGGCTCGTGATCGCCGGGGCGCAAACGGATGAGTGCATCCGGTCGACGCTTCACGGCGCGATCGTCCGCGGTTACGACGCCCTCCTCGTCAGCGACGCCCACACCACCGAAGACCTCCAGGAGTATGGTGCGCCGGCTCCGGAGCTCGTGATCGCCCACACCAACCTGTACTGGGAGTACCACACGGCGCCGGGGCGGACCGCGGGCACGGTGACCACGGCCGACCTCGACTTCACGGAGCCGGTTCCGGCCGCCGCCGATGAGGGCGCCGAAGAGGCCGCCCCCGTGCCGAATTCAGGAGAATCCGCTGACCGGAGCACGGGCACCCCCGGTATTCCGGGGCAGTGACGGCCACCGGACCCGGATCTCCTGAATTCGACACGTCGCTCTCCTGACTGAGCCAGGTCGGCGGGAGGGAGCGTCGCGGCACGGGACCTGTGAGGTCGCCGGGACGGCCTTTCATGGTCCGCCGGGTCGCGGCAGAATCGAGACCGACAGAAGCAGCTCAGATCTCGCACAAGCCGAACACGGAGTGACGAATGGGCAGGCATAATCGGGCCTCGGCGACGTGGTCGGGCCGTCAGATCGGGTGGAGAGCCGGCGTCGGCATCCTGGCGGTGCTGCTCAGCGTCGCGGGCATCACGACGGCGGCGCCGCGGGCGGACGCCGAAGTCCCCGTAGCGGTGGCCGCAGCGACCAGCTCCCCCGATTCCGCGGCCATCCCCTCGGTGAAGGCCCTCGATTCCGACCAGGTCATCACCGACCCGGCCTGGTTCGCCGCCGCGTACGCCGAGGGATTCCGCCTCTACATTCTCGCCACGACCGAGTGGGGCACCTGCACCCCCGCGGCCCGCACCCAGCCGCAACTGCAGCTGGCGCTCGATGCCGGGCTGAAGGTCGCCGCGTACACCCGTGACCCCGCCTGCTGGCAGGCCGGCATCGCGGCAACCGGTCCGTACAGCACGGTGCTCCAGTTCTTTGCCCTCGACATCGAAACCGGCAGCCCGCCGCTCACCCGCGACATGATCACCGGGGTGCAGGGTCTCGGGGTGCGCCCGGTCATCTACAGCGGGGCCGCGATGTGGCCGCTCCTGATGGGGACCTCGACCGAGTTCTCCGACGTCGCGCTCTGGGACACGTCGACGGGCCCGCTCGACTATCCGAGCTGGACCGCCGACGTCCTCGCCCCCCGACCGGTGCCCTACGGCGGCTGGAACGACCCGGAGAATCTCCGGATCGGCGTGCAGCAGGAGTTCGAGCGCACGCTGAACGGTGTCAGGGTGGACCTCAATTCCTTCGACGCCGCGTTCCTCTACTGATCTGTTCGTCTACTGATCTACTGACGCGAGAAAGCGGATGCCGCCAGGACCTGCTCCGGCGTCGGCCGCACCCCGGTGTACAGCTCGAACTGGTGCGCGGCCTGCAGCGCGATGACCTCTGCCCCGGTCACGATCCGCTTCCCCGCCGCCCGGGCGGCCCGGATCAGCGGCGTCTCGGCCGGAAGGGCGACCACGTCGAAGACGGTCGTGGCCGCGTCGACGGTGCCGAGCGGGTACGCGAGGCTCGAGGACTCCGCGCCACCACTCATCCCGATCGGTGTCACGTTGACGATGAGCGGAGCGGTCTCGGCTCCAGGGTCGGGCAGCCACCGATAGCCGAGCTCGTCGGCCAGCCGTCGGCCGCTGGTCTCGTTGCGGGCGATGACGACGCCGTCGGCGAAGCCGGCATCGCGGAACGCCGCACCGACGGCCTTCGCCATTCCGCCGCTGCCGCGGAGCAGGAACGAAGTGCCCGGATCGATGCCGTGCTCCGCGATCAGGGCGGCGACGGCCAGGTAGTCGGTGTTCGACGCGCGCAGGAAACCATGGTCGTTGACGATGGTGTTCACCGACCGGATCGCGGTCGCGGAGGCATCCATCTCGTCGACGAGAGCGATGACGTCCTCCTTGAAGGGCATCGACACGGAGCAGCCGCGGATGCCGAGCGCCCGCACGCCGCCGATCGCCGCCGTGATGTCTGTCGTCGTGAACGCCTTGTAGATGAAGTCGAGGCCGAGCTCGTCGTAGAGATAGTTGTGGAAGCGGGTGCCGATGTTGCTCGGGCGGGCCGCGAGCGAGATGCACAACTGTGTGTCTTTGTTGAGTGCTGGTTTCATGGTTCTACTCCCGGGATGAGGTTCGGTCTTCCACGGTAACCCGGTCGTGCCGTCCGGACGTCCGGGACGAAGGCCGGGGTCGGACGCCCGGGGTGGAGGTCGGGGAAACCGGGCTCAGGAGATGACCGTTGCGGTCCCGGACACCACGATGCCGCCCGTCGCCGGGATGTCGACGGTGAGCAGGCTCGGGCGCCCGACATGACGGCCCTGTCGGATCAGCACCCGCGCCGGGGGGTCGACGAGGCCGAGCGCCCGGAGGTAGCCGCCGACGGAGGCCGCAGCCGAGCCCGTTGCGGGGTCCTCCGTCATGGTGCCGACGGGGAAGAGGTTCCGCGCCTCGAATTCGAGCGGGCCCAACACGCGGAGGGTCGTCACGGTGCCCGCCCAGCCCTCCGCATCCATCAGGGCACGCACCTCGGCCGGGTCGAATCGGAAACCGTCGAAGGTCGCCGTCTCCGCGAACACGAGCACCGGGTGCACGTTGCCGGCGAAGGCGAGCCGGGGCGGGTAGTCCGGGTGCAGGTCGGTGGCGTCGACGCCGAGGAGCCGCAGCAGGTGCTCGAGCACGGATGCCCCGATCGGCTCCACCCGCGGCTCGACACTCGTGAACGAGGCCACGATCCCGTCAGCGGTGCGCCGGGTGTCGATCCGCACCTCCCCGATCTTCGTCTCGAACACGAAGTCATCGGCGTCACCGCGACCGGCGAGCGCGACGGCGGTCGCGATCGTCGCGTGACCGCAGAACGGCACTTCCGCCGTGGGGGAGAAGTAACGGATGCCGGCCCGGCCCGGATACTCCCGGGTCGGCGGCCGGGTCAGGAACGCGGTCTCCGCATAGCCGAGCGATGCCGCGATGCGCTGCATCTCGGCGTCGGGAAGTGCGCTCGCATCGAGCACGACACCGGCCGGGTTTCCGCCGGAGGGGTCGGCGGCGAAGGCGGTCAGGCGCAGGATCTCGGTCTGGTCGGACATGCTCAACACCCTAGGCCACCGGTGCGACGCCGCCCGGGGGAGTGCAAAGCTGAGTGACATGATGATCAGCAACACGGATGCCGTCGGGCGAGTCGAACCCGACTGGGTGCGCCACGCGATCTGGTGGCAGCTCTACCCGCTCGGATTCGTCGGCAGCTACCCGATCGCCCCCGGCGGAACCGTCCCGACGGCCGGCGAGCATCGCCTGCTCCGGATCGTGGCCTGGCTCGACCACGCGATCGAGCTCGGCGCCTCCGGCATCGCGCTCGGCCCGATCTTCGCATCGTCGACCCACGGGTACGACACGAGCGACTTCTACCGCATCGACCCGCGGCTCGGCGACGAGGCCGACTTCGACACCCTCGTCGCCGAAGCGCATGCCCGCGGCTTGCGGGTGCTCCTCGACGGGGTGTTCAACCATGTCGGGCCGGACTTCCCGCGCTACCGCGAGGCGCTCGAGAAGGGCCCGGGCAGCGCGGCCGCCGCGTGGTTCCAGGGCGGGGCAGAGGCCGGCACCCAGGCCGGAACCCCGGGAGGCGGGGCGGGCTTCGGAACCTTCGAAGGGCATCCGGGGCTCATCGCCCTCGACCACGGCAACCCGGAGGTCGCCGACTACGTGACCGGAGTGCTCGAGCACTGGCTCGACCGCGGCGGGGACGGCTGGCGGCTCGACGCCGCGTACGCCGTCCCCGCCGAATTCTGGGCCCGGGTCCTGCCGCGGGTGCGGGAGCGGCACCCGCAGGCGTGGTTCCTCGGCGAGGTCATCCACGGTGACTACCCGGAGATCGTCTCGGAGACCACCCTCGATTCCGTCACGCAGTACGAGCTCTGGAAGGCGATCTGGAGCAGCATCAACGATCACAACCCGCACGAGCTCGCCTGGTCGCTCGGCCGGCACAACGGCTTCCTCGACAGCTTCACCCCGGCGACCTTCGTCGGCAACCACGACGTCACGCGAATCGAAAGCCGCCTCGACGACCCCCGGCACCTCGCGCACGCTCTCGCCGTCTTGTTCACAACCGGGGGGACCCCCTCGGTCTACGCGGGCGACGAATACGGCTACTCGGGCCTGAAGACCGAGGAGTACGGCGGCGACGATGCGATCCGGCCGGAGTTCCCTGCGGACGGCCCGCCGGCGCTGACCGACACCGAACGTGCGGTCTACCGGTTGCACCAGGACCTGATCGGGCTGCGCCGACGGCATCCGTGGCTGCATGAGGCCCGCACCCGCATCCTCGACGTCGGCACCGACCACCTCGTGTACGAGGCGAGGGCCGGCGACGATGCCCTCGTCGTCGCGCTCAACCTCGGCGATCAGCCGTGCGGCGTCGACGTGGGCCGGTCCGGGCTGGTCGCGCTCGTCCCCGGCGGTACGCCGAAGCCCGAGGGGTCGCGTGTCACGATCGCGCCGCACGGCTGGCAGGTGCTCGCGCCGGCGGCCGACGACCCGGCACGGTAGACCCGATGCGATAGGCGCGAAGCGGCACGGCCCCGGTCAGCGACGCCGCTCGAGGCGGAGCGTGGCCAGCGGCACGTTCAGAAAGTCGATCAGGGGCGTCAGCGCCTCGAAACGTTCGGTCACGAGCGTGAGGAAGGCATCCGTTTCGGCGACGGATGCCGGCAGGGTCGCGAAGGTGGCCCACTGGCGGCGGCGCAACAGGTCGACCGCGGGGTGATCGACGGGGTACCCGCGCGGTGGACGCACGAGCGGATTGCCGTCCGCGGGGTCGAACATCCCCGTGAGGCGGGGATCGGCCAGCAGGGCGCGAAGCTCGCCGTGGTGCGCAACGATGTGGTCGCGAATCGCCGTGAGCTGCTCGGGGGAGGGTGCGTAGCAGCCGCCCGCGATGAGGACCTCATGGCCGGACACGCTGAGGAAGTAACTCGCACCGGTCTTCTCCGAACCCGCGAGCGGCCAGGACGCGGCGACGTTCGTCTTGTACGGCGACTTGTCCTTCGAGAACCGCACGTCGCGGTAGATGCGCATCATCGCCTTCTGCGGCGGTCGCACGTGCCCGGGCGCGAACCCGGCGAGGGACTCGTTGACCCGGTCGATCAGGTCGAGCATCGGCTCCCGGACCTCGCTCAGGTACACCGGCTTGTGGTCGTCGAACCAGCCCCGGTCGTTGTGGCCTTCCAACTCGCGCAGGAACTGCAGTGCCTCACCGGAAAAGTGTGTCGTCATACTCGTGCCTCCTCTCGTAGTCTGGCAGCTTCGCTGGTCGGTCCTCTGTCCGATCACGGCCGAACGCTGGTCAGCGTCAGTGGCCCGTGCTACTTTTTGCGGCATGGAGCAGAGAGAGCTATTTCTTCAGTCGGATGCCGCGTTGCGCTCCGTCATCGACCGGATCACGCCGGAGCAGTTGAGCCTGCCGGCTCCCGCGGAGTGGACCAGTAAAGAGAATCCCACGATCAGGGATATCCTCGCCGCGCACGCACGCGACGAGGCCTGGGTCGGGGACGTGCTCGCGGGCCGCACCATCGAGGAGGTCGGTGACCGCTTCAACGGCGACCTGCTCGGGTCGGACCCGATCGCGAGCTACGACCGGATCAACGACGAGGCCACAGCCGTCGTGCAGCAGGACCTCGATCCTGCCGCGATCGTGCACCTTCAGTATGGCGATTACCCACTCGCCGAGTACCTGCAGCACACGAGCATCTACCGGGCGTTCCAGGCCTGGTCGATCGCGAACTACCTCGGCCTGGAGTACGCGCTGCCGGCTTCGCTCGTCGACCTGCTCTGGGAGCAGATCCTGCCGCAGGTGGACGAGTGGCGCCAGTATGGTGTCTTCCCTCCCGCGGTCGAGGTTCCTGCAGACGCCGACAAGGAGACCCGGCTGCTCGGGATGACCGGCTTCTGGAAGCCCACCAGCATCACGGACTGACCAGACCGACCGGCGCGGCCGACCGGCACGAACCGGCGGGGTTCCGCGGCGCCCGGTTGCTACTTGCCCGAGGAGAGCCCGTTGTAGTGGTGCTCGAAGACCAGGCTCGTGCGCGTCGAGGCGACCGCGGGGTTTGCCGACAGGTTCTCGAGCACGAAGTCGCGCACGTCGTCGGAGTCGCGCGCCACGAGATGGATGATGAAGTCCTCGGTGCCGCCGAGGAAGAAGACCTGCACGACGCGCGGCATCGCCCGGATCTCGTCCCGGAACGCCGGGATCTGCGTGCGCGCCCCCGAGCGGATGCTGACGCTGATCAGTGCCTGCAGGCCGAGTCCGAGAGCCTTCGGGTCGACGAGCGTCGTGAACCGGGTGATGATGCCCCGCGTGACGAGGGAGCGCACCCGGGCGATGCACGTCGATTCCGCGATCCCCGCCGCGGTCGCGAGGCGGCTGTTGCTCATCCGGGAGTCGGCCTGGAGCAGTGCCACGAGCGTATTGTCCACGGTATCGAGCTCATCGCGGCCCCGAATCCTCTTCGTTTCCGTCATGCGTGGGCCCCTCTCAACTGAATATCGCGCTGTCTTTCGACCAAGTATCGCGGATTCCACGCTTGTCACGTGTACGAAACGAATACCAAGCATTATTTTCCCTATCCACCGGTAAGTCCGGCCATCCACCGCAGACGGAGCTCCCCATGAAGGTCGGCATCCCCACCGAGATCAAGAACAACGAGAATCGCGTGGCCATCACCCCGGCCGGGGTGCACGAGCTCGCCATCCGCGGCCACGAGGTCCTCGTGCAGGAGGGCGCGGGCGTCGGCTCGGGATTCAGCGACGACGCCTTCCGCGTCGCGGGCGCGGCCATCCTCGGCACGGCCGCCGAGGTCTGGGCGGCCGCCGACCTCCTGCTCAAGGTCAAGGAGCCGATCGAGGCCGAATACCCCCTGATGCGTGCGGGGCAGGTGCTCTTCACCTACCTGCACCTCGCCGCGTCCCGCCCGACCACGGATGCCCTCCTCACCTCCGGCACGACGGCGATCGCCTACGAGACGGTCCAGCTCGCCGACCGCAGCCTGCCGCTGCTGTCCCCGATGAGCGAGGTCGCCGGGCGACTCTCCGTGCAGGTCGGCGCGTACCACCTGATGAGCGCGAACGGCGGAAACGGCATCCTGCTCGGCGGCGTCGCCGGCACGCCCAAGGCGAAGGTCGTCATCATCGGCGGCGGCGTCGCCGGTGAGCACGCCGCCGCGAACGCCCTCGGCATGGGCGCCGACGTCACGATCATCGACCTGTCGATCGCCCGGCTGCGGCAGCTGGAGAACCGGTTCGCCGGGGCCATCCAGACCCGCGCATCCACGCGGTACGAGATCGCAGAGCAGGTCCGTGGCGCCGACCTCGTGATCGGCTCCGTGCTGATCCCGGGCGCCCAGGCACCGAAGCTCGTCACCGACGCCATGGTCGCCACGATGAAGCCGGGTTCCGTGCTCGTGGACATCGCGATCGACCAGGGCGGCTGCTTCGAGGGCTCGCACGCCACGACCCACGACAACCCGACATTCGCCGTGCACGACAGCATCTACTACTGCGTCGCCAACATGCCGGGCGCCGTCCCCGCTACCTCGACCCGGGCACTCACCAACGCGACCCTGCCCTATGTGATCGCGCTCGCCGACAAGGGCTGGAAGCAGGCCGTCGCCGACGACGCCGCGCTCGCCAAGGGCCTGAACGTGCACGCCGGCCGCATCACCAACGAGCATGTGGCCGCCGCGTTCAGTGCCCCCGTGCTGACCCTCGCCGAGATCATCGGCTAGCCGCCCGCCGGCGGCCCGCGGCAAATTCAGAGGACCACCACAAGGAAAAGCAGAAGCGGTGCCGGGAATAGTCATCCCGGCACCGCTTCACCGTGCCCGTCAGTCGAGCGCTCCACGTCCCAGAGAATGTCTGACGACGACGTTCACGACCTGCTTGCCCATTCAGCCAGCGGAGTGGCCCACTTACTCCAACGACTGTGAGGACAGCCGTTTCCAGTTCGGCCGAACCAGCCAGGCGACGTAGGCGCTCGCCGCGAAGAGTGCACCGAGCGTGGCGGGTATCCAGGCCTGGATCAAGGCGTCCGAACCCAGACTTGCGGGCAACACCAATATGAGGGAAACAGCAGTCACCACCACGATGGTGAAGAAGACCAGGAACCACCCAACAGATCGTTTCATCGTGCCACCACCCTAGTTGAAGCAGCCCATGACGGCGGCAATCGAGGCGCCACCCACGGCCGCGATTCCGCCGATGCAGGCGGCACAGACTATCGCGGTGGGAGGCGTAATCGGAACACTGCAGGAACCGCCACACAACACCAGAATTATGCCGGCGGTGATGGCGCCGACTCCGAGCACGGCCCCGATGCACTGCTGCGGGCTGATAGCCGCCGCAGCGAACAAGGGCTCCGCCGCGCCTGCGGCCAAGAGAGTGCTGGGATCCAGTTCCGCCGAATGCACCTGCACCCCGTCACGATACGTCGTCAGGTCCAGGATGCCGCTGTCACGCTCAACGACCGTCGACTCCGAGTACTGGTTGAGGTTGCCCGTCTCGTCCAGCACGAAGGTCAGGTTGCTCGGCGGCACGAAGTGCTCTCCGACGATCGGGAAAGTCACCGAAGTGGCCTTTACCCCGTCGACATCGATGGCGTAGGCCTTGACTCCCTCACGCTGCACGAACTCCGCCGGGGTATGCGACGTTATCCCTGCTGCCTCTGCGAGTACAGAAACGCTCGTTGCAAGCGCGGTGGATGCTGCCTGATCGAGTTGAATCATTTCAGGCGCCGGAGCCTCGCGGACTGATCCGGCACCAGTACTGAGAGCAGCGCACTGACCGACGGCCTGCGTCTGTGCAGTAGCGGTCGTGGTTGCGGACACGGGATCGTTCTCCGGAATGGTGGCCGCTGAGGCCGGCCCAGCCTGCACCGTGACCGTCAGTCCGACGGCCAACGCGGCGGCCAACAGAGCGCTTGTGTATCTCGTTCTCGCATGACTTCGTAGCGACATCGTTTTCAATTTTTCATCCCCTAGTAGACCAGCACTGAAGGTGCCTGTCACTGTGAGTCTGACTCCCGCCGGCGCAGTGCATCAAGTGGAAACGATGATCTCTAGCCCTAGGTCTATCGATCAGTATTCGTGGGAGACGGATCGATGCAGAATGAAGATCGGCAGGCATCCGTCAGATCGTGACGATTCCCAGTTCGGTCGCACGCAGCATAATCTGCAGCCTGTTGTGCACGTGCCACAGCCGATTGATGTGACGGATGTCCGCCTTGACCGTGCCTTCGGCGAAGCACAGCGCGTGTGCGATTTCCGCGTTGGACAAACCTGCGGCGATCAGGACGACGACTTGCCGTTCGCGATCATTCAGACTGGTCGAGCGGATGAGTGACGGATCACGTGACCTGACCGCGTCACTGATCGTCGGTGTCTGCACTGCAGGGGAGACCACTCGGTGGGCAGTGTGAGCCACGAGGACCGCGTCGATGATCTCGGCCGGCGTGGAATTCTTGAGGAGATAACCGCAGGCCCCCGCGCGCAGAACTTCAATTGCCGTCAACTCGGTTGTGAAGGTGGTCAGAGCGATAACACGGCAGCGCGGATTCCAACGCAGCACACGTCTGGTCGCCTCGACTCCGCCGACGACGGGCATCCTGACGTCCATCAGCACCACATCGGGAGACACCGCCGTGCACAACTCGACGATCTCCGAGCCGTCAGCAGCCTCGCCAACCAGAGCAATACGGTCGTCGCTCGCGAGAAAGGCTCGCAGCGCATGACGCACCAAGGCATCATCATCGACGATGAGCACTCTGACCACATCCCCCATGTACTCACGATATCGCAGGGGACTTCATCGGCACCGAGCCTGGGGCGTAGCCTGCTGGTGCGTGCCGACACGTAGGGTAGGTTCCAGACATCCGTGTTGCACGACTGGTCCCGATCCATGGGCTGAACGACCGAGGAAATGAGCACAATGCGCTTCTCTTTCTATACAGCGGCCCCCGTCGTTGCCTCCGCAACCTTTGCAGTTGCTGATTTTGGCGACTGGCTCTGTAAGTTCAGCGGCATATGCGCGTGATTCACGCGCGACTCTAGGCGGTCGAACGCTGTCTGCCGTCGACGCACCTCTGACGTCCGTCCGACGTATTCTTCGCACGCGCAAATTCTGGCAGCAGCACGCACTGCATCCGGTGGTTCGGGTTCTGTTGATCGTCACCGTCGCCATACTCGTGTGCATCACCGTCGGCTTCATCGTGGCTGCTCGGGAATTCACTCAATCCGATCTCTTGGCGATCGTTCTCTACGCGGGGCTCGCAGCCTTCGCGTGGAACCCGAACGCTGCAGCATTCGCGGTGATGTCTGTCTGTGCCGTCGGAGTGATCTTCCTCGGGAGCGGAGGCGATCTGCTCGAACTCGCTCTTGCCGCAGCACTTGTTTCTGCAACCTGTGTTCCACGCGTGCTCTTTGCTTACGCGGCGCTCCTGACCGTACTCACCGTGCACATCTCGGTCACCGGGTCGGCTCTTGCCGAAGGTGGACTCTACGGTGTCGTCGGTATCGCCGTGATTGCGCTCCTGGCCGGACTCACTTTTCGGATAGTGGCTGCTCGCGAGTCCATTCTTATCGCCGATCGTGGGCGGGTGATGACAGAACTGGGGCTGCTCGCACGTGAGGAACAGGAAAAGATCGCTGATGAATTGCACGATGGCATTGCGCACGACCTCACACTCGTACTCTTCCATGCCCGAGCTCTCCCTCTCCAACCGGATGAGCCCGCGCGGAACGTGTCGCTCACCACGATCGAGGAGTATGCGGAACGGGCCCTCGCGAATATTCAGTCCTTGCTGACACTGATCCGTGACGGGGAAACGTCACGGCACGGCGATGAGACCACCCGTTACCAGGGACGTCTGGTGGACGTGATCTCGTCGCTGGCGACCTTGCTGCGAAACGCCGGAATACCGACAATCGTGGCACTACCCGTTACGTCGTGCCCGCTTTCTCCAGCAGGCGAGCGCATGCTCACGGAGATCGCTATTGAGGCCGTGACAAACATCATCAAGCACGCGCCGACCTCAGGGTCAGCCCGCATAGACATCACCGATCGATCTGATGTCGTCGAGCTCATCGTGACAAATGCCGCCCCGTCCGGCGCCGCATCTCGGACCTGGTCAGGAGGCGGACGCGGCATGGTCCGGTCTCGCCAGCGCCTCGAGCAGCTCAGCGGACGCCTGGAGTCCGGTCCTACCCCCAACGGTTGGCTGCTGAAAGCCACGGTGCCTGTCGTACTCAACACCACGCATCCGTCCCGATAGTGTGGCCTCCCTCAGGCCTCAGGCCCCCGGCCTCCAGGCGGCGAGGGACTCGACCGTGTCGAGGACCTCGCTGCCGTCGGCATCCGCGAGCTGGATGCGGAAACTCGTCGCGCCTCGCGCGGTGCACACCGTCAGGACAGCGCGGGCGCTGCGGGCCGCATTCACCCAGCGCAACTCGAGAACGTCCCTGCCGTATGCCGACCAGGTGAACTGGCCGTCGAACGCGGGATGGGCGGAACGGAGCCGCACGAGGCCGAGCTGGGCGCGGGTCACCTCGCTCGCGAGCGCCTCCTCCGCCTCGGCGGCAGAATAGCGGTGCCGGTTCACGTCGCGTCCGTTCCCGGTCTCGGCGAAGAGCTCCCGGTCGTCGAGCCCGCCGAGCAGACCGACGTAGTAGGTCTGCGGGCGTCCGGGCAGGAAGTGCTGCACGGCGCGTGCGACGAGGTAGGCGACGACGTCACCGCCGAGCGTGCTGAAGAACGTCGCGTTGATCTGGTGCGGGAGCGTCGCCCATTCCGGTACGACAGAGGCGACGGATGAGTGTCCGTGCGTGGCTTCCGCCGCTCGCGCGAACACCTCCGCCATTTCCACCTCGCTCAGCAGCCCCGGCCGCCCTCCGGCGGGCCCGGCGTCGATCACACCGATGCCGTCGTGGGTGTCGAGCACCGTGACCGCGTTGGCCGGGCGGATCTCGAACCAGTCGGCGAGGCGGTCGACCGTGCCGGTGCCGAGGGAGTGCAACAGGAGCGGCGCGAGCGCGAAGTCGTAGACCCAGTCGACGAGGGGCGCGATCGCGAGCTGCTCGGTGTAGTGCCCGTGCACCTCGACGAGCACCGCCAGGTTCTCCGTGCGGGCGAGGTCCCCGATGACCTCGACGAAGGCGAGCGTCTCCGGGGTCATGAAACTGTCGGTTCCCGGGGTCTTCACGGCGTAGCCGACCGCGTCGAGCCGCACCGTCGTGACGCCGCCGGCGGCGAGCACGCGGAGCACCCGGCGCAGGTAGGCGATGGCGACAGGGTGGGCGACGTCGAGGTCGATCTGGCTCGGCAGGAACGTCGTCCAGACGAGGTGTCGGGAGCCGTCGGCCCCACGGTACCCCGTGAAGGGCAGCCCCGGCCGGGGCCGGTAGAACGCAGTGAGCTCTGCCTCGGTCGCGCCGTGGGGGAAGACGGTTCCATAGGTGAGGAACATGCCGTCCCAGGGCGATTCCGCGCCGCGCGCGAGCCAGTCGGTGAATTCCACCGAGGACGCCGAGACATGATTGACGACGAGGTCGGCGGTCAGTCCGCGGCTGCCGGCCAGGTCCCGCACCTCGGGCCAGCCGCCGAGGCGGGGATCGACCGCGGTGTGGTCGACCGGGTCGAAGCCGGCATCCGCCCCATCGAACGGGACGTAGAACGGCAGAACGTGCACGCTGCCGAAGGCCTGCAGCGGCCCGTCGAGGAGCGCGGTCAGCGCGGGGAACGTACCGCCGATGCGGTCGGCGTAGACGAGGAGTTCAACGTCGGTCATGGTGGTATGCCTTCCCTAGAGCCGCCACCCTACGCCGCGAGGTCAACTCGTGGGTGAACCGAGGTGACCCGTGGCGACCGTGGCGGTGTCCGCGGTCGTTCCGACGGCCGGGGTGACTCCGACGATGTGAGCGTGAATCTCCTTGGTGAGCTCGTGCACGCGCCGGGTGAGCTCGGTGTTGGTGAGCAGCTCCTGGTCGCTCATCTTGAAGTCGTGATCCGCCTTCGCCTGCTGGAAACCGGCCTGGCGGTTCTGGCCGATCATCACGAACGTCGAGAGGAAGATGGCCTCGAGTGACACCACGAGGGTCAGGGTCGGCCAGGGGCTCGGTTCGAAGAACAGCATCCACGCGGCGAAGACGACGGCATGCAGGTACACGAACCGCATCGAACCGGCGAAGGCGGTGACGGCATCCGCGATGCGCAGTTGCACGCTCGCGGCACGTCGCTTCGCCTCTGCGAGCACGATCGGGTGGTGGTCGCCGCTGGTCAGGATGTGCTTCGGGAGGACGGACGACAGGTGCGGGGTAGCCGCGGTACTGGTGCTCATGCCCCGAGGCTACCCGGCGCGGCTGTTACTCGGGAACGACCAGTGCGGGGGTGTCCTGGCGCAGGGTCTCCCCGCGGAAGAAGCTCGGCCGGGCCAGGAAGGTGAGGCCCATCACGGCGAGCCCGAGCACGAGGAGCCCGACGCCGATCACGAAGACCAGTCCCACGCCGAAGAGCTCGGAGCCGCTGCCGAAGTCGGGGCTCCACGCGCTTACGGCCGTCTGCACGAACACGATCGTGAGGATCAGGCCGCCGGCCGCCGGCACCAGGAGGCGCATGAAGAAATTGCGCACGCTCGAGAAGAGGCTCTGGCGGAAGTACCAGACGCACGCGAAGGAGGTGAGCGCGTAGTAGAAGCAGATCATCAGCCCGAGCGACTGGATGGTGTCGTTGAGCACGTTGACGCTGATGAGCGTCATGACGGCGTAGAACCCGGCGGCGATGGACCCGGCCGCGATCGTGGCGAAGCCGGGCGAGCCGAAGCGCTTGCTGACGCCGGCGAACTGGGGCGGGAGCGCGTGGTAGTGCGCCATCGACAGCAGGGTGCGGGCCGGGGAGGCCATCGTCGACTGCAGCGAGGACGCGGAGCTCGCCAGAACGGCCATCGACATCAGGATGGCGATGGGCCCCATCACGGGTCCGGCGATCGCTGCGAAGATGTTGCCCTGGTTGTCCGGGTTGCTCAGGCCGATTCCCTCTGTCCCGACACCGGACACCATCATGGTGGCCACGATGAGCACGAGGTAGAGGCCGAGCACGACGAGAGCGGTGAGGGTTCCCGCCTTTCCCGCCGTGCCCTTCTTTCCCTTCGTCTCCTCGTTCACGGTGAGGCAGACATCCCAGCCCCAGTAGACGAAGATCGCGAGGGAGATCCCGGCGGCGAACTGGCTGAAGCTGCCGACCTGGGTCGGGTCGAACCAGGACCAGTCGAAGGCGAGCGCGGTCGTGGATGCTCCGTTGGTCGCGTTGACGACGGCGGAGACGCTGAAGATGAGCAGGACCAGGATCTGGAAACCGACCATGCTGTACTGCACGAGTTTGGTGGCGTGCAGGCCGCGGTAGCTCACCCAGACGGCGAGGGCGACGAAGGCGAGGCAGGTGACGATGTTGATGCCGGTATTGTCGGCGAGCGCAGCGAGGTCCGGGTTGGCGAAGACCTCCCCGAGGAACACATAGAAGAAGCTGACGGCAACGCCGGCGAGGCTCGAGAGCACGATGATGTTGGCCGCGAGCATCCCCCAGCCGCTCATCCAGCCGACGAACGGCCCGAAGGCCTTGGTGGTCCAGGTGAACGATGTGCCACTGTCCGGGGAATCGGCATTGAGTTCCCGGTAGGCGAGCGCGACGAGGATCATCGGGATGAACGCGACGATGAAAACGGCCGGCAGTTGCTTGCCGACCTCGGCCACGGTCGCTCCGAGCGAGCTCGTGAGGCTGTACGCGGGGGCGACAGAGGAGATGCCGAGCACGACGACGGCGAGCAGGCCGAGCTGGCCGCCCTTGAGGCCCTTCTTGGTGATGCCGTGCTTGCTGCCGGCCTCGTCATGCGTCGTGGCGCTGTGCACGAGGTGGATGTCGGTGAACGGCTGCGATGAGGTCGGTGCCGACCCTCGCGTGGACTGTTCCGTCATGTGTGGTCCCTTTCCTCGGGCCGGGCGCATCGATGCGCGAACGGCCCGTTCGGGTACTGCGGTGTATCCGATGGACTAAATGAATTGAGTTCGTTTATTCTGGGGGTGCATCGGGCCGATTGCAAGCACTTAGCGCAGATTCACCGGCAGACGCGGGCGCCGCGCGTGTGGTTAACCGCATACTTGCGTGGTAATTCGCAGGTAAACCGCCTTTTTTGGGCGCACCTGTTGTTCGGCTGCGATTCGCTCAGCACACTTAGCGCGGGTGCTGGGATTCCAGGATCACTCACGATTCACGAGGAGTTCCTCCATGACCGGATCTTCGCTCGCTCCCGCACGCGTGCTCACGGCGATCGCCGTCCTCGCCACCGTCGCCCTGGGCATCCCCCTGGGTGCGACCTCGGCGCGGGCCGCGGTCACGGACCCGCCGACCGTCGTCAGCCTGACGTTCGATGACGGCAACGCCGACCAGCTCGCCGCGGTGGCCACTCTGGATCAGTTCGGAATGAAGGGCACCTTCTTCATCACGACCGGCTTCATCGACAACCCCGGTTGGTTGACCAGGTCAGACCTGACGACCATGGCCGCCGCCGGTCACGAGATCGCCGGCCACACGGTCACCCACCCCGATCTCATCACCCTGACCGCCGACGAAGCGACCCGGCAGGTCTGCCAGGGCCGGGCGACCCTCGCCGACTGGGGCTTCCCGACGAGAAGTTTCGCCTACCCCTTCGCAACGACGGATGCCGCGACCGAGGCGATCGTCCAAGCCTGCGGTTTCAACAGCGCCCGCGGCCTCGGCGACATCGACACCCGGTTCGGCTGCACGGGCTGCGGATTCGCCGAAACCCTTCCGCCGGCCGACCCCTTTCTCACCCGCGCCCCGGACGAGGTCGACACGACCTGGACCCTCGCGGACCTCGAGAACACGGTCACGAACGCCGAGACGGCGGGCGGGGGCTGGGTGCAGCTCACCTTCCACCACGTCTGCGCAGGCACCTGTGACGCGCTCTCGGTCGATCCGGCGATCTTCGCCCAGTTCGCCGCCTGGCTCTCCCTGAGAGCAGCCTCCAACAACACCACGGTCAAGACCGTCGGAGACGTCATCGGCGGCGCCGTCAAGCCGGTGGTTCCCGTGGCGACGACGTCGACCGCGGCCCCCGGCCCCGGCGTGAACGGAGTCGTCAACCCGAGCCTCGAGACCGCGGGCACCAACGGCCTCCCGCAGTGCTGGGCGGTCGGCGGTTTCGGCACCAACACCGCGAGCTTCAGCACGGTCTCCACCGCACACACCGGCACCAGGGCCGAGCAACTGGTCGTGAGCAACCTCGTCAGCGGCGACTCCAAACTCATCCTCACCCAGGACCTGGGCGCGTGCGCCCCCACGGTCACCCCTGGCCACACCTACTCGCTCCGCGCCTGGTACACCTCGACGGTCACGACCCAGTTCGACGTCTACCTGCGCAACGCGATCGGCAGCTGGAGCTACTGGACGTCGAGCCCGTACTTCCCGGCCGGCACCGACTATGCCCAAGCGCTCTACACGACGGCAGCCATCCCGGCGGGCACGACCGGCCTAAGCTTCGGCCTCAACCTGATCCTCAACGGAACCCTCGTGACCGACGACTACGCCCTCTACGACAGCGTCGGCGCCCCGGGAATCCTGGTGCCTGCCACCCCGACCGTGACGGGTTCCGCCGTCGTCGGCGGCACCCTGACCGCGGATCCCGGCGCCTGGTCGCCGGCCGACACCGCCTTCGCCTATCAGTGGCTGGCAGGAGGGGTCGAGATCGCGGGCTCTACGTCCGCCACGTACTCGCCCGTCGCAGGTGACCTGGGCAAGGCCCTGTCCGTGCGCGTCACCGGATCGGCCTCCGGCTATCTGCCGCCCGCCGCCGCGGTGACTTCGGCACCGACAGCGGTCGTCGTCGCCGGCGCACTCGGCGTCGGCACTCCGGCGATCACGGGGACGGCCGCCGTCGGCGCACTGTTGACCGCGACACCGGGCGCCTGGACTCCGGCCGGGCTGAGCCTCGCGTATCAGTGGCTCGCGAACGGCACGCCCATCGCGGACGCCACCTCCGCCGGCTACACGCCGGTCGCAGCGGATGCCGGCGCGACGCTGACCGTCCGGGTCACCGGAACGGCAACCGGCTACCAGTCCGCGTCAGCGGTCTCGGCGCCCACCGGCGCGGTCGCGACCGGCGGGATCGGAACGGCGACACCGGTGATTTCCGGAATGGCTTCGGTCGGCGCGCTCCTGACCGCGAGCCCGGGAACCTGGACGCCCGCCGGGGTGAGCTTCGCCTACCAGTGGCTCGCGAACGGCACTCCCATCGTGGGGGCTACCGCCGCGGGGTACACCCCGGTCGCCGCGGATGCCGGCAAGGCCCTCACCGTCCGGGTCACCGGAACCGCTCCCGGCTATCAGTCGGCGTCAGCGGTCTCGGCGCCCACAGCCCCGGTCTCCCTCTCGACGGTCACCCGGATCGCGGGAACCGACCCGTACTCGACGGCGATATCCGTCTCCCAGGGCTTCGCGCCCGGAGTCTCCCGCGTCTATCTCGTCAGTGGCACGAGCTTCGCCGACGCCCTCAGCGCCGGGCCCGCCGCTGCGCACTTCGGCGGCCCCGTGCTCCTGACCACGCTCACGGCGCTTCCGGCCGGGGTCAGGGCCGAACTGGTCCGGCTGCACCCGGGCAAGATCGTCATCGTCGGCGGAACCGCAAGCGTCTCCGCGGCGGTCGCGGCCCAGCTCGTGGGCATCGCCCCCGTCGCACGGCTCGCCGGTGCCGACCGGTACGCCACCTCCCGCCTCGTGGCAGCGGATGCCTTCGGCAGCCTCGCGGCGACGGCCTACGTCGCGACCGGCGCCGACTACCCCGGAGCGCTCGCGGCAGCATCCGCCGCCGCCCGGGCGGGAGCACCGGTCGTTCTCGTGCCGGCCGGCGGCTTCCTGCCCGACCTCGCGACGGCCGGACTGCTCCGTGCGCTGCACACCAAGACCGTGAAGATTGTGGGCGGGACGGCCGACGTGACGGGCCTCACCGAGTTCTGGCTGAAGCTGCAACTCGGCGGCGCCTCGGTGAGCAGGTACGGCGGCGCAGATCGCTACGCGACGAACGCGGCGCTCAACCTGAACGCCTTCACGTCCGCGACGACTGTGTACCTCGCGAGCGGCACGAGCTACCAGGACGCCCTGGTCGGCTCGGCGCTCGCCGGGGCGAAGTCGGCGCCGCTGTATCTCACGCCCGCGACGTGTGTGCCGCGGGCGACGCTTGCCGCGATCACCCGCCTCGGCGCGACCCGGGTGGTTCTGATCGGGACGGCGACCGCGCTCACGGGCGACGTGGCGGCACTCAAGCCCTGCGCCTGAGCGGTCGCCCCAAGGTGCGCACGACCGGTGGCACCCGCGGCACCGTGCACAGCGCGACAAGCCGGGTGGATGCTCAGGGTCGGCGCAGGCGGCCGATCCGGTCAACGAGGGCCTCCAGCCCGAACTCGAACGCGACATCCGCCCGCGCCTTGCCCTGAATCTGCTCCCCCTGCCGCACCGCCGCGCTGAAGATCGGGCTCGACTCGGCGAGCGCACCGGTCTCGAAGATGTCAGCAGGGGCCGCTACATCGAACGCCGAGCCGAAGATGAACGACTCGAGGGCGACGATCGAGGGCACGATCTGTGCCGTAGGCACCCGGGCGGAGGCTAGTCCGGCCGCGACGGTCTCGTACATGCGCAGGGTCTGCGGGGCGCCCGTCACCGGGAGCACCGCCATGATCGAGATCAACGGAACGTGCGTCGCGAAGATGTCACGGTACGACCAGGCCCAGCGGCGCAGGGCCGTGTCCCACGGTTCTGCGCCGAAGCCGGCCACATCGACCATCGTCATCACGTGGTCCTGCAACCACTGCAGCACGACCTGCTTCGATGCCGCGTGGTTGTACAGCGCGGACGGAGCGACTCCGAGGCTCCTGGCCAGGCCGGACATCGTGAAGCTCTCGTAGCCGGTCGCCCCGATCAGCCGGAGGGCCGCAGCGGTGATGCGCGGTCTTGTCAGAACCGTCTCAAGCGGCCTTCCGGCCCTGCGGTGACCGGCGTCGTCTGCGTCGCTCATCGGGCTCTTCTCTCGGTGGGCAGTCTCGGTGGATGGCGTCGTTACAGTACATCACCCTGGTGCCAGATCACCCTGTCGACGACACGGCGTCAGAACTCATTGTCACGCAGGACCTGGACGAGTTCGCCGTAGCGGATCGGCCGGGAGTAGAGGAAGCCCTGCGCGAAATAACAGCCGCGTTCGACCAGCCACTGTGCCTGTACCGGTGTTTCCACCCCCTCGGCGACGATCCCGAGCGACAGGGCAGTTGCGAGGCCGATCGCGAGGTCGATGACAGGGGCCTCCGTCGCGAGGGAGTCGATCGCGGACACGAATTGGCGGTCGATCTTGACGACATCCACGCGGGTTCGGGTCAGGCGTTCGAGACTGGAGAATCCCGTGCCGAAGTCGTCCATCGAGATCAGGGCACCGGAGCCGCGCAACTGCGCAATGTTCACGGCGACCTCCTCCGACCCCGATCCGAAGTCCGACTCCGTCGCTTCGATCCTGAGCAGCGACACGCGCAGGCCCGCCGCCGTGCACAGGGCGATCACTCGCTCGGCATAGCCGGCCGTGGAGAGCTCCCTGGCCGAGGCATTGATGGCGACGGCGACCTCCGAGCGGCCGGTAGGCAAGCCCCGGTTCCAGCCGGCCGCCGCGGCGATCGCCTGACCGAGCACCCAGTCGCCCAGAATCATGATCGATCCGCTGGCCTCGCACAGCGGGATGAACTCGACGGGAGAGATCGCACCCCTGGTCGGGTGGTGCCAGCGGGCGAGGGCCTCAACCCCGACGATGGCTCCCGTTCGCATGTCGACGCAGGGTTGGTACACCACGAAGATCTCACCGGTCTCGATGCCATGACGCACCTCGATGGGCGACGCGTAGTAGCCGCCGTGGACGGTGATTCGGCCGAGGCCGCCGCGCTTGGCCTCGTAGAGGGCGGCGCCGGCCCGGCCGAACAGTTCAGAGGCGGACTCGTCCCCCTCGTGCTGGGCGATACCGGCCGAGAACCCCCGGACGGTGGACCGCGCCTTCCGGAGCAGGCCCCGGACCTCGTCCGCGGTGCTCCCGGAGATCAGGACGGCGAAGGCGTCCCCCTCGATCCGGCCGAAGACGGCGTCGGCGGGGAGGAGCGAGGCGAGATCGGTCGCGAACTCGCCGAGGGCGTCATCACCGGCATCCGCCCCGAAGCGCTGGTTGACGAGGGCGAACTCGTCGATGTCGAGGCGGGCGAGGGTGAGCGGTACGCCTGTTCGTGCGTTCGCGCGGGCATCCTGCACGGTGGTCGCGGTCGCTCGCTCGAAGCCGCCGAAATTGAGGATGCCGGTGAGCCAGTCCGTGTCGAATGCGGACGCACTGCGCACGAACCAGGTGAGCACCGAGGTGGTCACAACGGCGAGGAGACCGGTCAACGCGACGTCGCCTGCCTGCGCTCCCGGCTGCCACGCCGTTGCAGCGATGCCGAGGGGGATAACGACGAGGGGATACCAGAGCATCGCGCGGGACCGGATGACCGCGAAGGCGAGCAGGATCGTGACACCGAGGCCTCCGGAGAACGTGGATGCGATGGGAGTGCCGGTGGTCGCCACAACGCTCGCGACGGCGAGGGCGATGAGCCCGCAGAGGATGACGTGACGCAGCGGGAGCGTGATGCGCCTCCGAAGAACGAGGATGGCGAATCCGCCGACCAGGAGGGCGGAGGCGACACTCCGAAGGGTCGTGAGCCCGACAGACCCCAGGCTGGCGACCTCCCGGAGGGTATAGACCGCGACGGTCGTTCCCGTGAGCAGAGCGATTCCGCCGAGCAACAGGGCCACGGACCGGGAGGTGTCGAACAGGTCGGGACGGAAGCCGAGATTGCGCCCACGACGTGGGCGAGGGCGGCGCGTGGTCGTCATTCGGGTGTGTCCCCTGGGTGCTTGTGCAGCTCCGTCGTCGGGGAGTCCGCTGACCCCGGTTTCTGCGGCATGCGCGTGCGCCGAAGGCGACGGGCCCACAGCAGCGCCCCGGCGGCGGCGAGCAGGACCGCGACCACCAGGATCCAGAATTTCGAGGTGGCGTAGTCGAGCACGCCCGCTGCCGGAATCGTGGTGAGGGGGGCGCCGGCCTCGAAGAGCGCGGCGGCGGGCTTGGCAGAGCCGTCTGTGCGGAGCAGCCCACCGGCATCCGTTTTCGTGTCGGTCAAGGTCGCCACGCTGAGGTGGGACAGCCCGGCCCGCTCCGCGGCCAGGAGGACCCGGGCGACGTCGGAGGCCTGTCGGGTCTCGGTCTTCGGCAGGGGTCCCCAGCCGCCCTCGGTGCTGAGCCCGGTCACCGTCAGCAGCATGGCCCGGTCGGGGAGCGCGGTGCGCACAGCCTCGATCGCTGCGGTCGGGTCGCCGCCGCCGGTCAGGTGCAGGGACACGGCGTCGACCAGGCCCGCCATCGAGGGATCGGCCGCGGCCGTGCTCGTCGCCCAGGAGATGGTCTGCGGCGTGCCCGGGTCGAGCTCCCGCAGGGTGGCACCGATGTGCAGGAGGAACGCGCGGATCTCGGCGGGGCTCGGAGACCCGATCGTGCGCTGCTCCGGCCGGTCGGCGAGGTCCCAGAGGGCGAGGGCCGGTTGGCCGCGCACCGCGGTCGCGATGGCCGTGAGGTGGGCGTCGGCAGCGAGCCAGTTCGCTGGGGTGAGGTCCGGGAAGCCGTCGAAGAGGACGAGCTGGACCCGCAGTCCGTGCCGGTCAGCCTGCTCGAGCAACGTGATCAGGCCCGTGATGGCGTCATCGGTGGGTGTCGCGCCGCCCAGCTCGGTGTACGGGAGCGGAACCCGGATGGTGTCGAAACCGAGAGCCCGCAGGCGGGCGAAGTCGGTCCCCAGAGTGGCCGGGGCGAGCAGGGTCGGTGCGGGTGCGGGTGCGGGTGCGGGTGCGGGTGTGGGAGTGACGGAGGGCGCAGGGGTCAGGGTCGCACCGGGAGTCGGAGTCGGCGTGGCTGTCGCCTTGACGGCGACCGGCACAACGGGCGCCCAGCCGGCCGGCCGGTATTCGGTGGCCAGGCTCGCCGGGATGGCGCGGGGGGTCGTCGCCGCGGCGCCGGTGATCGCGGTCGCACCGGCGGCATCCGTCGTCAGTGTGGCGGTGTCGCTCCCTGCGGAGCGCCGAAGCTGGCGGATGCGCCAGAACCCGTCCTCGAGCACCATCACGACGTCATAGCTCTCGTGGCTGAGCAGAACCGTCTCGCTCACCCCGGTGCCGACCGTGCGTGCGATGTTCGCACCCCCGTCGTGGAACGCGACGGTGGCGCCGTCGAGGGCGTAGAACTCGAGCTCGAGGGAGTGGCGCAGGTCCCAGGTCGCGCTCGGGCCGGTGCGCGGCAGCTCGAGCACCGCCCGCCTGGCCGCACCGCTGAAGGTGTCTATGACGGCAGGCCGCTCGCCCGTGGACTGGAAGCGCCCGATCGCCGCCCAGGCCCGGATATAGCTGGCTGCGATCATCATCCGCGTCGCCGGCTCGAGGACACGTTCGCGCTGCCACGCATCCGGCAGCCAGGTGACGAGCTGGCTCGCGTTGACCGGCACCGTCGCGACTTCGTGAAGTCCGGACGAGACCTTGGCCCCCGTCGAACTCTGCAGGGTGATCTGCCCGCTGAGCACGAGGAACCCCATGGTCGCGGCGATGAGGCCGAGGCCGAGAAGCGCGGCGATCAGCCGTTTGATACGGCTGCGCCGGAAGTTCCGCGCTGTGCGGAACGGGAGCCTGGGCCTCGTCATCGAAGCGTCTCCACGTCTTCTGCTCCGAGCACCGAGACGGTGACGGTGACCGGACTGACGAGCGGCCTGGTCGCGACGAGGATGTCGAGCAGCCCGTCCACGAGACCGGCGCTCGCGAAGCCGGCCTCGCCGTCGGCGTCGGCCACGGAGACGCGGGCCGTCGTGCCATCCGGTACGAAGGTGCCGCCAAAGCGGTTGACCGGGCCGATGCTCACGAAGACGCCGGCGTCGACGAGGCGTGCACTCATCTTCACTATGCCGACGGTGGCCGCGAACGGCAGCGTGAGGGCGCTCGCCGAGTGTACGCCGCGGCAGAACCCGGTGATCTGGAACGCGCCGGGCATCGCCGGCGCCTGCAGCGAGAGCTGGGCGACGCCCGAGATCGTGGCCGCGGTCGTGCGCCCCGCGCCCTCAGGGCCCGTCCATTCCACCGTGACCTGGGTGCCGTCCGGCTCGACATTGCCGTAGCGATCCCGCAGCACGGATGTCCGGATCGGGACGAGCGTCTGGCCGTCGGCCCCGGCCTTTGCGGCAAGCACGGGCTCGACGGGTTCGAGGTAGAAGGGCAGCGGCGGCCCGGCGACTTCGTCGAGGCTGACGCTTGGCCCGGTGACGGGGCCGGTGGCGACCCAGACCAGGCCTCGACCGGCGAGGGTGCCCGAATAGAGTTCCTGGAACGCGAGCAGGTGCGACACGACCGCTCCGCTCGAACTCTGCACTCCGACGGGGTTCTCGCGGGAGACCAGCACCGGTGAACCCTCCGCGATGGAATTGCCCCAGGCATCGACCGGGATCGTGACGACCATGGACATGTCTGCGGCGTCGGCCACGATGGAGCGGGCGCCGACGACAGCCTGCACAGGGCCGACCGCATCCCCGGGGGTGAGTTCGGCCGTCCCCCGCCCGATCGAGCCTGCGGAACTCGCCACGAGTGTGACGGACCCTGCGCTGCGGGTCAGGGCGACGGGAAGCCGGAATTCCGCCGTGCCGTCCCTGCTCACGGCGGTGAGCACGAGCTGGCCGAGGGAACCGACCGCGAGGAGCTGCACCGGGGCGCCGTCGGCGGCCCCTGCGACGGTCACCGGAAGCTCCACGCCGGCGGGCGCGGTCGGCGCAACCTGCAACACGAGGGCGGCCGCGGCGTCCTGGTCGGCTCGCGCGTCCGCGCGGAAGCCGGTGCCGGATTCCGTCGCGAGCCCGATCGCCAGGCCGAGGGAAAGGGCGACCATCATGCCGGCGGTGCGGCGCGTGCCCGGCCGCGTCACGGCTGGCTCGCTCTGGCGTATGTCGTCGCCGTGAGGGACAGCCCGGAAAAGCCCGTGTCGGCGGGCAGGGCGATCGAGGCGGCGAGCGCGGACACCGGCGGAGAGTGGGCAGGTCCGGCGTAGCCGGTCGTCGCCACCCCGGAGGCCGCTATCGGGGTGCTCGACGCGAGCGGAATGCGGAAATCGCTGACCGATTGCGGAGCGATGCTGTGCTCGAGATAGGCGTGGTCGACCCACGCCAGGCTGCCGTCCGCTGCTGTATAGGACACCAGGAGGTGCGGAACGGCGGCTTCGACCGTGCCGTCATTGCGCAGCTCGCCGACAACGGCGTAGCCGTCGGCGGCCGAGCCGGTGAGCCGCAGGTGCTGCACCTGAAGGCCGCGCGCGCTCGCCCGTGGGGTCACAACGGCGCGCGCGTAGACGGCCACCGACGACACCTTCGCGCCGGCGGCGAGCACGAAGGGCGTGATCGTCTGCGGGTCGAACTCGACAGGGCCGCGAATATTGGAGGACGTGGCCGGTGCTGCGACGGTGACGCTTGTCGCAGAGGGGGGCGTTACCGCCGTCGTGTTCTTCAGGCCGCCGTCGGCTTCGAGGCCGTAGTCGCCGGTGCCGGCGATGCTCTGGAACTCGATGCGGAAGGGGCTCGTCGCTCCGGGCAGCAGCTTGTGAACGAGTACCTGGGAGGCGTCCCAGCTGGCGAGCAGCGCGCCGTCCGGATCGCGCAGCTGTGCTTCGACGGTGACGTCTGCGGGGTCGACGTCGGTGTTCGTCACCTCGCCGATCACGACCCAGCGACCATTCACGAGCAGGGAGCTGACGTTGCCGAGGGTCAGTTCCGGCCGGTCGAGCACATCCATCGTGGAGGTCCCGTCCGAGCTGAGCGCGCGACGACCCTGCGAGAGGAAGCCGACGGCGGGTCGGCTGGTGAACTGGTCGGGCGGAGATGTCGCGTCTGCGGCGGGCAGGTCGATGAACCATCCGGTCGGCTCCTGGATCAGGGTCACGGGCGAGGTCACCCGATAGGACTGCAGGGAGGTGAGGTAATCGAGGGTTGCGGTCATCACCTGTCTGCCCGGCGTGCTCGAGGCCGGCACTGCGGTGACGGATGCGAGCTTCGCGAAGGAAGCGACAAGGCCTCCGTCCCTGCCGAGTTCCTGCTGGTACACCGTGTAGTCCGGCCGGGTCGAGGGGTCGAGCAGGGCGTATGCGGCGGCGAAGCGGCGGAAATCGAGGTGTCCGTAGTAGTCCTCGACCACTTCGGCAGCCGTGGGCTGTCGCGGTTTCGCCACCGCGAGGGCGCCGCCGGCAGCGACAAGGACGAGCATCACGGTCACGACGGCGGCCTGCCAGCGGCGGCGGCGCTTCCGCACCCGGGCGCGTGCCCGCGTGCGCAGGCGCGGAAGCGCCGCACCCCAGGGCAGCCAGCCGCCGGCCGGGGGCGCGGGCTCCTCGGTGTGCGGGATGCGGTCGCTCGCCCTGGCGAGGGCGGCGTCGAGGGTGCCGACCGCTCGGGTCACCGGGCTCGTGAGCCTCTTCAGTGCGGAGCGCACGAGGTGGGCGACCGCGCGGGGCGGGCGTGACAGCATCCGTCGCAGCCTGGCCGGCACGAGACGGCGCGCGACGGCGCCGACGCCGGGCGCCCGCGTGGGCGCTCCGATCAACGACCACACCATGAGCATGAGCGCGAGGGCGATGGACGCGGGCGGGATCAGTCCCCACCACAGGCGCTCCCAGAGCGGCGCCTGATGCGAGACCTCGTTCGTCGGTAGCGGGGCAACGTCGGAGCGCTCCCAGATTTCGATGCCGTTCTCGAGGGGACCCAGGTCGGTCCACCCGCTCGCGTCGAGTAGCGGGGAGTAGAAGGCGTCATTGCTGAAGACGTATTTGAGCGAGTACCGGCCGGGCACCGCGAGGAACTGTTGCAGGCTCCCGATCCCGGGCACACCCGAGTACTTTGCGCCCTCGAGGCGCTCGATCGGCCGGGACGTCAGCTCGGGCAGCTGCCGGGCGGAGTGATAGTCGCCGTCGACGGTGCCGGCCGTCATATTGGCGCCGAGCCACGCCATCTGGTCGCCGAATCCCAGCGTGAGGTATCGCCACTGGGAGTGCTGGTCCTTGTCCATGAAGGTGGTGATCGGGGTGACGTCGATCGGGGCCGGCTGGAATGCCCGGTATTGCGTGAGGTTCGCCGCATAGAGGGTCGTTGTGAGGTGTGCGGCGAGCAGGAGGGCCGGCAGGACCACCGAAAGCGTCCGTCCGACATGCGCGAGGAGCCACGCTCGGATCGAACCGTTCGTGACGCTCGATATGAACTGCCCGACGAGCGGCAGGATGGAGATGGTCGCCCAGAAGGTGAAGCGGTCGAGCGTGAGAATGTCGTACGCGCCGCCCAGGAGGATCTTGGGGAACGGTGTGGTGCCGCCGGTGCCGAGGAACGCGAGCACGCCGAGCGAGAGGGTGAGCGGCCACGCCTTGCCCGCCATGCCGCGAATCAATGCGTATGGCAGCACGAGCAGCGTCGTGCCCCACGGGACCAGCCAGAAGACCAGGCCGGCATTGACATTGACCAGGAAATTGTCGCGGCTGGCGTGCGGGATGGAGACCTGGGTGATCGGGTCGCTCTTGGAGTACAGCCAGTACGGCAGGACGACGCAGAGCAGGGCCGTGACCACCAGCGCACCGAGGATCCCGGTCCGCACCAGGGAAGGCATCACCCGGCGAATCCGACGGGCGATCAACGGCCAGAGCAGCCGGAAACTGAACCGGGGCGGGTGTCCGTCCTTTTCGCCGGCGAGCGGGGTGCGCACGGCGAACACGAGTGCCCCGAGCAGCACGGGCCCGAGGAAGAAGAGCGATCCGAACAGGGTCGTCACGTGGTGACAGGCCGTGGTGGCCATGATACAGCCGACCCCGGCGAGGAGGGCCTTCCGGTTGCCCGTGCGCACCCAGGTATTCGCGAAAGGCAGCCCGTTGAGTAGGAACCCGAGAGAGAGCGTGGTGGGAAGCTGGCCGAAGACGTGCACGGTTTCGGCGATGGACGACGCCAGCACGAGGGCGATGGCCGCCCAGCCGGCTGAGGTGCGGTTGACCCAGATCCCGCTCCAGCGGTAGACCCCGATGGTGAGGTTCAGGAGGGCGAAGACCTGAACGACCACGAAGCCGGGGCGCAACCCGATGATCTTGCTCAGGGCCGCGATCAGGAAGTGGCCGCCCGGCGGGTAGCTCAGGGTGGAGAACCCGGTGTACCAGCGGGTGTCCCAGCTCGAGAACCAGTCTCTGGCGTAGTGGTCGGCGAAGAAGATGTGCACGTAGGCGTCGTACGTGCGCTGGTAGCTTCCGGCAAGCAGCAAAGAGCCGTGGAACACGAGCACGAGGATGAGCGCGATGAAGAGCAGGCGGTGACGGCGCACGAAGCCCTTGCGCGAGCGCCCGTCCGGCGCTTCTTCCGGCCGGTGTACCTTCGCCTTCTCCGCCGCCGGCACGGGGACCGGGGCCGGCTCCGCGACCAGGGTCATGGCGTCGGGGTTTTCAGCGACGAAGGACCCTGCGGCTGCGGAAGGGCGAGGTCGACAACGAGCCGGCGGTGGTCGCTCCCCGCGCTCATCTGGTCGGTCACGGCGACGACCGTGACCTGCTGGCTCACGAGCACGTGGTCGATCCGCATCAGCGGCGGTACGAGGCCGTCCCAGCGCGGCCAGGTCGCCCCGAAACCGCGGCCGGACTCCATAAAAGCGTCCCGCAGCCCGGTGGCGACGAGCCGGCGCAGCGGCCCATGGTCGAGGGTCGCGTTGAAATCGCCCGCGAGGATGAGGGTGCCGGTGTCACGTGCCGCGATCCGGGCCAGCTCGGCGTACTGTCCCCGCCAGAGCACGGTGTTCTCAACGGTGACGGGCGCCACCGCGTGCACATCGATGACCCGTACGAGCCCCGCGGGGGTGCGGATGCGCGCCTCGAGCATCGGGGACCCGGCCACGTCGATCGGGCCGCCGTCTTCGATCGGCAGACGGGAGAAGATCGCCGAGCCCTGGTATCCGGGCAGGGCGTCGAGCAGCCGTTCCGGGTAGGCCGCCCAGAGCGGCGAGGCCGCGAGCGTGGCGAGGTGTTCGGGGGTGACCTCTTCGAGTACGATCACGTCGGCATCCGTCGCAACGAGCTCGCCGGCGAGCGAGGCGAGCTCGGTGTTGTCGAGGAGGACGTTGGCGCTCACGATCCGGAGCGGAGTGGCGCCGACGGGTGCCGTGCGCGGGCCGTTCCAGCCGATGGCCGGGACGAGCAGGGTGGCCTGCGCGACCGCGAGGGCAAGCGCAACCGTGCCGAGGGCGAGCGGCCATCGGAGGGGGGCCGCGCCGTCGGAACGTCTGCGGGCCCGCCGTACGGCCACGATTCCCGCGCACGCGAGCAGAGGGTACGCCGGGAGGAGCAGCCATGCCGCGATCCCTTGCACCCCGATCAGCAGCGGTTCGGTTTCACTGGAGAGCGCCCGGGCCAGGGCGATCGCGGTCATGCCGCCTGCCGCCAGCCAGCCGAGGCCGCACGCAGTCCGGGTCAGGGCACGCGTGACGCCGCGAGTCACCGGTCCCTTTGGCGCGGCAGGATCGCCGCGAGGCACTCGGAGAGCGCGCGGGAGCTGATCGGCTTGATCAGGTGCCCATCGATCATGCTCGCGAGGTCGAGTCCGACGGAGGAGTGCTCCACGATGCCGGTTACGAGCACGAAGAGCGGGCGAGCCGGCGTCGGTGGCAGCGCGTCCAGGAGGTCGACACCGGTGCCGCCCGGCATGGAGAAGTCGGAGAAGATCGCCGTGAAGGTGCCCGATCGGGCGAGCGCGATCGCCGGGGCGACATCGTCTGCCTCGGTGACGTCCCAGCCCGCCCTGCGCAACATGTGGGAGAGCACGAGGCGGGACACTGTTTCATCGTCGACGACCAGGGCGGTCTTCGACAGGGGTTCGGCGTTCATGGGGCGTCCTCAGTCGTTCTGCTGCTGCGGCAGCATCCGGAAGATCTGGTCGAACTGGGTGAGCCGGAACACCCGCATCGCATTGTCCGAGTCCGGACGCACGAGCGCAACGTCGCCGCCGTGCGCCCGGCAGGTACGCCGCTGCCAGACGAGCACGGCCAGGCCGGCACTGTCCACGAAATCGACGGCGGCGAGGTCGAACACGATCTGGGGGCATCCGGCCACGTCGGATTCGTCGAGCCTGGCGCGCAGGTCGGGCGCGGCGACAGCGTCGAGTCGACCGCCGAGCGTCACGATGGAGAGTCCCGCTGCCGGCGTCGCGACGCCGACCGTGAGGCCAGTGTGACGAGATGTGTGGAAGGTGTCTGGGTCGATCATGGCTGGTGCTCATTTCCGGTCTGCTGAGGGTCGGCCGGCGCGGTGCGGTTGACACGAAGGGTCCATCGGTTCCCGGCGTCGAGCCGGCGGTAGTCGAGATCGTCGACGAGTTTGCGGACGAGCATGAGGCCGTATCCGCGTTCCTGGGGGACCCCGGCAACAGGGATCCTGACCCCGGTGGGGTCGAAGGGCCGGCCGGGATCGGACACGCAGATCTCGACGGCGGAATCGGTGATTCCCGCGGTGAAGCGGATCTCCGCGGCGACCGGCAAGCCGGCGTGGTCGATGATGTTCATCGCGACCTCGTGTACGGCCAGTTCCAGGCGTGCGGCGATCGCGCCGGCCTCATCGTCGGGGAGTTCGCCGAGCACCCCGTGCAGCCACGGACCGATCTTGCGGACCATCGCGGTGGTGCCCTCGATGACGAGGTCGATCGGGTCAGCTGTCGCGGTCATGAATCGCCTCCACTGCTCGGAGGATGACGAGGGTGCGGTCATCGGAGGGCGGGATCCCATCCGCGTGCGTTTCCACGGCATCCAGAATATGGTGTCCGAGCCGCTCGGCGGACTCTTCCGGGAGTTCGGCACAGAGTTCGGCCAGGCGGTCGTAGCCGAGCATCACCCCGCCGGAGTCCTCCTGTTCGGCGAGTCCGTCGGAACCGAGCACCAGCGCGTCGTTCCGCTGCAGGTCGAAGCGCACTGTCCGACCCCGTGGCTCGGGCAATACGCCGAGCGGCGGCATGGACGCCGGGATCAGCGTGACGGTGCCGCCCAGCACGAGCATCACCGGGGAATGGCCGGCGTTGCACACGTGCAGGGCGCCCGAGCTGGGCCGGTATGTGCCGAGGGCGACGGTGATGAACAGGCCGACATCGTCGAGATAGTCGTAGAGTTCGATACCCATCGCCCGCATCGCCCCCGCAGGATCGTCTGCGTCGTGGGTGAGGAAGGCCACCCGGGCGGCGCTGACGGCGCGCGTCATCACCATCGCCGCGGGAAGACCCTTTCCAGCGACGTCGCCCACGGTGAACCACAGCACGTCGCCCACCACGGCGAAGGCGAAGAAGTCCCCGCCGGCGAGGCTCGCCGGAGTGGTGTGGGAGAACACCTCGACCCCGGAGAGGGTCGGCGCCGGCTGGGAGAAGACCGCCTGGGCAAGGCTTGATGCGACCTGGTGCTCGCGCTCGAACGTGGCGCGCTTGATCTCCTGGAGATGCAGCCGGGTGAGCGTGAACTGCATGTCGGTGGCGGCAACGGCCGCCCTGACGAGGCGCAGGTCGCCCGTGCTGTAGACCGGTCCGTTCGTCCTGACGAATGCGAGGGCGCGGATGCCTCCACTCTGGTCGCTGAGGGGTGCGATCACGGCGTTCCCCTGGCCGACGAGCCTCGGCTCCGGGTCGTCCGTTCCCTTCGTCGCCTCGCGGATGACCGCCGTGAGCTCGGGCGAGTCCGCGGACCGGCCTCCCGTGGTGTGCACCAGGCGATCGTCGACCATCGCGACGAGGTCCGACGCGGTCAGCGCCCTGGCTTGCTCGAGCAGGTCGTCAATGGCCTCGGACCTGCCGAGGGTGCTCAGGTTCACCTGGGTGAGCGCCCGAAGGGCACTCAGATGGTCCTGGCTTGTGATCAGGGCTTCCGTGACGTCGTCCTGCGCAGAGTAGATCCCGTGGATCGCGCGGCGGATGGCGTTGGCTGCGTCGATGGCATCGGGGGCCGTATCCCCGGAGACGGTCCAGTCGGAACCGGGTGACCGGTGGATCTCTCCGGCCCCTGCCGCCACCAGCAAACGTTCGAGAGCGGCGTCGGCGAGGTCGCTCTCGATCAGGTGGGTTTCGGTGGAAGCCGGCGTCATGATGTGGTCGTGGTCGTGGTCGTGGTCGTGGTCGTGGTCGTGGTCGTGGTCGGGTCCGTCCGGGACTCCAGGGTGAACACCTGCTGGAGTTCGGTCAGCTCGAGAATGATCCGGACGGGGTCTGAGACGTTCACGAGAATGACTTCGCCGCCGACCGCCTTGGCTGCCTTCTGGGAGCGCAACATCTCGGCGAGGGCGCTCGAGTCGACGAACACGACGTTCGAGAGGTCGAGTCGCAGGGTTGCGCTACCCGGGCCGATCAGAAGGTCCACGACCTTGCGGAAGTCCCCGATTTCGTGGGCGTCGAAACGACCGGCAAGGCTGACGGTCGTGTGGCCGATTCCGGATTCGGTGCGTATTCTCATCGTGGTTTCCTATTTGATCGATGCGACGGATGCGGGGGAGGAGGCGCGCGAGACCGGCGAATGGCCGGTGACGGTATACCCGCCGCGCAGATCGTGGACCTTGATCTTGACGAGGTCCGCAACGAACTGCAGGCTCACCTTGGCGGCGTCGACTGTGGAGCCTGGCGCGTCGATCCATTCGACGGGGACTTCGGCCGTGCTCAGCCCGAGACGTCCGGCGAGGTAGATCACCTCGAGATCGAAGGAGAAGCCGTCGACGACCTGGAGGTTGAACAGCGACCGGGCCGCCGGGGCCGTGAAGAGCTTGAAGCCGCACTGCGTGTCGGCGATCTCGATGCCGAACCCGACGGAGACCACGAGGTGAAGGCCCCGGCTCAGGACCTTGCGCAGGGCGCTCTTGCCGCTCACTGCGGCGCCTGCGGCCGCGCGGGAGCCGACGACGACGTCGTAGCCGGCATCGATCTTCTCCATCAGCCGGTCGAATTGCTCGATCGGCGTCGACTGGTCCGCATCCGCGAACAGGATGAATTCGCCGCGGGCCGCGAGGATTCCCCGGCGGACGGCGTCGCCCTTGCCCGTGTTCTTGGCTGCGACGAGCACGGTCATGTTCGGAAAGCGGAGGTCCTGCAGGAGGGATACCGTCGTGTCCGTCGAGCCGTCATCGGCGATGATCAATTCCCAGGGCTCGCCCCTCGAACACATGTGGGTGGCGATAGCACCGACGGTCGGCAGGATCCGCCATTCCTCGTTGTAGGCGGGGATCACAACGGAGACGCGCGGCGGCACCGTCGACTTCTCGGTGACCCACCTGCGGTACGCCTGGTAGGTGCTGGTCTCCGCGCTCATCTGGGCAGCCCTTCTTCGGTGGGGATATAGGGAGAGGATCTGGTGAGAAGGTGCCGGGCGACCATCACGCCGAGCAGGAGCACCATCGCCACGAATTGCACGATGATCAGTTGCGCGGTCGACTCGTGCCAGACCAGCAGCAGCATGAGCTGCACGAGCGAGGCTCCGAGCAGCAGCCACGATTGGGTGTTCCGTCCCTGCGACAGCTCGTGGCTGGCCACGAGGTTCGCGATGGCGAAGAGGGTCGTCATCCCCGCGTATGCGGCGAGGGGCGCAGCAAGGTCACCATAGGCCGGGCCGAGGATGAAGCCCAGCACGGGGCCGCCGAGGAGTAGAGCACCGAGTGTGCACGCCGCACCGATTCCGGCGACGGCCGCGATGCCGCCGGTCAGGAGCGACCCGGTGTCACCACCGCTCGCGTGGCGTCGCGCCACGACCGGGAACACGACGGTCGCGACCGACCACGCCAGGAAGAACACCGCCCGGCCGACGAGGGCTATCGCGGCATAGATCCCGGCGGCATCGGGGGAAAAGAATGCCTTTGCAACGAGGACGTCGCTGTTGTTGGCGATGATCTGACCGAGCAGGAGCACGGACACCAGGACCGCGTAGCCGCGCACCGCGACCAGGTCGGGGGCGACCCCGGTCCGCCCTGGTCCGGTCCTGGCGAGCAGTTTCACGGCGAGCCAGGTCGCGACGAACGATGCAGTGAGACCGACGGTCGCGCCGTTGACGCCGAAGCCGAGCGCCACGAGGGCCACGCCACAGCCGAGACGCACGACCATCTCCACCACGAAGGACGTGGCGAGGCCGGGGAAGCGCAGCCGCCCCTGCATCACGCCCCGGCCGACAGACTGCACGAGGTAGAACGGCATCCCGGCGCCGAGGATGACGAATGGCCAGAATGAGGCGGTGTGGAATACCTGCGACCAGAGTGCACTCCCTCCCGCGAGGACCAACCCGGTCAGGATCCCGGCGCCGAGCGCATAGCCGCGCAGGGTGCGGGCGAGCCGGTCGGAGCGGTCCGGCTGGCCCGACTCGTCATAGATCCCGACGAACCGGGCCGCCACGAGCTGCAGGCAGAGCGCGATCGAGGTGATCGTGAGCATGAGCGTCACCATCAGATTGGCATCCGAGAACTCGGCAGGTGTCAGTACCCGGCCAAGGAACAGGTTGAGCACATAATTCCCGGCATTGGCCACGATCATGGCCACCGCAAGAGCGGTTCCGCCACCCACCAGGGAGGGGCGTGTAGAGGAAGATTCCTTCGTCATCGCATGGTCCGCCTGTCGATCAGGCGCTGGATGTGGATCAGGTGCCAGTGCACGACCTCGGACATCGGGATGCCCGAGGCGGCCGCGAAATTGCGGCGGCCGAGGGACACCCGCTGTTCGGGGTCGTCGAGCACCTCGGCAAGGGCGTCGGCGAGGCTGGTCGCGTCGCCCGGTTCGAAGTAGACGCCGAGGAAGCCCTCTTCTTCGATGATGTCGACCAGGTCGCCGATGCGGGGCAGCACGGCGGCGCGACCGTACTCGCCGGCCTGGTGCAGCACACCCGAACTCCCGGTCGTCGACGTGTATGGGAAGGCGACGACGGTCGCTGAGGAGAAAAGCGGCGCCACCTCCTCCTCCGCGACATAGCCCGTGAAGACGAGGTCGGGCAGGTCGGAGAAGCGTTCAGCGACCGACTGCATGTAGCCGGCGGAATTCGGGCTGTCCGTGCCCGCGAGTACGAGTTCGAGGTCTCCGTACCCGCGGTCGAGGAGCTCCTGGTATGCCTCGACGAGCACGTCGACGGTCTTGTACGTGCCCCACTTTCCGAACGCGAGGATGCGCCGGCGTCCGGCCGGTACGCCGAAAGACGGGAGGGCGACCTCCTCGAAACTCCCGTGCGGTGCGAGGAGGGCGTTCGTCGCGCCATAGCTCTCCTGCAGGTATTCGACATAGCGCGGGATGGTCAGCGCCACGAGGTCCGCGCGAAGCAGGGCGCGGGTGAGGATGCGTCCCGCGAACTTCATCAGGCGCGCCGTCGCCGCGGAGCCTGCGAAGCCGGCATCCTGCATGTCGACGTTGTCCGCGAGGTTGTGCAGCACGACGATGGTCGGCACCCGGAACATCCGGAGCACCGCCGGAATCAGCAGGCCGAGTGCTCCGGGGATGCGCTTGTCCCCGAACGTGGCGAACTGGAGGTTGAACAGCACGGCGTCCGGGCGCGTGCGCCGGATCGTCCGGGTGAGTCGCACGATGTTCGCGACGCTGTTGAAGGTCCAGCTCGGGTACACCGTCACGCCGTCGAGGGGGGAGGGAGTGCCGGCATCCGTCACGTCGGCGTACAGCAGAACCTCTGCGACCTCGGCCTGCCGGGCGAGGTGTTTGACGAGGTGGAAGCCGAACTCGTTCAGGCTGTTGCGGCCGGGGGGAAATGCCGTGACGACACCGACCCGCAGTTTCCCGCTCATCGGGCCGGTACCGGGCCCGACGACGTTGGAGCGTCTGGGTTCATGCGTACCCCCTGTGGATCGTGAAAACCGGAACGGCGCTCGCCGGCGGTCGCGTTGTACTCAATTGCCTGCCCAACGAGCTCGGAACCGAGCACATCTCGTGGTGAAACCGGGCACTGCGCCACCTGACTTGCTCCTGTGTTTGCGCGGCATCTTCGGGGGTACCGTGCAGAGACAGTATGACGTATCCTCAGGGTAATTTGTATGCAAATCTGGTCGATCCGGAATGTGCACATACCTACCCGTTTCCTCGTTCGACCAAGAAGAGAGGCCCCAGACATGGGACCTGACCGCACCGGCTCCGACCCGTCGCGCTCGTCGCCGCGCGACGCGTTCGTGATGCCTCGACTGATGCTTGTTGTCTTCGTCGCGGTGAGCCTGGGAATCGCCGCCTATGCCTGGGCAACCGTGGCCACCAGCGTGGCCGAACGTCCGGTCTGGGTTGACTACGCGTACTACCTCGGCCTGGAATTCGCGGTGGCGGGCCTGGTGCTGGCTCGCGTCATTCTCGTGAAGGCCGAACGGCTCGCCTGGGCGTTGCTCGGCGCGGCGATGCTGTGCATCGCCGCGGCCGACACGGTCGAGTCGATTCTCTTCCCGCCGCGGGCTCCCCACGCGGCTTCCCTGACGGCCATCATTTTCTTCGCCCTCTTCCTGGTGTTGTCGGTGTCGTTCCTGCTCGTTCTGATGCGGCGACGGCTGAACCCGACGTCGGCGACAGTGTGGCTGGACGGTGTCATTGCCGGCCTCGGGCTCGTGGCGGTTGCGGCGGCGGTCCTGTTCCGACCGGTGTCGGACATCGTCCTGGACGATATCCTGGGCCTCGCCTACCCGGTCTCGCCTCTCATCCTCGTGGCCCTGCTCGTGTGCGCCCTCACCGTCTACGGCCGACGCCCGAGCCGGGCGTGGTACCTCCTGGTCATCGCTTTCCTGGGCTTCGCGCTGGCCAACACCTTCCTGGTCGCCGGCGTCGCCGACGGCAGCTATGTCCGGGGCGGAATCGTCGATGTCGCGTGGCCCATTGTCGGCGTCCTGCTCGGTCTTGCCGCATGGAGCCCGGGCGTCTCGGCCCTGCCCGACCGAGCGAGCGCCACGCTCGCTCTCGCCGCACCCGCGATTTTCAGCATCGGCGCACTCGGCGTGATCGTCGTGAACGAGTTCGTGCCGCTCGCCTCGCTTGCCGTCTTCGTCTCGTTCTGCACTCTGTTGGTCGGTGCGGTGCGCCTGGTGCTCGCGGTGCGGGATGCGGATCGGTTGCGGGTGCGGCAGGTGGAGTTGAATGTGAGTCTGGGGTTGGCTCGGGATGCG